>NZ_QJUA01000005.1 GCF_003254575.1 Mycobacterium kyogaense | reverse complement strand
GCCCCCGCCGCCGCCACCGCCGCTGAAGCCGCCACCACCACCCGAGGAGGATGACGAGGACGACGACTGCGAGGCGGTGTAGGCGCCGATCGACGACGACAACGCCGATTCGAAACTGTCGAAGTTCGCGCCACCCGAGCTGCCCGCCGCCGAGTACGACGTCGACGGACTCGAGGAGACGTACCAATCAGGTTGCGGTGCAGCGGTGTTCGTGTAGGCCTGGTACTTCTTGGCCCACGCGGCCGCGACTCCGCCCGCGACCGCGAACGGGACGTACGCCGTGTAGAGATCACGCCGGGCCGCGAAATCGAAGCGGGTCTCGGCCGAGTCCGTCGCGAGCACGCGATGGAAGCCACCGGCGCGCGACCACAGTTCGCGCCCTGCCGCGGTGCGCCGGAAACCCACTCCGTCGCGCCACGACGCCGCGGTCAGCACGAAGAACACCGCGAAGGGCAACGCCCACAGCGTGATCGGGAAGCCCCAACGGAAGAAGCCGCAGAGCATCAGCAGGAACGCGACCGCGTTGGCCGCGCGCAGCCACAGCTCCTTCCTGCGTGCCACCAGCAGACCCCCATCGCGAGCCCACGCCAGCACGGCCTTCGTCATGTCTTCCTTGGCCTTGCTGAGCTTCTGCCCCGACGTCGCGGTCTTCTTCGCCGTGAACTCGCTACCGGAGTTCATCAGCTTCAACCGGGAGGCGACGGCCAGGGTGACAGGGTCGAGCCCCGACCACTGACCGGGCTCGGCGATGCTGCGCAGCCTCCATTCTTTGTCACCCAGCTGCTGCAGCGTGATGAGTTTGCGCTCGGCGAGGTAGAACAACGTCGCCGTCAGGCCGTTCTCGGGCACGGCCTCGGTGCGGATGTACTCGACCTGTACCGGCCCCAGCCCCGGCGGGGGCGCGTACTGCAGCGGGAACCCCGGCGACGGCTCGGTCACGCTGCGCAACCACAGCACCGCCCCCGCCCCGGCGGCGAGGGTGAGCCCGAGCAGCCACAGCGCGCCGGTGACCGACTGCCCGAGAATGCGGTCCCACGTGTAGGGCCACGGCAGTGTCGAGCGGAGAGGTGTCTGCACGTCCACGCCCGCGCGCAGGGTGACCGGTGTGCGCGGCGGGAGCTGTGACGCCGTCGCCACCACGGTGTCGCCGGAAGCACGCAGGTCATCGCATGCACGTCCGACGCCGGCGCCGACCGAACACTGCACCGCGCCGACCGCACCCGGCAGCCTCACGGAGATCTCCGCCCGGTCGATGCGGTTGTTCCACGACGGGGCGATGACGTTCCAGAAGAACACCGACGGCGAGCTTTCTTGCGCGCCGACGGTCTGGGCGAACCGGTGATCGGCCCCGGTGGCGCCCGGATCCAGTACCCCGCGGATGCGGTAGGCGATCTCGAAGACATGGCCACCGTCGGACAGTGTCCGATCGGGGTCACCGATCTTCGCGACACGGAAGCGTCTGCCGTCCTCCCACAGCATCTGATAGGGCACCGGTGCGCCGTCCAACGCGATGGAGGTGATCTCCGGCGGCTGGCGAAGGTGAGAGTCGTTGCGGTTGGCCATATCCCAGTACCGGAAGATGCCGTGCCGATCCGTGGTGTAGACCTGCGCGGTGATGGTCTCGACCGCGGTCATGTCCCCGGCCGCATCCACCGTGGCGGTCATGCGGTAGTCGCTGATCACCACGGGATCCTCGAGCGCCGGACCGTCGCCGCTCCCGCCGGTGAACAGCAGTGGCCACAGCAGCCCGAATGCGATGAGCAACAGCGGGATCGACGCCTTGATCAGCCGCCGCACGGACATGCGCATCACCCTATGTGCAACGGATCGATCTGGATACGTACCGGCTCGTGGTCGTGGCGCGCGCTGTGCACCGCGGTGGCCTTGCGCAGGGCCGCGGCCAATGCCAGGCCGTCGGACCGTGCCGCGCGCACCAGCATGCGGATCACCGGGTGCTCGGGTGCGACGCCGGGCGGCCGGCGCACGCCCACCGGAAGATCCACAGGCCCGAGCAGATCCGCACCCGCCGGCAGGGCGGCGCCGTCGAGCAGCGCGTGGACCGCGTCGGCGGCGCCGTCGACGGCGGCCATGTGCACCGCGGGCGGCAGCCCCACCTCCGCACGCCCTTCGAGTTCGTCGTCGGCGTGGCCGACCGGGTCCCAGCGGATCAGCGCCTGCACGGTCGGGATCGCGGACTCGGCGACCACGACCACGACTCCCCCGTCTCCGCGGCGGCGGACCAGCGCCGCCGCCGACATCCACCGGCGCAGCGTGTCCTCGGCCGCGCGCAGGTCCTGCCGGCCCAGCAGCGCCCAGCTGTCGAGCAGCAGGGCCGCTCCGTACCCGCCGGTGGCGACGGGCTCGACGCCCGGGGTGGCGACGACCACCGCCGCGCGCTGCGGCACGGACTCCACCACGGCCTCACCGCCGGAGGTGACCACCGCGATGCCCGGGAACGCCCGACCCAGTTCCTCGGCGGTGCGCCGGGCCCCGACCACCACCGCACGCACCGCGTCCGAGCCACACCGTGCGCAGCGCAGCGCGAGCTCTTCACGTCCACACCACCGGCACACCGCCCCGGCCGCGTCACGACTGGCCAGCGACAGCGGGCCGGTGCAGTGCCGGCAGCGCGCGACGGTGCGGCAGCGCGCGCACGACAGCGCAGGCACGTATCCGCGCCGCGGCACCTGCACCAGCACCGGTGCGTCGACTTTCAGGGCGGCGCGGGCGGCGTCGAGTGCGACCGACGGCAGCCGCGCCGTACGGGCGGCTGCGTCGCGCTCCTGCGCGTAGGCGCTGTCCTCGAGCGCGATCACCCGCGGCGAGCACGTCCGGACCGTCTGCCGAGGCGCGGTCAGATCGTGGGCCCACCCGCTGCGAACCAGCGCCTGCGCCTCGGCGGTGCGCGCGTGGCCACCGATGACCGCAGCGCAGCGCACCTGGTGTGCGCGCAGCATCGCGACCTCGCGGGCATGCGGATACGGAGCGCGCGGTTCGGCCAGCGAATCATCGCCGTCGTCCCACATCAGCACCAGGCCGAGGTCGACCACCGGCGCGAACACGGCACTGCGCGTCCCGATGACCACCCGGGCGTCGCCGCGCAGCACCGCGAGCCACCGGCGATACCGCTCCGAGGGGCCCAACCCGGCTGACAGCGCCACCACCCGCCGGGCGTCGACGAGTTCACCGCACGCCGCTGCGAGCCGGTCGACGTCGCGCTGATCGGGGACCACGGCGAGCACCGACCGGCCCGCGTGCACCGTCACCGCCGCGGCCTCGGCCAGCCGCGCCGCCCACGCATCGCCCGGCAGCGCCTGCCACACCGCGCGAGCGGCGCGGCCGTCCCGCAGCGCTCCGATGAACTGCGCGCCGCCGCTGTAGGCCGACCACGCGGCGGCGTCGACCTCGGCCGCGACCAAGGGGTCCAGCGGCACCGGCGGCTTCTTCTCGACGGTCGCGTGCCGCGGCGGGATCGCCAGCCGCAGCACGTCGGCGCGAGTGCCGGCGTACCGCGCGGCGACGGCGTCGACGAGCCGGCGCACGTCGTGCGTCAGCACCGGCTGCGCGGACACCACCTTCTCCAACCAGCCGAGCCGGCCGGTGTGGTCGGTCTCCGACCGGCGTTCCAGCACGAACGCGTCGACGAGTCGACCGTTGAACCGCACCTTGACCCGAACCCCCGGCTGGGCGTCGTCGGACATCTCCGCGGCGACCAGGTAGTCGAACTCCCGATCCAGGTGCGGCACCGTGAGCATCGGCAGCACCCGCGCGATGGGCTCGTGCTCGGCTGCCTGCCGTCCGACGGTCACCCCGCAGGTCTAGCAGAGGGCTCGGACGACCGGCCGAACAGCACACCCGCGCTGATCAGCAGCAGTGACGCCGCGTAGACCCACCAGATCGGCACCGCCAGCGTCTCGTCGCCGAGAACGAACCGGCCGATGCCGATCATCGCGTCGGACACCGCGAAACACACCGCGCCCATGGCGGTCCACGGGGTCGGTAGGTCGGCGAGCAGCGCCGTGCACACCATCGCGCCCAGCACCGCGATGTACGCCGTCACCGGCACCGCCATCCCGTCGGCCACCAGCCGCGGCCAGAACCACACCAGCAGGCCCGCGCAGGCCAGCACGGTCACCCCGGCCGCGGCCCCGCGGACCGGCGTGGCCCTCACGAGCGGCCACAGCGTGACCAGGAAGCACACGTGCGCCACCAGGAACGCAGCGAGCCCCAGCACGAACGACGGCTCCCACCACGGCATCGCCAGCAGGAAGTCACCCGCGGCGGAGAACAGCAGCGCCCCCACCAGCCAGCGCCGCTCGCGCGCGATCGGGTGGGTGAGCGCCGCGGCGGCGAGCAGGACCGCGGCCAGCGCCTTGACCGCAGGCTGGGCGCCGAACCGTCCCGTGAGCTCGGTACCGGCGGGGACCTGCGTCGCCGTGACGATCAGGAACACCCCGTACGCAGCGGCCACCGCGGCTGCGGCTCCCCACAGGGCGGTACGGCGAGTCGTCACAGGTGCGAACCTACTAAAACCGCGGCGGCTACCGTGTGGGCCATGGCTGACCTCGATCCCGTGCTCGCGAAGGTGCTCGACGCGGTGCCGTTCCGACTGACCACCGACGGCGGGCCGGAGTCCGCGCGGCGCCGTTTCGCCGAGCTGCCGCGGGCGGAGGTGTTCCCGGAGGTCACGACGACCGAGCAGAGCATCACCGGACCCGCAGGCCCGGTGCCCGTCCGCATCTACCGGCCGGCGACCGACGCGGCGGTGCTGCCGGTGGTGATCTTCATCCACGGCGGAGGGTGGTCGGTGGGTGACCTCGACACCTACGACGCGGCGGCGCGCCTGCACGCCGTGCGTGCCGAGGCGCTGGTGGTGTCGGTCGACTACCGGCTCGCACCGGAACATCCGTACCCGGCGGCGGTCGAGGACGTCTGGGCGGCCGCTCAGTGGGTGGCCGACCGGGCGGGCGACTACGGCGGCGACCCGTCGCGCGTCGCGGTGGCCGGCGATTCCGCCGGCGGCAACCTGGCCGCGGTGGTCGCCCAGCAGGCCCGCGACAGCGGCATCCCGCTGCGGTTCCAGCTGCTGTGGTATCCGTCGACGACCTTCGACACGTCGTTGCCGTCGTTCACCGAGAACGCCGATGCCCCGATCCTCGGGCTGGCCGAATGCAAGGGGTTCACCCGCTGGTACGTCGGCGACACCGACCTGACGCAGCCGCCCGCCACGCTCGTCCCCGCCCGGGGCGACCTCACCGGTCTGGCGCCGGCACACATCGTCGTCGCAGGCCACGACCCGTTACGCGACGACGGCGCCCGCTACGCCGAGCTGCTCACCGCCGCAGGGGTCGACGCCGAGCTGTACACCGCCGACACGCTGGTGCACGGCTTCCTCGGCTACTACGGCGTCGTGCCTGCGGCGACGGAGGTCACCGATCGGGCGCTGGACGCATTGCGCACAGCGCTGCAGTAGGTCAGACGGCGCTCTTCAAGTCGTCGACCTTGTTCAGCTGCTCCCACGGCAGATCGATGTCGGTGCGGCCGAAGTGGCCGTAGGCCGCGGTCGGCGCGTAGATCGGCCGCAGCAGGTCGAGATCGCGGACGATCGCACCCGGACGCAGGTCGAACACCTCGAGGATGGCCTTCTCGATCTTCACCGGGTCGACGGTCTCGGAGCCGAACGTCTCCACGAACAGACCCACCGGGGCGGCCTTGCCGATCGCGTAGGCGATCTGGACCTCGACACGCTCGGCCAGGCCGGCGGCGACGACGTTCTTGGCGACCCAGCGCATCGCATAGGCGGCCGAGCGGTCCACCTTGGACGGGTCCTTGCCGGAGAAGGCGCCGCCACCGTGGCGGGCCCAGCCGCCGTACGTGTCGACGATGATCTTCCGGCCGGTCAGGCCCGCATCGCCCATCGGTCCGCCGAGGACGAACTTGCCGGTCGGGTTGACCAGGATGCGGGGATTCGAGGTGTCCAGCGTCTCGTGGCCGAGCTCGGTCAACACCGCGTCGATCACGTGCTGCTTGATCTCCGGCGCGAGCTGGCTGTCCAGCTCGATGCCGTCCGCGTGCTGGGTGGACAGCACCACGGTGTCCAGGCGCACCGGAGTCGTTCCGTCGTACTGCACGGTGACCTGCGTCTTGCCGTCGGGACGCAGGTAATCGAGCGTGCCGTTCTTGCGGACCTCGGTCAGCTTGCGAGACAGGCGGTGTGCCAGGGCGATCGGCAGCGGCATCAACTCGGGGGTGTCGGCGATCGCATAGCCGAACATCAGGCCCTGGTCGCCGGCGCCCTGGGAGTCCAGCGGGTCGGCCGCGCCCTCGACGCGGGTTTCGTGGGCGGTGTCCACGCCCTGGGCGATGTCGGGCGACTGCGCGCCGATCCCGATGTTCACACCGCAGGTGGCCCCGTCGAAGCCCTTGTCGGAGTGGTCGTAGCCGATGTCGAGGATGCGAGCGCGCACGGTGTTGGTGATGTCGGCGAAGGCCTCCTTGGCCGTGGTCGTCACCTCGCCCACCACGTGCACCTGGCCGGTCGTGACCAGGGTCTCGACCGCCACACGGGACTTCGGATCGCCGGCCAGCAGTGCGTCGAGCACCGAATCGCTGATCGCGTCACAGATCTTGTCCGGGTGCCCCTCGGTCACCGACTCACTGGTAAACAGCCGAGCATCACTCACGTGCGATCCCTTTCAGTTCCACTGTCTGTGCTGGCACACGGCGGCGCCTTAAGCACCCAAGCGTGTCCCCCGGTGGCGCGCAACCCTTATGCGCACGCCTTGCCTGTCGTTCGCCGCTCACCTGCTCTGCAGGAAGCCGGCGATCGCGTCCACAATACGGCTCGCCATCACCGTCTTCGAACCGTGCTCCAGCGCGGCCTCCGTGCCGTCGGCGGACAGTAGCCAGCCGTCGTTGTGGTCGACCTCGAAGGCCCGGTTCTCGCCGACGGCGTTGACGACGAGAAGATCGCACCCTTTGCGGGCGAGCTTGGCGCGCGCGTGGAACAGCACGTCTCCGTTGGCGTCGCCGGTTTCTGCGGCGAAGCCGACGATGGCACGCATGTTGGGTAGTTGCCCGTCGTCGCGGGCGCGCACCGCGCCGGCGAGCACGTCGTCGTTGCGGATCAGCTCGATGGTGGGCTCACCCTCGCCGGCCGGGCCCTTCTTGATCTTGGTGAGCACCGGGTTGGCGGGCCGGAAATCGGCGACCGCCGCCGCCATCACCAGCACGTTGGCCGCCGCGGCATGCTTGGACACCGCGTCGCGGAGCTGGGTGGCCGACCCGACGTGCTCGACGTGCACGCCGGCCGGATCGATCAGCCCGGCGGTGTGCCCGGCGATCAGCGTCACGTCCGCGCCGCGCTGGGCCATCACGCGGGCCAGTGCATAGCCCTGTTTGCCTGAACTGCGGTTACCGATGAACCGGACGGGATCGATCGGCTCGCGGGTGCCGCCGGCGGTCACCAGCACCTTCACCCCGGCCAGGTCGTAGGGCAGCGCGTCGCCGCGCGCCAGGAGCAGCTGGGCCAGGGTGCTGATCTCCTCGGCCTCCGGTAGTCGGCCGGGACCGGTGTCGGCGCCGGTGAGCCGGCCCGACGCGGGTTCCATCACCACCGCGCCGCGGCGCCGCAGGGTCGCGACGTTCTCGACCGTCGCCGGGTGGAACCACATCTCGGTGTGCATCGCGGGTGCGTACAGCACCGGACATCGCGCGGTCAGCAGCGTCGCGGTGAGCAGGTCGTCGGCGCGCCCGATCGTGGCGCGGGCCAGCAGGTCAGCGGTGGCCGGTGCCACGACGACGAGGTCGGCACCCTGCCCGATCCGAACATGCGGGACTTCGTGGACGTCGTCGAAGACGCCCGTGTGCACGGGATTACCGGACAGTGCCTCGAAGGTGGCCGCGCCGACGAACTTGAGTGCGGATTCAGTGGGCACCACCCGTACGGAGTGGCCGGCCTCGGTGAGCTGGCGGACCACGGTCGCCGCCTTGTAGGCGGCGATGCCGCCGGCGACGCCGACGATGATCCGCTTGCGATCGGCCATGGTGGGCCGCAGCCGCTTCTACTCGCCCTCGGTGTGCTCGAGCAGGTCCTCGTGGATCTCGCGCATCGCGATCGAGAGCGGCTTCTCCTGCAGTCCCGGCTCGACGAGCGGGCCGACGTACTCGAGGATCCCGTCACCGAGCTGGTTGTAGTAATCGTTGATCTGACGTGCACGTTTGGCTGCGTAGATCACCAGCGCGTACTTGCTCGACGCGCGGTCCAGCAACTCGTCGATGGGCGGGTTGGTGATGCCCAACGGCGTGTCGTAGGCGCTGGCGGCGGACGGATCGAGGTCCACGGCGGCCAGCCGCGTGTCGGCGTGCGGGGTGCTCACGAAAAAGATCTCCTGGCGATTCGAATCGAGAAATTCACTACTGATCAAGACTGATCGGGACGCACCGGTGTGCGGGCCACCAGCAAGGATACCAACGCAGCGCACGCCGATTCCACTTCCGTGTTGACGACGACCTCGTCGAAGTCGCCCTGAGCGGCCAATTCGGTGCGGGCGGTCGCCAGTCGGCGGGCCATCACCTCGGCAGTCTCGGTGCCGCGGCCGGTCAATCGGTGCTCCAGTGCCTCCCAGCTGGGTGGCGCGAGGAACACCGTCAACGCCTCCGGCATGGCGGCCTTCACCGCCCGCGCCCCGGCCAGATCGACCTCGATCAGTACGGGACGGCCCTCCGCCGTGGCGGCGCGGACCGGGGCGGCCGGCGTACCGGAACGGTGTAAGCCGCCGTGGATCTCCGCCCACTCCAGCAGCTCACCATCGTCGATGAGCTGCTGGAATCGCTCGGGCGAGACAAACGAATAGTCGATGCCGTCGATCTCGCCCGGCCGCGGCGCCCGGGTGGTCACCGACACGCTGAAGTGCAGGTCGGCGACGCGATCCCGCACGCATTTCACGACGGTCGATTTACCGACGGCAGATGGGCCGGACAGCACCAGGACCGGAGCCCGTGGGTGCGTATCCGGCCCCCCGCCTTCGCTCACTGACCTCCCTTTACGAGAAGTCGAACTTTTCCAGCAGGGCCTTGCGCTGGCGATCACCCAGGCCACGCAGCCTGCGGGTCGGGGCGATCTCGAGCTCGGTCATGATCTCCTGCGCCTTGACCTTGCCGACCTTGGGCAGAGCCTCCAGCAGAGCGGAGACCTTCATCTTGCCCAGGACCTCGTCGGTCTCGGCGTCCTTGAGGACCTGCTTGAGGTTGGTGCCGCCGCGCTTGAGCCGATCCTTGAGCTCGGCACGCGCTCGACGTGCGGCAGCAGCCTTCTCCAACGCTGCCGCGCGCTGTTCGTCGGTCAACTGGGGAAGGGCCACGGGTTCCTCCGTATCGTCACCATCTGTTTTTCTCTCGACTGGTCGTGGTGGATCGCGAACCAGCCAGCGTGGACGACCGTACCCACGCGGGCTGACGAAAGCTAACCCCACCCCCGGGTTCTGCGACCAAAAGCCCAGCGTGTAGGGCGCAACGGGGTGAGCGGCGGGCTCGGCGCGTCGGCGCGGCGAGCGCTTGCCGAAATCGACCGCTGCGACGGAAACCCCTGCTCATGAGCTGTTTTCTCGCGAACTCGGGATGACGGCCGTCGCTGACCATTTCGTCAACCGTTGTCACACCCGCCACAGGCGGGTGTGTCGAGAAATTTTCCCTGGTCAGTCGCCCTCGGGCGTGTCGCAGCAGCTCTGCTCAGCCCTGCAGATAGGCAACCGCGTCGCGCATGCGTTCGGCTGCCGCGCGCACCGCTGCCGGGTCCGGACCGGCCCGCAGGACCTCGCGGGAGACCGCGGGCAGCAGTTGTCCCGGCAGGGCCCCTCCCAGGCCCGCCAGCGCCTCGGGGCGGCCGCCCTGCGCCCCGACGCCGGGCACCAGCACGGGCCCACCCAGGGCGCTCACATCGGGCGGGTCGACCAACGTCGCGCCGACGACCACACCCACCGACCCGTTCCGTCCGCCGGCGTTGACCGCGGCGGCGGCGTCGACGATCGACTGGGCGATCGTGCGCCCGCCGGCGTCCGCCCGCTGCAGGGAGGCGCCCTCGGGATTGGAGGTGGCCGCGAGCACGAACACGCCCCGCCCGTGGGCCTCGGCGGTGTCGAGCAGCGGCTGCAGCGACCCGAAGCCCAGATACGGCGACGCCGTGACGGCGTCGGCGGCCAGCGGTGACTCCCCCGCCCAGGCGGCGGCATAGGCGGCCATCGTCGAGCCGATGTCGCCCCGTTTGGCGTCGGCGAGCACGAGCACGCCCTCGGCGCGCAGCGCGGCGATCGTGCGCTCCAACACCGCAAAGCCCGCCGACCCGTAGGCCTCGAAGAACGCCACCTGCGGCTTGACCACCGCGAAGCCCGCGAACGCCGCGACACAGATGTCGCTGAACCGGGCCAGCCCGTCGACGTCGGTGCTCAACCCCCAGTCCCGAAGCAGTTCGGGGTGCGGGTCGATGCCCGGGCACAGCGGGCCGCGACTGGCCATCGCGTCGGACAGCCGGTCACCGAACCCGCCCACCGGTCAGGACCCCAGCGCGCTGTGCAGCTCCTGCAGCGACATCACGCCGATGTCTCCGCGGATGCTGGCCTCGATCCCCTGCACGGCCGCGGACGCGCCCTGCACCGTGGTGACGCACGGGATGTTCATCGCCACGGCGGCCGAGCGGATCTCGTAGCCGTCGATGCGCGGGCCGGAGTTGCCGTACGGGGTGTTGATCACCATCTGCACGTCGCCGGCCTTGATCGCGTCGACGGCCGACACCGGGGGCCGGTCCGGGCTGGGCTCCTCGAAGTGCTTGCGCACCTCGTCACACGGAATCCCGTTGCGGCGCAACATCTCGGCGGTTCCTTCGGTGGCCAGGATGTGGAATCCGAGATCGGCGAGACGCTTCACCGGGAACACCAGGGACCGCTTGTCGCGGTTGGCGACCGACACGAACACGGTGCCCTGGGCGGGCAGCGAGCCGTAGGCGGCCGTCTGACTCTTGGCGAACGAACTCCCGAAGTCGTGGGCGATGCCCATCACCTCTCCGGTCGACTTCATCTCCGGGCCGAGCAGCGAATCGATCTGGCTGCCGTCGTGCTTGCGGAACCGGTGGAACGGCAGGACGGCTTCCTTGACCGCCACCGGGGCGTTGCGCGGCACCGTCGCTCCGTCGCCCTCGGCGACGAGCAGACCTTCGTCGCGCAACCCGGCGATCGTCGCGCCCAGCATGATCCGCGCGCAGGCCTTGGCCAGCGGTACCGCGGTCGCCTTCGAGACGAACGGCACGGTACGGCTGGCGCGGGGGTTGGCCTCCAGCACGTAGAGCACGTCGTCTTTGAGGGCGTACTGCACGTTGAGCAGGCCGACCACGCCGACGCCGAACGCGATCGCCTCGGTGGCGCGGCGCACGGCCTCGATGTCGCTGCGGCCCAACGTCACCGGCGGTAGCGCACAGGCAGAGTCGCCGGAGTGGATGCCGGCCTCCTCGATGTGCTCCATGATGCCGCCGATGTAGACCTCGGTGCCGTCGCACAGTGCGTCGACGTCGATCTCGATGGCGTCTTCGAGGAAACGGTCGACGAGCACGGGGTGCTCGGGTGAGAGTTGGGTGGCCCGGGTGATGTAGCCCTCGAGGGTGCCCTCGTCGTAGACGATCTCCATGCCGCGCCCGCCGAGCACGTAGGACGGCCGCACCAGCACCGGGTAGCCGATCTCGGCCGCGATGCGGCGGGCCTGCTCGAAGCTGGTCGCCATGCCGAAGCGGGGTGCGGGCAGACCGGCGTTGGTGAGCACCTCGCCGAAGCGACCGCGGTCCTCGGCCAGGTCGATCGCCTCGGGCAGCGTGCCCACGATCGGCACGCCGGCCTTCTCCAGGCGCGCCGCCAGCCCCAGCGGGGTCTGGCCGCCGAGCTGGACGATGACACCGACGACGCCGGGGCCGCCGCGTCCGGAGTACTGCTCGGCGAAGTAGACCTCGAGGACGTCTTCGAAGGTCAGCGGCTCGAAGTAGAGCCGGTCGGCGGTGTCGTAGTCGGTGGAGACCGTCTCCGGATTGCAGTTGACCATCACCGTCTCGAACCCGGCCTGGCTCAGCGTGGTCGCCGCATGCACACAGCTGTAGTCGAACTCGATGCCCTGCCCGATGCGGTTGGGGCCGGAGCCGAGGATCAGCACCTTGGGCTTCTCTGCCTGCGGCGCCACCTCGCTCTCGGCGGCGGGATCGAGTTCGTAGCTGCTGTAGTGGTACGGCGTCTTGGCCTCGAACTCCGCGGCGCAGGTGTCGACGGTCTTGTACACCGGATGGATGCCGAGGCGGCGGCGCAGTGCACGCACCCCCTCCTCACCCGCCAACTCCGGTCGCAGCGCCGCGATCTGACGATCCGAGAGCCCGTTGTGCTTGCTCCGCCGCAGCAGATCCTCACCGAGCACCGGCGCATCGATGATCTCGGCGCGCAGCTCGACCAGACCGCTGATCTGGTCGACGAACCACGGGTCGACGCCAGAGGCCTCGGCGACCTCTTCGACGCCGGCGCCGAGCCGCAGCGCGTATTCGATGTCGTAGAGCCTGCCGTCGGTGGGGGTGCGCAGGCGCTCGAGCACCTCGTCCACGTTTGCGTCGTCGTCGGCACCGGTCCAGAACCCGAGTTTCGTGGTCTCCAGGGACCGCATCACCTTCCCGAGCGCCTCGATGAAGTTGCGGCCCAACGACATCGCCTCGCCGACCGACTTCATCGTGGTGGTCAACGTGGCGTCGGCGCCGGGGAACTTCTCGAACGCGAACCGGGGCGCCTTGACCACGACGTAGTCCAGCGTCGGCTCGAAACAGGCCGGCGTCTCCTTGGTGATGTCGTTGACGATCTCGTCGAGCGTGTAGCCGATGGCCAGCTTCGCGGCGATCTTGGCGATCGGGAAACCGGTCGCCTTCGATGCCAGCGCACTCGAGCGGGACACGCGCGGATTCATCTCGATGACGATGAGCCGGCCGTCTTTCGGGTTGACCGCGAACTGGATGTTGCAGCCGCCGGTGTCGACCCCGACCTCACGCAGGATCTCGATGCCCAGGGTCCGCATGGTCTGATACTCGCGGTCGGTCAGCGTCATCGCCGGCGCGACGGTCACCGAGTCCCCGGTATGCACACCCATCGGGTCGAAGTTCTCGATCGAGCACACCACCACGACGTTGTCGTGATGGTCGCGCATCAGCTCGAGCTCGTATTCCTTCCACCCGAAGATGGATTCCTCGATCAGCACATTGGCCGACGGGGATGCGGCCAGGCCGTCGCCGGCCATCCGCTCGACGTCCTCGGCGGAGTACGCCATACCCGAGCCCAGGCCGCCCATCGTGAAGCTGGGCCGCACGACCACGGGCAGGCCGAGGTCGGCGACGGTGTCACGCACCTCGTCCATCGTGAAACACACACGGCTGCGCGCGGATTCACCACCCACCTTGGCCACGATGTCCTTGAACTTCTGCCGGTCCTCGCCGCGCTGGATGGCGTCGAAGTCGGCACCGATCATCTCCACGCCGTAGCGCTCCAGGGCACCGTTCTCGTAGAGCGAGACCGCGGTGTTGAGCGCGGTCTGCCCGCCGAGGGTGGCCAGGACGGCATCGATCTTGTTGCCGCGCTCGGCCTGCTGGGCGATGACCTTCTCGACGAACGCGGGCGTGATCGGCTCGACGTAGGTGTTGTCGGCGTACTCGGGGTCGGTCATGATCGTCGCCGGGTTGGAGTTGATCAGCGTGACCTGCAGGCCCTCGGCGCGCAGCACACGGCACGCCTGGGTGCCCGAGTAGTCGAACTCGGCGGCCTGACCGATCAGGATCGGCCCGGACCCGATGACCAGGATGTGCTTCAGATCGGTACGGCGCGGCATCTATTTCTCTCCCGCCATCAGGTCGATGAATTGGTCGAACAGGTAGTTGGCATCGCGGGGGCCGGCTGCGGCCTCCGGGTGGTACTGCACGGAGAACGCCCGCCCGTTGGCCAGCGCCACGCCTTCGACGACCCCGTCGTTGGCGCACGTGTGGGTGACCACCGCTGTGCCGAACGGCGTGTCGAACTCTTCGCCGGCCTCCCCCTCGAGGGCGAAGCCGTGGTTCTGCGCGGTGATCGACACGCGCCCGGTGGCGTGGTCCATCACCGGGATGTTGATGCCGCGGTGCCCGAACGTCATCTTGTAGGTGCCCCGGCCCAGCGCCCGGCCCAGGATCTGATTGCCGAAGCAGATCCCGAACAACGGTGTGCCGGCGTCGATCACCTGTTTGGTGACTTCCACCAGGTGATCGGCGGTGGCGGGGTCGCCCGGTCCGTTCGACAGGAAGACGCCATCGGGATGCAGGTCGGCGATCTCCGCGAAGTCGGCCGACGACGGCAGCACGTGGGTGCGGATGCCGCGCTCGGAGAAGTTGCGGGGGGTGTTGGTCTTGATGCCCAGATCGAGTGCCACCACGGTGAACCGTTGCGTGCCTGCAGGTTCCACGACGTAGCGGTCGGCGGTGCTGACCTCCCCGGCCAGGTCGGCACCGAGCATCGAGGCCTGGTCGCGTACCCGGGCCAGCAGCTCCTCGGTGTCGGCGAGGGCTTCCCCGGAGAACACGCCGGCCTTCATCGACCCACGGCTGCGCAGATGACGCACCACCGCACGGGTGTCGATGCCCGCGATACCGACCACACCCTGGCGGCGCAGTTCGTCGTCGAGGGTCCCGGTGGCGCGCCAGTTCGACGCACGCGGCGAGGGGTCGCGCACGGCGTACCCGGCGACCCAGATCTTGTCGCCGCGGCTCTCGCTGTCCTCGTCGTTCCAGCCCGTGTTGCCGATCTGCGGCGCCGTGGCCACCACGATCTGGCGGTGATAGCTGGGGTCGGTCAGGGTCTCCTGATAGCCAGACATGCCGGTGGAGAACACCGCCTCGCCCAGCGTCTCGCCTTCTGCACCGAATGGTGTGCCGGTGAAGACCCTGCCGTCTTCGAGCACGAGCACGGCCACGTTCGCCGTCATGCCACCTCCTCGGGGAGCCATTTCGAATAGTCGCGCCGGTTGTCGGCGCGGAAGCCGGTGTCGATCTCCACCCCGGTGGGCAGCCGCCAGCGGATCGCCAGGATGCCGTCGTGGGTCAGGGCTTTGCCTGCGAGGCTCTTCTCCGCTCGGATGTCGGTGATCATCTCGTCGGGAATCCAGATCGGCCCGGCGCCGGTGCGCTGCATCATGATTCCCTCGGGGTACCGCGTCAGCACGGCTTTGGCGCGGAAGCCGAGGTCCGCGGCGGCGACCCGGTCGTTCCAGTTGGGAACGAGGGTGGACCCCACGTAGAGGCCTCGGGTCGGCGAGATGATCGCCGAGCCGACGGTGTCGGGGAGCTGCGGCAGCGCACCCAGCAGTTGTGCCTGCCGCTCCGCGCGCCGCCGCCAGCCGCGCAGCATCGCGCCGATCAGCACCGCGATCAGCAGGGCCAGGACCGCGGCCATGATCAGCGAGGCCACCAGGGTTGCGGTGTTCATGCGCCCGCCTTCCCGTCGCGGGCGGTGATCCTGCCGCGCAGCAGAGTCGCGGTGACGACGGCGGGCAACTCCATCTCCTCGTACGGGGTGTTGTCGGAGCGGCTGGCCAACGCCGAGCCGGTGACCGTCCATCGCGCATCCGGGTCGACGACGGTCAGGTTCGCGGGCTCCCCCACCTCCAGCGGGCGGCCCTGATCGGGCAGGCCGACGATGCGCGCGGGCGCCTCGCTCATCACCCTGGCGACGTCGCGCCAGGTCAGCAGGCCGGGCCGCACCATCGTCTCGACGACCACCGACAGCGCGGTCTGCAACCCGAGCATGCCGGGGCGGGCATGGGCGAATTCACACATCTTCTCGTGCTCAGCATGGGGCGCGTGATCGGTTGCGACACAGTCGATCACACCGTCAGCCAAGGCTTGGCGCAGCGCGACGGCATCGGCAGCCTCGCGCAGCGGCGGGTTGACCCGGTTGCGGCCGTCGTAGTCGGCGAGTCGGCTGTCGTCGAGCAGGAGGTGGTGCGGGGTGACCTCCGCGGTGATCGCGATGCCCTGTTCCTTGGCCCACCGGATCAACTCGACGGTGCCTGCCGTGGAGGCGTGGCAGATGTGCACCCGGGCGCCCGCGTCGCGGGCCAGCAGCGCATCGCGGGCCACGATGGATTCCTCGGCGGCCCGCGGCCACCCGGCCAGGCCGAGCAGCGCGGCGGTGGGACCTTCGTGCGCGACCGCGCCCACGGTCAACCGCGGCTCCTCGGCGTGCTGGGCGATCAGCACGCCCAACCCGGAGGCGTACTCCAGCGCACGGCGCATCACCAGCGGATCGTCGACGCACACCCCGTCGTCGGAGAACATCCGGACCTTGCCCACCCCGGCGGCCATCAGCCCCATCTCGGTGAGCTGCTTGCCCTTCAGCCCGACGGTGACCGCGCCGACCGGGTGCACGTCGACCAGGCCGACCTGCTGACCGCGGTGCCACACATGGTCGGTCACGACCACGGAGTCGGCCACCGGGTCGGTGTTCGCCATCGCGAACACGGCGGTGTATCCGCCCAGTGCCGCTGCCGCCGAACCGGTTTCGATGTCCTCCGCGTACTCGCGACCGGGTTCGCGCAGATGGGTGTGCAGGTCAACGAAGCCGGGCAGCAGGATCTGACCGGCCGCGTCGATGATGTCGTCACCGGTGAGTCCCGAGCCGATCTCGGCGATCTGGCCGTCGTTGACGAGCACGTCGACGGGATCGCCCTCGCCGTAGAGGAGCACGCCCTTCAGTACGACCTTCATGCGCTGATCGCCTCCACTTCGGTACCGACGAGCAGGTGGAACAGCACCGCCATCCGGACGTGCACACCGTTGGAAACCTGTTGCAGCACTGCAGATTGCGACGAGTCGGCGACCGAGTGCGCGATCTCCATGCCGCGCAGCATCGGGCCGGGATGCAGGACCACCGCGTGCTCGGCCAGTTGCGCCTGACGCTTCTCCGAGAGGCCGTAGCGCACCGAGTACTCCCGCGACGACGGGAAGAAGCCGCCGTTCATCCGCTCGGCCTGTACCCGCAGCATCAGCACCGCATCGGCGAGCGGCAGTTCGGCGTCGAGGTCATGGGAGACGGTGACCGGCCAGCCCGCGACGCCGACGGGCAGCAATGTCGGCGGCGCGACGAGCACGACTTCGGCACCGAGGGTGCGCAGCAGCGCCACATTGGAACGGGCGACGCGGCTGTGCAGGACGTCCCCGACGATCACCACGCGCTTACCGTCCACGGAGCCGAGCCGCTGCCGGATGGTCAACGCGTCGAGCAGCGCCTGGGTGGGGTGCTCATGGGTACCGTCGCCGGCGTTGATCACGCTGGGTCCGCCGGTCTCGTCGAGGGTCCAGGCGGCGAGCTGCTGCGCGGCGCCCGAGGCGGGATGGCGCACGATCAGGGCATCGGCCCCGGCAGCGCGCAGCGTCAGGGCGGTGTCGCGCAGCGACTCCCCCTTGGCCACCGACGATCCCGACGAACTGACGTTGATCACGTCGGCGCTCATCCACTTGCCCGCCACCTCGAACGACACCCGCGTGCGGGTGGAGTTCTCGTAGAACATCGTGATGATCGTGCGGCCGCGCAGCGTCGGCAGCTTCTTGACCTCGCGGCCGAGCAGCGCCTCGCGGAATCGGTCGGCATCGTCGAGGATCGCGGTCGCGTCGTCACGGCTCAGATCGGCCGCCGTCAAAAGGTGCTTCACCGTTGCGGACCTCCATGCGGTGCGATGCGGACGCCGTCGTGGCCGTCGTCTTCGGTGAGCCGCACCTTGACGTTCTCACTGCGCGACGTCGGCACGTTCTTGCCGACGTAGTCGGCGCGGATCGGCAGTTCGCGGTGACCGCGGTCGACCAACACCGCGAGTTGCACCGCGCGGGGTCGGCCGAGGTCGCGCAGCGCGTCGAGGGCCGATCGCACCGACCGGCCGGTGTAGAGCACGTCGTCGACGAGGATCACCAGCGCGCCGTCGATGCCACCCTGCGGGATCGAGGTCGGCGCGAGCGCACGGGGCGGCTTCGACATCAGGTCGTCGCGGTAGAGGGTGGTGTCCAAGGCGCCGTGGGCGACATCGGTACCGCTGAATTCGACGATGTTGGCGGCCAGTCGAGTGGCCAGTGTCACTCCGCGAGTGGGGATTCCGAGGAGGATGACCCGCGGCGCCTCGGGCGCGTCCAGAGCGGTCTTCTCGATGATCTGGTGGGCGATGCGGGCGATCGTTCGGCTCACGTCCGCCGCGGACATCAGTTCCCGGTCAGTGGTGGCAGCCACGTGTAACCCGGACCTCCTTCTCCGCCTCACGGGACGGTCGTTAAAGGACGGTCAAATCGCGGCAAGGCTATCACTGCGCGCAGATGTCGGCACCGCTGACCTACTCTGACGCGATGAACCTCGACCGCAATCAGACCTCCATCGTCGAGGCGATCGACGCAGGGCTGCTGGCCGGAGCCGTCACACTCGTGTGGCGCGGCGGCGAGGTGCTGCAGGTCAACGAACTGGGATACCGCGACGTCGACGCCACACTGCCCATGCAGCGCGACACCCTGTTCCGTATCGCGTCGATGACCAAGCCGGTGACGGTGGCCGCGGCGATGACGCTGATCGAGGAGGGCGCACTCGCGCTGACTGACCGGCTGGCGACGTGGTTGCCGGAGATGGCCGACATGCGGGTGCTCGCCGATCCCGCCGGCCCGCTCGACCGGACCGTGCCGGCCCAGCGGCCGATCACGATCGAGGACCTGATGACCCATCGCAGCGGGTTGGCCTACATGTTCTCGATCCGCGGTCCGTTGTCCGACGCCTACCGCAAGCTGCCCGCCCGCCAGGATCAGGACCGCTGGCTGAGCGAGCTGGCGGCGCTTCCGTTGGTGCACCAACCCGGTCTGCGGATGACCTACAGCCACGCGACCGATGTTCTCGGGATCGTATTGTCGCGCCTGGCGGGCAAACCGCTCACAGAGGTCCTGACCGAACGCATCCTCGAGCCACTGGGCATGTCGGACACCGGTTTTCACGTCGGTCCGACGGGGCGGCGACGCGCGGCGACGATGTATCAACTGACCGCGGACAACACGCTGCACCACGACGTGATGGGGCCCGCCCCCATCGTGGACCCACCGTTCTGTCAGGGTGGCGCGGGTCTGTGGTCGACGGTCGACGACTACCTGGCCTTCGCCCGGATGCTGCTGGCGGGCGGCACGGTGAACGGGGTGCGGGTGCTGTCCGAGGAATCGGTGCGGTCGATGCGGACCGATCGCCTGACCGATGAGCAGAAGCGCCACGACTTCCTGGGAGCGCCGTTCTGGATCGGCCGCGGGTTCGGCCTGAACCTGTCGGTGGTCACGGACCCGGCCAAGTCGCGGCAGCTGTTCGGGCCGGGCGGCGTGGGCACGTTCTCGTGGCCCGGGGCGTACGGCACGTGGTGGCAGGCCGACCCGACGGCCGACGCCATCCTGATCTACCTCATCCAGAACATGCCGAGCCTGTCGACAGACGCTGCGGCGGCTGTCGCGGGAAACACCTCGCTGGCCAAGCTCGCGAGTGCGCAGCCGAAGTTCGTGCGACGAACGTACGAGGCGCTCGAGTTGTAGGCGCTTGTTGTCGGAGGGGCCTTGTACCGTCTGAGGCATGCTCGCACAGGTGTTCGATTTCGACGGGTCGGCCTCGGAGGCTGAGCTGCGCGAGGTCGTGGCCCGCTGCGAACGACTGAAGGCGCAAGCTGCGGCGGCGCAGGCTCGCGCCACCGCATTGTGGGCCGAGAAACGCCGCGCCGCCGAAGCGGCTTCCGGGATGCCGGCGCGGAAACGCGGGCGGGGGTTGGCCTCGGAAGTCGCGCTGGCACGGGCGGATTCGCCGGCCCGCGGCAATCAGCACCTCGGCTTCGCGCAGGCGCTGGTGCACGAGATGCCCCACACCCTGGCCGCCCTGGAAGCCGGGGTGTTGACCGAGTGGCGGGCCACGCTGATCGTCAAACAATCCGCCTGCCTCACCGTCGAAGACCGCCGGACCCTCGATGAGGAGCTGTGCGCCGACCGGCAGGCCCTGGTCGGGTTGGGCAATGCCCGGATCGAGGCCGCCGCGACCGCGATCGCCGCCCGCCTGGATGCCGCCGCGGTGGTGCAGCGCAACGAAAAAGCCGCCCAGAGCGCCTCGGTGTCGACGCGTCCCGCACCGAACGGGATGGTCTACCTGACCGCGCTCATGCCGCTGACCCAGGGCATCGGGGTGTACGCCGCGCTCAAGCGCGAGGCCGACCTGTGCGGCGATGGCCGCCCCCGCGGGCAGATCATGACCGAGACCCTCTACCACCGAGTCACCGCCCGCCCGGCCGAGGCGCCGGTGCCGATCGCAGTCAACCTGGTGATGGCCGACACCACGCTCTTCGGTGACGACGACAGCCCCGGCTGGGTCGAGGGTTACGGCCCGGTACCGGCGGCGGTGGTACGCGACCTGGTATCCGATGTGGTGACCGACGAGGCAGCAAAAGCCACGTTGCGGCGGCTCTACCGCCACCCTTCGAGCGGGCAACTCGTCGCCATGGAGTCACGGGCCCGCATCTTCCCGGCCGGGTTGGCCATGTTCATCGGGCTGCGCGATCAGACGTGTCGCACCCCCTACTGCGACGCCCCGATCCGCCACCGCGACCACGCCACCCCCGCACGCCACGGCGGCAAAACCTCAGCACTCAACGGGCTCGGCGCCTGCGCGGCCTGCAACTACGCCAAAGAAGCGCCCGGCTGGCACGTGACCACAACCGACTCCGACGGCCAACACAGCGCCGACTACACCACCCCCACCGGCGCGGTCTACCACTCCACCGCACCACCGCTGCCCGGACCGTCGATACGACGGCAGCGCTACAGCGTCATCGAAGGCGGGCTCAGCATCGACATCGTGGAACTGGGCGTCGAACTGAGTGCTCGCTCGAAACGCTCCGCCTGACGCTGACAGCTGCTGGCGCGCAGTACCTTACGGGGTATGCAGAACCCCACCGTGCTGATCAACGGTGCCGGTATCGCCGGTCCGTCGCTGGCCTTCTGGCTGAACCGTGCGGGCTATCGGGTCATCGTGCTCGAATTGGCGTCCGACATCCGGCCCGGCGGCCAAACCGTGGATCTGCGCGGCACCGGCCGCGACGTCGTGGAGCGGATGGGACTGCTCGACCAGATGCGCGCGCGGGCGCTCGAACAGAGCGGCGCGGCGTGGGTGAAGTCGGATGGCAGCAGACGGGCGGAGATGCCGGTCACCGCGTTCGGCGGCAACGGCCTGGTGTCGTCGCTGGAGATTCTGCGCGGCGATCTCGCGGCAGTGCTCTACGAGGCCACCCGCCACGACGTCGATTACCGGTTCGGCGCCACGATCACCGGCCTCGAGCAGGACGAGAGCAGGGTCGTCGCGACCTTGGCCGACGGCACCCGCCTACCCGTCGACCTCGTCGTCGGCGCAGACGGGCCGCACTCGGCCGTGCGCCGCGTCGCATTCGGCCCCGAAGAGAAGTTCGCCCGCCCCCTCGGCGGCTACCACGCGTGGTTCACCGCCCCGGACACCGTCGGTCTCGACGGCTGGTTCCTGCTCTTCCAGGCGCCCGGCGGCCTGAACGCGTCGATGCGTCCGTCGCACGACCCGGCAATAGCCAAGGCGGGCCTGGCTTTTCAGTCCGAGCCACTGGACTACGACCGCCACGACATCGACGAGCAGCGGCAGATGCTGGTCGAGCGTTTCGCCGGAGCGGGGTGGCACTGCGATGCACTGCTCGCCGCCGCAGCAGACGCCGACGACTTCTACTTCGACGCCTTCGCGCAAGTGCACATGCCGACGTGGTCAGCGGGGCGGGTGACGTTGGTCGGCGACGCCGGCTACTGCGCGTCTCCGCTGTCGGGCATGGGCACCAGCCTGGCGCTCGTCGGTGCCTACGTGCTGGCCGGGGAACTCGGGCCCGCGGAGCACCTCGACACCCATCGACTCTCGTCGGCATTGGCGCGCTACGAAGAGGTGATGCGTCCCTACGTCGACCGGTGTCAGGACCTTCCGCGTGGCGTCGAGGGTTATGCGCCGATGAAGGAGTCCGACATCGTCATTACCGCGGCGGTGATGAAGTGGTGCCAGCGTTGGCCGTTCCGGTCGGTCGCCGAGAAGAAGTGGTTCACCACTGCGGATTCGATGGCGCTGCCGGACTATCGCTGAGCACTCCGAGTTTCGCGGCCAGGTCCAGGATCGCTTCGGCGCGGGCCCGGGTGGGGCCGGCGCTGCCGTCGTACTGGCTGGTGGGGGCGTCGAGACGCGCCAACGTCGCACGCGCGCTGTCGATCTCATCGGATGACGGACTCATCAACGCGTTGATCGTGCCAGCGTGTTCGCCGTCCAGACACAGCCGGCCGGTCATACCTGCCGCCTTGGCCACCTCGGTGTCGCGCGGCAGATCGGCGGCGTTGACGCGCAACGTCGGACCGTCGATCGGCGCAGGCAGACCCGCCGCCCTGCTCGCGATCACCAGGCGGGCACGCGGGTAGGCCAGCACCATCGGATCGGCGCACATGCCGGTATCACGACGAAAGTCTCCGATTCCGAACGCAATTCGGGCGCACGAGCGCGCGATCTCCAGAGCGGACTCGATCCCGAGCGCGGACTCGATCAACGCGACCACCGGCGTCCCGGTCGGCAATCGCTGGGCGGTCGCGACCACATCGTGCGCGGATTCGACCTTCGCGAGCATGATTCCGCGCAGACCCGGCGCCGCAGCCACCACATCCAGGTCGGCGTGCCAGTCCGGCGTGCCCGCGCTGCTGATCCGGACCCAGGCAGAGCCATCGCCGTACAGCCACTCGGCGACAGCCCGTCTCCCGGCGGGTTTTTCCGCAGCGGGAAGCCCGTCCTCGATGTCGAGAACCACCACGTCGGCATCCGACGGCAAAGAGCGGAAGAAACCCGGGCGTCCCGGCTGCAACAACCAGGTCCTCGCCAGCGACCAGTGCGGCCGGCGAACACAGTGTGTTTCAGGAAAGACCGTCACCCTTGTGATGGTCGCCGACCCACCCGGTCAGGTCCAGGTTGCGCACATTTAGTTCATCGCGGGCAACACGAGAGTTCACCCGTTGGCGCCGGTCGCGCCCTCAGTGCCGTTGCTCACCGCACGCACCGCCTCCGCGGCGGCCCGGATCTGCGGTGTCACCAGCATCACCTGGCCGAGCACCCCGTTGACGAAACCCGGCGAGTCGTCCGTCGACAACCGCTTCGCCAGCTCGACCGCCTCGTCGACGGCCACCGGCTCGGGCACGTCCTCGGCGTGCAGCAACTCCCACACCGCGACCCGCAGGATCGCGCGGTCCACGGCGGGCAGCCGATCCAGCGTCCAGCCCTGCAGATGCGAGGAGATGAGATCGTCGATGTGCGCCCGATGCTCCGTGACGCCCCGCGCCACCGTCACCGTGTACGGATTCAGCGGCGCAAGCCCCTCATCGTCAGACCAATCGCCGGTCTGCTTCTGCGCCAACGCATTTCGCGCCTCAGCGACCTCAGCCGGGGTGATGTCGCGGGCTTCTGCCTCGAACAGCAGATCGACCGCGCGTTTGCGGGCCTGATGCCGGCCCCGGTCACCACGCCGGTCAGCCATTGACCCTTCCCAAGTAATTCCCGTCCCGCGAGTCCACCTTCAGCTTGTCGCCGGTGTTGATGAACAGCGGCACCTGGATCTCGGCGCCCGTCTCCATCGTCGCGGGCTTGGTGCCCGCACTCGACCGGTCGCCCTGCAGCCCCGGCTCGGTGTGGCTGACCAACAGCTCGACCGTCACCGGCAGCTCCAGGTACAGCGCGGTGCCGTCATGGAACGCGATCTGCACGGGCATGCCCTCGAGCAGGAACCCGGCCAGCCGGCCGACCAGAGCTTCGGACAGCGGGTGCTGCTCGTAGTCCTCGGAATCCATGAACACGAAGTCCGCGCCGTCGCGGTACAGGTAGGTGGCGTCGCGCCGGTCGACGGTCGCGGTCTCCACCTTCACCCCGGCGTTGTAGGTCTTGTCGACGACCTTGCCCGACACCACGTTCTTGAGCTTGGTGCGCACGAAGGCAGGGCCCTTGCCGGGCTTGACGTGCTGGAATTCGACGATCTGCCACAGCTGGCCGTCGATCTGCAGGACGAGCCCATTCTTGAAGTCGGCGGTCGATGCCACGGTGGGGTGTACTCCTAGCGTCTAGAGGATCATCAGGTCCTTGCCGAACCTGGTCAGTAGTTCGGGCCCCTCCGGGGTGACCGCCAGCGTGTCCTCGATGCGGACGCCGCCGCGGTCGGGCAGGTAGACACCGGGCTCGACGGTCACTGCGGAGCCAGCAAGCAGTGTACCGGCGGCGGCGGTGTTGATTCCCGGCGCTTCGTGGATCTGCAGGCCGACCCCGTGCCCGAGGCCGTGGCCGAAGTTCTCGGCGTAGCCGGCATCGGCGATGACCTGCCGCGATGCGGCGTCGACGTCGCGCAGCACCACCCCGGGCGCCAGCGCCTCCCGGCCCGCCCGCTGCGCATCGGCGACCAGGCCGTAGATGTCGTGCTGCCACTGCGCCGCGGGCGCCAGAACGAACGTGCGCGTCATGTCCGAGTGGTAGCCGCCGACGAGCGCGCCGAAGTCGATCTTGACGAAGTCGCCGGCGGCGAGCACCGCCTCGGTCGGCCGGTGATGCGGGATGGCCGAGTTCGCCCCGGTCGCGACGATCGTCTCGAACGACGCGCCATCGGCGCCGTGCTCGAGCATCAGCGCCTCCAGCTCGTTGCGCACCTGCTTCTCGGTGCGCCCCGCGCGCAGGCCGCCACGCTGCACCAGATCCTCCAGCGCCGCATCCGCGGCGTCGCACGCCCGGCGCAGCAGCTCCAGCTCAGCCGAGTCTTTGACCTCCCGCAGCGCCTCGACCATGCCGGCGGCACGCGTGAACTCGACCTGCTCCCCTGCGGCCTCGGTCAGCCCCGTGAATGCGTCGACGGTGACCACGTGACTCTCGAAGCCCAGCCTGCGTACCCCGTCCGCGGCAGCCCGCGCCGCCAGGTGCGGTCCGCACGCCCGCTCGATGACGACCTCCGCGTCAGGCGCCTGGGCGGCCGCCTGCGTGCGGTAGCGCCCGTCGGTGGCCAGCACCGGCGTGTCGCGCTCTGCGAGGACCAGCAGAGCCGCGTTGGAGCCGGTGAAACCAGACAGATAGCGAACGTTGACCAGGTCTGTCACCAGCACAGCGTCGAGTCCGGCGTCAGCCAGACGCTGGCGCAGCCGGTCGCGGCGGGCGGAAATCGTCACGGCCGCTGACGCTACTCGCTAAGGTGAGGCCCCATGAGCAAGTGGCTGCTGCGCGGACTGGTGTTCGCTGCCCTGATGGTGATCGTCCGATTGCTGCAGGGAGCGCTGATCAACACCTGGGAAACCAAGGCCGGTCTGATCAGCGTCGTCCTGGTCGTTCTGTATGCGATCGCCGTCTTCGTGTGGGGCTACATCGACGGGCGCGCCGACGCCCGCGCCAACCCCGATCCGGACCGACGTTCCGATCTGGCGATGACGTGGCTGCTGGCCGGGCTGTTCGCCGGGGTGGTCAGCGGTGCGGTCGCCTGGTTCATCGGGGTGTTCTACAAGAACCTCTACGTCGAAGGCCTGCTCAACGAGCTGACCACGTTCGCGGCGTTCACCGCGCTGCTGGTGTTCCTGTTTGCGATCATCGGCGTCGGCCTGGGCCGCTGGCTGGTCGACCGTAAGACGCCGAACACGCCGCGTCGCCGCGACGGTGACGACGACCGGGCCGACACCGACGTGTTCGCCGCCGTGCGCGACGACAGGGACGTGCAGGACTACGACCGCCACCACGAGGACGCCGAGACCGAGAGGCACACCTCCCCCGTCGCCGTCGCCGAGCACGACGACGACACCGAGAAGACGCGGCGCGAGAACTAGCTGCTCTCGCGCGCCACCTCGGCGTAGGCCGCCGCCAGCAGCGACGGGTCGGGCCCCTCCAGGCGACCCGGTTTGGCCAGCCCGTCGAGGACCACGAACCGCAGCACACCGGCCCGGGTCTTCTTGTCGCCCAGCATCGATTCCATCAGCGCGGGCAGCGCGTCGGCGTCGTAGCTGACCGGCAGCCCCAGCGAGGTCAGGACCGAGCGGTGGCGCTCGGCGGTCGTGTCGTCCAGACGTCCCGCGAGCCGGCCCAACTCGGCGGCGAACACGAGCCCGACGGACACCGCGGCGCCGTGGCGCCACTGGTAGCGCTCCCGCCGCTCGATCGCGTGCGCCAGGGTGTGGCCGTAGTTGAGGATCTCCCGAAGCGCGGATTCCTTCTCGTCGGCGGCCACCACCTCCGCCTTCACGGCGACCGCGCGCCGGATCAGCTCGGGCAGCACATCGTCGCTCGGGTCCAGGGCCCGCTGCGGGTCGGCCTCGATCATGTCGAGGATCACCGGATCGGCGATGAAGCCGGCCTTCACGATCTCGGCCATGCCGGCGATGATCTCGTTGCGCGGCAAGCTGTCCAGCGTCGCGAGGTCGATCAGCACGGCCGCCGGCTGGTGGAACGCGCCGACGAGATTCTTGCCGGCGTCGGTGTTGATGCCGGTCTTGCCACCCACGGCGGCGTCAACCATGCCGAGCAGCGTGGTCGGCACGTGCACGATGTCGATTCCGCGCAGCCAGGTCGCCGCGGCGAAGCCCGCCACGTCGGTGGCGGCGCCGCCGCCCAGGCTGACTATCGCATCCTTGCGGCCGATCCCGATGCGGCCCAACACTTCCCAGATGAAGCCGACCACCGGCAGCTCCTTGCCACCCTCGGCATCCGGGATCTCGATGCGGTGCGCATCGATTCCCTTGTCGGACAGGTGAGCTCGGATCGCTTCGGCGGTCTGGGCGAGGGTCGGCTGATGCAGGATCGCGACCTTGTGTCGGCCGTCCAGGACGCGGCCGAGATCACCGAGCAGACCGGTGCCGATGATGACGGGATACGGCGGGTCGGTACGGACCTCGACGGTCACCGGTTCGGTCACGGCACGTCCTTGCGTCGACACGGGGATCCTTTCCTGGCCGCCACCGCGGCGGGACTGGGTGGCGCCTCCGTCGACGGCGCCGCGGTCAATGACAGTGGGGCACGGCGCCACGACGGGCGGCGCCGCCGCCGGTCGGCCCGCGCTGCGGCCGGGTTGTCCAGCCGCGCGACGATGTGGCGCACCACCGCCGCGGGGTTGCGGCGGTTGGTGTTGACGCGCACGGTCGCCACCTGCCGATACAGCGGAACACGTTGTGACATCAGCGCTTTGAACTTCTCGGCCCGGTCGGGGCCGGCCAACAGCGGCCGCACGGTGGAGCCACCGGTGCGGCGCACACCTTCTGCCGCGCTGATCTCCAGGTAGATGACGGTCTGCCCGGCCAGCGCATCCCGCACGCCGGCCGTCGTGATCGCGCCACCGCCGAGGGACAGCACACCGTCGTGGGACGCCAGCGCCTCGCGGATGACGGCTTCTTCGATACGCCGGAATTCCGCTTCGCCGTCGGTGGCGAAGATGTCGGCGATCGTACGGCCGGTGCTCTTCTCGATCGCGGCGTCGGTGTCGAGCATCTCCACCCCGAGCGCCTTGGCCAACCGTCGGCCGATCGTGGACTTGCCCGAGCCGGGCAGCCCCACGAGCACGGCCTTGGGCGCCATCAGCCCGACGCCCTGACCCCGTCAGTGGCGGGTTCGCGCGCCGCGACGGCACGCAGGTAGGTCTCGATATTGGCCCGTGTCTCGGTCAGCGAGTCTCCGCCGAACTTCTCCAGGGCCGCCCGGGCGAGCACCAGCGCCACCATCGTCTCGACGACGACGCCCGCGGCGGGTACAGCGCACACGTCGGAGCGCTGGTGGATCGCGACGGCTTCCTGCCCCGTCGCCATGTCGATGGTCGCCAGCGCGCGCGGCACCGTCGAGATCGGCTTCATCGCCGCACGCACCCGGACCGGCAGTCCGTTGGTCATGCCGCCCTCCAGGCCGCCGGCACGATTGGTCGAGCGCATGACGCCGTCGGGGCCGGGATACATCTCGTCGTGCGCGACGCTGCCGCGCCGGCGTGCGGTCTCGAACCCGTCGCCGACCTCCACGCCCTTGATGGCCTGGATGCCCATCACGGCGGCGGCCAGCTGGCTGTCGAGCCGGTTCTCGCCGCTGGTGAACGAGCCCAGGCCGACGGGAAGGTTGTGGGCCACCACCTCGACGACACCGCCGAGGGTGTCCCCGTCCTTCTTGGCGGCTTCGATCTCGGCGATCATCGACGCCTCGGCAGCCGCGTCGAAGGCACGGACCGGGCTGTCGTCGATCGCCGCGAGGTCGCCGGGCTGCGGCGGGGGCCCGTCGTACGGCGTCGAGGCGCCGATGGAGATGACGTGCGAGACGACCTCCACTCCGAGCGCCTGCCGCAGGAAGGCCCGGGCGACGGTACCCGCCGCGACGCGGGCCGCGGTCTCACGCGCGCTGGCCCGCTCGAGCACGGGGCGGGCGTCGTCGAAGCCGTACTTGAGCATGCCGGCGTAGTCGGCGTGACCGGGGCGGGGCCGGGTCAGCGGGGCGTTGCGGGCGGCACTGTCGGCCAGCACGGCCGCATCGACCGGATCGGCGGCCATCACGGTTTCCCACTTCGGCCATTCGGTGTTGCCGATCTCGATCGCCAGCGGCCCACCCAGCGTCACACCGTGGCGCAGACCGGCGAGCACCGTCACCTGGTCTTGCTCGAACTTCATCCGGGCACCCCGGCCGTAGCCGAGCCGGCGACGCGCGAGCTGATCGGCGATGTCGGAGGTGGTCACCTCGACGCCGGCGACCATGCCCTCGACCATCGCGACCAACGCTCGACCGTGGGATTCCCCTGCTGTGGTCCATCGCAACACGTGTCCCAGTTTCGCATGAGGCGGCCGGGGTCCGGAAAACGGCGACTACCGCAGCGTGGGGTCAGTCAGCGCCATCACCACTGCCGCGGCCGCGGTCAGGCACATCGCCGGTCCGTGCGGCACCGGCGTAGGCACTCCGCGCAGCACGCGCATCCCACCCCACAGTCCCGTGAGCAGCGACGCACCGATGGCACACAGTGCCCACGCCTGCATGCCGAAGGCCCCGGTCAAGCCACCCACCCCCACTGCGAGCTTGACGTCGCCGGCACCGAGAGCGCCGGCCGCGCCCAGGTGCACGACGGCGTAGATCCCGGTCAGCGCCAGCGCGCCGAGCAGCGCTTGCTGGCCGTGCCCGGTCAGCGCGGCCACCACCAGGATCACCACCGCGCCGGGCAGCGTGAGCAGATTCGGCAGGCGGCGATATCGCAGATCGTGGACGCTCAACGCGATCAACCAGCCGGCCACCGCGGCGAACGCGAACTCCCCCACCCGTCGAGGCTAAGCGCCGGGCAGCACCGCTCTCATCGCCTCTTTGGGCGCTGGTAGTCCAGTGAACAGCTCCACCTGGGTGAACGCCTGATTGAGCAGCATCTGCAGGCCGCTGATGACGTGGCCGCCCCGCGCGGCAACAGCCGCGGCCAACGGCGTCGGCCACGGTTCGTAGATCGCGTCCAGCAGCACGGGCGTGCCGGCGAAGACTTCCGCGAACGGAGCGACGGCGTCGGCGGGGATCGTGTTCACCACCACCTGCGCGGCAGCGACGACATCGGCCACACCGGCTCCCTGCAGATCGCAGAACTCGGCGTCGACCCCACTGCGCCGCGCCACCTCGAGCGCGCCGGCGGCCTTCTCGGCGCTGCGTGCGACGACGGTGACGGTGCGTGTGCCGCGCGCCGCCAAGCCGGCCACGGCAGCCGGTGCGGTACCCCCGGAGCCGATCACGATGGCCCGCTCGGCGGGCGGCGCCTCGGCCAGCGCACCGGCCACGCCGTCGACGTCGGTGTTGTCCGCATGCCAGCCGGCCGGGGAGCGCACCAGGGTGTTGGCCGAACCCAGGAGCCGGGCCCGCTCGGTCGCCTCGTCGGCGAACTCGAGCGCCGCGAACTTGCCGGGCATCGTCACCGACACACCGACCCATTCCGGCCCGAACGCCGACACCAGCGCCGGCAGCTGCTCACCGGTGCACTCGATGCGGTCGTAGGTCCAGCCGTCGAGGCCCAGCGCCCGGTAGGCCGCCAGGTGCAGCTGCGGGGAGCGCGAGTGGGCGATCGGCGAACCCAGCACGGCCGCCCGGCGAGCGGCGCTCACCGCGTCAGCGGGCCGAGTCGAGCACACCGTTGCGGCGCGCCAACTCGATGTTGGCCAGATGCTGCTCGTACTCGCGGGTGAACAACGTGGTGCCCTGCATGTCGATCGTGACGAAGTACAGCCAGTCCCCCGGCGCCGGCTGTTCGGCCGCAGCCAGCGCGGGGCCACCGGGGGAACAGATCGGGGTGGCGGGCAGACCGGGCCGCACGTAGGTGTTCCACGGGGTGGCCTGCGCGCGGTCCCCGTCAGTGGTGGCGACCTCGATGCGGTCCAGCGCGTAGTTGACCGTCGAGTCGAATTCCAGGGTGCGGTTCTCGGCGAGCCGGTTGTAGATGACGCGCGCCACCTTGGCGAAGTCCTGCGGCTTGGCTTCCCGCTGCACCAGTGAGGCGACGGTCAGGATCTGGTACGGCGACATGTTGAGGTTCGTCGCGGTCGTGAGCAGCCCGCTCTGCTCGTACTGTCCGGCGCTGCTGGTGATCAGCGTGGACAGGATCTCCTGCGGGGTGGCCGAGGGGTCGATGTTCCAGGTTCCCGGCGCGATCAGACCTTCCAGTCGTCGATGATCGGCGCCCATCGCGGTCACCGGCTCGACCGCCCACTGCGGCACCCCGAGCGCCGCCGGGGTGGCGGTGCCGGCGATGGCTTTCAGATCCGCGGCCGACACGCACCGCTGGTTGTCGTCGAGGTCGACGCAGCTGGCCTTGGAGATCAGCGTGAAGATGCCGTCCGTGACGGCCTTGGTCTTGACGTCGGACACGTCGTCGAGCTGACGCCCCTCCGGGATCACCAGCTTGCCGACCCGGTTGGCCGGATCCGCCAGCCGCGACACCGCACTCGACGCCGGGATCTCGGTGCGCACCTTGTAGAAGCCCGGCTGGATCGCGGCGATCGAGTCGTTGCCGTCGGCGGCGTCGACGAAGGACTTGACGGTGGCGACCACCTTGTTGTCGAGCAGCGTCTTGCCGATCGCGGTCGTCGAGTCGCCGTCGTGGATCTGGATGACGACGTCGTTGACGCCGCTACCGGTGTAGTCGTTGTCGCCGCCGCCGAAGAGGGAGTTCCACATCCGCGAGCCGAGGAGCACCGCGACGACTGCGACGACCACGACGACGGACACCGCGGTCACCGCGGCCACTCTCCGCCGGCGGCGAAGCCGGTTCTCCCGCGCGCGCTGCCTGCGGGTCATCCGCTGCCGCGGAGGCCCCACCGCCAGCGGCTCTGCTCGGTCACCGTGCCAGTCGTCAGCCATCCCTGGCCTCTCCCTGTGGGGACAGCGCCGCCCGCCGCTGATCCAGCCAGTTCTGCAGAATCCCCACCGCTGCAGCTTGGTCGATCACCGCCCGTTGACCGCGGGCGCGCACGCCCGCTTCGCGTAGCGCACGCTGCGCGGTCAGGGTGGTGAAACGTTCGTCGACGTAGCGGATCGGCACCGGGGCGATCCGGCCGGCCAGCGCGTCCGCGACCTCGACCGCGTCGCGCGCCGACGAACCCGCCCGGTCGGCGAGTGTGCGCGGCAGACCGACCACGACCTCGACGGCCTGGTATTCGTCGACCAGCCCTGCCAACCGCTTGATGTGCCGGTTGCCTCGGCGGTCCCGGGGCACCGTCTCCACCGGGGTGGCCAGCATGGCGTCGGGATCGCTGACCGCCACGCCGATCCGCACGGATCCGACGTCCACCCCGAGCCGACGGCCCCGTCCCGGATCCGGCGTCGTGGCGGGGTCACCGGGACGGTCCGGTCCCCGGTCGGCGTCGTCGGTGCCACCGGGGGCGTCCTGGGGGGCGTCGGGCACGCTGCTCAGCTCCGGCCGATCTCCGCGCGCAGCGCCTCGAGCGCGGCGTCGATGCCCGCGGCGCCCCGACCGGATCCCTGCGCCAGATCGGCTTTCCCGCCACCGCGGCCGTTGACCGCACCGCCCAGAACCTTGATCAGGTCATTGGCGCGCAGTCCGCGGTCCTGGGCGGCCGGATTCACCGACACCACGAAGGGCACGGCGTCGTCGTCAGCCTCGGCGATCAGCGCGACCACAGCCGGGTCGCTACCCAGCTTGCCGCGGATGTCGCCGACGAGGGAACGCAGGTCACCCGCCGAGATCCCGCCGGCCATGCGCTGCGCCACGAGCCGCACTCCACCGATCTGCTCGGCGCCCGCGGCGGCGTTGGCCGCCGCGGCGCGCGCCGTCGCCAGCCGCATCCGGTCGAGTTCCTTCTCGGCGGCCCGCAGGCGCTCCACCAAAGTCGCGACGCGGGCGGGCACCTCGTCCGAAGGCACCTTCAGCGACGAGGCCAGCCCCGCCATCAGCGCCCGTTCCTTGGCGAGGTGGCGGAACGAATCGAGACCGACGTACGCCTCGACGCGGCGCACACCGGAGCCGACCGACGATTCGCCGAGGATCGTCACCGGGCCGATCTGCGCGGAGCGTCCGACGTGCGTGCCGCCGCAGAGCTCCAGCGAGAACGGCCCACCGATCTCGACCACGCGGACTTCATCCGGGTACGACTCGCCGAACATCGCCATGGCGCCCATCGCCTTGGCCTTCTCCAGCTTCTCGTGGAAGGTGTGCACCTCGAAGTCGGCTTGCACCGCTTCGTTGGTGACCTCCTCGACCTGCGCGCGCTGCTCGTCACTCAGCGCGCCCTGGAAGTTGAAGTCGAACCGCAGATAGCCGGGTCGGTTCAGCGAGCCGGCCTGAACGGCGTTGGGTCCCAACACCTGTCGCAGCGCGGCATGCACCATGTGGGTTCCGGAGTGGCCCTGGGTCGCGCCGCGACGCCACTGCGGGTCGACCGCGGCGGTCACGGTGTCGCCCTCGACGAACTCGCCCGATTCGACGTTGACCCGATGCGCCCACAGCGTTTTCGCGATCTTCTGCACGTCGGTGACCGCCGCCTTGGCCGCCTCCGACGAGCCGGTTCCGCTGATGTGGCCCTCGTCGGCGATCTGTCCGCCCGATTCGGCGTAGAACGGGCTGCGATCGAGGATCAGTTCGACCCGCTCGTGCGCGCCCTCGCGGCCGGCGTGCGATACCACCGGCACCCGCTTGCCGTCCACGAAGATGCCGAGAATCCGTGCCTCGGTGGTCAATTCGTCGAAACCGGTGAACTCGGTCGGGCCGGCGTCGACGAGCTCGCGATACGCGCTCAGATCGGTGTGGGCCTGCTTGCGTGCGGCCGCATCAGCCTTGGCGCGCTGCCGCTGCTCGGCCATCAGCGCGCGGAACCCCTCTTCGTCGACGCCCAGGTCGGCCTCGGCGGCCATCTCCAGCGTCAGCTCCAGCGGGAACCCGTAGGTGTCGTGCAGCGTGAAGGCATCCGATCCCGACAGCCGCGAGGAGCCCGTCGCCTTGGTCGCCCGCGCCGCGTCCTCGAAGAGCCGCGACCCTGAGGCCAGCGTGCGATTGAACGCCGCCTCCTCGGCGACGGCGATGCGGGAGATCCGGTCGAAGTCGTTGACCAACTCCGGGTACGACGGTCCCGTGGCGTCGCGGACCGTGGCCATCAGGTCGGCCATGAACGCATCCTCGATGCCGAGCAGCTTGGCGGCCCGGATGATCCGGCGCAGCAGCCGGCGCAGCACATAGCCACGCCCCTCGTTGCCGGGGCTGATCCCGTCGCCGATGATGATCGCCGCGGTGCGGCTGTGGTCGGCGATGATGCGGTAGCGGACATCGTCAGCGTGGTTGCCCTGGCCGTATCCGCGCGGGGCGCGAGCGGCCATCAGGTCGATGGCCGGGCGCAGCAGGTCGGTTTCGTAGACGTTGTCCACACCCTGCAGCAGGCACGCCACGCGTTCGATGCCCATGCCGGTGTCGATGTTCTTGCGTGGCAGCGGGCCGAGGATCTCGAAGTTCTCCTTCGAGGTGCCCTCGCCGCGCTCGTTCTGCATGAACACGAGATTCCAGATCTCGATGTAGCGGTCTTCGTTGGCCTCCGGGCCGCCCTCGATGCCGTACTCCGGGCCCCGGTCGTAGTAGATCTCCGACGACGGTCCGCACGGCCCGGGGATTCCCATCGACCAGTAGTTGTCGGCCATGCCGCGCCGCTGGATGCGCTCGAGCGGCAGGCCGGCCACCTCCTGCCAGTAGCCGATAGCCTCGTCATCGTCGAGATAGACGGTGGCCCAGAGCTTTTCCGGATCGAAGCCGTAGCCGCCCTGCTCGACCGGGTTGGTCAGCAGCGACCAGGCGAACTCGATGGCGCCCTTCTTGAAGTAGTCGCCGAAGCTGAAGTTGCCGGCCATCTGGAAGAACGTGTTGTGCCGGGTGGTGATGCCCACCTCGTCGATGTCCGGGGTGCGGATGCACTTCTGGATGCTCACGGCGCGGTCCCACGGCGGGGTCCTGGCGCCGAGGAAGTAAGGGACGAACTGCACCATGCCGGCGTTGACGAACAGCAGGTTCGGGTCATCGAGGATCACCGACGCGCTGGGCACCTCGGTGTGTCCGGCGTTCACGAAGTGATCAAGGAACCGCTTCCTGATCTCGTGTGTCTGCACTCCTGCTGCCCTTCGGGTCTGGTCAGCGGGGCCGATCGGCCGCCACCTGCGAATACTCGACCGCACCACAGTACCGGGCCACTACCGCGGCAGACGTTCACCCCGACACGAAGCTGAGCCGGACGCTACGCCGGGCGTTGTCCCTGTTCAGATCGACCAGCACGACGCTCTGCCACGTGCCGAGCAGAGGTTCTCCACCGCTCACCGGCACCGTGATGGACGGCGCGACCAGGCCGGGCAGCACGTGATCGGCGCCGTGGCCGGGCGAGCCGTGCGCGTGCCGGTACCGGTCGTCGCGGGGCAGTAACCGCTCCAGCGTGTCCACCAGGTCGTCGTCGGAGCCGGCGCCGGTCTCGAGGATCGCCACCCCTGCGGTGGCGTGCGGCACGAAGACATTGCACAGTCCATCGCCGCGGGAGGCGCAGAAGTCGCGAACCTCGTCGGTCAGGTCGACGGTCTGTCGACGGCGGGTGTCGACCTCGAGCACGTGCGTGTCCACCCGATCGAGCCTACGGACCCGGCGCGGGATTGACGCGAGCGTTTATTGCCGTCCGGGCTCGGGTATCTCAGCGCTCAGCCGAACTTCCTGGAGGAATCATGACCGTCACCGGCATCTTCACCGCAATTCTCATCGGCATCGTGGTCGGCGCACTCGGCAGGCTCGTTCTGCCGGGTAGGCAGCCCATCGGCATGTTGCTCACCATTCTGGTGGGCATCGTGTCCGCGTTCGTGGGTACTGCCATCGCACGTGCGATCGGTATTCCGACCGCCACCAACGGGATCGACTGGATGGAGCTTCTCGTTCAGGTCGTGGTCGCCGCGCTGGGCGTGGCGCTGGTGGCTTCGCTCATGGGCCGGCGGCGCGGCCGCACCGGCCTGATGGGTGGGGGCCGCCGATCCGGAATCCTGCGCTGAGACGCGAGACTCCGTTCGTGGTGATCCCGGCTGGGCCCCCGACCAGTCGGGATCACCCCCGTCTGACAGATAATTCGTTGGCTCCCAAAGGGGTCACCCACTAACGTCTCTCCGGTGAACATCCGAGTCGAGGAGGTCGTCGGCGCTCCCGCCGACATCAGATGACCGCGCCCCGTCGCCGACCTGCGGGTCGGCGACATCGTCGTGTCCTCACTCACCCGTGCGCCACGTGCGCACCCCTCACCGGATGGTTTCGTTCATGCACGCCTACACCCCTGACCAGATCCTGGGCGCCTTCCGTGGCGCGACCCGCAGCGAAGTCAAGAAGATCACTTTCGCCGCCGATTTCGACACCGTCGAGTTCGACGCCCTGGAGTACTACGGCTGGACCGATCCTAAGATCCCGCGCCGCTCCTACCTCGTGCTCGAACGTCCCGACGGGCCCGTCGCGCTGCTGCTGAACCGCGCACCGACCACGCCCCGGGGACGGACGATGTGCACCTGGTGCAACGACGTCACCCTCCCCGAGGACGTGGTGTTCTACAGCGTGCGCCGCGCCGGGGCCCCGGGCCGCAGAGGCGGAACCCTCGGCACCTTGATCTGTGCGGATTTCGGATGCTCGAGGAACGTGCGACGGCTCCCGCCCGCCTTCCACAGGGGCACCGACCTCGAACGCATCCGCGCCGAGCGGGTCGAGGACCTGCGCCGCAAGGTGCACGGGTTCGTCGACAGGGTGCTCGCCACTGACGGTTAGAGAGTCGGCAGCAGCTCGTCGAGCTTGTCGTACCCCTCGGTCATGCCGCCCTCCATACCCGAGGACAGCAGCGCATCCCGCGCCTCGGTCGTCGGACAGATCGAGCGTCCGCGCAGTCGCGAGCGGCCGTCGCCGAGGTCGTCGAACCACAGGTACTCGAGGTTCACCATGTCGGGCGCGCCGTCGAATTCGAAGGTCTGCAAAATGAATTCGCCCGTGCGCACGGTGTGGAAGGTGCCGTTGAACGAGAAGGCGCCGCGCTCGTTGCGGTGGGTGTAGCGGTAGCCGCCGTGATCGCGGAAATCCCATTCGGCGATCTCCATCTCCAGGTCGCGCGGCCCGAGCCACTGCCTGACCAGGTCCGGGTCCGCGTGCGCGGCGAACAGTGCGGCGACCGAGGCGTCGAAGTCTCGGGTGAACTCCATGGCGAGGGTGTCCACGGGTGCGGTCAACTGCAGTGTCTTCATCGTGGGTGTCCTTTCTCCGTGAGCAGCTGGTCCAGCTGCCGGTAATTGCGTTCGGCGTCGAGCCGGTAGCGGTCGATCCACGCCGTCATGGCCTCCAGCGCACCCGCATCCAGGTGCACGGGACGCCGCTGGGCGTCACGGGTGCGTGTCACCAGCCCGGCCTCCTCCAGCACCCGAATGTGCTTGGAGACAGCCTGTTTGGTGATGGCGAACGGTTCCGCCAGCTCGTTTACCGTGGCCGCGCCACGGGACAGCCGTGCGACCAATGCGCGCCGCACCGGATCGGAGAGCGCCAGAAAGGCGCGGTCCAAGCGGTCCTTGTCGTCGGCCAGTGATCAACCTCCCCTTTGATCAACCAATTGGTTGATCACACGACGATAAGCGGTGCCGATATCCAGGTCAAGGGGTCTCAGCGTTTCCGGCGGATGATGGCGCGCAGCTTCTCCACCCGCGTCGCGATCTCACGCTCCGCGCCGTGGGTGGTCGGGCGGTAGTAGTCGACGCCGACCACCTCGTCCGGCGGATACTGTTGCGAGGCAACACCACCCGGTTCGTCATGGGCGTATTTGTAGCCGACCGCGTTGCCCAGCTTCTGCGCCCCGGCGTAGTGCCCGTCGCGCAGGTGCGGCGGGACCAGACCTGCTTTGCCGGCCCGGATGTCGGCCATCGCCGCCCCGATCGCGGTCGTGACCGCGTTCGACTTCGGCGCCGTCGCCAGGTGCACCGTGGCGTGGGCCAGCGTCAACTGCGCCTCGGGCATGCCGATCAGCGCGACGGTCTGGGCGGCCGCGACCGCCGTGGGAAGGGACATCGGGTCGGCCATGCCGATGTCCTCGCTGGCCAGGATCATCAGCCGGCGCGCGATGAACCGCGGGTCCTCCCCCGCGACCAGCATGCGCGCCAGGTAGTGCAGCGCCGCGTCGACATCGGAGCCGCGCACCGACTTGATGAACGCGCTCACCACGTCGTAGTGCTGGTCGCCGTCGCGGTCGTAGCGCACCGCCGCCTTGTCCAGAGACTGTTCGATCACCTCGACGGTGATCTCCCCCGACTCCGCGGCGACCTCGAGCGCGGTCAGCGCCCGCCGGGCGTCCCCGGCCGACAGCTGCACCAGCAGATCGAGCGCCTCGTCGGTGATCGGCACCTTGCCGGCCAGACCGCGCTCGTCGTCGAGGGCGCGGCGCAGCACCGCGGTGATGTCCTCAGGGGTCAGTGGCTGCAGTTGCAGGATCAGCGAGCGGCTCAGCAGCGGCGCCACGACCGAGAACGACGGGTTCTCGGTGGTGGCCGCGACCAGCAGCACCACCCTGTTCTCGACTGCCGCGAGCAGGGCGTCCTGCTGGGTCTTGGAGAACCGATGTACCTCGTCGATGAACAGCACCGTCTGTTCGCTGCGCCGTAGCAGGGCCACCCGCGCCTCTTCGATGACGGCACGCACCTCTTTGACCCCGGCCGACAGGGCCGAGAGCGCCTCGAATCTTCGGCCGGTGGCCTGCGAGATCAGCGACGCCAGCGTGGTCTTGCCGGTGCCGGGCGGGCCGTAAAGGATCACCGACGCCGCCCCCGACCCCTCGACCAGCCGGCGCAGGGGCGAGTTGCCGGTCAGCAGATGCTGCTGACCCACGACCTCGTCGAGTGACGCGGGCCGCATCCGCACGGCCAGCGGGACCGCCGCCCCGACCAGCTGCGCGTCTGAGGGCGCACGCTCGCCGGGAACGTCGAACAGGCTGTCGGACACGCTCCCTGCTTACACGGGTGCGGTGACGAAGTCGATCAGCTCCTCGACGCGGCCGATCAGCTCGGGCTCCAGGTCGGTCCAGTCCCTGACCCGGCCGCGGATCCTCTGCCACGCGGCCGCGATGTCGGCCTGGTCGCGATGCCGCCATCCCAGGGCCTCGCACACGCCGTGCTTCCAGTCCTGCCCCTTGGGCACCACCGGCCACTGCGCGATTCCGAGCCGTGCGGGCTTGACGGCCTCCCAGATGTCGATGAACGGATGGCCGACGACGAGCGTGTGCTCACCGCCGGGGCCGCGGCGGACCTGCTCGGCGATGCGCGCCTCTTTCGAACCGGCCACCAGGTGGTCGACCAGAACCCCGAGGCGTTGGCCGGGGCCGGGCCGGAAGTCGGCGACGATCGCCGCGAGATCGTCGACGCCGCCGAGGTATTCGACGACGACGCCCTCGATGCGCAGGTCCTCACCCCACACCTGCTCGACGAGCTCCGCGTCGTGCCGGCCCTCGACGTAGATGCGGCTCGCGAGGGCGACTTTCGCACGCGCGCCTGCGACGGCGACCGAGCCCGACGCGGTGCGCGTCGGCGCCGCGGCCGCAGCCTTCTTGGGCGCGGTCAGGATCACGGGCTTGCCGTCGATCAGGTAGCCGGGCCCCACCGGGAACGGTTTGGTACGGCCGTGCCGGTCTTCGAGGGTCATGCGGCCGTACTCGACCCGCACCACCGCCCCGACGAAGCCAGTGGCCGCATCCTCGACGACCATCCCGATCTCGATCGGCCGCTCGGTCGAGCGGGGCTTGCGGTGCGGGTTCTGCGCCAGGATGTCGGCGCCGTAACGATCGGCCACCCGGTGATCGTAGGGAGAACAGCGGCCGTCTCCGACTACCATCGCCCGTGTGTTGCTCGATCGGGCCACGGCCGAGGGCATCGCCGACGGTCGCATCACATGCGTGCTGCGGCGATGGAACGCACCACGCGCCAAGCGCGGTGGCACCCAGCGCACCCAGGCCGGCACGATCCGCATCGACGGCGTCACTGAGCTCCCCGGTGGCCACCGAGTGACCGCCGCGCAGGCTCGCGCAGCAGGATATCCGGACGCCAAGACCGCCAACGCCGACCTGGATCGCCGCCCCGCCGCGCACACCTACGTGATCGCGGTGTCGTTCCTGGCACCCGACGAGCGCCCTGAATTGGCCGCCGACGACGACCTGTCGGCTGATGACGTCGCGGCCATAGCAGTCCGCCTGGACCGCTGGGACGACGCCGCAGAGCGGCCGTGGACACGGGAGTATCTGGCCGCGATTCACGCCAACGAAGCCGTGCGAGCACCGGTTCTGGCGGCCCGTCTCGAGATCGACTTGCCACGGTTCAAGCGGCGGGTGCGCAAGCTGAAGGGGCTCGGGCTGACGATGAGTCTGGCCGTCGGTTACCGACTGTCGCCCCGAGGCACAGCGTTTCTCAGCTCAGGCCGGTAGACCGCGGCCATCAGCTCAGCTGCTGGCTCTGGCCCTCCATCGGCGCCCCTACCTCGGCGAGTTTGGCTGGGCTGGAGGTGATCTCGTCGATCACGGTGTGGATGAACCGCATCTTCTCCAACACCGGCGCCGGGAGCACGAACGGATAGATGTCCTCTTTGCCCATCGACCGGTTGACCATGTTCAGAGACCAGGCCAGGGGCAGCCACATCTCGATCATCGTGTCGAACCCGCTGGGGCCGAGCGCCCTGCGGTCGAACGTGGCCGCCGCGGGCGCCATCCCGAAAGCTGCGGCGGTGTCCAAGGTGTCGCGGATGTGCAGATAGTGGGCGAAGGTCTCCGCCCAGTCCTCGGCCGGGTGCATGGTCGCGTACGACGACACGTAGTCGGCCTCCCAGCCGACGGGAGCGCCCTGGCTGTAGTGGCGGTCCAACGCCTCCTGGTAGTCGGCATCGGGATCGCCGAACAGTTCGCGGTACCGCTGCAGATAGGCCTCCGACGTTCCGATCAGCCGGTACTGGTAGTAGTGACCGATCTCATGACGGAAGTGCCCGAGGAGGGTTCGATACGGCTCGTCCATCGAGATGCGCAACTGCTCGCGGTGCACATCGTCGCCCTCGGCCAGATCCAGCGTGATGATCCCGTTGTCGTGTCCGGTGAACACCTTCTCGAACTGGCTCGATAGCAGGTCGAAAGCCAGCCCGAACTGCGGGTCCATGTCACGCCCGACGATCGGGAGTTTCAGCTCGTGCAGTTCGGCGATCAGTCGGCGCTTGGCCTTCTCCGCGGCGGCGAACGCGGCCAGCGCGATCGTGTCGGCGTCGTTGGGGCGCGTGCGCGTCAGCGCGCACGACACGCACAACTTGGCGATCGGCCCTTTCTCGACGAGCCAGTTGCACTCGGCCAGATGCAGGTTGGCGCAGAGCTGGAAGCGGGTCTCGTCCACCGCGCCGGCATGTTCGCTCTCAGCCGGCGGGGCGATCACCAGCAGCGCCATGTCGTCGAGCGAAAAGCCCAGAGCACTACCGCAATTGAGGCAGACCGAGTTTTCGAACGCCAATCGCTGGCCGCAGTTGGGGCAGGTGAAATCACGCACGGGGCGCTCCTTCTTCGTAGGGCGCCACATCGACGGAGACGTCGATGGTGCTGCTCTCGGAATCGGTGTAGATGATGCCGCGCAACGGAGGAACGTCAGCGTAATCACGCCCGAATCCGACGGTGACGTACCGCTCGTCGACCATCTGATCGTTGGTCGGATCCATGCCGAGCCACACATTCTGTGGCGTCCACACCGACGCCCAGGCGTGCGTCGCGTCGATCCCGACCATGCGTTCCTTCCCGGGCGGCGGATCGGTGGCCAGGTAGCCCGATACATAGCTCGCCGCCAGTCCATTGGCGCGCAGGCAGGCGATCGCCAGCCGTGCGAAGTCCTGACATACCCCTTCTCGCGCGGCCAAAACCTCGCTCACCTGGGTGGACACGGTGGTCGACCCGGACCGGTAAGTGAAATCGGTGTAGATGCGCGAGGTGAGGTCGGCCAGCACGTCGATCAGTGGTCGGCCCGGGGTGAAGGTCGGTGCGGCGTACTCGCGCAGCGCGTCGGTGATCTCCGGGGGCGTCAGGTCAAGGGTGAACTCGCTGGCGAGCGCCCCCTCGGGGCCGACCGGCCGCGCGATCTCCCACGGGGCGCGGGCCGACGGCCCCTGGTAGACGTCCGGCGGCGGCGGCGCCACCTCGACGATCGATCGGCTCGTCACACTCAGGCGTTGATGCGGCCGGGTGACGTGGAAGTAGGAGCTCACGTTGCCCCATCCGTCGCGGCTGGTCGAACTGTCGGCCGCCTCCGGATCGAGGACGAGTTCGTGGGACAGACACCGTTGCCGTGCCGAGTCGCGCGGGGTGAGGAAACCGCGACCGTAGGAGCTGGTGACGACGTCGGAGTACGTGTACACGGTGCGGTGGGTGATCGCGTACTGGCGGACACTCATGCCGGCACCACGCGGCGCTCGTGCGGGCCCCACAGCGGCTGCATGTCACCCGGCAGCGCGAGATGTGTCGCGGTGATGACGTCGGAGAGGTCCCTCAGGGCGGTGTGCAGGCCGGTCAGCAACTCGTCGAGCTCCTCCCGGGACCCGTCGGCGGCCACGTCGTCGAGGTCGTCGGGCTCGACGCGACGCAAGCGCATCGCGATCTCCTCGACCAGCCGTTCCGGGCGCGAGGACCCCGACGACCCGGGCAGCGACTTCAGATGCGCGCGGAGCCGATCCAGTTGGAACACCAGCGATCTCGGGTTCTCGGCATCGAACAGGACCAGCTCGGCCACCCCGGCGACACTGATCGTGCCGGGGTTGCGCCTGCGGTAGATCACCAGCGATTCACACACCGAGAGCGTGGATTCGATGACCGTCTGCTCGGCTTCGGGCGGTCGCGCCGTGGTGAGTGTCGCCCGCAGCAGCGCGGTCAGCACCTGCGCCCGCTCGATGCGCTTACCGATGTCGAGCATCGTCCAGCCGACGTCGTGGACCATGGATTCGGCGATCACCCCCGACAGCGCCAGCAGCCCGGCGAGGGCGACGGTGTTGGTCGAGCTCAGGAACGTCTCGCCTTCGCTCTGCGATTCCGGCGGGCTGTCCCCCGCATGCAGCAGCGTCCGCTCCAACGTGGAGAGCAACATCCAGGTGTCGTTGGACATCTGATCGCGCACCGCACGGGCCGCCGACCCGAGTCGCTCGACCGACTGCGCGAGCGATCCGGGCCGGTGCCGATCAGCGGTCAACGACCACAGCGTCGTCGGCGCGGTGGCCACCATCTCGTGGTGATCGCCCGCGCCGGTGTCGGTTCCGGTGATGTCACCCAATGCGGCAAGAAGTACCGGCACGCACTGGCTGCCGTCCATCGCCTGCCTGCGCCGGAATTCGTGGTACCGCTCCCGGGTCACGGTCAGCAGACGCGCGGTGTGCTCGGCACGTTCGGCGTAGCGACCGATCCAGAACAGGTCCGACAGCACACGCGGCGAGCTGATCTCGTGCGTCGGGCTGGCCGTGATCGGGGCAGGCAGGGCATCCTCGGGCGGGGGCACCACCACGGTCTCGGCAGTGACGCGCGCCGGGGTGCGAACCCAGACATCTTTGGCGGCAAGGCTGTTCAGGTCGTAGGCGGCCGATCCAGGCGCCAGCAGGTAGCCGAGCCCACCGATCATCGGCGCGTACCCGCTCCGCTGGGAGACGGTGAACAGCCGCATCCCGACCGGCGACAACGACAATCCGCCGGGCAGGTAATCGGCTGGGGCCGAGGAGAATTCGGGCAGCTCCTGGCCCACCCACTGCCACGGGGTGGCCGCAATCCGTGCCGCCAAGGCCTCGCGGCTTCGCGCCGACAGATCAGGGCCGACGATCGGTTCGCCGCCGGTGACCGGCCGGATCAGCAGAGACGACAGATGAGTCAACAGATGGGAACGTTCGACATCGATGCCGCCCCAGTACATCGGCACGGTCGACAGCAGCGGGGTTTCGCCGAGCAGCGCTTCGGCCAGCGCGGGCAGGAAGCGCATCACACCCGGGCTTTCCAGCACCCCGCTGCCGAGAGTGTTGACGACCGTCACCGCACCGCGGCGCAGCACCTCCACCAGACCCACCACACCCAGCCGGGAATCAGCCCGCAGGTCCAGTGGATCGGCGTAGGCCGCGTCGACCCGGCGCAGCACCACGTCGACGCGCTTGAGCGTGCCCATCGACCGCATCCACAGCTTGCCGTCCCGCACCACCAGATCCGCACTCTCGACCAGCGGCACGCCGAGCACGCCGGCGAGGTACGCCTGGTCGAACGCCGTCTCGGAGTGGATGCCCGGGCTGAGCACCACCACGGTCGGCTCCTCAGCCGATTCGGGTGCGGCGTCGACGAGGGCCAGCCGCAACGCCTGCGCCCACGGCGACGCCGGCTGCGGCCCGATCTGCTCGTAGAGATCCGGGATCGCGTGCGCGATGACGCGGCGATCAGCCAGGGCGTAACCCGCCCCCGACGGGGCCTGCGTCCAGTCGGCGTTGACGACGAACTCGCCGGAGCCGGCCCGGCTGATGTCACAGCCGTGCAGGAACAGCTGATGCCTGCCCGGGATCTGGATGTTCTGCGCGGCACGCACATACCCCTGGTGGGCGAACAGCAGCTGTGGCGGGAGGACGCCGCCGGTGATGAGGCGCCGCTCGCCGTACAAGTCGGTCAGCACGGCGTCGAGGAGTCGCGAGCGCTGCACCAGGCCGGCTTCCACGCGATTCCAGTCGGCGGCCGAGACGATCAGCGGCAGGGCATCCAGTTGCCACGGGCCGGGCATCCCGGACTCGTCGCCGCTCCCGCTGTAGGTGATGCCGTCGTTGTCGACCAGGGCCCGCACCACTGCGCGCAGACGGTCGAGCCCTGCCCTGCCGCGGTCGGTGACGCATTCCGCCAGCTCGTGCCAATCGGCCCTGATTTGTCCTGCGACGTCGAACAATTCGTCGTACCCGCTGACCGGTGCGCCCACCCCGTTGCGCACGTCGAACAGAGTCTGCTGAGCGCGCATCGCCGCATAGGGCACCAGCGGATCGTCGTGGCTGGGTGAATCCAGTCCGCTCGGTAGGGCCATCAGGAGAGCACGGTACGCACTCGCCGCATGTCGAGGATCCCCGGCGCGCCCACATCGGTGGATTGGCGGGCCTGCTTCTCGCGCAGACCCTGCAGATCCACCGCCCCGGCGGTGAAACCGGTCGCCTCGAAGCGGCGTCCCCGCCGGGACTCGGCTTCCACGGCGTTGACCGGCGGGGTGTCGTAGGAGCGCCCGCCGGGGTGCGACACGTGGTAGGTGCAGCCGCCGCGGGCCACGCCGGCGGCGGTGTCGACCAATTCGAAGCGCAGCGGCCCGTCCACGGTGATCGTGGGGTGCAGCGCACTCGGCGGCTGCCAGGCCCGGTAGCGCACGCCGCCGACCTGGACGTCCGGATTGTCGGTCGCCAGCAGCGGAATCGGGTGACCGTTGACGGTGACCACGAAGCGCTGCCGATCGGCGCCGATCAGCCGGACCTGCAGGCGTTCCACCGAAGAATCCACGTAGCGCGCGGTGCCGCCGGCGGTGGCCTCCTCACCGAGTACGTTCCACGGTTCGATGGCGCCGCGCAGTTCGATCTCCACGCCCCCGAACACGGCGGTGCCGATGCGCGCGAAGCGGAACTCCGTGAACGGGTCCAGCCAGCTGGTGTCGAACTCGATGCCGTGGTCGCGCAGGTCGGCAGCGACCTCGGCGATGTCGCCGATGATGAAGTGCGGCAACAGGTATCGACCATGCAGGTTTGCGCCGTGGCGGATCAGCGGAGCGCGCAGCGGCTTCTCCCAGAAGCGTGCGACCAGTGCACGCACCAGCAGGGACTGCACCATCGCCATCTGCGGATGCGGCGGCATCTCGAAGCCACGCAACTCCAGCAGGCCGAGCCGGCCGCGCGCACTGTCGGGGCTGTAGAGCTTGTCGATGCAGAATTCGGCGCGGTGGGTGTTGCCGGTGATGTCGGTGAGAAGGTGACGCAAGGCGCGATCCACGATCCACGCGCGCGCACCGTCACCGTCACCGTCACCGTCGCCGTCATCGTCGTCGTCACTGTCGTCACCGCCCGTCGTCAACCGGGCGATCTCGGCGAACGCGATCTCCAGCTCGTAGAGCGATTCGGGGCGACCCTCGTCCACCCGGGGCGCCTGCGACGTCGTGCCGATGAAGCGTCCGGAGAACAGGTACGACAGCGAGGGATGGCGCTGCCAGTAGGTCAGCAGGGACACCAGCAGGTCGGGCCGGCGCAGCAGCGGCGAGTCCGCGGGGGTGATACCGCCGAGGGTGATGTGGTTCCCGCCACCCGTACCGCCATGAGTGCCGTCGACGTCGAAGGATTCGGTGGACAACCGGGCCAGCCGCGCGTGGGCGTACAGCGTCTCGAGCTGGTCTCGTTGCTCGGCGAAGCTCGCCGTCGGCGCGACATTGACCTCGATGACACCCGGATCGGGGGTGATCGTCATCGACTGCAACCGCGGATCGGCGGGCGGCCCGTACCCCTCGATCACCAGTGGGCAGCCCACCGCGGCCGCCCCCGCCTCGATGCGCTCGACCAGATCGACGAAGTGGTCGAGCTCTTCGGTGGGCGGCAGGAACACGTAGAGGATGCCGTCGCGGATCTCGGCCACCAGCGCGGTGGTCGGCACCGCGTCGGCGTCGGTGATCTCGGCGGACTCCTTCTGGCCCGCTTGCAGCGGACCGGTCTCGCGAGTGGGGTCGGCCTCGGCGCGCTGCGGCGGCGGCTGCCAGCTGATGGAGGTCAGCGGTAGCCGCAAGCCCGCGGGAGAATCACCCTCCGACAACACGATCCGTCCTCGTCGCAGCGTCCAGTCCGCGCTGGCCCAGCCGGCGTCGTCGTCGCGGCGGTGCAGCGGCAGGACGAACGCGGCAGGTTCGGTGACCGAATCGTCGAGTTTGGTCAACAGCTGCGCCCTCGCCCACGCGCTGTCGACCGCCAGATCGTCGCCCTCGGCGACCGCCTGCCCGGCAGGGCGGCGCACCGCCGCCGCCAGCCGGCTCAGCGGATCCTCGAAGGCGGGCCGGACCTGACTGCGCGGCAGCCCGAAGTCGTCGGCGATCTCTCCCAGCAGCTTCTGCGGAGCCTCGGGGTCGATCTCTGCGGCGTCCGGCTGGTCGGACCACGGGTCGGCCAGCAGGGCCGGATCGCGCCACAGCGGTTCGCCGTCGGCTCGCCACAGCAGCGCGATCTGCCAGCGCGGCAACGGCTCTCCGGGGTACCACTTGCCCTGACTGCGCTGCACGAGACCCTGCGGCGCCCACACCGCCTTCAGCCGCGCCGCCAAGTCCGAGGCGCGCTGACGCTTGTGCGGTCCGTCGGCGTCGGTGGTCCACTCCGGATCCGTCTGGTTGTCGATCGACACGAACGTCGGTTCGCCGCCCACGGTGAGCCGAACGTCACCTGCGGCCAGTCGGTCGTCGACGCGGTGGCCGAGTGCGTTGATCGCCGCCCAGGCCGCCTCGGTGTAGGGCAGCGTGACGCGCGGGTCCTCGTGCACCCGGGTGACGACGTTGCTGAACTCCAGCGTGGTCTCGCACGGTTCGGTGGCACCGGTGATCGGGGCCGCCGACTCCGGGTGCGGGGTGGCCGACAGCGGGATGTGACCCTCGCCGGCGAACAGGCCCGAGGTGGGATCGAGTCCGATCCAGCCGGCGCCGGGGATGTAGACCTCGGTCCACGCGTGCAGGTCGGTGAAATCCGCGGCCGGGCCGGACGGACCGTCGAGCGCCTCGACGTCGGACGTGAGCTGAACCAGATAGCCGGACACGAAGCGGGCGGCCAGGCCCATCTGACGCAGGATGGAGACGAGCAACCACGCCGAGTCGCGGCACGAGCCGATGCCGGTGCGCAAGGTGGTGTCCGGTGTCTGCACACCGGGTTCGAGCCGGACGCTGTAGCCGACGTCGGCGTTGACGGCGCGATTCAGCGCCACCAGGAAGTCGATGGTGCGGGTGTCGGGCGCCACCGAGAAGTTGCCCACCCACGCCTCGACCAGGTCGCCGGGTCCGGAGCCGGCGTGCTCCTCGTCGACCGGACGCAGATAGGGCTTGAGATCCTCGGCCAGCGCGCGCGGATACGTGAAGCCCACCGTCTCGGCGTAGTCCTCGATGAAGAAGTCGAACGGGTTGATCACCTTGAGGTCGGCGATGAGCCCGACGGTGATCGTCAGGCTGCGGGCCCGGGTGGGGAAGACGAGCCGGGCCATGAAGTTGCCGAAGGCGTCCTGCTGCCAGTTGACGAAGTGATCGTCGGGTTCGACGGTGAGCGAGTACGCCTCGATCGGCGTACGCGAGTGCGGGGCCGGCCGCAGCCGGACCACGTGCGGGAGCACCTCTACCAGCCGATCGAATGTGTAGCTGGTGCGGTGTTCGAGGGCGACTTTGATCCCCATAGCGCTAGATCCCACCACACCCCATGCAGCGCCGCAGGTTGCGTCAGGTCTGCGCGCGGCGCGGAATGAGGTTGGCGCGCGGGCGAAGCACCAGCACCAGCACGCAGGCGATCACGATGCCGATCAGGTTCACCGCGAGCTGGGTGGCCGATCGAGCGGCCATCCCCCAGTCGCCCAGCACGCCTGCGACCGCGGTGAATCCCGCCGCGGGCACCGTCGTGACGGAGATGAACACCCCGACCAGTGCCGCCGATTTGGCGGACACGAGCGACAGCATGCCGGCGGCGCCGGCCAGCAGCGCCACCACGAACGAGATCGGCCCGACCTGGAAGATGAAGTCGACGTTGTCGACGGAGCGCACGGCGTCGAGGTTCACCCAGCCCACCGCGTGCGCGGCCATGGTCAGCAGCGCGGTGACACCCATCGCGATCGGGAATCCGGCCAGCAGCGCGATCGCGGCGCGCCGGGCCAGATCAGCACGGCGCTGCACGATCGCCACCGACACCGCCGCCAGAGGTCCGAACTCGGGTCCCAACACCATCGCACCGACGACGGTCACCATGGAGTCGGTCACCGCACCTACCGCGGCCAACAGGCACGCAAGGGTGAGGAAGAGCACGAACGTCACCGACAGCGTCGACTCCTCGCGTGTGCGGCCGATGAGTTCGTCCCACACCACCGCGTCGGCGGGATCCCCCTCGGCGTCGTCCTCGGCCTCGTGCGCACTGGTGGAGAGCACGGTGTCGAGCACCGTGAGCAGGATCGCGCCCCGATGCTGGGCGTCGAGGGCTTTGAGGGCCTTGATGACGTCGTTGGCGCATTCTCGGGCGATCACCGCGGTGATCTCGTCTCCCCCAGATGGTTCCACGGCCGCCCCGGGGTGGATCAGGATGTGCGCGACGCCGACCTGGCGGCGCAGCACGGCCACCACGTCGTCTCGCATGTCCGCAGGCACGATGACGCGCAAGTCCAGCACCGGCGCCAGTTAACAGGCGTCGGGCCGCCGCTGGATCTGGTTGGAGACAATTCGCCGCTAAGTGTGGCGAGTACACAGAACTCTGTTATAGATTCACACGCCAGTAAGCCTTCACCGCGAACCGCCACCTCGATCGGGAGATTATCTGTGAATTTTGAACAGAACGCGGTGGGACTGTGGGAGCTGTGCCCGTGGATGTGAAGTCCCGGCGCGACCACATCGAGCAGCGGGTCCGCGCGGCCCGCGAGATCACCTACGCCGAGCTGGCCACCGAGTTCGACGTCTCGGAGATGACGATCCGTCGCGACGTCGAGGCCCTCGAGGCCAGCGGCGTGGTGCGGCGGGTGGTCGGCGGGGCGATCGCCCTGCAGGGCAAGGACACCGAGCCGTCGTTCGCCACACGCATGGCCGATGCCGCGCAGGAGAAGATCCACATCGCCGATGTCGTCGCCGATCTGATCGGCGTCAACGAGACGCTGATCCTGGACTCCGGCAGCACCGCGCTGGCAGTGGCGAATTCGCTACGCGGACGCGGACTCGGCCTGACCGTCGTGACGCCGAGCGTGCTGGCCGCACTCGCACTCGTCGACGAACCAGACACGACGGTGGTGCTCACCGGCGGCGAATTACGGTCCGGCGAGCTGAGTTTGATCGGGGCTGCCGCCGAGGACACGCTTTCCAACTACAACTGCGACACCTATGTGATGGGCGTGGCCGGTATCGACGGAGAGCGCGGCATCTCCGACTACCACCAGGCCGAGAGCCGGGTCAAACAGGCGGCCAGCCGGCGTGCCGACCGGGTGATCGTCGCTGCCGACAAATCGAAGCTCGGTCGCGTCACCTTCGTCAGCATCACCACGCTCTCCAGCGTCGCGATCATCGTCAGCGACGGTCCGCCGGAGCATCCCGCGCTGGTCGCCGCCCGTGACGCCGGCGTCGAGGTGATCTGTGTGAGCGCCCATGAGGACGCGACGGCGGCGGGAGCCCCATGACCCGTTACACCATCGGCATCGACATCGGCACCACCGGAACCAAGACCGTGCTGCTCGACACCGAGAGCGGCATCGTCGCGACCGCCACGCGCGAGACGGCCCTGCACTCCCCCGCCCCCGGATACGCAGAAGCCGACACCGGACAGTGGCACCGCAATGTCGTCGAGTCGATCCGCGAGGTGGTGCATGCTTCGGGCGTGCCGACCGAGCAGGTGGGCGCGCTGGCGACCTCCGGCATGGTGCCCGCCGTCGTTCCCGTCGACGATGCGGGCCGCCCGCTGCGCCACGCCATCCTGCAGAACGACGCCCGCGCCCACCGCGAAGTGACCGATCTGGCCGCCGCACTCGCCGACACCGACCTGGTGCACCTGACCGGGTCGGCCCTGACCCAGCAGTCGGTGGCACCGACCACGGTGTGGCTGCGCGACCACGAGCCCGAGATCTCTGCGCGCACAGCGCACTGGGTGGGCTCCTACGACTGGGTGCTGACAGCGCTGGGCGCACCGGTGCACGTCGAAGAGAACTGGGCGATCGAATCGGGACTGTTCACCCTCGACGGACAACTCGCCGAGATGGTGCTCGCCGCAGCGAAACTCGATCCCACGACGCTGCCACCGGTGCGGCGCCCCGGCACCCCGGTCGGTGAACTCAGCTCGGCCGCCGCCGAAGCCACCGGACTGCGGGCAGGCACCCCCCTGGTGGTCGGCGGCGCCGACCACGTGCTGTCGGCGTTCGCGGCGGGTGTCAACGGTCCGGGCGACGCACTCGTGAAACTCGGTGGTGCGGGCGATATCCTGGTCGCCAGCCAGACTCCCGTCGTCGACGAGCGCCTCTATCTCGACGCCCACCCGGTACCCGGACACTGGCTACCCAACGGCTGCATGGCCACCAGCGGCAGCCTGATCCGGTGGTTCCAGGCCCTGTTCGGCGGCACCGCACTGACCGATCTCGACGACGAGGCGGCTCAGCGACCGCCTGCCGAGATCCTCTGCCTCCCCTACTTTCTCGGCGAGAAGAGCCCGCTGCACGACCCCGACCTCCGCGGAGTGTTCGCGGGCCTACACCTCGGCCATGGCCGCGCCGACATGTACCGCGCTGTGCTGGAGGCCATCGCCTTCGGGTTCCGCCACCACGTCGACGTCTTCGCCGAGATCGGGATCCCGTTGCACCGCGTGATGATCACCAACGGCGGCTCGAAATCCACCCTGTGGAAGCAGATTCACGCCGACGTCCTCGGCATGGAGATGAATCCAGTGCACGGGCACCCCGGCGCGTCCCTGGGCGCGGCGGTGATCGCGGCGATCGGCGTCGGCGCCCTCGACGACTGGTCCGACGCCGCACGGTTCATCACGCTCGACGAGCCCTACGTCCCCGACCCCGCCCGCACCGAGCGCTACGACGCCGCGTACGCGACATGGCGCGAACTCGGTGACGCACTCACCCCGATCTCGCACTCACTGGCACGCACCACCCGATGAAAGGAGCACTACACATGAGAATCACGCAAACACCCGTCCCCCGGCGGCGGGGCCGTACCGTTCGCTCCGTCGCCGTCGCCCTGCTCGCCGTTCTCGCCCTGATGCTCTCCGCGTGCGCGGGCAGCGGGGGCCCGGAACAGTCGCAGGCCACCGGCACCGGCGAGGTGGCCAAGGACACCTCGGGCACCGTCCGCATCCTGATGGAGAACGTGCCCGACACCGACATCGTGAAATCGATGGTGGCCGACTTCAACAAGAGCTTCCCCGACATCAAGGTCGACATCGAATCCCTGACCTATGACCAGATGCGCGACAAGCTGGTGTCCTCGTTCCAGTCGTCGGCACCGAACTACGACCTGATCGTCGTCGACAACCCGTGGATGGTCGACTTCGCCAACGCGAAGTTCCTGCAGCCGCTCGACGCGCGCATCGACAGCACCCCCGACTACGACGCCGCCGACTTCTTCAAGCCCCTGACCGACATCACCACCGTCGACGGGGTGCGCTACGGCGTGCCGTTCTACAACTACGCGCTCGGATACCTGTACAACGCAGACGATCTCGCGGCCGCCAACCAGCAGGTGCCCACCGACCTCGACCAGTTGGTCAGTGTCAGCAAGGCGCTCAAGACCCCCGAGCGCGCCGGCATCGCGATGCAGCCGCAGCGCGGCTACAAGATCTTCGAGGAGTGGGGCAACTGGCTCTTCGCCGCGGGTGGCTCCATCTACGGCGCCGACGGCAAGGTCAGCCTCAACACCCCCGAGGCGAAGCGCGCGCTCGAGGCCTACATCGACACCTACAAGACCGCGGCGCCGGCCAACAGCCTGAACTGGAGCATGGACGAGGCCCAGCGGTCGGTGTCGGCCAACCAGTCGGCGTCGATGATCAACTACAACTGGCAGCTGCCCGCGATCAACGAGCCCGGCTCGGGACCGGCCGCCGGCAAGGTCAAGCTGGCCCCGATCCCCGGCGGCAAGCAGGTGCTGGGTTCATGGAGCTGGGCGATCCCCGCCAACTCTGCGAGCTCCGACGCGGCGTGGGCCTTCGCGTCGTGGATCACCGCCAAGCCCAATGACGTCACTCGCGTCGAGAATGGTGGGGCCGCGATCCGCAAGAGCACGCTCTCCGATCCGGCTGTGCTGCAGGGCAAATTCGGTGCCGACTACTACAAGACGGTCGAGCAGCTGCTCGCCAATTCGGCGCCGTTGAGCCAGGGGCCCAGCGGTGAGGAGATGATCCAGGCCGTCGGCACCGAACTGAACGAGGCCGTGGCCGGTACCAAGAGCGTCGATGACGCGCTGGCCGCCGCCCAGGCCGCGGCCGAGAAGATCCAGGGCTAGCCGGGCCCCGAGAGCCGGAAGCCGACCACCCCACGAAAGGAGCGCAGACCACCATGAAATTCGCTCATGGCATGGTCACCCCCCTCGTCGCCCTTTTCGTCGGGGTGGTCGGTTTCCCCCTCGGGTACGCCGCGTACCTGTCGGCCACCGACTACAAGCTCACCGACCGCGGGGCGCCGAAGATCGTCGGCGCCGAGAACTACGCCGCCACCTTCGGCGACGCCGCCTTCTGGCATGCATTCGGCACCACCGCGCTGTTCGTCGCGGTGGCCGTCGGAATGGAGTTGATCCTCGGCCTGGCAATTGCCTTGGCATTGCAGAAGCAGCGATGGGCGCGCGATCTCACCCGGTCGATGCTGCTGGCACCGATGTTCATCACCCCCATCGCGGTGGGGCTCACGTTCCGCTTCCTGCTCAACGACCAGATCGGGGCGATCCCGGAGCTGCTGCGCGCACTCGGCATCTCCTATGACTTCTTCGGGCCCGGGCGGGCGCTGTTCACGATCGCCTTCATCGACGTCTGGCAGTGGACACCGTTCATGGTGCTGCTGCTCCTCGCCGGCCTGGAATCGATTCCGCGCGAACCGATGGACGCCGCGCGGGTCGACGGTGCGGGCGCCTTCTACGTGTTGCGCCGAGTGACGCTGCCGCTGCTGGCGCCGGTCCTGGTCGTGGCGATCCTGCTGCGCTGTCTGGATGCGATGAAGGTGTTCGAGTACGTGTTCGCGACCACCCGCGGCGGCCCGGGCACCGAAACCGAGACCCTGCAGTACTTCATCTACCAGACCGGTATCCAGTTCTTCCGGCTCGGATCGGCGTCGTCGATGGCGTTCGTGGTGCTGGTGGTGGTGCTGGCCGTCATCGTGGTCGCGTTCCGCCGCATGGACCGGGCCCGAGAGAGGACCCAGACGCGATGAGCCGCTTCTCACTCCTCGGGGTGCTGCGGGTCGCGCTGCTGTGGGCGGCCGGCATCACCGTCGCGTTCCCGCTGCTGTGGATCGCGCTGGCCAGCGTGAAAACCCCTGCGCAGCTCGATGATCCGTTCCTGCTGAGCTTCACCCCGACGTTCGCGAGCTGGCGCAACGTGCTGGCTTCGGACATCCTGGGTGCGGCGGGACGCAGCGCTCTGGTCGCGTTCGTGACCGTCGGCATCAGTGTCGTCGTCGGCAGCATGGGGGCCTACGCCATCGCCAGGTTCCGGGCCGGCGGCACCCTGACCCGGTTCGGGATGCTCGCCGCACAGGTGCTGCCGCCGGCGGTTCTGGTGTTCCCGTTCCTGACCATGGCCTACGCGCTTCGGCTGACCGACACCCTGGTACCGGTGATCTTCGCGCATCTGAGTTTCGTTCTGCCCGTGGTCACCTGGTTCCTGATCGGGTTCTTCGAGGCGGTGCCGCGCTCCCTGGAGGAGCAGGCGCAGGTCGACGGCTTCACCCGGTTCGCCGCGTTCCGGTTGGTGGTGCTCCCCCAGGTGCTCCCCGGCATCGGCGCCTCGGCGATCTTCGGATTCACGCTGTCGTGGAACGACCTGTTCTACGGCCTCATCCTGGCGCCGGGCAAGGCGGCGATCCTGCCGGTGGCCATCGCCGGATTCAACACGTTCCGCGGAGTTCAGATCGGCTCGATGAGCGCGGCGATCCTGATCGCGGTCATTCCCGTCGTCGTGGCGAGCTTCTTCATCCAGCGCAGGTTGGTGCAGGGCATCAGCGGCGGCGCGGTGAAGTTCTAGGAAGGCATCTATGGCGAATGTCCGCTTCTCCGGCGTCACCAAGGCGTACGGAAACACCTCGGTGGTCAGCGATCTCGACCTCGAGCTGCCTGATGGCTCGTTCACGGTGCTGGTCGGCCCCTCGGGCTGCGGCAAGTCGACGTCACTGCGCATGCTCGCAGGACTGGAGACCGTCACGTCGGGCACCATCACGATCGGCGAGCGCGACGTCACCCACCTGCAGCCACGCGACCGCGACATCGCGATGGTGTTCCAGAACTACGCGCTCTACCCGCACCTGACCGTCGCGGAGAACATCGCGTTCCCGTTGCGGGCGACCCGCACGCCCCGCCGCGAGGCGCTCTCGCGCGCCGGCGAGATCGCCGAATCACTCGGCCTGGACAAACTGTTGTCCCGCAAGCCCAAAGATCTCAGCGGCGGCCAGCAGCAGCGGGTCGCGATCGGCCGGGCCATCATTCGAGAGCCGTCGGTGTTCCTGTTCGACGAGCCGCTGTCCAACCTCGACGCGAAGCTGCGCGTGGAGACCAGGACCGAGCTGCTGCAGATCCAGCGGCGGCTGGGGATCACGTCGGTGTACGTGACCCACGATCAGGAAGAGGCGATGACGCTCTCGGACCGGATGGTGGTGATGCGCGACGGCCACATCGCCCAGCAGGGCCCACCGCAGGAGGTCTACACACAGCCCGCCGACACCTTCGTCGCCACGTTCGTCGGCAGCCCGAAGATGAACCTGCTCGACGGTGAGTTCAGCGGCCGGGAATTCCTGCTGGCCAACGGCTTTGCGCTGACCACCGATCAGGCCGGCGCCGACGGGCAGCTGACACTCGGCGTGCGACCCGACGATCTGCAGCTCACCCCGACCGACTCGGACACCGCTGCCGCGGCCCGCGTCACGCTGATCGAGAATCTCGGCCCCCGCGCCATCGTCACGATCGACGCGCGCGGCACCGAGATTACCGCCGTCGTCGAGGGTCCCGCGCTCGCGGGTATCGCCGAGGGCACCCCGGTCGCGCTGTCCGTACGGCCGGGAGCCACCCACCTTTTCGACGCCGCCACCGGGCAGCGATCCGTTTAGAGACACGAGAGGAACACAACACCTGATGAGCAGAACCGTCGTGGTGACCGGCGCAGGCTCGGGCATCGGCCGAGCGATCGCCGGTGAACTCGCCCAGCGGGATTGGCGGGTGATCGTCACCGACCTCGATGCCGACGCCGCCGCGGCGGTAGCCGGCGCGCTGCCCGGCCCCGATGCCGGACACGAGTCCGCCGCACTCGACGTCACCGACGCGGCCGCCGCCTCCGCGCTGGCTGCCGACGTCGCCGAACGGCTCTGTCTGCACGCCTGGGTGAGCAACGCCGGCATCTCGTTCATGCACCGTTTCCTCGACGCACCCGTCGAGCGCTACGAGCAGACGATGGCGGTGAACCTCAAGGGCGTGTTCGTCTGCGGTCAGGCCGCGGCCCGGGAGATGGCGCGGACCGGGGTGGCGGGCGCGATCGTCAACACCGCCTCGATGGCCGGCAAGCAGGGGCGCGTGCCGTACCTGTCGGATTACGTCGCCTCCAAGTTCGGGGTCGTCGGCCTCACCCAGGCGATGGCCTACGAACTCGGCGAATACGGCATCACCGTCAACTGCGTGTGCCCGGGTTACGTCGAAACACCCATGCAGTCCCGTGAATTGGAGTGGGAAGCGCAGCTGCGCGGCACCACGCCCGACGGGGTGCGCGACATGATGCTCGCCGACACTCCCCTGGGCAGGCTCGAACAACCCGAGGACGTCGCGCGGGCGGTCGCGTTCCTGCTCTCCGACGACGCCCGATTCATCACCGGGGAAGCGCTGGCCGTCAACGGCGGCGCCTACATGGACTGAGATCCCGCAACTCTTTCGAAGCTGTACAACAGAAAGGCACTCCTGTGACCACCACCTGGCTCGACGAGGTTTTCGGCGTCCGCAAGCCCGTCATCGCCATGCTGCACCTGTCCGCCCTGCCCGGGGACCCGGGCTACGACTCGGCCGGCGGCATCGCCGCGGTGCTCGATCGGGCCCGCACCGAACTCGACGCACTGCAGGGCGGCGGCGTCGACGGGATCATGATCAGCAACGAGTTCAGCCTGCCCTACCTGACCAAGACCGAACCGATCACCGCGATCACGATGGCGCGCATCATCGGGGAACTGCTGCCCGACATCAGCGTGCCCTACGGGGTGAACGTGCTCTGGGATGGCCGCGCCTCGATCGATCTCGCGGTCGCCACCGGGGCGTCATTCGTGCGGGAGATCTTCACCGGCGTCTACGCCAGCGATTTCGGTCTGTGGGACACCAATGTCGGTGAGGTGGCCCGGCACCGGGCCCGCGTCGGCGGCGCGGGGGTCAAGCTGCTGTTCAACATCGTCCCGGAATCGGCGCAGTACCTGACCGACCGGGATCTGGCCGCGATCACCCGCACCACCGTGTTCGCCACGCTGCCGGACGCGATCTGCGTCTCGGGCGCCACCGCCGGCTCCCCGACCGACACCGAGGCGCTCAAGGTGGTCAAGGACGCCGCCGGCGCGGTGCCGGTGTTCGTCAACACCGGTGTGCGGGCCAACAACGTCGCGAGCCAGCTCGCCATCGCCGACGGCGCGGTGGTGGGCACCTACTTCAAGAAGGACGGCGTGTTCACCAACCCTGCCGAGAAGTCGCGGGTGGAAGAACTGATGACCGCGGCCAAAGAGTTCCGGCAGACCCAGCGATGACGGCGCTGCAGCCGAACGGGGTGCTGCGCGCCGCGCACGTGCCCGTGGAGCTGGTCGACGTGCCAGCCGATCAGAGTGTGGCGGGGCGGCCGCAGACCGGCAGCGTCGAGCTGGGCACCCTCGGTGAGGTCGAGGTCGGCATCTGGGAGATGACCGAGGGCACGATGACCGATGTCGAGAGCGACGAGATCTTCGTCGTGTTGTCGGGCCGAGCCACGGTCGAATTCGCCGATGGCACAGCGCCATTGACGCTCGTAGCGGGCGATGTCGTGCGGCTGGCCGAGGGTGCGCGCACCACTTGGACCGTGACCGAGCGGCTGCGCAAGGTCTACCTCACCTGATCGCGATCCCCAGTTCGTCGGGTGGCACCACGTGCCCGTTGTCGCAGACGATCTCGACGCGCGCCTGGGCCCCACACTCGAGGTGCTTCAGCCGTAGCGCCGAGTCGCCGAGGTGCTTGCGGCCCCACTCGAACATCGCCCACACCACCGGCATGAACTCCGTCCCGGCCTCGGTGAGCACGTACTCGTCGCGGACCCGCTGGCCCGGTTCGCGGTAGGGCTGCTTGGCCAGCAGACCGGCGTCGACGAGTTCGGAGAGCCGGGCGGACGTGGCCGCCTTGGTGATGCCGACGCGGCGGGCGAAATCGTCGAAGCGAGTGGTGCCGTAGAAGGCCTCCCGCATGATCAGCATCGCCGACTTGGTGCCGACCAGCCCCATGGTCTTCTCGATCGGGCACTTGCCGATGGCCGACCAGGCGTCGCGGTCGGCCAACGGGCCCTGCAGCACTGTCATGCAGATCACTCCCCTGCTGGGTTGTTGTCGGTGAACTCAGCTGTTACATCTGAGTATAGAGAGCAGTACTCAGAGTCGAGTCTCAGGAGGACCCATGGCCGAATACTCCGACCGCGACGCCGTCATCGTCGGCGCAGTGCGAACCCCCGTCGGTAAGGGTAAGGCCAGCGGCGCGCTGCACGACGTGCTGCCCGCCGATCTACTCGCCCACAGCCTGCGCGAGGTCGTCACCCGCACCGGCATCGACCCGGCCGACGTCGACGACGTGATCGCCGGTGCAGTCACCCAGGCCGGTGACCAGGCACTCAACATCGCGCGAAACGCCGTGCTGGGCGCAGGATTCCCCGAGTCCGTTCCGGGTACGACGGTCGATCGCCAATGCGGCAGCAGCCAGCAGGCGATCAGCTTCGCCGCCCAGGGCGTGCTCGCCGGTGCCTACGACATCGTCATCGCCGCGGGTGTCGAATCGATGAGCCGGGTGCCGATGGGCGCGGCCGTCCTGCCGGGTAGCAGCCCGTTCGGCGACGGTGTGGCGCAGCGCTACCCCGACGGCCTCGTAGCCCAGGGCATCAGCGCCGAACTGATCGCGGCGAAGTGGAATCTGTCGCGCACCGAGCTCGACGAGTTCTCTGCCGAAAGTCACCAGAAGGCGGCCCGCGCTGCCAAGGACGGGCTGTTCGACGCCGAGCTCACACCGATCGCGGGGTTGACCCACGACGAGATCATCCGTCCCGACACGACGGTGGAGACACTCGCCGGGCTGAAGCCCGCGTTCTACAACGAGGCCATCGGCGCACGCTTCCCGCAGATCGACTGGCGGATCACCCCGGGCAACAGTTCGCCGCTGTCCGACGGCAGCGCCGCGGTGATGATCACCAGCGGGGCCGCCGCGCGCCGGCTCGGTCTGACACCGCTCGCCCGCATCCACACGACGGTCGCGGTGGGCTCGGACCCGCTGTACATGCTGACCGGCGTGATCCCCGCGACCGCGAAGGTGCTGGCGCGTTCGGGCCTGTCGCTCGACGACATCGACCTGTTCGAGGTCAACGAGGCGTTCGCCCCGGTCGTGCTGTCGTGGGCCCGCGACACCGGCGCGGATCTGACCCGCACCAATGTCAACGGCGGCGCGATCGCGATCGGGCATCCGCTGGGGGCCAGTGGCGCCCGCATCATGACCACGCTCGTCAATGCGCTGCACCAGCGAGGGGGTCGCTACGCCCTGCAGACCATGTGTGAGGGCGGCGGGATGGCCAACGCCACGATCATCGAGCGGCTCTGACATGCCGACCGAGACCCGCTTCGACGGAGTCCGGGTGCGCTACGACAGCGCCAAGAGTTACGACGACCTGGTCGCCGCGCTGCTCGCCGACATCGGCGAGCAGCCGGTGCCGATCGACGAGATCGGCGCCACCGGCGGCGATTGGGAGGCCTACCAACGTCGCGTCGAACCCTACGTCGGACCCAGCGGATTCATGCTGTTCGCTCAGCTCGATCACGGGGCCTGGATCGGCAAGGCCGGCATCGAGCGCAAGGTGCTGCGGGTGATCCTCGGCAATCCGCTGATCGCGATCACGATGCTGAGGCACGACCAGACGGCGGGGCTGTTCGTCCCCGTCGAGGTGCTGATCCTCGACGAGAACGGGAGCAGCAGCCTGACCTACGTCAGGCCGTCCTCGTTGATGCCGGTCGACGACAATGCGCAATTGCGTAGCGCCGCTGAGGCACTCGACGTGAAATTGGCAGCGTTGGCCGCCAAGGTCACCTCGTGAGCTCGAACAGCGGGATGACCCGGCTCGTCTTGGCCTGGTACTCGCCGAACTGGGGAGCCTTCTCGACGACACGCGGGTACAGCGCGTCGCGCTCTTCGCGGGGCAGCTCCCTGGCCTGCGCGTCGTAGGCCTCCTCGCCGATCTCCACGTGCACCGCCGGGTGGGCGCGCAGGTTGTGCACCCATGCCGGAGCCTTCGGCGCGCCACCCATCGAGCCGGCGATCAGGATGCGGCCGTCGATGTCGAAGTACACCAGCGGGGACACGCGCGGCTGCCCCGACTTGGCGCCGGTGGTGGTCAGCAACACGATGGGCGAGCCCTCGAACGGTCCGCCGACCTTGCCGCCGTTGGCGCGGAACTCGTCGACGACCTGCCGGTTCATCTCGTTGAGCGCGTCGGCGTTGTTGACCAGTTCTTCTGAGTTGAATTCGGTGTCACTCACACCTGGACACGACCCGCAGGACGCGAAATCTATTCCCCGTAGCGTCGGCGGCCCGCCGTGTAATACGGCGCTTTGCCGATGCGCGCCGAGAGGAACGACAGCACCAGGCCGAAGGCCGAAAGCCCCACGCCGAAGGCGATCTCGATCCCGTTGAGGGAACCGGACGCCAGCGCATAGACGATGACGAAGGCCAGGAAGAGGGCACCCAGGCCCGGCATCACGCCACCGATCACGAAATCGCCGACCGAGCGGGTGATCTGGGAGCGATAACACCAGATGGCAGTGCTGGCGGTGAGCAGGTAGAAGATGGCAGCCATCAGGCCCAAGGTGCTGACGATGTCTGCCAGCGCGGCGCCCACTGAGCTGATCATTGTCGAACCCCAGAGGAACACGACGTTGAGCAGGCCGAAAACCAGCGTGGCGTTCCACGGTGTGCCGAAGCGGGCGCTGACTCCGGCGAACCAGGAGGGGATGACGCGGTCGCGGCCCATCGCGAAACCGATGCGCGACGAGCTGACGATCGCGGCCAGAAGCGACGCGAGCGTGCCGCCGAGCACGGCCGCGATCATCACCTCTTTCCAGAAGCCACCGCCGAGGCGCTCCCCCACGAAGGCCAGGATGTTGGCGGCGTGGTCCTGCATCTCCTGCATGGGTGCGATGCCCTGGAACGCGAGCACGGTCACCGAATAGATGACGAACAGCAGGACGACGCTCGTCACCGCAGCCCGCCCGGCTTTCTCGCCCGAGGCCTCCTCACCGACGTAGGCCGCGGTGTCCCAGCCCGAGTAGAGGAAGATCGCAAGCAGGACACCGGCGATGAGCGAATCGAAGCCCCCGGCGCCACTGACGGTGAACCACGACGAGTCCACCGCTACCACTCCGGGGTGATCGGAACTGATGTAAACGACCGCGGCAACCGCGAATCCGAGAACCAATGCGTATTCGAAGACTGCCCACATCCACTGGAACTTCGCGGACAGCTGAGCACCCAGTGCGGCGATGACGAGCACGACGACGTTGAACACGGTACCGACGGCGGCCACCGCGACGGCGTCATTGGCCGCGTCGTCGGAGAAGAAGCTCAGCAGGTAGCTCCCCAGGGGGATCGTCAGGCTGGTGGTGCCGACTGTGTAGTAGAGCAGCATGATCCAGCCGGCGAAGAAGCCGATGTGCGGGTTGAGGACCCGGCCCACCCACGAGTAGGTCGCGCCCGCACTGGGTTGCCATGCATGGAGCCGCTGGTAGCCGAGCGCGATGCCGAGCATGGGCACGAAACAGATCAGGATCGGCAGGAAACCCGCGTACGAGACGGTGGCGAGGATTGCCGCGAGCGTGACCGCGACGCTCTGGGTGGGACCTGAACTCGCGAGCGCCATCACGACGACGTCACCGGCGCGCAACGCCCCGGACCTCAGCGTGCCTCGCTGTTGATTCTGCTCAGATGCGGTGTCAGACACGGCGAATACTCCTCGGGCTTGGCCCCCGCGCCAACATAATACTCAGTATATTGTCCTGCAACTCGAAGGTTGGTCGGTGCGAGACCTCGCCCGACGATGCGAATGGAGTTCTGGCGTGACGTCATCCGAGTGGGCCCGGACGGACCTGACGGCCCTCATCACGACCATCGCCCGGCAGTGGTCGATCCCGGGAGGTGCGGTCACGGTCGTGGACCGGCACGGTGAGGTCTTCAGTCATTCGTTCGGCTACGCCGATCTGGCTGCCGGCATCGCGGTCGCTCCCCGCCATCGCTTCCAAATCGGCTCCATCAGTAAGACATTCACTGCGATCGCGGCACTGCGCGCCGTGCGGAGTGGACAGCTCTCGCTCGACGAGCCGGTGAGCGCCGTCCTGGACTGGTTGCCCGAACCGCTCGATGACGACGCGCTCACAGTGCGGAGGTTGCTCAATCACACTGCGGGCCTGGTGTCCAGCGTCGACGCCGTGCCCGACGACATCGGTCAGGCGATCTGTTTTCGGGGCTCGCTGTCATCAGCCGCGCCGGGCAGCTTCTTCCACTACTCCAATCTCGGGTACATCCTGACCGGCCTCGCAGTCGCCCAGATCTCCGGCCGGAGTCTGGTCGAGTTGGTCTGCGACGACATCCTGCGACCCCTCGGCATGTCGGACAGCACCGCCTGCGTCACCTACGACGACGACCCGGCCATGGCCCGCGGCTACCGACCGCTGCGCGACGATCGTCCCTGGATTCCGGGCGACCCCGTGACGGCCGTGCCCTATCTCGAAGTGGCCGGCGCCGACGGCAACATCGCGGCGACGATCGCGGACCTCGCGCGTTTTGCTCGGATGCTTCTGGGGCGAGGCACCATCGACGGCCACAGCTTCCTCGAGGTCGAGGAATTCGCCGCCATGGTGCACGCCACCGCACCGTCGGGAGAGGATGTCCTCGCGCTGCCGGGTGTGCCGGCATCGACGACCAGTCGGTACGGCCTCGGCGTGAACGTCGAGCAGATCCATGGCCGCACTGTGCTGTCGCATGGAGGCGGAATGGTCGGGTACGCGTCGTTTCTGCTCGCCGACCTCGACCACGGGCTGGCCGTCTGTGTCCTGACCAACGCCAACGGTGACTCGCCGGTGGCCGAAGCGCTTGCCCGCACCGTCGCCGCGGAGTACGAACACCCCGGTTCGGTGCCTCGGGACGACCTGGACCCCTCCTGGTGGGACGCCGAGCAGGCCGCCGAACGCGTCGGTGAATTCACCCACACGGCAGCTGGTTCCGAACCGCGCATCCTGCGATGCCTTGTCACCGAGCGGGCCGGTACTCGCGTCCGGCTCGGCATCGACTCCGGGGGCGACACCGGAGGCGACACGGCACCGCTGCTGCGCACGTGGGGCGACACGGCGCTGACGCGATACCGTGGCCTGCGCGCCTTCCCGTTGCACTTCGACTCCGGCGCATGGCATTGGGGCCCGCGCACTTTCACTCGCGGCGACAGCCGGGGACAGCGACTGCCAGAGCCGGCGGACGCCGCGCTGTGCGGGCGCTACCGTTCCTACACGCCGTGGTTCACCAACTTCCGCGTGGTGGCACGGGGCGGTCGACTTCTCCTGATCGCGCCGGGTGGTGTCGAGGCGCCCGGCGGCGAGGTCGAACTGGTGCCCCTCGGCGATCGTGTCTATCGCATCGGTGCCGATCCCCGCCTCCCAGAACGCCTCACCTTCGGGCCGCTGGTCGGCGGTGCGGCGGCATGGGCCGAACGCGACGGCTGCCGCTACTCGCGCGCTTTCACCGACTGAACATTCGGTCGTTCATCTCGAGGGCGGCCGCAGCAGGCGGGTCGACGATCACGACCGCATGCGGATGGCGCTGCAGGATCGACGCCGGGCACTGCGTGGAGACCGGTCCGCGGACGGCGGCGGCGAGCGCCTGAGCTTTCGCCGCTCCGGTCGCGATCAGGACGGCGGTGCGCGCCTGCATGATCGTGGCCAATCCCTGCGTGACACAGCGGGTCGGCACGTCATCCAACCGGTCGAAGAACCGGGCGTTGTCCCGCCGGGTCGACTCGGCGAGAGCCGCGACCCGCGTGCGTGACGCGAACAGCGACCCCGGCTCGTTGAACCCGAGGTGCCCGTTGCGGCCGATCCCCAGGATCTGCAGATCGACTCCGCCGGCCGCACGGATGGCGTCCTCGAAGTCGCAGCACGCGGCGTCGAGATCGTCCCCGATCCCGGTGGGCACTCGAACACGCAGGGGGTCGAGGCCCAGGGGCTCGGTGACGTGGGTGCGGATCACCGCGGCGTAGCTCCGCCGATCCTCCGGTGGCAGACCGACGTACTCATCGAGGGCGAAAGCACGTACCTGGCTCATGTCGAGACCGCCCTGCACATGCCGGACCAGCTCGGAGTACAGGCCCAACGGGCTCGACCCCGTCGCCAGCCCCAGCACCGCGGTAGGCCGTCGACGGACGAGCTCGACTACCTGCGCTGCCGCGGTCACCGCCACCCCGGCGGCGTCGTGAGCGACGACGATTTCCACGTTTGTCCTCATTCCTTGTATAACGATGTCGACACTATGCGGGACGGCAGCGACACCGCAGGTGCCGGAAGGCAAGACTGGGGCATGATCGGTCGTAGCCCACCTTGGAGGAGATGTGACCGGAGGGGTATCGGACAAGCCCACAGCGACGGACACGAGTCGGCCGCCGCGTGCCCTGCGCTATCAACATGTCTACGACCTGGTCGTGAACATGATCGAAGAACAAGGCCTGCGCGAGGGCGACCAACTGCCGAGCACCGCAGAACTCGCCGAGATCGCCGGAGTCAGCGTCATCTCGGTGCGCCGCGCCCTGGACGAACTGACGCGCAGCGGCAAGATCGTGCGACACCAGGGTGTGGGCACCTTCGTTGCGCCACAGCGATTGGTCAGTGAGCCGTCGCGGCCCGGCGCGCTGCTGGACACCCTGACCAGCCCGGGCGGCGATGTCGAGCTCACCACCGAGCTCGTCAGCATGGTCGTGGGACTGCCCAGCGCGAAACACGCTGCAGCGCTGGGAATCGACGCCGGCCAGCCGGTGTGGGAGATCAGCCGACTGCGTCGCCTCGGCAGCGCGCCGAAGGTCCTGGAGAAGGCTGTCCTCCCTCTGCAACTCGTGCCATCGCTGGACGAGACGCGCATCGCCGACGGCGGATCGCTCTATGGCTTTCTCTCCGAGCGTTACTCGCTCACAGACGATTTCGTCGAGCAGGTCTTCGAGGTCGATCAGCCCAACTCCTGGGAACGCGAACATCTGCAATTGTCGGCGAAGGTCAATGTGGTGCGGATCCGCGGAATCAGCGTCACCGCTGCCGGCGTCGCCTTCGACAGCTTCCAGCAGACCTACCCGGCTCGCGAGTTCCTGTTCTACGTCTCGGGCAACTCCGGGCCGCGGTTGATGGAGTCGCACGACAACGGACCGTGGTCGGTGCGACCGCTCGGCGCACCGCCGTCGGCCGGCGACGACTGAGGTCATCGGCACGCTCGGGTCACAGCCGCCTCCGCGCGGGGTCGGGGCTCGGCACACTCGCCAGCAGTGTGCGGGTGTAGTCGGCGCGGGGCTCGTGGACGACCTGCCACGCCGCCCCTTCCTCGACGATCGCGCCGTCTCGCATCACGATGATGCGGTCGGCGTAGGCAGCGGCCGTCGACAGGTCGTGGGTGATCATCAGAATCCCCATCCGGTGTTCGCGGCGCAACGCGTCGAGCAGTTCCAACACACCCGTACGCACCGACACGTCGAGCATCGACACCGGTTCGTCGGCGAGGAGCAACCGTGGCCGTAGGACGAGGCTGGCCGCTATCGCCACGCGCTGACGTTGCCCGCCCGACAGTTCGTGCGGGAACCTGTCCGCGAACGTCGCGGGGTCGAGCCCCACGTCGCGCAGCGCTTGCGCGGCCAAAGTCCGTCGCTCACCCCTGCCGGTGCCGATGCGATGGACCACAAGCGGCTCGGCGACGGTGTCGGCGACGCGCAGTCGACCGTCGAGCGCCTCGTACGGATCCTGGTAGATCATCTGGACGTCTCGACGCAATGGTCGCCACGCCGCAGCATTCAGGGTGGTGATCTCCTTGCCACCGATTCGGATGGAACCCGACCGCACCGGCTGCATTCCCAGGATCGCCTGCAGCGTCGTGGTCTTGCCGCACCCGGACTGGCCGACGAGAGCGACCAGCTCACCCTCGCCGACCGTCATGCTGACGTCGGCGACCGCGTCCGGCGGTCGCGAGGACGTGTCCTCGTCTGCTTTGTGGCGTGTCCACCGTCGCTGCCGCGGGCGCGCCACGTCGCCGAATGTCACGCGCAGGTCCGCCACCTCGAGCAAAGGTGTTGTTGGCAGCGGACTTTCGCGGGCATCACCGACAGCGGCAAGGTCGGGCGTGGACTCGAACAGTTGACGGGTGTAGGGATGGGTGGGCCGTCGATACAAGTCCTCGACCGTGCCTTGCTCGACGATCCGGCCGTCGCGCATCACCGCGGCCCGCGTGCACGCCTGCGCCACCACACCGAGGTCGTGAGTGACCAGAACCAACGCCAACCCGAGCTCGCTGGACAACGAGACCAGCAGGCGCAGCACCTGGTCCTGCACCACGACATCGAGAGCCGTGGTCGGTTCGTCGGCGAGGAGCACCTTGGGTTCGCACGCCAGCGCCATGGCGATCACCGCACGCTGTTTCATCCCGCCGGACAGTTGGTGTGGGTACCGGGCGTCGGTGCCCGGTGCCAGCCCCACGAGTTCGAGGAGCTCGCGGGTGCGTTCGACTGCACGGCGGCCGTGGGCGATCCCGTGGACCTCGAGCGCCTCGCGGATCTGCCGGCCCACCGTCATGACCGGGTTGAAAGCACTCATCGCACCCTGGAACACCATCGCGACGTCGGTCCAGCGGTGCGCACGGATCCCCGCCTCACCGCCGGCGAGGATGTCACGGCCGCCCACGCGGATCTGCCCGCCGACCGTGGCGGTGGGGGGCAACAAACCCAGCGCGGCGAGAATCGTGGTGGTCTTCCCGCACCCCGACTCGCCCACGAGTCCGACCCGCTCCCCCGGCGCCACGGTCAGCGACAGATCCTTGACGGTGTGAACCTGGTTGCCGCCGTGGTGATCTCGCGGATCGAACCAGACGTCGAGACCCACGAATTCAAGGGCGTTCGCCGGCGCGGTCACAGCGCATCACCCCCGCGTCCCACGAGGGGCCGCATCCGCCACGACGACGTCGACAGGTACGACGAACGCAACCGGGGGTTCAGTCCGTCTTCGATCGAGTTGCCCACCAGGTAGCAGCCCACGATCAACGCCGCGACGCACAGCCCTGCCGGAACGATCGCCCACCAGGCACCGGTGCTGATCGCGCCCCGTTCGAAGGCGTGCTCCATGATGGTCCCCCAGGTGACCGCGGTCGGATCGGACAGACCGAGAAAGGCCAGCGCCGTCTCGTTGAAGACGGCCAGCGTGATCGCCAGAACCGTGTTGGCGATCACCAGCGGTCCCAGCTGCGGCAGGATGTGCGTGGCGATGATGCGGGTGTGGCTGGCTCCGATGGAGACCGCCCTGCGGACATAGACCCGCTCCCTCAGCGATTTGACCTGTGCGCGAATGACTCTGGCTGTGCTGGTCCACATCAGCAAGCCGATGACCATGATGACGTGCGTCAAGCTCGGCCCCCACACGGCGGCGACGACGATCATCAGCACGATCTGCGGAACCACCATGAAGTAGTCGGTGACACGCATCAACACGCTGTCGACCCAGCCGCCGAAGTATCCGGACAGCACACCGACGATCGTTCCGATCACGATGGCGATCACCGCGGCCGTGAACCCGACGAACATCGACACCTGGCCGCCCTGCACCACGAGACTGAGTACGTCGACACCGCCGTCGTCGCAGCCAAGCCAATGGCGGCCCGAGGGCGGATCGAACACCGGACAACTGGGGGTCGAGGTGCTATAGGGCTTGAGCACCGGCGAGAAGACGGACACCACAAGGAAAACCGAGATGACGGCGAGACCTACGAGGGCGGGCGGCCGCTTCATGGCGGTACGGAGAGCTCCCCAGGCACCACTGCGCTGTTCCCGCCGCGCCGGGACGAGGTTTTCCTCGGCAGTCATTGCGACACCCGGGGGTCGAGCCGGAAGTACAGCAGGTCTGCGAGGTAGTTCAGCACGACCACGGTCACGGTGATGGCCAGGAAGCCTCCCTGCAGCATCGGGTAATCCCTCTGCAACACAGCATCATAGAGCGCCCTCCCGATGCCCGGCCAGGAAAAGATCACCTCGACGAGGATGGAGCCGCTCACGACAGCGCCCAACGACAGCGCAACCTGGGTGATCGTCGGTAGCGCGGCGTTGCGCAGGGCGTATGACCAGATGATCCTGCGCCGCGACAACCCCTTGGCCCGGGCGGTCAGGATGTAATCCTGACCGAGGGTCTCCACCATCGCCGAGCGCACGATGAGCGCATTCTCGGCGTACAGCGTGAGCACGAGGGTCAGTACCGGCAATGCCATGTGCAGGAGGAGATCGGCGAACTGCTCTCCTGGCGAGAGGGCAACGGCGAAGGGGTCGCGCATACCCACCGAGGGCAGCACCCCGGCGAACAGGATGAGCAACATCATGCCGAGGAACTGCGTCGGAAAAGCGTAGAACGCGACGGCGATGCCGGTCGAGAGGTGGTCGGCCACGGTGTTGCGCCGTACGGCGGCGTACACGCCGACGGCCACGCCGAGGAGGATCGCCAGGATGGTCCCGGTCGCGACCATCGGCAGCGTGTTACCGAATGCTTCGATCAGGTTGTCCAGCACCGGTTGCCGATTGGTGAACGAGACACCCAGGTTGCCGCGGCAGAGTTGCTCGACGTACAGCAGGTATTGCTGCCAGAGCGACTTGTCGAGACCGAATTCGACCTCCAGTGCGTGACGTAGCGCCGGCGAGGCGTTGGGGATTCGCGACACCCGGGTGACCGCGTCTCCGGGCAGCACCCGGAACAGGACAAAGTTGACCGTCAGGGCGATGACGATGGTGGCCACGGCGAAAAGCGAACGCTTCCAGAGGTACCCGCGCACCCACTCCCCTTCCTCCAGTTGACAACCCGCTCATGTGAGTCATGATACTAAGCACAACAAGTGACCATGCGCACCTCGAACCACGACGTCGAGGGAAAGCCTTGTCCAGAGAGGATGCCCGTTGATGAGGTGTAGAGGTGCGCTCGCGGCGCTGATCGCCGTCGCCGTGATGATCGCCGGGGCCGGCTGTAGCTCTCGCGATTCCGGCTCGACAGTTCTGCGGATCGGGGTCAGCGCGACCATCGACTCCCTCAATCCGTTCGTGTCCAGCTCCGACTACAGTAGCGTCGTCTTCGAGTACGTCTATCCGCATCTGACCGAATACGACACGAAGAACATGTCGCTGCAGCCGTCGTTCGCGACCTCGTGGAAAACCTCGCCCGACGGTCTCGTGTGGACGTTCGACACGGCCGAGAACGCGACGTGGTCGGACGGGAAGCCACTGACGGCCAAGGATGCAGCCTTCACCCTGAACACCATCGGCAAGTTTCGCGACGGCGCCGCCGGCAAGCTGGCTGGGTTCATGCAGGGGCTGACGTCGGCCACCGCCGACGGCGACAACCGCCTGACCCTCACCTACTCGGCGCCGGTGTCCAATGTGCTCGCTCAGATGACGCAGCTGCCGATCCTGCCCGAACACATCTGGTCGCAGTACGCCTCCGGGGACGGCAAGGAGCTCACGACCTTCGCCAACGAGGCACCGATGGTGTCCGGCGGGCCCTTTCGGCTGACCGAGTACCGCAAGGACCAGCTCGCCCTGTTCGACCGCAACCCCGCCTGGTGGGGCACGGCGAAGCCGACCATCAACGGCTTCGGCCTCCAGATCTTCGCCAACTCCGACGCGATGGTGACGGCGCTGCGGACCGGCCAGGTCGACATGATCGGCGAGTCGACCCCCGCTACCACCGTGCCCTCCCTCAAGGAGGCCAACATGGTGGTCGACACTGCGCCGGGCACGGGTTACTACGAGCTGATCGTGAACACCAACCCCAAGAAGAAGAACCATCCCGAACTCCTGGATCCCGCGGTGCGCAAGGCTTTCGAGTACGCGATGAACCGATCCGAGATGGTCAGTACGGCATGGCTCGGGATGGCCACACCGGGCTCGACGATCGTGGCTCCCGCCACCGGGTTCCACGACAGTTCGATCCAGGGTCTGCCCTTCGACCTCGCGCAGACCAATGCGATCCTCGACGGCCTCGGTTTCCGGCGGGGCGCCGACGGCATCCGTGTGGCCAACGGGGTGCCGATGAGTTACGACGTCGTCTTCCCGACCGAGATCAACGGTGCCGGCGACCGGATGTTCCAGACCATGCAGAACGCCCTGCGCGAGGCGGGCGTCAACCTGGTGATGCGCAAGATGGACACCGATGCTGCCAGCGCGGCGATCATGGGACCGGACAACACCTACGACGACTTCGACCTCGCCATGTGGGACTGGATCCCGCCGGTGGATCCCGACTTCCAGCTCAGCGTGCTCACCTGCGCACAGTGGGGCAACAACAACGACAGCGGTTATTGCAATCCCGAGTACGACAAGCTCTACGCCGCCCAGGGAATCGCCCGCACCCGGGAGGAACGCCAACAGATCGTCGACAAGATGCAGCAGTTGGCCTACACCGACCGGCCCTACATCGTGCTGGTGTACCAGAACGTCATCGAGGCGCACAGTCCCGCGTGGACGGGTTTCCTGCTCTCGCCGCTCGTCGGCTCGGTCAACAACCTCTCCACGCAGACGCTCATGCAGGTCAGGCCGGCCTAGTGGACACCGTATCGCTGACGTACCACCACTCGGCCGAGCTCGCCGCGTTGCTCGCCGACCCCCAGGGGGCGACCGTCGTCGTCGGTGTGCCGCGCGGATCGCGCGGCGTGTACCCGGGACCAGGAGCGGCACTGCTCACCGAGGCACTCGGCGTTGACGTCGTCGATCTGGTGGTCACCGATCCGGAGTTCGACGGCGGCGCCACCTCGCGATCAGTGCTCGCCGTTCCCGGACCGTCCGGCGCGGTCCGGGTGGTGGCGGTGGGCCTCGACGGCGGACGCCCGACATCACACGGGCTGTTCGACGCCGCTCTGGCTGCGCGGGCCGGAGTGACGGTGCTGTCGCTACTGGCGCTCGAGGCCGAGAACGCTCTGGGCGCGGTCGCCGAGGGCCACGCGCTCTCGGCGTGGCAGTACCACCGCGACGGTGGTCCGGCCGAGGCACGAATCCACCTCGTCGGCGCGACCGCGACCGATTCGGACGCCGTCCTCTCGCGTGCCGCGACGGTGGCACGAGCCACTGGATGGGTCCGCCAACTGGTGGAGACTCCCCCGAACACGTTGTCGCCCTTGGCTTTCGCCGCAGCCGTGACCGATTTTGCCGAGCAGACCGCGCCCGGTTCGGTGGTCGTCGAGACGTGGGACGCCGATGCACTGCGTGACCGCGGGTTCGGCGCCACCCTGGCGGTGGGCGAGGCGAGTGCCCGCCCGCCGCTGGCCGTCGTGGTGCGGATCGAGGGTGAGGCGCAGGGGATCGGGCTGGCGGGCAAGGGCATCACCTTCGACTCCGGGGGGATCAACCTCAAGCGCGACGGCGGCGAGTTGAGCTGGATGAAATCGGATATGGCGGGTGCGGCGGCCGTCGCGGCGGCGGTGATCGCGGCTGCGGCCCTCGGCCGGACGGCCCCCGCAGTGGCGGTGCTGCCGGTGGCCGAGAACATGCCAGGCGGAGCCGCTCTGCGGCCCGGCGATGTCGTGCGCCACCCCGGTGGACAGACCACCGAGGTCCTCGACACCGACTGCGAGGGTCGTCTGGTCTTGGCTGATGCACTGAGTTGGCTTGTCGGACAGAATCTGTCCGGCGTCATCGACGTCGGGACGCTGACCGACTCGGGGGGCGTCGGCCCCGCTTATTGGGGTTGCTGGACCAATGCGGTGGCTCTTGCCGACGATCTCATCGACTCCGGGAGAAGGGCATTCGATCCCGGATGGCAGCTTCCCCTGCACCCGACCTACGCCGCGATGCTTCCCTCGCGCGTCGCCGACATCGCCAACGCTGCGCCGGATTACCCCGATTCAGGGCAGCTCGCGGCCACGTATTTGAGCTCTCTCGTCGGCGACACACCCTGGGTGCACATCGACAACGGGTCGGCAGCCTGGCTGGAACGCGACGCTCACCCGTGGCCCGCCGGCGCCACCGGCACCCCGGTGCGCGCACTCGTGGAGTACCTCCATCCGTCGGCGTGAAGGCTTTCGCCATACATACTTAGTATACTAAGCTTGATCCTGAAGGCTCGGACTCCGAAGAAGAGGATATGGACACACACGCCATGACGTCGTTCGACACCGCCTACGCCGAGCGGACCACCGCCACCAAGGCCCTCTACGACCGCGCCCGCCGCACCATCCCCGGCGGCGCCGGCAGCACGGCGCGTCTGCCACGCAACGGCTGGAAGCCCTACCCGCTGTTCATGAGTGAGGGCAAGGGATCCCGGCTGCGCGACGCCGACGGCAACGAATACATCGACTACCTGCTGGGCCTCGGGCCGATGATCCTCGGACATCGCCACCCCCAGGTGACGCAAGCCGTCGTCGATGCGGTCAGCCAGTACGGCACGTGCTTCGGTCTGCCCTACGAACTCGAGATCGAGGCCGCCGAGAAAGTCGTCGCGGCCGTCCCCGGTCTCGAGCAGGTCCGCTTCACCAACTCCGGTTCCGAGGCCGTCGGGACGGCCGTTCGGCTCGCCCGCGCCACGACCGGGCGACGCCTCATCGTCCGCTTCGAGGGTCACTACCACGGCTGGCAGGACACGGTGTACTGGTCCAATCACGTCGATCCGGTGCTGGCCGGGCCCGCGGACAATCCGCGCCCCGTCGCCATGGGCCCGGGCGTGCCCGCCGAACTCGAGGACACCCTTGTCGTCCTCACCTGGAACGACCCGGAGAGCTTCGTCCGCCTGATGGAGCAGCGCGGCGAGGAGGTGGCCGCTGTGCTCACCGAGCCCGCGGTGTTCAACACCGGATGCATCCTGCCCGAGCCCGGCTACCTCGAACTGCTGCGGGAACAGACGACCAAGTACGGCGCCATGCTCATCTTCGACGAGGTCATCACCGGCTTCCGGTTCGCCCGCGGTGGGGCCCGCGAATGGTTCGGGGTGCACTCCGATCTGACCACCTACGCCAAGGGCGTCGGCGGCGGATTCCCCGTCGCCGCCATCGGCGGCACCACCGAGGCGATGCGCATGATCGCCGACGGCACCTACTCACACTCGGGCACCTACAACGCCAACGTCGTGCAATGTGCCGCCGTATCGGCCACCATGGACGTGCTGGCCACGCCGGGCCTCTACGAGCGCCAACGCGCACTCGGCGACCGGCTGGGCAGCGGACTCAAAGCGCTGGCCGACGAGAAGGGAATCGACGCGTACGTGGAAGGCATCGGCACGGTGTTCCAGTTCTGGTTCACCGATCGCCCCATCAAGAACTGGCGCGACGCTGCCGCCCACGCTCACGAAGACATCTTCACCCGCTGGTACCAGGAGATGGTGGTGCGCGGAATACTCTTCCACCCATTGCAATTCGAGAATCTGTTCGTCTCGCTCGTACACACCGACGCCGACATCGACGAAACCCTGACCGCGGCCGAGAGCGCCCTGACCGTGGTGGCGCGTGAGCGCTGAGGCACCGACCCTGGCGATCGGCCTCGATCTCGGAACCAGCAGCCTCAAGGCCGTCGCCGTCGACGACACGGGGCGGTGCGTGGCGCGTGCGCGCGCCGACTATCCGACGGAGCAGCCTGAAATCGGTGCGGCGGAACAGAATCCGAGTCGCTGGCTGGCTGCATGCGACACCGCGGTCCGCACCCTGGCGCGCGCCACCAACCCACGGTCGTGGCGGGCCATCGGCCTGTCTGCGATGTTGCCCACGCTGGTGAACCTGGACCTCAGCGGCGCCCCGCTCGGGCCGGCGGTGACGTGGATGGATGCCCGCGCCGAGGCCGAGGGACAGCGAATCCTGGCCCGCACCGACCCGGAGGTGTGCTACGCCAGGACCGGACAGCGGTTCGACGGCCGCTACCTTCTCGCAATGCACCTTCGTCGGGTGGAACGAGGGCTACCGAAAGACGCGATCACGTGCGGCGCCAAGGACTTCCTGTTCGCGACCCTGACCGGTGAACTGCTCACCGACCCGAGCACCGCCGCCGGCTACGGCGCCTACGACCTACATACCGGAGAGTGGGACGACGACATGCTCGCGGCGGCGTCCGTCCAGTCGGTGCCGGCCGTGGTTTCCTCCGCGACGACACGACCCCTTCGCGCCGACGTCGGGGGCCGATGGGGATGCGCGGCAGGCATTCCTGTCACCGTCGGAGCCGCCGACTCGGTAATGGGCGCGTACGGCTTGGACGTGCGCGGCCCCGGCGACGTCGCCTACATCGCCGGTACCAGTAACGTCATCCTCGGGTGGGCTCCGAACCCCGCGACCGATCCGCAGGGGCGCTACCTCGTGACCCCTCTGGCCGGCGACGGGTTCGGCCTCGAAATGGATTTGCTCGCAACGGGTTCAGCTCTGGAGTGGCTCGCCGGCCTGCTTGCCGTCGACGGCCCCGCGGCGGTGGCCGAACTGGCCGCGTCCGCAAGTCTCGACGATGCTCCCCTGGTGCTGCCCTACCTCTCGCCCGGCGAACAGGGTGCGCTGTGGAATCCAGATCTCGTCGGTGCGATCGAGGGACTGACCCTGCGTACCACGCCGGCCGACCTCGCCCGGGGGCTGACAGCAGGGATCGTGCTGGAGTCGCGGCGTTGCACCGAAGTACTGGCCGAGGCCACAGGTTCATGTGGTCCACTGGCGCTCAGCGGCTCGGGTGCGGCGTCGACGACGTTCCGCCGCGACCTCGCCGACGCCACCGGACGCACCGTCGTCTTCGACCCCCATGAACGCGACCACTCCGCGGTCGGTGCCGCGACGTTCGCCGGATGCGCGGCGTTGGCGTGGTCACCGCACGTGGACCGGCAGACCCACCGAGCCGAGGTCACCGAACCCGATCCGGGCCGCGCCGAGCGGTGGGCCGAACGCTTTGCCCGCCACGACGATTCCGTGCGATCGCTGGCCGCGCGCGTCGCCACGAATCATGCCGCGGAGCAGAAGCGATGACCCAGATCGGCACACCCGGCGACATCGATCTGTCCTTATACCCGGACGGCACGACACTGGACTCCGCCGGGCGTCTCCTCGTCGGCGGATGCCGCGTCGATGAACTGGTCCACCGATACGGCACGCCCGCGTACCTCATCGACGAGGGCGCGTTGCGCCGGACCGCCCGCCGCTACCTCGACGCCTTCACCCGCCGCCACCCGCGATCACTGGTCCTGTTCGCGGCGAAGAGCTTCCCGTCGGCATCGGTGATCGGTGTGGTCCAGGAAGAGGGGTGCGGCGTCGACACCGCTGCGGCAGGTGAATTGGCTCTCGCGCTCGCCGCCGGCGCCGACCCCCGTCGAATGGTGTTCCACGGCAACGCCAAGACCGACGACGACATCCGCGCCGCGCTGCGCGCACGGGTGCGCTACACCGTCGTCGACAACCTCGATGACGTCGAGCGCCTCGCCAGACTCGCGGACGAACCCGTTCCGGTACTTCTGCGGGTGAGCCCCGCACTCGACGCCAAGACACACCAGGCCATGATGACCGGCCACGACGCGTCCAAGTTCGGGATCCCGTCCGACCAGGTCGACGAGGTGATCGGGATCATCACCCGGGAACCTCGACTCGACCTGCGAGGCCTGCACGCACACGTCGGTTCGCAACTGCTCGACCTCGACCAGTTCTCCGCCGCGGTGCGCGCTCTCGCCCAATTCGGCCGATTCGGCGCCTACGACCTCGGCGGCGGCCTCGGTGTCCGATACACCAGCACTGATCATGCGCCCTCGGTCGAGGACTATGCGCAGCACATGGTGTCAGCTGTCCACCGCCACCTCGGCGAGGGCGTCGAACTGCTGGTGGAGCCGGGGCGGTCGATGGTCGCGCGCAACGGCATCACCGCCTACCGCGTCGTCACCGTCAAACGGGGGGCACGCACGCACGTCGCTGTCGACGGAGGAATGGGCGACAACCTCGAGGTGTCGCTGTACGGCCAGCCGTTCCAACCGTCGGTGATCGATCGCAGCGGACCGACTGAAACCGTCGACATCGTGGGCCGGCACTGTGAATCAGGCGACGAGATCGCCCACGGCATCACAGTCGTCCAGCCGCAGGTGGGCGATCTGATCACCGTGCCGGTCACCGGGGCGTACTGCTACACGATGGCAAACAACTACAACACGGCTCTCCGACCACCCGTGGTGTTCTGCCGCGACGGAGTCGCGCGACTGGCGGTGAGGCGGGAAACCCTCGACGACCTGATGCGGCGCGAACAGCTGATCCCACCGCAGGCGCCGAACTAGACGCGGTTCAGCTCGAACAGCGGGATGACCCGCGACGTATTGGCCTGGTAGCCCGCGAACACCGCCGAGTACTGGACGACTTTCGGCCAGGTCGCGTCACGCTCGTCGGCGGGTAGTTCGCGCGCCACCACGTCCCACGTCTCGGTACCGACCTCGATCCGTGCCCGCGGGTCGACGCGCAGGTTGTGCACCCACGCCGGATTGTTGGGTGCGCCGGCATACGAACCGACGATGATCATCTTCTCGTCGATGGTCAGATAGGCCAGCGGGGAGAGCCGCGGTTGACCCGATTTCGCCCCGACGGTGTGCAGCAAGAGCAACGTGCCGCCCTCGAAGGGACCGCCGACCTTACCGCCGTTGGCCCGGAACTCCTCGACGATCTTCCGGTTGAAGTCGTCGAGGGCCGCCGTGTCGGAGACGAGCTTCGTCTTGTCGATCTCACTCATGATGTGGTGGTCCTTTCCGGCTTCGGATCTGCTCGTGTCTGCCGCCACCAGGCGACGACGAAGATGACCATCGCCGAGGCGAGCGCGACGAGGACCCACAGGATCACCGCCTGGTCGATCCACGCTCCGGGCGGCGGGGCCCCCGGCAGGATATTGCGCAATGGGACGACGGCGAACAGCATCGCGGCGAACCAGGTGATGAACGGCGGCTGGAACTTGCGGCGGTTCAGCAGCATCTCGATCGCGACGAACAGTGCTGTGGCAGGTAAAGCGAGCAGCACCAACAGGATGCCGATGTCGATGGCAAGAGCACCCCTGGTTCGTTCCAGACCGAACTGCACGGTGTTGATCTGGCCCCACGGCCCGTCCAGTGTGCTGATCCTGGGCTCGATCTGCCAGGCGTTGACACTGCCGGCCACCACGATCGATGCCGGCACGCTGCGTCGTGCGGCGCCCTGTCCTACGAAGGCCTCCACGCCGATGACATCGGTTCGGAAGGAGTCGAACGGCCAGTCGTCGGGCTCACCCACAGCGATCAACGACGTCGACGCTTGATTACCCCGGAGATCGTCGTGGATGTAGATCAACTGGCCTGCGTCGGTCCACGAGCTGAGCCGGATCGTCGCGTCTCGCGTGGCGTCAGGCCCGTCTGCGAGCAGGTCGGTGCCCGGGTGCAGCACCACATCGACGGCCAGTTCGTTCTCCGGCGCATCGACCTGCCGGAGCCGCACGATCACAGATGTCTGCGAGGACAGCGACGTCCCGTCGAACGCGAAGTGCTGAGGCGGTTGCTCGAGGATGCGGTAACCGACGAGCGACGCGATGTAGACGGCCAGGATTGCCAGGGCGGTGGTGAGCACCGTCGCTGTGAGCGTCCGCGGTCGAGTGCGTTCGTCGGTGGACCGCGACACGGCTAGGCGCTTTCTTTGCCGGGCTTCGCGTCGATGCCGGACTCTTTGCGCTGCTGCGGCGTGATCGGCGCCGGCGCATCGGTCAGCGGGTCGACTCCGCCGCCGGACTTCGGGAACGCGATCACCTCGCGTATCGAGTCCACCCCGGCGAGCAGCGCGACGATCCGGTCCCAGCCGAACGCGATGCCCCCGTGCGGCGGTGCACCAAAAGTGAACGCGTCCAACAGGAATCCAAACTTGTCCGCAGCCTCGTCGTGATCGATGCCCATCATCGCGAACACCCGCTCCTGGACATCGCGGCGATGAATACGGATCGAACCGCCGCCGATCTCGTTGCCGTTGCAGACGATGTCGTAGGCGTCGGCGAGCGCGGAGCCCGGGTCGGTGTCGAACGTCGCCTCGGAATCGGGCTTGGGCGAAGTGAAGGCGTGGTGCACGGCGGTCCACGCGCCCGATCCGACGGCGACGTCGCCGGAGGCGGTCGCGTCGTCGGCCGGCTCGAACAGCGGCCAGTCCACCACCCAGGTGAACGCCCACGCGGTCGGGTCGATCATGTCGAGACGCTTGGCGATCTCGATGCGCGTGGCGCCCAGCAGCGCGCGCGCCGCCTTCGGAGTGCCTGCGGCGAAGAACACACAGTCCCCGGGCTGCGCCCCCACATGGGCGGCCAGGCCGTCACGTTCGGCGTCGGACAGGTTTTTGGCGACCGGTCCGGCCAGCTCACCGTCCTCACCGACCAGCACATAGGCCAGCCCCTTGTGGCCGCGCTGCTTCGCGAACTCCTGCCAGCCGTCCAGCGTGCGCCGCGGCTGCGATGCTCCGCCGGGCATCACCACGGCACCGACGTAGGGGGCCTGGAACACCCGGAACGGGGTGTCGGCGAAGTACTCGGTGCACTCCACCAGTTCCACCCCGAAGCGCAGGTCGGGTTTGTCGCTGCCGAAGCGACGCATCGCCTCGGCGTAGCTGATGCGGGGCAGCGGAGTGGGCAGGTCGTAGCCGATCAGCGCCCACAGTGCACGCAGCACCTCTTCGGAGACGGCCATCACGTCGTCGGCGTCGACGAAGCTCATCTCCATGTCCAGCTGGGTGAACTCGGGTTGACGGTCGGCGCGGAAATCCTCGTCGCGGTAGCAGCGCGCGATCTGGTAATAGCGCTCCATGCCTGCGACCATCAGCAACTGTTTGAACAGCTGCGGGCTCTGCGGCAGCGCGTAGAAGGAGCCGGGCTGCAGGCGGGCCGGGACCAGGAAGTCGCGCGCGCCCTCGGGGGTCGAGCGGGTCAGCGTCGGCGTTTCGATCTCGACGAAGTCGTGATCGGCCAGCACGCCGCGGGCGGCCGCATTCACCTTGGAACGCAACCGAATTGCGTGCCCGGGACCCTCACGGCGCAGATCCAGGTAGCGGTACTTGAGCCGCGCTTCCTCGCCGGCGGTCTCGTCGAGCTGGAACGGCAGCGGCGCGCTCTCCCCCAGCACCGTCAACGAGGTCGTGTTGACCTCGACCTCGCCCGTCGCGATGTCGGCGTTGGCGTTGCCCTCGGGACGGATCTCGACGACGCCGGTGACGGCAACGCAGAACTCCGAGCGCAACCGGTGTGCCTGGGCCAGCACCTCACCGTCGCGGAACACCACCTGAGACACCCCGGACGCGTCACGCAGGTCGATGAAGATCACGCCGCCGTGGTCGCGGCGGCGCGCCACCCAGCCGGCCAGCGTGACCGTCTGCCCGGCGTCGGCGGCACGCAACGATCCGGCGGTGCGGGTACGCAGCACGAAACACTCCTTGTAAGACGGCGCTGATCGAAAAGCGGCGATGATCGACAAATCAGTCTAGAGGTGGGGTCCGGCGGGCCGTCAGTGGCCGAGCGACATGGTGCGCAGCTGCCGCCGCGACGTGATGCCGAGCTTGGCGAACACCTTGCGCAGATGCCACTCCACGGTGTGGGCGCTGATGAACAGCGCGGCGCCGATCTCGGCGTTGGTCATCCCCTCGGCGACCAGCCCGGCGATCTGGGCTTCCTGCGCAGTCAGCGCACTCGCGGAGCCGCCGGCCTTCGACGCACGCACCTTCTCGCCGGTGGCGACCAGCTCTCGACGCGCCCGCTCGGCGAACCCGTGCGCACCCATGCCCGTGAACATCTGGTGCGCCGCCGTCAGCTCCCGGCGCGCGTCGGTCCGGCGGTTGTTCCGGCGCAACCATTCGCCGTACTGCAGCCGGGTCCGCGCCAGGTGCACGGCGGCTTCACTGCGGCTCAGACATTCGACGGCCTCGCCGAACAGATCCGCGGCTGACGCGTCATCGGCCACCATCGCCCGGGCCGCCGCCACCACGCCTCGACCCCAGTCGGTCGCACCGGCACCGGCCTGCAGGCGGGCCACCGCATCGCGAGCCGCCTCGATGGCGCCGGTGCGCGTCGCGGATTCGACGAGTTCGTACAGGCACACCCCGTGGAATCCCAAGTTCTCGGTCGCGCAGCAGTCCTGGGCAGCCGCGAGCGCCTCCGCATACCTCCCCTGGCCGTTGCGCAGAACAGCGGCGGCGTAGCTCAGCAGGCTCTGCAGCCGGCCCTCCCCGCGTGACGCCGCCTCGGCGGTCAGGGTGCCGATCACCTGCTCGGCGCCGGCCGCATCGGCGCGCCACGCGGCCAGCAGCACCTCGTGGTAGCGCACCGGAGATCGCGCCGCGGTCGCCGACGCGATGGCCGTGGCCTCGTCGAGAAGCTGTGCAGCCGTATCGAATTCACCGTTCAACTGGTGGGCGCCCGCGCGGTAGGCCAACGCGCGGGGCAGCCCGGCCAGCGCCCCGCCGCGGCGGGCACAAGCGACCGCGGCGCTCGAGAGGTGAACGACCGCGCTCTGGTCCCACAGTTCGTGAGCCGCCGATTCCTGCAGGATCGGGAACGCGGGCACCTGCAGCCAGCGGCCGACGGCGGCATCATCGGTGTCGGCCTGCTCACGCATCGCTGCCAGCGCCCGTCCCAGTGCTGCGCTCCCTGCGCCAGGGCCGCCGGTGATGCGTTCGGCGGTGCCCTGCAGCAGGAGGTCGACGGGACGCAGAGGCTCACGAGCTCGGGCCAGGACCGCGAGCGCCGCTTCGGCTGCTTCCTCGAGTCGGCCCGCCGGCGCGGCGCGGCCGGCGTACATCAGCGCCGCGATCGCCTCGATGTAGCTTTCCCGGGACGCGTGGTCGTCCAGCCCGTCCAGCGCGCCGGCAGCGGCGAGCAGTGGCGGTGCGGTCTCGGCGACTGCGGGGGCACCCGCGGCGCCGGATCGGCTGCGGACGAACTGCATCTGCGCGCGCAGCCGGGCCACCTGCGCCTGCTGCAACGGTGTCAGCTCGGCCAGCTCCGCAACCGCGAGCAGCGCGTCGGCCGCGTCGGTGTCGGCCGCGTCCCGTTTCGCGTGCGCCGCGGCCAGCGCGCGGGCGGCACGCAGCGCGGAGTCCGCGGTCAGCGCAGTGGCCCGTTCGTAGAACGTGGCCGCCGCCGCGATTCCGCCCCGGCCCTGCGCACGCACCGCGCAGCGCTCCAACTCGGCGGCGACGTCGTCGTCGGGACCGTCCGCCGCCTGCGCGGCGTGCCAGGCCCTCCGGTCCGGGTCCAGCTGCGGGTCGGTGGCACCGGCCAGCGCCCGGTGCACCTCGCGACGGCTCAGTAGATCACCCGCGCGGTAGGCCGCCGACCTGATCAGCGGGTGATGGAACCGCATCCGCGACCCGAACTCGATGAGGCCGTCGGCCTCGGCAGGCGCCAGTGCGGACACCGGCACGTCGAGGTGCTCGGCGGCACGCACGAACAGCCCGGCATCGCCCAATGGCTCGGCAGCGGCGAGCAGCAGCAGTCGCTGAGTGTCGGCCGGCAGTGATCGGATACGGCGGATGTAGGTCTGTTCGACGGCCGCCGGGGACGACCGCTTGCCCGCGATCCAGAAACCGCCGGACAGTTCCGCGGCCGACACGCTGCGCGGCACCTCCAGGATCGCCAACGGCAGCCCCCGCGTCTCGGCGATCACCCGGTCGCGAACCCGAGGATCGAGGCCGGCGAACATCACGGAGTCGAGCAGCTCGCGGGCATCCGCGTCGGAGAGGCCGCGTACCGCCAGTTCGGGCAGGCCGACCAGCAGCTCGGGGTGGTCCCGCACACCGAACAACAGGGCCACCGGCTCGGCGAGCAGCCGGCGGGCCACGAATGACAGCGTCTGCAGCGACACCTGGTCGAGCCACTGCGCATCGTCGATGACGGCCAGCAGCGGCTGTTCTGCGGCCGCGGCGGCGAAGAGGCTGAGTACGGCCAGCCCCACCAGGAACCGGTCGGGGGTGTCGCCGGACCCCAGACCGAAGGCGACCTCGAGGGCCTCGCGCTGTGGTGCGGGCAGCGCGTCGAGATGGCCGAGCAGCGGCGCGCACAACTGCTGCAGCCCCGCATACGCCAGCTCCATATCGGATTGCACGCCGGAAACCGCTACGCGGCAGAATCTTTCAGCACGGGTGCCGACGTAGTCCAACAGCGCGGTCTTGCCCGCGCCCGCCTCACCCCTGAGTACCAGGACGCGGCAGGCGCCGGGCGTCACCGCAGCGATCGTCTCGTCGAGCAGAGCGCACTCGGCAGCGCGGCCGCGAAGGGGCGGCTGCGGGATCGGCATGGGTTCCACCTTAAAGTTTGTGGTCATGCACGCCTGCGCCCGCGTCGGGCTGGATTTCCTGGACTCCGCGCCGTACCGAATCGTCAGCACCGTCGATCTCGCGATCACGCCTGCGCAGCTGTTCGAGGTGCTCGCCGACGAGAACTCCTGGCCGCGCTGGGCCACGGTGATCACCAAGGTGACCTGGACCAGCCCGCCACCCCGCGGTGTCGGTACCACACGCACCGTCACGATGCGCGGAGGGATCGCAGGCAATGAAGAGTTCCTGGCCTGGGACCCGTTCGAACGCATGGCTTTTCGTTTCAACGAGGTCAGCACGTCGAGCATGGCCGCGTTCGCCGAGGACTACCGCGTGGTACCGACGTCGCGGGGCTGCCACCTCACCTGGATCATGGCGCTAGAGCCCGCCAACCTCGCCGGCCGCATCGGTTTGTCACTCGGCGCGCCGGTGATGAACCGCCTGTTTCAGCGGTTCCTGCACAACCTGCGGCACTACACCGACGAACGGTTCTCGGCTCAGTAGATCGCAGCCCACGCGCGGCGGCGCGTCCGGTCCGGATCGTCCTCGACCGCATCCCGGCGGGTGGCGATCAGCCGGGTCCGCCGATGCTCGACGTCGTAGAGCGGCCAGTTCGCCTCGTCGTGCACGCGGTCGCTGCACGCGAAGTCCAGCCAGGTGCGCTGCATGCGCACGCCCACAGACGGCGGAAAACGCCGGCCGAGCGGATGCAATTTGCGCCCGATGAACGAGGCGTAGCTGTGCTGCACGTGCACGATCTCGCTGCCGTGGGTGGCGCCCAGGCCCAGCAGGCGCAGGCTCAGCCCGGCGTGGTCGAACCGGTACATCCGGGTCGGCGCGCGGCTGCTGTAGGCGTCGGCGAACGCCCACGCGGGGCCGCCGAACATCACATCGGAGCCGATGGCGATCAGGGCGCTACGCCGCGGATAGCGCGGATACGCCTGCAGTACAGAGCTTTTGGCGGTGGGCGCCACCCGGTCGAAGTACGCGTGCACCGTCGCCTGCGTGGTGGGCAGCATCGGTGGCCGGGTCCAGGCGAACATCGTCGCCTCGTGGCTGTTGGTGCCGATGATCAGCGGGACACGGGCGAGTTCGCCGGCGCGGGCCGCGTCGATCGGATGGCGGGGCAACAGCTCGGTGCCGTGAGTCAACCCGTAGGCGAGCGTGGGCGTCTGCGCCGCACTGGCCAGCTGCACCTGGCCGGCGGCACGCCGCAGCTGCCGCTGCGGCAGATCCTTGACGTCGGCGGCCGGCACACCGAGGTGGGCGAGGAAGTCACGCGCCCGCGCCGCCCGCAGCTCCCGGTCGGCGATCAACGGCAACGCAGGGCTCTGCGCGATCGCCCGGTGGAACAGCCCGCTCGCCTGCGGGCAGGCCAGCAGCGCCAGCACCGATGTCGCGCCGGCCGACTCACCGAACACGGTGACCCGATCCGGGTCGCCCCCGAACGCCGCGATGTGCTCGCGCACCCAGCGCAGCGCCGCGAGTTGATCACGCAGCGCCAGATTGTCGTCGAAACCCGGTCCCAGATCACCGAGCTCGAGGCCACCGAACACGCCGATCCGATACGTCACGTTGACGACGACCACGTTGCCGTTGGCCGCCAGACGTGACCCGTTGTAGAGCTGGAACTGCCCGGCGCCGTAGACGAATGCGCCACCGGGAATCCACACCATCACCGGCAGCGACGCCGTCGTATCGGGTGACCACACCGTCACGGTCAGGCACGCCTCGTCGCGGGTCTTGGGGTCGTCGCGACCGCCCCCGACGAACGACGTGGTCTGTGGAGGTAGCGGCCCGTGCTCGAGCGCCTCACGTACCCCGGTCCAGGGCTTCTGAGCCGCCGGCGCCAGGAACCGCCGCGGCCCGACCGGCTGCTCGGCGTACGGCACGCCGCGCCACACCCCGATGCCGCCCTCGATGTCGCCGCGTAGCTCCCCCAGCGAGGTGCGCACGACGGTGGATGGTCCGGCGACGACTGCCACAGGGCGAATCGTAGTGTGCGATTCTTGACGGGCCCGGCACACGGGCCCGGCGGCGAAGCGAGGTAGAGCCATGACCTTCAACGAGGGCATGCAGATCGATACCAGCACCACGTCGAGCAGCGGAGGTGGACGCGGCCCCGGCCGGGGCATCGCCGTCGGCGGCGGCCTGGGCGGCCTGCTGATCGTCGTCGTGGCACTGTTCCTCGGCGTCGACCCCAGCTCGGTGATCCCGCAGCAGCAGGCCGGCCCGCAGACCGCCGACACCCCCGGCTTCGACCTGAGCCAGTGCAAGACCGGCGCCGACGCCAACGAGATCGTGCAGTGCCGGGTGGTGGCCACCGGCAACTCCGTCGACGGCGTCTGGCAGCAGCTGCTGCCGGGTTACACGCGCCCCAAGGTGAGCTTGTTCTCCGGATCGGTCGACACCGGATGCGGACCGGCTACCAGCGACGTGGGGCCGTTCTACTGCCCCGTCGACCAGACCGCCTATTTCGACACCGACTTCTTCGAGATCCTGAAGACGCAATTCGGTTCCAGCGGAGGGCCATTGGCGCAGGAGTACGTCGTCGCCCACGAGTTCGGCCACCACGTGCAGAATCTCGAAGGCGTCCTCGGCCGCGCCCAGCAGGGCGCGCAGGGCGCCAACGGCAACGGCGTGCGCACCGAACTGCAGGCCGACTGCTATGCGGGCGTGTGGGCGCACTTCGCGGCCATCACCAAGCAGGAGAGCACCGGCGTGCCGTTCCTGCAGCCGCTCACCGACAAGGACATCGCCGACGCGCTGTCGGCGGCCTCCTCGGTCGGCGACGACCGCATCCAGGAGTCCGCGACGGGCCGGGTCAACCCCGAATCCTGGACGCACGGGTCGTCCGAGCAGCGGCAGAAGTGGTTCACCACCGGCTACCAGACCGGTGACCCGGCCCAGTGCGACACGTTCTCGGCCCGCGACCTTGGGTAGGACACCAACGGACGTCGACGCCGTCGCCGAACGCTACCTCGACACCTGGGCACAGTTGGACCCGTGCGGCGCGACAGAGGCGGGCATCGCCGGGTTCGACGATCAGATCACCGACTACTCCCCCGCCGGCTGCGCGGCCCGCGCCGACGCCGCACGCACCGCCCTACGGGAGCTCGCCGGCACCGCACCCGCCGACGACGCCGACGTGGTGACCGCGGCCGCACTCACCGAACGCCTCACGGTCCTGCTCGACCTGCACGACGCGGGCCTCGACGTCGGCGAGCTCAACGTGATCGCCTCGCCGCTGCAGACCATGCGCGACGTGTTCGACCTGATGCCGACCGACACCGCCGAGGACTGGGCGACCATCGGCCGGCGCCTGGCACAGGTGCCCGAGCGGGTGTCCGGGTACGCCGACGCACTGCGGGCGGCGGTGGCGGCCGGTCGCGCTCCCGCCGCGCGCCAGGTGCGTCGCGGCATCGCCCAGGCCGGCCAGATCCAGCACCTGTACCTGGACATGGTCGCCGGCGCGGCGCCCGACGATCTCACGCTGCACGCCGAGCTGCGCCGCTGCGCCGAGGACGCCGCCAACGCCTACGCCGCGCTGGTCGGGGTGTTCCGCGAGGAGATCGGTCCGCACGCCCGGGAGGTCGACGCCTGCGGACGCGACGATTACGCGGTGCTGTCACGATCCTTCCTCGGCGCTTCGGTGGACCTCGACGAGGCCTACGCGTGGGGTCTGGATCAGTTGAACGCGATTGTGGCCGAGCAGGATTCGATCGCCAACCGGCTCTACCCCGGCTCGAGCGCCACCGAGGCTCTGCGCCGCCTCGACAGTGAAGACCGCTATCTCGTGCAGGGCACCGACGCGCTCGCGCAGTGGATGCAGGACCTCTCCGACCGCACCGTCGACGCTTTGGCGGACACGCACTTCGAGATCGCGGAGCCCCTGCGCCGGCTGGAGTGCCGCATCGCGCCGACGAACACCGGCGGCATCTACTACACCGGGCCATCGGAAGACCTGACCCGCCCGGGACGGATGTGGTGGTCGGTGCCCGCGGGCGTGCACACGTTCCACACCTGGCAGGAGATGACGACCGTCTTCCACGAAGGCGTGCCGGGCCATCACCTGCAGATCGGGCGTGCCGTCGTCCTCGCCGACCAACTCAACCGGTGGCGCAGGCTCGGCTGCTGGGTGTCCGGGCACGGCGAGGGCTGGGCGCTGTACGCCGAGCGTTTGATGGCCGAGCTGGGCTGGCTCGACGACGCCGGCAACCGGATGGGGATGCTCGACGCGCAACGTTTCCGCGCGGCACGCGTGGTCATCGACATCGGCGTGCACTGCGGGCTCTCCGCGCCTGACGGCGGCACCTGGGACGCCGCCCGGGCCTGGACGTTCCTGCAGGCGCACAGCGCGATGGCCGAGGAGAACCTACGGTTCGAACTGGATCGCTACCTGGGGTGGCCGGGACAGGCGCCGTCATATGCGATCGGTCAGCGGATCTGGCAGGAGCTGCGCGACACGGTGACGGCAAAGGGAGTGCCGCTCAAAGAGTTCCACCGACGCGCCCTGGATCTGGGCGGGCTGCCGCTCGATGTGCTGCGATCAGCGCTGCTCGACTGATCAGAACAACGCCGGTTGGGTCGGGGCCGCCGCGGCGGCGACCGTCGGCCGCGCACCGGACTCCCGGAACGACCCTCCCCGCGCCAGGCCGTGTTTGGCGACCAACGGGGCGGCGCGCTGCGCGAGCATCGCCCGGTAGTCGGCAGGCAGGTAGGCGCCACGGCGGTACAAGTGCCGGTACTCGCCGACCAGCTCCGGGTAGGCACCGGCCAACCAGTCCATGAACCACCCGCGCGTGCTGCCCCGCAGGTGCAGACCGAAGACCGTCACACTTGTCGCGCCCGCGGCGGCGATCCGGCCCAGGAGATCGTCCAGATGCGTCACCGAGTCGGTGAGCCGCGGCAGCACCGGGGCCACCATCACATGGCAGGGCAACCCCGCCTCCCGGATCGCGGCGATCAACCCGAGCCGCGCCTGGGGCGTCGGCGTTCCTGGCTCGATCGCACTGTGCAGCACCGGATCCCCGACCGCCAGTGACACCGCGACGCTGACGTCGACGCGCCGCACGGCCTCGGTCAGCACCGGCAGGTCCCGGCGCAGCAGCGTGCCTTTGGTGAGGATCGAGAATGGGGTGCCGGAGTCCGTGAGCGCACCGATGATGCCCGGCATCAACGCGTAGCGCCCCTCGGCCCGTTGGTACGGGTCGGTGTTGGTGCCCAGCGCGACGGTTTCACCCGTCCACGACGGACGACGCAGTTCGCGCCGGAGCACGTCGGCCACGTTCGTCTTCACCACGACCTGGGTGTCGAAATCCTGGCCGCTGTCGAAATCGAGGTACTCGTGCGTGGGGCGCGCGAAGCAGTACCGGCAGGCGTGCGAGCAACCGCGGTACCCGTTGACGGTGTACTGGAACGGCAGCATCGAGGCCGCGGGCACCTTGTTGAGGGCCGACTTGCACAACACCTCGTGAAACGTGATGCCCTGGAACTCCGGTGTGCGCACGCTGCGGATCAGACCGAGGCGCGCCAATCCGGGAAGTGCCCCGTCGTCGACGTCGACGCTCTGTCCGGACCAACGCATACCCCATGCGAACATACGTTCGATCCCGTGTCAAGCAAGTAGCGTGGCAGGCATCATGTCGACTCACGACCACGACACCGAACTCGCCGCCGAACAGCGCTATGTCGCCACGCTCTACGACCACCTCGACGCCGAACGCACGCGCGTGAGCGACCGGTACCGCGGCGCGCTGCGCGGCACCGGCGGCACCCTCGTGGAACGCGACGCCGAGGTGCGCGCACTGGCCCGACAGATGGCGAGGCTCAACGTCGCCGACAGCGGACTGTGCTTCGGCAGACTCGACAGTGCCGACGGGGAAACCGTGTACGTCGGGCGCATCGGCCTCCTCGACGAGGCCGACGATTTCGCGTCCCTGCTCGTGGACTGGCGGGCACCGGCCGCGCGGGCCTTCTACGTCGCCACCGGCGCCTCCCCGGAGAACATGCGCCGCCGTCGCCAGTTCCACACCATGGGTCGCCGCGTCCTCGACTTCACCGACGAGATCCTCGGCCGCCCCGACGCTTCCGGCGACCTCGGCGCCTCGTCGGGCACCGGCGACGCAGCGTTGCTCGCCGCGGTCAATGCACCGCGCGGTGAAGGCATGCGCGACATCGTGGCCACCATCCAGGCCGAACAGGACGAGATCATCCGGCTCGACCATGCCGGAGTGCTGGTCATCGAAGGCGGACCCGGCACCGGCAAGACAGTCGTGGCGCTGCATCGGGTCGCCTACCTGCTCTACACGCAGCGCAAGCGGATGGAGAGCCACGGCGTGCTCGTCGTCGGCCCGAACGCGGCGTTCCTCGATCACGTCGGGCGTGTGCTGCCCTCGCTGGGTGAGACCAACGTCGTGTTCATGACCACCGGAGACCTGTATCCGGGCCTGCAGGTCGCCGCCCGCGACACACCCGAGGTCACCCGCGTCAAGGGCGCACTGGACATGCTGGGCGTGCTCACGGCCGCCGTCGCCGACCGGCAGCGGGTTCCCTCCGAGCCCATTCCGATCGACCTGGCCGACGTGTCCGTACGCATCGATCCCGACATCGCGCAGTGGGCGGTGGACGAGGCGCGCGGCAGCGGCAAGACCCACAACGACGCCCGGTCGGTGTTCGCCGACGTCCTGACGTGGGCGCTGACCGAGCGCGCGATCGCCAAGATCGGCAAGGGCTGGCTGACCCGCGAGGACCGCAACGCGTGGGAGCACCTGCGGTCAGAGCTGGTCGAAGAGCTCGACGAGCACGCCGGTTTCGCCGCGGCCCTCGACCAGCTGTGGCCCATGCTGACTCCGGAAACGCTTCTGGCCGAACTGTATTCATCCCCCGACCGGCTCAGCGCGGCCGGCGCCGACCCGATCCTGTTGCGCGCTGACGGGCACGCGTGGACGGTGTCCGACGTGCCGCTGCTCGACGAACTGATCGACCTGCTCGGCCGCGACAAGAAGGCCGAGGCTGCCGCCGAGAAGGACCGCCGTGAGGAAGCCGCCTACGCGGCCGGGGTGCTGGACCTGATGATCGGGCGGGAAGATCTGATGGACGACGAGGACCAGCTGCTGGCCTCCGACGTGATCGCCGCCGAAGAGCTCGCCGAGCGTTTCGAACAGCGCGACACCCGCGAGCTCGCCGAACGTGCTGCTGCAGACCGGGACTGGACGTACGGGCACGTCGTGGTCGACGAGGCCCAAGAGCTCTCCGCGATGGAGTGGCGGGTCCTGATGCGGCGCTGTCCGCGCCGATCCTTCACGATCGTCGGCGATCTGGCCCAGCGCCGCTCCGCGGCCGGGGTGACCTCCTGGCAGGCCACGCTGGAGCCGTACGTCGATCGCCGGTGGCTGTATCGCCCACTTCTGACGAACTACCGGACGCCCAGCGAGATCATGGCTGTCGCCGCCGCGGTGCTCGCCGAGTTCGCCCCGGACGTGACACCGCCGGAATCGGTGCGCTCGTGCGGAGTGCCGCCGTGGTCACGCCATGTCACCGCCGGCGAATTGTCCTCTGCCGTCGATGAATTCGTGCGCAGCGAAGACGGACAGGAAGGCACGAGCGTGGTGATCGGACCGCCCGGCACCTCCGGCGCGGTCGCACCGGCGGACACCAAGGGCTTGGAGTACGACGCGGTGCTCGTCGTCAACCCGGAGACGATCATGGCCGACGGCCCGCGCGGGGCCGCCGACCTCTACGTCGCTCTCACCCGGGCCACTCAGCGGCTCGGTGTGCTGCACACCGGGCCGCTGCCCGACGCGCTGCGCGGACTGACCGAACAGCGCAGGGGCTGACTCGGGACGGCTGACTCGGGGCGGCTAACTCACCACTGAGCGCCCTGGCACAACGGGCTGTAGGGGTGATCGCCCTGGATCACGACCTGTCCGTCGACGGTGACCTCGCAGTGCGCATTCGGCGCTGCCTGACCGCCCTTGGTGGTGCTGCTCGCCCACACGTACGCCCACTGCGGGTCGGCCAACGTGGTCTCGAACGTCCACGGCTGCCCGGGGGCGATGGTGACGGTGTCGCGCTTGATGAAGCTGTAGGCGTCGGCGTTGTATGCAGCCTTGTCCGCCGGCTGGTTCACCAGATACGTCACGTCGAACTGGTACGGGCCGGCGACGCTGACCGTGTACTCGACCTTGTGGGCCTCCGGCTGGGCGCTCGCGACACCAGGAGTGAGCGCAATCGAAGCGGCCGCGACCATCAGGGACACCCCGACCTTGGCTGTAGCTGTTCGCATGTCCATCACATCGCCCGACGGTACCCAAACCGTTACCGCGGGGTGGGGCGTGCACGCCAGTCCAGGTGAACGGCAAACCAACCGGCGCGCTCGCCACACAGGTTAACCGTCCCGTCACACACAGACATTTGGCAGAAACACAGGCGCTCTAACGTCCGAAATCGACACCGACCCGTGTCGACAATCCCGCGTTCGCCCGTCGTCACTCATGCCGACAAGACACTTCGTGCCCAGGTGAACCCGGGTGAGCGCTGTCGACCTTCAGAAAGGCCCTCAATGGAGCATCCTCGGCGCCACCCGTCCCGGCGCACCGCGCTCGCCGCGGGGAGCATCGTCGCGGCGGCCAGCTTGCTGTTGGCAGGCTGTGGAAGCAAGGCAAGCGAGACAGATTCAGCAAATGCGCAGTCCTGCGTGGACACCTCCGGGTCCACCGTCAAGGTCGGATCGCTGAACTCGCTGTCGGGCACCATGGCGATCTCCGAGGTCACCGTCCGCGACTCGATCAAGCTGGCCGTCGACGAGATCAACGCCGCCGGCGGCGTGATGGGCAAGCAGATCCAGCTGGTCGGCGAGGACGGCGCGTCCGAACCCACGGTGTTCGCCGAGAAGGCCGAGAAGCTGATCAGCAGCGATTGCGTGGCCGCGGTGTTCGGCGGGTGGACCTCGTCGAGCCGCAAGGCGATGCTGCCCGTCTTCGAGTCCAACAACTCGCTGCTCTACTACCCCGTGCAGTACGAGGGTCTCGAGTCCTCGCCGAACATCTTCTACACCGGCGCGACCACCAACCAGCAGATCGTGCCCGCACTGGACTACCTCAAGGAGAAGGGCGTCAAGTCGCTCTACCTGGTGGGCAGCGACTACGTGTTCCCGCAGACGGCCAACCGCATCATCAAGGCCTACGCCGGCGCCAACGGTATCGAGATCAAGGGCGAGGACTACACGCCGCTGGGCTCCACCGACTTCTCGACCATCGTCAACAAAGTCCGCACCGCAGACGCCGACGCGGTGTTCAACACCCTCAACGGTGACTCGAACGTCGCGTTCTTCCGCGAGTACAAGAACGTGGGCCTGACCCCACAGCAGATGCCGGTCGTGTCGGTGTCGATCGCCGAGGAAGAGGTCGGCGGCATCGGCGTGCAGAACATCACCGGGCAGCTGACAGCCTGGAACTACTACCAGACCATCGACACCCCGGTGAACAAGAAGTTCGTCGAGGCCTACAAGAAGGCCTACGGCGCCAACAAGCCGACCTCGGATCCGATGGAAGCCGCCTACACCTCGGTGTACCTGTGGAAGAACACGGTGGAGAAGGCGAAGTCGTTCGACACCAAAGCGATTCAGGAGAACGCCGGCGGCGTGACGTTCGACGCCCCCGAAGGCCTGGTCACGATCGACGGCGAGAACCACCACATCACCAAGACCGCGCGGATCGGCGAGATCCGGCCCGACGGACTGATCTACACCGTGTGGCAGTCCCCCGGCCCGATCCAGCCGGACCCGTTCCTGAAGTCCTACCCGTGGGCCGCCGGCCTCTCCGGCTGACCCCATGGATGTCCTGATCGGGCAGCTGGCAACAGGATTGAGCCTCGGCTCCATCCTGTTGCTGGCCGCTCTGGGCCTGTCGTTGACGTTCGGCCAGATGGGCGTCATCAACATGGCGCACGGTGAATTCATCATGGCCGGCTGCTACACCGCCTACGTGGTGCAGCAGGTGATCTCCAGTGCCGGTGTCTCGCTGATCATCTCGCTGGTCATCGGGTTCTTCATCGGCGGCGCGATGGGCGTCGCGCTGGAGGTGGGACTCATCCAGCGGATGTACGACCGGCCGCTGGACACGCTGCTGGTCACCTTCGGCGTCGGTCTGATCCTGCAGCAGGTGGCACGCGACATCTTCGGCGCCCCCGCGGTCAACGTGGTGGCACCGGCATGGCTGTCGGGCGGGGTGGAGATCCTCGGCGCCGTCGTGCCGAAGACCCGCATCTTCATCCTGGTGCTGGCCGTCGTGTGCGTCGCGGTGCTGGCCACGGTGCTCAAGGTCAGCCCGATGGGTCGGCGCATCCGCGCCGTCGTGCAGAACCGCGATCTCGCCGAGACCAGTGGCATCTCGTCGCGGCGCACCGACATCACGACGTTCTTCATCGGCTCGGGCCTGGCGGCCGTGGCTGGTGTGGCGCTGACGCTGATCGGCTCCACCAGTCCGACGATCGGTCAGAGCTACCTCATCGACGCGTTCCTCGTCGTGGTGGTCGGTGGCCTCGGCCAGATCAAGGGCACCGTGATCGCGGCGCTGGCGCTGGGCTTCCTGAACTCGTTCATCGAGTACAACACCACCGCATCGCTGGCCAAGGTCGTCGTGTTCGTGATCATCGTGATCTTCCTGCAGGTGCGGCCGCAGGGGTTGTTCACCGTGCGGACAAGGAGTTTGGTGTGAGGACCCTCATCGGCCGCTGGCAGACGTGGGCCGGCTTCGGAATCGCCGCGTTGGTGCTGTTCGTGATCGCCCCCGCCGTGCTGTCGGACTTCCGGCTCAGCCTGCTCGGGAAGTTCCTGTGCTTTGCGATCGTCGCAGCGGGAATCGGGCTGGCGTGGGGCCGCGGCGGCATGCTGGTACTGGGCCAGGGCGTGTTCTTCGGGCTGGGCGGTTACCTGATGGCGATGCACCTCAAGATCGCCGACGCACAGCTGCGCGGTGACGACGTGCCCGACTTCATGCAGATCCAGGGCATGCGCGAGCTTCCGTCGTACTGGCAGCCGTTCGCCTCCCCCGCGGTGACGCTCATCGCGATCGTCGTGCTGCCCACCGCGATCGCCGCCGCGCTCGGCTTCGGCGTGTTCAAGCGCAAGGTCAAGGGCGCCTACTTCGCGATCCTGTCCCAGGCGCTGGCCGCCGCGCTGGCCATCCTGCTGGTCGGCCAGACCGGCCTCGGCGGGTCCAACGGGCTCAACAGGTTTCGCACGTTCTTCGGGTTCACGCTCAACGACCCGGTGAACCGCCGCATGCTGTACTTCATCGCCGCCGCGGTCTTGTTGCTGGTGGTCGCCGTGGTGCGTCAACTGATGCAGAGCCGCTACGGCGAACTGCTGGTGGCGGTCCGTGACGGCGAGGAGCGAGTGCGCTTCCTGGGCTACGACCCGGCCAACATCAAGGTGGTGGCCTACACCGTCGCCGCGTTGTTCGCCAGCATCGCCGGCGCGTTGTTCGCGCCGATCGTCGGGTTCATCGCGCCGTCACAGGTCGGGATCCTGCCCTCGATCGCGTTCCTGATCGGGGTCGCGATCGGCGGCCGCACCACACTGCTCGGCCCGGTGCTCGGTGCCATCGGGGTGGCGTGGGCGCAAACCCTGTTCTCCGAACGCTTCCCGTCGGAATGGACTTACGCCCAGGGCCTGCTGTTCATCGTCGTCGTCGGATTCTTCCCGGCCGGACTCGCGGGGCTGGGCGTGGTCCTGCGGCGGCGACGGAAGAAGGCCGCTTCGCCGGCCGAGGACAACGCTCCCGACGACGAGAAAGTGGGGGCCACTTCATGACCGAGGTCGACGCCGCGACGGCAGGCAAAGAGCCCGTCGAGGGCGGCAACGCCGGCATGGGTACGCAGTACCTCGAAGTACGCGGCCTGACAGTCGATTTCGACGGCTTCAAAGCGGTCAGCGGCGTCGACCTGACGCTGTTCCAGGGCGATCTGCGCTTCCTGATCGGGCCCAACGGCGCCGGCAAGACCACCGTCATCGACGCGATCACCGGGCTGGTGCCGGCGACCGGATCGGTGAACAAATCCGGCGTCGATCTGCTCGGCAAGAAGGTGCATCAGATCGCGCGCCGCGGAGTGGGACGCACGTTCCAGACCGCGAGCGTGTTCGAGCAGCTGACCGTTCTGCAGAACCTCGACATCGCCGCCGGCGCGGGACGTTCGGTGTGGACCTTGCTGCGGCGACGCTCCGGTGTGCTGCCGATCATCGAACAGACCCTGCACACCATCGGCCTGACCCATCTCGCCGACAAACCCGCCGGCGTGCTGGCCCACGGGCAGAAGCAGTGGCTGGAGATCGGCATGCTGCTGGTCCAGAACGCCGACGTGCTGTTGCTCGACGAACCGGTGGCCGGCATGAGCACCGAGGAACGCGAGGAAACAGGAAATCTGTTGCGGCGCATCGGCGCCGAACGCACAGTGGTCGTCGTCGAACACGACATGGACTTCATGCGAGCGTTCGCCACCTCGGTGACGGTGCTCGCTCGTGGCCAGGTCATCGCCGAGGGCTCCGTGGCGCAGGTACAAGCCGATCCCAAGGTGCAAGAGGTCTACCTCGGCACTGCCGCCGCAGGCGCGGAAGGAATCTCGTGACACTCGAACTCGTCGACGTCCACACCGGCTACGGCCGCAGCTCGGTGATCCACGGCGTCAGCCTCGAGGTGCCCTCTGACGGCGTCGCCGCCGTGATGGGGCACAACGGCGCCGGCAAGACCACGCTGCTGCGCGCAGCCGTCGGCCTTCTCAAATGCTCTAGTGGCACAGTGCGTTTCGGCGGTGAGGACATCACCAGACTGCGGCCCAGCGCTCGCGTGGCGCGCGGGCTGGCCTATGTGCCGCAGGGGCAGCAGTCCTTCGGTCAGCTGACCACCGCGGAGAACCTCCAGGTGGTGGCCGACGGGCGGAAGAACGGCAAGGCGCTGATCGACGAACAGCTCGACCTGTTCCCGGCGCTCAAAGAGCTGCTGACCCGGCGCGCCGGGCTGCTCTCCGGCGGCCAGCGCCAACAGCTCGCGATCGCCCGCGCGCTGATCACCTCGCCGAAGTGCCTGATCCTCGACGAGCCCACCGAAGGCATCCAGCCGTCGGTGGTCGCCGAGATCGAAGCGGCCATCACCGCGCTCACCGCGCGCGGGGATCTGGGCGTGCTGCTGGTCGAACAGCACATCGGGTTCGCGCTGGAATCCTCGCAGCGCTACTACATCCTCGAAGCCGGCCGCATCACGTCGAGCGGCACCGGCGGCTCGGCGTCCGAGGCCGACGTGCGCGCCGCCATGGCCATCTGAGACGCCCACTCGCCGAGTGCCGCGTATGCGGCACCGCGCGATCGGGTACTGCAGACAGCGTGAGAAGAGCCCTCGAACAGCGGCGGACCATGGTGCGCGATGCGCTGCGCAGCCGGCTGTGGCCGGTCCCGGCGCTCGGGGTCGTCGTCGCAGTCGCCGCCGGAGTTGCGGTGCCACAGCTGGACCGCACCTACGATGCTGATCTGCCGCCCATCGTCGAGGCCTACTTGTTCGGCGGCGGCGCCGATGCGGCACGCGAGATCCTCGGCACCATTGCGTCCGCGTTGATGACTGTCACGTCACTCACGTTCTCGCTGACCCTGGTCACGTTGCAGTTGGCCAGCAGTCAATACACCCCTCGGCTGTTGCGGACCTTCGCATCCGACCACCTCGTCCAACGCACACTCGCGCTGTTCGTCGCGACGTTCGCCTATGCGCTGACGGTGCTGCGCAGCGTGCGCAACGACAGTGACACGATCACACGCTTCGTGCCGAAGATCGCCGTCACCGTCGCATTCGTTCTCGCCGTGGCGAGCATCATCGCGCTCGTACTGTTCCTCGGGCACCTGGTGCGCCAGATCAGGATCGAGACCATGCTGCACCACATCCGCACTGATGCCATCGACACCGCCGATCGCCTCCTCGATCCGTGCGATGACCCGCAGAGTCCCGATGAGGCACCGCCGGTGCATCCCCGCGCGGTGCCGGTGGCGGCGCGCGCATCGGGATTCCTCGTTGGCATCGACGAACAGGCCCTGCGCAGCGCCGCGTGCGCAGCGAACGCCGTCGTCTGGGTCGACCAACCCGTGGGCTCAGCCGTCGTCAGCGGCGTCCCGGTCGCATTCTGCAAAGTTGCCGACACCGCGACCGACGACGACCTGACGGGGCTCTACGACCAAGTGGCCGCGTCGCTACGCACCGACATCGAACGCACTGCGGCTCAGGACATCGGCTACGGATTGCGGCAGATCGTGGACGTCGTACTGCGCGCGTTGAGCCCCGGCGTCAACGATCCCACCACGGCCGTCCACGGGTTGCACGCCTGCAGCGCCATGCTCTGCGAATTCGCTTGCCGCCACATGACTCCCGCGGTACTTCGCGACCAGAACGACGAGGTGCGCGTGGTGATCGCCCGGCCGTCGTTGGCTGACCTGCTGGACACCGTGTGCGGGCAGACGATCCTCTACGGCGGTAGCGACGCCGTGGTGGTGGCTCGAGTGCTGGTGTTGTTACGCGAAGTCGGCTGGATGTCCCGGCCCCCCGAACACAAGGCAGCGGTGGCCGACCAACTGGCCCGCGTAGAACGTGACATCACCGGACGCGACATCGATCCCGTCGACCGGGAGCGTCTGACGCGCCTGAGCAACGACGTGCGCGCCGCCCTCGAAAGGCGGTGGTCACCGCGCTGACGATGTGTCAGCGCGGCGCGGCACGAACCTGAGCGATGACCTGGTCCACCACCTGATCGATGGGAACGTCGGCCTGCTCGCCCGTCGTCAACGTCTTCACCCCGACGGTGCCCGCCTCGAGGTCACGATCCCCCGCGACCAGCGCGATCGACGCGCCGGACCGGTCGGCACCCTTCATCGCACCCTTGAGGCTGCGATCGCCGTACGCCATGTCCACCCGAACGCCCGCGGCGCGAAGCTGTGCTGCCAGCACCGCGAGCCGGATCTTGGCGTCGCCGCCCATCGGCACCGCGTACACGTCGACGCGCGCCGCCTCACCGGCGGTCTTGCCTTCGGCCCGTAGCGCCAGCAGCGTGCGGTCCACGCCCAACCCGAACCCGATGCCGGAGAGATCACGGCCGCCCAGCTGGCTCATCAACCCGTCGTAACGGCCGCCGCCACCGATCCCCGACTGCGCACCGAGACCGTCGTGCACGAACTCGAACGTCGTCTTCGTGTAGTAGTCCAGCCCGCGCACCATGCGCGGATTGATCACATACGGCACACCCAGTGCATCCAGATGCGCCAGCACCGTCTCGAAGTGCGCCTTGGCCACCTCGGAGAGGTGATCGAGCATCAACGGTGCGTCGGCGGTCATCTCCTTGACGTGCGGGCGCTTGTCGTCGAGCACCCGCAGCGGATTGATCTCCGCACGGCGGCGCGTCTCTTCGTCCAGGTCGAGTCCGAACAGGAACTGCTGCAACAACTCCCGGTACTGCGGCCGGCAGGTGTCGTCGCCGAGTGAGGTGATCTCCAGTCGGAACCCGTCGAGACCCAGCGAGCGGAAGCCGGCGTCGGCCACCGCGATGACCTCGGCGTCCAGGGCCGGATCGTCGACCCCGATCGCCTCCACCCCGACCTGTTGCAGCTGCCGGTAGCGGCCGGCCTGCGGCCGCTCGTACCGGAAGAACGGCCCCGAATAGCACAGCTTCACCGGCAGCTGACCGCGGTCGAGTCCGTGCTCGATCACCGCGCGCATGACACCGGCGGTGCCCTCGGGACGCAGCGTCACCGACCGCTCCCCGCGGTCGGCGAAGGTGTACATCTCCTTGGACACCACGTCGGTGGACTCCCCCACGCCTCGGGCGAACAGCGCGGTGTCCTCGAAGATCGGCAGCTCGATGTCGCCGTAGCCCGCGCGCCGGGCAGCGCCGAGCAGCGCGGCGCGCACCGCGACGAACTCGGCGGAGTCCGGCGGGAAGTAATCGGGAACGCCCTTGGGGGCCTTGAAATCGGTCACGTCGTCAAACCTTCGAGGAACGGGTTGGTGCGGCGTTCGGCGCCGATCGTGCTGCGTTCGCCGTGCCCGGGAAGCACCATCGTGTCGTCGTCGAGCACCAACAGTTTCGTCACGATCGAGGTCAGCAGATCACGACCGCTGCCCCCGGGCAGATCGGTGCGGCCCACCGACTGCTTGAACAGGGTGTCGCCGGTGAGGGCCAACTGGTCGGGTCCTTCCTCGACGCGGAAGACCACCGAACCCTGGGTGTGCCCAGGGGTGTGGTCGACGGCCACCGTGATCCCGCCGAGGTCGAGCTTGTCGCCATCGCGGTCGAGTTCGACGACCTGGCGCGGCTCCCGGAACAGCGCCCCGACCGCGAGGGACGCCAGTCCGAGGGCGAAGCCCTGCCCGAGCGCCTTCACGGGGTCCTTGAGCATGTACCGGTCAGCCGGGTGGATGTAGGTGGGGCAGCCGTAGGTGTCGGAGACCTTCTGCGCCGACCACATGTGGTCGATGTGGCCGTGGGTGAGCAGCACCGCGGCCGGGGTGAGCCGGTTCTCGTCGAGGATGCGGCGCAACGGCCCCATCGCACGCTGGCCGGGGTCGACGACGATCGCATCGGCACCCTGTCCGGGGGCCAGCACGTAGCAGTTGCACGCCAGGACCCCGGCGGGGAATCCGGTGATCAACACGCCGTCCAGCTTCCCATGCCGAGCTCACAGCGCAGTTCACGAGGGGTCACAGCCGCCATCTCAGCGAGCCCTGGCACACTCGGTGCCGACCTGACCGACCCCGAGGAGGACCGGCCCGTGCCGACGAACGAACAACGGCGAGCCACCGCCAAGCGCAAGCTCGAGCGCCAACTCGAACGGCGCGCCGAGAGGGACCGCAAGCGCCGCACGTACACGATCATCGGGTCGGCCGTCGCGGCCGTCGTCGTGATCGCCGCGGTCGTGGCGACCATCGTGCTGACCAACCGCGACAGCGGCACGCCGACCGCGTCGACGCCGACGAGCGCGGCGACATCCGACGCGGCCTCGCCACTGGACGCCCCGGAGCCGGGTAAGCCCGGTGCGCTGCCCCCGTTCGCCGCGCCGGCCGGCCTGGGCAGCAACTGCCAGTACGCCAAGTCCCCCGAGCCGGCCAGCAAGCCGGTCGAACCGCCGCGTGCGGGCAAGGTGCCGACAGATCCGGCGACGGTCAGTGCCAGCATGGAGACCAACCAGGGCAACCTCGGCCTCGAGCTCGACAACGCGAAGTCACCCTGCACGGTGAACAGTTTCGCCAGCCTGGCCAACAAGGGCTTCTTCGACAACACCCCGTGCCACCGGCTGACCACCGGTGAAGGCCTGGCCGTGCTGCAGTGCGGCGATCCGACCGGCCAGGGCACCGGCGGGCCGGGCTACCAGTTCGCCAACGAGTACCCGACCGACCAATACCAGCCGGACGATCCGAAGCTGCAGCAGCCGGTGGTCTACCCCCGCGGCACGCTTGCGATGGCCAACGCGGGGCCGGGCACCAACGGCAGCCAGTTCTTCCTGGTCTACAAGGATTCGACGCTGCCGCCGAACTACACGGTGTTCGGCACCATCGACCAGACCGGCCTGGCCACGCTGGACAAGATCGCCGCGGCGGGCACCAAGGACGGCGGCGAGGACGGCGCACCCAAGCTGGACGTCACGATCAAGCAGCTCCAGCTGGACTGAGCCCCGGCGGAGACTCGGCGACCAGACGTGAACTCGAGCGGACACGCCGGCGGCGCGCTCGAGTTCGCGTCTGGTCGCGGGAAAACGTCGCGGGAAAACTAGGCCGCAGAGGTGACGCGGTAGACGTCGTAGACGCCCTCCACGTTGCGCACCACGTTCAGCACGTGCCCCAGATGCTTGGGGTCGCCCATCTCGAAGGTGAACCGGCTGATCGCCACCCGGTCATTCGACGTCGTGACCGATGCCGACAGGATGTTGACCTTCTCGTCGGCGAGCACGCGCGTCACATCGGAGAGCAGCCGGTGCCGATCCAGCGCCTCGACCTGGATGGCGACCAGGAACACCGACGACGGGGACGGCGCCCACTGCACATCGATGATGCGCTCGGACTGCGTCTCCAGCGAGGCCGCATTCGTGCAGTCGGTGCGGTGCACACTCACCCCACCGCCGCGGGTGACGAAGCCCATGATGACGTCGCCCGGCACCGGCGTGCAGCACTTGGCCAGCTTGGTCAGCACCCCGGGCGCCCCCGGCACCGACACCCCGACGTCGTCGCTGGTGCGCTGCCGCACCGGCATGGTCGCCGGCGTCGACCGCTCGGCCAGCTCGTCGGCCGCCTCGTCATCGCCCCCGATCTGGGCGACCAACCGCTGCACGACGTGGCGGGCCGACACATGGCCCTCACCGACCGCGGTGTAGAGCGAGGACACGTCGAGATAGCGCAGCTCGCGCGCCAACGCCGCCATCGTCTCGGCATTCATCAAGCGCTGCAACGGAAGTCCACCGCGGCGCACCTCGCGCGCGATCGCATCCTTGCCTGACTCCAGCGCCTCTTCGCGACGCTCCTTGGCGAACCACTGCCGGATCTTGGCTTTGGCCCGCGGCGACACCACGAACGTCTGCCAGTCCCGCGACGGACCCGCGTTGGCTGCCTTCGACGTGAAAACCTCGACCACTTCGCCGTTTTCGAGCTTGCGCTCCAGCGCGACGAGCCGGCCGTTGACGCGTGCCCCGATACAGCGGTGCCCCACCTCGGTGTGCACCGCGTAGGCGAAGTCGACGGGCGTGGACCCGGTGGGCAGCGTGATGACGTCGCCCTTCGGGGTGAACACGAAGATCTCCTGCACCGCGAGGTCGTACCGCAGCGACTCGAGGAACTCGCCCGGGTCGGCGGCTTCCCGCTGCCAGTCGAGCAGCTGTCGCATCCACGCCATGTCGTCGATCTCGGTGGCGGTGTGGCTCTGCGGAACTCCGTTGCGGCCCTTGGCTTCTTTGTAGCGCCAGTGCGCGGCGATGCCGTACTCCGCGGTCTTGTGCATGTCCGTGGTGCGGATCTGCACCTCCAGCGGCTTGCCCTCCGGCCCGACGACGGTGGTGTGCAGCGACTGGTACACCCCGAAGCGGGGCTGGGCGATGTAGTCCTTGAACCGGCCGGCGATCGGCTGCCACAGCGAGTGCACCACACCGACGGCGGCGTAGCAGTCCCGCACCTCGTCGCACAGAATCCGGACGCCGACGAGATCGTGGATGTCGTCGAAGTCGCGGCCCTTGACGATCATCTTCTGGTAGATCGACCAGTAGTGCTTCGGCCGTCCCTCGACGACGGCGTTGATCTTCGACGCATTCAGCGTGGCCGTGATCTGGGCGCGCACCTTGGCCAGATAGGTGTCGCGCGACGGCGCACGATCGGCGACTAGCCGCACGATCTCCTCGTACTTCTTGGGATGCAGGATCGCGAACGACAGATCCTCGAGCTCCCATTTCACCGTCGCCATACCGAGCCGGTGAGCAAGGGGCGCAATGACTTCCAGCGTTTCGCGGGCCTTGCGCGCCTGCTTCTCGGGCGGCAGGAAGCGCATCGTGCGCATGTTGTGCAGCCGGTCGGCCACCTTGATCACCAGCACTCGCGGATCGCGGGCCATCGCGATGATCATCTTGCGGATGGTCTCGCCCTCGGCAGCGGTGCCCAGTGCCACCTTGTCGAGTTTGGTGACCCCGTCGACCAGATGACCGACCTCGGTACCGAACTCCTGGGTCAGCGCCTCCAGCGTGTACCCGGTGTCCTCGACGGTGTCGTGCAGCAGCGCCGCGATCAGCGTGGTGGTGTCCATGCCGAGCTCGGCCAGGATGTTGGCCACCGCAAGCGGATGGGTGATGTACGGGTCGCCGGACTTGCGCAGCTGATCGGCGTGCCGTTCCTCGGCGACGTCGTAGGCCTTCTGCAGCAGGGTCAGGTCAGCTTTGGGGTAGATCTCCCGGTGCACCGCGACCAGCGGCTCCAGCACCGGGTTGACGGTGCTGCGCTGGGAGGTCATCCGGCGGGCGAGGCGGGCCCTGACCCGTCGCGAGGCGCTGGTCGCCTTCGTGGCCTCGGTCCGGGGCAGCTCCATCGGCTGCGTCTCCGGCCCGGCCGGCACCGGCGGGACCTGCACAGCCTGGTTCGCGCGCGGATCTGCCTGGATCTCGTTGGCCATGCTCACCTCCGCTGCTCAGCTGCTGTTGGCAGGATATCCGGTCATACGGTGTGTAGAGCCGTGACCGGCAACGGTTCCAGGACGGACCGGCCGCCCAGGGCGGCGAGTTCGAGCATCACGATCGCGCCGCTGACCGTCGCCCCCGCTGCCGTGAGCAACTGATGGGTGGCCGCCAGTGTTCCCCCGGTGGCCAACACGTCGTCGATGACCACGATGGTGCGGCCGGCCAGCTCGACGCCGTCGGCCGGCACCTCCAGGGTGGCCGACCCGTACTCCAATGTGTAGGTCTCGCTGATCACCGGCGGCGGGAGCTTGCCGCCCTTGCGGACCGCCAGTACACCGATGCCGAGCGAGATCGCCACGGCGCCGCCGAGCAGGAAGCCGCGCGCGTCGACGCCGGCCACCAGATCGGCCCCGCGGGCGATGTCGGCCATCGCCGCGCTGACCTCGGCCAGCCCCCGGGCGTCGGCCAGCACCGGCGTCAGATCCTTGAACAGCACGCCCGGCTCCGGGAAATCGGGCACCTCGCGCAGCAGCGAGGAGATCACCTGGCCGACGTCATTCGTCTGACTCACTGACTCAGCTTCCATCGGTCCATGTTCCATCCCGCGCCCCAGCGCGTCGGATTGGCGCTCACCGCGTACATCTTCGTCGACGCGAGCAGGGTGCGTTGCTGACGGTACAGCGGCAACGTGGGCATGTCGCCCCACAGGATCGGGCCGGCCTCGGCGAGCAACCGGGCGATCTCCTTGGGGTCGGAGGTCACCGCCAGCGTCGAGATGATGCCGTCGATGCGCTCGTTGACGTAGCGGGGCAGGTTGTTTCCGTCACCGCTGTACAAGGTGTAGGCGTCGATCGCCGACGAGCCTGACGAGCCACTGCCCGTCGCCCCGCCGGTGCTGGCGATGAGCACGTCGATGGCGTTGTCGCGCAACGCCTGTGGGCCCACGTTCTCCCCCGCTGCGTCCTGCACCGTGATGCCTGCGGGTGCGCACGCCTTGGCCATCGCCCCGACCGCGGCCGCGAGCCGGGCGTTGGGTGACTGGTATCCGATACGCACCGTCAGCGGCTGGTTGCCCAGCGCGGCGCGGGCCGCGACGGGATCGCCCGCCGCGAAGTCGTTGACCTGGGGGGTGGCCTCCGCGCCGGAGTAGGCATCCTCGGCCGCGGCGTTGAGCCGCGAGTTGGCCGGCGGCACCGACGCGTTGCGGGCGATGACATCGCGCGGGGTGCACAGGGCGACGGCGCGACGGGCGGGCACCGGGGCCAGCGGGCCCTGCGGGGCGAAGATCAGCTGTTCCACACCCGCCGACGCCGAATCCGAGCGGGTGTAGTCATCGGGCAGGTTCAGCGTGCCCGCCGAGCCTGCGGCGATGTCGACGACGTCGTAGGCACCCTCGTTGACCCTGTCCTGCAGATCCGGGCGGCGCGGCCACACGGTGATCTTCGCGGTGACGGGCTTGGTGCCCCACCACTTGTCGTTGGCCACCAGCACCACCGCGCCGTCACCGGTGACCGACTCGATGCGGTACGGCCCCGACGACGGGAAATGCTTGAGATCCAGATCCGGGGTGAGGTTCCACGTGGTGTTCCACACCTGCGCGATGCGCTCGATCGCCGGCCCGTCGTTGCCCAGCACGGCCCTGGTCACCCCGCCGTCGCCGAGCCCCAGCTCGTCGGCGATGACGTGGGAGGGCATCAGCGACGTCGCCGCGAACAACTGCCCGTAATCGGTGAACGCCCGATCCTGGGCGAAGCTGACGCGGGCCTTCTTCTGCCCCGGGGTGCAGTCGATCGTCGCGATGTCGGTGTACCCGGCGCGGCTGGCCGCGTCGAAGGTGGGGAATCGACCCGACTGCGCGGCCCACGCCAGCACCATGTCATCGCAGGTGATCGGTTTGCCGTCGGAGTAGACGGCCTCCGGCTTGAGCTCGTAGTCGAGCACCAGCGGGCTGCGACCCACGACCGCGATGGTGCCGAAGTCGTGGTCGCCCACGATCTGTCCGTCGGGTCCGTGGTAGTTGAATCCGGTCAGCGCCCGGGCGAACGCCTGTGCACCGCCCGATGCGGCGCCGGTGACCGTGTTGGTGTTGTACGTCGGGAGCGTGCCGTCGATCGCGTAGTCGATCGAGTCGGCCGCGTCCGACGAGCACGACGACAGACCTGACGCGCCGACCACAGCGGCGACGATCGCCGAAGTGACACGGATACGCCACGCACGGGTGCGGTGGGCCATCGGACCTACCGCTCCCTAGCGCTTTCCGGTGCTTCGCTTACCCGACGGCCGGCCCGTCCGACTCGACGTCGGCCGGATCGGCCGCGCGCCCGGGGCGGGCTTGTCCGGCGGCGGCCCAGCCGGCGCGGTGACCGTCGCCGGCTCGGGGTCGACGGTGGGTGTGTCGGCCTCGTCCTCGAAAGTCGCCTCTCCGGCGCCTGCCTTGGCCGCAATGGTCTTGCGTCGGTTGAGCACACGCCGGGTGTGCTTGCTGACCAGGTCGGTGCGCTCCCGCAGGCTGACCAGCAGCGGCGTGGCGAAGAAGATCGACGAGTAGGTACCGACGATGACGCCGACGAGCTGGACCAGCGCCAGGTCCATCAGCGTGCCGACACCGAGCAGCCACACCGCGATGACCATCAGCGCGATGATCGGCAGCACCGAGATGAGGCTGGTGTTGATCGACCGCATGAAGGTCTGGTTGACCGCGAGGTTGGCCTGTTCGGCGAACGTCCTTCGGGTCGTGTGCTCGAAGCCTTCGGTGTTCTCCTCGACCTTGTCGAACACGATCACCGTGTCGTAGAGCGAGAAGCCGAGGATGGTCAGCAGCCCGATGACAGTGGCGGGCGTGACCTCGAACCCGACGAGCGCGTACACCCCGGCGGTGACGAGCAGGTCGAACACCAGGGTCAGCAGCGCGGCGGCTGCCATGTACCGCTCGTAGCGCACGGTGATGTAGATAGCGGCCAACACCAGGAACACCACGAGGGCGAGCAACGCCTTCTGGGTGATCTGACCGCCCCACGTCTCGGACACCGCGGAGTCGCTGATGACCTGCTTGGACGGCTGGCCGTCGGCGCCCTTGGGCTGGAACTGGTCGAACAGCGCGTCGCGCAGCTTCTCGGTCTCGTCGTTGCTCAACGTCTCCGACCGGATCTGGAACGTCGCCGAGTTGCCGCTGCCGACGACGACCACCGACTCCGGCGGCTTGCCGATGGCGTTGTTGAACACCGTCTCGACCTGTGAGGTGGTGGCCTGCCCGTCACCGCGCGGGAACGACACCTTGGTTCCGCCCTCGAAGTCGATGCCGAAGGTGAAGCCGCGCACCACGATCGCGGCGAGCGCGATCAAGACGATGATGCCGCTGACCGCGTACCACAGCTTGCGGCGACCGATCACCTCGAAGGCGCCGGTACCGGTGTAGAGGCGGACGAAGAAGCCGTGCTTGGGCGCGTCGGCGGCGCTGGCCTCGAGGTCGGGTGCCTCCACCGCGGTGGACTCCACGGCGCTGCCGCGCCGATGTGAACTATTGCGTGCCATGCGTTATCCCCGTCCCGCCGCGTGTGCGGCCGCTCGGCGTTCGCGCGCGATCTGCTGAACAGCTCCCAGCCCGTTCAGAGACGGCTTGGCCATGGTCGGCGACTTGGACGCGAAGTACAGCAGCGGCCACGTCACCAGGAACACGACGACAACGTCGAGGATCGTGGTCAGGCCCAGCGTGAACGCGAAGCCCTTCACCTGCCCGACGGCCAGGAAGTACAGCACCGCCGCGGCCAGGAACGTCACCGCGTTGCCCGACATGATCGTCTTCCGGGCGCGCGACCAGCCTCGTGGCACCGCCGACCGGAACGATCTGCCCTCACGGATCTCGTCCTTGATGCGTTCGAAGAACACCACGAACGAGTCGGCCGTGGTGCCGATACCGATGATCAGACCGGCGATGCCGGCCAGGTCCAGCGTGTAACCGATGTATCTGCCCAACAGCACGAGGATCGCGAACACCATCGCGCCCGAGGCGATCAGGGACAGCGCCACCAACATGCCGAGCACCCGGTAGTAGAGCAGCGAGTACAGCAGCACCGCCACCAGACCCACCGCGCCGGCGATCAACCCGGCACGCAACGACGACAGGCCCAGGGTGGCCGACACCGTCTCGGCCTCCGACGACTCGAAGGACAGTGGCAGCGAGCCGTACTTCAGCACGTTGGCGAGTTCGCGCGCCGAGTCGGCGGTGAACTGGCCGGTGATCTGAGTGCGTCCGCCGGGAATCGCCTCATTGATGACGGGCGCGCTGACCACCTGAGAGTCCAGCGTGAACGCAGTCTGCGTGCCCACATTGGCGGCGGTGAAATCGGCCCACGTCTTGGCGGCGTCGCTCTTGAATTCGACGTCGACGACGTACTCGCCGCGCTGCTGATCGAGCCCGGACGTGGCGTTCGCGATGCCCTCACCGCTGATGATCGACTTGTCGAGCAGGTAGACCTCTTTGCCGTCCTGCGAGCAGGTCACCAGCGGCAGGTTCGGGTCGTCGTTACCGGCCAGCACGTCGTCGTCACCGCAGCGCGTCGCCTGGAACTGCAGCGCGAGGATCTGGATGGCCTGCTCGGAGCTCTGCCGCAACCGCTTCTCGTCCTGGATGCGCTGCGCCAGCGGCACGTTCTTGCCCCCTGGTGCGGGCGGCGCACCCGGAGCGGGCGAGGTCGTCGGCTGTGCCGGATTCGGCGCTGGATTCGGCGCTGGATTCGGCGTCGGAGCCGGGCTCGGTGCCGGCTGCTGCGGGAACGGGCGGGGCTGCGGAGCCGGCGCGGGTGCCTGCGGCTCCAGCGGCGGCAGGCCGGGGATGTCGGCGTCGGGACCCCCCGCGGGCCCGCCTGCGCCGGGTGGCAGACCGGGGACGGCCGCACCGGGCGGCAGACCGGGAACCGCACCCGGAGGCGCACCGGGAGCACCCGGAGGTGCACCGGCGGGTCCCGCCTGCTCGGGTTGCCCCTGACCGGCAGCAGGGATCGCGTGGATGACCGGGCGGATGTAGAGCCGCGCGGTCTGACCGAGGTTGCGCGCCTCGCTGGTGTCGTTGCCGGGAACCGTGATCACCAGGTTCTGGCCGTCGATGATGACCTCGGACCCGGACACCCCGAGGCCGTCGACGCGAGCGCTGATGATCTGCTGCGCCTGATTGAGGGCATCGCGCGACGGCGGTGATCCGTCAGGGGTGCGAGCAGTCAGCGTGACCCGCGTACCGCCCTGCAGGTCGATACCGAGCTTGGGCTCGGCCTTCTTGTCGCCGGTGAGGAACACCAGCAGGTAGGCACCGATCAGCAATGCCAGGAACAGGGCCAGGTAGCGGGCAGCATGCACCTGCGTCGAAGACGATGCCACGTGTCTACAAACTCCTCGGGGTCAGGTCGTCGTGCACCGCGACGGCGCGCAGTGACCCGCAAAGGGTACGTGCCGCTGCTGATGCGTCAGCTGTCAGTCTCGGGGTCGCTCGGTCAGCTCGGTGGCACCGGAGGCGGGCTCGGCCGGGAAGTCCTCGTCGGTTGTGTCGAGTTCGTCGTCGTCGGAGGTGATGCGATCACGCACCGCCAGCTTCATCCAGGTGGTGACGACACCCGGAGCGATCTCGAGCTGCACCTCGTCGTCGGTGATACCGGTGATCCGGCCGCGCAGGCCCGAGGTGGTGTGCACCTCGTCGCCGATCGTCAGCGACTCGTGCAGGTCGATGGTGGCCTGCATCGCCTTCTTCTGACGCCGGGACGCGAAGTACATGAAGGCGCCCATGATGATGAGCAGGGGCAGGAAGACGAACAGGTCCATGGCAGCAGTGTCTCTTCTGTTTCGTTGCGGTCTGTTTTGTCGGCAGCCCCTCCATCGGAGGGCCGCACACATGAAGGAATTCGTTGACCAGTGTGCCATTGCGACCGCCTCGCTTGCCTTCCCCCGCCGGACGACCCCGTCTGCCGACGGATTTCGTCGCCGAAAGGGACGCCGACCACCGAACCCGGTGAATCAACCCCTGGTTCTCGACGGATCGGTGGGGGGACGGACTAGGCTCGGGAGGTCAACGGCCCCACGTAATCAGGAGGTACCTGAGTTGAGCGCTCTCGAACAGAGCCGCCACCTCGCCACCGCCATCCCCGGCCCGCTCTCCCAGGAGCTGATCGCGCGCAAGACGGCGGCCGTGGCGAACGGCATCGGGAACACCATGCCCGTCTACGCGGCACGTGCATTCGGCGGCATCATCGAAGACGTCGACGGCAACCGGCTCATCGACATGGGCTCGGGCATCGCGGTCACCACCGTGGGCAACGCATCGCCGCGGGTGGTCGAGGCCGTGCGCGAGCAGGCCGCGCAGTTCACGCACACCTGTTTCATGGTGACCCCGTACGAGGGGTACGTCGCGGTGGCCGAGGCGCTGAACCGGCTCACCCCCGGCGACGGCGACAAGCGCTCGGCGCTGTTCAACTCGGGCTCAGAGGCCGTCGAGAACGCCATCAAGATCGCTCGCACCTACACCGGCAGGCAGGCGGTCGTGTCGTTCGACCACGCCTACCACGGCCGGACCAACCTCACGATGGCGCTGACCGCGAAGTCGATGCCGTACAAGCACGGGTTCGGCCCGTTCGCCCCGGAGATCTACCGCGCTCCGCTGTCCTATCCGTTCCGCGACGCGGAGTTCGGCGGCAAGGAGCTCGCGACCGACGGTGAGCTCGCCGCCCGCCGGGCCATCACGATGATGGACAAGCAGGTCGGCGCCGCCAACCTGGCCGCGGTCATCATCGAGCCCATTCAGGGCGAGGGCGGTTTCATCGTGCCCGCCGAAGGGTTCCTGCCCACGCTTCTGCAGTGGTGCCGGGACAACGGCGTGGTGTTCATCGCCGACGAGGTGCAGACGGGCTTCGCGCGCACCGGTGCGATGTTCGCCTGCGAGCACGAAGGCATCGTGCCCGACCTGATCGTGACCGCGAAGGGCATCGCGGGCGGCATGCCGCTGTCCGCGGTGACGGGACGCACCGAGATCATGGACGCCCCCCACGTCGGCGGCCTGGGCGGCACTTACGGCGGCAACCCCGTCGCCTGCGCGGCGGCGCTGGCCACGATCGCGACGATCGAGGACGACGACCTCGTGGCGCGCGCCCGGGAGATCGAAGTCTTGATGAAGGACCGGCTCGGCCGGCTCCAGGCCGAGGACGATCGCATCGGCGACGTGCGCGGGCGCGGCGCGATGATCGCGGTCGAGCTGGTGAAGTCGGGCACGCTGGAACCCGACGCCGAGCTGACCAAGAAGCTGAGCACCGCAGCACACCAGGCCGGCGTCATCGTGCTCACGTGCGGCACCTTCGGCAATGTGCTGCGCTTCCTGCCGCCACTGACCATCAGCGACGAGCTACTCAACGAAGCCCTCGACGTACTCGAGTTGCTCCTGCGCGACATGTGATCCCGTTCACTGGCTAACAGTTCGAACCGCCCCAGCTGTGACGTGCACCACGTTCCAGCTGGGGCGGTGTGCTGTTCGCAGCCTGCTGCGGCAATTCACAGCAACCTGACAGGTCCAGAAGGCCAATCCTCGGAATACGCTTAGTTTTACTAACGTAGTTTTCTGATGGGCGCGCGATTCGCGCCTGACCGACCACTTTGCTTTCGAAGGATTACTGATGCCGACTGATACCCGAGAAGAACGACTCGCCCACCGCATCGACGATCTGAGCGCCACCGATCCCCAGTTCGCCGCGGCCCTCCCGGACGAGGCCATCGCCGAGGCCATCGAAGACCCGCAGCTGCGCCTGCCGGAGATCATCGCCACCGTGCTCGACGGCTACGCCGACCGGCCCGCTCTCGGCCAGCGTGCCATCCGGCTGGTCGCCGACCCGCAGACCGGGCGCACCGAGGCCCAGCTCCTCCCCCACTTCGACACCATCACCTACGGCGAGCTGTCGACTCGCATCCACCATCTGCTCAACGCGCTCACCGACGTGGACCCCGGTGACCGCGTCGCGATCCTGGGCTTCACCAGCGTGGACTACACCGTGATCGACACGACTCTGGTGCTGCGGGGCGCGGTGTCAGTGCCGCTGCAGACCAGCGCCCCGGCGGCCACCCTGCGGCCGATCGTCGCCGAGACCGAGCCGGTGGTGTTCGCCGCGTCCGTCGACCATCTCACCGATGCGGTGGAACTGATTGCAGACGCCCAGTCGGTGGGCCGCCTCATCGTCTTCGACTATCGCGGCGAGGTCGACGACCACCGCGACGCCATCGCCGACGCGCGCGCCCGCCTCGCCGACGCCGGCCGCTCGATCGAGATCGTCACGCTGTCCGAGGTGCTCGCCCACGGCGCGACATTGCCTGCGGCACAGCCGTTCACCTCACCCGACGACGATCCGCTGCTGCTGCTGATCTACACCTCCGGCAGCACCGGCGCACCTAAGGGCGCCATGTACCCGGAGCGTCTCATCACCAACGCCTGGCGCCGGTCCGGCCGCTCGGCATGGGGCGGCGAGCAGACCACGCCGTCGATCACGTTGAACTTCATGCCGATGAGCCACATGATGGGGCGCGGCCTTCTCTACGGCACCCTGGGTGCCGGCGGGACCGCGTATTTCGCTGCGCGCAGCGATCTTTCGACCTTTCTCGACGATCTGGCGCTGGTCCGGCCGACACAGCTGACCTTCGTCCCGCGCATCTGGGACACCATCGCCGCCGAGGTGGCCAAGGAAGTCGACCGTCGGCCGGACGATCTCGCCGACGTGTACGCCGACCTCCGGCAGAGTCTTCTGGGCGGCCGCCACGTGATGGCGATGTCGGGCTCGGCGCCGCTGTCACCGGAGATGCGGTCCTTCGTCGAAGACCTCATCGACATCCACCTCACCGACGGCTATGGCTCCACCGAAGCCGGCGCGGTGTTCGTCGACGGGCAGATCCAGCGTCCGCCGGTGATCGACTACAAGCTCGTCGACGTCCCGGATCTGGGCTACTTCACCACCGACCGCCCGCATCCGCGCGGTGAGCTTCTGGTCAAGTCCGAGACCCTGTTCCCCGGCTACTACAAGCGACCCGAGATCACCGCCGAGATGTTCGATCCCGACGGCTACTACCGGACCGGAGACGTGGTCGCCGAAATCGGGCCCGACCAGGTCGTCTACCTCGATCGTCGCAACAACGTGCAGAAGCTCTCGCAGGGCGAGTTCGTGGCCGTGTCCAAGCTGGAAGCGGTGTTCGGCGACAGCCCACTGATCCGCCAGATCTATGTGTACGGCAACAGCGCCCGGTCCTATCTTCTCGCGGTCGTCGTGCCGACCGAGGAGGTGCTGGCCCGCGACGACGCGAAGGCGCTGATCGCCGAGTCACTGCAGGACGTCGCCCGCGCCGCCGGCCTGCAGTCCTACGAGATCCCGCGTGACTTCCTGGTCGAGGAGACACCGTTCACGCTGGAGAACGGCCTGCTCACCGGTATCCGGAAACTGGCCCGGCCCCGGCTCAAGGAACATTACGGCGATCGACTCGAGGCGCTGTACGCCGAACTGGCAGACGGCCAGGCCGAGGAGATGCGGACGCTGCGCGCCGAGGGTGCGAACCGGCCCGTGCTCGAGACCGTCGGCCGCGCCGCGGCCGCCCTGCTCGGCACTGCGGCCACCGACGTGCAACCCGACGCCCACTTCACGGATCTGGGCGGAGACTCGTTGTCGGCGTTGACATTCGGCAACCTGCTGCGCGACATCTTCGACGTCGAGGTGCCCGTCGGGGTGATCGTCAGCCCCGCCACTGATCTGGCATCTCTGGCCGCCTACATCGAGGCCCAGCGACAGCCGGGCGCGAAGCGGCCCACCTTCACCGCCGTCCACGGCGCGGGTGCCACCGAGGCCCGCGCCAGCGATCTGACGCTCGACAAATTCATCGACGCCGAAACCCTTTCTGCGGCAACCGCGTTGCCGGGACCGAGCGCTGAGGTTCGCACCGTGCTGCTCACCGGCGCGACAGGATTCCTGGGCCGCTATCTGGCTCTCGACTGGCTGGAGCGGATGGACCTCGTCGACGGCAAGGTCATCTGCCTGGTCCGCGCCAGGGATGACGACGCCGCACGGGCCCGCCTCGACGCGACATTCGACAGCGGCGACGAGCGGCTTCTGGAGCACTACCGCGCGCTGGCCGCCGATCATCTCGAGGTGCTCGCCGGCGACAAAGGCGAAGCTGATCTCGGCCTGGATCCGCAGGTCTGGCAGCGTCTGGCCGACACCGTCGACCTGATCGTCGATCCTGCCGCGCTGGTCAACCACGTCCTGCCCTACAGCGAGCTGTTCGGCCCCAACGCCGTCGGCACCGCCGAATTGATCCGGCTCGCCCTGACGACACGGCAGAAGCCGTTCGCCTACGTGTCGACGATCGGGGTCGGCGCGGGGATCGAACCGGGCAAGTTCGTCGAGGACGGCGACATCCGCCAGATCAGCGCGGTGCGCCAGATCGACGAGAGCTACGCCAACGGTTACGGCAACAGCAAGTGGGCCGGTGAAGTCCTGCTGCGCGAGGCGCACGACCTGTGCGGCCTACCGGTCTCGGTGTTCCGGTGCGACATGATCCTGGCCGACACCACCTACGCCGGCCAGCTGAACCTTCCCGACATGTTCACCCGGCTGATCTTCAGCCTCGTCGCAACCGGGGTGGCGCCGGAGTCGTTCTACCAACTCGGCGCCGATGGTCAGCGGCCACGCGCCCACTACGACGGGCTGCCGGTCGAGTTCATCGCCGAGGCGATCTCGACACTGGGCGCGGCCGTGGCACGCGAGTCGGACAGCGGCTTCGAGACCTACCACGTGATGAATCCGTACGACGACGGCATCGGGCTCGACGAGTTCGTCGACTGGTTGATCGAGGCCGGCTATCCGGTGCACCGGGTGGGCGACTACGCCACCTGGCTCGCCCGGTTCACCGCCGCGATCAACGCGCTGCCCGACCGCAAACGGCAAGCATCGTTGCTGCCGCTGCTGCACAACTACCAGCGGCCGGAAATCCCGATCCCGGGCTCCATCGCACCCACCGACCGGTTCCGGACGGCGGTGCAGGAGGCCAAGATCGGGCCCGACAAGGACATCCCGCACATCACTCCCGCGGTGATCGTCCAGTACGTCAGCAATCTGGAGTTGCTGGGCCTGCTGTAGATCAGTGGTGCACCAGGTTGCGGTCGCGCCGGCCGCCGAACAGGCGGCCGCGCAGACCGCGCCGCGGTGCCCGCTCCTGCGGACCGACCACCTCGGTGGGCTGCGCGCTCACCGGGGCGGTCGCCGTTCGATCGGTCACCGGGACGGGGCCGGTGTGGGTGGGGGCATCGACGGCGGCGGGGCGGTTCGCGTATTCGACGTCACGCACACTACGCACGGAGACCCTGCCCAGCGCCAGCGCGCCGAGGAAGATGATCACCGCGCCGAGCCCGTAGAAGTAGGTCAGGTCGAGCCAGACCCGCTTGGTCTCGGTATCGGCGACCGGGGCGCCGGCGTCGCCGAGCCCGAGCGGGCCCGCCAAGGCCCGGCCGATCACGAACCACGCCCCGCCGGCCACACTCAGCCAGCTACCGAGCACTGCGGTCGCGCGGTTACGCGAGGTGAGCAGGACGAGACCGCCGAGCACCGTGACGATGCCGGGCAGCACCTCCAGCCAGCCCCGGCCGGTGGTCCAGGTCCACGCCTGATCGGGGGTGAAGGCGAAGTCGAAGTTCGGCCCGATGAACGGGACGAGCGCCCCCCACAGGCCGAGCAGGACGAGCAGTAAGCCGCTGGCGGCGCCGCGGCTGCGGGGAATGGTCATCCGACCGCCGCGAGGTCGGTCTGGGCGCTGAGTGTCGATCATGATGCCTCCTTGTGACGTGCCCGACGTGCACACAGGAGTACCCCCGCCCCACCGGCGATAACCGAGGGGGGAATCGATCGTTACAGGGTTGAGGCCAGCAGCAGGAGCACGATCGCGACCAGCGGCAACGTCCCCTGCATCACCGCGGCGCGGGCCTTGTCCCGCGCGGAGACGACCAGCACGACCGCCGCGGCGAGCATCGACCCCAGCCCGGCATAGAGCAGCGCAGCACCCACGGCGTCGGCGCCGGCGGCCGTCGCGACGATGCCCGCGCCCGTCGCGATCGCGAGGAACAGGTTGTAGTAGCCCTGATTCAGCGCCAACAGACGCGTGGTCTGGGCCTCCTCCTCGCTCATCCTGAACACCGCTCGCGTGCGGGGCGACGTCCAGGTCACGGACTCCATCACGAAGATGTAGACGTGCAGGATCGCAGCGAGCGCCGCGACGACCAGCGCGGCGGCGGTCATTCGAACAATCCCGTCTGGCCCAGCGCGCCCGCTCCGTTGGGCGGCGTCAGACCCAGATGGGTCCACGCCAGCCGGGTCGCGACCCGGCCGCGCGGGGTGCGGGCGATCATGCCCGCCCGCACCAGGAACGGCTCACACACTTCTTCCACGGTGGTAGCTTCCTCCCCCACCGCGACCGCGAGAGTCGACACGCCGACCGGCCCGCCTCCGAAACTCTTGGTCAGCGCCGTCAGCACGGCCCGATCCAGACGATCCAGGCCGAGCTCGTCGACGTCGTAGACCTCCAGCGCGTATTTGGCGATATCGCGAGTGATGACGCCGTCGGCCCGGACTTCGGCGTAATCGCGGACCCGCCGCAACAGCCGGTTGGCGATGCGCGGCGTGCCACGGGACCGGCGGGCGATCTCGGCGCCGGCTTCGACACCCAGCTCGATGCCGAGGATGCCGGCCGAGCGGGCCAGCACCCGCTCCAGTTCGGCCGGCTCGTAGAAATCCATGTGCGCGGTGAAACCGAACCGGTCACGCAGCGGCCCGGTCAACGCGCCGGAGCGGGTGGTGGCGCCGACGAGGGTGAACGGCGCCACCTCCAACGGAATCGACGTGGCGCCAGGACCTTTGCCGACGACCACGTCGACGCGGAAATCCTCCATCGCGAGGTAGAGCATTTCCTCGGCCGGCCGGGCGATCCGGTGGATCTCGTCGATGAACAAGACGTCGTGCTCGACGAGATTGGACAGCATCGCCGCCAGGTCGCCCGCGCGCTCGAGCGCCGGACCCGACGTGAGGCGCAGCGACGAACCCAACTCGGCCGCGATGATCATGGCCAGCGACGTCTTACCCAGACCGGGTGGCCCGGACAGCAGGATGTGGTCGGGCGTGCCGCCGCGGTTCTTCGCACCCTCGAGGACCAGCTGCAGCTGCTCGCGCACCCGCGGCTGGCCGATGAACTCGCCGAGCGAGCGCGGCCGCAGACTCGCGTCGATATCGCCCTCGCCGACCGTCAGCGCCGGCGACACGTCCCGCTCGTCAGCGTCGTCGAGCGAGCCGTCCTGATCTCCGCTGAACCGGCCCATCACTTCTTCCCCAGCATCGACAACGCCGCGCGCAGAGCACCGGAGGTGGTGGCCTCAGGATCGTTGGCGAGCACCTTGTCGGTGGCCTCCTCGGCCTGCTTCTGCGCGAAGCCGAGCCCGACGAGCGCCTCGACGACGGGCCCGCGGATGCCGTGTCCGCCGGCAGCGGTGAGTCCGGACGAGGACGACACACCCACCTTGTCCCGCAGCGTGAGCACCAGCAGCTCAGCAGTCTTCTTGCCCACCTTGGGGATTCGGACGAGTGCGGTCACGTCGCCGTCGCCGATGGCCGCCCGCAGGGTCGGGCCGTCGTACATCGCCAGCGCACCCAACGCGATGCTCGGCCCGATACCGGACACCCCGAGCAGTGTCAGGAAGAGGTCCCGGGCATCGGAGTCGCCGAAGCCGTAGAGGGTCTGGGAGTCTTCGCGCACGATCATCGCGGTGATCAGCCGCGCCTCGGTGCCGCGCCGCAACGTCGCCAACGTCGACGGGGTGGCCATCACCTTGTAGCCCACCCCGGCGGCCTCGATCACCACGTGATCGAGCGCGATGTCGAGGACCTCGCCGCGGACCGAGGCGATCATCGCGCGCTCTTCGACATCGTGGAGACCTTGGCCGCCTTGAGGGTGGCCTTGTACTTGCGGCGCTGCTCGGCGGCCATCGCCTCCGCCTCGGCCATCCGGGCGATCATCGGCGCGCGCCAGCAATGACAGATCGCCAGGGCCAGCGCATCGGCCGCGTCGGCTGGGGTCGGCTTCTGTTGCAGGGCAAGGATTCTCGTGACCATTTCGGTCACCTGAGCCTTGTCGGCCCGGCCGTTGCCGGTGACCGCGGCCTTCACCTCGCTGGGTGTGTGGAAGTGCACGTCGATGTCCCGACGGGCGGCGGCCAGCGCGACCACGCCACCCGCCTGCGCGGTACCCATCGCGGTGTTGGCGTTCTGGTTGGAGAACACCCGCTCGATCGCGATGACGTCGGGGGTGTGGGTGTCGAGCCAGTGCTCGACCGCGTCGCTGATCGCGAGCAGGCGGTGCGCCAGCGGGTGGTCTGCCGGGGTACGCACCACATCCACATCCAGCGCGATCACCTGCCGGCCGCGCCCGCTCTGGATCACCGACAACCCGCACCGGGTCAGCCCGGGGTCGACACCCATCACCCGCACGCCAGCCTCCTACAGAACATTTGTTCGAGAGCTTAGCTTTCGGCACCGACCGTCGGCGGCAGGGACACGCGCGCCAGCGCGATTCCGCGGTACTGCGGCGCCAGCGTGCGGCCGGCTGCCAGCAGCGGCTCGGTCGTGCGCAGCGCACGGGCGAGCAGGAACGCACCCTCGAGGGCGCCGATCAAGGCGACCGTGAGGTCTCGGGCGAGCCGGCCGTCGAGACCCCGGGCGACGAAGTAGGCGGTGCCGCCGTCGATCCAGCCGTCGAAGACGTCCCGGGTGGTCTGCCTAAGCTCCTCGACGGTGTCGGCGACCTCCGCCGCCACGCTGGCAACCGGACACATGTTGGCGAAACCGGTGGCTTCCATGTCCTCGGCGGCCTGGTCGAAGACGCCGCCGACCGCCTCGCCGAGATCGGTGTACGCATCGATGATCGTCGGGATGAGCAGGCCGTACGCCGCGCCGGCGTTGAGGAGCGCTTCCCGTGCGATCGCCACCTTGCCCGCGCGGAAGTGGTGATACAGCGACCCGATGGGCGCGCCCGACGCCTCGGCGATGTCTTTCATGCCGACCCCGGCGTAGCCGCGGTGTCGCATCAGTTCCGCGGCCGCGGTCAGGATCGATTCCCGGGTGGACCTTGCCATGTTCGCCTCCCGCTGCCAGGCTAGAGCATACGTTCTAGAATCATCGTTCTAGTGGAGGTCCGGATGAAGTCCGTCGAGGTCGCCGCAGGCACCCTGCACTACCGCGAGGAAGGAGATCCCGGCGGGCCGCCGGTGGTGCTGCTGCACGGACTCCTGATGAACGACGCACAGTGGGAGACGGCACTGCCACACCTGCCGCGGGGGTACCGCTACCTGTTGCCCGTGCTGCCGATGGGCGGCCATCGCGTACCGGTGCGCGAGGACGCCGATCTGACGATGCCGGGAATGGTGGCCATCGTCGCGGATTTCCTCGACGCCCTGGACCTCGGCAACGTCACCCTGGTCGTCTCGGACTGGGGTGGCGCCCTGTTCCTCACCGACATCGGCCGGGACACGCGGGTGTCCCGATTGGTGATCTGCCCGTCGGAGGCGTTCGACAACTTCCCGCCGGGCTGGCCCGGCAAGGTCGCGTGGCTGGCCAGTCGCACCACCGGCACGGTGTGGCTGGCGATGCGGCAACTGCAGATCGGCTGGCTCCGCAAGCAGCGACTGATGTTCGGCATGATGGCGAAAAGACCTGTGCCGCAGACAATTGTCGATGAATGGCTGGCGGCCGGCTTGACCGACCCCGCGATCCGGCGCGACCTGGTCAAGTACTGCCGTACCAGATTCGACAAGGCGGACCTGATCAGGGCGACCGAGCGACTGGCCGACTTCGACCGGCCCGCTCTGGTGTTGTGGAGCGACAACCCGGTGATGCCGGTCGACCATGCACGACGCCTGGCCGAGCTGCTCCCCCAGGGCCGGCTGGAGTTCGTCGACGACGCCTACGTCCTGGTGATGCTCGACCAACCCGAGCGCACCGCGGCCGCGATCGGCGCGTTCCTGGGAGCTACCGCGAATCGACGATGACGTAGGTCTTGCGAACCGTCTCGGTGATGCGCCACGTCCCGCGCCATCCCCTGGGCAGCACCAGCAGCGAACCGGGACCGATGTCCGCGCTCGTCCCGTCCTCGCCGACGACTGTTCCCGAGCCGGAGAGGATATGGCACACCTCGGTGTCGGCGGACCGGTCGGCGGTGAATTCGCCAGGGCCGCATTCCCACACGCCGGCGTGCGTGGTGTCGCCCGACCAGACGTTGAGGGTGGATTCGAACTGGTTGGTCAAGCTGGTCGGCTTGGCCTGGGGCAGAGGGAGTTCCGCGGTCATCGCATTGGCGTGGCGCAGGTGCGAATCGGCGTCGACGTGCTGTGTGGTCATCGTGTCGTCCTGTCGTCGTCGGCGCTCAGCGGCCGGTGATCTTGTTGGCCAGCCGCGCCAGTCCACTGGTCTTCGAGAGTCCGTTGGCCGCCTCTCGGCGGTCGGCGTTGCGATAGAGCGCATACATCGTCTGCACGCCGAGCCACCGCAACGGTTCGGGCTCCCACTTGCGCACGCGCCGGCCGACCCAGGGCAACCGCGTCAGCTCGGTGTCCCGTTCGAGCACCAGATCGGCGAGGGTGTGCCCGGCCAGGTTGGTGGTCGTGAGGCCGCTGCCGACGTAGCCGCCGGCGGTGCCGAAACCGGTTGCGCGGTCGAAGTCGACGGTGGCCGTCCAGTCGCGGGGCACCCCGAGCACCCCGCACCACGCGTGTGTGATCGGAACCTGACTCGCCGCGGGGAACATGTCGCGCAGCAGCGCCGTCAGCGCGTCGACGGTCCATTGCTGCGTGGTTCCACGGTTGTCGAGCGTGGAGGCGAACCGGTAGGGAATTCCTCGGCCGCCGAGAGCGATCCGGTTGTCGGCGGTGCGCTGGGCGTACATGTATCCGTGCGCGAAATCGCCCAGCAGCTCCGCGCCGGCCCAACCCACGTCCTTCAGGACGTCCTCGGGCAGGGGTTCGGTGACGATCATCGACGAGTTCATCGGCAGCCACTCGCGGCGCTGACCCGGCATCGTCGCGGTGAATCCCTCGAGACAGCGCAGGATCACCGGCGCGCGCACGACGCCGCGCTTGGTCACCGCGCGCCGGTCCTCGATCCGGACCACCTCGGTCTGCTCGTAGATCGCGACACCCATGGCCTCCACGACGCGCGCGAGCCCCTGCACCAGTTTGGCGGGTTGCACCCGCGCGCAGTGCGGACTGAACAGTGCGCCCACCGTCTTGTCCACCCGGATGCGGCTGTTGGATTCGTCGCCGGTCAGCAGGACGAAGTCCTCCGGTCCCGCACCCCAGCGGGCCTCGTAGTCGAGTGACTCGCGCAGGCGACCCATCTGCGCCGGATTGCGCGCCACGTGCAGCAGTCCGTCCTTGACGATGTCGGCGTCGATGCCCTCGGCTTCCGTCACGCCGATCACCTCGTCGACCGCCGCGCGCATCGCACGCATCAGGGTGACGACACCGTCGTGCCCGTGCGTCGAGGCGTAAGCCTCACGCGATCCGGCCAATTCGGCCGACAGCCATCCGCCGTTGCGCCCGGATGCGCCGAATCCGGCGAACTCCTTCTCCAGGATCGCGATACGCAGATCAGGCTGTTCGCGTTTGAGGTAGTAGGCCGACCAGAGTCCGGTCAAACCCGCTCCCACGATGCAGACGTCGACGTCGAGCGAACCGGGCAGCGGCAGACGCGATTCCGGGAACCCCGCGGCGCGATACCAGTACGACACACTGCCGTTGACGAAGTCGTTGGCGAGACTGCCCGGCGTGTGACCTGCGGATGACATGGTGTGCTCCTGTAGTTCGGGTGATGCTCAGTTCGTGGCGTCGGCGGGGAGGATCGCCGCGTTGTCGGGGTCGAACGTCAACCAGACGTCCTGCCCCGGTTCGGCGCGGGTGATGCTGCCCGCGCTCTCCCGCACCAGCACAACGGTGTCATCCGGCAACCGGACCTCCACCTTGCGCGAGTTACCGAGATAGATGTGCTGTATCACCCTGCCCGGCAGGGCGTTTCCGGCCGGTGGCGCACCCGGGTCGACGACGATCCGGATGCGCTCGGGACGCACGACGACCGCGACGGCCGCACCGGAGTCGGCGTCGCCGCGCCCCGCCACCACGCGACGGCCGCCGACGTCGACGGTCCGCGGGCCACCCACCGTGCCGTGGAACAGGGACGACTCCCCGAGAAAACGGGCGACGAACACACTTTTGGGATGTTCGTACAGTTCGGTCGGGGTGCCGATCTGTTCGATGCGCGCGTTGTTGAAGACCGCGATGCGGTCCGACAGCACCAGCGCCTCGTCCTGGTCATGGGTGACGTAGACGAACGTCGTGCCGAGTTCGCCGTGGATGCGCTTGATCTCCAACTGCAGGGAGTCGCGCAGTTTCTTGTCCAGCGCACCGAGCGGCTCGTCCATCAGCAGCACGCTCGGTTCGTAGACCATGGCCCGGGCGAGCGCGACGCGCTGCTGCTGACCGCCCGACAGTTCCTTGGGCATGCGCTTGCCGTAGTCCTGCAGGCCGACGGTCCGCAGCGCCGCGGCCACCTTGGCGGCGCGGTCGGCCTTGCCGATCTTTCGTTGCCGCAGCGGGTATTCGACGTTCCCCGTCACCGTCATGTGCGGGAACAGGGCGTAGTGCTGGAACACCATGCCGATGTTGCGGCGGTAGGGCGGCAGGTCCGCGACCGGCCTGCCGTCGATCTGCAAGTCGCCGTCGGTGACGTCGACGAAACCGGCGATCATGTTGAGCGTGGTGGTCTTGCCCGATCCGCTGGGTCCGAGCAGGGTGAGGAACTCCCCCGGCCGAGCGTCGAGGTCGATGGCGTCGACGGCCGTCACCGAGCCGTAGCGTTTGGTCAAGCGCCGCAACGTGATCGATGCGCCGTGCGGGGTGGCGGTGTCAGCGGACACGGTTCCTCCTGCTCGAGTAGACGCCCGCGACGACGGTCAGGACCGTGGTGAGGGCGAGGATGACGGTGGCCGCCGCGGCGATCGTCGGGTCGGTATCGCGCGTCACCGACGCGTACATCCGGACCGGCAGCGTCTGGAGATACGGACTCTGGATGAACAGCGACAGCACGACCTCGTCGAAGCTGGTGGCGAACGCGAACAGCGCGCCGGACAGCACACCCGGCGCCACCTGCGGCAGCGTGACGGTGCGGAACGTCGTCCAGCGGCCCGCGCCGCACACCGCGGCGGCGTCTTCGAGGCGCCGGTCGAAGCCGGCGAGGCTGGCAGAGACCGGGATGATGACGAACGGCAGCGCCAGCACGCTGTGAGCGACGACGAACCCCAACGTCGTACCCAGCAGATTGAGCCGCAGATAGATCGCGTAGATGCCGATCGACACGACGATCACCGGAACGATCATCGGGGACAACAGAAGTGCCCGCAGGCCCTGGTCGCCGAAGAAGCGCGTGCGGCTGAACGCCACCGCCGCAGCGGTACCGCATATCGTCGCGACCACGGCCACCAGCAGACCGACACGGATGCTGGCCTCCAGCGCCCACAGCCACGATGGGTCGGTGAAGAAGTTGGTGTACCACTGCGTGGACCACCCGGTCGGCGGGAAGGTGAACGTCGGCCGGTCGGTGAAGCTCAACGGGATGACGACCAGCGACGGCGCCACCAACCACACGGCGACTGCCGCGCAGAACACGACAAGGACAGCGCGCCAGAACTTTCCGCTGTGCCGGGTCACGACGACTGCTCCTGGCGAGAGCCGCGGCGTATGACGACCATGAGCACCGCGAGGACGAGGAAGGTCAGCAGGAGCAGAACGACGCCCATCGCTGCACCCCTGCCCCACTGCAGGAGGCTGTTCACCTGCACGTAGATCTGCTGGCTGATCAACGCGTTGTCCGGCGACCCGAGCAGCGCCGGCGTGACGTAGAAACCGAGGCTGCTGATGAAGACCATCAGCGCACCGGCACCCACACCCGGCATCGTCAACGGCGCCCAGACCCGGACGAAGGACGTCAGAGGCCGTGCGCCCAGGCTCGACGATGCGAGGATCAGTCGCCGGTCGATCCCCGACATCACCGCGTAGAGCGGCAACACCATGAACGGCAACAGGATCTGGCTCATTCCGATCACCACGCCGAGGTTGGTGCGGATGAGCTGGACGTTTCCGAGCCCCACCAGGCGGAGCACCGCGTGCGCGGGGCCGTTGTCCTGCAACAGGATCACCCACGCGAAGGTGCGCACCATCAGGCTGGTCCAGAACGGGACCAGCACCAGCATGGTGAGGGCGGCGCGCACCTTCGGTCCGAACGACACCATCGCGTAGGCATACGGATACCCCAGCAACAGACAGATGACCGTCACCTCGAGACCCGTGGTGAACGTCCGCAGCAGGACCGCGCGCTGAACGGGGTCGCCGACGTACCAGACGAAGTTCTCCAAGCCCACCGTCGGATCGGTGAACGCACGCCACAGCATGACGGCGAGCGGCACCACGAACACGCCGACCACCAGGATCACCGACGGGCTCAGCAGCGCATAGGCGCCACGGCGCCGCCGTTTGGCCCCGTCCGACTCGGTCCGCGACCGAGGCGGCGCGGCGCCTCCGGCGAAAACGTCGACCACGGTCATCGTCTACCCAGTCCTCGCTCGAGAATCCCTACTTGGCAAGCCAATCCGAGTACGCGCTGTTCATCGCATCGTTGTTCTTCGACCACCAGGCGACATCGAGCGGGAAGCGATCCTTCGCCCGCTCCGGGGTCGTGGTGAGGTAGCTCTTGGCCAGCTCGTCGAGCTGCGGTTTCGCGTCGACGTTGATCGGGCTGTAGGACGTCAGCTCCGACAGCTTGGCCTGCTGCTCCGCGCCCAGGTAGTAGTTGATCAGCGCCATCGACGCTTTGGGGTTCTTCGCTCCCTTGGGCACCGTGATCGTGTCGGCCTCCGGCATCCACTGATTCCACATCGGCGCGAACGGCGCACCGTTCTTCACCGCCGAGTACGCGCGGCCACTCCACACCAGCGCCATGTCGACCTGGCCGGCCTCGATGAGCTGCTGCGAGTGGGCCCCGCTGTTCCAGAACACGATGTCCGGACGGATCGAGGCCATCTTCGCAAGGGCCCGCGGCGCGTCCAGCGGATACATCTGGTCGGGTGCGACACCGTCGGCGAGCAGAGCACCCTCGAGGACGCCCATGTCCAGCTCACCCGCGATGCCCTCGATGGCCCGCTTGCCGGGGAACTTGGCCGTGTCGTAGAAGTCGGCCCACGACTTGGGCGGGTTGGCGCCGTACTTGTCCTTGTTGTAGACGACGATCAAGCCGTAGCCCATCGCGGGCACCGAGCACTCGTCGGTCTTGGCGCTGGGCGGGATCTTGCTGACGTCGACGATGCTGGTGTCGATCGGCATGAACAGGTCGCCACAGTGCTGGGCGGTGGTGACGTTGGTCGAATCGACGACGTCCCACGTGACGTTTCCGGACTCGACCTGGGTCTTGATCTTGGCGGTCTCGGTGGGTCCGTCCTGCAGCACCCGTGCGCCCGACTCCTTGGCGAAGGGCTCGATCGCCGCCTGCGTCTGACCGTCCTGGAAGATGCCGCCGTACGACACGAAGGTGAGTGTCACGCCCTTGAGCGCGTCCTTCTTCACCACGCCGGCCTGGGGCGGACCGCTACCCAGGTCGACATCGGCGCCGGGTCCCGGTCCGCCCGAACACGCGGTGAGCAGCGCACCGGTGGCCAGCACTGCGGGCAGGCGCTTGACGAAAGTGGTTGAGGCCATGCGGATCTCCTTTTGTCGGCGACGTCGTTGTCGCGGGGCGTTCAGTTGGTTGGCGGACTGACGATCCACAGCACTTCGGCCGGGGCGTCACTGTGGTTGTGCAGGGTGTGCGGAGTCGAGGTGCGGTATTCGGCGCTGTCGCCGGTCTGCAGCACGTAGGTTCTGCCGTCGAGCTCCAGAGTCGGGCTGCCGGCGATGACGATGAGGATCTCCTGGGCATCACCGTGGACGTACGCCTCGCCTGCGCTGGCCCCGGAAGCCATCTCGCCGACGTACAACTCGAGGTTGCGCAGCGGCTTCTGCGAGAGCAGGTACTTGGCGCTCAAGTCGGAGACCTCGATCACCGGCCGATCAGCCTTGCGCAGGATGCGCAGTTCGCCGACCTCTTCGTCGGTGAACAAGTCCGGAAGCGTGACGCCGAGTTCCTCCGACAGCCGGCGCAGCGTGCCGACGCTGGCATTGACCTGGCCCCGTTCGACCTGGCTGAGAAAGCCGGCCGAGATCCGGGCGCGGTCTGCGAGGTCGCGGAGCGTCAGCTGTCGCGCCAGCCGGAACTGGCGGATGCGGCCGCCGACCGCGGCATCCGGCGCATCGGCCGGGGTCAGGCCGGGGTCAGCGTTTGAACTCATCGGGCAAAAATCTCGTTTCCCGTCATAGAACGCAACGATGCGTGTCAGCGAACAGTTTGTTCGTATTGACGGTCAACCCTAGGAAGCCCGCGCGCAAATCGCAAGGCGTGGATCACACGTGCAGGTAGATTGTGACCTGAGTCACATGAATGGTGGAAGTCAGTGTCGGCCGAGTGCGTGGGGTCCGTCGCGGGTGGGCATGCCGCCGGCGAAACGGGCCGACGAGAAGGCGGCGACGTCGTCGTCGGGCGTGCGCCCCTCGGCGAGGTCGGCGAGCACCTCACCCATCAACGCCGAGTACTTGAACCCCTCACCGGAATCGCCGCACGCGATGACGACTCCCCCGTCCAGCCTGTCGATCACGAACCGCCCGTCCGGCGAGTCGGTCCACGAGCAGACCTGGGCGTCCAGCACGGTCGGTGTCACCGCGCCGATGTCCGCGGCGACGCGTTGCCGGATGGTCTCGGTCCGGCCGGGGTCCGGGGTCCGGTCGTCGTCGCTTTCGACGTAGTCGCGCAACGGGCGGTCCAGACCGACCTTGTAGCCGACGCCCGGGGTCGGCATCGCATAGATGCCCGGACGCTCGTGAGAGGGACCGTCGAAGAGACACGGTAGGTCGTCGGCAGCATCCGGCCGGCCGCGCTCGCCGAAGTGCACCACCTGCTCGAGGTAGGGATGCAGGACGAGATCGATGCCGAGTCCACCGAGGAGGGCACCGGCACCGGGACCGGGTGCGACGACGACCGCGTCGGCCGCCAGCACCGTCCCATCGTCGAGCACGACCCGCGCATCCGGCTCCACCGACGCCACCGACCGCGTCAGAAGTGTTGACTCAACGCCGTTTTCGAAGAGTTGACGCTGCGCCCTGAGCGACTCGGCGGCCAGGACCACCCCCGCCTCGGGTTGCCACACCGCCGATCGACCGTCGCTGCGCAGCGACGGGAAGAAGCGCGCGACGTCGGCCGCCGCCACAACGGTGTGATCGATGTCGAGTGCCTGCATCGTGGCGGTCAGCGCGGGCAGTGACACATCGTCGCGCCACAGGAGTCCACGCTCGAGGAACACCGTCACACCGGAACGGTCAGCGACCCTGCGCATGGCCTCGACACCGCGGACCGCGAGCCGAACGCGCGCCGGGTCGGGATCAGCGAGCCGCCACAGACGAGTGGGTCCCACCGACGAGGAGAGCCGGTTGGCCACCCCGTGCCGGTCGATCAACGTGACCCGATGGCCACGCCTGGACAACTCGGCCGCGGCCGGGAGACCCCAGGCGCCGGCTCCGACGACGACGCACTTCATCCGCGTACCTCTCGAACGGTGGCTGACCGTCCAGACGGAACGGCAACGGGCGATCGCCGGCCGGCGCGGTCGGTCACTCCTCGTCGAGCGCGGCCGCGACGTCGTCGGGGATGTCGATGTTGGTGTAGACGTCCTGCACGTCGTCACTGTCTTCGAGCGCATCGACGAGCTTGAGCACCTTGCGGGCACCCTCGAGGTCGACCGGGACGCTCACCGACGGCTGGAACGTGGCCTCGGCGGACTCGTAGTCGATACCCGCGTCCTGCAGCGCCGTCCGCACCGCGACCAGATCCGTCGGTTCGGAGATGATCTCGAAGCTGTCGCCCAGGTCGTTGACGTCCTCGGCGCCGGCGTCGAGCACGGCGGCCAGGACATCGTCCTCGGTCAGCGCGTTCTTCTCCAGCGTCACCACACCCTTGCGGGTGAACAGATAGGACACCGAACCCGGATCGGCCATGTTGCCGCCGTTGCGGGTCATCGCGACCCGGACCTCACCGGCGGCCCGGTTGCGGTTGTCGGTCAGACATTCGACCAGCACGGCGACACCGTTGGGGCCATAGCCCTCATAGGTGATGGTCTGCCAGTCCGCACCACCGGCTTCCTCGCCGGCGCCGCGCTTGCGGGCGCGCTCGATGTTGTCGTTGGGCACCGAGTTCTTCTTGGCCTTCTGGATGGCGTCGTAGAGGGTCGGGTTGCCGCCCGGATCGCCGCCGCCGGTCCGCGCCGCGACCTCGATGTTCTTGATCAGCTTGGCGAAGTTCTTGCCGCGACGTGCGTCGATCACGGCCTTCTTGTGCTTTGTGGTGGCCCACTTGGAATGGCCGCTCATCTGCTCGCTACCTCTTTCACACCGACACTCACATCGACTGTCACGTCGACCTACGTAGAAGTCCGATGGACCAGTCTACGTGCCCGTCACCCCAGGTCGTGCTCGATGTAGCGCTGCAGCGTGGGTGCCACCGCGGCCACCAGCGCGTCGTCGGTCATCGATGCGACGGGTTCGATGCGCCAGACGTATCGGACCATCGCCAAGCCCATCAGCTGCGAAGAGATCAGCCCGCTGCGCGTCAGGCGATCGGCGTCGTCGTCTCCGAGTTGCGACACCCCCAGCAGGCTGCTCTCCACCACGCGGCGCAACTTCTCGCGGGTGGTCGCCTCGTGCGCCGCGGTCTGCAGGATCGCCCGTAACACCGGGCCGATCTCGTCGTCGGCCCACGCGCCGAGCATCAGCCGGATCAGCGCCTCCCCCAACCGGTCGACCGGCGTCGCCCAGGTCGCGGCCACCCCGTCCAGCCAGCGCTGCGGCGGATCAGTCGCGGCGTCGAGCAGGGCCTCCTTGGACCCGAAATAGTGGTAGACCAGCGCCGGATCCACGTCGGCGCTCCGCGCGACGGACCGGATCGTGGTGCCGGCGTACCCGGTGTCGGCGAACGCTTCCCGAGCCGCGGTCAGGATGCGCGCAGCGAGCACACCACGTTCATCACGGGGCCCCGGGACGGTCGACACGGTGAGCATCGTACGCATGAGTTTCACCTTGCGTTGAAATTAGTTTCACCATACCGTGAAACTATGACGGAACGACGGCTCAACGGACCTCAGGACACCGGGCGCGACTACCGCAACCTGAGCCGGCCGAGCTTCGGCATCAGACACCTGATCAACCAGCGCGTCGCGCTGCGCGACGGCGTCGACCTGATGGCTGACGTACACCTCCCTCGTGAGGACGGCCGGTTCCCGGCACTCATCGCCGCGTCGCCCTACCCCAGGCAGATGCAGGACCTCGGCGCGCCCGCCGGTTTCATCGAGGCGGGCGCGACGGACTTCTGGGTGCCCCGCGGCTACGTGCACGTGATCGCCAATGTGCGTGGCACCGGCGGCTCGGGCGGGGTGTTCGGCTTCATGGACGCCCAGGAACGACACGACATGTACGACCTGGTCGAGTGGGCGGCCGCCCAACCGTGGTGCGACGGCAACGTCGGCATGATCGGCATCAGTTACTTCGCGATGACCCAGCTGGAGGCCGCCGTCGAGCGGCCGCCGCACCTGCGCGCGATCTTCCCCGTCGCCGCGACCGCCGATCTCTACGAGGCGGCGTCGCACCACGGCCTGGCGAGTTCGTCGTTCATCACGCCGTTCCTGGCGATGATGGGACTGACCTCCGACCGCAGCGATGCGTTCTGGCGGCGCAACCCTGCGCTGGCGGTGGCCCGCCGCATCCTGAACCTCCCCCAGGTGCACGCGAAGTTCGCCACGATGAACGGCGAGGCGGCCGTCACGATGATGCGCCAGCTCCTCAAAGTGCCGCATCAACCGCACCCGTGGGACGACCTGTGGCTCGACACGATGGTCAGACACCCTCTGCGTGACGAGTGGTGGGAGGAGCGCAATCTGCTGCCGCTGCTGAGCAACGTCGAGATCCCCGTCTACCTCGGCTGCGACTGGGAGAACGTGCCACTACACCTGCCCTCCACGTTCACCGCGTGGAAAGCGTTGCAACACAACCCGAATGTGCGAATGGCGATGCTGGGCCGATACGGCCTGACCTGGCCGTGGGAGAGCCTGCACACCGAAGCGCTTGCCTGGTACGACCACTGGCTCAAGGGCGCCGACACCGGAATCATGGACGGCCCACCCGTGCGCTACGTCCTGCCGGGCGCCGACGGTTGGCACACCAGCGGCAGCTGGCCGCCGCGCGCGGACTATCGGGAGTTCGCCTTGCGTGCGGACGGCGCGCTCTCCGAGGACGAGGACGCACCCGGCACGAGGGAGTACCTCACGCTGGGCGCCGGCCTGAACCGCGTCACGTCGAGCCCGATCGATCCGCCCGTCGCGCTCACGTGGACCACCGATCCGCTGCCTGCCGCACTCGACATCGTCGGCCACATCGAGCTGCGGCTGCATGCCGCGGCCACCGCGACCGACACCGCGTGGCTGGCCACGCTGCGCGACGTGGCCCCCGACGGAGGCGTCACCGAGGTGACAGCCGGGTGGCTGCGCGCCGGCCTTCGCACGGTCGACGAGGCGCAGAGCCGCGACGGGGCGCCCGTGCTGCGGTGCGACCGCGCGGTGGCGGTGCCTGTCGGTGATGTGGTCGTCTATCGCATTCCCCTGGTCGCCAACGCCCGTCGCGTCGCGGCGGGCCACCGCCTCGAGCTGGTGCTCACCAGTGACGACCAGAATCCGCAGACGCCGGCGATCATGAACTTCCGCCACGCCAGCGTCGGCACCAGCAGCCTCAACACGGTGCACTCCGCATCACGGCTGCTCATCCCCGTGTTAGCTGAAACACAGTCCCTATCTGCGATTCTTACTCCGGAGTAAGATCCCGTTGCATGACGTTCTCCCTGGAGTTGTCCTCGGACCTGCTCGACGTGCAGAAGTGGGTCCACGAGTTTGCCAACGACGTCGTCCGCCCCGCCGCCGCGGAGTGGGACGAGCGCGAGGAAACCCCGTGGCCGATCATCCAGGAAGCCGCCAAGGTGGGGCTGTACTCCGTGGAGTTCTTCGCCGAGCAGGCTGCCGAACCCAGCGGGCTGGGCATGATCGTCGCGTTCGAGGAACTGTTCTGGGGTGACGCCGGCATCGCGCTGTCGATCCTCGGCACCGGCCTGGCCGCGGCCTCCGTCGCCGCGAACGGCACTCCCGAGCAGGTCGGCGAATGGGTGCCCCAGATGTTCGGCTCCGTCGACGATCCCAAGGTCGCGGCGTTCTGTTCGTCCGAGCCCAACGCCGGCTCCGACGTCGGCTCGATCCTGACCCGCGCCCGCTACGACGAGGCCACCGACGAGTGGGTGCTCAATGGCACCAAGACATGGGCCACCAACGGCGGCATCGCCAACGTGCACGTCGTTGTCGCCTCGGTGCATCCCGAGTTGGGCACCCGCGGGCAGGCATCGTTCATCATCCCGCCCGGCACCGCGGGCCTCAGCCAGGGCCAGAAGTTCCTCAAGCACGGCATCCGCGCCTCGCACACGGCCGAGGTGGTACTCGACGACGTCCGCATCCCCGGCCGGCTGATCGTGGGCGGCAAGGAGAAGTTCGACGCCCGCATCGCCAAGGTGCGCGACGGCAAGAAGGCCGCCGGCCAGGCCGCGATGGCAACCTTCGAGCGCACCCGCCCGACCGTCGGCGCCATGGCCGTCGGCGTGGCACGCGCCGCCTACGAGTACGCCCGCGACTACGCCACCGAACGCGAGCAGTTCGGCCGCAAGATCGGCGAATTCCAGGCTGTCGCATTCAAATTGGCCGACATGAAGGCCCGCATCGACGCCGCCCGGCTGCTGGTGTACCGCGCCGGCTGGATGGCCCGCAATGGCAAAGCCTTCGATTCCGCCGAAGGCTCGATGGCCAAGCTGGTGGCCAGCGAGGCCGCCGTCTACGTCACCGACGAGGCGATCCAGATCCTGGGCGGCAACGGCTACACCCGCGAATACCCGGTGGAGCGGATGCACCGCGACGCCAAGATCTTCACGATCTTCGAAGGCACCAGCGAGATCCAACGCCTGGTGATGGCGCGCGCGATCACCGGGCTCCCCATTCGCTAACACGAGCGCAACGTCGGCGAAACAGGGCAGTCCTAGCTTTGCCGAATGACCCAGGAAATCGGCGATGACGTGCGCAACGCCGCACCCGATGCCGACCTCGACCGGCTGACTGCCACCAAAGAAACCCTCGAGGACTACACGCTGCGCTTCGCTCCCCGCAGCTACCGCAAGTGGTCCACGAGGGTGGTCGGCATCTCCGCTCTCGGCGGCATCGCCTACCTCGCCGACTTCGCGATCGGCGCCAACATCGGCATTTCCTACGGCACCACCAACGCGCTGTGGGGCATCCTGATCTTCGCCGTCGTGATCTTCCTGACCGGCTTCCCGCTGGCCTACTACGCCGCGCGCTACAACATGGATCTCGACCTCATCACGCGCGGAAGCGGATTCGGCTATTACGGCTCCGTCGTCACCAACGTCATCATGGCGACGTTCACGTTCATCTTCTTCGCCCTCGAGGGATCGATCATGGCCCAGGGATTGCAACTGGGGCTCGGCATTCCGGTGTGGATCGGCTATGCGGTATCCACGCTGATCATTTTCCCGCTCGTCATCTACGGCATGAAAGTGCTGTCCACACTGCAGGTCTGGACGACGCCGCTGTGGCTCATCCTGATGGTCGCACCGTTCGTGTACCTCGTCGTCAGCCATCCCGAGTCGGTCAGCCAGTTCTTCGCCTATCAGGGCGAGCAGGGCAACGGGGGTTTCAACCTCGGCTACACACTGCTGGCCGCGGGCGTCTGCCTGTCGCTGATCGCCCAGATCGCCGAACAGATCGACTACCTGCGCTTCATGCCGCCGAAAACGCCGGAGAACAGCCGCAGTTGGTGGACCTGGATGATCCTCGCCGGCCCGGGCTGGGTGTTCTTCGGCGCCATCAAGCAGATCGTCGGGCTGTTCCTCGCGGTGTACTTGATCGCCAACGTCGCCGGCAGCGCGGGCGTCGCCAATCAGCCCGTGCACCAGTTCCTGGAGATCTACGAGAACTTCCTGCCCGGCTGGCTGGCGATGACCCTGGCCGTCGTGCTGGTCGTGATCAGCCAGATCAAGATCAACGTGACCAACGCCTACTCCGGATCGCTGGCGTGGACCAATTCGTTCACCCGCGTCACCAAGCGCTACCCCGGTCGGCTCGTGTTCCTCGGCTTCAACCTGCTCATCGCGCTGATTCTGATGGAAGCCAACATGTTCGACTTCCTCAACACCATCCTCGGGTTCTACGCCAACTGCGGCATGGCCTGGGTCGTCGTGGTGGCCTCGGACATCGTGATCAACAAGTACCTGCTGAAGATCTCCCCGCAGGCCCCCGAGTTCCGCCGCGGCATGCTGTACGCGATCAACCCGGTCGGCTTCGGGTCGATGCTGATTGCAGCCGGGGTGTCGATCCTGGCGTTCTTCGGCGGCCTGGGCGAGGCGATCCGCCCCTACTCACCGCTGGTCGCGATCGGCCTGGGCCTGGTGCTACCACCCATCTTCGCCGTGGCGACCCGTGGCAAGTACTACTTGCGCCGCACCGACGACGGCATCGATCTCCCGATGTACGACGAGCTGGGCAACCCGTCCGGCGAGCACCTCAAATGCCATGTGTGCCATCACGATTACGAGCGCCCCGACATGGCGAAGTGCGAGACGCACGATGGGTTCGTGTGCTCGCTGTGCCTGTCCACCGACAAGGTCGCCGACCACGTCCTGCCCGCGCAGGCGTGATTTCGGCGTGATTGCCGTCGCTGAGCGACGACAATCACGCCGAAACCGCTAAGAGAGCGAGTCGACGAAGAGTTTGTGGACCCGCCGGTCGCCGGTGACCTCCGGATGGAACGCCGTCGCGAGCGTGCGGCCCTGACGCACAGCCACCGGATGCCCAGCCGCGGACGCGAGCACCTCCACTCCGGCGCCGACTCGCTCCACCCATGGGGCCCGGATGAACACCGCGTGCACGGTTCCCTCCAAGCCGTCGAACGGGATGTCCTCTTCGAACGAATCGACCTGGCGCCCGAACGCGTTGCGGCGCACGGTCATATCGATGCCATGCAGCGGCAGCGCCTCCCTGCCGGGCACTCCCGCGTCGGCGATCTCGGTCGCCAGCAGGATCATCCCGGCACACGAACCGTACGCCGGCATGCCCTCGGACAGCCGGGCCCGCAGCGACTCGAGCAGATCGAACTCCCGCAGCAGATGGCTCATCGTCGTCGACTCGCCGCCGGGAATCACCAAGCCGTCCACGCGGGCCAACTCGTCGACACGTCGCACCGTGCAGGCGTCGGCCCCGGCTTCGCGGAGTGCAGCGAGGTGTTCGCGGGTGTCCCCCTGCAGCGCCAGCACCCCGACCCGGGGCGCGCTCACGTCTTCGCGCGGGTGAAATCGCGCGGATAGCGGGTCAGGCCCTCTTGCATGACCGCGGCCACCATCTCGCCGTACTGGTTGAAGATCTTGCCCTGGGTCAACGACCGCCCACCGCACGCCGACGGCGAGGACTGGTCGTAGAGCAGCCACTCGTCGGCGCGGAAGGGGCGCATGAACCACATCGCATGATCGAGCGAAGCGACCTGCAGATGCTGGCGCTCGTCGGGATAGTTCACCTGCGCCGAGCCCAACAGCGTCAGATCGCTCATGTAGGCCAGGGCGCAGATGTGCAGTACCGAGTCATCGGGCAGCGGGTCCCGGTGCCGGAACCACACCTGCTGCTGAGAAGCCTTGCCAGGCAACAACGTCAGCTGATCGCGGGGAACGATTCTCACGTCCCACTCGTCGAACTGGCGGAAGCTGGCGTCGTCGAAGACCTTGCTCGCCGACTTGAAGTCGATCATGTTGTCCGGCGGCGGAGCGGTCGGCATCGCGTCCTGGTGCTCGATGCCGCTCTGATCACTCTGGAACGAGGCCGACATCGAGAAGATGGTCTCCCCGTGCTGGATCGCGGCCACCCGGCGGGTGACGAACGAGCCGCCGTCACGCAGCCGCTCGACCGTGTACACCGTGGGTGACCGCGCGTCCCCGGCCCGCAGGAAGTAGCCGTGGAGCGAATGCACCTGGTACTTGGGATCGACGGTGCGCACCGCGGACACCAGGGATTGGCCGGCGACATGCCCGCCGAACGTGCGCTGCAGGAACCCCGACTCCGGGCTGAACACACCACCGCGGTAGATGTTGACCTCGATCTGCTCCAGGTCGAGGATTTCTTCGATCGCCACAGGTGGTTCTTACCAGCCCCGCTCCGCGAGCCGGTGAGGCACCGGGATGTCGTCGACGTTGATGCCGACCATGGCCTCGCCCAGCCCGCGCGACACCTTGGCCAGCACGTCGGGGTCGTCGTAGAACGTGGTGGCCTTGACGATCGCGGCAGCCCGCTCGGCGGGGTTACCCGATTTGAAGATTCCCGAGCCGACGAACACGCCCTCGGCGCCCAGCTGCATCATCATCGCGGCATCGGCCGGCGTGGCGATACCACCGGCGGTGAACAGTGTCACCGGCAGCTTGCCGGCCTGGGCCACCTCGACCACCAGGTCGTAGGGCGCCTGCAATTCCTTAGCCGCGACGAACAATTCGTCTTCCGACAGCGACGTCAGCCGGCGGATTTCGCCGCCGATCTTGCGCATGTGGGTGGTGGCGTTGGACACGTCACCGGTTCCGGCCTCGCCCTTGGAGCGGATCATCGCCGCCCCCTCGGTGATCCGGCGCAGCGCCTCACCGAGGTTGGTGGCACCGCACACGAACGGCACGGTGAACTTCCACTTGTCGATGTGGTTGGCGTAGTCGGCCGGGGTCAGCACCTCCGACTCGTCGATGTAGTCGACACCCAGGCTCTGCAGGATCTGCGCCTCGACGAAATGGCCGATGCGAACCTTGGCCATCACCGGGATGGTGACCGCGGAGATGATGCCCTCGATCATGTCGGGGTCGCTCATCCGCGACACCCCGCCCTGGGCGCGGATGTCGGCGGGCACGCGCTCGAGCGCCATCACCGCGACCGCGCCGGCGCCCTCGGCGATCCTCGCCTGTTCGGGCGTGACGACGTCCATGATCACGCCGCCCTTGAGCATCTCGGCCATGCCGCGCTTCACGCGCGCCGTGCCGCGGGCCGGACTACCGAAGGCTTCGGTTTCCACTGTCAACTCCTTCAATCGCTACCGATTCAGTGTAGATACGGCGGCAAATCAATTCGATCCGCAGGTCAGCGGATGGGGCGTACAGGCTGCCGGTCGACCGTGTCGGGCCGGTCGGCCAGGGCGTTCGCCTCGTCGAGCAGATCGGCGAGCTGCCGCGGATAGACCGCCTGACCATCGGCAACCAGTGCAGCGATGATTGTCGCATCGCACCATCGGTGACCGTGGATGTAGGTCCGTTCCAGCCGTGACCGCCCGCCGTCGGACGGCTCGAACCGTTCGGTGCGGTGCACGAAGTACATCTCCTCGCTCCGGATCACTGCCCCGTTGAACTCGATGGTCGCGTCGCGGCGCCACGCCGGCCCGATCATGTCGTCGGGGCTCACCCGCAGACCGGTCTCCTCCTCGAGTTCCCGCGCGGCCGCCTGCGCCAGTGACTCCCCCGCCTGCGCGGCACCGCCGATGGTGAACCACCAGCGGGGTGCCGGATCGGTCGGGCTCTGCGGATCCGATCCGCACAACAGCAGCACCGCGCCCTCGTCGTCGAGCAGCAGCACCCGCGCCGACGTGCGGGGTGCCGGCGGCGCGGCCTCGCGCGTCGAGACCTCCCCGCCCTCGGAGATCTCGAAATACCCGGGCATCGCCGCGGTGCCACCCAACCGCAGCGCACGCACCGCGGGGCGCTCTCGGAGCGCCAGGGTGTCCCGGACCGCGTCGTTGTGGAACCGCCGCGCCAGCAGTACTCGGGCTTCGGCGTCGGCCAGCTCGGCCACCAGGGCGCGCGGCAGCGAGGCGGGATCGACCCGGGCCAGCGCCGCGGAGAGTTCGTTCTCGGCGGCCTCCCGCGCCGGCCGCGGGGCACGCTCGGCAGCGTCGGCCAGCGCCGCCAGCCGCTTGCCGTCGGGCCCGACCCCGTACGCATCGACCGCGACCGCACGCGCCACCACAGCGCGTCGCGCGAGTGCGCCGTCGAGCGCCTGCCAGGACAGGTCGTAGCGCACGTGCAGGCGGTCGAGGCGGTGGGCGGTCTGATACGCCCACAGCGCGATCAGTGCGATCGCGGCGACCAGCAGCGCGATCACCACCGCGGTCACCCATGTGATCACGTCCGCATCACCCGGCCACCCGTACCTTCACACCGGAGCCCGCGACCGTCTCGTACACCCGCATGATCTGCAGTGCCACCACCGACCAGTCGTAGCGCTGCACGAGCTCGGCGGCGCACTCGATGTAGCGGGCCCGCCGTGCGTCGTCGGAGAGCACGTCGATCAACCCGGTAGCGAGATCGTCGGCGTCGTCGACGGCGACCAGCCGGCCGCCTCGGCCGTCGTCGAGAACCCGCCGGAACGCGTCGAGGTCACTGGCCACCACTGCGGTGCCCGCAGCCATCGCCTCGACCAGCACGATGCCGAAACTCTCGCCGCCGGTGTTGGGCGCGCAGTACACGTCGGCGCTGCGCATCGCCGCGGCCTTCTGCACGTCGTCGACCTGGCCGAGGAAGCGCAGGTGACCGGCCAGCGGGCCCGCCGTCTCGCGCAGCTCCGCCTCGTCGCCGCGCCCCACCACCAGCACCTCGATGTCGGCGAACCGCTCGACGACGGCCGGCAGCGCGCCCATCAGCACCGACATGCCCTTGCGCGGTTCGTCGAAGCGACCCAGGAACAGGATCGAGCGCCCCGGACGCGGATAGCCGTCGAGCATCGGCGCGGTGGCGAACGAGGCGACGTCGACGCCGTTGGGAATCTCGACCGCGTCGCTGCCCAGTGCCTCCATCTGCCAGCGGCGGGCCAGGTCCGAGACCGCGATGCGGCCGACGATCTTCTCGTGCATGGGCCGCAGGATCGGCTCGAACACCGACAACGTCAGCGACTTCGTGGTCGACGTGTGGAACGTCGCCACGATCGGGCCCTCGGCGATGTTCAAGGCGAGCATCGACAGGCTGGGGGCGTTGGGCTCGTGCAGGTGCAACACGTCGAAATCGCCCTGCTGCAGCCATTTCTTGACCTTGCGGTGGGTTGCCGGCCCGAAGCGCAGCCGTGCGACCGAGCCGTTGTACGGGATCGGCACGGCCTTGCCGCCGGAAACCACGTAGTCGGGCAGCGATGTGTCCGCGTGGGGCGAGGCCGGTGCGAGCACGCTGACCTCATGACCGGCCGCGTGCATCACCTCGGCGAGTTGCAGGATGTGGGACTGCACACCGCCGGGCACATCGAAGCTGTACGGGCAGACCATCCCGATGCGCATCAGCCCGCCTCCAGCCTCGCCCTGCGCTCCTCGGACAGGTCGGCCAGCCACTGCGGTTGCATCATGTGCCAGTCGGCGGGATAGGTGGCGATGTTGTCGGCGAATCGGTCGGCCAACGCCTGGGTGATGACGGTGACGTCGCCCGACGAGGTGTCGATCTCGGGGTAGATCTTGGTGCCCCACCCGTCGCCGTCGAACCAGCAGTGGGCTGGGAACAGCGCGGCTCCGGTGGTCAACGCGAGTTTCGCCGGACCGGCGGGCAGCCGCGTCGGCTCACCGAAGAAATCCACCTGCACGCCGCGCCGGCTCAGGTCGCGATCCGACATCAGACAGACGATGCCGTTGTCGTCGAGCCAGTCCGACAGCACATCGAACGGTGGCCGCTCCCCGCCCGACGACGGAATCACTGTGAATCCCAGGCTTTCCCGGTAGGCGAGGAAGCGGTTGTACAGCGATTCCGGTTTGAGGCGTTCGGCGACGGTGGCGAAGGTGCCGAAGTTCTGCGCCAGCCACACCCCGGCCATGTCCCAGTTGCCACTGTGCGGCAGCGCGAGAATGGCACCGCGCCCCCTCTCCTTGAGCGCATCGAACGCCATGCCGATGTCGAGGACGTCCAATTGGCGCCCCAACTCGTCGTGGTCCATCGACGGCAGCCGGAACGCCTCACGCCAATACCGGGCGTAGGAGGCCAGCGAGGCGTGCATCAGGTCGTCGGGCACGTCCTGCGGCGCAGTGCCGATGACCCGGGCCAGGTTCTTGCGCAGCTGATCAGGTCCGCCACTCCGAGCGGCGTATCGGGCGCCTGCACCAAAAGCATTGCGCGCCACGATTTCCGGGGCGGCACGCACGAGCCGCCAGCCCGCCGCGTAGCCCCAGTCACTGAGGTGGTCACCGAACGGGATCATCATGGGTCGGTGGTCTCGGGCTTCTCGACGGTGTCGGCGGAGGTCATGGGGTCCATCGCCCCGGGCGAGACGCGCACACTGTGCAACCGCTGCCCGACGGTGAGCACACTGGTCACCGCGAGCACCCACATGGCCACCGGCAGCAGCCAGTGCAGCGGCAGGAACGACAGCCCGGACAGACCGGCGCCGGCGAGCACGATCACGAGCCGCTCTGGCCGCTCGATGAGGCCGCCGTCGCCGGTGAGGCCGCTGGCCTCCGCTCTGGCCTTGATGTACGAGATCACCTGCGAGGACACCAGACAGATCATGGTGGCGACGACGAGGCCGGTGCTGTGCAGTCCGAACGCCGCCCACCAGAGCAGCCCGCAGAAAATCGCGCCGTCGCTGATGCGGTCACAGGTCGCGTCGAGTACCGCGCCGAATCGACTGCCCCCGCCGCTTTCCCGGGCCATCGCCCCGTCGAGCATGTCGGCCAGCACGAACACGAAGACGGTGAACGCGCCCCACCACAGCTGACCCATCGGGAACAGCGTCAACGCCGCGAGCACCGAACCGGCGGTCCCGAGGATGGTCACACTGTCGGGGGTGAGCCCGAGGCGCAGGGCCCCCTTGGCCGCGGGGCGGGACAGCTTGGCATACGCCGCCCGCGTCATCAGATAGAAATCGCTCACTGCTGGCGGTCCCACTCACCGGCCAGCAGCTGTCGCGTGTCGCGCAGGAGCTGCGGAATGATCTTGGAATCCCCGATGACCGTGATGAAGTTCGCGTCGCCACCCCAGCGAGGCACCACGTGCATGTGCAGATGCTCCGACAGCGAGCCTCCCGCCGACGTGCCGAGGTTGAGTCCGACGTTGAAGCCGTGCGGCCGCGACACCGCCTTCATCACCCGAATCGCCTTCTGCGTGAACGCCATCAGCTCGGCACTCTCGTCGGCGGTCAGATTCTCCAGTTCCGCCACCCGCCTATAGGGCACCACCATCAGGTGACCGGGGTTGTACGGGTAGAGGTTGAGTACCGCGTAGACCAGCTCACCGCGCGCGACCACCAGACCGTCCTCGTCGGACATGTTGGGGATGTCGGTGAATGGTTCGGACGACGCCGCCGAGCCCGGTTTCACGGCGTCGACGATGTAGTTCATCCGGTGGGGCGTCCACAGCCGCTGCAAACGGTCGGGTTCGCCTACCCCGCGGTCTACGATCGTGTCGTCCGAGTCCACGTCACCCCTCGCCTGCTTGCGCCTCGACGGTCACGAGATCTGCTGTCGGAGTGCTGTTTTCGCGCCGCTTCACCCAGTCGACAATGGTCTGGACCGCCGCGTCGCGTCCGACACCGTTGATCTGCGTGCGGTCGCCGAACCGGAACGACACAGCGCCTGCTTCGACATCGCGGTCCCCCGCGAGCAGCATGAACGGCACCCGGTGGTTGGTGTGGTTGACGATCTTCTTCGCCATCCGATCGTCGCTGGTGTCGACCTCGGCCCGGATGCCGTGCTTCCGCAAGTCCGCGGCCACCTCGAGCAGATAGTCGACGTGCCCGTCGGCGACGGGAATCCCCACCACCTGCACCGGCGCCAGCCAGGCCGGGAAGGCACCGGCGAAATGCTCGGTCAGGATGCCGAAGAAGCGTTCGATCGATCCGAACAGCGCGCGGTGGATGAGTACCGGACGCTTGCGGGTCCCGTCGGCGGCGGTGTATTCGAGCTCGAATCGGTCCGGCATGTTGAAATCGAGCTGAATCGTCGACATCTGCCAGCTGCGACCCAGAGCATCACGCACCTGGACCGAGATCTTCGGCCCGTAGAACGCGGCCCCACCGGGATCGGGAACCAGCTCCAGCCCCGAGGATTCCGCCACCTCGCGTAGCGTCTCGGTGGCCTCTTCCCAGATCTCGTCCGAGCCGACGAACTTGTCGGGGTCCTTGGTGGACAGCTCGAGGTAGAAGTCGTCGAGGCCGTAGTCGGCGAGGAGCTCCAGCACGAACTGCAGCAGCCGGGCCAGCTCGTCGCGCATCTCCTCACGGGTGCAATAGATGTGCGCGTCGTCCTGCGTCATCCCCCGCACACGGGTCAGACCGTGGATCACGCCGGACTTCTCGTAGCGGTAGACGCTGCCGAACTCGAAGAGCCGCAACGGAAGTTCCCGATAGGACCGTCCCCGCGAGCGGAAGATCAGATGGTGCATCGGGCAATTCATCGGCTTGAGGTAGTAGTCCTGACCCGGCTTGCGGACCGATCCGTCCTCGTTGAACTCCGCGTCGATGTGCATCGGCGGGAACATGCCGTCGGCGTACCACTCCAGGTGACCGGAGGTGATGTAGAGCTGTTCCTTGGTGATGTGCGGGGTGTTGACGAACTCGTAGCCGGCCTCGATGTGCTTGCGCCGCGAATACTCCTCCAGCTCGCGCCGCACGATGCCACCCTTGGGATGGAAAACCGGTAGGCCAGAACCCAATTCGTCGGGGAAGCTGAACAGGTCGAGCTCGATGCCGAGCTTGCGGTGGTCGCGTCGCTGGGCCTCTTCGATCAGCTCGAGATGCCGGTCGAGTGCCTCCTGCGACTCCCAGGCGGTGCCGTAGATGCGCTGCAGGCTGGCGTTGGCCTGATCACCGCGCCAGTACGCCGCAGAGCTGCGGGTCAGCTTGAACGCCGGGATGTAGCGCGTGGTCGGAATGTGCGGACCGCGGCACAGGTCACCCCAGACACGCTCGCGGGTACGGGGATTGAGGTTGTCGTAGGCGGTCAGTTCGTCGCCACCGACCTCCATCACCTCGGGATCGTCGGCACCCGACTTGTCGTCGATCAGCTCGAGCTTGTAGGGCTCACCGGCCAGCTCCGCGCGGGCCTGGTCCTTGGACTCGAACACGCGGCGCTCGAAGAGCTGACCGTCTTTGACGATCTTGCGCATCTTCTTCTCGAGCGCTTCGAGGTGTTCGGGGGTGAAGGGCTCCGCCACGTCGAAGTCGTAGTAGAAGCCGTCGGTGATCGGGGGGCCGATACCCAACTTGGCCTCAGGGAACATGTCCTGCACGGCCTGCGCCAGTACGTGCGCCGCCGAGTGCCGGATGACGCTGCGGCCGTCGTCGGTGTCGGCCGCCACCGGGACGACGTCGACGTCGACCTCGGGAATCCAGGACAGATCACGCAGCCGCCCGTCGGCGTCGCGGACCACCACGATGGCGTCGGGTGCGCCCCGAGACGGCAACCCGGCATCACGCACCGCCGCAGCGGCGGTCGTCCCGGCAGCGACCCGGATCGGGGCTGCTGGTGCGGGGCGAGCGGGCGCGGTCATCAGGGGTTCTCCCAACGTTGGTGCAGTTCTGCGGTGAGGTCGGCCGAACGGGGCGCGGCGACCGCGACCATGCTATCGGTGCGGGACCTCAGGAACCGATACCAATAGGGCTTTGCAACCAGGGCCACTCGAGACCTACCAGTTTGGCCGCGAAATTGAGCGCCCCGAACAGCCACAGTGTGACGACGACGACGGCAGCGGTGAAGACGACACCCAGGATCTTCACCCACAGGCCCTGTCGTGCGAACCAGTCCATCACCTTGTCGTAGCGCTCACGCACCCAGGCGAGCAGGCGGCGCGCCCAGTCGAACTCGGTGGCCAGGATGCCGAGTCCGATGAACACGATCGCCCAGCCGGGCCCCGGATACGGGATCGCGACGATGCCGGCGGCGAAGACGACGGTGCCGACCACGCCGACGGCGATCCGGTACGAGAGGTTGGCGACCGGGCGTTCGCGCAGGCGATCGCGCCAGCCGGCCCAGCGGCGTGAGATCGCGTTCCGCTTTCCGTCGCTCATGGCTGACCCGGCTTCAGCTTGACGAACAGGGAATGGGCCTCGGCGAGCACCTGATCGCCGTCCAGCAGACGGCCGGAGACGAAGATCTTCCGGTCTTTGACGTCGTCGATGCCCGCATCGACCTGCAGCACCTTCTCGACCGGCACGATCTTGCGGTAGTCGACGTGCAGGAAGGCCGTGCGTTGGGCGCGGCTCCGCCCGAGTTTGGCGGCGGTGAAGCCGAGCAGCGAGTCGAACAGGTGGGCAATGGTGCCGCCGTGCGCGGCGCGGTTGCGGCCGAGGTGATAGCGGGCGAACCGGGCGGTGCCGCCGATGCGGTTGTCGTCGGTGACGTGTAGATCGACCGGGATGTTCAGGATGTTTCCCCTGTTGGGCAGGTCCATCCGGCGCCCTGACGGCGACGACCACTCGTCGGCGTCGAACGGTGCGAGCAGTTCGGACGCCTGCTGGATCAGGTCCGCTGCAGCGGTGATGACGTCATCGGGCGCGTCGGCGGCGCGGGCATGGTCTTGGAGGTCCCTTACCGCCGCGACGAACCGCCCGTAGTCGGGGCCGCCCTTGGTGGTGGGCTGCGGCGGGTTGAAGCCTCCCCCGGCTGGGACGTCGACGGACTCGGTGGCGCTCATCCGCTCACCGTATTGGTTGTCTCAGCTCTGAGCGGCACCGGCTTTGCTCAGCGTCTCGAACTCGTCGTCGCTGAGCTCGATGTCTCCGGCCGCCACGTTCTCCTCGAGGTGAGCCACTTTCGACGTCCCCGGGATCGGCAGCATGATCGGCGAGCGCTTGAGCAGCCATGCCAACGCCAACTGCGAGGCCGTCGAACCATGTTCGGCGGCGATGCGCTGAAGAGGGCCGTCAGCAGCTGCCAGCGGTCCGGCTGCCAGTGGGAACCAGGGAATGAAGGGTGCCGCGAGCTTCACAGGCGTCGACGAGGGGTTCGGCGCCGCGGGTCGTCAGGTTGTACATGTTCTGCACCGAGACGATCGGAGCCACCTTCTGGGCGGCCTCGAGTTGTTCGACGCTGATCTCCGACAGCCCGATGTGGCGGATCTTGCCCTCCTGCTGCAGCTTCAGCAGTTCGCCCACCTGGTCCTCGGCGGGGAACTTGTCGTCGATGCGGTGTAGCTGAAACAGGTCGATGGTGTCCACGCCGAGGCGGCGCAGGCTCATCTCGCATTCCTGTCGCAGGTAGGCCGGGTACCCGAGGACAGGCCACTGATCGGGACCGGTGCGCAGCAACCCCGCCTTCGTGGCGATGACGACGCCGTCGTAGGGATGCAGTGCTTCCCGGATCAGCTCCTCCGAGATGTAGGGCCCGTACGAGTTCGCGGTGTCGATGAAATTCACCCCGAGTTCCACGGCTCGCCTCAGCACGCGCAGACATTCGTCGCGATCTGCGGGTGGACCCCACACGCCCTTGCCTGTCAGGCGCATCGCCCCGAAGGCAAGGCGGTTGACGGTCAGATCGTTGCCCAGGGTCAGCGTCGTCGTGGTCACCGCACCGACGGTACGCCCGCGATGGGAAGCTCAGCTGGTGAAGTTGAGCGACCTGGCGGCTCTGCCGCTGACCTACCCCGACGTGGGCGCAACCGCCGGTACCCCGCCGCCGGGCTACCGCTTCCTGCGCAGGACGTCGGTCATCGGTTGCGGCCGTGAGCGTTTCGAGCAAGCGGCTGCGGCAGGGATGCGTTTCGGCATGCTGCGAGGCGCCGGGCTGCGCGTCGAGTCGACGACGCCGACAGCCGAGGAAGGGACCGACGTCCTCGGGCACCTGGGACCGGTCTCCGCCCCGTGCCGGGTGGTCTACGTCATCGACGAGCCCGACCGCCGCGGATTCGCCTACGGCACGCTGCCCGGGCACGCGGTCCGCGGCGAGGAACTGTTCCTGGTGCGCTTCGACCGCACCACCGAGCAGGTGATCGCGGAGGTCGCCGCGTTCTCGCAACCCGCGGCGTGGTGGAGCAGGCTGGGTGCTCCGGTGACCTCACTCATGCAGAAACTCATCGCCGGCCGGTACCTCAAGGCGTTGTGAGACGACCCGCAGCTGAGCGCCATAGAAGTGTCAGCACCATGCCCAGGTGATTTGCCATGGTCAGCGGTAGATTGGTGAGCCGAATTGACGCGAGAGTTTGGACGGTGGCGGTGGAAGCTCAGCCTGACGTGGACGCGACGCATTTGCGCGTGGCGGAAGTGGTGCGCGGTCTGCACAACAGATCCGATGCCGACGCGGACACAGTGGTCGCCGAACTGGCCGAACATGCCGCAGTCGAGATTCCCGGCGCGCAGTACGCAGGCATCACGCTCACCCGCAACGCCCGCCAGATCGAGACACCCGCGGCGACGTCGCACTGGCCACTTCTGCTCGACAAGATCCAGCAGCGCTACCACGAGGGGCCGTGTCTGACGGCGGCCTGGGACGAGCAGACGGTGCACGTACCCGACCTCGAGACCGACACGCGGTTTCCGAATTACCGCCAGGACGCGCTCGCCGAGACCCCGATCCGGTCGATCATGGCGTTCCAGCTCTTCATCGCCGGCGAGACCCTCGGGGCGCTCAACGTCTACTCCGAGCAGCCCAACGTGTTCTCCTCTGACTCGCGGACGATCGGGTTGATCTTCGCCGCGCACTCCTCGGTGGCCTGGAACTCCGCTCGCCGAGAGGATCAGTTCAAGCGCGCGCTGTCGAGTCGCGACATGATCGGCCAGGCCAAGGGAATGATCATGGAGCGCTACCGCGTGAACGCTGTGCAGGCCTTCGACGTGCTGCGCAAGCTGTCCCAGGATTCCAATGTGCCGCTGATCCAGGTTGCGACCGATCTGGTTGCCGGCGCGCTGGCTGACAACGAGCAGAAGACCCGCTAGCCGGCCTGGCTGAGCGTCGACTCAGCCAGGCCGTAGCGATCTAGCGACCTTCCCAGCGATCGCGGCGGTCACCGCCGACGACTGGTGCCCGCACGACATCGGCATCGGCAGCGGGAGCCCGGGTCACCCCGCCTCCCTGTGACGCCGACCAGTCCGTGCCAGCGCAGAGCAGGTCAGACGGCACCGGGATCTCGTTGGGCAGCGGCACCGGCATACCCGGGATCGACGGGAGATTCAGCGGAGACGGCGAAATCAGGTTGGAAACACCTGTGGCCAGCAGCGGCGTGAATCCGTCCGGCACGGGCGGCGCTGAGATCGACACCGCGGCAGGAGCACCGGGCGCGGGCGCCGGCGGCGGAGGCAGAACACCGGCCACCGACGACGCGGCATCCTGAACCGTGCGCAGCACCCCGGGCGGGGTCAGGAGATCCCGAACCGTCAGCGAGTTACCGGGGGCACCGGGGATCGGGGACGACGGGACACCACCGTTGACGCCCACAGAAGCGGGCGGAGTCGGCGGCACCGGCGGCGTGGCCGCACTGGCGGGAACCGCCACCGCACCACCCGGACCACCCGGAACCGGCGGAGTCACCCCACCAGCAGGAACCGCCACCGCACCACCCGGACCACCCGGAACCGGCGGAGTCACCCCACCAGCAGGAACCGCCACCGCACCACCCGGACCACCCGGAACCGGCGGAGTCACCCCACCAGCAGGAACCGCCACCGCACCACCCGGACCACCCGGAACCGGCGGAGTCACCCCACCAGCAGGAACCGCCACCGCACCACCCGGACCACCCGGAACCGGCGGAGTCACCCCACCAGCAGGAACCGCCACCGCACCACCCGGACCACCCGGAACCGGCGGAGTCACCCCACCAGCAGGAACCGCCACCGCACCACCCGGACCACCCGGAACCGGCGGAGTCACCCCACCGGCGTCTCCGAATACCGGAGCGCCTGGGACGGCCGGAGTACCCGGACCGGCAACACCTGAGGCAGCGGCAACGGGAGCGCCTGGAGCGCCGCCAACACTGGGAGCGCCCGCCTCCCCTACGCCGCCCGCCGGGGCACCCGGGACACCGGGAACCGGAGGCGTCACCAAACCAGCCTCACCCACCGCCGGGGCACCCGGGACACCGGGAACCGGAGGCGTCACCAAACCAGCCTCACCCACCACCGGAGCACCCGGCACACCCGGAACCGGAGGCGTCACCAAACCAGCCTCACCCACCACCGGAGCACCCGGCACACCCGGAACCGGAGGCGTCACCAAACCAGCCTCACCCACCACCGGAGCACCCGGCACACCCGGAACCGGAGGCGTCACCAAACCAGCCTCACCCACCACCGGAGCACCCGGCACACCCGGAACCGGAGGCGTCACCAAACCAGCCTCACCCACCACCGGAGCACCCGGCACACCCGGAACCGGAGGCGTCACCAAACCAGCCTCACCCACCACCGGAGCACCCGGCACACCCGGAACCGGAGGCGTCGCAACCTCCACCGACGAACCCGCCGGAACCGCAGGCACACCCGGCACAGGAGGCGTCGTCACACCAGCCTCACCCACCACCGGAGCACCCGGCACACCCGGAACCGGAGGCGTCGCAACCTCCACCGACGAACCCGCCGGAACCGCAGGCACACCCGGCACAGGAGGCGTCGTCACACCAGCCTCACCCACCACCGGAGCACCCGGCACACCCGGAACCGGAGGCGTCGCAACCTCCACCGACGAACCCGCCGGAACCGCAGGCACACCCGGCACAGGAGGCGTCGCAATCTCCACCGACGAACCCGCCGGAACCGCAGGCACACCCGGCGCAGGAGGCGCCACCACACTTGTCGAACCCTGCACCGGAGCACCCGGCACACCCGGCGCAGGAGGCGTCGCAACCTCCACCGACGAACCCGCAGGAACCGCAGGCGCCGGAGGGGCAGGCGGTGAGAAGGTCTCGACCGAGCTGGCAACCGGAGTCGCGGGCACACCCGGCGCAGGAGGCGTCGTCACACCCGACTCACCCACCACCGGCGCACCCGGCACACCCGGAGCCGGCGGCGTCACCACACCGGACTCACCCACCACCGGAGCACCCGGCACACCCGGCGCAGGAGGCGTCGTCACACCCGACTCACCCACCACCGGCGCACCCGGCACACCCGGAGCCGGCGGCGTCACCACACCCGACTCACCCACCACCGGGGCACCCGGTGCACCCGGAGCCGGCGGCGTCGCACCCTCAACCGACGACCCCACCGGAACCGCAGGCACACCCGGCGCAGGAGGCGTCACCGCCCCCGACTCACCCACGATGGGAGCCCCCGGCACCCCCGGAGCCGGCGGGGCACCAGCGCCGACCGGCGCACCCAACGGCGCACCCGGAACACCCGGAGCCGGCGGCGCGATCACGCCCGACTCACCCACCACCGGCGCACCCGGAACACCCGGAGCCGGCGGCGCGGCTTCACCTGCGGCAGCTGCAATAGGCGCGCCCGGGGCGCCGCCGGCACCTGGCGCTACCACACCGCCCGCGCCCTCGACCGGTGCACCGACACCGGGGAGTCCGGCCGGCGCCACGGTGCCCGCATCACCGATGACCGGCGCACCCGGCACAGCCGGAAGAGGCGGAGCACCCGCACCCACCGGAACACCCACCGGTCCACCCGGCACACCCGGAACAGGCGGAGCACCCGCACCCACCGGAACACCCACCGGTCCACCCGGCACACCCGGAACAGGCGGAGCACCCGCACCCACCGGAACACCCACCGGCGCACCGGGCAGCCCCGGCGCCGGCGGGAGAGCAGCCCCGGCGTCGCCGACAATCGGCGCACCGGGCACACCCGGCAGCGGCGGCCCGGCGTTGACCACAGGAATTGCGGCGGGTCCGCCCGGCACGGGCGGCAGCGGCGGCGTCACGCCCGCGGCCGGGGTGACCGCTGCGCCCGGCGGAACGGGCGGAACGGGAGGTGTCGCGCCTCCACCCGTCGTAGCCGCCGGCACACCAGGCGTTCCGGGCGTGGACGGTGTGACACCCGATGACGACGCGGAGACCGAAGCCGGCGGACGCGGCGGCGTCGGGGGCAGACCCGCCGACGAGGAACTCGCCGGCGGCACGACCACAGGCGGAGTCGGCTGACCGGGACCGGCAGTGAACGACGACGCGGCATTCTGCAATGCCTGAGGGACGTCGGCGGGCCGACTCACGATTTGCTGGAGGATGTCCACACACGGCACGCCACCCCGGTTGGGCGCCGCAGCGGCCAACGGCGTCAACAGTGGCGCGCTCAAGAACATCCCTGCGCTGCCCATCATGACAACGACGATGCCCTTCTTGGTCCGTGACATGCGCTCCCAGTCCTTCTGCGTCGTGCTGCAATTCCGATCAGTTACTGGGCTTACTGAACCGACAATTTGGAAAATCACCGACGCGACAAAAGCTGCGTTATGCAACCGTTGCCAAGGAGAAGCAATCCCGTTGCGATGACTTCGCGCTGAGCTGGGGTTTTCATTTTTGCCTGTGCGCCAACACGCCAACCTATGAAGGCGCTATGAATCCCAGCCCGGCGGAAGATCCCTCCGTCGTGGTCGCCGGAACGGCTGCGCCGAACGCGTCTCGCAAACCCAGCTGCCATCGTTGTGCGCGTGGGCTTTACGCGCGCGCGGCCGACCCCGGCGGCCTCATTCCCCGACATTGCGCCGGCATAACGACGACTCGACTCGCTGCCACGTGGGCCGCATCTCTTCGCTCGCATACGGGGTTGCTGAGGCCGACCTGGCTCACGTCACACCGTCAGAGGACCATTGGCCCTGTCACCGCGCTCATCGACCGCGCAGTCTGGCTGCAGACGAAGTGGAGGTGCGATGGCGACGCCGCGGATCGGGTCCGAGCTGATCGTCGATGCGTTGCAAGTGGCCTGCCGAGCACCCTCCTTCCACAACACGCAACCCTGGCGCTGGACCTTGACGGGAAACACGGTCGACCTGTACCTCGATCCGTCCCGACGGGCAGAAGTGGCCGACGAGAGCGGACGCCAGGCGTTGCTCAGTTGCGGCGCCGTGCTGGACCACTTCCGGGTTGCGATCGCGGCATCGGGATGGCTCGGCACAGTCACACGTTTCCCCGATCCGCAGAACTCGCGCCACCTCGCGAGCGTCGCCCTTACCCCGGCGTCCTCGGTGAGCCCCGCACAGCGTCGTCGCGTCGACGCGATCATGGCGCGACGTACCGACCGCCTGGCGTTCCTCGAATCGCCCGATGGGACGGGTCACCTGGTCGAGGCTCTGCACGCCTCGGAACACGCCGACGCTGTGCGTCTCGACACCATCGCAGACCAGCAGCGCTCGACGGTGGCGGAACTCTCCCAGCTGACCGACGCAATCCGCATGTTCGACACCGACTACCACTCCGAACTGGATTGGTGGACAGACACTTTGGCAACCGACATCGGCATTCCGGCCACTGCCCTGATCTCGGCGCCGGAGAGTGACCGGGTGGCGATCGGACGGAACTTCCCGGTCACCAATCAACCGGAGCGACGCGCCGAGATCGCCGAGGACCGCGCACACCTGCTGGTCCTGTCTTCCGTCGACGACTCCGCGGACAGCGTATTACGTTGCGGTGAAGTACTTTCCGCAGTTCTTCTCGATGCCACGATGGCCGGGTTGGCGACCTGCATCGTCACGCACGTCACTGAACTCGCCAGCGGGCGCGATGTCGTGGCGTCACTGACCGGCAGTCACGCGATTCCGCAGGCGCTGATCCGCATCGGACGGATCGATGCTCTCGAATCGCCGCCACCGCCCACCCCGCGCCGAGACGTCCACGACGTTCTCCACCTGCGAGAGGAGGCGTCGTGAACACCGACACGGCCCCCTCTGTGGTGGTGGGCATCGACGGATCAGCCGCCGCGCTGGAGGCTGCCCTGTGGGCAATCGACGAAGCCGAACACCGCGATGCCACCCTGCGCCTGGTCTCTGTCGTCGATGACGACGAGGCCACCGCTGCGGACGGTCCGGCAACGACGTTCGCACAGACCGCCGCGAAGAACGCTGTGAGCGCCATCGAGGCGACCGGGCGACCTGTCCGCGTCGACGTCAGCATCGTGCACGGGCGCCCCGTCGAAGCCCTTCTCCGGGCGTCGCGATCGGCGATACTGCTGTGCGTCGGGGCACGCGGGTTGCGACATGCCACCCGAGGCCGGATCGGCTCGACCGCGGCAGCACTGTCTGCCGCCGCGCAGTGCCCGGTCGCCATCGTGCGCTCTCACCGGACACACGGGCGCCGACAGCGCTCTGTCGTCGTCGAACTTCCCGACCGTGCCACGGCAGGCGCGCTGCTCGACCGAGGACTACAGGAGGCGCACCGTCGCGGTGCCGCCGTGCGAATCCTCGCGTCGTCGCCTCGCACCGCGGACAATCTTGCGCACTGGGAACGCCGGCTCGCCGAATCACGGCGCAAGTACCCGCAACTCGACATCAGTTCGGTCAGTTGCGATTCCGACGCCCTCGGCTACGTGGCCGCCAACGCCGACGACGTGGCGTTGATGGTGACCAGCCGCACCCGCCGGGGCGGTGTTACAGAACTCGTGGGAGCACCCGGCAATTCCGCTTTCCGTGACACCGACTGTTCGATCCTGATCTGCGGTCCTCAGACCGCCTTGTGACCGGAGGGCCGACCGCTGAACGATGACGCCGTGAGCAAAGTGAGAGTGTTCCTGGTCGACGACCACGAGGTGGTCCGTCGTGGCCTGATCGAGCTCCTCTCCGCGGACGAGGAGCTCGACGTGATCGGCGAGGCCGGCTCGGTGTCCGAGGCGTTGGCCCGGATTCCGGCGCTGCAGCCGGACGTCGCGGTGCTCGACGTGCGGCTGCCCGACGGCAACGGCATCGAGCTGTGCCGAGATCTGTTGTCTCGCATGCCGGATCTGCGCTGCCTGATGCTGACCTCCTACACCTCCGACGAAGCCATGCTCGACGCGATCCTCGCCGGCGCGAGCGGATACGTGGTCAAGGACATCAAAGGCATGGAGCTGGCGCGGGCCATCAAAGACGTGGGTGCTGGACGGTCACTGCTGGACAACCGGGCCGCCGCGGCACTGATGGCTACGGTCCGCGGCGGCGGCCGCGCCAACGATCCCCTGTCGAGCCTGACCGACCAGGAGCGAGTGCTGCTCGACCTGCTCGGAGAGGGACTGACCAACCGACAGATCGCGGCGCGGATGTTTCTGGCCGAGAAGACGATCAAGAATTACGTGTCACGCCTTCTGGCCAAGCTCGGCATGGAGCGGCGGACACAGGCCGCCGTGTTCATCTCCAAGCTCGAGCACCAGCGGGCCCACCCCGGCGACGACCTGTCGCGGTGAGATCAGCGAGAACGCAACCAGACCGCGGTGTCCGGCGGCAGCGCGCTCAGCACGCCGGGCGCCGAGGCCAACATCACCGACGCCGACTCAGGTAGCGGCACCTCGGAGTCGCCGGTGTTGACCCAGCATTGCGCGGCACCGCGTTCGAAGGCCACGACCCCGCTGGGCGTCGACAGCCACTTCAGGTCGCCCGCGTCGCGCCACAACTGCGCGCGCAGACCGAGAGCGCGACGGTACAGATTCAGGGTGGACTCGGCGTCACCGTCCTGCGCCTCGACGCTGTGCTCGGCCCAGTGCCCGGGCTGCGGCAGCCACGTGACGGCGGCGGAATCGGCGGCGAAGCCGTAGGGGATGTCAGTCGCTCTCCACGGCAACGGAATTCGGCACCCGTCGCGGCCCACGTCGGTGAAGCCGGATTGCACCCATGTCGGATCCTGGCGCACCTCGTCGGGGAGATCCTCCACCTCCTCGAGGGCCAGCTCCTCGCCCTGGTAGACGTACGCGGTGCCCGGCAGCGCGAGTTGGACGAGCGCGGCGGCGCGCGCTCGGCGCCGGCCGATCACGTGATCGGGGTCCTCGTCTGCCCACCGGCCCCGTTCCCAATCTGTCTCGATCAGGTGACCCGGCTGCGAGCGGGAGAACCGGGTGACGGTGCGGGTGACGTCATGGTTGGAGAGCACCCACGTCGGCGGTGCGCCGACCGTGGCAGCCGCGCTGATCGCGTCGTCGACGACCGTCCGCAGCACCTCGGCGCGCCACGGGGCCCGCAGGAAATCGAACTGGAATGCGGTGTGCAGCTCGTCAGGTCGCAGGTATCGGGCCAGCCGTTCGTTGCTGGGCACCCATGCCTCGGCGATGAAGATGCGCTCGGGCTCGTAGCGCTGCGCCACCGTCCGCCAGCCCCGGTAGATCTCGTGCACTCCGTCCTGATCCCAGGCGGGATGCCCTTCGCGTGATTGCACCAGACTCTGTGCTGCATCGTCGGGGTCGGCGGTATCGGGCAGGCCCTCCGCCTTGATCAATCCGTGCGCCACGTCGATGCGGAAGCCGTCGACGCCGCGGTCGAACCAGAACGCCAGGATGTCTTCGAACTCGGCCCGCACCTCGTCGTTGTCCCAGTTGAGATCCGGCTGGCCGGGCGCGAACAGGTGCAGATACCACTGCCCGTCGTCGAGGCGCGTCCACGCCGGCCCACCGAACACGCTCTGCCAGTTGTTGGGAGGCAGGGCACCGTAGGGCCCGCGGCCGGAGCGGAAGTGGTAGCGCTCCCGCGCCCCCGGTTCGTCGGCCGCCGCAGCCTGGAACCACGCGTGTTGATCTGAGGTGTGATTCGGCACGATGTCGAGCAGCACCCGGATGCCCAGCTCGTGTGCTTCGGCGATCAGTGCCTGCGCCTCAGCCAGGGAGCCGTAGGCCGGTTCGATGTCGCGATAGTCGGCGACGTCATACCCGGCGTCGGCCATCGGCGACGGATACCAGGGGTTGATCCAGATCGCGTCGACACCCAGCTGCGCCAGGTACGGCAGACGGCTCCGCAGCCCTGCGACATCGCCGACGCCGTCGCCGTTCCCGTCGGCGAAGCTGCGGATGTAGACCTGGTACACGACGGCGGTCTGCCACCACGAGGAATCGGCGGGGGCCACGGCACTCCTTCTGCACTCGACGAACGTGCGTCCACGGTAGTGAACACCGACGACGTCACGACAGCTGAGGCACTTTCGACGACGCCGCGGTCGTGCTGCTGGCCGCGTGCCGCGCCGATGCGACACCACAGCGCAGGAGTTCCTGTGAACTGTGACACACTCGTCGCTGTACCGAATGTGCTGGTCGTGGCCCTCGTGCGCAGGACCTCGGGGACCGCGACGTCATAGACGAGGACGAGATGAAACGAATTCAGTTCGCCCGCGGGCGACGACGTCGGGCAATCGCGCTGGCGAGCGCGCCTCTGCTCGCCGCCACGTTGTTGTCCGGATGCGGCAGCGACGTCGGCCCTCCGACCCTGACGTGGTACATCCTTCCCGACAACGGCGGTTCGGCCGCGCGGGCCCAGGAGTGCGAGGCCGCCTCAGGCGGCGCTTACCGCGTGCGCATCGAATCGCTGCCGTCGACCGCGACCGCCCAGCGGGAGCAGATGGTGCGCCGACTCGCTGCCGGGGACACGTCCATCGATCTGGTCAGCATGGACGTCGTGTTCACCGCCGAGTTCGCCAACGCGGGCTTCCTGCGGCCCTACAACCCTGAAGAGACCCAGCGGCTGACCGCCGGCATGCTGCCCGCCCCCGTGAAAACCGGGATGTGGGAGGACAAGCTCTTCGGCGCACCGTACAAGTCCAATGCCCAGCTGCTCTGGTACCGGAAGTCGGCGGCCGCCGCGGCGGGCGTCGATCCGACCAGTCCCACCTTCACCTGGGACGAGATGATCAAAGCGGCTGTCGGACAACAGAAGAAAGTCGCCGTCCAGGCACAGCGGTACGAGGGCTACACCGTGTTGATCAACGCGCTGGTGCTCTCCGGCGGCGGCGCCCTGCTCGACGACGTCGAGGCGGGCCGCAACGCCAAGCCGGCGCTGGCCAGCCCGGCGGGTGAGAAGGCCGCCGAGATCGTCGGCACGCTGGGGCGCTCCCCCGCCGCACCGACGGACATGTCCAACGCCTCGGAGGAACAGGCCCGCACCAACTTCCAGTCCGCCCAGGGCATGTTCATGGTCAACTGGCCCTACGTGCTGGCCGCGGCGCGCAGCGGTGTCGAGGAAGGCACGCTCGACCAGGCCGTCGTCGACGACATCGGCTGGGCGCGCTACCCCCGGGTGTCCCCTGACCGTCCGAGCGCACCGCCGCTGGGCGGCGCCAACCTCGGCATCGGCGCCTACAGCAAGCATCCCGACCAAGCGGTCGCCCTCGTCGAGTGCATCAACGCCGAACCGAAGGCGACCCAATACATGCTCGATGAGAGCGAACCGTCGCCGTACGCCGCGTCGTACGACGACCCGAAGATCCGCGAGGAGTACGCCAACGCCGATCTCATCCGCGAATCGATCGGAGACGGCGGCCCCCGTCCGCCGACCCCCTTCTATACCGACATCTCGGGCGCGATCCAGCAGACCTGGCATCCGCCGGCCTCGGTGAACAGCGACACCCCGGAAAGGACAGACCAATTCATGGCTGACGTGCTGGCGGGCAGGCGCCTGCTGTGACGACGCTCCAAGATCCGCCGCTGCAGAAAGAGCCGGGCCAACCCTCGGTCAGCGAGCGCGCCAAAGGTGAACGCCGGCTCGGCCTCTACCTGACGCTGCCGTCCTACATCGTCATGCTGCTGGTCACCGCCTACCCCCTCGGGTACGCGCTGGTGTTGTCGCTGTATAACTTCCGGTTGACCGATCCGGAGGGGCGCAGTTTCGTCGGACTGCGCAACTACGGGGTGATCCTGACCGACCCGGTGTGGTGGAACGACTTCGTCACCACGCTGGCGATCACCGTCGTCACCGTCGCGGTGGAGTTGGTGCTCGGCTTCTGGTTCGCGTTCGTGATGCTGCGCATCGTGCGCGGGCGGGGGCCGCTGCGCACCGCCATCCTGATCCCCTACGGCATCGTCACCGTGGTCTCGGCGTTCATCTGGCGCTACGCGTTCGCCATCGACTCCGGCTTCGTCAACCAGTGGCTGAATCTCACCGACTTCGACTGGTTCGGCGACCGCTGGTCGGCCATCTTCGTCATCTGCCTGTCGGAGATCTGGAAGACCACACCCTTCATCTCGCTTCTGCTTCTCGCCGGACTGGTGCAGGTGCCCGAGGACATGCAGGAGGCCGCGAAGGTCGACGGCGCCACCGCCTGGCAGCGTCTGTGGAAGGTGACGCTGCCCAACATGAAAGCCGCGATCATGGTCGCGCTGCTGTTCCGCACCCTCGACGCGTGGCGCATCTTCGACAACCCGTACGTGATGACTGCGGGCGCCAACAACACCGAGACGATCTCCTTCCTGGCCTACCGGCAGAACGTGACGTTGGTGAATCTCGGGATGGGATCGGCGGTTTCGGTGCTGCTGTTCCTGTCGGTCGTGGCGATCGCGTGGATCTTCATCAAGGTCTTCAAGACCGACCTGTCGCAAGTCAGGGGTGACCAGTGACCAAGAACACCAAGTGGTGGACGATCGCCGGCATCGTCATCGTGATCTACAGCTTCGTGCCGATGCTGTGGATGATCAGCCTGGCGTTCAAACCGCCGTCCGACATCGTCTCGGGCAACCCGTCGTTCCTTCCGAGCTCCTTCACGCTGGACAACTTCGCGCAGATCTTCAGCAACGAACTGTTCACGCGGGCGCTGATCAACTCGATCGGCATCGCGGTCATCGCGACGATCATCTCGGTGATCATCGCGATGTTCGCCGCGTATGCCATTGCGCGTCTGGAATTCCCGGGCAAGAAGGTGCTGCTGTCCCTGGCGCTGGGCATCGCGATGTTCCCGCAGGCGGCACTCGTCGGACCGCTGTTCGACATGTGGCGCGGGCTGGGCATCTACGACACGTGGCTCGGCCTGATCATCCCCTATCTGACGTTCGCGCTGCCTCTGTCGATCTGGACGATGTCGGCGTTCTTCCGGCAGATCCCCTGGGAGATGGAGCATGCCGCGCAGGTCGACGGAGCCACGCAGTGGCAGGCGTTCCGCAAGGTGATCGTGCCGCTGGCCGCACCGGGCGTGTTCACCACCGCGATCCTGACGTTCTTCTTCTGCTGGAACGACTTCCTGTTCGCGATCTCGCTGACGTCGACGGACAGCGCACGCACGGTGCCTGCGGCGCTGGCGTTCTTCCAGGGCGCCTCGTATTTCGAGTCGCCGGTCCCCTACATCATGGCCGCGTCGGTGATCGTGACGATCCCCGTCGTCATCCTCGTTCTCATCTTCCAGCGGCGCATCGTCGCCGGCCTGACTTCCGGAGCAGTGAAGGGATAACCCCATGGCAGCAATCACGATGCGCAATATCGTCAAGAAGTACGGCGACGGATACCCGGCCGTCAACGACGTCAGCCTCGACATCGCCGACGGCGAGTTCATGATCCTGGTCGGCCCCTCGGGCTGCGGAAAGTCCACGCTGTTGCGGATGATCGTCGGCCTGGAAGACATCTCCTCGGGCGACATGCTGATCGGTGACAAGCGGGTCAACGACAAGGCACCCCGCGACCGCAACCTGTCGATGGTGTTCCAGAACTACGCCCTCTACCCGCACCTGACCGTCTTCGAGAACATCGCCTTCCCCCTGCGGCTGTCGGGCAAGTTGTCCGACGACGAGATCCGCAAGCGGGTCGATGAGGCGGCCAAGACGTTGGAGTTGGGCGAGCACCTGGATCGCAAGCCGGCGAACCTCTCCGGTGGTCAGCGCCAGCGCGTCGCGATGGGACGGGCGATCGTCAGGGAAGCCGACGCGTTCCTGTTCGACGAGCCGCTGTCGAACCTCGACGCGAAGTTGCGCGGTCAGATGCGCACGGAGATCCTGCGGCTTCAGCGCAAGCTCGGGGTCACGACCGTCTACGTCACCCACGACCAGACCGAGGCGATGACACTCGGTGATCGCGTCGCCGTGCTGAAAAAGGGTGTGCTGCAACAGGTTGCCAGCCCCCGGGAGCTCTACGACCAGCCGGTCAACCTGTTCGTCGCCGGCTTCATCGGTTCCCCGCCGATGAACTTCGTGCCCGCACGGGTGCGCGGCGATCAGCTCGAACTCCCATTCGTGACGATCCCGCTGCGCGACGAGTGGCGCGGCGCGGTCTCTGACGGCACGCTCTACATCGCCGGGATCCGGCCGGGGGCGTTCGAGGACGCCGAGTTCGTCGACGACGACAAGCGTTCGCGCGGCGTGACGTTCGACGTCACCGTCGACATGGTCGAGTGGCTGGGCAACGAGCAGTACGCGTTCGTGCCCTTCGATGCGACGCCGGAGATCAAGGATCAGCTGGCGGAGTTGGCCAAGGACCTGGACAGCGAGCAGCTGCGCACCCAGCTCTGCGTGGAGCTCGACCCGCTGAGCCGAGTCCGTATCGGCGACAAGGCGACGCTGTGGCTGGACGCCGAACGGTTGCATCTTTTCGATCCGCAGAGTGGCGAGAACCTCACGCGGACAAGCCAGTCCAGTGGCCGGCACGCGGCGTCCGCCGGCTGAGCCGACGAGTCCACCCGCTCATGGCCGCTCCTGAGTTGCGGCTGCGTGCCCCGTGCCCGGGGTTGCTCGCCCTGCCCTGGGAGCAACCGCTGGGCAACTGGGCCGCACCGGATGTGCCGCTGCGGGATCTGCCGGTGGGCCCGAGTCGGCACCTGGTCCGGTTCGTCGAGAGCGACGGTGAGTTGTGGGCACTCAAGGAGCTGCCCCCACGCATCGCGAAGCGCGAGTACGACGTACTGCGCAAGCTCGAGGACATGGGGCTCAACGCCGTCCGGCCCGCCGGTCTGGTGTTCCAGCCCGACTTCGACACCGCGATCCTGCTGACCCGGTATCTCACCGGCTCGTGGCAGTACCGCCGGATGTTCATGCGTCTTCCCCCTGACGCACCGAAGCACCGGGCCAGGCTGTTCGATGCGATGGCCACGCTGTTGGTGGAACTTCACCGCCACGGCGTGTTCTGGGGCGACTGCTCGCTGGCCAACACGCTGTTCTCCCGCGACGGGCAGGTGTTGCAGGCGTTTCTGGTCGACGCCGAGACCAGCGAAGTCCATCCGAGCCTGTCGAACGGGCAACGCGCCCAAGACATCGACATCACGGTCGAGAACGTGGCCGCGGGCCTGCTCGACGTGGCGGCGCGATTGGGCCGGCCGGACCTGCAGTCGGGCTTCATCGCCGAAGCACTGGCCATCCGGGAGCGCTACGAGGGACTGTGGGAGCTGCTGCATGCGGCGCCGACGTTCGGTTTCGCCGATCGCTACCGGGTGGAGGGCACGATCCGCAAGCTCAACGAGCTGGGCTTCGCCGTCGACGAGGTGTCCCTGCAGCCGGTCACCTCGGGCGCCGACGAGTTGCGTCTGCACGTCGCCGTCGGCGATCGCCGCTACCACGCCACGCAGCTGCAGCGGCTCACCGGCTTGGACGTCGGGGAAGGGCAGGCCCGCATCCTGCTGGGCGATCTGCACGCCTATCAGGGTCAGCTGTGCCGAGAGGCCGGCCATGACGTCGACGAACGCACCGCAGGTCAGCTCTGGGCGATGGAGGTGGCGACGCCGACGATGCATCGAGCACACGCCGCGCTCGGACGGACGGGCACGCCGATTCAGGCCTATTGCGATTTGCTCGAGGTGCGGTGGCTGCTCTCCGAGCGGGCCGGCCACGACATCGGAACCGAGCGGGCGCTGCGCGCCTTGGCCGGCAAGGTGGTGCCCTCGGAGTCGGCGGCGCAGCTGGCCGTGGTCGAAACCCCAACCGAGCCGTTCTCCGTACTCGACGACGAGTAGCCCCCTGCGGCGACGACAGCCCTGAGTATCCGCAGATATGGTTCAATTCACGGAATCTGTCCGTATCTGCGAAAGAAATCCTCATGCCGGCGATCCGAATCAAGGAGGCAGCGACGCTGCTCGGCGTCAGCGATGACACGGTGCGCCGGTGGGTCGACAGCGGCGCCTTGGCCGCGACGACCGACGACGCCGGGCGCAAGGTGATCGCCGGTGCCGACCTGGCCGACTTCGCCGTCCGTCAGGCCGACCCGCCGCCCGATCCGGTGGGGGTGTCCAGCTCGGCCCGCAACCGCTTCGTCGGGCTGGTCACGAAGGTGACCTCCGACCGGGTGATGAGCGAGGTCCAGCTGCAGTGCGGGCCGTTCACGGTGGTGTCTCTGATGAGTACGGAATCGGTCACCCAGCTCGGTCTGGAGCCTGGCGTGGTCGCCGTGGCGGCGGTGAAAGCCACCACGGTGATCGTCGAGACGGCGGGCGATCGATGAGACGAATCATGACGGCCACGCTGATCGCGATGGTCGCGCTCAGCGCCGGATGCTCGTCCCCGCCGCAGAACACGGGACTCACCGTGTTCGCCGCCGCCTCCCTGAAGAACGTGTTCACCGAACTGGGCTCGGCCTTCGAGAAAGAACACGCCGGCACCACCGTCACGTTCAGCTTCGCCGGCTCGTCCGACCTGGTGACCCAGCTGACTCAGGGAGCCGCAGCCGACGTGTTCGCCTCCGCCGATACCACCAACATGACCAAGGCGGTGTCGGCGGGTGTGGTGGCCGGCGAGCCGGTCACCTTCGCAGCCAATCGGCTGACCATCGTGACGCCCCCTGGAAACCCCTCGCGTATAGGCTCTTTCGCTGATCTGGCCCGCCCAGGACAGCAGGTGGTGGTGTGTGCGCCGCAGGTTCCCTGCGGTGCGGCCGCCCAGCGGCTGGAGCAGAGCACCGGCGTCACGCTGCGGCCGGTGAGCGAAGAATCCTCCGTCACCGACGTCCTCGGCAAAGTCACCTCGGGACAGGCCGACGCGGGCCTGGTGTACACCACCGACGCGCGATCGGCCGGGGCCACAGTCGACACGATCGAGTTCCCCGAATCGGCCCGCGCCGTCAACACCTATCCGATAGCCGTGTTGAAGAGCTCCGCGAACGGTTCGGCGGCACAGCAATTCGTGGATCTGGTCACCGGTCCGCGCGGTCGCGAGGCCTTGGCGGCCGCCGGTTTCGCTGCACCATGACCGCGCGGCGGCGGCCCGGCGGCGCGGTTCCCGTCGCACTCCCCTCGTGGATCTACTGTCCGGCTCTGCTCGGCGCGGCGTTCCTGATCGTCCCGCTGCTCGCGATCGTCGCCCGGGTGGACTGGGCGCATTTCATTCCGTTGGTCACCTCCGAATCCGCCACGGCCGCACTGCTGTTGAGCATCAAGACCGCGACGGCCAGCACGGCCCTGTGCGTGGTGCTGGGCGCGCCGATGGCCCTCGCACTGGCCCGCAGCCGCCTGCGCGGCCGATCAGTGATGCGTGCGCTCATCTTGTTGCCGCTGGTGTTGCCGCCCGTGGTGGGTGGGCTCGCACTGCTCTACACCTTCGGCCGGCAGGGCCTGCTGGGCCATCAGCTCGAGGTGCTCGGAGTGCGGATCGCGTTCTCCACGACCGCGGTGGTGCTGGCACAGACGTTCGTGTCGCTGCCGTTCCTGGTCCTCAGCCTAGAAGGCTCGCTGCGCACCGCAGGACAGGGTTACGAGCAGGTGGCCGCGACCCTGGGCGCCGGGCCCACCACGGTGCTGCGCACCGTGACGGTGCCGCTGGTGTGGCCGGGCCTGATCTCGGGTGCCGTGCTCGCGTTCGCCCGGTCCCTGGGCGAGTTCGGCGCGACGCTGATGTTCGCGGGCTCGCTGCAAGGGGTCACCCGGACATTGCCGCTGGAGATCTACCTGCAGCGTGAGGCCGATGCCGACGCCGCGGTGGCGCTCTCACTGCTGCTCATCGCGGTCGCGGCGGTGATCGTGGTGGTCACCGCTGGGCGCCGAGCGGCAGGGTCCCTGCCATGAGTGGTGTGTCCGCCCGCATCGTGCTCGCGCAGCGCGGCATCGATCTCGAGGTCAGCGTGGCCGAGGGCGAGGCGGTGGCGGTGCTCGGCCCGAACGGGGTCGGCAAATCCACGGTCTTGCAGGCCATCGCCGGTCTGGTGCGTCCCGACAGCGGTCGGGTGCAGATCGGCGACGAGGTCGTCACCGATGTGCAGGCGGGGGTGTTCGTGCCCGCCCACCGGCGCGGGGTCGCGCTGCTGGCCCAGCGGCCCCTGCTGTTCCCCCATCTGAGCGTCGTCGCCAACGTCGCCTATCCGCCGAGGTGCCGCGGCCTGTCCCGCCGGGCGGCCGACGAGCGTGCGCGGCAGTGGCTCGACGCCGTCGACGCCGGTCATCTGGCCGCGCGCCGACCTGCGCACCTGTCGGGCGGCCAGGCTCAACGCGTAGCGCTGGCCCGCGCGCTGGCCGCCGAGCCGCGGGTGCTGCTGCTCGACGAGCCGTTCGCGGCACTGGACGTCGGCGCGGCGGCGGCGCTGCGAGGCACGGTGCGCGATCTGCTGCGGCGGGAATCGCGCACCGCGCTGATCGTGACCCACGACGTCCTCGACGCACTCGCCATCGCAGACGTCGCGGTGGTCATCGAGGGCGGCCGTGTCGTCGAGCACGGCCCGGTCCGGTCCGTGCTGACCGCTCCCCGCAGCGATTTCGCGGCCGGCATCGCGGGGATGAATCTGGTGTCCGGCATCGCCGGCCCCGGAACGTTGCGCACGTCCTGGGGACTGGAGCTCGCCGGCACGGGCGACGTGGCGCCCGGGACCGCGGCCGTGGCGCTCTTCTCCCCGGCCGCGGTCGCCGTCCACACGGAATCGCCGCGGGCCAGCCCACGCAACGTCATTGCGACCACGATCGCCGATGTGGTGCTGCGCGGTGACGCCATCCGCATCCGGGGCGCCGATCTGCCCGACGGCAGCCTCGGGCTGGCCGCCGATGTCACCCCGGCGGCCGTGCTGGACCTCGGCCTCGAACCCGGGCGAGACGTCTTCTTCGTCGTCAAAGCGCAGGAGGTCGGGCTTCACGCCGCGCCGCATCGGACGCCGCGAATCGCGCCCGGCGGACCCAGCGATGTGCGCTAGCGTCACATCCCGCGCCCGAGAGATCCACATTTGCTGACAAAGCACGTCGGGCACGCGATAGTAAGCACTATGGGAGCGTTGTGGACATGGGCCGGTACAACCGGCGGGTGATCGCGCTGGTCATCGCGCCGCTGGCGGGCGTGCTCGCCCTCACGGCGCTCCTTGCTGTGGGCGGCCGTGGTGTGGACGCGGGGATCGCCGACGACCTGATCAACCTTGCGCTGCTGGGGTACGCGACCGTGTGCGCGGGGTTGGCCGCCCGGTCGGCGTCCGGTCGCCTGCGGCGGGCGTGGTCGGTGATGACGGTGGCTCTGTCGGCCTGGACGTTGGGCGATGCGACCTGGTTCGTCTACGAGGTGATCCTGCGCTTGGAGGTGCCCGTCCCCTCGATCGCCGACGGCTTCTATTTGATGTTCGCTGCTCTGGCCACCGTGGCGATGACTCAGTTCGTCGCCGAGCCCATGCGCCAGTCACGCGTTCGTGTCGTGCTCGACAGCTTCACCGTGACGTCGTGCCTGTTTCTGCTGGCGTGGATCCTGGTGCTGCACGACGTCTTCGACGCGTATCGCGAGGACCGGGCCGCTGTGGTCGTGGCCTTCCTGTACCCCGTTGCCGACATCGTGATGCTGACCATCGCCGTGGTGACGCTGATGCGGACCACCGGGGGCCAGCGGGTCGCGATCAGCCTGCTCGCCGCGGCCATCGCCGTGATGGCGATCGCCGACAGCGCCTACACCGGGATGGTCGCCGCCGACAGCTACCAGTCGGGAGATCTGATCGATGCCGCGTGGGCCTGGGCCGCGGCCTTGTTCGCCGCGGCGGCGGTGGTCAGTCGCGCGGCGCCGACCCCCCGCGCGCCCGGCCTGCCGTCGCCGTCGAGGGCATCGATCTGGCTTCCCTTCGTCCCGCTGCTGCTGGCCGGAACCATCGGGCCGTTCGTCCTCCTCTCGGGCCTCGAGAGGTTCCTCGTACCGGCTCTCATGGCATCTGTCTGCGTGCGCCAAGCGGTCGCGGCGTGGGAGAACCGCCGGCTGGTGACGGCCGCCGTGGATCACGCCCTGCAGGACCCGCTGACCGGTTTGGCGAACCCGACGATGTTCGGCGAGCGGCTGGCCCACGCCATGATGCTGCGGGCCCGCATCGATCGTTCGGTCGCCGTCCTGGCTCTCGACCTCGACGATTTCCGCCTGGTCAACGAGAACCTCGGCCACGACGCCGCCGACAGCCTGCTGATCGACGTGGGCGAGCGACTCGCCGACTCAGTGCGGCCCGGCGACACCGTCGCCCGCATCGCCGGTGACGAGTTTGCGATTCTGCTCGAAGGCCCCTACGACGCGTCCGACGAGATCGCCCAGAAGGTCAGGGCCGCGTTCGACGTCCCGTTCAGGGTGGACGAGCAGGACATCCTGCTGCGGCCGAGCATCGGCGTGACGGTCGCCTCGATGACCGAGCCCGATCTGGTGCCCGCCACCGTGCAGAGGCGCGCCGTCATCGCCATGCAGGCCGCCAAACGGGTCCGTTCGCGAGACGTGCACACGTTCACCGCCGACATGCTCGCCGCCGACGGCGACCTCGCAGAACAACTCGCCGAACGGCATCAGAGCACCGGCGGCGCAGCCGAGCTGCAGCTGCTCGGCGAACTGCGCAACGCCATCGACAACGACGGGCTCGGCGTCGTCTACCAACCGAAGATCTCTCTCCGCACCGGCGAGATGGTCGGGGTGGAGGCGCTGCTCCGGTGGCCGCATCCCCGCCTCGGCACGTTGCTGCCAGACGCGTTCATCGGCTTGGTCCGCGAGCGCGGGCTCATCCAGCGAGTGACGCGGATCGTGGTGGACCTGGCCCTCGACGATGCGGCGCGGTGGCACGAGCAGGGGCTGCGCATGCCGGTCGCGGTCAACCTCTTCGCGCCGTGCCTGCGCGAGACCGATCTGCCCGAGCTGTTCGATGCCGCGCTGGCGTGCCGCGGGCTGGCCGCTGATCTGATGACCGTCGAGATCACCGAGGACGTCGTGCTCAGCGACATGCAGACCGTGACCGCGGTGCTGGGCCGGTTGCGCGCGCACGGCATCCGCGTGGCGATCGACGACTTCGGCAGCGGCTACTCGTCGCTGTCGTATCTACGGGACCTCCCGATCGACGAGGTGAAACTCGACCGCCACTTCGTCGCGCCTGTCACGACGGATGCCCGGGCCGCCGCCGTGGTCCGCGCGGTGATCGACCTGACGCACGATCTCGGTATCACCGTCGTCGCCGAAGGGATCGAGGACGAGCAGACCTCTGACTGGCTGCGGCGCCACTCCTGCGACATCGGTCAGGGTTATCTGTTCGGCAGGCCCGTCGGGGCCGCGGACATCGCCGTCATGGCCACCTCGGGCACACATGCCTGACGCCTGAGCGGGTATCCGCGCGCCGTGAGCGTGTGCGAAGGAACAGGACGATATGTGCCGGATGACCAACCCTCTGCCCAGGCGGTGACCTGCCCGGTCTGCGGACGGGAGACTCCGGTGGAACCCGAGGAGACCGAGGACGGTTTGCGGTTCACCGTCGCGCCGCACGACGCGGTCGGCTGACCCGTTTCGCATCGCGGCCTGGAAGCCGGGAAACGAAGTGCTCACCCGACCAGGTCGACACGGCGACGTCGACGGGGTACGCCACGGGTGCCTTCCCGCGACGTGAGGAGAGCAGTGGTGTCATCCGACGGTCCCGCCGAGCTGTCGCCGGAGCGGCAGCAGATCTATGAGTTCCTGCACGCTATCGACGACGTCCAGCGCAGCGGGAGCAAAGACCTCGACCCGACGCTGCGTGATGTCAACGAGGTCACCGTCGCCGCGGTACCCGGTGCGCACGCTGCCGGGCTGTCGCTGGTGGACGAGAACCGGCGTGTCACGACGCTCGGCGCGACCGAGGACTACGCCACACTGCTCGACGAGATCCAGAGTGAATACGGCGAAGGTCCCTGCCTGTCTGCGGCGTGGAACAGCGAAATCATCCACATCGACGATCTGGCCGCGGACACCCGATGGCCCCGGTACCGAAGCAACGCGTGCGAACGCACTCCGGTGCGCTCCGTCCTCTCGGTCCGGCTGCACAACGACGGCAACCGGCTGGCCGCACTCAACCTCTATGCGCCCTCCCCGGGCGTCTTCGACGAGGAATCGCTCGAGCAGGCGATGATCTACGCCGCGCACACGACCGTGACGTGGAACCTGTTGCGTCGTCAGCAACAGTTCCGTAATGCGCTCGCGAGCCGGGATCTCATCGGTCAGGCCAAGGGCGTGTTGATGGAACGCTTCGGCATCGACGCCGTCCGGGCTTTCGAGCTGCTGCGCCGGCTGTCCCAGGAGAGCAACACCAAGCTCGTCGACATCGCACACCGCGTGATCGATGCCGGTGTCGGAGGGCACTAGGGAGTCATACGCGCCTGAACTGCACCGGCGCGTTCCTGGCAGCAATTCACAGACCAATTCGCTTGCGCATCCCTTCGCACGCCGTATTGTCGTACGTACGTGCTAAACGTGTGATGTCGCCGCAGCACATCTCAGCCGGAAGCAAACCGGTACCGCGGTGACATACCTACCGCAGTAAGCGCATGTCGAGAATCCGGCGTGACCTCGTTGGTCGTATGCCAATCGCTTGCCGGCGGTCCGCAAGACTTGACGCCGGTTCCGACCGTTCACAGCTCGCCTGAAGAAGCCAGCGAGTCTCTTCGACGTCCTCGGACACCGGACGCGTCCCGTCATGAAGGAAAGGCGTGAATTCTCATGCCTACTCTTGAAAAGCCGATCACCCCTAGCCGTACCACCAGGCATTCAGGCGGTTACGCCGACGTCGCCGACATGTTCCGAGAACTCGCCCTACTCGACGAGGGCTCCACGCTCCATCAACGTCAGCGTGAGGCGATCATCGAGCGTTGCCTCCCGCTGGCCGACCACATCGCCCGCCGGTTCCGCGGCCGTGGTGAAACGCACGACGACCTGGTCCAGGTGGCCCGCGTCGGCTTGCTCAACGCGGTCAACCGATTCGACATCGACACGGCCGACGATTTCCTCGCGTTCGCGGTGCCGACGATGATGGGCGAGGTGCGCCGCTACTTCCGCGACCACGGGTGGGCGCTGAAGGTGCCGCGTCGGCTCAAGGAACTCAACATCCGCCTCAAGAGCGCTCGGGCGGAGCTGACGCATCAACTCAACCGGGCCCCGTCACCCAGCGAACTGGCCGAATACCTCGGTCTCGACCGTGAACAGGTCATCGAGGGGCTGATCGCCGCCGACGCATACTCGACTCGCTCGACCGAGCAGGAGATCACCTCCGAGGGCGACGGGTTGACGATGATCGAAACGCTGGGCGGGCCGGATCCGAACCTGCAGAAGGTCGTCGACATCAACACGGTGCGTCCGCTGATCCTGGGCCTACCGGAACGGGACCGCCTCGTACTGAAGATGCGGTTCTTCGACAACAAGACCCAATCGCAGATCGCCGACGAGATCGGGGTCTCTCAGATGCACGTGTCGCGACTGCTCGCACGCGCACTGTCGACCATCCGAGAAAAGGCCAGCTGAGGAGTGCAGTGGCCTGCTGCCGTGAACACGGCAGCAGGCCACTGGCTTCTGTCAAGAATTGTGTTGCGGGAAGGTCGCTTTCGCGGAGACTGTTCAGCGCTTGACGGCGTCGAACGCGTCCTCCAGGGTGGCGTGCAGCGCGAACAGCTCCCCCAGGCCGATCAACCGCATCGGCCTGCTGGTGGCGGGCCCGTCGGCAACGACCATGAATTGCGTTGTGTCGCCGCATTTGTCATGGGCGTCGACCAACAACCCCATCCCGACTGAGGCCAGAAAGTCCAGCGCGGCGAGGTCGACGATCATCGCCGACGGTTTCTTCTTGAGAGCCGCGTCGATCTGACGATCGAGCGCGCCGATTGTGAGCATGTCGAGGTCACCGACGCAGCGGATGACCACGACAGAGTCATGCCAGGAATCAGTGACTATGCAGGGCGACGGGGTCTCCGCCGGATCTGGCATGGATGGAATGGACGACATGGCAAACTCCCGATCGCTGAGGCTGAAGCGTGCGTCTCACGGGCTGCTGAGTCTGAACCAAAACGATGGGGCGCGTCATGATCAGTGTATACGTGTTTACGCGAATCACGTGACGGTCACGGCGAGCTGATCGTGCCGATCGAGTCGAGGGCGAACGTGCGGACCCGACCTGCGACTGTCGCGCGGCACATCGAGATCAGCGGTTCCGACAGCCGCTCGATCAGCACCACCTCGACCGGTCCGCGTGCTCCGTCGAGCACCACCCGGATGGAGGCCTCCTGGTGGTCGACCGATAGCGGCGACAGCGCGTCGATGCGGTCCTCCCCGAGGCTGTCGCGGGCGAAATACTGTGCGGCTTGCACGGCATGCGGCAACGAGGTCCGTCCCCGCAGGAACCGGTTGTCCAGGGTGCCGGCGAAGTACTTGTCGATGAGACCGGCGGCGTCCGTGCCGTCGACGCGGCCATAGCAGAGCCCTTCGGGCAGCACCAACATCGTCGCCGCGAATCGGTCTCCTCCGAGATGTGAACACTCCCAGGTGATGTCCGGGTAGCGGGCCGCGATCGCCGCCACCGCCCCTCGGCCGCGGACGGCGCAGCACTGGTCGTGGCGGCCATGCGCGCACACGATGACGACCGGCTCGGCGCAGCGCGTCCCGTCACTGCCGTCGAGCGCGAGTTCGAGGTAGCTGCTGGGATCGGCGACCTCGCCCTGATAAAGCGCCTCGGAGCCCTCGTCGGAGAACGCCAGATACCAGCGCCACCGCGGGGACGCGGCGCGGCGTCCCGGCTTCCGGATCGCGGCGACGCGCATGCCGGCAGCCTCGAAGCGTCGGGCGACGGCGCGGCCGAGCACGGGGTCAATGATCGACGGCGAGTTCAGGAACGCCGACGGCCCCCACCCGCCACTGAGCTCCAGAAGTGCCCACGCGTGGCCGGCGCTGGCGGTGCCGTACATCGGGTCGCCGCGTGTCAGTGCCTGATCGCTGCACGGTATCCGTTTGTCGGAGCCCATCAGGCGGCCACGACCACGGCCTCGCGCAGCAATCTGCGCACGAGCACCGTGCCGTCGTGGGCGTCGAGTCCGGGCAGTGTGGACGCGTCGAACGTCGCCCCGGACAGCAATGCCTCCATCGCCGGCCCGCACAACGCCGGGAACGACATCGTGCGGTCCGGTAGCCGCAGACGCACGCGTCCGTCGGCCTCGGTGAGTGTCGCCCACAATCCGCGGCGCCACCGCACGCGTGTGGTCTCGGCGGCGCGCGCGGCGTCTAGTGTCGCCAGCGGGGCCACGGCCACCGGCCGGGTTCGGTCGGCGTGGCGGCGGGCCAACCGGGCAGCGACACCGTCGCTGAGTTCGTCCGAGCGGTCGCCGACGGTGACGGCGAGCGAGGCCAGCACTTTGGTGGCCAGCGCGGCAGTCTCGGCGGAATCGGCCGGGTTCACGCCCATCGGAAGCGATGCCCGGAATTCGGCGGTGTCGGCCAGGGTGTCGACGAGGGCCCGGAGCACGTCCACGCCCGTCGTCGCCGACACCCCGATCGTGAGGTGAATCGACGTCGTGTCCTCGGAGACCGCGGAATGCAGCCAACCGCGGGGAAGATACAGCGCGTCGCCGGCGGTCAGCGTCGTGTCGATCACCGGCGCGTCTCCGACACGCGCGGCGATCGCCTCGCGGTGGTCGGTCCACGGCTGATCCGGCAGCGGATCGGGGTGGACCGGCTCGTGCACGATCCACCGCTTGGCGCCGCTGACCTGCAGAACGAACACGTCGTGCACGTCGTAATGGGCGTCGAAGCCCCGGTTCCCGGGTGGGGTGATGTAGGCGTTGGCCTGGACGGGGTGGCCGAGGTCGTCGACGGCGTCGCGGACGAAATCGATCAGCGGGGGCCACAGCCGGTGCAGCCCCTGCAGCACCAGGGTGGCCCCGGACGCCAGCTGCGCGAGCACCCGGGCCGAATCGGCCTGGTCGGGCATCTCGGCGCCGAACCCCGCCGCGTCGACGTAACACTCTCGTGCCAGGAGGGAGCCCTCTTTGGCCATGCGTAGGAACGGCGCGCGTACCCCGCGACTGGTGATCAGCTCGTCGACCGCTGCCGGAGACAGCAGGTCGGTGAAGTCACGGCGCAGCGCGTCGGACCTACTCAGAAGGGGTCGACGACCCCAGTACTGCGCCGCGAAGACGTCGGTGTCGACTGCTACGCAGCGAGTCAGCACGCAAACGTCCTAGGCGGTGCCGTCCGCGCCGCCGTCGTGGCCGCCGGGGTTCGAGCCGCCATCAGCCGGACCCTCGCCGCCCGCGGTGCCGTCGGCGCCGCCGTCGTGGCCGCCGGGGTTCGAGCCGCCGTCAGCCGGACCCTCGCCGCCCGCGGTGCCGTCCGCGCCGCCGTCGTGGCCACCCGGATTCGAGCCGCCGTCAGCCGGACCCTCGCCACCGGATTCAGTGGTGATGTCGTCGTCATCGAGTGCCATTGTCGTCACCTTTCCGCGCCGCTGCGATGAGCCGCAGCCTACCGCGCGAGGCAGGACTGCCCGCCCTGATCGGTAACCAAACCAGCCGGTCGGGCACGCGAGATCACAGAGCGCGGCACAGGGGGTAACGATCAGGGCGCGCCGCGCGCAAAGCGCCACCGGCCCAGTAGGATCGGGCCATCGATCCGACGTGGGATCGCCTGGCCATTCGCCGCTAAACACTGGAGAACGCTTGAGGTCTGATCGTCGTGCCCGCATCGCCTGCCTGGCCACGCTGCTCGCGGTGGTCGCCGCGTTCGGCATCGTCTCGTCGAGCTCGCAGCGCTGCAGTGACGGGTGTCAGGCTCTGGCCGCCGGCAGTACCTCCGCGTTCGCCCCGCCCGCTCCCCCGTCGCCGACGGAGCCGGCGCGCCTCATCGTGACTCCGGGCGCGGGCGCCGAGGACATCAAACCCGATACCCGCGTGCTGGTGGCGGCGGTGAGCGGAACGCTGGAAAGCGTGTCGATGGTCAACGACGCGGACAAAGAGATCCCCGGGGTGCTGACCCCGGACGCGAAGGCGTGGAAGCCGACCGTGCAACTCGGCTACGGCCGCACCTACACGATGACGATTACCGGACACGGCCCCGGCGGCATGCCGACCCGGCAGACGTCGAGCTTCAGCACGGTCGATCCCAGCGAGCAGACGTCGGTCTACCTCAACACCGTCGGCTATGCGCCGATCCAGGACGGGGGCACCTACGGGGTCGGCATGGTGATCGTGGCCCACTTCGACGAGAGCGTCGACAAGGCGGCCGCCGAGCGGCAGCTGCGGGTGCGTACCGATCCGCCCGTGCAGGGCAGCTGGTACTGGGTGGACGACCAGACCGCGCACTGGCGCCCGCAGCGCTACTACGCGCCCGGCACGAAGGTCAGCGTCGAGGCGAACATCTACGGCGACGAACTGGGCGACGACCTCTACGGCGCCGAGGATCAGAAGGTCGGCTTCGTGATCGGCGACGCGCACGTCTCGATCGCCGACGACACCACCAAGCAGGTGAGCGTGTTCGACAACGGCAAGCTGGTCCGCACGATGCCGACGTCGATGGGCATGGGCGGCACGGAAACCATCGGCGGCAACACGCTGTCGTTCTGGACGCCGCCGGGGGTCTACACGGTGATCGACAAGGCCAACCCGGTGATCATGGACTCCTCCACGTTCGGGCTGCCGGTCAACAGCCGGCTGGGCTACCGCGAGACGATCCCGTGGGCGACCAAGATCAGCTCCGACGGCATCTATCTGCATCAGCTGAACTCGACGGTGTGGGCGCAGGGCAACACCGACACCAGCCACGGCTGCCTGAACCTCAACAGCGACAACGCCCGGTGGTTCTACGAGTTCTCGCGGCCCGGGGACGTCGTGGAGGTGCGCAACACCGGCGGGCCGGCGCTGCGGCTCGATCAGAACGGCGACTGGACCCTGCCGTGGGCGGAGTGGGTGAAGGGCAGCGCGCTGAAGCAGTAGATGGGTCAGGGCAGAAGGTACTGCTCCACCTGCCGGACGGCTATCGATCCCTCCCCGACGGCCGAGGCCACTCTTTTCACCGAACCACTGCGCACGTCGCCGACCGCGAAGATCCCGGGGCGGCTGGTTTCCAGCATCATCGGTTCCCGGTCGACGCGCGCCACTGCTCCGCCACTGGCCGCAGTGCACGCCGCGGAGCCGGTGGTGATGAAGCCGTAGCCATCAAGCGACACAGAGCCCTGCAGCCATGCCGTGTTGGGCGCAGCGCCGATGAAGACGAAGAGCGCCGTGGTGTCGATGTGTTGCCGCTCGCCCGACCGATTGTCCTCAGCGACAACCGTTTCGACCTGCTTGCTGCCCTCGACGTCGCGGACCTCGGTATGCAGGCAGACGGTGATCCGGGGATGCCGTTCTATCTGGTCGACGAGGTAGCGCGACATGTCCTTGCCCAGGTCGTCGCCGCGGATCAGCAGGTAGACCCGAAACACCCGGCTTGCCAGGAACACCGTGGCCTGGCCCGCGGAGTTCCCTCCCCCGACGACGACCACCGGGCCCGCGCCGCACAGCAGAGCTTCCTGGAAGGTGGCGGCGTAGTAGACCCCGCTTCCCTCGAACCTCTCGATCCCCGGTACGGGTAGCTTGCGGTACCGGGCACCGGTTGCCAATATCACGGCCCTGCCGACGACGACCGAGCCGTCGGCGAGCCGAATGAGGTGCTGCCCGTGATCGGATTCCAGACCTTGCGCCTCCGCGGAGATCATCAGATCCGCTCCGAACTTGTCGGCCTGGATCATCGCCCGTTCGGCCAGCTCCGCACCGGAAAGGCCGCTGGGGAAACCGAGATAGTTCTCTATTCTCGATGATGTACCGGCCTGGCCGCCCGCGGCGATCGCTTCGGCGGCGGCGGTGGTGAGGCCGTCCGAGGATCCATAGACCGCAGCTGCCAGGCCCGCGGGGCCCGCACCGACGATGACGAGGTCACGTTCGTCGTGGACGACAGAGGGCGACGGAAGACCCACCCGTCGCGCGAGCTCACTGTTGGGCGGGTTGCGCAGGACCTCGTCACCCCAGATCACCACCGGGGTGTCACTCGGTGCGATTCCGAACCGCTGCAACAGGCGCTCTGCGTCTCTGTCGCGTTCGAGGTCAAGCCACCGGTGCGGCAGCCTGTTTCGGGCGGCGAACTCCCGTAACCGCGTGGTGTCGGGGGAATAGCAGGACCCGATGATCCAGAAGCCGGTGCCCTCTTCGATCAGCATGGTGCGGCGGGTCAGAAAGGCCCGCAGGATCAGATCACTGAGCGCGGGATCTTCGGCGACGAGAGTGCGGACCATCTGTGCGGGAACGACAAGGACTTCGCCCGCCTCCGCGACCTCGGCGGTGTAGAACGCGGCTTGCCCTTCGAGGTCACCGAGTTCGCCGAGGAACCGCCGGGGACCGTGGACGCGAATGGTCCGCTCTTCGCCCAGTGGGTCGACGGAGACGACGGCGACTTTTCCGGACAAGATGACGTAGAAGTTCTCCGACGGTGCGCCTTCGCGCACCAAGATCTCGCCGCGTGATACCTCCCGGCGTTCTCCGCCCGTCTCGAGAGTCGCGATCTGCATCTCGCTCAGCCGCGGGTACGCACCGTAGATGTCCGGGGTTTCGGAAAGCGACGCCGACACCGACTCGGCCGCTGTTGTCTCAGACATAGTTCTCGTGGACATAGCACCAGCGCCAATCCGCCTCCATTGCAGCCACGATGGGATGGCCGTCGTCGTGCGCGTGCCCCCTCGCATGACGCATCGGCGACGAATCGCAGCAACCGACATGCCCGCAGGTGAGGCAGAGCCGCAGGTGCACCCAGGGCGTCCCGAGCCGCAGGCACTCCTCGCATCCCGTCGAACGTGGCGAGACCTGCCTGATGGCAGCGATATCCGGGTCGAATCCGATGGTTGTCATCATCAGCCTTTCGTCGAAGTGTCTTTGGCCAGAACTTGATCGAGCCATGACCGAAGAACGGCGACGGGTGCGGCGCCGGATTGGCGCGCCACCGTCTCGCCGTGGTCGACGACGAGCAACGTCGGCACTCCCTGTACCGAAAAACGTTGCGCAGTCGCCGGTGCCTTGTCGACATCGACCTTCACCAGTTTGAGTTGGCCGGCGCGTTCTCCCGCGAGCTTCTCCAGTGCGGGACTGACCATTCGGCACGGTCCGCACCAGGTGGCCCACAGGTCGACGAGTACGGGGACATCGGCTGTGTCGACGACATCTGCATAGTCCTGATCACCGGCGTTCACCACCCACGGCAACCATTGATGACAGTTGCCGCAGCGCGGTGTGCCGTCGGCGACAGCAGGCACCCGGTTTCGCTTCCCGCAGTGCGGACATGTCACGACATCGGCGTGCATGTTCTCCCTCTCGTCAGGCCGCCGCGGCGGGCGCTGAGTAGGTGACGGACACATCTCCGTTGTCGACCGCGACACGGATGACGCCGCCCGCCGCGACGTCGCCTCGCAGCAGCGCGCGTCCGATTTTCGTTTCCACCTCGTGTGCGATGTAGCGGCGCAGAGGCCGCGCGCCGTACACCGGGTCGTAGCCACGCTCGGCGATCAGCCGGCTGGCATCCGGTGTGATCTCGAGCTGAATATGCCTGTCCGCCAGACGTCTCCTGAGGTCGTCCAGCTGTAGCTCGAGGACCCGCTCGATCTGCGCGATCGCCAGCGGCGTGAACAGGACGATGTCGTCGACACGGTTGAGGAACTCGGGGCGGAAATGACCCCGCAAGTCGGCCATCACCCGTTCCCGCGCGTCGGGCTTGATCTCGCCGTCGCCGGTCACCCCGTCGAACAGATAGTGCGATCCGATGTTCGAGGTCATGATGACCACCGTGTTGCGGAAGTCGACGTGGCGCCCCTGCGCATCGGTGAGTCGACCGTCGTCGAGCACCTGCAGCAGCGTGTTGAACACATCGGCGTGCGCCTTCTCGACCTCATCGAACAGCACCACCGAATACGGCTTACGCCGCACCGCCTCGGTGAGCTGACCGCCCTCGTCATACCCGACGTATCCCGGCGGCGCGCCGACCAGCCGGCTCACGGTGTGCCGTTCCTGGTACTCGCTCATGTCGAGTCGGACGATGTTGTCTTCACTGTCGAACAGTGCTGCGGCAAGGGTTTTGGCGAGTTCTGTCTTGCCCACACCCGTCGGCCCCAGGAAGATGAACGATCCGATCGGGCGTCGTGGGTCGCGAATCCCCGACCTCGCGCGGATCACCGCGTCGGCCACCAATTGCACGGCCTCGTCTTGGCCGATCACCCTTTCGTGCAGGATCTCGTCGAGTCGGAGCAGCTTCTCCCGTTCACCCTCTTGCAGCCGCGAGACCGGGATACCCGTCCAGACGGAGACGATTTCGGCGATTTCGTCCTCGGTGACCACTTCGCGCAGCAGTCGCCGTTGGCCCTGCTTGGACCTCAACTGCTCCTCGGCGGTCTCCAGTTTGCGCTCGACGTCGCGCATCTCGCCGTAGCGCAGTTCCGCGGCGCGATTGAGGTCGTAGCTTCGCTCTGCGTCGTCGGCGTCGCGTCGCAGCTGCTCCAGTTGCTCCCGCAATTCCTGCACACGCTTGATGGCCTGCCGCTCGGCGTCCCACTGCGCATGCATGGAGTCGGCTTCCGCGCGCAGATCCGCCAGTTCCCTCCGGAGTTCCTCCAGTCGGCTCTCGCTCGCCGGATCGGCCTCCTTCGACAACGCTGCTTCTTCGATTTCCAGCCTGGTGACACGGCGGCTGATCTCATCGAGTTCAGCAGGCATCGAATCGATCTCGGTACGCAGCCGCGCGCATGCTTCGTCGACGAGATCGATTGCCTTGTCGGGGAGGAACCTGTCGGTGATGTACCGATGCGACAGTGTGGCGGCCGCCACCAGCGCGACGTCCTGGATCTTGACGCCGTGGAAGACCTCCAGACGCTCGCGCAGGCCGCGCAAGATCGAGATGGTGTCCTCGACGTCGGGCTCATCGACCAGCACGGTCTGGAACCGGCGCTCCAGCGCGGCGTCGTTCTCGATGTGCTTGCGGTATTCGTCCAGAGTGGTTGCGCCGATCATGTGCAGCTCGCCGCGAGCCAGCATGGGCTTGAGCATGTTTCCGGCGTCCAGCGATCCCTCCACGGCGCCCGCGCCGACCACCGTGTGCAGCTCGTCGACGAAGAGCAGGATGCGACCTTCGGCCGCCTTCACCTCCGACAGCACCGCCTGCAGCCGTTCCTCGAATTCGCCGCGATACTTGGCCCCCGCCACCAACGAGCCCATGTCGAGAGAGAAGATCGTCTTGTCTCGCAGACCCTCCGGAACATCGCCGCGGACGATGCGCTGCGCAAGACCCTCCACGATCGCCGTCTTGCCCACACCCGGATCACCGATCAGCACCGGATTGTTCTTCGTCTTGCGACTCAGGATCTGGATCACCCTGCGGATCTCGGCGTCCCGGCCGATCACCGGGTCCAGCTTGCCCGACTGCGCCTCGGCGACGAGGTCCCGGCCGTACTTCGCCAGCGCCTCGTAGGAACCCTCCGGCGTCGCAGAGGTCACCCGCTGATTGCCCCGCACGGCCGTCAGGGCCGACAGAAAAGAATCGCGAGTCACATTGTGCTGTGCCAATATTCGCCCCGCGGCGGTCGACGTGCCCTCCTCGGCGAGCGCCATCACCAGGTGTTCCACCGAGACGTAGTCGTCCTTGAGCCGCTTGGCTTCCCGCTCGGCCGTGTCGAGCACATTCGCCAGGCGCCGGGTGACAGACACCTGACCCGGTGACACGCCGGGCCCGCTCACCTTGGGTCTGCGCTCCAATTCTCGTTGCAGATCTGCGCGTAGCCTCTCGACGTCGACGTCGGCAGCGGTGAGCAGCCGCGGCACCAAGCCGTCGGGTTGGTCGATCAGTGCCGCCAACAGGTGCTCGCCGTCGACTTCGGTATGACCCATCCGGGTCGCGATGGTCTGCGCCTCCTGGAGCGCCTGCTGCGATTTCTGCGTCAGTCTGTTGACGTCCACACGAATGTCCTTCCTCGCCGTGACGCTGATTCCAGTTCATCGATGCGGTCGAGCAGCTCGAGCACGAGCCCGATCGCTGCGTAGTTGAGGCCCAGCCCGGCGCGGAGTCGATGAATTCGGGCCACGGCGGCCACCCCGGACGGATCGAACCGCGGCTCGCCCCCGACATCCGGTGTGCAGGGCAACAGCCCGAGCGCAGCAAGCCGTCGAAGCATGTCCGGGTGGACGCCACATCGACGGGCCATCTCGTCGAGCGACAAGCCCGGCCTGCGCACCAGCGCGTACCGCGGCGCCGTCATCGGGACCTCCTGGGGTCGAACGTCGACTCGGTGGCGAGTTGCTCGAACAGCTCACGCTCCCGGGCAGTCGGCTGGGCCGGCACCACGATTTTGATCTCGGCGTAGAGGTCCCCTGGTTCACCTTTGGGATTGGGCATTCCCTCGCCGCGGAGTCGCAGTCGTCGACCGGTGGACGAGCCGGCAGGCACTTTCACCTTCGCCTCGCCGCCCGGCGTTCGCACCGCGACGGTGGCGCCGAGCGCCGCTTCCCACGGCGATACCGGCAAGTCGGCGATCACGTTGCGCCCGTCCAGGCGGAAGTGCTTGTGCGGCATGATGTGCACGACCAGGTAGAGATCACCAGGTGTGCCGTCACCGCTCCCCCGGCCCCCCTCTCCGGACAGCCGGATACGTTGTCCGTCGACGACGCCGGCCGGGATGTTGACGGTGTAGGTGCGGTCACCGATCGAGAGCTGCCGTCTACCCCCGCGGTAGGCCTCCTCGACGGTCAGGTCGAGCTGTGCCTCTTGGTCAGCCCCCGGGACAGGCCCGAAGCCACCACTGCCCCCGAAGATGTCGCCGAAGAGATCCTCGAAGTTGACGCTGGCCCCGCCGCCGAAACCGCCCGTGCTGTATCGCGTCCGCCGCCCGCCCTGCGCACCGCGGGACCCGCCGAACCCACCGACCCCTGCCCCGGCCCGTGCCTGTTCTTCCCAATCGTCTGGGACGTGACGGTAATCGTCACCGAACCGGTCATACCGCTTGCGCGTCGCCGGGTCGGACAGGGCGTGATAAGCCTCGTTGATCTCCTTGAACCGATCCTCCGCGCCGGGGTCCTTGTTGACGTCGGGATGGTACTTGCGCGCCAATGAGCGGAACGCCTGCTGAATCTGGTCGGGCGTGGCATCCCGGGACACCCCGAGGGCTTCGTAGTAGTCGCGGGCCACTTAACGGTCACTCCTCACGCCGGCTGACCACGACGGCCGCCGGCCGAAGCTGATTGCCGCTCTCCCCGTATCCCGGACGCAACACCTCCATGACGGTGCCGGGGGCGGTGTCGGAGACGTTGACCACGCCGACCACCTCATGACGCTGGGGGTCGAAGGGCACTCCAGTTTCGTCGTCCCGGGGGTAACCGAGTTGGTCGAGGACCTTCACGGCCTGGTGCAGGATGGTCCGGATGCCTTCGATCACTGCGTTCGGCTGCCCGCCGTCGTGGGCGAGGGCACGTTCGAGATCGTCGACGATGGGAAGCCAGGCGCCGGCTACGCGCGACCGCTCCATGGCCCGTTCCCGGTCGAGTTCACGGGCATGGCGCTTACGAAGGTTGTCCACGTCGGCGACCGCGCGCCGCCAGCGGTCCTCGAGCCGCGCCAGGTCAGTGTTCGAATCCCCCTCCGGTGCAACCTTTTCGGGTTGTGCGTCCGGCGAACCGGCAAGGTCGCCGTCAGTCCTCTGCTGCTCCTGGGGGCCGGCCATCGGCTAGCTCCGGTCGAATTCGGCGTCGACCACGTCGTCATCCGCCGTTGGCGCCGCGGACCCGTCGCCCGGTGCGTGGCCGTTCGTGCCCGCCGTCTGAGAGGGCTGCAGCCCGTACAGCATCTGCTGGAGTTCGGAGGTCAACTGCGTCAGACGATCGATCGGCGCCTCGTCGTTGAGGGCCTGCCGCGCGTCAGCGATGAGCATCTCGGCGCGGCCGCGGTCGTGGGGCGCGACGGAGTCGCCGAGTTCTGTGAGTCGGCGCTCCAGCCGATAAGCGGCCGAATCGAGTTCGTTCCGCGCTTCGACGACCCTGCGCAACTCCTCGTCCTCACGGCGGTGCGCCTCTGCTTCGCGGACCATTCGCTCGACCTCACTCTGGTCGAGGTTGGACTGCTCGCTGATCGTGATCGATTGCTCGGCGCTGGTGTCCTTGTCGCGTGCGGTGACGTTGAGGATGCCGTTGGCGTCGATATCGAAGATGACCTCGATCTGCGGCTCGCCGCGCGGCGCGGGCCGGATGTTCTCGAGGTTGAACCTGCCGAGAACCCGGTTGTCTCGGGCCAGTTCACGCTCACCCTGGAGGACCACGATGTCCACCGCGGGTTGATTGTCCGCAGCGGTGGTGAACACCTCGCTGCGCCGGGCCGGGATCGTCGTGTTGCGTTCGATAATCTTCGTCATCAGCCCGCCCGCGGTCTCGACCCCTAGAGACAGGGGTGTGACGTCCAGCAGCAGAACGTCGGAGACCTCGCCCTTGAGCACACCCGCCTGTATCGCGGCACCCATCGCCACGACCTCGTCGGGATTGACACTCATGTTCGGGTCCTTGCCGCCGGTGAGCCGACGGACGAGGGCCTGGACGGCGGGGATGCGAGTCGACCCGCCGACCAGGATGACCTCGTCGATATCGTTCGCCGTGACCTTGGCGTCCGACATCGCCTGCTTCACCGGGCCCATGGTCCGTTCGACCAGATCGTGAGTCAGGTCGTCGAACTTGGACCGGTTGACGGTCATCGTCAAGTGCTTGGGCCCGTTGGCGTCCGCGGTGATGAACGGCAAGTTCACCTGAGTCTGTGCCACCGAGGACAATTCGACCTTCGCTTTTTCCGCCGCCTCGAAAAGCCGTTGCAGCGCTTGCGCATCCGATCGCAGGTCGATGTTGTTCTCCCGCTTGAACTCGTCGGCGAGGAAGTCGACGAGCCTGCGGTCGAAGTCGTCACCTCCGAGGTGGGAATCGCCGGCTGTCGCGCGGACCTCGACGACACCGTCGCCGACATCGAGGAGGCTGACGTCGAACGTGCCGCCGCCGAGATCGAACACCAGGACCGTCTCGTGGCCCTTCTTGTCCAGCCCGTAGGCCAGCGCGGCTGCCGTCGGCTCGTTGATGATGCGCAGCACCTCGAGGCCGGCGATCCGACCTGCGTCCTTGGTGGCGTTGCGCTGGGCGTCGTTGAAGTACGCCGGGACGGTGATGACCGCTTGCGTCACCCGCTCACCGAGGAATTTGCCCGCGTCGTCGGCGAGCTTGCGGAGTACCTGGGCGCTGATCTCTTCCGGTGAGTACAGCTTGCCGCGCACATCGAAGCGCGCTTCGCCGTTGGGCCCCTCGACGACATCGAAGCTGACCGCTTTCGCTTCCTCCGAGATCTCGCTGAACCGGCGGCCGATGAACCGCTTCGCCGAGTAGATGGTGCCCTTGGGATTCATGATCGACTGTCGCCGCGCCAGCTGGCCGACCAGCCGTTCACCACCTTCGGTGAACGCGACGACGGAAGGCGTTGTGCGCGCGCCTTCCACGTTGGGAATGACCACGGGTTCGCCGCTCTGCCAGGCCGCGATCACTGAGTTGGTGGTGCCCAGATCGATACCTACTGCTGTTGCCATGCCTCACTCCTGTCGATTGCCGGTGCTCGAAAGCAGCCGCAGTGCCTGAATGCGCCGCTGAGGTCGCCGAGGAGAAGCCGCCGTCGAAATTCGTTGATTGCGATGGTTGCCGTGGTGAGACCAGTCTTGGCCCCTCACCCGGTCATCGCTTGGCCCTCGCGTGTCCAAATAGCTCGCGCCGATCTGCCCTGCGGGTGCAGCCCGCCGGCCGCCGATGGGTCAGGGCTTCTCGGCGATGATGTCGAGTTCGTTGATCTCCGGTGGCGACGCGAACAGCTCATCGGCCTTGTCCTGGAGCGCTTTCCCGACCGGACCGTCGAGATGAGCCTGCCGGGCAGACTCATCGGGGAAGGCATCGATGATGCCGAAGGTGGACGGGCCGAATTGGACCGCGAACCATGGTTTCGTATTGGGTTCCTGTCGGACCAGGGGCAGCGCCGAGGTGAGGAAGTCCTCGACGTCACTCTCCTTGCCGGGTTTGGCCTCCAGCCGGACCAGTAGAGCTTTGGTAGCCATGGTCTTTCCTCTCTCGTGGTGAATATCGGGGAGCGGGACGGGATCATGGGGGCGGCCCGTTCCCAAGGCTGCGCGACGCGGGTACCGATTCCCTGGGCCCGTCGGGGTGAAAGTGCGAGCGCCGATTCGGCCCGGTGCATCAGTTCAGCGAGCCGGGTCAGGAAGCTTGCTCCAATACCCCGCCGATGGGGCCGAAACGGCTTGTCGGGGCACCCGCCATCGGGCCAGATGGGCCACACACTGACGAGGCGTCATCACGTGACGATTCGATCCTTCGATAGCATCACTGAACACACTCAGTGATGCCATCCTGAACGAGTGGCATCGGTTAGTGGCAGTATCGCGCTGACATACGAGACGCCAACCTGGGGAGTACTCGTTGACGTCCAAGTGTTACGCAGTTGGGGAAGAGTGGGATCGACCGGGCAGTCTCGGCAACGACGCCTGACCGACTATCTCGGGATCAAACCCTCGCGACTGCCGCTCTAGTCGTACCAGGGGTCGTGCTCGGGGTCTTTGTCCAGCTCGCTGGCCCTCCACGTTGGTCGCCAGTAGGCATCATCTTCGATTTCTCGTTGTCGCCGGCGGGCGTTGTGTTCGTCGATTTGCCGTTGCCGCTCAAATGCTTTGAGCTCGGCCTCCCGTATAGCCTCGTTAAGTCGTGTAGTACCTTCGGCCGCACCAACTATGGGTATACCGAGGGTGCGCGCGGAGGTGTGGCGCGAGTCTGTCGCGTCCGGGGTATCCGTCGCTAGCCACAGAACCGTTTTGGTGACTTTCACCGCCAGTTTTGCGCCATACGTCTCGGCGCGCCCGCGCAACGCCTCGATCTCGTCGCCGTCGCCGACGATCGCAATGCGGATCCCTCTGAGATAGCGGGCCTCTTCTGGAGGTTCAGATTCGGCGCACGATCGAATGACCTCGTTTATGTCGTGGGCGAGTTCTGGCAGACCGAGCGCTTCGGCGAGTAGGTACATCTCTCGGCGTCGGACTGGTTCCAGCAGTGCCCAATCCGTCTCCTTGACGTCAACGAAAGCCTTATCCCAAGCCTGTCGGTGCAACCCGCGCAGTTGAGAACCTGTGAGTCTGGTGCGGCGGGCTTGGCGTGTAAGGGTGTCTGCTTCTTCGTAGGTAAGGCGGCCATCCTCCACGGCTTCGGCCAGCAGCGAGAGGTACTTTTCGGTCTCGACAAGGTCGCCGTCGCGGTTGTTCGGCGATTGGGGAAACGAGTCGAGCAGTGACGCGATCGATGCCCTCGTCAGGGGCACAGGCCGACAACTGATCGGGCACGGCGCATAGGGCGGCGGTTTTGTAGCCGGAAGAGTTTTTGTCAGATGCAAAGGCGTCGGCGTCGTCCGCAATAACCAGAGCAGCACGTCGCGCGCGGCGCGTGCGTCGCCTAGCGCCGTGTGTTGGTGATCGTGCCAATTACCCGTCGCCGTTTTGTACATCGTGAACAGGCTAAATGCACGACCGTCGAGTTGGCGCCGCGATGTCTGCCAGGTGCAGATACCAACTACCGGTGGCAACGACAGGCCTGCCCGCCGTGCCTCGGCGGCGAGAAACCCGTCCTCGAAATCGAGCTTATGCGCCACAAGCACTGTTCCGCTTATGAAAGCGAAGGCCTCCCGCAGCACCTGCTCGGCGCTCGGCGCACCGATAAGGTCCGCGTCGTCAATTCCGTGCTTTTCACGAGCTCCAGCGCTTGAGCCCGGATTGTTGACTAACGTGGCGAACTCGTCGATCACGGTCCCGTCGGCAGTGAACTTCACGATTCCAACCTCAATGATGCGGTCCACATCGGGGTCGAGGCCGGTCGTTTCTATGTCGAGAGCGGCAAAGACGGCTTCTGTTGCAGGCTCACCGTTCGAGATTCGTGTGAGCTGCGCACGCAGAAATCCGCCGCCATTCCCCTTCAACGGTTGATCCCCGCCTGAGTTGCTGTGGATGCTTGGCGCTGCGGCACGTTTCGGTTTGGGCTGAGGCGGCCCTGGTGGCTTTGCATTACGTTGCTTCGGCGGTTGCGGTGGAGTAATAGAACGCGCGGTCTTCACTGGTGCCGCGACAGTTGGCGAGAGGGACAGGACCTGTGCGATGGGTTCGGCTGCGTCCTTGCGCGATATTTGGAGGTCCCAACGCAAGCCTTGCGTGCTCGCAAGATCAATTGTCCCGTATAGCATTATCGGCAGCACCGGGTTGTCCTTATACCGCCTGTCGGGGCCACCTCTAACGTTTACGTAGCGCCAGGTGTGGTCAACCTGAATAGCGTCGCCGGGAGGCGGGGAGTTTTCGATGAACCGTGTTTGCCCCGGCCGGATGCTGAAACGCGAGTAGGCGGCATCGCTGAAGCTCTTGCCCTCACGAACCAGGATGCGATCCGGCAAGAAGTACAGTGCAGCCTTGCCGGCCGTGAGTGTCGGTACCGCGATATTGGTGGCGAGCTCGGAGGGGCCGGATGTGTTGGCAGTCGCCACTATTCGATTGACTACGTTGCTGGCTCCCGCATTCGTCTTGAACTGCTGAGTCGTCGTGACTGCACCGGTCTGCACTTCTCGCCACAGTTTTTGCGAGCCGGCCAGCCACCCCCATTGGTCCACAACCGAGTTAAACCAGGTCGCCGGGGCATCATTGACGTCGTAGAACAAGACGACTTTGCGGCGCGCCTGCTCCCATATGATCAACCACGCGCAGGCAGGACCGAGCACCGCCCAAACAGCGATGCCCCAAGGCATTCCGACCAGCAAGCCCAAAACGAACACGGCGATAGCCGCAGGCCATCCCAACCGCAGCCGGCCCGATACCGAGTTGAGCTGGTCGACGACATCGCCGCCGCCCGTCGGCTCCATTGCCAGGACCTCGGCGCCCGTGGTGTCTTCCATGACGATTCCACTGGGCCGATAGGCCGGCAATCGATTATCTGGCAAGTGGCTGGCACCATTCGACAGAACAGCGCCACTGCCGCCGAGCGTCGCGCGGTAGTAGATGCCGTTGCTGCCAACGGTCACATAATTGCCGCGCGGTCCTGTTCCGACGCGGAATCCAGGTACCCCGGCACTGACACCCAGCCCCGACTCACTCAGATTGAACCGGAATGGTCCAGCTTTGACGGTCTTACGAAGATAGAAGCCCACTCGTCCCCCCAGACGATGACAGCAACCTTTTGTCGCGCTATGACGCTATCGCACGCGGTTCAGATGCGCGGAGACATTGCGGCAAACGCGAAATTTGCGGATTCCGAAGCCGCGACCAGCCCCGAGAAATCACCGACCGGTTGGCCCGTGAAACCTGCAATTACTGGTGGTGGTCCCGGCTGGTTTCGAACCAGCGACCTTCCGCGTGTGAGGCGGACGCTCTCCCACTGAGCTACGAGACCGGACGGGCCAGAACATTAACACGCGGGTCCACGTCGATGAGAATCCGTCGCCTCACGTGCCGCCGTCTGGCAACCTGACAGCGTTTCCACAGGCGGCTTCACGCGGATGTCAGGCCTGCTCACCGCCGCCGCGTCGACGGTCTGCGCGCTTACTGCCGCCAAGCCGCGGGCCGCCGCCCTGCTCGGCGACGGCCGAGACGTCCCGATACGTCCCGCCGGCTCCCCCTCCCGGTCGCCCGCACGGGCGACACCACCCTCGGAGGGCGGCAGGAGTCGGCGCAGCGAAGCATCGGGGATGCGGCGCTCGAACCCCGCCGGCCACGGATTCACGCTCTCGCGCCAGGCATACACCCTGATCTGACGCTCGCGGCGCCTCGATCAGTAGGTGATTTGTGTACGCCCAACTGCGTGGACTATCGTCGTGCATCGCAACGGACGATGAACTCGGCCGTAGCACGCGGATGTAGCGCAGTTGGTAGCGCATCACCTTGCCAAGGTGAGGGTCGCGGGTTCGAATCCCGTCATCCGCTCGAAGGTGCACTGGCATCAAAGCCCAGCGGTGGAGTGGCCGAGTGGTGAGGCAACGGCCTGCAAAGCCGTGCACACGGGTTCGATTCCCGTCTCCACCTCCAAGGTGTTTCCCGGCGCGATTAGCTCAGCGGGAGAGCGCTTCCCTGACACGGAAGAGGTCACTGGTTCAATCCCAGTATCGCGCACCACATCTCGTCATCAGTTTGAATGCGATCTTGCCCCCGGGTAGGTCGACCGCCTGAGTCACTTCTCGGCGCGTTCTCGTCATCATCCCGTCCTGTAGCTGTCCGTCGCGCGCAGCGTGGGCACCGTGCCGACAGTTTCTGGCACCCCGCTGTGAACTTCCCAAAGTCTCGTCGCGGCCATCAGTGGATCGCCAGGCAATCGGGGTGGTTCTTCGCAAGTTGGCTGCACATCATCGATGGCACACCCGCCGGGAGCTCCGCTGCCCGGCCGACACCCTCGACCAGGAGATCGACATGCCCAACCGCCTCATCGCCGCGACCGCCGGCCTGCTCACCGGGGCAGCCATGCTCACCGCCTCGCTCAGCGGCGCCGCCATCTCCCAAGCCTCCAGCGGCGTCGACCAGCAGGGCACCTACCCCAAGGCCAGCACCTACGACGGCGTCCAGGGCGGCATCGCCCTGTGCTCGCAGCACGGCATCAAGATGCCGTGCGGACCCAACTTCACCCCCGGCATCACGAAGGCGAACAACCAGGGCTGAGCGCCCCTTCTCCCCACCGGCCCATCGAACATATGATCGAACGGTGGGTCTGCAACAGATCGGCCATGGCGGGCAGCCCCTGCGGACGGTGTTCCGCAGGGTGCACCCGCCTTGCGCCGTTTTGGTCGACCTCGTCGCGATGTTCCCGCGCGAACCGCACAGCGCCGGTCGCTACCACCCCCACGGACTACAGATGGACACCGTCGTCGAGGGCCGACTCTCGTGCTGGGGCCTGGGCGAACAGGGGGGCTGGTGGGGGCTGGTCACCTACACCGTCAGCTTCGGCGGAGACAAGCAGTCGGTGACGCATTGGGTGCCCGCCTGGGTGCTGAAGATGAAGTAGCCCTTTGATGTTCACCACATGTGCGCGCTGTTGTCCCTGCACGGTCACCTGAGAATGGCAACAGCCGATTGACGAAGGCTGTCCACCAGACGAAGCTGAGCCGGTGATCGAGTTGAGTGAGCAGCAGATCATCGACCAGCTGGCTCAGCGCCTGGCCGATGCCCACGAGTCCGTCGCCCCCGACCGTGTCGCCGCAGTCGTGCACCAGGAGTACTCGCGTTTCACCGGCAGCCCCATTCGCGACTTCGTGCCCCTGTTCGTCGAGCGGAACGCCAGGGCGGAACTGAGCCGGCTCGGCTGCTGACACCCGGATCGTTATCGATTTTGTAGCAGAGATCTACCTGACTATTAGGCCGCTCTCAGGTTGGGCTCCTAACGTCATCGACATCAGCTTCTGACAAGACATCCCCGATACGCTCGGCCCGCCACCAACCCCCCTCAGGTGGCGGGCCGAGATCATGTCGGGGCACCCGGAAACCCCGCGTCGCCGAGCAGCGACCGGCTAGTGTTGGCGATCCAGCAACCAACCGGCGACCAGAGGGTGGGACATGATTCGCGAGATGGCGGCGTCGACGCTGATCGGCCTGGCCGCACTGAGCGCGGCACCGGTGGCCGCGGCTGATCCTGGCCCCATGTATTTCGACGAGCCGGGGCACTACGCCAACGACGTCCCCGGGATGATCTACGACGCGCATCTGACGGCGCCGTGCACCAACATGGGGCGCTTCACCTTCGGGCGCGGTCCGGGCGGCGAGGCGCTGCAGTGCCGCTGGATCCCCAATCAGTGGCCGCCGGTGTACACCGGCTTCTGGCAGGCCACCTACGACCTCAAGGGCGTGCAGGACATCGGGGCGCAGTGCCCCAGCCCGCAGTCGGCGGCCCAGGCACCCGATGGGCGTCCGCTGGTGTGCGTGGGCGAGCAGGGATGGCAGGCAGGCATCTACAACCGCGAGGGCTTCACACCGATCAACTAGCAGAGCTGCGCAGAGTGCGGCTCGGCTCGGTACCGAAGATCTCCTTGTAGGCGCTGCTGAATCGGCCCGGATGGGTGAACCCGCAGCGCCCCGCGATCGAGGTGACGGTGTCACGCGCGGGGTCGGCGGATTTCAACTCGCGGTGGGCGCGCTCGAGGCGGATCCGGCGCAGGTACTCCAGCGGTGTGACGCCCACGTGCTCACGAAACGCGTACTGGATCGCCCGTGGTGTCACGTCAGCCGCCGCGGAGATGTCGCGGATGGTGATGTCGTACTGCGCATTGTCATGGATGAAGTCCAGCGCACGGCGCAACATCCTGGGGTGATGTGTGTTGGTCTTTTCATCAGGCCGCATAGTAGAAATCGGTTTCCCGGACTTCCGTTGAAACGAAACTTTTCCGTGATTCACGCCACTGCATGCCACGATCGACCCATGACCGATCGCATCGAAGTGTCCCGAACCATTGCCGCTGCTCCAGACGCCGTGTTCGCCGTGCTGCGCGACCCTGCGGGCCATGTCGCCATCGACGCGACCGGCATGCTGCAGGACGCGACGGGCGAACCCGTCAGTGCCGTCGGCGACACCTTCGTGGTGCACATGGACCGCGAGGCCCTCAACGACTTTCCGATGGGCCGCTATGACGTCACCGTCGAGATCACCGAGTTCGAGCAGGATCGGCTGATCGCCTGGACGATCCTCGGCAAGATCCGCCCACAGATCGGCCACGTCTACGGCTACCGCCTGGAGCCGAGCGGGCAGGACACGCTGGTCACGTCGTTCTACGACTGGTCGGCGATCGACCAGCAGTGGCGCGAGGCGAAGATCTTCCCGGTGGTGTCGGAACTGGCGCTGCGCGGCACCCTCGGCATCCTCGACCGCACGGTCCGGCGCGGCTACCCCCGGTCAACCCAGGGTTGACGATCCGCATTCGTCAACCTACGGTTGACGCATGTCGCATCCATCCGATGTCCGGATCAGCCATCCCGTTCGCCTCGACGACCTCATCGACGTCATCACCCGTGTCCACGACCAACCGCTCGACCAGCTGACCGACGCGGTGCTGGCCGCCGAGGCGCTCGGCGAGGTCGCCGACCACCTGATCGGCCACTTCGTCGACCAGGCACGCCGATCCGGTGCAAGCTGGACCGACATCGGCAAGTGCATGGGCGTCACCAAGCAGGCCGCCCAGAAGCGATTCGTCCCCAAGTCCCCCACCGATGCCGCGGCGATGGACCCGAACGCAGGCTTCCAGCGCTTCACCCCGCGCGCCCGCGCCGTGATCGTCGAAGCCCAGAACCGGGCCCACGCCGCACACAACACCGAGATCAGCCCGGCGCACCTCGTCCTCGGCCTCGTCGCCGACCCGACCAGCCTCGCGTCCCGCCTGCTGGCCGATCAGGGCCTCGACGCCGAGGCGGTCGAGAACGCAATCACCCTGCCCGCGCCCGCCGACGCGGTGCCCGCGCTGATCCCCTTCGACGCCCGCGCCAGGAAAGCTCTCGAGCTGACATTCCGGCAGGCGCTGCGGCTCGGCCACAACTACATCGGTACCGAACACTTGCTGCTCGCGCTCTACAACGATGAACACGACGACGATGGACTGCACCGTCTCGGCGTCGACATCGACCGTTTCGAACGCGAGCTGCGCGCTGCACTGGAGGCCTTCCAGACCCCGTGAGGGAATGAAATCCGCGGCCGCGCGGTATCACACCGCATGGAACTCAACTCGGCCGCGCGAGAACTCATCGGCCGTGGCGCCGACGCCACCCTGGTGACCCTCAACCCCGACGGCAGTCCCCAGGTCACTGTCGTGTGGGTCGCGCTGCAGTCCACACCCGACGGCGACGAACTGGTGACCGCCCACCTGTCAGAGCACAAGAAGGTGCGCAACGTCCGTCGCGACCCACGTGTCGCAGTGACCATCGTCGCGCCCGGCGGCCCCACCGCAGTGATGCGGCCCTACCTGGCGGTCACCGGGACCGCCCGCATCGTCGAGGGCGGCGCACCCGAACTGCTCGCCGATCTCGCCGAGACGCTGGCCGCGCCCGACGCCGGCTTTCCGCCGGCCGATGCCCCACCCGGCTACCTGACCAGGATCCGCATCGACAAGGTCGGCGGCGTGGGGCCCTGGGTGCCCGCGAAGCCATAACCCCGCCGAAGGCGTCGGCCGGTGTGCGATCATACCAGGACGCCTACGAGGGGATTCGCAATGCGGCGCTGGCTCGTTGTCCTGCTCGCCTCCATCGCCACGCTGAGCGGCGTGCTCGCGCCGCCGGCGGGCGCCGCCGTCATCCCGATCGGGCGGCTGGGTGACACGCTGCGCGTCGAGTTCAAGGGCCTGGTCGCCGATGTCGCAGTCCTCGGTGTCAACCCCTCCCCGGTGCCCCCCGGCTTCGGATATCCGCCTCGCGCCCCGCGCTACCAGGTCTACCGGGCCGACGTCACGATCACCCCGGTGAAGCTCCCCACGCCGTACGCGATGGGCATCACCTTCGGATTTCGCGGCGTGACCCCGACCGGTGACGCGTACGAGCCGCGCAACAGCGACGCCCCCGACGCGCTGCAGTACGGCATGCAGAACGCCCAGGTCGGTCGTGCGTTCACCGGCGGCGTCTGGTGGGACTGCTACCGCGACCTGGTGTCCAACGTGGTACTGCTCGACCGGATCACCGGAGAACGCCTCGCTCAGTGGAACATCAGCTGAGTCTGGAAGTCAGGCCCGCCGACGCCACCCGACTGGACGAACTCGCCGACGTCGCAGCGCGCACCTTCCCGCTGGCCTGTCCCCCGTCGTGCACTCCGGACGACGTCGCCGCCTTCATCGCCGAGAACCTCACCCCCGACCGGTTCGCCGACTACCTCGGCGACCCCGACCGGACGGTGTTCACCGCGACCGAGGACGACCGGATACTCGGCTACGCCATGCTGATCGCGGGCGTGCCCGACGATCCAGACGTCGCCGCCGCGGTGACCGCCCGCCCGGCGGTGGAACTGTCGAAGATGTACGTACTGCCCGACGCCCACGGCGCCGGCGCATCTGCAGCGCTGATGTCCGCCGCGCTGCAGCATGCCGCCAGCACGGCCGCGGCGTCGACATGGCTCGGCGTCAACCAGAAAAACGTTCGGGCACAACGGTTCTACCACAAACACGGGTTCGAGGTAACCGGCACGAAAACGTTCCGGGTCGGCGCCCACCTCGAAGCGGACTACGTGATGGTGCGCCCCGTCTGACCGGCTGCGGTCAGCGCCAGCAGCCGGGACGTCGCCCGCAGGTACTTCTTGCGGAAGCCGCCGGCCAGCATCTCCTCGCTGAACACGGTGTCGAGCTTCGCGCCGGATGCGACCACGGGAACCCCGGCGTCGTAGAGCCGGTCGGTCAGCGACACCAACCTCAACGCGACGTTCTGGTCGTCCAGCGGGTGCACGCCCGTCAGGAACACTTCGGTGACACCCTCGATCAACGTCAGATACCGCGACGGATGCATGGTCGCCAGGTGCGCGCACAGCGCATCGAAGTCATCGAGCGTGGCACCCGACACCCCCGCGGCGCGCTCGGTGACCTCCGCGTCGCTGAGCGGCTCGGGCGCCGGCGGCAGATCCCGGTGCCGATAGTCCGGTCCCTCGATGCGCACTGTCGTGAACATCGCGGCCAGCGTGTTGATCTCGCGCAGGAAGTCCTGCGCGGCGAACCGGCCCTCCCCGAGCTGCTCGGGCAACGTGTTCGACGTCGCGGCGACGGACACTCCCCTGTCGACCAGCGCGGAGAGCAGCCGGGAGATCAGCGTGGTGTTACCGGGGTCGTCGAGCTCGAACTCGTCGATGCACAGCAGGGTGTAGTCGGCGAGCAGCTCGATGCACTCGACGAACCCGAAAACGCCTGCCAGCTGAGTCAGCTCACCGAAGGTCGCGAACGCCTTCTGACCCTCGACGGCGTAATACGACGACGCGAGCAGATGGGTCTTGCCGACCCCGAAGCCGCCGTCGAGGTACACGCCGACGCCGGGCAGCACCTCCCGCTTGCCGAACAGCTTCTTCTTGCCCGCGCGACGCTGCACCGCCTGCTCGCAGAAGCGGCGGCACTCCTGCACGGCGGCCGCCTGCGAGGGCTCCGCCGGATCGGGCCGGTACGTGTCGAAACTGACGTCGGCGAACGTGGGCGGCGGAACCAGCTGAGCGACCAACCGCTCCGGCGTGACGCTGGGACGTCGATCGGTCAGGTGCGCGACCTCACCGGAGGTGATGCTGGACCCGTGCATGCAGGCACCCTATCGGCGTGCTGAGATTCTGCGTATGGGCGACCACGCGGACGGGACGCAGTTCACAGTGCTCGGCACGGTCGGCACGGTCGGCACGATCGACCGAACCGAGCTGACCGCCCGGTACGCCTATCCCGGCGAGCGCTGGGTGCGGGCCAACATGATCGCCTCCGCCGACGGCGGGGCGACCAGCTCCGGCACCTCCGGCGGTCTCGGCGGCGACGGGGACAAAACCCTGTTCTCGGTGCTGCGCGAACTGGCCGACGTGGTCCTCGTCGGAGCCGCCACGGTGCGCGCCGAGGACTACTCCGGCGCGTCCCCCAGCGCCGAGCAGCGCGCCGCCCGCGAGGCCCGCGGACAGGCCGCCGTCCCCCCGATCGCCGTCCTGACCCGATCCGGCTCCGTCGACCCCGATGCCGCCGTCTTCCAGCACACCGAGGTGCCGCCGATCGTGTTCACCAGCGCGGCCGCCGCGCCGCAGACACGACGCGCGCTGGGCGATCTGGCCGAGGTGATCGACGTGTCCGGCTCGGACCCCGAATCCCTGGAGCTGGCGCGAGCGGTGACCGTGTTGGCCGACCGCGGGTTGGGCCGGGTGTTGGCCGAGGGCGGACCCGGAATCCTCGGCCGGCTCATCGCCGACGGCCTGCTCGACGAGTTGTGCCTGACCGTGGCGCCGGTGCTCGTCGGCGGGGCGGCCGGGCGCATCGTCACCGGGGACGGCGACGATCAGGCCCGGTTGCGTCTGCAGCACGTCGTGCGCGACGACGACGGATACCTGTTCCTGCGCTACGCGCGCGCAGCCGCGGCCCAGTGACGGCCATCAGTACTGTGGTCGCCATGCGTCGATCGGTGCCGGCAGTGCTTGCGGTGACGGTGTCGTTGCTCACCGCGTGCTCCCCCGGGTTGGCCGCCAACCCGCGGTACGCCACCGATTCGGGGGCACACCCGCAGGGCGCCGTGACCACGAGCGACAAGCCCGCCGGTCCGCCGCCGATCGAGGTGCCGAAGAACGAGCTGTCCTGGCGTGACTGCACGTCGCGGGTGTTCAGCGCCGCCGCGGTCGAGCCGCCGGCGGGAGTCACGCTCGACTGCGCGAGCTACGACGCCGACCTCGACCCGATCGCCGGGGCCACCGGTTCGGTCAGCATCGGCGTGGTGCGGGCCCGCTCCGCCCAGACGCCCGCGGACGCAGGTCCGCTGGTGATGACGACCGGCTCCGATCTGCCGTCGTCGGTGCAATTGCCCGCCTGGCTGGCCGGTGCAGGCACCGACGTGCTGGCCAAGCACCCCGTCGTCGCCGTCGACCGCCGCGGTATCGGCATGTCGGGCGCCCTGGACTGCCGGGATGTGTTCGACCGCCAGGAGATGTTCGAGCAGGCCCAGTTCCAGTCCGGGGACGACCCCGTGGCCAACCTCGGCGCGATCACGATGACCGCGACCACCAGTTGCACCGACACCATCGCCCCCGGCGACTCGGCCTACGACAACGCCCACGCCGCCGAGGACCTCGAGCGCCTGCGCACCACCTGGGACGTTCCCGCGCTCGCGCTCCTCGGGGTCGGCAACGGGGCGCAGGTCGCACTCGCCTACGCCGGTTCGCACCCCAACAAGGTGGCCCGCCTGGTTCTCGATTCCCCGTTGCCGCTGGGCATCTCGGCCGAGGCCGCCACCGAGCAGCGCGTCAAGGGTGAGCAGGCCTCCCTGGACGCCTGGGCCGCCCAGTGCATCGCCAGCAATTGCCCGCTGCCCGACCCCAAGAACGCCGTCGACACCCTGCTGGCGGCCGCGCGGGCCGGCAACGGGCCGGGCGGCGCATCGGTGGCCGCGGTGGCCGACGCGATCTCCACGGCGCTGGCCTTCCCGCAGGGCAATCGCGTCGACGCGGGCCGGGAACTCGCCCAGGCGATCGCCGACGCCAACGGCGGCGACAGCAATCGGCTCAACAACCTGATCAACACCGCCGACACGTTGCGCCAGACCGACGGGCAGTTCGTCAATTCCTGCAGCGACGCGCTGAACCGGCCCACGCCCGACCGGGTGCGCGAACTCGTCGTCGAATGGGGCAAGCGCTACCCGCAGTTCGGCACCGTCGGGGCCCTGGACATGGTCAAGTGCCTGAACTGGCCCAGCGGCACCGCACCGAAGGAACCCCAGGGACTGACCACGCCGACGCTGCTGCTGGGCGTGCAGAACGACCCCGTCGTCGGCAACGAAGGAGTGGCCGCGGTCGCCGCGACCGCCATCAATGCCGGCTCGACCAACCGGCGGGTGATGTGGCAGGGCATCGGCCACGGCGCGACGATCTACTCGGCGTGTGCGCTGCCGCCGGTGCTCGGCTACCTCGACAGCGGCGCGCTGCCGGCCACCGACACGTACTGCCCGGCCTGACGGCCCGGGTACGTGCCGCTACGGTACGGTGCCTGACGTGCGTGATCTTGTGGTGAAAGCGTTCAGGCCCCGCACGTCCCCGCCCACCACCGCCGCGGTTCTGCGGTCGGTCCTGTGGCCGCTGGCGATCCTGTCGGTGATCCACCGCAGCTACGTGCTGGTGTTCAACCGCTACATCACCGACGATTTCGCGCCGGTCTACCGCGCCGTCATCAACTTCAAGTTCGGCTGGGACATCTACAACGAGCACTTCGACTACGTCGACCCGCACTACCTGTACCCGCCGGGCGGCACGCTGATCATGGCGCCCTTCGGCTATCTGCCCGAGGTGGCCTCGCGCAACTGGTTCATCTTCTTCAACACCGTGGCGATCATCCTGGCCGGCTACTTCCTGCTGCGCCTGTTCGGGTACACGCTGAGCTCGGTGGCGGCACCGGCCCTGCTGCTCGCGATGTTCTTCACCGAATCCGTCACCAACACCTTGGTCTTCGGCAACATCAACGGCGTCATGCTGCTGCTCGAAGTGCTGTTCTTCCGCTGGCTGCTGGACGGCAACCGCAGTCACGAATGGTGGGCCGGGGTGAGTATCGGGCTGACGCTGGTGGTCAAACCACTGCTGGCCCCGCTGCTGCTGCTGCCGATACTCAACCGGCAGTGGCGGGTCCTGGTCACCGCGGCTGCTGTCCCGATCGCGTTCAATCTCGCTGCCTGGCCGCTGATCTCGGATCCGATGAGCTTCGTCACCCGCACGGTGCCCTACATTTTCTCCACCCGCGACTACTTCAACAGCTCGATCCTGGGCAACGGCCTCTATTTCGGCCTGCCGACGTGGCTGATCCTGCTGCTGCGCATCACCTTCGCCGCCCTCGGTGCGGCCGCGCTGTGGCTGCTGTACCGGTACTACCGCACCCGGGACCCGTTCTTCTGGATGCTGACGTCCTCGGGCGTCCTGCTGGTCACCTCGTGGTTGGTGCTCTCACTCGGCCAGGGGTACTACTCGATCGCGCTGTTCCCGTTCCTGATGACGGTCGTGCTGCCGAACTCGGTGCTGCGCAACTGGGTTGCGTGGCTGGCCACCTACGGGTTCCTGACCATGGACCGCTGGCTGCTGTGGCAGCTGCCGTCCACCGGGCGCGCCTTGGAGTACCTGAAGATCACCTACGGCTGGTCGCTGATGGTGATCGTGGTGTTCTGCGTGCTGCTGTTCCGCTATCTGGACGCCCGACGGGACGGCAGGCTCGCCGACGGGATCGACCCGCCCTGGCTCACCTCCGGCAGCCCGTCCGGCACCCGGGTCGCCGAGTAGCCTGGCGGCATGACAGGTCCCAAGCTGCAGCTCACCGACGACCAGTGGCGCGAGCGGCTGAACCCCGAAGAGTTCGCCGTGCTGCGGCGTGCCGGCACCGAGCGGCCGTTCACCGGCGAGTACACCGACACGAAGACCGAGGGCGTCTACCAGTGCCGCGCGTGCGGCGCTGAACTGTTCCGCAGCACCGAGAAGTTCGAATCCCATTGCGGCTGGCCGTCGTTCTTCGACCCCGCCGATTCCGACGCGGTGATCCTGCGCTCCGACGACACCCTGGGCATGCACCGGGTCGAGGTGCTGTGCGCCAACTGCCACAGCCATCTCGGCCACGTTTTCGACGGCGAGGGCTACCCGACCCCGACCGATCAGCGGTACTGCATCAACTCGATCTCGCTGCGGCTCGTGCCCTCAGGTCAGTGATGCTCGGGCGTCAGCCCGTTGACGCCGCTGTTCTTCGAGCAGGGCCAGCATCTCGTCGGCCGGCATCGGTCGGCTGAAGTAGAACCCCTGCGCCACCCGGCAACCGTACTGCCGCAACCGGTCGGCGATCTCCGCGCTTTCCACTCCCTCGGCGACCGGCGTGTGCCCCAGCGCGTGAGTCATCTCGATGACCGCGCGCACGATGGTCGCCGACGGTCCGTGCGTCAGGATCGGCGCGATGAACTCCCGGTCCAGCTTGACCTGGTCGACCGGGAAGTCGCGCAGATACCACAGGGCCGAATAGCCACTGCCGAAGTCATCGAGCGCGACCTGGATACCGCTGGTGCGTAGACGTTCGAGGGCTGACCGGGTGCCCGGCAGGTCGGCGAGCAACCGGTCCTCGGTGATCTCCACGGCGAGCGCCTGCGGCGCAAGCCCGTGCCGGCGCAGAGCTTCTGCAATGTTGGCGCTCAGCGCGGGGTCGCTCACGACGGGGGCGAACACGTTCACCGCGACGGGGATCTCGAAACCCTTGCTGTGCCAGACTGCCGCGTCCCCGAGAGCCAGGTCCAGCACCGCGGTGGTCAGCGACGTCATCAGGCCGGTCTCGTTCACCAGCGGCAGGAACTGGTCAGGACTGAGCAATCCACGGCGGGGATGCGGCCAGCGGACGAGCGCCTCGGCGCCGATGATCTCCTCGGTGAAGAGGTCGTACTGCGGCTGGTACACCACCCGCAGTTCGCCGTGTTCGATGGCGTGCCTGAGCTCGACCAGGATCGGCGGTGGGCCTGAGTCGGCCCGGCCGGCGATGTCGGCGCGCAGCTTGCGGTTCTCGCCGAGGATCACGAACTGTCGGATGGTCACGGCGATCACGATGACGGCGACGGCCACGAACACCGGCCCCATTCCGGCGATCAGCACCGGGGTGCACAGCACCGCCGACAGCAGCACCGGCACGTACGGCAGCCAGCCTGACACCGGGGCCGACGGTGCGTCGGCCCCGTCGGAGCCGGTCTGCCGCGCGCGCACCGCCGCGGCTGCGATCAGCAGGAAGCCCGTCGCCCAGCCGGCCGCCAGGTGGTGCTGACCGTCGTAGGTGCCGGTTGCGGTCAGATAGGCGAAGGCCACGTCCGAGAACGCGATACCGGACAGACCCGCGGTGAGCAGTGCCATCTGTCCGCGCCGCACCGCAGACGACCGCGACAACATCAACCCGGCGATGGTCATCAACGCGATGTCGGTCACCGGGTAGACCAGGGCCATGGTCACCGACAGCGCGTCGTTGCCCCGCGCCGCGTACACCGCACCCAGCCAGATCACCCACACGGCACCGAAGATCGCGGCCGCGACGATCAGCCCGTCGATCACGACCCGGAGCTGCGTACCGGGCGGGGCCGCGGCGAGCATGACGGTCAGACACAGTCCGGCACCAACCAGGAACAACAGGAAGCCGGCGTCCGCTAACGACGGCGAGGCCACCCCACCGACGACCAGGTCGTAGTAGGACCACACCGCCTCGCCGGCGGCCCACCCGAACAGACCGGCCGCCATGAACGCCCAGGCTGTGCGATCAGGACCGCGGAGTGAGCACGTCGCCCACGCGGCACAGCACCCGGCGATCAGGGCGAAGACGGCGAGACCGACGTCGTCGAGGACGCGGATGACCGTCGGGCCACCCCAGCCGAACCACAGCCAGGCGCCGTAGGCCGCACCGACACTGAGCGCGCCGGCCGCCACCCCCCTGGTCTTCGGCATGGGGGGATATTAGCAATGGACAGCGGCGGGCAAAACTGCGTTGAGCGGGAAAAGAGTCATTTGCTGGAACAGTATTTTCCGGATAAAGCAGGGCATAAAGACTCTACGAAGTGGATCGACGCGGCTGTCAATAATTTGCAGAATCCGCCGGGGATACGTAAAAGATTCACCAGCCAGCAAAATCAGGGCAACGCGTTGACCAGGTGCTCGACCGAAACGCGCGGCCCGGTGTAGAACGGCGTTTCCTCTCGGACATGACGGCGCGCGTCGGTTGCACGCAGGTCACGCATCAGATCGACGATGCGATGGAGTTCCGGCGCTTCGAAGGCCAGCAGCCACTCGTAGTCACCCAGCGCGAAGGCGGGCACCGTGTTGGCGCGGACATCCTTGTAGCCGCGCGCGGCCATGCCGTGCTCGGCCAGCATCCGCCGGCGCTCCTCGTCGGGCAGCAGGTACCACTCCAGGGACCGGACGAACGGATACACGCAGATGTAGGCGCCCGGCTCCTCGCCGGCCATGAACGCCGGCACGTGACTCTTGTTGAACTCCGCCGGACGGTGCAGCGCGACATTGCTCCACACTGGCGTCGAGGCGCGGCCCAGCGTGGTGGTGCGACGGAAATCGGCATAGGTGGCCTGCAGCGCCTCCACGTTGTCGGCGTGGGTCCAGATCATGAAGTCGGCGTCGGCCCGCATGCCGGCGACGTCGTAGATCCCGCGCACGACGACACCGTTGTCCTGCTGCTGCTTCAGGAACGCCTCGGTTTCGTCGACGACTGCGGCTCGCGCGTCGTCACCGTCGGCCAGCACCCCGGGCTTGACCGCATACACCGAGAACATCAGGTAGCGGACGGTGGAGTTGATCGCGTCGAAGTCGAGCTTGGCCATGGCGTCTATCGTGCCACGGCGCCTTATCGAGCCACGATCGCCGCCACTGCCCTGGTGGCGGCCGCCACGCAGGCCGGCACCCCGATGCCGTCGAGGTAGGCACCGGCCACCGCGAGCCCCGACGGCAGCCCGGCCCGCAGTTCGGCGACCAGGTCGGCGTGCCGCGGTCCGTACTGCGGCATCGCGTCGAGCCAGCGCACCACCTTGCTGTCCTCCGGGGTCACCGTGGTGCCGAACAGCGTCGCCAGGTCCTGCTCAGCCCACGTCAACAGCTCTTCGTCCCCCGCCCGCCGGGCGAGGTCGTCACCGAAGCGGCCATAGGACAGCCGAACCATCTCGACGCTGCCGCGCCGACCCCACTTGCGCGACGACAGTGTCACCGCCTTGGTGTGCAGACGACCGCGACCGGCGACCAGCACCCCGGATTGCTCGGGAAGCGGGGTGCCGCCGGGCAGCGCCAGCGCCACCACCGCCGCCGAGGCCACCTCGATGCGGCGCGCGGCGGCGACAGTGCGCGGCGCCAGGTCGCCGAGCAGGGCCGGCAGCCGCGGCGCGGGCACCGCCAGCACCACCGCATCAGCCGGCCAGCGCGCCCCCTCGTCGTCGAGCACATCCCAGCCGTGGGGCGCCGGACGGACGCTGCGCACCGCGACCTGCGCCCAGGTCAGGCCGGACCGGCGCACCAGCTCGTCGATGAGGACGGCGTAACCGCCGTCGATCGCGCCGAACACCGATCCCGGCTGCGGCGGCGGTAGCGCGGTGGTGACGGCCTCTGTGAGGCTGCGCGCCCCGCGGTCCAGTGCCGTCGCCACCGTGGGCGCGGCCGCGCGCAACCCGATCGTCGCGGCGGATCCCGCGTACACACCGGCCAGCAGCGGGTCGATCGACCGCACCACCACTTGCTCGCCGAATCGGTCGCCGACCAGTTCGGCGACGGTCGGGTCGGCACCGGGTGTCCAGGGCAGCGGTCGGCGGGGCTCGTCGAGCATCCAGCGGATCGTGGCGTCGTCGACCAGCCCGGTCAGCGATGCCGGCCGCGTCGGGATGCCGTTGACGGTGTGCTGCGGCAGCGGATGCAGCCGGCCTTCGCTGTGGATCAGGGGGCGCACCCCGGTGGTGGTCAGCTGCTTGCCCGACAGGCCCAGCTCGCCCAGCAGCGCGGGCACCTCGGGGCGACGGGTGACGAAGGCTTCCGCGCCGACGTCGATCAGTTGCCCGCCGATGCGTTCGGTGCGCAGCACGCCACCGAGCCGGTCCGCCGGATCCAGTAGGGTGATCGACGCATCGGGACCGGCCATCACGCGCAGTCGGTATGCGGCGACCAGTCCCGAAATGCCGCCTCCGACAACGCAATACGTCGTCACAGCTGGTGCACCAGAGCCACGGCCTCGGTGATGACGTCGGGGTCGGTGGCGGGCAGCACGCCGTGACCGAGGTTGAAGACGTGCCCGAGCGCCCCGGCGTCGACCGCGCGCCGCCCGTCGTCGATGACCGCACGCACCGCCCGCTCCACCACGGGCTTACCGGCCAGCAGCACCACCGGGTCGAGGTTGCCCTGCAGCGCGGCTCCCCGCTGCACCCGTGCCGCCGCATCAGTGAGCGAGGTCCGCCAGTCCACCCCGACGACCGCGGGCACCCCGTGCCCCACGACGGCTTCCGACATGGCGCCGAGCAACTCGGCCGTACCGACGCCGAAGTGCGTCATCGGCACACCGTAGCCGGCCAACTCGGCGAACACCCTGGCGCTGTGGGGCAGCACGTAGGTGCGGTAGTCGACCAGCGAGAGGGTGCCGGCCCAGGAGTCGAAGACCTGGATCGCGTCCACACCGGCCTCGATCTGCGTGCGCAGGAACGCGATCGTGACCTCGGTCAGGGACTCCATCAAGGCGTGCCAGGTATCGGTCTCGCCCAGCATCATCGCCTTGGTGTGCTCGTGGTTGCGGCTCGGACCGCCCTCCACCAGGTAGGACGCCAGCGTGAACGGCGCCCCGGCGAAGCCGATCAACGGCACCTGCCCGAGCTCGCGGGTCAGCCGGCTCACCGCCGTCGCCACCGGCGCCACCTGATCGGAATCCAGCGCCGTGATCGCAGCGACGTCGGCGCGGGTGCGGATCGGGTGGTCGATCACCGGACCCACATCGGGCACGATGTCCAACGCAACGCCGGCCGCGCGCAGCGGGACGACGATGTCGGAGAACAGGATTGCGGCATCGACGTCGTGACGACGCACCGGCTGCAGCGTGATCTCGGTGATCAGGTCGGCGTCGAAGCAGGCCTGCATCATGGTGTTCTTGGCCCGCAGAGCCCGGTATTCGGGCAGCGACCGACCGGCCTGCCGCATCATCCACACCGGGGTGCGGTGAGGTTTGCGGCCGGCGACGGCAGCCAGGTAGGGCGATTCGGGCAGCTCGCGGCGCGTGTTCATCGCTGCCCATGCTGCCATGCCCGGTGCGCCCCGAATCGGCGCGCCATGAGCACAGACCTGTGAGAATCGACTACCGTCGATCGGCGTGACCTCCGCCGAACCGGCTCAATTCCGTGAAGCGGTGGCGGCGATGAACGCCACCACCGTGCGGCCGGAGATCGAGCTGGGCCCGATCCGGCCGCCGCAACGCCTCGCCCCGTACAGCTACGCGCTCGGCGCCGAGGTCAAGCACGCCGACGCCGCGGTCGTCCCGGAGCGCTCCGACGGCGACGCGTTCGGCCGGTTGATCCTGCTGCACGACCCCGAGGGCGCCGACGCGTGGGACGGCACGATGCGGCTGGTCGCCTATATCCAGGCCGATCTCGATTCCACCGAGGCCGTGGATCCGCTGCTGCCCGAGGTGGCGTGGAGCTGGCTGGTGGAGGCGCTCGCCGAGCGGGCCGATGAACACACCGCACTCGGCGGCACCGTCACCGCCACCACGTCGGTGCGCTACGGCGACATCTCCGGTCCGCCCCGCGCGCACCAACTGGAGCTGCGGGCGTCATGGACCGCCACCACCTTGGAGCTGGGGCCGCACGTCGAGGCGTTCTGCGAGGTGCTCGAACACGCTGCAGGCCTGCCGCCCGCCGGGGTGACCGACCTGGGTTCGCGGACCCGCGCCTGATCGTCGATGACCGAACCCGACACCGGCGGTGCCCCGCCGGACGCCGACCACTCCGGCGACCCCGAGGCCTCTGAAGCGACGCCGCTGCTGACCCCGCGCGAGGGGGTCCCGAACGTCGCGGTCAGCCGCAGCGAAATCGCCCGCGCCGCAGACCTTCTCGCATCCGGCTCGGGCGCCTTCGCCGTCGACGCCGAACGCGCGTCCGGCTTTCGCTACTCCAACCGCGCCTATCTGGTGCAGATCCGGCGGGCCGGCGCCGGCACCGTGCTGATCGATCCCGTCAGCCACGGCGGCGACTCCGTCGAGGTGCTCGCCCCGTTGGCGCAGGTCCTGGCCGAGGACCAGTGGATCCTGCATGCCGCCGATCAGGATCTGCCCTGCCTGGCGGAGATCGGTATGCAGCCGCCGTCGCTGTACGACACCGAACTCGCCGGGCGGCTGGCCAACCTCGACCGGGTGAACCTCGCCTCGATGGTCCAGCAGCTGCTCGGTCTGGCGCTGACCAAGGGGCACGGCGCTGCGGACTGGTCGAAGCGGCCGCTGCCCGACGAGTGGTTGAATTACGCCGCGCTCGACGTCGAGGTGTTGATAGAACTGCGCGACGCGATCGACGAGCAGCTCACCGCCCAGGGCAAAAGCGACTGGGCGCGCGAGGAATTCGAGCATCTGCGGACGGCCGAGGGCACGCCGACCCGGCGGGATCGCTGGCGGCGCACCTCCGGAATCCACAAGGTCCGTGACCCGCGCGCCCTGGCGGCGGTGCGCGAACTGTGGCTCACCCGCGACCAGATCGCCCGACGGCGCGATATCGCCCCCGGCCGGATTCTGCCCGACGCCGCGATCGTCAACGCGGCCACTGCGGACCCCGACACCGTCGAGAAGCTCACCGCCTTGCCCATATTCGGTGGGTCCAGGCAGCGGCGCAGCGCCGGCGTCTGGCTCGACGCGTTGGCCCGGGCCCGCACCGCGGAGCCGCCGTCCTCGCAGGAACCGGCCAGCGGGCCGCCACCTGCGTCGCGGTGGGCCCGCCGCAAACCGGAGGCCGCCGCGCGGTTGGAGGCGGCGCGGGCCGCGATCAACGAACTGGCACAACAGGTTTCGGTACCGCCGGAGAATCTGCTGGCACCCGAGATCGTGCGGCGGCTGTGCTGGGATTGGGTCGCCACGAACGACACCGCCGCCGCCGTGGAGGCGTTTCTGGACACCACAGCCGCCCGGCGCTGGCAGCGGGACCTCACCGCGCCGGTGTTGACCGCGGCCCTGGAATCGGCACCCGGCGACTAGCGACCGAGCACCGCTCAGTCCAGTTGCTGGCTGACTTCCTTCTCCGCGATGCGGGTGCCCAGCGCCGCCACCCAGCCGGTGATCTGCCGGGCGAGGTTACGCTCGGTCAGGCCCACCTCTGAGAGCACCTCGCCGCGCGAGGCGTGCGCGAAGAACTCCTGCGGCAGCGCGGCGTCACGGCACGGCACGTCGATCTCGGCCCGACGCAGCGAGGCCGAGACAGCCGAACCGACGCCGCCGTGCACCCCGTTGTCCTCGAGGGTGACCACGAGCTTGTGCGCAGCGGCCAGCGTGGTGAGCACCGCGGGCACCGGGAGCACCCACCGGGGATCGACGACGGTGACGCCGATGCCCTGGTTGCGCAGCCGCTCGGCCACCGCCAGCGCCATCGTCGCGAACGGGCCAACCGCGATGACCAGCACGTCGTCGGTGAGACCGTCCGCGGGCTTCGCCAGGACGTCCACCCCGTCGCGCCGTTCGACCGCCGTGATGTCTTGTCCCACATCGCCTTTGGGGAAGCGAATGGCGGTGGGTCCGTCGTTGACGTCGAGGGCCTCGCCCAGCTCCTCCCGCAGCCGGGCGCCGTCGCGGGGCGCCGCCACCCTCATGCCGGGGACCACGCCGAGGATCGACAGGTCCCACATGCCGTTGTGGCTGGCCCCGTCGGGACCGGTGACGCCGGCGCGGTCCAGCACGATGGTCACCGGCAGCTTGTGCAGCGCGACGTCCATCATCACCTGGTCGAACGCCCGGTTCAGGAACGTCGAGTACACCGCGACGACAGGATGCATACCGCCCATCGCCAACCCGGCGGCCGACGTCATCGCGTGCTGCTCGGCAATGCCCACGTCGAAGAAGCGGTCGGGATAGCGCAGCCGGAACGCTGACAGACCCGTCGGACCCGGCATCGCCGCGGTGATCGCGACGACATCGCGCCGCTTGCCGGCTTGCGAGATCAGCGCGTCGGAGAATGTCGACGTCCAGCCGGGACCGGGGATCGTGGTGGCCAGGCCCGTCTCCGGGTCGATGACGCCGCAGGCGTGCATCTGGTCGTCTTCGTCGTTCTCCGCGGGCGCGTACCCCATGCCCTTGCGGGTGACGACGTGCACGACCACCGGCGCGTTGAACGCACGGGCATGCCGGAGGGCGCTCTCCACGGCGTGTTCGTCATGACCGTCGATGGGACCGACGTACTTGAGTCCCAGATCGGTGAACATCACCTGCGGAGACAACGCATCCTTGATACCGGCCTTGATGCTGTGCATGCACTGGTAGCAGAACTCGCCGATCATCGGCACGCCCCGCACCGCTTTGCGGCCTTCCTCGAGCACCCGCTCGTAGCCGGGCTGCAGACGCAGGCGGGCCAGGTGCTCGGCGAAGCCGCCGATCGTCGGCGCATAGCTGCGGCCGTTGTCGTTGACGACGATCACCACCGGACGCTTGGAGGCCGCGATGTTGTTCATCGCCTCCCAGCACATGCCACCGGTCAACGCGCCGTCTCCGACGACGGCGACGACATGGCGATTGCGATGCCCGCTCAGCTCGAACGCCTTGGCCAGACCGTCGGCGTACGACAGCGCCGAGCTGGCGTGGCTCGATTCGACCCAGTCGTGCACGCTCTCCTCGCGCGAGGGGTAGCCCGACAGGCCGTCCTTCTTGCGCAGCGTCTCGAAATCCTGCGCGCGACCCGTGAGCATCTTGTGCACGTAGGCCTGGTGCCCGGTGTCGAACAGGATCGGATCGTGGGGCGAATCGAAGACGCGGTGCAGCGCCAACGTCAGCTCCACGACACCGAGATTGGGTCCCAGGTGGCCGCCGGTCGCCGCGACCTTGTGGATCAGGAAGTGGCGGATCTCCTTGGCCAGCGCATCCACCTGTGCCTGCGACAGGTGCTGAAGATCAGCGGGACCGCGGATCTGTTCAAGCATTGGGCCAGTCTACGCACCGGAGCCCAGATCAGTCGTTGCGACGCTGGTACACATCGGGCACGCCGTCGCGGTCCTCGTCCACCGTTTCCTCCTCGCATATGCGCCGGTAGGTGGCGTTCCTGGTCAGCAGGACCACCGCAGCCAAGCAGGCCGCCAACAGTGATCCAGACAACACTCCGATCTTCACGAATTCGTCACGCTCGGAGCCCATGCCGAACGCGAGATCACCGATCAGCAGAGACACCGTGAACCCGATGCCCGCCAGCAGCGACATGCCGAACACGTCGATCCACCGCAGCGACGGATCGAGTTTCGCCCGGGTCACCGTCGACAGCACTCGGGTGGTGAGCACGATGCCCAGCGGCTTGCCCAGGACCAGACCGGCGATGATGCCCAGCGTGATCGGGTCGGTCAGCGCCCGGCCGAGCCCGTCCAGGCCGCCGATTCCGACCCCGGCGGCGAAGAACGCGAACACCGGGATCGCGAATCCCGCGGAGATCGGCCGCAGCCGGTGTTCGAAGTGTTCGGCGAGCCCTGGCCCGGCGTCGGGTCCCCCGGCGGCCTCACTGCGCAGCACGGGCACCATGAACCCCAGCAGTACGCCGGCGACGGTGGCGTGCACGCCCGACTCGTGCATCAGCACCCAGGTGATGACGGCCAGTGGAATCAGCAACCACCAGGAGCGGATCCGACGCTGCACGCACAGCGCGAACAGCCCGAGCGGTACCAGCGTGGCCGCCAACGCGACCAGGTTGATCTTCTCGGAGTAGAAGACCGCGATGACGGTGATGGCCAGCAGGTCGTCGACGACCGCCAACGTCAACAAGAACGTGCGCAGCGCGGAGGGCAAGTGGGTGGCGATGACAGCCAGCACGGCCACCGCGAACGCGATGTCGGTCGCCGTCGGAATCGCCCAGCCGCGCAGGGCCCCGTCACCGGTACCGGCGTTGATCGCGACGAAGATCAGCGCGGGCACCGCCATGCCTCCGACCGCGGCGGCAATCGGCAGCGCCGCACGGCTCGGGTCACGTAAGTCGCCGGCGACGAACTCTCGCTTGAGCTCCAGACCGACGACGAAGAAGAAGATCGCCAGCAGCCCGTCGGCCGCCCACACCCCCAGCGTCAGATTCAGGTGCAGGCCCAGCACGTGGGGGCCGACCTCGAGATCCCGCAACGAGAAGTAGCTGGCCGACCACGGCGAGTTCGCCCAGACGAGCGCGGCGGCGGCCGCCACCAAAAGGATGACGCCGCCGACGGTTTCCTTGCGCAGGATCTCGCTGACGCGGCTGGTCTCCGCCCAGGAACCGCGGCTGAACAGTCGCCGCCGCAAAGGCACAGGGGTGTCACCGGCCATGAATTGCCTCCTTGGTCGCCGAATCGACGCCGACCAGACTTCCCGGCACACCTGCGGGTAACCCTACCCCCGGGTGAGCACCGCCACACATTCGACGTGATGGGTGAGGGGGAACGAATCGAACACCCGCAGGTTCTCGACCTGGTAGCCACCCTCTCGATACAGGCCGATATCGCGTGCGAAAGAGGCTGCCTCACAGCCGATGTGGATGATCCGGGGCACCTCGGCTGCGGCCAGCGCGGCGATCACGTCGCGGCCCGCCCCGGTCCGCGGCGGATCGAGTACGGCGACGTCGGCGCGGACGGACTGCCCAGCCAGCGCACGGCGCACCGAATCCGTGACCACACTGACGGTGCCGAGGTCGCCGAGCGCGGCACGCGCGGCGCGCGCCGCTCCACGCGATGTGTCGACGGTGAGCACGCGACCGCTCTCCCCCACCGCGTCCGCCAACGCTGCCGCGAACACCCCTGCACCGCCGTAGAGATCCCACGCGGTCATACCCGGCTCGAGTTGCGCCCATTCGGCCACCAATGCGCTGTAGAGCGCCGGCGCGTCCCGGTGCGCCTGCCAGAAGGCGGTCACCGGCACGCGCCACGTCCGCCCTGCAACCCGCTGAACTCCCTCGTAATCACCTTCTCGCACTTCGGTTTTCCGGCCCTTGACCGCCACGACGACGTGCCGGCGCCCGTCGTCGTCGACGGCGACGTGCACCGCGGCGCCGGGAGGCCACCGCTGCTCCGCCACGCCGGACAGCAGCGTGTCGGGCACCTGCGCACAGTCGAGTCGGTGTACGAGATCGGCGCTGTGGTATCGGTGGAACCCGGCCCGCCCGTCGTCCGACACAGCGAGGCGCACCCGGGTGCGCCAGCCGGTGTGACCGGCGTCCCCGACTGCCTCCGCAGCCGCCTCGTCCTCAGCACGCCAGTGATAATTGCCCAGCCGCGCAAGCTGATTGGCGACGACGGCACCCTTGAGACGACGCGCCGCGGCCGGCTCGACGAATGCCAGGTCGCAGCATCCCGAGCCGCCCACACCTGCGATGGGGCACCAGGAGTCGACGCGATCCGGCGACGGCTCGATCACCTCGACCGTCTCGGCGTTCCAGAACTTCTCCCGCGTCGACGACGCGCCGACCAGACGCGCCCGCACCGTCTCTCCGGGCAGTGCGTAGCGCACGAACACCACTCGGCCGTCGTGGCGAGCGACGACGCTGCCACCGTTGGCGGGGCGACCCGTGGTCAGGATCAACTCGGTCGGCGAGTCTGCGCTCAATCGAGGAACCCCTTGCGCGCGTCGCCCGGAGCCGACTGCGGCGCAAGTTTTTTCAGTCGTTCCGACGACGACAGCTGCCACGGCACCGACGTCACCATCACGTTGGGCTCGAACAGCAGCCTGCCCTTGAGCCGCAGAGCGCTCTGGTTGTGCAGCACCTGCTCCCACCAGTGACCGACCACGTACTCGGGGATGAACACGGTCACCACCGTGCGCGGCGATTCCCGGCTGACCCGCTTGACGTAATCGAGGACGGGCCTGGTGATCTCGCGGTAGGGCGAGGCGATCACCTTCAGCGGCACACTGATGTCGCTGGACTCCCACTTGTGCACCAGTTCGCGGGTCTCCGCGTCGTCGACGCTGACGGTGATCGCTTCCAGCATGTCGGGGCGGGTGGCGCGCGCATAGGCCAGCGCGCGCAACGTCGGCATGTGCACGTTGGACACCAGCACCACAGCGTGGTTGCGGCTGGGCAGCACGATGTCCTCCATCTCGGCGGCCCTGGCCTCGAGTTCACGGCTCACCGAGGCGTAGTGCTTGTGGATCAGCTTCATGATGAAGAACAGCGCAGCCATCGCGAGGATCGCGATCCACGCTCCGACCAGGAATTTGGTGAGCACGACGATGATCAGCACCGTTCCGGTGCACAGGAAGCCGATCGTGTTGATGATGCGCGAGCGCATCATCCGGGCCCGCGCGGACGAGTCGGTCTCGGTGCGCAGCAGCCGTGTCCAGTGCCGCACCATGCCGATCTGGCTGAGGGTGAACGACACGAACACCCCGACGATGTACAGCTGGATCAGAGCGGTCACCTGCGCCTGGAACGCCACGATGAACGCGATCGCGCCGAATGCCAGGAACAGGATGCCGTTGGAGAACGCCAACCGGTCACCGCGGGTGTGCAGCTGCCGCGGCAGGAAGCGGTCCTGGGCCAGGATGGACCCCAGCACCGGGAACCCGTTGAACGCGGTGTTCGCGGCCAGGACCAGGATCAGTGCGGTCACCCCCGCGATCAGGTAGAGACCGATCGGGAAGTCGTGGAAGACGGCGTCGGCCAACTGGGCGATCAGCGTCTTCTGCTGGTAGTCCGGCGGCGCCCCGCCGAGCTGTTCCAGTGGACGCTCGGCGATCTGCGCCCCCGTGGCGCGCGCCAGCATGATGATGCCGATGAACAGGGTGATCGCGATGACGCCGAGCAGCAGCAGCGTGGTCGCGGCGTTGCGGGACTTGGGTTTCTGGAACGCCGGCACACCGTTGCTGATCGCCTCGACACCGGTCAGCGCCGCGCTGCCCGAGGAGAAGGCCCGCGCGATCAGGAACACCAGCGCGAACCCCAGGACGTCGCCGTGCTCGGAGTGCATCTCGAAACCCGCCGACTCGGCACGTAAGTGATGGCCCAACACATAGATCTGGAAGAAGCCCCAGCCCAGCATCACGTACATGCCGATCATGAAGGCGTAGGTCGGGATCGCGAACGCCGTGCCCGATTCCCGGATACCGCGCAGGTTCAGCGAGGCCAGCACCAGGATCGCGATGACCGCGAACCACACCTTGTGCTGGTCGACGAACGGTATCGCCGACCCGATGTTGGACATCGCCGACGACATCGACACCGCGACGGTGAGCACGTAGTCGACCAGCAGTGCGCTGGCGACCGTCAGGCCCGCGGTGGGACCGAGGTTGGTGGTCACCACCTCGTAGTCGCCACCGCCCGATGGATAGGCGTGCACGTTCTGCCGATAGCTGGCGATCACGATCAGCATGACCGCGGCGACCACCAGACCGATCCAGGGCGCCATCGAGTAGGCCGACAGTCCGGCGACCGAGAGCACCAGGAAGATCTCTTCGGGGGCGTAGGCGACCGAGGACAGCGCGTCAGAGGCGAACACCGGGAGCGCGATCCGTTTCGGCAGCAGCGTGTGCGCGAGCTTGTCGCTGCGGAACGGCCGGCCCAGTACGAGCCGTCGGGCGGCCGTCGAAAGCTTGGACACGAGTGCCAAGACTAAAGCCCGACGGTCACGAGGCGTTGCAAAGCGGTAGCGTTCCTCAGTGCGCGGGTGGTAACAGCCCTCGAAACCGCCACATTCGGCCCCGCCGGAAAGGACCCGCAGTGCGTGTAGTGGTGATGGGATGTGGCCGCGTCGGCGCGTCGCTGTCCGACAGTCTGGCCAGGATCGGCCACGACGTCTCCGTCATCGACCGTGATGGCACGGCTTTCCACCGCTTGTCTTCCTCGTTCCCGGGCCAACGCGTGCTCGGGATGGGCTTCGACCGTGACGTGCTGATCCGGGCGGGCATCGAGGACGCTGCGGCATTCGCGGCGGTGTCCTCCGGCGACAACTCGAACATCATCTCCGCGCGTGTCGCCCGCGAGACCTTCGGTGTGCAACGGGTGGTGGCCCGCATCTACGACGCCAAGCGCGCCGCGGTCTACGAACGGCTGGGCATCCCCACCGTGGCGACCGTGCCGTGGACCACCGACCGGCTTCTCAACGTCCTGATCCGCGAGACCGAGACCACGAAGTGGCGCGACCCCAGCGGCAACGTCGGCGTCACCGAACTCGCGCTGCACGAGAGCTGGGCAGGACGACGCCTGACCGATCTGGAGGCCGCGACGTCGGGCCGGGTCGCGTTCATCATCCGCTTCGGGGCGGGCCTGCTGCCCGATCCCAAGACGGTGATCCAGGCGGGCGATCAGGTGTACCTGGCGGCGATCTCCGGCCACATCGCCGAGGCGCTGGCCATCGCGGCGCTGCCGCCGAGCGAAGACGCGGAGGGCTGAGGCCGTGAAGACCGCCGGCGACGATTGTGAGGAGCGGCGCAGATGAAAGTAGCGATTGCCGGGGCGGGCGCGGTCGGCCGGTCCATCGCCCGCGAGCTGGTGGAGTCCCACGACGTCACCCTGCTCGAGCGGGACTCCGATCACATCGACGTGGAGGCCATTCCGGCCGCGCACTGGCGGCTCGGTGATGCCTGCGAGCTGAGCCTGCTGGAGGCGGTCAAGCTGGAGGAGTTCGACGTGGTGATCGCCGCGACGGGCGACGACAAGGCGAACGTGGTGCTGAGCCTTCTGTCCAAGACCGAGTTCGCGGTGCCCCGGGTGGTGGCCCGCGTCAACGATCCGCGCAACGAGTGGCTGTTCGACGAATCCTGGGGCGTGGACGTCGCGGTGTCGACTCCGCGCATGCTGGCCTCGCTGGTCGAGGAAGCCGTCTCGGTGGGTGACCTGGTGCGGCTGATGGAGTTCCGCAAGGGTCAGGCCAACCTGGTGGAGATCACGCTGCCCGACGACACACCGTGGGGCGGCAAGCCGGTCAAGCGCCTGGAGTTGCCGCGCGACGCGACACTGGTCACGATCCTGCGCGGCCCGCGGGTGATCGTGCCGGAACGGGACGAACCCCTCGAAGGTGGGGACGAGCTGCTGTTCGTGGCCGTGGCCGAGGTCGAAGACGAACTGCGCGAACTGCTCCTGCGCCCCCAGCAGCGCTGAGCGCGCTCAGCGCTGCTCGGCCACGCTGTCGTCGCTGTCGTCACTGTCAACGCTGTCAGCCGGCTCCCGCACCGCACGGCGAGCCGCACGGATCGCGCCGTAGGTGACCAGGGCGGCGATCGCGGTCAGCGGCCATCCCATCGCGATCCTCGCCACTCCCAGCCAGCCGGTCTGATCTTCGTCGTAGAGGTGCTGCTGCACGAGGAAGCGAGCCGCGAACACCGCCACCCAGACGAGGGTGGCCACGTCGAACGCGTACACCGCGCGCCGCACGTCGCGCCAACCGCGATCCTGCGTCTGCACCCAACCCCAGATGTAGCCGACGATGGGCCGGCGGATCACCACGGAGACGGCGAACACCACGGCCCACAGCAGCGAGGTCCAGATGCCCAGCAGGAAATAGCCTTTGGACGCGCCCACCAGATAGGCGATCAACGCACTGATACCGACGCCGAAGAATCCGGAGATCGCCGGCTGCACGGAGTCCTTGCGGATCAGCCGCCAGATGAGGATCAGTGTCGCGACGCCGAGCGCCGCGCCGATGGCGGGTAGCAGCCCGAAGGCCGTCGACACCGGGACGAACACCAGGACCGGCAGCGACGAGTAGATCAGGCCGCTGATGCCGCCCATCTGCTCCAGGACGGCAGCGCCGCGCGCCGGTGCGCTCTCTGGTGTGACCTCGGTGCCCGGTTCGTCGCCGGGTGCGCTCACTTCTGGATCTCGTAGTGGGGGTTGTAGATCGCCTTGGCGCCGTTGTCGAGCTTCCCGACCCGGCCGTGCACCTTCAGGGTGCGACCCTGCTCGATACCGGGGATGCGGCGCTGGCCCAGCCAGACGAGCACCACGGAGTCGGTGCCGTCGAACAATTCGGCCTTCACCCCGCCGGAGCATCCCTTGCCGTTGCATTCGACGCTGCGCAGCGTCCCGATCATGGTCACCTCTTGACCGCGCTGGCAGTCGATCGCCTTCTGCGCCCCGGTGCTCTCCACGTCGTCGCTGAGTTCTTCGACGTCGAGCTGCTCAGGGTCTTCGGTCAACCGACGGGTGAGCCGTCGCAGGTAACCCTCGGCCGTGGCCATGGCTTCTCCTGACCTCTAACACGTTTTGCTGGTGGTACTCCAACCGAACGCCACGGTAGACCTGTTGGTTCCCAGATGCGAACGCCGCGGCGGGGCCGCGAGTGAGCGAATTCCACGACGAGGCACGATCGAAACATGACGGTCGATCTGCACGGTGTCACGACTGTGCTCCTGCCCGGCACCGGCTCCGACGACGACTTCGTCCACCGAGCGTTTTCGCCGGCATTGCACCAGCTCAGCGCGGTGGTGGTGACCCCCGCGCCGCAACCGCACCGGCTCATCGACGGCTACCTCGACGCCCTTGCCGATGCCGCCCGCGCCGCCGCGGCCCCGATCGCGGTGGGTGGGGTGTCGATCGGCGCCGCCGTCGCCGCGGCGTGGGCTCTGTCACACCCGCAGAATGTCGTCGCAGTGCTCGCGGCACTGCCGGCGTGGACCGGTGAGCCCCACACCGCGCCGGCCGCCCAGGCCGCACGGGCATCGGCGGCGCTGCTGCGCCGCGACGGGTTGACGCCGACCACCACGGCGATGCAGGCGTCGAGCCCGGCGTGGCTGGCCGAGGAGCTCACCCGGTCGTGGGCCGCGCAGTGGCCGGCCCTCCCGGACGCCATGGACGCGGCCGCCCGCTACGTCGCACCCACCGTCGGCGAATTCGAGGGGCTCGGCGCGCCGATGGGAGTGGTGTCGGCGACCGACGACGCGGTCCATCCGTTGCAGGTCGGACTCGAGTGGGTGGCCGCCGCGCCCCGCGCGGCGCTGCGCACGGTGACGCTGGCCGACATCGGCGCCGACCCGGCGACACTGGGCGCGGCGTGCGTCGCCGCGCTGGCGGCGGCGCAGCGCGACGACTAGCCGCCGGTGATGGTGCGCAGCTGCTGCATCGCCGAACCCTGCGCGGCGCGACGCGCCCCGTCGGTGGGCGGCTGCGGCGGCTCGGGCTGCTGCTGTTGTTCGGGTGCGGCCTGCGCCTGCTGCGCGGCGGCAGCCTGCTCGGTGGCGGCCCGCAGCTGCTCGGCCATCAGCTCAGGCAACGCGACCGGCAGAGGAGTGCGTACCGGCAGCGGGGTGTCGCCGCGGCGGACCACGGTGTCGGCGAGTGCTTCCCGGGCCTGGTCGACCAGTGCCCGGATGCTCTCCTCCGGGCCGTTGACCACGCAGCGGATCATCCAGCGATAGCCGTCGACGCCGATGAAGCGGACGACGGCGGGACCGCCCGAGCCCACCACTTCGCGGCCCCACGGACCGTCCTCGATGCTCACCTTGGGGACGTCCTTGCGCAGCGACTCAGCCAGCTCGGAGGCCACTTCACGCCACAGGCCGGTCGATTTCGGCGCGGCATAGGCGGCGACGGTGAATCGGCCGTGCGGCGTCACCACCCAGACCGCGCTGGGCACGCCGGTCTCGTTGATCTCGACCTGCACCTGGCCCGCCTCGGGCATCGGGATCAGCACCGAGCCCAGGTCCAGCCGTGCGATGGCCGCCTGCTCGGGATCGTCGAAATCGTCGATGTCGAACGGGCCTTCGAGTTCCTCGTCGGCTTCCACTGCTACCACCTCAGCGCTTGTCGGTACGTCTCTGCGGCCATCGTCACAGACTGGCATGCCCGCCGGAAGATCCGTGGCCACCCGAGCCGCGGGTCGTGTCGGCCAATCCCGCCTCGTCGAAGGAGTCGACCTCCACCAGCTCGGGCAACTCCACCCGCTGCACCAGCAGCTGGGCGATCCGGTCACCCCGGTGCACGACGATGGCAGTTCGCGGATCGAGGTTGATCAGCGACACCTTGATCTCACCGCGATACCCGGCGTCGATCGTCCCCGGGCTGTTAACGATCGAAAGACCAACGCGCGCAGCCAATCCCGACCGCGGGTGAATCAGCCCGACCATGCCGTGCGGTATCGCGACGGCAATCCCGGTGCCGACCAGCGCCCGCTCCCCCGGGGCCAGCTCGACGTCGACGGCACTGAACAGGTCGACGCCGGCGTCCCCGTCATGGGCCCGTTCGGGCATCGGCAGTTCCGGATCCAGGCGAACGACCGGCAGGGAGGTGGGCACGGCGTCAGAGATTACTCTTGGCCGCGTGTCCGACACGCACACCACCGCCCGCAGCGTTCGCTACCGCGAACGGCTCTGGGTGCCGTGGTGGTGGTGGCTGCCTGGTCTGGGGCTCGCCGCCCTGATCGCGCTCGAGGTCAATCAGGGCGTCCCGGCGCTGCCGCTGTGGCTGCCCTATGCGCTGCTCCTTCCCGTCGCCGCCGTCGCCTTGCTGTGGCTCGGCCGGGTGGAGGTGTCGGTCGTGGACCCCGGGACCGGTAACGCCGAACTGTGGGTGGGCCGGGCACACCTGCCCGCCTCGGTGATCACCCGCTCGGCGACGGTGCCCAAATCAGCGAAATCGGCGGCGCTGGGCCGACAACTCGACCCGGCCGCCTACGTCGTCCACCGCGCATGGGTGGGTCCGCTGGTGCTGCTCGTGCTCGACGACCCCGACGACCCGACGCCGTACTGGCTCGTCAGCGCTCGCCACCCCGACAGGGTGCTCGCCGCGCTGAACTCCTAGAGGGTCAGGCCGCGCAGTCTGGCCTGACTTTCCCCCGCAAGCGGGAGGTGCCCCCACAACGCGGCTCGTCCCTCACCGCTTGATCGTCGTCAGGCCGCACAGTCCGAGCAGATCATCACGCCGTTCTTCTCACTGGCCAATCGGCTGCGGTGATGCACCAGGAAGCAGCTCGAACACGTGAACTCGTCCGCCTGCTTCGGGATCACCCGTACGGACAGTTCTTCACCTGACAGATCGGCACCAGGCAGTTCGAACGATTCGGCGGTCTCGGATTCGTCGACGTCGACGACAGCAGACTGAGCTTCGTTGCGGCGTGCCTTCAGTTCCTCGAGGGAATCCTCGGAAACATCGTCGGTCTCTGTGCGCCGTGGGGCGTCGTAATCGGTAGCCATGGCCTATCCCCTCCGTGAAGCTCATTGCAGCGTTGGTTTTGTACCAGCGTCGAACGCTTCCACCAAATGATTCGTGCCCGGAATGACCCCTGATCTAATGTGATTTGCGTCACATCGACGCCGGTCAACGTGTCGATGCCGGTCGGAAGGCCGGGCCAACGGCCTCTAGAGTCTGTGCCGTGGTCGCGCAAATCACCGAAGGCACCGCGTTCGACAAGCACGGGCGCCCGTTCCGGCGGCGGAACTTCCTGCCGGGAGCCTTGATGTTCGCAGCACTCGCCGTGGCCGCGCTACTGGTCTGGGTGATCGCGCTGTCCCAACCGCCGGAGGTGCGGGAAGTGGCGGTGTG
>NZ_QJUA01000059.1 GCF_003254575.1 Mycobacterium kyogaense | reverse complement strand
CTGCTGCCCCCGCCGCCCCCGCCGCCTCCGGCGGGGTGATCCGGAGGCGCTACCGTCACTGCCGTGATCGTGCTGCTGCCCCCGTCGGAAACCAAACGCGGCGGCGGTGACGGACCGGCCCTGGCTCTGGACTCGCTGAGTTCGCCGGCATTGCGCGACGTACGCGCCGAACTCGTCGACGAGCTCATCGCACTGGCCGCGGATCCGGCGAAAAGTCGCGCCGCGCTGGGCCTGTCGGCGAGCCAGGACAGCGAGATCGAACGCAACGCGGCGCTGAGGTCAGCGCCCACGATGCCGGCGATGCACCGCTACACCGGCGTCCTCTACGACGCGCTCGACGTCACCTCACTGCGCGGCACTGCGGCCTCCCGTGCTGCCGCCCGCCTGATGGTGGTCTCGGCGCTGTTCGGTGTCCTGCGCGCCGACGATCCCATCCCGGCCTACCGCCTCTCGGCGGGCTCCAAGCTGCCGGGCCGCCCGACGCTGGCGTCCACATGGCGGCCGGCGTTGGAGCCGGTGCTGGCAGATCTCGCTTCCAGCGACCTGATCGTCGATCTCCGGTCGGGGTCCTACGCCAACCTCGGCAAGGTTTCCGGCGCGGTGACGGTCGACGTGATCGCCGAACACGAGGACGGACGTCGCACCGTCGTCAGTCATTTCAACAAAGCTCACAAGGGCCGGCTGGCCCGCGCCCTGTCGACGAGCCGGTCGGACCCCGCTGACGCCGCTGCGGTGGCAGGCATCGCCCGGCGTGCCGGGATGCGCGTCGAGCGGCGCGGAGACCACCTCACCATCGTGGTCGCCGCGTGATCGGTTGTCAGGCAGCCGATGACAGGTTGACGATGAGATCGGTCGTGTAGAACTCATCGGGCTTCTGGCTGAACGTCCCGGGTCGGGTCATCTCCAGCCACGCGCCGGTGGCGCCAGGCATCAACGGTCCACGCACTGTGGCATGCCCGGTACCCACGCCGTCGGTGAACAGCGTCGTCGCGGACACTCCCGGCGCTCCCGCGCCGCAGTCAGCCGCCGAGGAGCGGGGCAGTTGGATCAGTCGCAGGTCGTACGGAGTGTTGGGGACACCGGTGAAGAACTCGACATCGGCGATCACCTCCCCGCCCTGGACGCGCAGCTGGGCCGACGGGCGACCGTAACCGCTGCCGCCCACGTACTTGACCTGGGTGAAGTCGCAGCGGCGCAGCTTCTCGGAGAACGGCATGCTGACCACCGAGTCGTCGGCAGTCGCCACACCGGCGAACAGGGGTGTGGCGATCAGCAGTGTCGCGGTCGCAACCGCGGCTCGTGTCGCTCGATACATCACGTCACCTCATCGGGGAATAGACAGTTCCGTCAAGATTAGTTTGTCTCAGTTCCTGCTGTGCCCGTAGAACCGACCGTTGACGCACAGGTGGGCCGAAGGTCACACTGTCGCGCGATGTCGAGTCTGTGGGTCTACGTGCGCATACAGCTGATGATGTTCGTGTTCGGGATCGTCGGCCCGATCTTCCTGTTCGTATACTTCGCCGCGCAGCCCGACCTGACGATCCGCTGGATGTACTGGTGGGGGCTGACCATCACCGTCGGCGACATCCTGCTCGCACTCGCGGTGACCGACAGCATCCTGGGCAAGGATCGCGAGCTGGCAGCCGGGCGCGCTGCCCGGCAGGCGGACGAAGACACACCGTGACGCATCCGGCGCGACGGTCACGTGCAGATCTGGCGACCTCGATCGCCCTGCTCGTCGCGACGGTGCTGATGGGAGCCGTCGCAGCTGTCCTCGGGCTGTTCTCGCTGGCGTTTCTCGACCACTGTCCGCCGGCGACGTGCAGTGTGGACGGCGCCGTCACGGCCGTGTTCACCTCGCTGGCCGCCGCCGCGCTGCTCGGACTGATCGGCCTGGTGGTGACCGTGGTGGCGCTGATCCGGCGCGCCAGCGCATGGCCGTACGCACTCGCCACCTTCTGCCTGTGCGCGCTGAGCCTCTTCCTCGGGGTGCTGAGCTACGGCGCCGCAGTCGGCTGAGCCCGCTCGGGTTGCCGGGGCGCGCCGCGGACCGGAAGGATTCACGCATGGATCCACGTACCGCGGTCGAACTCGCCGAGATCGACGCCGTCGGCCAGGCCGCCCTGGTGGCGGCCGGCGAACTGAGCGCCACCGAGCTTCTCGAGGCCGCGATCATCCGCGTCGACGCAGGGCGTGCTCTGAATGCGGTGATCACCGACCTCTTCGAGCACGGCCGCGACGCCGCAGCCGCCCTCGACGCATCGGGTGAGCTGCGCAGCCGACAGGCGGGTCCGCTGGGCGGCGTCCCGTTTCTGCTCAAGGATCTGGGTGCATCGCTGGCCGGCGCACCGGAGGCGATGGGCTGCCGTGCGCTGCGCACCCACGTCGCTGCCGACACCGCCTGGATCGTGCAGCGCTACTCCGACGCCGGCCTGGTGATCTTCGGCAAGACCAACACCCCCGAGTGGGGCAATCACTGCACGACCGAACCGTCGTTGTTCGGGGCCACCGCCAACCCGTGGGGGCCGGGGATCACGCCCGGCGGGTCCAGCGGCGGCTCGGCCGCTGCGGTCGCCGCCGGCATCGTGCCTGCCGCCTCCGGCGGTGACGGCACCGGATCCATCCGCGTGCCCGCGGCGTGCTGCGGTCTGGTCGGACTCAAACCGCGGCGCGCACGTACCTCGTTCGCCCCGGGTGCCGGCCACGGCCTCGAAGGTCTGGTCAACGAGCACGTCCTCACCCGCACCGTACGTGACAGCGCGGCGCTGCTCGACGCCGTCACCGGCACCGGCGTCGGTGATCCCTATTCGGCGCCGCCGCCGGTCGAACCGTTCCTGCAGATCATCGCCAATCCCCCTGCGCCGCAACGCATCATGGTGGCCACGTCATCGCCGTTCCCCGGTCCGGTGACCGACCCCGCCGTCTCCTCGGCCGTCGAGCGAACAGCGGCGGTGCTGGCCGAGCTGGGTCATCACGTCGAGTCGGGCGCCCCGACGATCGACGCCGACGCCGTCGCCGACGCCATCGCCGTCCTGCACACCGTCAGCAACGTCGGACTCTTCTCGATGGCGCGCGAGCATCTGGGTCGGGAGCCACGCGAAGACGAATTCGAGCCGAGTTCCTGGGTGATGATCCAGGAGGGTTTCCAGACCACCGGGGTCGCCTACGCCGAGGCGATCGCCGCGATCCACGCGCAGACACGTCGGTTCGCCACACAGATGCTCGACCACGACGTGTTGCTGGTGCCCACACTGCTGACTCCCCCGCCGCCCTACGGACTGCTCGATCAACCCCGCGGCACCACCCGCGCGTTCTTCGACGTGGAGTTCGCCACCACCGGGTGGACGTCCCTGGCCAACGTGACCGGGTGGGCAGCGATCTCGCTGCCCCTCGGGACGACGTCCGACGGTCTGCCGATCGGGGTGCAACTCATGGCGCCCGGCGAAGAGGTTCTGCTGGCACTGGCTGCACAGCTGGAAACAGCCGTGGGGTGGGCCGATCGCCGGCCACCGGGCTGGGTCGGGGTCGGCTGACATCATTGGCTGACACTGTCGCCTGCCATGCGACACTGACGCGCATGTCCAACGACATCACCCGTCCCAAGCTCGAGGGCAACGTCGCCGTCGGCCCGGACCGCGCCGGCCGCCGTCTCGGGTTCGCCGAATTCGGCGATCCGCAGGGCACACCGTTGTTCTGGCTGCACGGCACCCCAGGAGCGCGCCGTCAGATCCCGCAGGAGGCCCGGCTCTACGCCGAGCACAACGGCATCCGGCTGATCGGCATCGACCGACCCGGTATCGGCTCGTCCACCCCGTACGCCTACGGGCGGGTCATCGACTTCGCCGACGACCTCCGCGTGCTGGCCGACGCGCTGGGCATCGACAAGATGATGGTGATCGGGCTGTCCGGCGGTGGACCGTACACACTGGGCGTTGCTGCAGCGATGCCCGACCGGGTCGTCGCCGCCGGCGTCCTGGGCGGCGTCGCCCCCACCAAGGGGCCCGACGCGATCGGAGGCGGGGTGATGGGCACCGTCGGGGTGCCCGCGGCACCGGTGCTCGCGCGTGTGGGCGGGACGTTGAGCATGGTGGCCACTCCACTGATCCGCCTGGTCAAACCCATCGCCACGCCGATCATCGGGCTCTACGGTGCGCTCTCCCCTGAAGGCGACCGCAGGCTCCTGGCACGACCGGAGTTCCGGGCGATGTTCCTCGACGACCTGCTCAACGGCAGTCGCAAGCAACTCGCCGCTCCGTTCGCCGATGTCGTGGTGTTCGCCCGCGACTGGGGCTTCCGGCTCGCCGATGTCAAGCAGCCGGTGCGGTGGTGGCACGGCGACGCAGACCACATCGTGCCGTTCGCACACGGTCGGCACGTGGTGTCGCGACTGCCCGACGCCGAGCTCTACACGCTCTCGGGGGAAAGCCACCTCGGCGGTCTCGGCGAGGCCGAGGCCATCCTCACCGCGATGACGAAGCTGTGGGACGCCTCTGCATCAGACGCGTGATCAGCGCCTGAGCCAGCTCTGCACCGTCGGCAGCTCGCGCGTGTACGACGTCAGCAGATCGTCGTGGTAGAGCGTGCCGCCGTTGACCACGCTGTCGTCCTGCCACACCACGTGGACCCGGACCGAGCCCTTGGCGAAGTAGTCGTTGCGCTCGGAACTGCGGTGCGCCCAGCCCGTCTGCTCGGCGAGCGCCGAGAACGCCTGCCGCTCGTCGGTGTCAACCATGGTGCACACCCTAGCGGGATGCGCTCAGCGCCCTGCGCAGCAGATGCATCGCGATCGTCGTCGAGCGGTCCCGCACGTCCGTGCGCCCGCCGGGCATCGTCGTCGTCCGTGTGACGACGGCGCCCCCGGCCAGGGCCACAGAGAAGCACACGGTGCCCACCGGTTTGGCCTCCGTGCCACCCCCAGGACCCGCCACTCCGGTGATCGCCACCGCGGTGTCGGCCCCGAAGCTGTCCAGTGCGCCGCGGGCCATGGCCTCGGCGACCGGTTCCGACACCGCGCCGTGCGTCTCGATCAGTCCGGGGTCGACGCCGAGGACCTCGGCCTTCGCACTGTTCGCGTAGGCGACGACACCGCCGCACACGTACGCCGACGATCCGGGCCGCTCGGTCAGCCGTGCGGCGAGCAGGCCGCCGGTGCAGCTCTCGGCTGTCGCGATCGCGCGCCCCGTCAGCAGCGCCGCCACCTGGTCGTCGACCAGAGCCCCGTCGGTGGAGAAGATCTCCTGGGCGTGCCGATCCGACAGGGTGGCCAGCAGCGCGTCGTAGACGGGCGAATCCTGCGGTTCGAACCGGGTGACGATCTCCAGCTCGCCGCGACGCAGACACGTGGTGATCTCCAGCCGGTCGAAACCGTCGACGTCACGCTGCGCCTCGCGCAACGTCTCGGCAAGACCGGACTCGGGCAGCCCGAACATCCGCACGGTTTCCTGCTCATAGAGCGTCCGGCCGGCGAGCGCGTCGGCCACCGCGTCGGTGGCTGCCGCCGCCTGCCACATCGGCTGCAACTCGCGAGGCGGCCCGGGGAGCACCACCACCGTCGGGTGCCCAGGAACCACGACACCGGGTGCGGTGCCGACCGGGGTCAGGATCGTCGCGTCAGCCGGCACCAGCGCCTGCTTGCGGTTGGCGGCATGAACGGCTTCGGCGTCCACGCCGGGGTACCGGGACATCAGGTTGCCGACGATGCGCCGGATCGTCGTCTCCAGCTCTGCGTCGAGCACCAGCTCGCGGTCGCAGAAGCGGGCGACCACCTCGACGGTCATGTCGTCGGCAGTGGGGCCGAGGCCGCCGCTGGTGATGATCAGATCCACGTCCTGGTCGGCGAGGAATCTCAGCTGCGCCTCGATGTCGGCGGGGCGGTCGCCGCACAGCGTGATGTGGGCGAGCTCGACGCCGAGTTCGAGCAGGCGATCAGCGAGATACGGACCGTTGAGGTCGGCCACCCGGCCGGTGAGGACCTCGGTCCCGGTGATGACGATGCCCGCCCGTGCGCTCACACCTGACGACACTACGCATCGGTCAGCGGACCGCAGCGGTGACGGGTGCGGTGTTGTAGCCGGTGACGCGCACCCAGTCCGCGCGGGGAGCGTCCGACAGTGGCTCTGCCCGGATCTCGACGGTCTCGCCGCCGTAGACGGTCACGTAGTTGTCGGTGTAGGTGATCGGCAGGATCTCGTCGGCGTCGGGGCCGGAGGTGAGCTCGGCGCGGGCGAAGAAGGCAACTCCCGGGCCGGGATTGTGCAGCCGGATCGCGACTCCGTCTGCGGTGTGCCTCGCGGTGACCTCCAGCCTGCCGCGTGGCATGGTGTTCAGCGCAGTCATGTCGGCCCAGCGGGCGGGCCTCAGCTCGAACGCCTGGTCATTGCCCGGGTCGCCCACGTCGTCGCGGCGCTGCGACTGCCAGTAGGTACTGTCCGTGACGAGATGATCTGTGTCATCGCGTAATTCGACGCGGACGAAGAACACCGGGGAATCCGGTGCGACACGGGGCAACCACAGCGCCGTCGCGGTCCCGCCGGACGCGACGTCGACCGGCGGGCTCGTACGGTCGTCGCGGACCCGGCCTGCCAGGTCGTACACCCGCACCCGCACCCGCAGGTCATGCTGATCGGCCATCGTCTGGTTGACCACGGTCACGGCGGCCCGGCTGTGGTCGCCGGTGGCGTAGGCGTCGAAGACGGCGGACAGCGGACGCAGCCCGGTCTTGGCGCCGAAGTAGGCGCCGCCCGGGCGCAGGTAGTAGTCGAAGAGGTGACCGAAGAACGAGGGCCAGTGATTGTTGAGCATCCAGTAGACCGTCATCTTGTGTCTGTCCCAGCCGCCCGCGGCGAATGCCTCGAACTGAGCTCGCGTCGATTCATAGTGCGCCAGTTGAGCTTTGGTGGTGAACATCTCGGCACTCGAGGACGGACCGTAACGTCTGTCGACAGCGCGGCGGATCGTCGTCAACGCCGAGTTGCTGGTGTTGGCACCGGCGTGGAAGTACCAGGTGTCGTTGATCGGCCACAGTTTGTCGGGCGGGATGAAGCGGCGCAGGCTCGCCATCGGCGGGATGTGTTCGTTGTCGCCCTGCTCGGCGTTGGCGCCCCGCGCGGCGCCGTACCGGCCGGCGAACCAGTAGCTGGGCGGGCGCCAGCTGTACGGTCCGGCCATGTGGATACCGTCCCAGAGCACGGTGCCCTCGGCGTCGCGGGCGAAGCTCGACACCGTGTCGACGACGGCGTTCGGCCAGTGCAGGTTTCCGAGTATCCGGCGGTAGTCAGCCAGCAGGTCCGGCGGTGGCGTGCCATCGCTTCCGTTGGCCCACACGAAAGCCGAGGGGTGAGAACGCAACATGGTGATCTGTGAGGTGAGGCTGTCGCGGGCGACCCGGTTGTCTTCGGCGTCCCACTGCGACCACTTCTCCCACTGGTTGCAACACATGAAGCCCAGCATCAGCGGGATGCCGAGTTCGTCGGCCATCTGCACCAGCCGCTCGCCGGGGAACTTGCCCTCCATGCGCAGCATGTTCAGGCCGAGGTCGCGCACGTAGCGCAGCGTGGCGGCGTCGCGCGCCGGGTCGTCGGCGTACAGCAGATCGGGTGTGTAGGCGGCGCCACGCACCGGGAAGTCGCGGCCGTTGACGGTGAGGTAGAAGTTGCCCCCGCCGCCGAGTTCGGGGTGGCTGGTGTCGCCATCGCGGTGCTGGGTGACGGTGCGGATACCGAAACGCTGTGTGCGGTCGTCGGATACGTGCCCGAAGCGACGGAACTCGGTGTGCAGGTCGTAGAGCGCGGGGTCGCCCATGGTGTAGGGCCACCACAGATCGGGGTGGTCGAGCGTCAACTCCGGATAGCGGTCGGTGCCGAAGCGCACCTCGCGACTCTCCCCCGGCGCCAACGTCACTCGCTGATCGAGCGTCACGGTCGGCTTTGCCGCTCGGCTGATGGTCACGCGCACCACGCCGCGCACGCTCTCCGGCGAATAGTTGCGGACTGTCGTGTACACCGTCAGTGTGGCCGAATCCGTCCGAGGCAGTGGCAGTTCGGAGGTCACGGCGCTCTCGCCGAGCGAGACGTCCTGAGACATCTGCAGGGTCACGGGCTTCCAGATGCCGGCGTTGCGATCCGGGACGAAGGAGTTGTTGACGGGCGAGGCATCGGGTTGAGCGCGATACCCGAGATAGCGCCAGTTGATCCAGTCGTACCAGCTGTCGGCCAGTTCGACGCCGTCGACGTCCTGCAGTGCCTGTTCGGGAGTCACCTTGACCGCCAGCACATTCGTGCCGTCGCGGTGAATCCACGGCGTCGCGTCGACCTGATGTGCGGCGTGCATGCCGACGATCTGGTCGGCCGTGGCGATGCGGTGGCCGTTGAGCCAGATCTCGGCGCGATAGTTGATGCCCGGGAAGTCCAGCAGATAGGTCGCGTGCCCACCGGGTGCGTGAAAGGTGGTGCGGTACCACCAGTCCTGTCGATACAGATCCCAGGGCACATCGTCGCGCAGCCGGGTGCCGACGTAGAGATCGGGATAGCTGCCGTCGGCCTGCAGCGTCTGCAGCACGGTGGCCGGCATGTGGGCGATCGGGTGCCACCCCGCCTGGGCGGCCCCCGGTGACGACACGGCCGCGCCGTCGTCTCCGATGACGCGCGCCGACGCGAGGCCCCAGCCCTCGGCCAGCTCGACGCGTGCCGGGGCAGGAGTGGGGCGAGCGAACTCGGGGAGATCGGCGACGCCGAGCACTGCCACCAGGGCGGCCAGCACGACGACGATCAGGGTGGTGCGTATCCCGCGAGGACGCCGATCGTCGACGGCACTGCTGTTAACGGCGCGCTCCGTCGACGCCGGAGAGTGTGGCGCTACTTGTGCGGAACGTCGTTGACCAATCCGCCGTCCATGACGAACTCGGCTCCGGTCGAGTACCGCGATTCGTCACTGGCCAAGAACACCACGAAACTCGCGACCTCGTCGGGTTGGCCCGGCCGGCCCAGCGGAATTCGCAGCATGTCGTCAGGGAAGAACTTGGTCATCGGCGTGCGGATGAAGCCGGGATGCACCGAATTCACCCGGATGTTGTGGGGGCCCAGTTCCAGCGCCGCCGACTTCGTCAGTCCGCGCACCGCCCACTTCGACGCCACGTACGGGTGCACCATCACCGCGCCGCGCAAGCCCTCGATAGACGAGATGTTGATGATGGATCCGCCTCCGGCGGCCTTCATCGCCTCGACGGAGGCCTGCATGCCCAGGAACGTCCCGGTGAGGTTCACGTCGATGACCCTCTGCCACTTGGCCATGTCGAACTCACCGATCTTGCCGAGTGCGACGGTGCCGGCATTGTTGACCAGAACGTTCAGTGTGCCGAAGGCCTCGAGCGCGGTGGCCACCGCGGCGTCCCACTCGTCGGCCTGGGTGACGTCGAGGTGCACGTAGCGAATGGAGTCCGGGGTCTGGGCGTTGATCTCGTCGGCCAGCGCTCGACCCTTCTCGTCGAGGATGTCGCCGATCACCACCTTGGCGCCCTCGGCGATCAGCGCCCGGGCGTCCTCGGCGCCCATCCCCTGTGCGCCACCACTGATCAGTGCCACTTTTCCGTCCACGCGTCCCATGGGGCGTCAGGCTACCTCACCCTCCCACAACGAATTAGAACCTGTTCCAATTCGGTGGCGCAGCACGCATACTGCTCGCCATGACGATTCGAGTGGCGCAGATCGGGACCGGCAACTGCGGCAGCTTGACGCTGCGGCAGCTGATCGAGGATCCGCGCTTCCAGCTGACCGGCGTGTGGGTGTCCTCGGCGGACAAGCTCGGCAAGGACGCCGCAGAACTGGCCCACCTCGACGGCACGACGGGTGTCCTTGCGGTCGGCGATCTCTCGGCCATCATCGCCGACGCACCGGACTGCGTCGTCTACTGCGCGATGGGCGACATCCGGCCCAAGGAGGCGCTGGCCGACGTCCGCGCCTTCCTGGAGGCCGGGATCAACGTCGTCGGCTCGTCACCAGGCTTCCTCGCCTACCCCTGGGGTGTCATCGGCGAGAGGGCGATCGAGAGGGTGGAATCGGTTGCCCGCCAGGGCAATGCCAGTGTGTTCGTCACCGGGGTCGACCCCGGCTTCGTCACCGATCTGCTGCCCCTGGCGCTGGCAGGCACGTGTGCGCGCGTCAGTCAGATCCGCACGATGGAGATCGCGGACTACGCGACCTACGACGGCGCCACCGTGATGTTCGACGTGATGGGCTTCGGGAACGAGATCGGCGACCTGCCGTTCCTCTACCAGCCGGGCGTGCTGAGCGCCGCGTGGGGCGTGGCCATCCGGCAATTGGCCGCCGGTCTGGGCGTCGAGATCGACGAGATCAGCGACAGCGTCGAGCAGGAGCCCGCACCCGAGGACTTCGACGTCGCCGTCGGCACGATCAAGAAGGGCACCGTCGCGGCGGTGCGGTTCCAGATCCAGGGCCTCGTCGGCTCCGAACCGGTGATCGTGGTCGAACACATCACGCGGCTCCGCAACGATCTGCGACCCGACTGGGCGCAACCCGCGCAAGAGGGCGGGTCCTACCGGGTGGAGATCACCGGCGAGCCGTCCTACGTGATGGACATCTGCCCGACCAGTCGCACCGGCGACCACAACTACGCGGCGATCCTGGCCGCCGCCGGCCGCATCGTCAATGCGATTCCCGATGTGGTGGCCGCCGAGGCAGGTGTCCGCACGACGCTCGACCTGCCGTTGGTCGCCGGCGCCGGGACGTACCGGAGGTGAGTGTCAGAGGCGGCTGACGCCGTGCCACTCCAGGCGCACGTGGGTGCCCTGGGTGGAGGGCTCGATGACGGCCCGGTCGGACAGGGTCTCCATCAGCGGGATGCCGCGGCCGCGGGTGCGCGGCACCGGGTCGGTCTGCGGCGTACGCCACGTGCCCCGGTCGGTGATGTCGACGGTCAGGATCTGGCGCTCGGCGTCGTAGAGAGCGCAGATGTCGATCGTGCCGGGTCGCTCGGCGAGCCGGTAGGCGAACTCCGCGGAATTCGCCAGCGCCTCGTTGATGGCCAACACCAGATCGCTGCTTCGCTCCTCGTCGAGAGCGAAGAAACGGTTCAGCCACGCGGCGAATTCACGACGCGCCATCGCGACCGTTCCGGCGTCGGCGTAGAGGCCGAATCGCTCGAAACGCTCTGCATTGGCAACTTCAGCCGGCGGCATGGAATCGATCATGGCAAGCGGTGGCTACCCCAAGACGCACGTTTCTACGCGGCTTTCCTACGCGTCACGTGCCGCCAGTGCCTCATCCAGGCTCGGATAGAGGCTCACGATCTCGGCGATGCCCACCAATTTGAGGGGTCGGCTGGTCGCCGGACCGTCGGCTACCACGCTGAATGCGACCTCAGAGCCGGCTTTGTCGTGTGCGGCGACCAGAACGCCCATCCCGGCCGAGGCCAAGAACTCCACGTTGGTGAAATCGATCACCACGGCCGACGGCTTCTGTGCCAGTGCGGCGTCGATCGCGGACTCCAGCTGCGGTGACGTGAGCATGTCGACGACGCCGGAGACCGCCACGATGGCCACCCCATCGACCCATCGTTCGGCAACGTCGCAGTTCGAAGCCCCTGCTGAGGCGGCTGTGCCGTCGGCTGCTTGCTCGTCCAAGGTTCACCTTCCATGTCAGGCCGCTGTGCGCCCACTGCGAGAGCGAAAACTCTCATTCACCTCTCGCACAGGCTGCTTCCTGAACCCGGCTACCAAACTACCGTGGCCGTTTGCGGCGACCGGCACAGATTAAACCAGGAGTGTCGGCGCGGCCCGTAGCATGGCGAGTCAACGCTGCCAGACCGGCCAGATGCGAGGAAATCGTGACCGTCGAGCCCGCTCTCCCCGCCGAGCTGCCGGCGGCGATCGCGGCGAGCCCACGGGGCTCCCAGGTCGGGGCGTTCTTCGATCTGGACGGGACGTTGGTCGACGGCTTCACCGCCACCGCGCACGCCGGGGACCGGATTCGTCGCCGGCAGGCGCGGCTCGGCGAGGTGACCGGTGTCATCGAGGCGGCGATGCGCTACCGCTTCGGTCGCGTCGACTTCGCCAAGCTGCTCGAGCGCGCGGCCGGATATCTGCGCGGGGAGTCGCTGGCCGAACTCGACGACATCGGTGAGCGGTTGTTCCGCGAACGCGTGCGGTCACGGCTCTTCCCCGCCATGCACGAGGTGGTGCTCGCCCACCAGCGCCGCGGCCACACCGTGGTGATGTGTTCGTCGGCGCTGACCATCCACGCCGAGCCCGTCGCGAGGTTCCTCGAGATCGAGCACGTGGTCTGCAATCACTTCGAGGTCGACGCGGACGGCCGCCTGACCGGCCGGATCCAGCGCCCGGTGATCTGGGGGCGGCGCAAGGCCGACGCGGTGGTGGCGCTGTGCGAACGCCGCGACATCGCGCTGACCGACAGCTGGTTCTACGCCGACGGCAACGAGGACATCGCGCTGATGTCGCTGGTCGGTCAGCCGCGTCCGGTCAACCCGCGCCGCGAGCTCGCCGCTCGCGCGGCGGCCGAGGGCTGGCCGGTGCTGCGGGTCACCACACCGGGCCGGGGTAGCCACGACGGCCTTCGCGGTGTACTAAAGTAGAACACGTTCTAATTTCCGACGCGTTCGGCCCATGAGCCCACCAGGAGCGGACTATGCATACTCCCCTGTGCGATCAACTCGGCATCGAATTCCCGATCTTCGCCTTCACTCACTGCCGTGACGTCGTCGTCGCGGTGAGCAAGGCCGGCGGCTTCGGCGTGCTCGGCGCAGTCGGCTTCACCCCCGAGCAGCTCGAGATCGAGCTGAACTGGATCGACGAGCACATCGGTGATCACCCTTACGGGGTCGACATCGTGATCCCGAACAAGTACGAGGGCTCCGATGCCGCCGACATGGACCCCGAGGTGTTGAAGAAGACGCTCAACGATCTGGTGCCCCAGGACCACATCGACTTCGCCAAGAAGATCCTCTCCGAGCACGGCGTGCCCGTCGAGCACAGCGACGACGACGCCCTGCAGCTGCTCGGCTGGACCGAGGCGACCGCGACCCCGCAGGTCGAGGTGGCGTTGCAGCACCCGAAGGTCACGATGATCGCGAATGCGCTCGGCACGCCGCCGGCCGACATGATCGCGCACATCCACGAGCAGGGTCGTGTCGTAGCGGCGCTGTGCGGATCGCCCTATCAGGCGCGCAAGCACGCCGACGCCGGCGTCGACATCATCATCGCCCAGGGCGGCGAGGCCGGCGGCCACTGCGGCGACATCGGGTCGATCGTGCTGTGGCCGCAGGTGGTCAAGGAGGTCGCGCCCGTGCCGGTGCTCGCCGCGGGCGGCATCGGCAGCGGTCAGCAGATCGCCGCGGCGCTCGCGCTGGGCGCCCAGGGCGCCTGGACGGGATCGCAGTGGGTGATGGTCGAGGAGTCCGAGCACACGCCCGTCCAGCACGCCGCGTATGCAAAGGCGACCAGCCGTGACACCGTGCGCAGTCGATCCTTCACGGGCAAGCCGGCCCGCATGCTCAAGAATGACTGGACCGAAGCCTGGGAGGACCCGGAAAACCCGAAGCCCCTGGGTATGCCGTTGCAGTACATGGTGTCGGGCATGGCGGTGGCCGCGACGCACAAGTACCCGAACGAGTCTGTCGACGTTGCGTTCAACCCCGTCGGTCAGGTGGTCGGCCAGTTCACCAAGGTCGAGAAGACCGCCACAGTGATCGAGCGGTGGGTTCAGGAGTACCTGGAGGCGACGGGCAGGCTCTCCGAGCTGAACGAGGCCGCCGCGGTGTAGCGATTTCGGCGTGGTTGTCGGCGCTGGGCGTCGGCAACCACGCCGAAATCGCTTCCTTCATGGCTCGGCGTTATGTAGGTTTACATACATGACGAGTCCTCGCGACCGCATGGTCGCCTCGGCCGCGCTCCTGATCCGGGAGCGCGGCGCCCAGTCCACCGCGATCGCCGACGTGCTCGAGCACAGCGGCGCCCCGCGCGGGTCGGCCTACCACTACTTCCCCGGCGGGCGCACCCAGCTTCTCTGCGAGGCCGTCGACTACGCCGCCGACTTCATGGTGCGCCAGCTCGACGCGGCGCCGTCGTGTCTGGATGCCGTGAACCAGTTGTTCACCCGACAGGCGCAACTGTTGCGCGACAGCAATTTTCGAGCGGGTTGCCCGGTGGTCGCGGTGTCCGTCGAGGCCGGTGATCCCGGCGCCGACGAGCGGCCCGTGCTCGACCGTGCCGCTGCAGCCTTCGCGCGGTGGCGCGAGGTGCTGGCCGCGCGGCTGCGTGCCGACGGTGTCGCAGGCGAGCGCGCGGACGACCTCGCGGTGTTCGTGCTGTCCGCGTTCGAGGGGGCGATCGTCATCGCACGGGCACACCGCGACGACGAACCTCTGAACCGGGTGCACGAGCAACTGGCAGAGATGATCCACGCGGCACTGCCCGCCGGAACGAGAAAGCGAATCTCGCGATGACCGACACGACCGATGGCTGGCAACCCACCGCATGCATCCTGTGCGAATGCAACTGCGGCATCGTCGTGAAGGTCGACGATCGCAGGCTGGCCCGGATCCGCGGCGACAAGGACCACCCGGCGTCGCAGGGCTACACCTGCAACAAGGCGCTGCGACTGGACCATTACCAGAATCAGCGCAACCGGCTGACCTCCCCGATGCGCCGCCGTCCTGACGGCTCCTACGAGGACATCGACTGGGACACCGCGATCTCCGAGATCGCCGCGGGCTTCCGGGCGATCACCGACACGCACGGCGGCGACAAGATCCTCTACTACGGCGGCGGGGGCCAGGGCAATCACCTCGGCGGCGCCTACAGCGGTGCCTTCCTCAAAGCACTGGGCTCCTACCACCGGTCCAACGCGCTGGCCCAAGAGAAGACCGGAGAGCACTGGGTCGACGCCCACTTCTACGGCGGTCACACCCGGGGCGAGTTCGACCACGCCGAAGTGTCGGTGTTCGTCGGCAAGAACCCGTGGATGTCGCAGAGCTTCCCGCGTGCCCGCGTGGTGCTCAACGAGATCGCCAAGGACCCGGCGCGCTCGATGATCGTGATCGATCCGGTGCTCACCGACACCGCGAAGATGGCCGACTTCCACCTTCGCGTGCGGCCCGGTACCGACGCGTGGTGCCTGGCTGCGCTGGCGGCGGTGCTGGTGCAGGAGAACCGTTGCGACGAAGCATTTCTCGCCGAGCACGTCAACGGCGCCGAGGATGTTCGTGCGGTGCTGGCCGAGGTTCCCGTCAGCGATTACGCCGCGCGGTGCGGAGTCGACGAGGACCTGCTGCGGGAGGCGGCCCGCCGCATCGCCCGCGCCGACAGTGTGGCGGTGTTCGAGGATCTCGGCGTCCAACAATCGGTCAACAGCACGCTGTGTTCCTATCTCAACAAGATGCTGTGGATTCTGACCGGCAACTTCGCCAAACGCGGCTCGCAGCACCTGCATTCGTCGTTCGCGCCCCTGTTTCGGCTCGGCGGGGTCGGCCGCACGCCGGTCACCGGCGCCCCGATCATCGGCGGGTTGATGCCGAGCAACGTGGTGCCCGACGAGATCCTGACCGACCACCCCGATCGGTTCCGCGCGCTGATCGTGGAGAGCAGCAACCCGGCGCATTCGATCGCCGATTCGGCCGCTGTGCACGCGGCGTTCGAAAGTCTGGAACTGCTCGTGGTCGTCGACGTGGCGATGACCGAAACGGCGCGGCTGGCACACTATGTGCTGCCCGCCGCCAGCCAGTTCGAGAAGGCCGAGGCCACCTTCTTCAACCTCGAGTTCCCCCGCAACACCTTCCACCTGCGCCACCGGCTGATGGAGCCGTTGGCGGGTACGCTGCCCGAGCCTGAGATCTGGGCCCGCCTGACCCGCGCCCTCGGCGTCGTCGACGACTCCGAGCTCGCCCCGCTGCGCGACGCCGCCGAGCGCGGTCTCGACGAGTTCGCCGCGGCCTTCCTCACCGCGGTCGGCGCCAATCCTGGCCTGGCGAAAGTGCTTCCGTTCGTGCTGTACGAGACGCTCGGGCCGGCGCTGCCCGACGGCTTGGCCGGTGCCGCGGCGCTGTGGGGGTTGGCGCAGAAGACCGCGATGACCTATCCGGAGGCGGTGCGGCGCGCCGGCCACGCCGACGGGAACGCCTTGTTCGAGGCGATCCTCGCCGGACGCTCCGGGATCACCTTCACCGTCCACGAGTACGAGGACGACTTCGCGCTCATCACGCACGACGACCGCAGGATCTCGATCGCGATACCCGAGATGCTGGCGGAGGTGGAGAAACTGACCGAGACACCGGCGGCGCTGACGTCACCCGAGTTCCCGATCGTCCTCTCGGCCGGCGAGCGCCGCGCCTTCACCGCCAACGACATCCTGCGTGACCCGAGCTGGCGCACGCGGGATGCGCAGGGGGCGCTGCGGGTCAGCCCCGCGGATGCGGCCGCGCTGGGACTCTGCGACGGTGGACGGGCCCGTATCAGGACCGCGGCCGGCACGGCCGAGGCCGTCGTCGAGATCAGCGACGCGATGCTGCCCGGGCATGCCTCACTGCCCAACGGGTTCGGGGTCGACTACGTCGACGCTGAAGGGCATGTCGTGGCGCCGGGCGTGGCGCCGAACGCGCTCACGTCGAGCCGATGGCGGGATGCCTACGCGGGTACGCCGTTGCACAAGCACGTGCCGGCCCGCATCGAGGCGTTGGCGGACGCGGCGCTCTAGAAGCTAGGGGGCCAGCGGCGCGGGTTCGGGTGCCGGCGCCGGTGCGGCCGGTGCGGGCGGGGTCGGCTGCATGCCGGGCGTCGCCGACATCGGGCGCTGCGTCAGCAGCAGCAGTGCGTCCGACCCGGACACCTCCTGGGTCTGCATCGAGTGCCAGAGGTCCCGGAGATAGCCGAGGCGGGTCTGCGGCGCCGGTGTTTCCGTCGTGCCCGGCGGCAGGTTCTCGGGGCTGGACAGGTGCGGCACGCCGGCGGGAGGTGCCGCTGCCGCGTCAGCTGGGCCACCGGCCAGCGCCTGGACCGGCGCACCGGGGCCGGCGACCGGATCGACGGGCGGCTGGACGGGGCCAGGAGCCGGGGCCGGCAGCGGAACCGCCGGGTCGGGATCGGCGGCTGCCAGCGGTGCGCACACCAGCAGTCCGGCGACTGCGGCGGCGCCCACGGCAGAGGCGGTCTTGAGATGCCATCCGATCATCACCGGTGCCCCCTTCGGGTGTGCGGCCACTGCTGCGGGCCGCATCGGATCATTGTCACCCTGTGCTTCTCCCCGGGAGTCACATTCGTTACAGCCGGGTGCGAAGAAGTCTGCGAAGTCGGCGCAAGGACCCCCGCCCGTGGTGTAGGTATCGATAAGAGCCCCATGACGGCCCCATGACGGCAAGGAGCCCCCGTATGCCGACTCCGGTTTTCCCGCCAGGTTTCGACTTCACCGATCCCGACCTCAACTGCGAGCGCCTGCCGGTCGAGGAGTTGGCCGCACTGCGGCGCAGCGCACCGATCTGGTGGAACGAACAGACCTCGGGTGGAGCGGGCCCCTTCGGGGACGGCGGCTTCTGGGTCGTCACCAAACACCGCGATGTCAAAGAGATCTCGAAGCGCAGTGACGTCTTCTCCAGCCTGGAGAAGACGGCGCTCCCCCGCTACCCCGAGGGTTCGACCGGAGAGCAGATCGAAACCGGCAAGTTCGTGTTGTTGAACATGGACGCGCCGCACCACACCCATCTGCGCAAGATCGTCTCCCGCGGCTTCACCCCCCGCGCGGTGGAACGGCTGCGCGCCGACCTCGATGCCCGTGCCCACGCCATCGCCGAGACCGCGGCGTCCGCCGGGGCCGGCGACTTCGTCGAGCAGGTGTCGTGCGAACTCCCGCTGCAGGCCATCGCCGGTCTGCTTGGCGTGCCGATCGAGGATCGCAAGAAGCTTTTCGATTGGTCCAACCAGATGGTCAGCGACGACGATCCGGAATTCGCTCACTACGACAACCGCAATGCCGCAACGGAATTGATCATGTATGCGATGCAGCTGGCGGCCCAGCGCGCCGAGCAGCCGGGTGAGGACATCGTCACGAAGCTGGTGGAAGCAGACGTGGAGGGCCACAAGCTCTCCGACGACGAGTTCGGGTTCTTCATGGTGCTGCTCGCCGTCGCAGGCAACGAGACGACGCGCAACTCGATCACCCACGGCATGATCGCGTTCACCGAACATCCCGACCAGTGGGAGCTGTTCAAGGCCGAACGCCCGGCGACCGCGGTCGACGAGATCGTGCGGTGGGCGACCCCGGTCACGTCGTTTCAGCGCACCGCGCTGTGCGATTACGAACTGTCCGGCGTGCCCATCAAGAAGGGCCAGCGTGTCGTCATGTCCTACCGGTCGGCCAATTTCGACGAAGAGGTGTTCGACGATCCGTATTCGTTCAACATCTTGCGTGACCCGAATCCGCACGTCGGGTTCGGCGGCACTGGGGCGCACTACTGCATCGGCGCCAACCTGGCCCGCATGACGATCGAGTTGATGTTCAACGCCATCGCCGACCACATGCCCGACCTGCAGTCGATCGGCACTCCCGAACGTCTGCGCTCGGGGTGGCTCAACGGGATCAAGCACTGGCAGGTCGATTACACCGGCTCGGGGTGTCCGGTCGCCCACTGAGTGACGGCTTGCGATCGGCGTCGGGCGCGGTCGGAAGGTCGATGACCGAGCGCCAATAGTCGTCCCCGATCTCGCCGCCGGCGCGCAGCACCATCGCCAGGCCGGTGGCCATCGCCAGCCCCAGCAGTCCGAGCCACAGCCCGGCCAGTCCGATCATCACCCACAACGCCGCCGTCACCGCCGGCCACGGCGACACCATGGCCAGGATCGGTGCGAAGAAGAAGCCCGTGCCCACATACCACGCGGAGCCGGTCCGGTCGCAGATCAGGATGATGCGCAGCCATCGCGGAATGGTGGTCTCGGCCATGCCTCCACGATTCGCGTCAGAGGTCAGGTCGGCAATTACCTGTGAGGTAGTGGTGATGCCTACCCGGGGCCGCCACACTGGCGTGATGGCGACACAGGACACGGCGCCGCGCACGGTGGGCGTGATGGTGCGGCGCTGGCGGATGCGGCGCCGGCTCAGCCAGCTCGAACTCGCGCTGGAGGCCGAGGTGTCTGCGCGGCACATCAGCTTCGTCGAGACGGGCCGCGCGACTCCCAGCCGGGCGATGGTGCTGCGGCTGGCCGGTGTTCTCGATGTGCCACGACGCGAGCAGAACCACATGCTGGTCGCCGCCGGTCACGCCCCGGCGTACAGCGAGCGTCCGCTGGACGCACCGGACATGGCGGCGGTGCAGGCTGGTCTGGCGCGCGTGCTGGAGGCCTATGAGCCCTACCCCTGCATCGTCGTGAACCGGGTCTGGGACCTGGTCAGCGCCAATGCGGGGACGAGCGTGCTGCTCGCCGGTGTCGCACCGCACCTGCTCGACCGGCCGAATGCGCTGCGCATCGCGCTGCATCCGGAGGGTCTGGCGCCACGCATCCGCAACCTCGGTCAATGGCGTGGGCATCTGATCCAGCGGTTGCGGCGGGAGGTGGCAGCCGACGACACCGGGGAGCTGACCGCTCTGCTCGACGAGGTCGTGCGATATCCGGGCGCCGAGGACCGCTTCCCCGATCTGGGCGGGGTGGCGGTTCCGCTGGAGCTGACGACGCCCGACGGTGCCGAACTGCGACTGCTGTCGATGGTGACGACGTTCGGGACCGCGCTCGACCTCACTGCCGCGGAACTGAGCATCGAGGCGTTTCTGCCCGCCGATGCCGCGACGGCTGCCTTTCTGCAATGACGCCCCCGCAAAGATTGCGCTCCGAAGTCCCCGGGCAACGGCCGATGACCGCATAGAGTCGAGCGCCATGGAGACTCGACATCTCGCCGCGGTCATCGCGGCCGGCGGCGCCGTCCTCGCGTTGACGGCGTGCTCGTCGCCCGAGCCCGCCCTCGGTGGCACCACGGCCACCGTCGCGATCGACGGCAACGACGCCGGCGGGGCGTTTCCGGTGACCTGCCAGCAGACGGGTTTCACCTGGTACATCCAGACACCAGGCAAGGACAAGGGCTTCACCGCAGTCTTGGCGATGGACGGTCCGCCGAAAGCGCAATCCGTCGAATTCCGCGACATCGGCGGCTTTTCCGGCAATTTCTGGCAGGGCAACATCGGCGAGGCGCAGGTCACCGGGCAGCAGGGCCGGTACACGATCACGGGCACCGCTGACGGCAACTTCACCGGGACGCCGAGCGACGCCGCGACGGCGAAATTCCGGATTCAGACCAACTGCTGAACGAGTCGTTCTTCGTAGCGGGCGATCTCAACGAGATTGTCGTGGGCCTCGACGCTGATGTGTTCGCCGCTCATTGCCCGCAGTAGCGGCGAATCCCCGATCTGGGACACGTCGGCGAGGCTGGCTGTCTCGTGTGCGTGCTCGTGCATGGTCGCACCTCCGTCTTCAGTGACAGACGGTTACCCCGCGACCGCGCAGCAAATATGACGGAGTGATGACTCCGGTCACGCCTGCACGATGATCGGATCGCCGACGCTGACCGTGTCGAAGTACCAGGCCGCGTTGTCCGGGCTGAGGTTGATGCAGCCGTGGCTGACGTTGGCGTACCCCTGTGATCCCACCGACCACGGAGCGGAGTGCACATAGACCCCACCCCACGTGACGCGCACGGCGTCGGCGACGGTGAGCTTGTAACCCTCGGGATCCGACAGCGGGATGCCGATGGTCCGCGAGTCCATGACCACTGACTTCTGCTTTTCCAGCGCGGTGAAGCTGCCGATCGGGGTGGTGTGCTTCGGCTTGCCCATCGATGCGGGCATCTCCCGGGCGACGACGCCGTCGATGCTGACGGTGAACGTGTGTGCGTCGAGGTCGGCGACGCCGACGACCGAGGACCCGGTCTGGAAGCTGGTCGCGAAGCCGCCGACCGAGACGTCGATGGGTGCGTGCGCCGGGAAGAACTGCGTGGGCGTCCACTGCATGGTCCGGTCATCCAGCCAGGTGAACGTGCCTTGCGCGGGTGTGGCATCAGCCGGCCGGACCGCGAAGGAATCCTGGACCGCAGCGCGGTCGGACACCGGTGCGGTGAAGGTGACCGTGACCGGGTGGCCCACGCCGACAGTCTGACCGGGCGACGGTGACATCTCGCTGATCGTCGACGGCAGCGTCGGCACCGCGGAGCCGATGGCGCCGACCGCTGACGGGCCGACCGTCAGACCGGTCATGACTGTCACCGCTCCCAGCACAGCCGCGATGCGGCCGATCGAGGAACGACGTCGGGTGTGTTCACGTGAGGCGCTCGCCACGGTGCCATCCTAGGTAATCGGCGGGGTTCTCCCCTGTTGAACGACTATCGGGGTAATGCGGGTGAACGTTTCACACCGCCGCCCACGGCCAGCAGCGCATATCCCAGCGCCAGCACGCCGAGGGCCAGCGCCCCGACATTGGCGGCGACCGCGCCGGCTCCCACGCTGTCGACGTCGAGGAAGAAGTAGGGCGCCCGACGGCCCAGGTCGTTGAGGACGAGGAGCGCCAGCACCAGGTACGCCGCTGGGAACGCCAGCCAGGCGATCGGATGCCACCACGTCAGATTCGGCCGGTCCACCAGCACCCAGTCGCACAGCGCGAGCACCGGTACGACGCAGTGCAGCAGCAGGTTGGCGACCGTGTAGCCCATGCTGCGCTCGACCAGGAACAGATTCCACACCAGGCCGGCCATGGCGAGGTAGAGGACCACCGCGCCGCGCAACGCGGCGCGCTCGTCGGCCCGGGGCCGGACCAGCGTCCACAGGTAGTAGGCGGCGGCCGCGACGTTGACCTGGTAGGTGAACGTCACCAGTCGCCACCAGAGGCCACGTTCGGAGGTCACACCGACGACGAGCAACGCCATGGCGACGGCACAGATGATCCCCACGCGCAGGACGATCCGGAGGGTCACATCCTCAGGGTAGAGGCGGTGGCGGCGGAGGTGCCGGCTCGACGACCGGTGGCTGCTCGTCACGCACGCCGGCGAGCCGGTCGCGGATGCGCTGCAGCAGGCCTGGCTGCTGTTCGGGCACCGGAGGGGGTGCCAGGACCGGCGGGACCGCATCGACCACGGGCGGCGGGGCCGCGTCGACCGGCACCGGGTCGGTGCTCTCGATCGGCGCCGGCTCGGGTGCCGGCGCTTCCGCTTCCTCCACCGGGGCGGCGTCGGGCGCCGGGTCCACCGCGGCGGGGGCGTCCTCGA
>NZ_QJUA01000058.1 GCF_003254575.1 Mycobacterium kyogaense | reverse complement strand
TCGATGCGGCCGACGTCGGTGCGGATTGCACGACGGGCCGGCGGTCGACCTCGACGTCGGCGAAGTGCTGCGACGGTGCCGGCGCGGGGGCCGGGCGGGGCGCGGGCACCGACGCGTGCCGGGGCTGCTCGTGGCGAGCGCCGGCCGGGGCCTGCGGGGTGCGCATCATGCCGTTGTTCGGAAGCTGCTGGGGAGCCGACACCGGCAAGGGCGGCATCTGGCTGGTGACTTCGGCCTGACGCGGCGGCGGTGCGGCCTGCGTCCGCGGCGCGGCGGCCGGCATCGCGGGTGGGGTCACCGCATCCCGGCCCGCGGGCGGGGTGTCACGATCCGGCTCGTCCTCGACTGTCCGTACAGCATCCGGGGAACCGAAGAGCCGGTCATAGTCGGCGGACATGTGTGCCTCTCAAAGGTTGGGGAGTGGAGAGTATGCGGTGGGCGTCCGTGCGGTCGAAACGCGCGACGGACGCCCACCGGCATCCTCGTTCAGATGTGAAACGTGCTTTCGACACCCTTTTCCGTGGAACCCATGTCGTGACCGGCGTTGGCCACGGCGTGACCGAGGTTCTGTAGAGCCTGATTGAGCTCCTCGGAATTCTGGTTCCAGCGCTGCTGGACGGCCTGGTAGGAATCCGAACCGGTGCCGATCCACGCCGCCTGCAGTGAATTCAGCGCGCTCTGGCCCTCGGACAGCAGCCCGTTGACGCGGCCGACCGCGCCATGGACATCCGCAGCATCATTCTCGATACCGGCGAAGTTGTAGGAAATAGGTCCGCTCATTGTTGTCTCCTTGAGTGTTTCGATCGTCCGATGGTGGCGCTCAGTGGCCGAGCACGTTGCCCATGGCGTGTTGGAGGCTGGACGAGTTGTCGACATCCGTGCTGTCGTACTGCGTGCCGCTCTGCTGAATGTTGTGCGAGATATCGGAGAGCAACCGAGTCTGCTGATCGGCGGCCTCGTGGTAGCGCACCAGCGCTGCCTGCAGGGCTTGGCCCGCTGCAGGGCTGCTCATGTTCTGCGCCGCGGACGCGGCGATCGTCTCGACATGTGCGCGGACGGCCTGGAGTTCGCCGGAGATCCGGTCGAACGTAGCCGCTCCCGCACTTAATGCAGCAACATCTGCCTCAAGTGCCATGTCCCTACCTTCCCTCTCGTTACCGTTCCCGGTTTCTGTTCCCGCCGCGTCGGCGGGCTCCCCGACCCTGGTGGCCGGCAAGTCTGTGGTGGTGTGGACGACTTACCAGTCGTCCGTCTCGTCCTCGTCGAGGTCGTAGTCCAGCGGCGCGGGCGCGGTCAGTGAGCCCCGGTGGCCACCGGCACCTCCCTGGCCGCGGTGGCCCATCATGCCCATCGGTCCGCCGCCGGCGCCGCTGCCTTGACCGACCGGCGCCAACCCGGCCGCGGCTCCGCCTGCCGCCGCCCCGACTGCCACGGCCGACAGGTTGGGCTGGAGTTCCTTTCCGACCAAGTTCGACATCAGCGGCGTCCGCGCGGACGTCCCACCCGCACCAGGCAGCGACGCGGCGCGAACCAGACCCGCGCCCGCCGCCGGTCCGTTACCACCGATGGCCGGATGGTTGGAAAACGGTGTGGCGCCGAGCATTCCGACCTGAGCGCCCTTGTCGCCACCCATCCCCATCTGCCCGAACAGCGACGACATCTGCTGCAGCGGCTGCGTGAGTTGTTGGAACGGCTGGGTGACGCCCTGCATCAGCTGCTGCGGCGCCTGCGCCAGCGTCGACCCCACCTGTGAGGCCATCTGCATCGCCATCTGCGGGCCCTGCTGCATCAGCTGGCCCTGCTCAGCCGGCGACTTCGCCTGCTGTGCAGCCTGATTGGCCGCTCCCTCGAAATGTCCGGCCTTCTGGCCCGCCTCGTCGATCTTGCCGCTCGCGCTGACCTTCGCGATCGTGGCGTTGCGCGCCACCGCGCTGGCCATCCCCGGTGCCGCGCCGGTCAAGCCCGTCGCCAGCGCCGCCTCAGCACCCCCGGGGACCACGATCGGTTTCGGCGGCGCGATCGGCTCGAACGTCGCGTTGGTGAACGTCTCGGCCTGATAGGTGCTCATCACCGTCGCCGCCAAGTCCCACATGCGGACGTAGTCGGCTTCGTTCATCCCGATCGGGACCGTGTTCACCCCGAGGAAGTTCGTCGCCTCCAGCACGCCGTGCGTGATGTGGTTCTGCTCGATCTCGGGGATCTGCGGGGTCGCGGCGAAGGCAGTCGTGTAGGCGCTCGCCTGGGCGGAGGCCTGCAATGCCCGCTTCTGGGCCTGCAGCGCCAGCATCCGCAACCAGACGATCATCGGCATCACCGCGCTGATCGCCCGATCGGCGCCGATGCCCTGCCAGTTCTGCGCGAGCGAAGCCATGGCAGCCGCCAACTCGTCGGCCTGCGTCTCCAGCGAGATCGCCAGGGCCTCCCACCCCGCGGCCGCCTGCAACATCGGCGCGGGACCGGCCCCCGCCTGCAGACGTGCCGTGTTCACCTCAGGGGGAAACGCTCCCCACACGGGTGGTACCAGAATCGGTGGCGCAGCCATTGCTCAACCAGACGTCGCGGTTCGCAGATCAGATCAGCGTCGCGCCGTTCGCGACGTCGACCGCGTCGTAGACCCCGGCCAACTCGATGACCGTGGCGCCGGCACGGGCGATCTCTTCCTGGGCGAGAGCATTGATGCCGAGCGTCTGCACACCCTCGGCCATGAAGGCCGCCATGGCGTGCACCGACACCTCGTCGACACCGGCGGGAGCGAGTGCAGACACCTCTGTGGTCGCCGCGGTTCCCGTCGCCAGACCGCGCGCACCGTTGGCGGTGACCTGCCCGCCGATTCCGATGGCGCCCGGATCGTGATTCAGTGGTTGCATTTGCTAGCTCCTCGCTCGTGCTCGCATCTACACGGGTTCTTTTCCAGTTGTCCAGGGAATTGCCCGCTCTGCGCTGAGCCGAACCCCCGACCCGGTCATCGCTCGCGCCTGGTCTGCGTTTGCTGGATGACCGCTGTAATCATGTTAACCGCCCTCGTGGGGTGCTCCGAACACTTCTTCTGAGGGGGGATCGACATAGGCGGCCTGGATCACTTCCTTGGCATCCGGCGTAACGAAAAAGGCCTGGCCAGGCGGCCTCTTCTTGACCACGATCTCGCGGGACGGGAAGTCCTGTTTCTCCCCGGACAGGAACATCGTGGGGGTCCCGGCGCCGTAGGCAGTGCCGACGAACTTGTCCATCGTGGCCCGGTGCGCCTGGCTCATCTGGCAGGTGACGACGATGTGCAGACCGATGTCGGCGGCGGCCGGTAGCAGCGGCGCCAGGGGTGCCATCGGCGACATCATGCCGCCGGCGGCGACGATCATGTGCCAGTCGTCGACCAGCAGCACCACGTCGGGACCCGTCCACCACGACCGCTGCCGCAGCTGCGCCGGCGTCACGTCCGCCGGGGGCAACCGCTTGGTCAGATTGGCGGCCAGCGCCTTCACCGACTCCACCAGGCTGTCGTGGTTGCGGTTGATGCCACCGGCCGGCAGCAAATGACTCTCCGGCACCGCCTCGAGCAGTGCCGACCGGAAGTCGGCGATCATGAAGCGGACCTGCTGCGGGCTGTTGCGGGCACAGATCGCCTGCGCGACGGCGGTCGCGATCGTCGTCTTGCCCGATTTGGGCGCCCCGAAGATCAGCTGGTGCGGGGTGTTGTACATGTGGTTGTGCGCCACCGTGAGGTCCGACTCGCGTATCCCGACCGGAACGGTCCAGCGGGTGCGGTAGTCGCTGTCCGGGCCCGGAGGCTGCGGATCGAGCTGCTGCAGATGTACCCTGTCGGGCAGCACCCGCACCCGGGGGGCGGAGTCGGTGTGCCGGGCCGCGATCTCGCGCACCGCCGCAGCCATCGCCGGCACCAGGCCCTCGGCACTGTGCACGCCGTCGAGGCGCGGCACCCCGATCATCAGGTGGTGTTTCTCGGTCGACACGGCGCGGCCCGGCCTGTTCACCGGGATCTCGCGGGTGATCCGGTCGATCTGGGTCTCGTTGACGTCGCCGAGCCGGAACTCGACCTTGGTGCCGAGGTAATCGCGTACCCGGGCACGCAGCTCGGTCCAGCGCGGCGTGGAGATCATCGTGTGCACGCCGTAGGCGAGACCCTGCCCGGCGATGTCCTGCACCACCGGCTCCAGATCGGTGAACTCCGCGGCGAACGCCGGCCAGCCGTCAACGACGAGGAAGACGTCACCGAACGGGTCCGCGGAGGCCGGATGGTTCGGGTCCTCGCGCATCTGCCGGTAATCGGCCATCGACCCGACCCGGTACTGCTTGAAGGTCTGCTCCCGTTGCCGCAGAACCGCTTTCACTTCGGCGACCACTCTGTTGACGCGGTCGGGCTCGGCGCGGGTCGCGACACCGCCGACGTGCGGCAGGTCCTCGACGTACATGAGGCCGCCGCCGCCCATGTCGACGCAGTAGAACTGGATCTGCCGCGGGGTGTGCGAGGCCGCCGCCGACAGGATGAACGTCTGCAGGAAGGTGGACTTGCCGGTCTGCGGTGCACCGCCGATCGCGACATTGCCTGCCGCCGTGGCGATGTCGATTCCCCAGACTTCCTGGCGGTGCCTGCGCGGCTCGTCCATGAGGCCGACACCGATGCGCAGCGGGCGTCGCGCGTAGTCGCGCGCGACCAGTTCGTTGACCGGGGTGGGATCGGTCAGAGGTGGCAACCACATCCGGTAGGCGTGGTTGTCGCCGGTGGTCAGCTGTTCGAGGACGACCTCGCGCAGCACCTTCGAGTCGCTGCTCGTCATGAGCTCACCGTCGCATCCAAGATCGGGGCTGCCGTGAAGCGGTGGATCCGCAGACTGCGGTCGGCGTGGGTGCGTGGGCCCGCGTCGTCGTCACCTGCGCCGACGACCGTCGGCACGTACGGGGTGCCGGTGTAGACGCTCTGGAACTTCACCGGGTCCTCCATGCCGACGCGCAGGAAGCCGACACCGCTCTCCTTGTTGGAGATGTACTGCGCCTCTGGGGTACCGATGACGGCCTTGGACTCCGCAGAACTGGTGGTGCGCAGCGCGATTCGATAGGTGAGGTTGGGTTCCAGTTTGTCGATGCGGGTACCGCCGGTGTTCAGCGACTGCGTGGCGAGCAGCAGGTGCACCCGCAGGGATCGGCCCACGCGACAGATGCGGTCGAACAACTGCAGGAAGTCCGGGTGGTTCTGCAGCAGCTCGGCGAACTCGTCGACCACCACGAACAGCGTCGGCAGCGGCGGCAGATCCGCTCCGCGCTCGCGGTGCTTCTCGTATTCCGCCACACCGGACAGGGCGCCCGCCGCACCGACCTGGATACCGGCCTGCCGCAGGATCGACTGGCGCCGGTCCAGCTCACCGGTCAGCACCTCACCCATGCGGCTGACCAGCTCGGCCTCCTCTTCCATGTTGGTGACCACCGCCGCGGTGTGCGGCAGCTTCTCCATGCCGAGGAACGTCGATCCGCCCTTGAAGTCGGTCAGCAGCAGGTTGATCTGGTCGGGGTGGTGCGTGGCGGCCAGCGACAGGATGAGGGTGCGCAGGAACTCCGACTTACCCGAACCCGTTGTGCCGATCAGCATTCCGTGCGGACCGGCGCCGAACTCCGCGCCCTCCTTGATGTCGAGGTACATGACCTCGCCGGTCTTGAGTTCGTGGCCGAACGGAATGCGGAGCCGATCCCGGTCGGTGTCGGTGAACATCCGCCAGCGCGCGGGGGTGACTTCCTCGACCGTCTGCGCACCGACGATCTCGTGCCACTCCGTCGCAACCTTCTTCTGCACGCGGGTGCTCTTGTCGATGATCGTCCCGGTGATCGACCAGCCGGCGAGCTTGCGCGCGATGCGTTCGGCCTGACCGGGCGAGACCCCGTCGACCGCGTTGGCCACCAGACGGAACGGCGCATTGGGCAGGCTGTCGTCGGCCGTGCCGTCGGCACCCACCCGGATGCGGTAGCTCGACCGGTGGTTTCCCAGCGTCAGCACGGTCACCCCGGCCCGACCGTCGGCGGGGAAGCCGGCGCGGCCGCCGGCGAGGTCGATGACGACGACGTACGGGCCGTTCGGTGTCGCATCGGCGGTGTGCGGTCCGCGGGCGGCCAGATCGCTGAGCCCGTCCGGGCGGGTGAAGATCATCCGGGTGTTGCCCGCAGCGTCGGTGTCCGACTGGTGCTGCACGTGCGGCAGCCACTTCAGCCACGCCCAGGCCGGGTCTTCCGGGTTGTCGGTGAGCACCCGCATCTGCAGCATGTCCGGCGGATGGAACACCGCGAGGTGGCAGATCATCGCCGCGAGCAGACGGGTGGATGCGTCCGGGTCACCGCCGACGGCGATCGTCGGGAACGTCTTCAGCTGCACCAGCTTCGGGCAATCATGGATCAGGCCGTGCGTGCGCAGGAACTTGGTCACCCACATGTGGCTGACCGGTTCCAGGTGCGCTTGGGGCGCGCCGGCCGGCCCGGCGAGCTCGCCACCGACGGCCGGTTTGAGCAGCCTATCGACGGCCGGCTCCGAGCCGAGTCCGATCCGAGTGGCGGCGTAGAAGTCGGCGTTGGTAGCCCGAGACCACTGCCGGTGCGTTCCGATGATCGACAGCAGATCGTCGGGGTGCGGTGCGTGATAGTTGAAGAAGGTCACCTGTGCGGCCGCCGACGACGTCACCCGGGTCCGCAGGCCGGCGAGGTAGCGCAAGTATTCCTTGCGGTCGGCGTTGATCTCGGGCACCTTCTTGCCGCCGCCGCCACCGCCGGCCACCAAGCCGACCGCGCCCATCACCATCATCAGCGGCATCATCAGCATGTAGGGCGAAAGTTGGCGCACCCCACTGAAGATCATGATCGCGATCATGCCGAGCATGCAGCCGCCCAGCACCCACGGCAGCGCCTTCTGCATTCCCGACGGCGGTATGTCGATGCCGAGATCGTCCGGCGGGGTGACGTTGATCTCGCCGGGTGTCAGCCGCGGGCCGCGCTTGATGATCGGCGTGAACTTGCGTGTGGTCATCCGCCACCTCCGTTACTCGCCGGCGCGGCCTTGTCGGTATTGATCTTGCGCGGATTCACGTCGGCGGGCAGCGTGTCGTGCTCCACCAGCGCCGCCTCCTTCGACAGCACAGGGCCGTCCACCAGCAGGCTGACGACCTGCCACGGCGCCGTGGTCGGTGCGGTCAAACCCAGTGTGCCGGCGGTCTGTTCGTCGGGGATGCCGTAGCGCACGCCTTGCGGGTCGATGTAGTAAAGGCTCTCGCCGTAGCGCGGATCCGGTGACTGCAGCCGGATGTACTGCCCGCCGTTGATGTGCACGGTGGCGTCCCCGCTGATCTGGTCGATCCCGGTGGACATGGCGCTCGGCGGCAGGGGCAGGTGCCGACCGGCGATCACCGTCGTCTTGGGCGATTGGTCGCCCGGTTCCCGCTGCCACGCCCAGCACAGCGTCGGGGTGTCCTGGCGGCCCAGCATCGTCATCGGCACGTCGGGCAGCGGTGAGGTGTACACCCGCTCCGGAATGCGCGACACCGCACTGGCTTCCATCGGCGGCGGCGAGATCATGCCGAACGAGTTGGTGGCCCGCAGCGCGGCCGCGGTGGTGGCGTTGATTTTCGCGACCCCGTCGGAGAGCACCACATAGTTCTGTTCGTCGTTCTCGGTGACGGTCGTGAACACCGAACCGATCACCAATTCGGGTGGCAACCCCACCGTGTTCGGCGCACCCATCGCGGGGATCTCCGGCAGCCGCCACGGACCGGCGTTGGGCAGCGCATTGAACAACCCCTCCGAAATCGGAGTCGACCTGGCCGTCACCGGGATGCCCACCGCCGAGGTGACCGCGCGGTCGGAGAGATCGATGGCGTGCCGTCCGGTCGAGGTGACCAGCCAATCGGCCCCCTTGAACGACACCAGCATGCCCTGTTCGGGGCGCATCCCGCCGACCGAACCATCCATGGACAGCGGGGTGACCAGCACGGAGGTATCGACGGTCGGCGCCACGCTGTCGGGCTTGATCACCGTGTCGCACAGGCTCCACTGCGTCTCGGGGGACGCCGCGACCGGCGTGGCGTACGGCGCACCCGGGATGCCCAGCGGCTGGCCCTTCGGCATGTTGTCGAGTTCCTGGGACTTCACCGCAGACGGGTTGCCGACACTGCCGAGGATGAGCCGGGCCGAGGTCAGGTTGTACACCGGCCGGAGCTGGCCGCTGTCGGGCAGCACGACATACAGCTGATTCGTCGTGCGATCGACGAGAAGGCTGTCGCCGCCGCGTTTTCCGAGTGGTTTGAAGTACGCCAGCAGTGCCGCGCCCAGGCAGATCAGGACCGCGATGATGATGCCGGCGCTGACCGCGCGGCTGTAGAACTGCAGCGGATCGTCGAACATGCGGGTGTCGCGGCGGACGATGGCGTGCTCGACGCGGCGCAGGAGGAAGCGCCAGCCGCTGACCTGGACCTTGGTGGTGAGTCGGAAACCTGCCATCGTCTACCCGCTGATGTTCATCCGGCCGTGCACCGACGCGATCGCCGCTGCCATGTCCTCGCCGCTGATCTCGCTGAGCTCCTCGACGCCGAGGCTTTCGAAATCCATCGACCGGGCGAGTCGCATGTCCCGGCTCTGCTCCCCGGCCTCGACCAACTGCCGGGCGTACCGGCCGTTGCCCGCGACGTCGAGAGCGGGCTTTCCCCCGGCGGTGCTCTGGCTCAGCAGCACGGCCGCGTCGAGCACCTGCTTGGCGGCATCCTCGCTGAGCGCCGAATCATTGCCTTCGGCAATGACTTTGGCGATGTCGACGATCTCCTCCGGTGAGTAGGAGTCGAACTCGATGCGGGTCGAGAACCGTGATCGCAGACCGTCGTTGGTCTCGAGCAGCCGGTCGATGTCGTTGCGGTAGCCGGCGATGATCACGACCAGGCGGTCGCGGTCGTTCTCCATGCGGGCCAGCAGCGTGTCCAGCGCCTCGGTGCCGAACGGATCAGCCCGGCCGTCGCGTTCCTGCACCAGCGTGTACGCCTCGTCGATGAACAGCACCCCGCCCATCGCGCGGTCGATGGTCCTGGCGGTCTTGACCGCGGACTGCCCTTCGTATTCGGCGACGAAGTCCTTGCGCGACGTTTCCACCAGCTTGGGCTCGGCGATCACCCCGAGTCCGGCCAGGATGTTGGCCACCACGCGGGCGATCGTCGTCTTGCCGGTTCCGGGCGGGCCGGTGAAGATCATGTGCTTGGAGGCCTGCGCGACCTTCATGCCGCGGGCGGCACGCACCTTGGCCATCTGCGTGGCAGCGCGGTAGCGCTCGATCTGCTCCTTGACGCGGGTCAGACCGATCTGACGGTCGAGTTCGGCCTGCGCTTCGGCGAGCAGCACCTCCCGCCCCGAGGTGTCCGCCTCGACACTGTCGGGATCCCACGGGTCCCGGCGGGAGGCGATCTTCTCGGCCGTCGTGGTCTGCAACCGGTATGCCGGATCCCGCAGCGCGGCAGCCACATCCGGTGACGGATACGACGCCTGCAGCCATTCGAGCAACCGCACCGCGGCTTCCTCGTTACCCAGGCTGCGGTACGACATGGCCAGGTACCAGGCGATCGCCCGGTTGCACGCCTCCCCGGCCGGCGACGAATTGGCCTCCACCAGACGGCTTTCCGCCTCGGTGAACAGTCCGAGGTTGGCTGCGGCCACCCCGTGCGCCACCCCGGCGGCGGCGGCCAGAAACTTGTCCGGCCAGGTGTTGGCGGCGCTGCGGACCTCGTCGATCACGTCGGTCCACCGTTGCGCGGCGCCGTAGACGACGGCCTTCACCCACGAGACCAGGTGCTCGGCACCGGCGGACGGCACGTCGTCGAGCGCTTCCATCGCGTCGGCGTAGTTGCCCACCCCGGCCTCGGTGACCGCGAACCCCATCGTGATGGCCAGCGGCGAGTTCACCGGGTAGGTGATCTGCCCGAACATCCCGCCGATCGGCACCCGGGCGCCGACGCTGTTCATCGACAGCTCGGCGGCGCCGGCCAGCTGACCGAAGTTGGTCCGCGAGTACCAGGCGCGGAACATCGTCACCCGGTCGGTGTCGCCACATCGGATGCGGCCCACCCACGCGTCGCAGGCGGTCTCGTCGTAGTCGGTGATCTCGGTGAACATCTCCAGCGACCGCGCCGGAGAGGTGGGCAGCATGCCCACCGCGGTGCCGAAAACGCTTGCCAGATGGTCAGTCATGCTCACCTGCGTACCGGGTCGTGAACAGCTCGGCCCGGGCAGCCTGCGCCTGTTCGGGGGTGGGTAGTTCCAGGTCGCGCGTCAGGAAGTCGCGAGTGGTCGCGCTGTCATGGCCCTGTTCGCGCATCTCTTCGAGCATGATCGAGTACTGCGCGGACCGCGCGTCCTGGGTGGCCAGCCCGGCGATGACGACGATCTCCTCGCCCAGCACGGACTCGGCCATCGTCGTCGCGCCGGGTGAGAGATCGACCCGGTGGACGCGACCGTCCATGTACGTCGTCACCGTCACCGTCCCCGGCGGGTTGGTGACCGTGAACAACGGCATGGACACAGCTGCCTCGTCATCGGCGGCGACCTCGAAGGTGACGCCGTCACCGGCGGCGCCGGGGTCTTCGGTCGGGTAGTCGGCCAGCAGCGCAGACAGATCCGTCTCGCCCGCAGCGGAATCAGCGGCGCTGAAATCCAGCGCCGCCAAATCATCGCGGTCCTCGTCCTCAGAGGGACCGTGCGGGGAGTGTGTCACCTGCGGTTGCCTTTCTCAGTCCGGATACGCGGCGGCCGCGCCTGCGGAGTCGTGTCGTTCGAACCAGTTCCCTGACGGCAGGAACTCCATCAACCCGTCGATCGCCCGCTGCAGGTTCTCCGGGCTGCCCGGCAGGAAGCTCCCGTACAGCTCTCCGTTGACGCGGCGCGGGATCGACACGATGCGGCCGTGCGACGAGTCGAGCACGCCCGCCCCGACCCCGGCCTGAGAATACGTACCGCCCGGGTGACGCTCGTTCGCGGTGATCTCGACCCAGCTCGCCGAATGGTTGATCGCGTCGGCGTAGATCTTCGCCGACAGCGGGGGTTGACCGTAGCCGGCCAACTGGTCCGCCGTCCGCACGTCGGCGAGCCGCTTCGCGATCCCGGTGAGCGGTTCTACGGGGGCCGGGGACGCATCGCCGATCACCACGTTCACCATGCCGGCCAGGCCGATCTGCGGGGCGACCCGCTGGAGCACGATCAAGTCTTCGTCACGGGCGGCGACCACGTGTCGGTCGCCTTTTCGGCAGACGACGAAGCGCACCATCCGTCCGCCGACGTCCCGGCGCCACCACCGGCAGTCGAGCGTGCGGTCCGGCCGGCTCAGAACGTCCGCCATGGCCGCCACCTCGGGATGCGGATCACCGAATGCGGTCAGGATGCCTTGGGCAGTGAGGTCACGGGTGACCTGCTCGGCGACGATGCGTCGCTGGTCTTCGTACGGGATGTTGGGCCGAATCCCCAGCGCCAAAGGGAAATCCACCAGGTGCAGCAGATCCGCGATGACGAGCATCCCGTCGATGGTCACCTCGACGGCGACGACGTCGTCGTAGTGGGTGGGCTCGGCGTCGCCGAAGAGCGGACTGGCCATCACTGCAGCCGTCGGCTCGATGCGTGGTCGGTGGCCTCATAGCGGTGGGCCGCACCCACCAGGTGGTCACGCAGCGAGCCTGCCTGCGCACTGATGTCTGCGACCGCGTCGGCACGCGCCTGCTGCACCGCCCGCAACGCCGCGACGGTCGCCGACGCGATCGGCCCGTGAGACGCCAGGACGGGGACGTCACCGTCGAGCACGCGGCAGCCGGCGGCGACAACCTCCGTCGCGACCCGGTGCTGGACGGCTGCGAGGTCGCGAAGGTGCGTGGGCGTCACTGCGAGGTGTCCGTGCGACATGACCGGTTCGTCTCCTACTGTCGTCACTGCGGTGGGCGGGTGGGTGCCGGAGCCGGTGGTGGACTCGGTGCCCGTTCCGGCGAAGCGGCCGGCTCGGGCACCGCGGCGCCCACCGGGTCGGCGGATTCGGGATCGTCCGCGGCGGGCGGATCGTCCTGGTCTGTATCCGGTTCGTCCTTGTGCGTGTCCTCGCGGACGTCCTTCTCGGCGTTCGGTACATCCACCTGCGGCGCGGACGCCTGCGTGGCGAGCGACGGGAGCTGACCGGCGGCCGTGACCACTCCACTCAGTACCGCGGCCAACGGGGCCACCGCAGCGCCGATCATCCCGCCGACCGCGCCGAACGCCGACGTCAGACCCGACATCGGGTCGCCCTGCATCGGTGGCTGCTCGGCGGCGGTGGCCGCAGCGGGAGCCGGGCACATCGACTGCGCAGGCGGCGTGACCGGCGCCGGCGAGGTTGCCTCGAGGACGGGAGGGGAATCCGTCGGCTCGTCGGCGGGCGCAACGCCTACCGCATCGTCGGCGGGCAGGTCTTCGGCGGGTGCGTCCTCGTCGACCGGTTCCGTCGCCTCGACGATCGACGCGTAATCCTCCGCAATGCGCCGCAGCAGGTGGGCGTTGTCCGCGGTCTCGGCCGCCAGGTGGTGCAGCTCGGTCCCGCACACGCCGACCGCCGCCACCACGGCGGCCAACTCGATGGACGACGTCATCGCGGTCCCGACGCCGGGGATCGTCGCGAGCGAGCCCGTGACGCGGCGCAGCGACGAGAGCTGTAGAGCCTGATCGTCCAAGGTCTCGCGGCGGCGGATGATCTGGTTGGCCTCGCGGTCGATGACGGTGTGCACGTCTCGATCGAGCACTGCCAGCGCCTCGGTCGCACCGGCGAGGCGGCGGGTGGCCGCGGCGTACGACCGAGCGCCAGACCCTTCCCACTCTTCACGCGGGTAGGCGCGTGCGATGGTCTGGACAGCGGCGAGAAAGCCGGTCGCGCCGTCCGCGAAGGCCTCCCCTGCATCGGGACATCCGTGTCCCGTCGTCGAGCGCATTTCAGCGATCACGCGCTGCCCGGCGCCGAGTACATCGGTCGCGCCGAGCGGCCCGCAGGCGCCATCGCCGACTTTGCCGAGTGCACCGGCAACATCGGACACATCCATGCTCGACCACCCCTTCCCCCGGGCAGCCTACCAGCGGTTCACCCCCTGCCCAGACACTAATTTTCTGTACCGGCGACCCGTCGGCGGCTGGGAAGAACCGTGCCGACCTGGCACAACACCCTGAGAAGGGTCCGGCGTCACGCCCAGACCCCGCCCCGGCGGACAGGGCTTCTGCCGGCCACCGCGATACTCGAGAACACCGTCGGCCGGTGGGCGGGCACTTCTTTGCTCGCGCGGCTGACCCGTACTCTGAGCCGCGGACCATATCGAGGAGGAGACCCGCCGTGACCGACCGCGACGAGGTGGTGCGCAGGGAACCGGACCGACCCGACGACACCCCGCCGACGGCCCAGCCGCCCGTGTTCGGGTCGCAGCCTCCGGTTGACGGGGCCACCGGACCGGTGCCGCGACTGCGCCCGCCCACCTGGCCGCCGCAGGGTCCGCCTCCGCCCTCGTGGCCGGCCGGTCCGCCCGACCCCGACACGACGGTGCTGCCCATGCAACCGAGTTCCTACGCCGAGCGCATCCGGCCCGCCGATCTCGTGCCGGCGCGCAAGAGCGTCCCGGCGCGGGGGTGGCGGCGGGTGCTGTACAAAGCCACCTTCGGCGCCATCAACCTGGGCCCGTCACCCGCCGAGCGACATGTCGCGGCCCTCGAGGCAGCGATCCGCGCACCGCTGCGGGGACACTTCAAAGTCGGCGTGCTCGGCAAGGGCGGCGTCGGGAAGACCACCGTCTCGGCCTGCATCGGTTCGGTGTTCGCCGAACTCCGACAGGACGATCGTGTGGTGGCCGTCGACGCCGACACCGCCTTCGGGAAACTGGGCAGCCGTGTCGATCCCCGCGTGCAGGGCTCGTTCTGGGAGCTGGCCACCGATCGGCACCTCGACACCTTCGCCGACGTCCGCAACCGTGTCGGCAGCAACGCCGCCGGGTTGTTCGTACTCGCCGGCGAAGCGACGCCGGCGAGGCGCCGCGTGCTCGATCCGCCGCTGTATCGCGAGGCGGTGGCAAGACTCGACCGGTACTTCACGATCGCCGTCGTCGACTGCAGCTCGACGATGGACGCCCCGGTCACGCAGGAGGCGATGCGTGATCTGGACGCGCTCGTCGTGGTGTCCTCGCCCTGGGTCGACGGCGCCGCCGCGGCGGGTCAGACCCTGGACTGGCTGGCCGCCCACGGCATGAACAATCTGCTGCAGCGCACCATCGTGGTGCTCAACGACTCCGACGGTCACGCCAGCAAGAGAACGAGAACGATTCTCGCGCAACAGTTCTCAGGACACGGCCAGCGAGTGGTGGAAGTGCCCTTCGACGGCAATCTCCGGCCCGGCGGAATCATCGACGGCACCGGCGACATGTCCCCCGCAGCCCGGGTCAAGTTCGTCGAGATCTGCGCAGCGCTTGCCGCTCACTTCCCTCCGCGCTGATCGTCAGCTCGTCGCAGGCTCAACACCTGCCCGGTGATCAGGCCAGCGGACAGCAGGTCGCCCATCTGAGCCGACTGCCGTTCCGCGGTCTCCCACGCGGGATCCCCGCTGTGGCGGTTGCTCAATTCCTGTTCGACACGCGTGACACGCGTCTGCCAATCATCGGGGATCGCCGGTAGTTCCGACGTCTGCAGGCGCGCATCGACGGACAGCCCTGCCGCCGTCAGCGAGCCGCGCAGCGACGCCGGCGTCGGAAAGTGATTGCCCTCCGGCCTGTCTGCGGCGGCAAGCTGCTTCTGCTGCGCAACGAAGACCAGCAGCCCGATGCGACCCGGCCTGCGGACCACGCGTCGCAACTCGGCGAGCACGGCGGTGTGCGCGCGCATCGTGCACAGCACGCCGAGACACCATGCGGCATCGACGGATTCGTCGGCCAGCGGGAGCGCGTCGGCGCTGCCCTGCAGAGTCGGGTAACCAAACAGCGAGGAGGCGGCTCGGCAGGCGCCGGCCTCGGGCTCGACGAGTACCGGCCGCACCGGCAGTCGTTCCCGCGCATAGGCCGCGGGCCCACCCACCCCTGCGCCGCAGTCCAACAGGATCTCGCCGGCGCGCAGCCCGAGCCGCTCGATCAGCCAGTCGAGCGCGGCGGGGTTTCCGCTGCCGCGGCAGCCGGCGGGCACGCGATAGGCGGGCCCCAGATCACGTGCGACCTCCGCGGTCCATTCGGCGACGGTGTCGAATTCCGCCGACATTGCGTCACTGCCCACGGCGGACCTCCTCACGCACGCGTCGACCGACCTCGGCCTTGATCTCCGCGCCCACCCGGGTGCCGTGCGCGGAGGCCAACCCCGAGATGTTCACCCCTTCGACGCCGTCGATGGAGAGCAGCGCGCGGGCTTCGGCGACCGCGGCATCGATGCCGGCCTGTACCGGGTCCGGAGCCGCGATGATCGCAGCGACGATGGCGGCGTCCAGTTCGAGGCCGGGCAGTCCGCGCAGGACTGCGGCCGACACGTCATCGGTGACCACCGCGACCGCCCCCAGCACGGGGATCGTCAGACCGGCCGCGCGCGCTGCGGCCATGAAATCGGCCACCACAGCGGGGGTCGACGTGTGGTTCAGCACCGCCACTGCCGCACCCGCGTTCTGTTTGGCGACCAGCCGCGCGGGACGTCTCGAAGTCGTTGGCGCCGTGATGGTTTCGGGAACTGCTGCAGTGACGCCCAGCGACGCCGCCAGCGCGGCGAGGCGTGGGCCGTCCAGGTCGAAGGTCTGGGTGACGTCCGGGCGGACGTCGTACGCGCGGCCGTCGCCGGTCACGCAGAGCACCGTCTGCACCCCCAGTAGGGACAGGCCGCGCAGCTCCTGTTCGAGCACCACCCGGTTCCGGTCGCGGCAGGACAGCGTGATCCACGGTGTCACCCCGGCGTCGAGCAGCAGTGCGGCCATCAGGGTCGGCGGAAAATCCGGACGGTTCTGATGCTCCCCGACCAGGACCGCATCGCAGGACCCCGCCAACGCCGCCGCCGTGGCCGCCAGATCGGCCGGATCGAAGGGAGTGCAGCTGAAGTCGGTGAGAACCAGCGGCACTGTCGCCGGCCGGGAGGCCGCTATCGCCCCGTCCCACGGCACGGTGTCGGGGAAAGCGCATGGCCCTGGGCGCATTTCACATTGCCCGTCAGCACGGACACCGCCGCACGGGCCGTACTCCATGTGCTTCGGGCAGCCGTCTGTGCCGAGCCCGTCCGTCCGTGCCGCCATCGAACCTCCCGTTCGTCCCGCTTGGTGCCCACCCTGGTGACCCTGAAACCCGGTGCCGGATGGTTGGCCAGGCAGCGACGGCCCTGTCCTCGCCGACCTCAGACGATTTGTGAGATGAGCGTTTCCAGAGCCGCGGCGTCAGTGGACGCAATCGGCTCGCCGGCCTCCGCCTGGGACACGACGTGCTCGGCAACCCCTGCGGCCTGCGCGGTTTCCGCGACGGTGAGGTTGGCCCCGCGGCGTGCGGCGTACAGGCGGGGGCCCAGCGCAGCACCGGGCGCGTTGGACGCGCGCACCATCAGGTCGTCGTACAGGGTGCGCACCCTGCCCAACGCCTTGATCAGGGGCGGGGTGACCCGGCCGATGCGGGCAGCACTCGCGGCGACGGCCTCGAGCTGACGAAGATCGTCGAGCATCGCTGACACCCGGACGGGGAACGAGGGGTCCTCGTCCGGCGGGAGCGACGAGACGGTGCTCGACAGCGTGCCCAGTGCAGTGAGAACAGCCTGGGCGATCAGCGAGGTCTCGTCTCCACTCGGGGCAGGGGCGGACTCTCGACGGCGTTCCGGCGCACCGGTGCGCAGTCGCTCGATCGTGCCCGGGGGCCATTGGAGCACCTCTTCGAGCTTGGCGCGCGTGCGTTCGCGCGGCCAGCTGCGGCCCTTCTCGAAGGCGATGAGCGCGCCGGCGTTGATGATGCCCTCAGCGGCCAGTCGACGTTGGCTGATGTCGAGCTCGCGCCGGCGTGCCGCCGCCGCTGCTCCAGCCCGGACCATTCCGGCGTCGGCAGCATCGGCGTGCGCGCCGACCGACTCCGCGTTGGTCATGTACCGGCAATCCTCGATGTCGTCGGGCGGCGATGTCGCGTGCGCTCAGCGCTACGGCTGGAGCATGCACTGCAACGGTTCCTCCGTAAAACTACACCGCCCGCGCGCGATCAACCGCATCATTGCGACACCGATTCTGTGACGGCAGATTTTCGAAGATCATTGCTTTGACGAGGGATTTTACTGGCACAACGGGGTTGAAGCAGGCCAGCCCGCGATAATTCCGAAGCGCAAACTGTTGCAACGCTACGGTTTGTCGGTTAGCTTTCCTTCCATCGCGGCCGACGCGCCGCCCAGGCACAAGGAGCTACCCATGACCGCAACCCCGTGGGACGAAGGCCCGATCGGTGAATGCACCCGGGATCCCGACCGGTGGACCACCACGGCCGATGACGAGGCCAAGGCGATCTGCCGGTCCTGCCCCCGGCGATGGCTGTGCGCCAAAGAGGCGTGCGAGTCACCGCGAGCAGAGGGGCTGTGGGCGGGGATCTACGTACCCGAGGCGGGCCGCGGGCGCACCTTCGCGCTGCGCCAGCTCAAGTCGCTGGCAGAACTGAACGGCCATCCCGTCGGCGAACGTCGCGTCTACTACGCCGACATCGCCTGAAGATCGGTCAGGGAATAGCCTGGCCACCCCGCCCGTTGAGATCGTCAGCGGTGCCGGACATGCCCCGGGCTCCATCTGATTTCGTCGCTTCGAGCGACCACTCGCCGAGAGGCGCCATGCCGGTACCGCCCACCGAGACGCTCACCACGTGTCGACGAACCGCCCGTCATTGCGGTGCGGGAGGTCGGCCGCGGTGAGCGTTGCGGCGATGACCGATCGCGTCTCCGCCGGATCGATCACGTCGTCGATCTCGAACAGCATGGCCGCGTTGAGCGCTTTGGCATTCTCCTGCGCCGCGGCGGTCACCTCCCTGACACGGTCCTCCCGCTCCGCTTCGTCGGCGATCGCCTCGAGTTCTTTCCGCAAGCCGAGACGTACCGCACCCTCCAGACCCATCGGACCCAGATGCGCCCCCGGCCACGCGACCGTCAGCACCGGTTCGTGCAGACTTCCGCCGGCCATCGCCTGCGCGCCCAGGCCATAGCCTCGGCGCAGCACCACCGCGATCATCGGTACCTGCAGAGCTGCCCCGGCGACGAGCATCCGCGATGCCCGCCGGACCAGCGACTCCGCCTCCGCCGCCTGTCCCACCATGTACCCGGGGCAGTCGACCAGCGAGATGACGGGAAGCCCGAAGCCGTTGCACAGCTGCAGAAATCGCGCGGCTTTGTCCGACGCAGCGGCGGTGATCGCGCCGGCCATGAACCGCGTGTCGTTGGCCAGTATCCCCACCGGGCGGCCCTCGATCCGCGCCAGCGCGGTGACCATCTCACGCGCGAACCTCGGCCGGAGAAACGTCACCGAGTCCGTGTCAGCGAGCGTCTCGATGATCGGGGCCACGTCGTATGCGCGGCGTTCCCGCTCCGGAACGGCGGTGCGCAGCACGGTCTGATCAACGGCAGTCCAGTCGCTGCGGCCGGGCCGGAAGTAGGCGAGCAGTTTCCTGGTCACCTCGACGGCGGCCGCTTCGTCGTCGACGACGACGTCGACGTTGCCGTTGGGTTCCTGCACACTCATCGGACCCACGTCGTCGGGTGCCACGTCCCCGAGTCCGCCGCCGGCGATCATCGCGGGCCCACCCATTCCCAACGACGCATCGCGCGTCGCGACGATCATGTCCGACGTGCCGGCCAGCACGGCGTTGCCCGCGAAGCAGCGGCCCTTCACCACGGCGATCCGCGGGACGATGCCCGACAGCCGCGCCCACAGCGCGAAGGCGCGCGTGTCGAGCGCGGAGACGACCGGGTAGTCGGTGTCCCCCGGTCTGCCGCCCCCACCCTCGGCGAACAGAACCGTCGGCAATCGCATCCGCTCGATGAGCTCGAACAGCCGGTCCTTCTTCCGATGACCCAGTGCGCCTTGGGTTCCCGCGAGCACCGTGTAGTCGTAGGAGAGCACCGCGCACGGGTTGCCCGCGACCCGCGCGGTCCCTCCGATCAGACCGTCGGCCGGGGTCCTGGTGATCAGATCGTCGAGATCACGGCGCATTCTCTGCGGAGCGATGGCGAACCGCCCGTACTCGACGAACGATCCCGGGTCGACGAGATCAGCGACGTTCTCGCGCGCGGTACGACCCCCTCGGTCATGCCGACGCGCCACCGCGTCGGGGCGTGCCGCATCTTCTGTCAGCGCGCGGCGACGCAACAACTCGGCCAGGTCGGGACGCACCGCGTCGGAGTCAGGCATCGAGGTGTGCTCAGACATCGAGACGATCGATGGCCGATGCGATCTCGTCGAGTAATGCGTCGACCTGGCCCTCGTCGTAGCCGCGCTTGCCGAGCTTCGGCTTGTTGAACCGCACTGCCCGCACGTCGGCAGCCGACAGATGCCCGCGACCGTCGAGGCGGCGCGCGGCGAGAGCGACGAGGTCGCGGACCGCTTTCTCGTCGTATCCGCGCTTGCCCCAGGAAGGCTTGTCGAAAGTGATGCTGCGCAGATCGTCGGCCGTCACACCGTGCTCGCCCATGGCGTCCGACTCTAGCCAGTTGTCCACAGGCCCTGTGCACAAACGGTGACGGTCGTCGGTGGGTGTCCCTACGTTGGCGGTATGACGAACTGGATCAACACGGTCAGCCGTGACCACGTCGAACGCGCCGTCCGCGGGCGCTTCACTCAGGCCAACCACGGCAAACCGCACATGCTGCGCAAGATGGCCCGGGAAGACTGGCTGGTCTTTTATTCACCTCGGACGGTCTACCCCGACGGTCCGCCGCTGCAGGCATTCACGGCCATCGGTCAGGTCGCTGACGACGAGCCCTACCAGGTCGAGATGGCAGAGGGGTTCACGCCGTGGCGGCGGAACGTCGACTTCCTCGAGTGCAGCGAAGTCCCCATCCGGCCCCTGATCGAGCATCTCGATTTCATCGAGGACAAATCCCGGTGGGGCTACAAGTTCCGGTTCGGGGTGTTCCGCATCGACGACCACGACCTCGAGGTCATCCGTTCGGCGATGGTCGCGCCCCTGCGGGAGGAGACTACGGTGAAAGGATGAGCAACACGGACGCCGCGCCGGCCGAAGTCGATTGTGACCCTTCGGCATTCGCAGCGTTTGATGGCGTGCTGCACCCACGCGAGGTTCCGCTGGGTGGGCCGCGCGCGATCCGGGTGCGCCGGACCCTGCCGCAGCGGGAGCGGTCGCTGATCGGGGCATGGTGTTTCGCTGACCACTACGGTCCGCACGATCTGCGGGGCGGACGGGGCATGGATGTGCCGCCGCATCCGCATACCGGGCTGCAGACGGTGAGCTGGTTGTTCAGCGGACTGATCGAACACCGGGACAGCAACGGGGTGCACGCGATGGTGCGCCCGGGAGAGCTGAACCTGATGACGGCCGGGGCGGGCATCTGCCACTCCGAGGTGTCGATGGCCAGCAGCCCGGTGTTGCACGGTGTGCAGTTGTGGGTCGCACTCCCGGGCTCCGACCGGCACACCGCCCGCGATTTCGCCCATCACGTGCCGCAGCCCCGCACCCGGGGCGGACTCACCGCGCGGGTGTTCCTCGGTGAACTCGACGGCGAACGGTCGCCGGTGCACACCTTCACCCCGCTTCTCGGCGCCCAGCTCGATCTGGCACCTGGAACGCGGGTCGCACTCGACATCGACAGCGCATTCGAGCACGGTGTACTCGTCGACCAGGGCAGCGTGGACGCGTGCGGTGCTCAGCTCGGGATCGCCGATATGGGGTTCCAGGGCGCCGGGCACGACAGCCTGCACCTGATCAACCGCGGCGACGGTCCGGCCCGGGTCGTGCTGCTCGGCGGTGTGCCGTTCACCGAAGACCTGCTGATGTGGTGGAACTTCGTCGGCCGCAGCCATGACGAGATCGTCGCCTACCGCGAGGAGTGGCAGAACCACGACGTCCGCTTCGGGGCAGTCACCGGCTACCAGGGCGACACCGTCCGGCTGCCGGCGCCGCCGCTGCCGCACGCCACCTTGAAGCCTCGACCCCAACCTGGGGTATAGAAAGCCCATGACCCAGGACAGAACAGGTGCGCCCACCGAGGTCGTCGCCGAATCCGACCGCTTCACGATCTCCGTCGACGGACAGCAGGTCGGCCTGGCCGATTTCTACGACTGCGACGGCGCGCGCGTATTCCCGCACACCGAAGTGGATCCGAGCTATCAGGGCCGCGGGTTGGCGACCATCCTCGTCCGCGAAGCCCTGACCGCCACAAGAGCGGCGGGGCTGCGGGTTGTGCCGCAATGCTGGATGGTCGCGGAGTTCATCGACAAGAACCCCGAATTCGCCGATATGACAGGAGAGCGTTCGTGACGACGGACAAGACGGGTGCACCCACAGAGGTCGCCGAGGAGCAGGACCGGTTCACCATCTCCGTCGATGGGCAGCAGGCCGGCTTCACGGAGTTCATCGATCACGATGGTCAGCGCATCTTCCCGCACACCGTCGTCGACGAGGAGTTCTCCGGGCGGGGTCTGGCGACCATTCTCGTGCGTGAGGCGTTGGAGTCCACCCGTGATGCGGGGCTGCGCATCGTGCCGGTCTGCTCCATGGTCGCCGGGTTCGTCGAGAAGAACCCTGAGTTCAACGCCATCGTGGACCCGATCACCATCGACGTGAAACGGGTCCTCTCGCGTCGCTGAACCTCAGAGATACTGCGCGGTGCTGCCCGAGACCGGCATCGCACCCATACCGAGCTTGCGATGGTCCCAGCTGCGCAACCGTGACGGCACCACCCGGACGCTGACGCGGTTGTTCATCATCTGATCGACGAAGGGCCGCATGTCCTCGGTGTAGGGCCCGGTGTAACGCTCCCAGACGCTGATCCCGACCCGGAGATTCGTCTCCGGGTCGTCGTGGATCTCGGCCGTGCCGTCGATCGACACTCCCCGCAGCGTGTCGTAGGTCAGGCCGTCCTCGACCATCACCGTGACGGTCGGATCGCGACGGATGTTGACCGCCTTCTGCGACTTGGCTTTGGTCTCGAACCAGATCTCGCCGTCGATCACGGCGTACCACATCGCCACCAGATGCGGCCGCCCGCTCGGCAGCACAGTCGCCAGGGTCGCCGTGCGACTCCGGTCGATGAACTCGGTGATCTCATCGTCGGTCATGACGATCTTCGCGCGTTCGTTCTTGCCCACGACTCGCATACTTCCAGGTGGCCTGCGCCGGCGACGGTTGGGTCGTTTGACATCGCGCTGCGGTGGTACGCGACGCCCGGGGTAGCTACGGGGCGGCCGTAGTCCCAAGGCCTCGCGGGTTCAGCACCAGCCCGCGAGGCCGCCTCATATCCACAGGTTTCGAACGTCTGTGCGATGGGCATTCCCGGGAGCATGACCGATAACCAAGCGCCACAGGAGAATCCCGAGAAGGACCCGTCGCAGTGGGTGACGGGTGACGAGCCCATGACCGGGGCGCAACGCAGCTATCTGCACACGCTCGCACAGGAGGCGGACACCGAAGTCCCCGAGGACGTCACGAAAGCGCAGGCCTCGGAGATGATCGACGAGCTGCAGCAGCAGACCGGCCGCGGTGCATGAGGTCGACTCAGTAAAGGGCCACAGGGGGCAAAGGGCGGATACCTCCGCCGCTGTGACTCCCGGCAAATCGGACGGTTCCGTCGTGCGCACCGGTGAGTGCCAGCGTTCCGATGCGGCGGAATCGTCCGATGGGCCCGCTGATCATGAAGCTGACCTCACTTCCGGCCGAAAACCGCACGTCGGGACCAGTGGTCTCGGGGCGTCCACCGAACGCGATCGGTTGCAGCCCCGCCATGTACAGCCACAGCGAGGAATACAGCGGCGCGACCGCGTCGGCCGGCAGCACCGCGTGGTGCATCGGTGCTCCATCGCCGGATGAGGCCAGCAGGAAATCCTGATCCCGGCCCGCACCGTAGACATCAGGCAGCTTGATGCACAGCTTTCTCGCGACCTGCCCGGGATCGTCCGGGCCCACCTGCACGATCGCGCTATGGGTCGCACCGGGTCGAAGCACATCGACGGCCGGGGTTTTGGCGTCTCGGTCGATGGTCAGCGTGGCGGCGAAATACTCTCCACCGGAACGGAAGAGGTCTTGTACGAGGCCGACGGCGGCTCCGGCCGTGTCGCGCACGACACGAGCTCCAGCAGCCAGATCGGGCGACAGGGCAATGGACATGCCGGGCTCATACCCGCGGTTCAGGTCGGCGAAGCGAACATATTCGTGACACGATTATTAGATGGTCTCTGTTCACTGCTTGCGCCTCGCCGCGGCGGTCGCCGCGGGCCTGCTCCTGACCACCGCCGCTCCGGCAG
>NZ_QJUA01000057.1 GCF_003254575.1 Mycobacterium kyogaense | reverse complement strand
CGGCGGGGTGCTGGCGCGCCTGCCCGAGCACGGTGTCGAGCCCGTCGGGCAGGTCCGCCAGCACCTGGTCGAAACACGCTGCGCGACAGGCGGCGTCGAGATCAGGCAGCGGGCCGAACAGCTGGAGGTTCTCGCGCACGGTGCCCGGGATGACGACCGGCCGGTGTGCCAGCCACCCGACCTGGCGCCACCACCATGTCGGGTCGAGAACGGCGACATCGATGCCGTTGACACCTACCTGCGCGTCGGGCGCCTGATCGAGTCCGAGGATCGCGTGCAGCAGCGTCGACTTCCCGCACCCGTTGGGTCCGGTGAGCACGGTGACGCGGCCCGGTTCGGCGCGCATCAGGGGCACGTCGGCGGTGACGGTCAGGTGCTCGCCCTCGAGGACGCGATCGCCGGCGGGTGACGCTTCGACGGAGTCGAGGAACGCGAACGCGGCGTGCACCGCGGTCTTACCGTCCTGCGCGCTGTGGAAGGCCGCACCGACCCGGCGCAGCGGCCAGAACACCTCGGGGGCGAGCAGCAGCGCGGTCAGCGCGGTCGCCAGCGGAATGTGGCCGTAGACCAGTCGCATACCCACGCTGACCGCCACCAGAGCGACGCCGAGGGTGGCCAGCAGTTCGAGGACCAGCGCGGAGAGGAACGCGATCCGCATCGTCGCCATCGCCGAACGTCGATGTGCCGCACCGAGTTCGGCGATCTTGGCGGTCGCGCCGTCGGCGCGGCCGAACGCGCGCAGGGTGGGTAGGCCCGCCACCAGATCGAGGAGCCGGGACTGCAGTGTGCTCATCGCGGCCAGGGCCGCAGCCGACCGGTCCTCGGTGGCCAGACCGATGAGGATCATGAAGATCGGGATGAGGGGGAGTGCGACGAGCACGATCGCGGCGGCCTGCCAGTCCACGGCCGCGATGACGGCGATGGTGGCGGGGGTCAGGATCGCCGCGAGGAACAGCGAGGGCAGGTAGGCGGTGAAATACACGCGCAGGCCGTCGAGTCCACGCGTGACGACCGCCGCCGCATCGTCGCGGCGGCGCGCCAGCTCGCGCGGCGGCAGCGCGGTCGCCGTGCGCAGCACCTGATCGCTCAGGTCGGCGATGACCTCGCTGGCGCCGTGCTGCGCCAGCCTTCCCTGCTGCCACTGCGTCACGACCCGCACGAGCCAGAGAGCGGCGAGCAGTGCGATCGGGGCGGCCAGCGCCCCGACCGTCCGGGACGCCGGATCGGTGATGATCCGTGCGATCAGACCGGCCAGCACCACCGCCGATCCGATCGTCGCGCCGGCGATCACGACACCGCAGGCCGTGGTGGCGAAGAGGAACCGGCGCATCGCCACCGAGACCCGCCACAGCCGCGGGTCGATCGGGGCGCGCGAGGTGTCTTTCAGGACTGGTGCCTCGGCAATCCGATGGAGGCCGGGATCGCCTCGGCGGTGATGCGCTTGCGGAACACCCAGTACGTCCACGCCTGGTAGCCGATGACCAGAGGCAGCAGGGTCAGTGACGCCCAGCTCATGATCTTCAGCGTGTAGGGGGTCGAGGAGCCGTTGTAGATGGTCACGCCCCAGTCGGGATTCAGCGTGGAGGGCAACAGGTTCGGATACATCGAGCCGAACAGCAGCACCGCGACCGCGGCGACGACGACCATGGTCGCGACGAAGGCCCGGCCCTCGCCGTCGCCGCGCCACATCAGGGCGACCGCGCGCAACAGAGCGAGCACCGCGACCGCAAGCGGCACCCAGGTCCACGTCTTTCCGTGGGCGAACTGCGTCCACAGTCCGAAACCGCCGGCGAGCACGACCACGGGCACCGACAGGATGCGGGCGAACCGGAAGGCGTCCTCGCGCACCGGGCCTGAGGTCTTGAGAGCGACGAACACGGACCCGTAGAAGGCGAAGAGCGACGCGGTCGCCAGGCCGCCGAGCAGCGTGTAGACGCTGACGACGTCGGTCAGCGTGGCCTGCGAACGCCCGTCGGCGTCGATCGGGAGGCCCTGGACCAGGATCGCGAATGCGACACCCCAGAGGATGCCGGGCAACCAGGAGCCTGCTGCGATGCCGATGTCGGCCCAGCGGCGCCATCGGGGATCGTCGATCTTGCCGCGCCATTCGATGCCGACGATCCGCAGGATCATGCCGACCAGGATCGCCAGCAGCGGCAGGTAGAGCGAGGAGAACACGGTCGCGTACCAGACGGGGAACGCGGCGAACATCGCTGCGCCGGCGGTGATCAGCCAGACTTCGTTGGCGTCCCACACGGGTCCGATGGTGTTGAGCGCGGCGCGGCGGTGCTGCTCTGGCTCGCCCTTGCCGGCGATGCCGAACGGGATCATCAGCATCCCGACACCGAAGTCGAAGCCTTCCAGGATCAGGAAGCCGAGGAACAGCGCTGCGATGAGGAAGAACCAGAGTTCTTGCAGTCCCATGGTTTTCGCGTCCTCTCAGTAGGCGAACGACAGAGGGGCGACGTCGTCGGAGCTGGGCGGGGTGGGCGGCGCCGGTTCTGAATCGTGGTCCTGCGGACCCTCGACGACGTAGCGGCGCATCAGCCAGAACCAGACCACCGCGAGTGCGCCGTAGAGCAGCGTGAAGGTGGCCAACGAGAACAACACCAACCCGGCGGAGTGCCCGGACACACCGTCTTGCACGGTCATGCGCACCATCTGGTCGCCCGTCGGGTTCGGCACCACCACCCACGGTTGGCGGCCCATCTCGGTGAACACCCAGCCGGCCGAGTTGGCCAGGAACGGCGCGGGGATGGTCAGGATGCCGAAGCGGCCGTACCACGGCTGATCGGGGATGCGCCCGCCCCGGGTGAGCCAGAGGGTGACGAGTGCGAACGCGACGGGGACCAGCAGCAGGCCGATCATCGCGCGGAACGCCCAGTAGGTGACGAAGAGATTGGGCCGGTAGTCGCCGGGGCCGAACTTGTCCTGGTACTGCTCCTGAAGATCCTGCACGCCCTGCAGCGTCACGCCGTCGAACCTGCTTTCTGCGAGGAACGGGAGCACGTAGGGCACCTCGATGAGGTGGGTGACGCTGTCGCAGTTGTTGTGCGTGCCCACGGTCAGAACCGAGAACATGGGATCGGTTTCGGTGTGGCACAACGATTCGGCCGACGCCATCTTCATGGGCTGCTGGACGAACATCAGCTTGCCCTGGATGTCGCCGGTGAAGAACAGTCCGCCGGCGGCCACGAGTGCGACCACCGAGCCGAGCATCGCGGCGGGCCGATACATCGCGCGGCTCTCAGCCGGCCCGTCGGCGCGCTTCGAGCGGAGCATCAACCAGGCCGATACGCCCGCCACGAACGCGCCGGCGGTCAGGAAGGCGCCGGTGACAGCGTGGAGGAACGCCCAGATCGCGGTGTTGTTGGTCAGCAGCGCGACGAAGTCGGTGAGTTCGGCGCGGCCGGTCTCGGGGTTGAACTTGGCGCCGACCGGGTGCTGCATGAACGAGTTCGCCGCGATGATGAAGAACGCCGAGGCGTTCACGCCGAAGGCCACGATCCAGATGCACACCAGGTGCAGCGCGCGGGGCAGCCGGTTCCAGCCGAAGATCCACAACCCGATGAACGTGGACTCGAAGAAGAACGCGATGAGGCCCTCGAACGCCAGTGGGGCGCCGAAGATGTCACCGACGAACTTCGAGTACTCGCTCCAGTTCATGCCGAACTGGAACTCCTGGACGATGCCGGTGGCGACGCCGATCGCGAAGTTGATCAGGAACAGCTTGCCGAAGAATCGGGTGAGGCGATACCAGGCGGCGTTGCCGGTGACGTGCCAGACCGTCTGCATGACGGCGATCAGCGGCGCCAAACCGATGGTGAGCGGGACGAAGATGAAGTGGTAGACGGTGGTGATACCGAACTGCCACCGCGACACATCCAATGCGTCCATGCACCACTCCCTCGTCCTACTACACTCTACGACAGAGTGTAGTAGTGCGGCGGACCGTGCAGGCTAGGGGCTTTCGACCCTGGTCTGAGGGCCGTTCGAGACCGCCTTGCGCAGGCCGATCGCCGATGCGACCTCGAAGACGCCGAGAACGACCAGCCAGATCCCGACCACCAAGGCCAAGGTGGCCAGCGATGCGAACGGCGACCCGAGCATGACCACGCCGGCGATCAGGCTAATCACACCGATGACGATCGCCCAGCCGCGGCCGGGCAGTGTCGGATCGCTGATCGCCGACACGGCCGTGGCCACACCGCGGAAGATGAAGCCGATGCCGATCCAGATGGCCAGCAGCAGGATCGAGTTCTGCAGGCTGCGGAAGCACAACACGGCGAGGATCAGCGCGGCCGCCCCGCTGATGAACAGCAGCACCCGGCCGCCGGCCGACACGTGCAGGCTGAAGGCGAAGACGACCTGCCAGATACCGGAGATCAACAGGTAGGCGCCGAAGAAGATCGCGGCGACGACGATGGTGATGGCCGGCCAGACGAGGACGCAGACGCCGAGGACCACCGCGAGGACGCCCGAAATCAGCGCCGTTTTCCACAGATGCGCGAGCATGCTCGGAGGAGCTTGGGTTTCCATGGGCGCAGTGTGGCACAAGAGTGTCGCATGTCCGGGATAGCTTGCGTTCCCCTGCTACAGCGTTACAGCTCTACTACTGTTCCGTTACCGGCGCTGCGCGCCGGGTCATCGGTCGTTAACGTCCTTGGCTGGACATGCCGCAGAGAAAGTAGAGGCAACAGTGTTGGGTGAAAAGCAAGACCGCCGGACGAAGATCTGGCGGGCTGTGGCGGTATTCGCCGCAACGGGTGCCCTGACGTTGTCGGGCTGTGCCAGCGGCGGTGACTCGGGCGGCAGCGGTGGCGGCAGCTCGACGTCGAGTGCGGCTCCGGCGGAGAAGGTCGAAGAGATCGCCAATACGGTGCCCGAGGCCATCAAGTCCTCCGGCAAGCTCGTCATCGGCGTCAACATTCCCTATGCCCCGAACGAGGTCAAGGATGAGAGCGGCAAGATCGTCGGCTTCGACGTCGACCTGATGAACGCGATCGCCGGCACGCTCGGGCTGACCCCGGAGTACCGCGAGGCCGACTTCGCCAAGATCATCCCGTCGATCCAGGGCGGCACCTTCAACGTCGGGATGTCGTCGTTCACCGACAGCAAGGAGCGCGAACAGTCGGTCGACTTCGTCACCTACTTCTCGGCAGGCACGGCCTGGGCGCAGAAGCCCGGCGCCGGCATCGACCCGAACAACGCGTGCGGCAAGAAGGTCGCGGTTCAGGCCACCACCGTCCAGGAGACCGACGAGCTGCCGGCGAAGAGCAAGAAGTGCACCGACGAAGGCAAGCCGGCGATCAGCATCGTGCCGTTCGACGGGCAGGACGCGGCCACCAACGCCGTGGTGCTCGGCCAGGCCGACGCGATGTCGGCGGATTCGCCGGTGACGCTGTACGCGATCAAGCAGACCAACGGCAAGCTCGAGCAGGCCGGCGAGACCTTCGACTCGGCGCCCTACGGGTGGCCGGTGGCCAAGGGATCGCCTCTCGCGCAGTCGCTGCTGCAGGCTCTCGAGCACCTGATCGAGAACGGCAAGTACAAGGAGATCGCCGGGAACTGGGGCCTGGAAGCGGGCCTGATCGACAAGCCCGTGATCAACGGCGCGGTCTCCTAGGCGAAAGCGAATCTGATGAGTGATGCCGGCGCGCCGCCGCAGACCATCGACGCGGTACCGCTGAAGCACCCGTGGCGGTGGGTGGCGGCGGCCGTCATCCTCATCCTGGCCGGCCTGTTCTTCTACGGGGCGGCCACCAATCCGGCCTACCGCTGGTCGGTGTTCGCCGAATACCTGTTCGACCAGCGGGTGCTGACGGTCGGACTGGTCAACACCTTGCAGCTGACGGTGTACTCGATGGTGCTGGCCGTCGCCTTGGGCGTGCTGCTGGCCGTCATGCGGCTCTCGCCGAACCCGGTGTTCCGCTGGGTGGCGTGGGTGTACCTGTGGATCTTCCGCGGCACACCGATCTACGTGCAGTTGGTGTTCTGGGGTCTGATCCCGACGATCTACCAGCAGGTGCGGCTCGGCGTGCCGTTCGGTCCGTCGTTCTTCCAGCTGGATCTGCAGAGCCTGTCGATCCCGTTCCTGCTCGCCACGCTGGGCCTGGCTCTGAACGAGGCCGCCTACATGGCCGAGATCATCCGCGCGGGCATCACGTCGGTGCCCGAGGGGCAGCTCGAGGCGTCGACCGCGCTCGGCATGTCGTGGGGGCTGGCGATGCGGCGCACCGTGCTGCCGCAGGCGATGCGGGTGATCATCCCGCCCACCGGCAACGAGGTCATCAGCATGCTGAAGACCACATCGCTGGTGACCGCGGTGCCGTTCACGCTGGACCTGTTCGGGATCACCGCTCGTGAGATCGCCGCGCGTACCTTCGAACCCGTGCCGCTGCTCATGGTGGCCGCGTTCTGGTACCTGGTGGTTACGAGCATCCTGATGGTCGGCCAGTACTACCTGGAGCGGTACTTCTCCCGAGGCGCGTCACGCAAGCTGACGACCAAGCAACTCGAGGCGCTGGCCAAGGCGCAGGCAAGTACAGGTGGGATGTGACGCAAACAGCGGAAGCCCGGCCCATGGTGAAGGCCGAGCTGGTGTGCAAGGACTTCGGCGCACTCAAGGTCCTCAAGGGCATCACGCTGGAGGTGCAGAAGGGGCAGGTGCTCGTGCTCGTCGGGCCCTCGGGCTCCGGCAAGTCGACGTTTCTGCGATGCATCAACCACCTGGAGACCGTGACCGCGGGCCGGCTCTACGTCGACGGAGAACTCGTCGGGTACACCGAGCGCGGCGGCAAGCTGCACGAGATGAAGCCCAGTGAGGTCGCCAAGCAGCGCCGCGAGGTGGGCATGGTGTTCCAGCACTTCAACCTGTTCCCGCACCGCACCGCGCTGGGCAACGTCATCGAGGCGCCGATCCAGGTCAAGGGTGTCAACAAAGCCAAGGCCACCGAGCGCGGCAAGGAACTGCTGGACCGGGTGGGGTTGGCCGACAAGGCCGGCGCCTATCCGGCGCAGTTGTCGGGCGGTCAGCAGCAGCGGGTCGCGATCGCCCGGGCGCTGGCGATGGATCCGAAGCTGATGCTGTTCGACGAGCCCACCTCGGCACTGGACCCCGAGCTGGTCGGCGAGGTCCTCACAGTGATGAAGACGCTGGCGTCCGAGGGGATGACGATGGTCGTCGTCACGCACGAGATGGGCTTCGCGCGGGAGGTCGCCGACGAGCTGGCGTTCATGGACGGCGGTGTCGTCGTCGAGCGGGGTGACCCGCGCACGATCATGACCAACCCCCAACACGAACGGACCCAGGCGTTTCTCTCCAAGGTGATGTAGCACCCGATCCGGTCACCCCGCTGTGGCGGGCGGCTCAGGTGTTCCGTCTGCTCAGCTGCCTTTACGCGTTGGGCTTCGGGCTCGCGGTCAACGACGAGCTGGTCCGCCCGGTCGGCGGCTGGGTGGTGTTCGCGGCGCTGGTGGTCTGGAGCGCGGTGTGCGCGGTCGCCTACCTGCAGGGGTTCGGCCGTCGCCCGGCGTGGGTGCTCGCCGAGCTGGCTGTGGTGGTGGCGCTGGTGATGTGCACCGAGCTCGTCGCCTCCGATGCGTGGATCGCCGACAACCAGTCGTTGCCGACCACGCTGTGGGCCACCAATGCCACGATCTCGGCGGCCATTCTGTTCGGCCCGGTGGGCGGGATGCTGGTCGGCCTGGTGGTGATGTCGCTCGGGGCGGCGCTCAAGGGTTACGTCAACGTCGATGTCAGCCGTAACGCGACGATCGTCATCGAACTGGCGGTGGGCTTGGCGGTCGGGATGGCCGCGCAGACTGCACGGCGTGCGCACGCAGAACTGGAACGGGCCGCTCGACTGTCCGCGTCGGTCGAAGAACGCGAGCGGTTGTCCCGCCACGTGCACGACGGGGTCCTGCAGGTGCTGGCCCTGGTGGCCCGTCGTGGCCATGAGATCGGCGGCGAGACAAGCCAATTGGCTGAGCTGGCCGGTGAGCAGGAACGCGCGTTGCGCCGTCTGGTGGTCGCGGGCGACGAGGCGGGCGCCGGCGGTACCCACGCTGACCTCGGTGCGATGCTGCGGCGTCGGGCCACCGACCGGGTGTCGGTGAGTGTGCCCGCGCATCCCGTGCTGCTGGACTCCGCGATCGCCGACGAGCTGTGTGCCGCCGTCGGCAACGCGCTCGACAACGTCGAGGCACACGCCGGTGACGGTGCCCGCGCGTATGTTCTGGTGGAAGATCTCGACGACGCCGTGACGGTCAGCGTGCGCGACGACGGTGTCGGGATTCCCGACGGGCGGCTCGCCGAAGCCGTGGCGGAGGGTCGCATCGGGATTGCGAAATCAATTGTGGGACGGATGGATTGGCTGGGCGGCCGGGCGGAACTGCACACCGGCCCTGGGATGGGGGTCGAATGGGAGCTGACGGTACCGCGGTCACGGTGATGGTGGTCGACGACCACCCGATCTGGCGCGACGCGGTGGAGCGCGACCTGGCCGACGACGGGTTCGACGTGGTGGCGACGGCCGACGGGGTGGGTGCCGCGGCGCGGCGCGCCGCGGTGGTCCGCCCCGCGGTGGTCGTGATGGACATGCGCCTCGCCGATGGTGACGGCGCGCAAGCCACCGCACAGGTGCTGGCCGTGTCCCCGTCATCGCGAGTACTGGTGCTGTCGGCATCCGACGAGCGAGACGACGTGCTGGAGGCCGTCAAAGCCGGGGCCACCGGCTACCTGGTCAAGAGCGCCTCCAAACAGGACCTGGCTGACGCGGTGCGGGCCACCGCTCAGGGTCGCGCGGTGTTCACGCCGGGTCTGGCGGGTCTGGTGCTGGGGGAGTACCGGCGCATCGCCCGCGACGAGCCCGGCCCGGCGCAGCCGAGCCTGACCGAGCGGGAGACCGAGATCCTGCGCCATGTAGCGAAAGGGTTGACCGCCAAGCAGATCGCGGCCCGGCTGTCGTTGAGTCACCGCACCGTCGAGAACCACGTACAGGCCACGTTCCGCAAGCTGCAGGTGGCCAACCGCGTGGAATTGGCGCGCTACGCGATCGAGCACGGACTCGACGAGTAGTTGTACTCATCCGCGGTGGGCATTCGAGTTGCCACCATGGCGTCATGACCGAACCGCACGCACCCGTCGTCGCCCGGTTGTCCGCCGAGTTCACCGCGCTGTCGCAGCAGCTGGCCCGGGTCTCGGCCGACCTCGCCGAACTCGACCGGATTCTTTCGACGCGGCCCGCACCGCCCCGGCCCGCTCCCGCGCCCGCCATGGCGCCGCCTCTCGCACCGTCGCCGCCGTACGTACCGCCACCGGTACCCGCGTATGTGCCCCGCCCTGCGGCGCCCCCGCTGCCTCCGGCGCCTCCGCGGCCCACGCGTTCGGAGGGCTGGATCGGCAAGCTGCTGGCCGTCGCCGGCGTCGCGGTGACGTTGATGGGCGTCGTGCTCCTGCTGGTGCTCGCCGCGCAGGCCGGCATTCTCCGGCCCGAGTTCCGGGTGTTCGGCGGAGCAGTGCTGGCCGGCGGGCTGGTGGGTGCCGCATGGCGGCTGCACAGCCGTCCCGGAGGTCGCGTCGGTGCGATCGCACTGGCGGCCACCGGGATCGCCGCCGCCTACATGGACGTCATCGCGATCACGACCATCTACGAGTGGGCGCCCGCGGTGGTGGGGCTGCTGCTGGCCTCGGTGGTCGGCGGTGCGGGTCTGACGCTCTCTCGCCGGTGGAATTCCCAGCAGCTCGGCCTGTTGGTGCTCATCCCGCTGACCGTGCTCGCGCCGGTCGTCACCGACGGGAACACCTTGCTGTTGATCGGCTTCATGCTGACGCTCGCCGCCGCCTCGTTGCCGGTGCAACTGGGCAGGGACTGGGTGTGGCTGCACGCCGCGCGTATCGCCGCGGCGACCCTTCCTCTTCTGTTCGGGCTCGTCGTGCGCCACATCGACGGGCGCGACGACCTCTGGCTCGCCGGCGCCTGTGCGATCGCTGCGCTGCTGGCGGTCGTCGCGGCAGTGGTGCTGCTGCCCGGCTCACGTCGCGGGGCCGTGATCGCACTTCTGACCGCCGCCGGCGTGACGCCGCTGCTGTGCGTCGGTCTGGTCGTCGACCGTGGGGTCGCGGCGCTGATGATCGCGGCCCTCTCCGGGACTCTGCTGGCGATCGTGCTGGTGGGCGATCAGCTGCCCGGCATCGCCGGCGTCGCCCGTCGGGTGCTCGCGGCCCTGTCGGCGGTGACCGCGCTGATCGCGGTGACGGTCGCGTTCGACGGGCCGGTGGCGGGCCCCGTTCTGCTCGCGATGGCCGTCGTGGTGGCGGTCGCCGGGCGGCGCGATGTCACAGCGCGCTGTGCCGCAACCGTTTTCGCGGCCATCGGGGCGCTGATCCACTTCGCCTACGCTCCGCCGAGCAGCGTGCTGTCAGCGTCGGCCACCGCGCACACCGCGGGCGTGTCGATCCTCGTATCGAGCATTCTGCTCGGCGTCGCGGCGGTCGCGATCGCCTGGGCGTGGCCGGGTCCTCAGCGTGCGGTCGGCGCCGCGGTCGCCGTCGGCGTCGTCGCCTACGCGATCACGTCGTTCGCGGTCACCGCCGGCGTGCTGATCGGTGGCGAGGGCCGCGGCTTCTACGCAGGGCACATGGTGGCGACGATCTGCTGGATCGCGATGGCGGCGGCGCTGCTCGGCCATGCCGTCCGTCTGCCGCGTGCCGACCGGTCGGTGCCGATCGCCGGCGGCCTCGGTCTGGTGGGCGCGGCGGTGGCCAAGCTGTTCCTGTTCGACCTGGGCACGCTGGACGGGATGTTCCGCGTGACGGTGTTCATCGTCGTCGGGTTGATCCTGCTCGGCATGGGCGCCGGCTACGCGCGACTGCTCGAGCGTCAGGACCAGGTGACCGCCGACACACACTAGACTGGATTGAGTCCAGAAAAGGAGATGTTGTCATGGATATGAACACTCTGTCCCCGTCACGTAGGACCGACGCCGAGATCGTCGGCTTCCAGGCATCACCGGCCTTGACCGAGGCGCTGCAACGCGTACTCGTCGACGTCATCGAACTCCACCTCCAGGGCAAGCAGGCGCACTGGAATGTGGTCGGCTCCAACTTCCGCGATCTGCATCTGCAGCTCGACGAGGTCGTCGACTTCGCCCGGGAGGCCAGCGACACCGTCGCCGAACGCATGCGTGCGCTCGACGCGGTGCCCGACGGTCGATCCGACACCGTCGCCGCGACCACGACGCTGCCCGAGTTCCCCGCGTTCGAGCACAGCACCGCCGAGGTCGTCGACCTCGTCACCACGCGCATCTACGCCGTCGTGGCGACGTTGCGGGACGTGCACGACACGGTCGACAGCGAGGACCCCAGCACCGCCGACATCCTGCATAACTTGATCGACGGTTGGGAGAAGCTGGCCTGGCTGCTCAAGTCGGAGAACCGGAAGGTGTGACGACCGACGTGGCGGCAGGGGTCCGGCGCCCCACCAGATACCAGGTGTGCATCGGGCCCTTGCCTTTCACGTCGACCAGGCCCCGCTCTTCGAGCACGAAGCGGTTGCGCAACCGTTCGTAGACCGCGTCGGGCACCTGGATCCGGCCCTCGACATCGGTGGTCTCCATCCGCGAGGCGATGTTGACCGCGTCGCCCCACACGTCGTAGAAGAACTTTCTCGCGCCCACGACGCCGGCCACCACGGGCCCGCACGCCATCCCGATCCGCAGGGGCACCGCCCGCCCCTGTGCGTCGGTCAGTCCGGCCACGGCGTCGGACATGTCGAGAGCCAACGCCGCCAGGGCCTCGAGGTGGTCGGCGCGCGGCGTGGGTACACCGCTGACCACCATGTAGGAATCCCCACTCGTCTTGACCTTTTCCAGGCCGTGCCTGTCGACCAGTGCGTCGAGATCGGTGTAGAGCCGGTCGAGGAACCGGACGAGTTCGGCGGGTGCGGTGTCGCTCGCGCGTTTCGTGTAGCCGGCGATGTCGGCGAACAGGATCGACGCGTCGTCGTACTTGTCGGCGATCACCGAGCGTGCCGGATCTTTGAGCCGGTCGGCGATGGTCTCGGGCAGGATGTTGGCCAGGAGGCGTTCGGACCGTTCGTATTCGGCCTCCATCGCCCGCTCGGCACGCTCGGTTTCCCGCAGCGTGTACCACAGCGTCGCCACGATCATCACCACCGACGACACCACCGATGAGATGAAGCCGACCTTCAAGAACCAGGAGGGGCCGAGGCCGCGGTCATCGGGCACGGTCAATTCGAGCGCGATGATCAGGGCGACCCCGGTGCCGGCGATCAGCGAAGCCAACGCGATGCGTTCGATGCCCAACGTGAGGACCGCCAGCGACGCGGCGACCAGGAAGTAGAACTGCAGCCCCGAGTCGGTGCCCATCGTGTAGCAGAAGAACCCGACCGAGACATAGGCGACAACCACGAACGTCACGGGTGCGACGACCTCGCCGACCGGGCACAACCGCGGGATGCTGAGGAAGGCCAGCCCGCACAGGATGTTGACGAGGCCCAGCCACGCGAACCCTCCGCCGACGACGACCTGGAAAGAGCCGAAGATCAGCGAGACCGCAGCGGCGATCCACCCCGCGATGGTCAGTACCCGGATGCGGCGCGACACCGCCTCGGCTCGGTGGCGGCTGAGCGAGGTCGCGCGCCCCTCGAGTGCCACCTCGGGCACGCAGACGGATCGCACGTTGCGCACAGAGGCGAGCTTATCGCCGTCGCAGCGATAACCTGCTCGAATGACGGGTATCGCGTGCTGCCAGATCGATCCGCAGATCGGTGATCTCGACGGCAACGCCGAGCGCATCAGCGCCGCGATCATCGACGCGCGGTCTGCCGGCGCGGACATCATCGTTCTCCCCGAATTGGTGACGTCCGGCTACATGCTCAGTGACGAGGCCGAGGCCCGCTCGGTGGCACTCACGCGCGACGATCCGCGGTTCGCGAGATGGGCTGAGGCAGCGGGTGATTCATTGGTCGTGCTCGGGTTCTGCGAATTGTGCGAGGACGGCGTGCTCTACAACAGCGCCGCTGTGCTCGAGGGAGGCGGGGTATCGGCGGTCTACCGCAAGACCCATCTGTGGGACCGGGAGAAGCTGATCTTCACCCCCGGTCGCGATCTGCCGCCCGTGCTGCAGACTCGGCACGGCGCGGTGGCCGTGATGCTCTGCTACGACCTGGAATTCGCGGAACTGACGCGGCTGGCCGTGGTGGGAGGCGCCGATCTCATCGTCGCGCCCGTGAACTGGCCGCTGTTTCCGCGCCCAGAAGGGGAGCACCCCGGCGAGGTGATCACCGCCATGTCGACGGCTCGCACGAACCATGTTGCCGTCGCGGTGTGCGACCGCGCGGGTGTCGAACGTGGTCAGCGCTGGACGGAAGGCACGGCGATCGTCGCTGCCGATGGCTGGGTGGTGGCCGAGGCGGGGCCCGGGGAGGCCGTTGCGGCGGCTGATCTGAATCTGTCGTTGAGCCGCGACAAGCACATCACCGAGTACGTCCATGTGCTCGACGACCGTCGGCTGGACCTGTACTGAGCAACAGGCCGACACCCGCCACGAGTTGCCACGCGATGATCGTGTAGATCGCGGCCCGTTCGCACGCCCCCTGCGGCATGTCGGTGCTGATGAGGGCGGCCGCGGCCGCCAGACCCATGCCGCCGAGTGCGTAGCCGGGGGCTCGAGCCCCCGCGGATCCACCGGGGAGTCCGATGACGCCGGCCGTGAGCAGCGCGAGGTTGCCCCCGACGATCGCCGCGGTGGCACCGGCGACGTGGAGTAGCTGGGTCGTCCCGCCGGCCCCGCTGGGAACCAAGCCGACCAGGACCGAGCCGGCCCCGTAGAAGCAGGCGAACACCGTGAACGTCAGTGCTCCGCGTGTCGGCCGCGACGTCGCGATCAGGACCGCGCCGGTGACGACGAACGCCATGCCCTGAACGCGGAACGCGGCGTTCATCCACCACGCCAGCGGGGACGTCGGCCGGCCCAGGTCACTGACGACGTTGCCCACGTAGCTATAGGCGGGTATCCGCGATGCGGCGATCGCTTCGACGATCAGATAGCCGATGCCGGCAGCCAGGGCGAAGGCGCCGGCTGCGCGTCGCACGGTCGTCGGGCGGGGCGGGCGCACATCACCAGCGTGCCAGCGCGAAATCGCACATCGTCCTCGGGGGCGGCTCGCAGTGGCGCGGCATGGCGATGGTGTTTGCTTGCTGAATGTGCACTTCCTTGCATGTTTCTGTCCGGCTCGGTCCCGATGAACCGCCTTCCCGTGCCGGGGGCATCGATCTCCCGCGTGTCCTCGTCAATATTTGCTGTAACCCCACAACCGAACGGTTCACAGTGCTAAAGTGCCTCAGCAGGGGGTCGCAGTAAGGTTCCTACATTTGATCGGGGGAGAGTATCAATGGGAAACAGTGTAACTATCACACGTATCCACAAGCGCTCAGTTCAGTTCGCGGGGAGCGCAATCGTCGGGGCGCTGATGTTTGCTCCTGTCGTTCATGCAGCAGATGTCGTTCCGTGTCCCGAGCAGGGGTGCAACGGGGTGACGGCGTTGCTGGTCGGCGGACAGGGCTCCTACGCAACACTCAGCGAAGAGCAGATGGAAACGGCGTTCGGCGGATACTTCCGCCCCTACGACCAGCGAGTCAGCGTTCCGTTCCCCGGCGATGCCGATTTCTCGAAGTCCATCCCGGAAGGTGCGACCAACCTCTACAACGCCGTGGTCGCCGCCAAGACTGCCGATCCGGACATCGTCCTGACGATCGGCGGCGTGTCCAAGGGAGCGCCCTCGGTGCTCGAGGCGTTGCGACAGCTGGAGGCGACCCGCGAGGCCGGTGGCGTGGTGCCCGACGCCGATCACATGAACGTGATGATCTACGGGGCGCCGAGCCGGATCTACTACGCCGGGGTCAAGTATCGGCCGGACGTTCCGGTCACCCCGTATGACGTCTACCTGGTGTCAGCGGAGTACGACGGCGTCGCGGATATGCCGGACAACATGCTGAACATCCTCGCGGTGCTCAATGCGATGCAGGGCGCCGACATGCTCCACGTCGACGCGGCGTTCAACACCGACTTCGAGAACGATCCGATGCGCTACAAGGTGGTGCAGAACGCTGACGGCGGGAAGACCACCACGATCCTGATCCCGTACACCGGGGACATCCTGCCGCTGCTGCACCCGATGCTCGAGGCGGGCGCTGATCCCGCGCAGCTGGCCAAGATGAGCAAGATGCTCAAGCCGATCATCGATTCGGCGTACAAGCGCAACAACGTGATCGAGAAAAAGAAGTGGCAGACCGGCGTCGTGACCATCCCGCTGCCCGATGCGGCGCCGTCGAACGTTGTCAATCAGACGTTAAAAGTCACTGTGCCGGCGGATGATTCGCAGGACCCGGTGGCACCACCGACGCGCAAGACGCTGTCGGACTACGTGGGCAAGCACCGGGCCGCGGACGCCGATGAGGACGGCGCCGACGCCACGAAGGTCAAGAAGAACGTGCTCAAGGACCTGGGCGACAACATCAAGACCGAGGTCAAGAAGTTGACCACCAAGAAAGACAAGAGGGCGACGAAGGAGGCCGCGCCGGAGAAGAAGGAAACGGCCGGCGCCGCTTCGTCATCGGACTCCGGGAGCAACAGCGCCGGATCGGAGAGCTGACCCGCTCCAGCTCTCCCGGGAAGCCCCGCCTTCGTCACGGAGGCGGGGCTTCTTGTTCACCGTCTTCGTCTCCCGCTTGTTCGTGCTCGTCGCCCTCTTGACGTCGTCCACCATGTCTTTCACGACTTGCCTACGCTCCGTCGATTTTTCGTCACGTCGGTGCCTGCCCACGTAACCCTCGTCGGAGACCTTCTCGACAGAGGATTGCGGGGTGAACAGGCCGCTGAGCCACGACGGCTTGATCGGTGGATCGGCGTACACCCGGTCGGTCACGTTGTCGCCGTAGTGGGTCTCCGACAGGGGCGTCTCTTCGGAGAAATCCCGCCCCCGGTATCCGATGGTGTGGTTGCCGTACCACGTCCCTCGCACCGCGGCTTCGTCGCTCTTGGTGCTGACGTACTCGATGGTCCCACCGCCGACCTGCGGCACGGGACGCCCACCCTGCTCGTAGGTCGCTCCGTTGTTGGGACGGGAGGGGGAGCCCAACTGGATGATCGTGCCCTGCCAGTCGGGTCGGAGCGCGCGCGCATCCTGGGCGCCCACAGCGGACCCAGAGTAGGTGTACAGCACCGCATCCGGCGTGTTGTGGGCATCCATCCACGCCCCGGCCGCCGCCGCCGAGCCCGTCTTGCCGGTGCTGGACACGTAGTTCCACGTCACCTCTGTGCAGCCGGCGCCGCACCTGCTGCCGTCGGGCATGGTGATAGTTCGCCAGCCGGGTCCGACGTTGAAGATGCCGTCCATGTAGGCAATCGATCCCGATACTGCTGCCAGCGCCGACACCTTCGTCTCGCGATTCTGCGGATCGCTCCGCTGGTTGACTCGCTGGTATGAGGCGGTCTGCCACCTCTTCTTCTCATGGGGGTCGCTGTCGTGGTCGTAGTCCGAGTTGAGGATTCGCTCGAGGATCGTCGACAGTTTTACCAATTGGCCGTGGTTGGGCCCGTCGGACTTCGCCGCGGCGGCTCGTAGTGGCAGCACGTCACTCGTGTGCGGGATCGGGTTGGTGGTGTGTGAGTCGCCAGCCCTGGTGGCATCGACCGTGTGATGCAGTCCGGCATCGCGTCGACTGTCCGGGTCGCCGACGGGCGCGGCATGGACCATCGGTGCGAACAGAAGTGTCGCCGCCGTTGCTGACATGCCGGCAGCGCGAACTGAACCCATCGTCACGTTGTTTCCTCCCAGAACAGGAGATCCCCCTGATTCCTCAGCGGGGACTCTACCTTTGTCGGCAAACTGCGACACCGCTTCGAGACAATCATGATCAGTTTGCTGCTGTACATTGCCGCCTAGCTCTTTCGATCTTGCGGCCATCGCGGGAGTCGTCGTGTCAAGGGCATCCGGCAACTCACAAATATTGACGTTGGCGATCATTGAGGCCATCAGCGGTGACCGGGAAGTGATTCCCAGCAACAGGTACGGCGGCGAGACTCGTCGCCACGACCTGTCACCTGTGCTTTGCTCGATGTGATCGCAGACAGAGCAGTCGCAAAGCTCTGCCGTCAGAGGTCACAGCAGGGCGCAGAGCCGAAACATGGTGGCGTCCAGATCCGACTCGTCGAAACGTGGATCGTCTGGGCTGACGGTAACCTTTGGGGTCTCCACCCCATCGATGGTCTTTCTACCCTGCGGGTCACACCACACCGTGATCTCGTTCGACGACCCCGTCTGCGCTGGAACGAACTGCGTTGCGAGCAGCGTCGGCGCCAGGATTGTGGTCACCGCCATGCCCGCAGACAGAATGAACTTTCGACCCTGCGGCAGAGCCACGAACCAGCGCGCGAAGCGGTCCCCCCGTTCCCCCATGGGCAGAGATTAGAACGCAGCCGACCACGGTGAAAGCGGGAAGCGACGCGGCGCAGGGTCTCAGGTGGAACTGACGAGGAACGCCTTTGCCAGGAGTTGTTCAGAGTGAAGCCCCGCCTCCGTCACGGAGGCGGGGCTTCTTGGTGTGGATGGAGTCATCCGCATGATCGAACGGTCGGCGGGTAGAGGGCGCGGTCAGAGAGCAACGGAGACCTCGACCCGACCTCCACCGGAGGCTAGGAGACCCGACATGAGTGAACCCATCAGTCCCGATCCAGTTCGCGAATGGCGCCCCGATCACCTGCCGGTCTACGTGTCCAACGGGCTGATCGGGCTGCGGTTCGAGGCGGTACCGCTGCGCGGCGTGGCCACGGTCAACGGCTTCGTCGGTCCGGACCCCCGCGAGGAGGTGGAGTCGCTGTTGCCCGTCCCGTACCCGCTGACCGGCGACGTGGTGGTCGACGGAATCCCGATCTCGGCATTCCCGGCCGGGGCACTCCTACGCGAGCAGCGGTACGACTTCGCCCGCGGCGAGGTGCGGACCGTGCTGGCCTTCACCACCGGCGGGGTGCGGGCCGACGTCGATGTCCTGACCGTCTGCAACAAGGCGTTTCCGACGATCGCCATGCAGGAGGTGACCGTCCGGGTCGACGCGGCGTGCGAGCTCGAGCTGTCCGCTGGCGTTTACGCCGGCGGGCCGCTGGGCATCCCGTTCCTGGCGGAGCTGGGCTCGGACGGCCGGTACGGGTCCTCGGACGGCGTGCTGGGCTGGCGCGAACCGAGCGACATGTCCTCCTGCGGTATCGCCTGGGCCACCGAACTCGCCGGCGCCGAGGGCTGCACGCCGGAGTTCCGGCACACCGTCACGGGCCGCACGACGACCGCCTACCGGATCACCGCGCAGCCGGGACGGGAGTACCGGCTGCGCCAGCTCACGAGCGTGGTGACCGACGCCTTTCATTGGGAGCCGCACCTGCAGGCCGTCCGGCTGCTCGACGACGCGTCGCAGCGGGGCTTCGACGACTTGCTCGCCGAGCACGCGCAGCGGTGGGCGGAGCTGTGGCGCGGCCGCATCGAGCTGATCGGCGCGCCGAGCCGATGGCAGGCGCTCACCGACGCGGCGCACTTTTATCTGCACACCTCCGTGCACCGCGCCTCGCCGAGTCACACCTCGCCGTTCGGCATGGCCTACTGGCCGGATTATCACTACTACCGCGGCCACGTGATGTGGGACATCGAGACCTTCGCGGTGCCGGCCCTGCTGCTCAGCCAACCTGATGCGGCGCGGGCGCTCTTGGGCTACCGCCGGTCCCGCCTGGGTGGTGCGCGTTCCAACGCCGAGTCGCAGGGATACGCCGGTGCGCAGTTCCCGTGGGAGAGCGGCCCCCGCACCGGCCAGGAGGCGACTCCGATGGGCGGGGAGGCGCCTGCTACTGAGCACCACGTCAGCGCGGACGTGGCGCTGGCCCTGGCCCAGTACGTGCACGCCACCGGGGACGCCGAGTTCGCTCGCGAGGCGACCTGGCCGGTGCTCACCGAGGTCGCCCGATGGATCGCCAGCCGCGTCCGGCAGACCGAGCGGGGCTACGAGATGCAGCGGGTGCAGGGCGTCGCCGAGACCGGAGGACCGGTGAACAACAACGCCTTCGTCAACATGTCGGCCGCCATGGCGCTGCGCGAGGCGGCGGCTCTCGCCCCTGCGCTCGGCTTCCGCGCGAACGACGTGTGGGCACGCATCGCGGACGATCTCGTGCTGCCCCGGAACGAGGACGGGGCGATCGTCAACCACGACGGATACCGCATGGATGAACCGAAGGGTGCCACCCCGGAAGCCGCCGCCGGACTGTTCCCCGTCGGCTATCCCGTCGACCCGGAGACGCAGCGGCGCACCCTGGCCGCGGCCGTCGGCAACGTCGACGACTACCTGGGCTCGCCCATGCTGTCGGCCGTGACTGGTGTGTATGCCGCTCGACTGGGGGAGCGGGACCGGGCGCTCGAGCTGTACGAGCGCGGCTTTGCCGAGTTCGTGCAGCAGCCGCACACCGTCGTCTGCGAGTACAGCCCGTCGGTCTACCCGGACCAGCCGCGCGCAGGGCCGTTCATCGCCAACATGGGCGGGTTCCTGACCGGCTGCCTGTACGGGCTCACCGGGATGACCCTGCGCGCGGGCGATCCTGGCGGCTGGTGCAGCGGGCCGGTGACGATGCCGCAGGGCTGGGATGGCGTGCACGTCGACCGGTTGTGGGTCCGCGGACGCTCGGCGACGCTGACGGCTGTCCACGGTGAGGAGCGTGCGCGGCTGAATGTCGCCTGACGGTGTTCGTGGTGCCCCCGGTGAGATTCGAACTGTTGTCGACAGTCCAGGTCAGAACCGAGCACCCGCTCTGAGCTGGTAAAACAACGGCGATTTGATCTCGGGGGATCTCAGAACTCGCGGGCGATTGTGGGCAATCGGTGGGCACGTGGGCCCGCGCCCGACACGCGCGCAGCCGGCCAGCTGCCGCGAATGCCACGCCGGGGCGAGCAGGATAGAGGGCATGGCCGACATCCCGTTCGAGAGGCACACCCTGCAGTGGTGGGATCGCCTCAATGACGACCAACGCGCCCGCGTGAAGGACGCCGCCGAGCGCAACGACACCAGCGCGGCCACGGCCAAGCTGCTGGCCGACACCCAATGCCCGGTGGGGCTCATGGGTGCGGCCTGGGAGGGCCAGGACATGACGTTCAACTGGTCGCGCGGAATCCGCCAGTTCGTGATCGATCAGCCATGAACGATCACTGGACGGCGTCACCGCGTGCGCGTGCGCGCTGGCGGCACCCTGACAGCCGTGGGGGCCGCCCCTATCCGGCTTGGCGGGCGCGTTCGGCGGTCTCCATCGCGTATGCGATCTGCCCCGGAGTGACCGCCCCGCTGGCCGCCGCGGACTCGTAGTCGCGTATCCATCGCTCGACATAGTCGGGGGGCTCGTAACTGCCGTCACGGTCCGGGACAGCCATGCAGTGACAGTGATCGTGGGCCCGCAGCGCGTTCGCCTCGCTGCTGTACACGGCGCCCCGGGTGGCCAGCATGCGGCAGAACCCGCACGCCGTCGACGACGCGTACCGCACCCACCGCACACCCTCGCGGGCAGCGTTCTGTATCACCGTGCGCCTCGAGCTGTCGAACACCGCCCGGATACCGGAACCCTTCAGAGCGTTGATCGGGTCGGCCTGCGACAGCGCCCACCGCGCCGACGCGCCCAACTTCTCGGCCGGCGGCAAATCCGCCGCTGCCGCGATGAATTTCGCCTTACCGCCGGGCTGCTCCTCGTACCACGTCGCCGTCAGGTCGGCGGCACCCGCGAGGTAGGCGTCCATGATGCCGGGGTAGGCCGTCGTCGCGAGGTCGTAGGCCTCAGAGTCGTTGAGACGGCCGTTACCGAGCATGCGCACCAGCTGCTTGATGTCGATAGCTGCTTCGCCGCTGAGGACGCGGAGCAGGTGTTGAAGCTCCGGCACGCCGCCGATCGCCGTCACTGTGGCCGCACACCGGAGAGGTTGCGGCGGTATGCCTGATTCATGTCGGCGTTCTGCCGTTGCGTCATGGCGCGCGGGTCGACACCCATGTTGACGGTGCCGTTGTACTGGACCATGGGGCCGGGTGCGGGGCCGGCGCCTACCCCTGATGCCGGGGTGCCGGCGGGCGCGGCGGGTGCGATCGGCTCGGTGGCCTGGGGTTCGCGCGGCTGGATCAGTTTCGTCAGCGACGGCAGGCCCAGCGAGTTCAGCGCACCGCCCACCGGGTCGCCGGCCCCATCCGACTGCTGCTCAGCATCCGGCCTCGGACCGAACATTCCCGCGGCCCAATTCGCTACGGCGAACGCCGATTTCACGTTCGGCCACTCAAGCAGGTTCGAGAAGCCGGGCTATCCGATCGTCTCGAGCATGCCCGACACCAACGTCTGCCCGAACGACTTACCGTCCGGCCCGCCGCTGCCACCGGAGAGGGTCTCGCGGGCACCCTTGGATGACTGCTCGCGCAGCTGCTCATTGATGTCGTTCTGGGTGTCGGTCAGATCCTCGATCGCGTCCTGGTGCTCACGCTGCGCCCGCGCCAACGCCTTCTCCCGAGTGGTCCGCTCCTGGGCGGTCACGTTCGGCTTGCCGTTCAGCTCGTCAAGCGAGGCCTGCGCCGAGCTGACCGTGTCGGCGGTGTCGTCGACCTTCTGTTTCGCGTTCCGAATGGATCGGCGCTGCGACGTCGACATGGCGCCGCTGAAATCGCTCGGCGTGTTCGGATCTTCGCCGCCCGCGATCTGAATCCACGCCCGGTTCGGGAACGAGGCGGCACCCGCGGCCGATCCGCCGTACTGGCCGCCGCCGGACGCGCCACCCATCTCCACGTTGACGTTGCCCCCGTCCGGATCCAGGATCGTGCCGGCGGTGTGGCCGCCGCCGGGCCCGCCGTTCTTCCAGCCGATCCAGTACGCGGCGACCCCGGGGGGCGGGTCGCCGGTCTAGAATCCGCGCGAGAGCAGCGCGGGGCCTTCGGTGCCGGTGGCGAAGCGCCCCGACCCGCCCGTCAAGGCGTTGGCGATCCACGACTGCAGACCCGAGCAATCCGTGCCCGTGGGCCCAGGTGGTCCGCCGCGGACGTACTTGCCTCCGGTCGCCTGCGACGCCAACTGTTTCAGCGCATTCACGGTGATGCCGCCGTCTTCCATCACCTGCAGCCCGAACAGGCGGGCCACCTCCGACAGGATGCGTGTCGACCGTTCCCGCTTCCCTGGCGCAAGCGGGATGTAGGCCTCACCACCTGTCTCTTTCTCCGCGAAGATCGTGCCCACCCCTCGGCCGGCGTAGATGTCGGCCAGGCCCGGCTTCGCGATCTGCCGCAGCCCACCGTCGGCCATCGCGATCGCGCCGGCCGCCCGCGGCGGCACCAGCATGTCGGTGATCGACGTTCCGGGCTGCGCTGGCGGTGCGACACGGGTGCCCGCCGGCAGGTTCGGCGGCGGCGGTTGCGCCGCACCGGACAGCGCCGCCTTGAAGTTGCGGGCGAACGCGTCGAACCGCGCCTGCGCGGCCGGGTCGATGGTCGGCGACACGGTGACGTCGACCGGCTCGCCGCCCTGCTGGCGACGCCACGCGTTCATCACGCGCTCGGCCTCATCGGTGGTCGCCGTCAGCTTCAGGCCGGTCGGTGTCTGCTCCACCTCGATGCCCAGGGCGCGTAGCCGGGTGATCGTCTCGGGGGAGTTGTCGGCGATCGTGATCGTCTTGCCGTCGGGCAGCGCGGCCACCGATTCGCCCAGCGCGGAGGTGAGTTTGGCCGCCTGCTCGGCCTGCTCGCCGGCTTCCCGGATCTGGTCGCGGATCTTGTCGGCGTTGAAGTCTTTCGCCTCTCGCCCAATGGCTTTCAGCGATTCACCCCAGGAGAACGCCGCTTCGGCTTCGCGGTTCCACTGGTCGGCGGTCTCGGTGTCGCCGGTGATGCGCTGCAGCAACGATCCTGTCTTGAGGATGCCGCCGACGACGTTGCCCAGGCCGCCCGCCAGCTGACCGAACGACTCCATCACCATTCCGACGCTCTTGATGCCGACCTGACCGAACGCCAGGGCGGCGTCACCGATGTCGGTGAAGAAACCGATGATCTCGGCCTTATGGGACACCCCGGCGTCGGCGAACTGCTTGACCAGCGGACCGAATGCGTCACCGAGGTTCTGCTGCAGCCCGTTGCGAGCCGTCTCGATGGTGCGCATGAACGTCTGCCACGACGACAACGCGGTCCCACCCACGGTGTCGGACGCGCGCTGCGCCGCGCCCTGGACCTGGCCGAACTGCTGCACCGCGGTCGACAGGTCGAAGCGCTGGAACGCCGCGCCCAAGTCCTCAGCCTGGGTGCCGAACAACGCCACCGCGATCTGGGATTGCTGCACAGGGTCTTTCACGCCGCGGACCGCGTCGAGGACCTGCCCAAACGCGGTGCGCGCCACCGGGCCACCGCGGGCGATCTTCTCCGAGGTCTCATCAGCGTTCAGCCCGAGCGCGGTGTACGCGTCGGTTGTCTGCTTCGAACCGTCGATCGCCCGGATAGAGAATTCCTTGAGCGCGTCGGCGGCGACGTCGGAGTCGCGAGCGCCGCCCTCCATCGCCTGACTGATCAGCCCGAACGCGGACGGCCCGTCGAGGCCGAGCTTGCGGAACTGGGTGCCGTATTCGTTGACGGTATCGAGTAGATCGCCGGACTTATTGATGCCCTTCTGCTGAGCTCTGACCAGCAGGTCGAACGCAGCGGTCGCGTTCGGCACAAGACCGGTCTGGATGGCCTGCTGGGCGGAACGGGCGGTCGCCGGGATTTCCTCGCCGAGCACCGAGGACACCGTCGACAGCTGCTCGATCATCGCGCGTGTCGAGTCGCTGCTCGCGCCGGCCGGCAACAGACCGGATTGGATCGCGACCCGGGCAGCGTCCATGTTCCCGGCGATCGACTCGCCGAAGTTGTTGGCGTAGGCCTTCCCGGCGCCGTCGGCGAGCTGCTTCATCGCCGGTGCCGAAATGCCGAGCTTCGCCTGAATGTTGGCCTGTGCCTGCGCCTGTTCCATGCCGGCGAACACCTCATCGGCGATGGCCTTACCGGCGATCATCCCGACGCCGGCCGCCGCGGCGAGCGCCACCCCGATCGGGCCGGCCTTCGACCCGAGGCTGGACACCTTGTCGCCGAATCCCTCGAGGAACGCCGCACCGGCACCGGCACCGCCGGACCCGCCGACAGATTTCAGCGCGTTCAGGGAGCTCTCGCTGGCCGACGTGAACCGTTCGCCGAACTTGCGGCCCGCGGTGTCGGCGTCGGCCGACATCTTCGACGTATCGATGGTTGGGGAGAGCTTCGCGGACTTCTCGGCGCGCTGGAACATGCGCCGAATGTCGGACTCCGCGCCCTTCGTCGAGATGGCGAGCGTGGCCCAGGCCGATGCAAGCTCCATCAGCGAAATCCTCTCTGCGCGTTCATATCTTGGACTGATCCCACGGTTCGTCAGGCGTGGTTGCGACGACACTGCCGCCCACCGCTTCGGCAGGCTTGTGTGCGGCTGCGTCGATCGCGGCGATCTCCCTGGCGACGTCCATTCGCCGGCGGATCAGCGCGGCCAGGGCCGTCGGACTGGCTTTCGGATCGTCAATCGACTTCGCGATGCGGTCGCGCATCGCCACCAGAATCTCGCGGTGGGTGCCGCCGGCTGCGATGACCTGGGAGACGGTCTTGGGCTTCGCGGGCGCCGCCTTCCGTGGGGCTCGTTTCCGCGGTGTGGCGCCGCTACCGGGTACCGCGTGCAGCTTGCGTTCTACCACGGTCACCTCCGGTGCTCTGCGAAGAAAAAACGGGCGGGGGGAGGGCGCTTATGCCCACTGAGGGGC
>NZ_QJUA01000056.1 GCF_003254575.1 Mycobacterium kyogaense | reverse complement strand
CCGTCCAACTTTTCACCCTCGCTACCAGCAAACCCACTAACGACGGCCAACCGGCCATCACCAAGCGCGCACGCTCACGTGAGGCAACGACCACCCCTACGCGCGCATCTTGACGTGAGGCAACAGGCCGACATCAGGGCGCGCCGATTAGAGTGCGCCCATGCTCACCATCGCGCGGCGGACCGCCGGGTTGTGGTGGCGCACGTGGCCCCGGCTCGTCGCCCTGTACGTCACCGGCTGGTTCGTCCGGTACTGGGTGCTGCAGTTCGCGATCTCCGTCGGCATCGACCACGGCGAGCTATGGGGCTCACTCATCATGGCCGTCGTCCCGATCGTGCGACTGCTGACCTACCTGGGGATGTTCCTGGTCATCCGCTCGGAGACAGCCGCTCTCCAGCACCTCGAGGGCGGCGGGACAGCGGCGCCACGGGGCGTCATCGACCTGACGCTGACCGCCGTCCTACCCTTCCTCGTCATCTACACACTGTGGAAGCTGGTGGTCGCGGACTTCTACGTCTACTTCACGACCGTCAACATCACGACCGTCTACGAGGGCACGCAGGACCGCGTGGCGGCAGTGGTCAACCACACCGCCGGCGCACCGCTGATCACCGTGATCGTCATCGCCTTCCTGTTGCGCCAGCTCATCACCCGCTTCCGCGACCGGCTGCCCTCGGCGATGATGCTGCTGGCTGTCTACTTTCAGGTGCTGTGGTTGTTCTTGACCATCCAGGCCTCGTTCGCGGCGCTGTTCGGTACCGCCGACTGGATCGCGCAACGGCGAATCGTCGTGTGGTACAGCGGTATTCGTGAAGAGGTGCTGTCGCACCTGGGCGCGCTCGGCCGATTCTACGAGTCCCTGACCGCCGCGCTGGGGCCGCTGGCCCAGGTCGTCGCGCTCTCGCTGGCGTGGCTGGCCATCGCCGCCGCGGTCTACGGCACCCCACTGACACCGACCTGGCAGGGCGGCCGGCGGGCCTTTCTCGGCCACCGGGGCGACGTCGCCGCGGCCCGCGCGATCGACCGCGGCCGAAAGACCCTGCAGCCGCGCTGGCACCGGGTGCCCGCGACGGTGCAGGAGCGGGTGGTCGAATTCCTGCGCGGCCAGCTCGGCATGTTCGGCCCGATCGTCGACGCCGGCCGGCTGATCCTGCATGGCGGAGCACTGCCCATCGCGTTCTTCGTGCTGGTCTACACCGGACTGGTCGTGCTCGCCCCGGGCAACGCCTACTTCGATCCGACCGTCACCGACGGCTACCTCTTCCGCGCCGTCGCGGTCGCCCTCGGCCCGCACGAATGGGCGTGGTGGCAGGCCTTCGACGACACGATCCGGCTGGTCATCGACGCCGTCATCGACCCGATTCGCATCTGCCTGGTGGCCGCGACGTACTGGTTCTGCGTCGACCAGGTCCGCGCCCAGCAGGCCGCGTCAGGTCTGGAATCTGACCACCAGCGGTGATTCGTCGTAACTGGTGAACACGGGCGCGTTCGCCTCGTCGTCGTCCGTGTCGTCGTCTGTCCCCGGCGTCGGCCTCTCGCCCGGCTGCAACAGCACCTCCACCGCGCCGATCGCGACGCCGTCGGGCACGTACATGGCCACCAGCAGCGGGCCGTCCTGACTGCAGACCGTCGTGTAGTGCTGCTGGTAGGCGAACCGGAACACCGACATGTCGGTCGCCGTCGTCGTCCAGCGCCGCGGCCCCTCGACCATCGACGCCGTGCAGAACTGGAATCCTTCTGGCAATCCCGCCGGCCGACCGTCACGTTCGCGATCCAGGACATAGCTCGCGAGGCGGCCGCCGGCCGGTGGCTCACCGGGGGAGGGGAGCTGCACCGGCGTCAGCCGCCACCGCAGCCCGAACACGTCGGCCCACTGCCCGGCCGCCACCGTCTGCACCGGTCGGGTGTATCCGAGCTGACGCGCCCACTGCCTGTACGTCACGGTGCCGCCGATCCCCGCCACCAGCACCGCGATCACGATGAACGCCCACCAGTTCGACCGCAGCCAGCGCCTCATGACGCCGCCTTGTCGAGGTCCAGCTGCGGCAGCGCCTCACCGGGCACCTGCAGCGGCACCGCGATCGCCGAATCCAGCGGCGCGGGCATCGGATTCCCGTACCGGTCGGCGGTCTTGTTGTACACCAGCAACTCCGCCGATGTCGGCACCGCGGGCACCTCGAACGCGACGACGTTGCGCTGCGTCAGCCCCGGCGGGTTGCGCGCGAACCCGCTCAACGGCGACGTGAACCGCCGCCCGTCCGCGGTCAGCTCGAACACCGGCGATTCCGCCGAGAGCAGCGGTTCGTAACTCAAGGCGACGACGAGCCACGCGCCGTCGGTCGACATACGCACCGGCACACCGTCGTTGGTGAAGGTCACCACACGTGCCAGCTGCACGTCGTGCACCGTCACAGCCAGATTGCGGCCCTCGACGTGCTCGCCCACCGCGCCGGTGACCTCGATCGGCGCCCAGGACTGCATCTTGGTGGGCAGCTGCAGCCACAGCCAGGTGGCTGCCGCCAACATCGCCGCCGCGGCCAACACCCGCGCCACGGGTAGGAGCCGGCGGGTCACCGGTACACCTGCGGGGTCAGGGCGAGATCGCCGTACTCCGAGGCGTTCCCGCTGAAGTCCTCGGCGATCCGGAACGTCGAGATGAAGGTCGACATCTTCGGCAGACGGACGTTGATCTGCGGCGCAGCGGCCAGCTCAGCGGCAGGCACCGCCCAGACGAAGCGGTAGTCGGTGGTGAACCCGGGTTCCACCGTCGGCATCGGCTGCCCGTCGCGCAGCCGCACCGCCGTCTTGAAATAGGCCGGGATGCCGGTGATGCCGATGACGCCGGTGATCGCCGACGGACGTGGCCCCGCGCAGTCCGCGTCGGTGCCGATGACGGGTAACGAGTTCGGCAGGGAGACAGACCGATCCGCGACGCTCTCGACTGTCGCGTCGACGGTGAGGAAGCGGCACTGCTCGGTGAGTGCGCGCAAGCCGGCAACCTCGGCGGGCAGCGCCGCCGCCCGTACGGTGATCCGGAGGGGCCCGTCGTCGTAGGCCTGCCCCAGCGTCAGGGGCGTCACCCGGTCGGCGGTGGCCAGACCGCCGAAGGCCGCCGTCGCGCCGATCACGATCAGTGCAGCCACCCATTTGAGCCGGCCCAATGACATTCGGCGCCAGGGCGACTCGGTGGGCGTCATGACGCCAACGTCACCACGACCGGGGCGTGATCACTGGGCGATTTGACGCGATCCTTGCCGGTCTTGCGTTCGTCGCGTGCGATCTCGGCATGCTCGACGCGAGTGGCCAGCGCCGGTGAGCCGAGGATGAAATCGATACGCATGCCGCGGTTCTTGGGGAAGCGCAGCTGCGTGTAGTCCCAGTAGGTGAAGACGTCCGGCCCTGGTGTGAACGGCCGCACCACGTCGGAGTATCCGGCGTCGACGACGGCGTCGAACGCGGCCCGTTCCGGTGGGGTGACATGGGTGCTGCCCACATAGGCCTCGACACTCCACACGTCGTCGTCGGTCGGTGCGATGTTCCAGTCGCCGACCAGGGAGATCTGTGCCGATGGATCGTCGGCCAGCCAGGCCGACGCGGAACGGCGAAGTGCCGCAAGCCATTCCAGCTTGTAGTGGTAGTGCGGGTCGTCGACCATGCGGCCGTTGGGGACGTAGAGGCTCCAGACCCGCACCCCGCCGCACGTCGCACCGAGCGCACGCGCTTCGGCGGCAGCGGCCGGCCCGTCACCCCACGTCGGCTGACCGTCGAAGCCCACCGCGACGTCGTCGATGCCGACACGCGAGGCGATGGCCACCCCGTTCCACTGACTGAACCCGCAGTGCACCACCTCGTACCCGAGCGCGGCGAACGGCATCGTCGGGAACTGCTCGTCGGAGCACTTCGTCTCTTGCATCGCGAGCACGTCGACATCGGCACGTTCGAGCCAGTCGGTGACCCGATCGACCCGCGCGCGAATCGAATTGACGTTCCACGTCGCCAACCGCATACCGTTCACAGTAAGTCCTCGGCGCGTACATAGCGGGAACGATGGTGCAGGGTGAAGCCCATCTGTTCGTACAGGCGGCGTGCGCCCTCGTTGTCGCTGACCACCTGCACATAGGCCCGCGTCGCGCCGCGCTCGCCGGCCCACCCGAGCAGTCCCGCGCACAACCGACGGGCCAGACCCTGGCGGCGGGCCGATTCGACGACGTGCACCGCGGACACGCCGGCCCAGCGGGTCCCGTCCGGCGCCTCGGTGATCGCCACCCGGCCCACGGCCGCGTCCGCCAGCGCACCGAACCCGACCTCGCCGTCCACCACCGCGGTCAGCACGGGCGGCGGTACGTCGCGCTCGTAGAGCGTGAGCCAACGCTCGTCGGGAACTGCGGACACCATGACCTCACCGGCCGGGCCCGGTTCGACCTCCGCCGTCATGACCAGGTTCTCGGCGTCGGTGGGCACCCCGTCGGGGATGCGGAACAGCCGATCGGGTGCCGATATCACGGCGGGAAGTCCACGGGCGGCGTAGTGGCCGGCCATCGCCACGATCTCGGCATGCGAGGTGAAGTGCAGCGGCACAGCGGAATTGGCGCGCCGGGTGGCACCCCCGCCGAAACGCAGGAACCAGCCGTCCAGCCACTGCTGCTCGGTGCCGGGCCAGGCCAGCGCGGCCGCGTGCTCGAGGTTGCGGATCGCACCCACGCGTACCGGCTGCTCCGGGACCACCCGGAACGCGACGACGTCGTCACCGGGGATCGTGACGACCTCGCCGTGGCGGGTGCGGACGGACACCGCCGGCTCGACCTGTTCGACGTGACCGATCACATCGGTGAACGGTCGCGCCTCATCCGCCGGAAGCCGATAGCGCAGGCTCACCCGCGCGCCGAGAGGCGGCAGCTGCGGCACGGCTCAGTGACCGAACGGATCGGGGTCCTTGCCGGGCAACCAGGTCAAACCGGGCACGCCCCAGCCATGCGACTTCACCGCCCGCTTCGCGCTGCGGGCATTGCGGCCCACCAGACGGTCGAGATACAGGAAGCCGTCCAGATGCCCGGTCTCGTGCTGCAACATGCGGGCGAACAAGTCCTCGCCCTCCAGCGTGATCGGCGTGCCGTCGGCGTCCAGACCCGTCACCCGCGCCCAGGACGCACGCCCGGTCGGGAAGGACTCGCCGGGCACCGACAGGCAGCCCTCGTCGTCGTCCTCGGGGTCGGGCATCGTCTCGGGGACCTCGGAGGTCTCCAGCACCGGGTTGACGACCACTCCGCGCCGACGCACCGTCTTACCGCGCGCGTCGGCGCAGTCGTAGACGAACACCCGCTTGGCGACGCCGATCTGGTTGGCGGCCAAGCCGACTCCGTTGGCGGCGTCCATGGTGTCGTAGAGATCGGTGATGAGATCGGCGAGATCGGCGGGCAGAGACCCGTCGTCGCCGACGGGGATCGGCTCGGTGGCGGTGTGGAGAACCGGGTCCCCCACGATGCAGATCGGTCGGACAGCCATGCCCGAAAGCTTAAGGTGGCACGCGCGGGCCCCGACTCGCGGTCATTGATGACGATGTCCGTGACCGAGCCGTGATTGAATACGACCTGCAAACCACACTGATGTCATTTCGACCGTTGGAAGGGTCCAAGAGGCTATATGGACGGCGCGATCGTGCGGACTGACAAGTCAGGGGACTCCGCAGACGGCGCTGAACCCGCCGACGGTCTGACCCGTCGAGAACACGACATTTTGGCGTTCGAGCGCCAGTGGTGGAAGTACGCCGGATCCAAGGAAGACGCCATCAAGGAGCTCTTCTCGATGTCGGCGACCCGCTACTACCAGGTGCTCAACGCGCTGGTGGACCGGCCGGAAGCGTTGGCGGCCGATCCGATGCTGGTCAAGCGACTGCGCAGGCTGCGTGCGAGCCGGCAGAAGGCGCGCGCGGCGCGGCGCCTCGGCTTCGACGTGACCTGAGGCCGTCGGCGAGCCGATACAGTAGGCGCCGATGAACCAGCGAGAATCCTCAGGACTGCCCCTGCGGGCCATGGTGATGGTCCTGCTGTTCCTCGGCGTGGTGTTCCTGCTCGTGGCCTTCCAGTCGATGGGCGGCAGCGACGACGACTCCGGTAGCGACTCGATCGCGACGTCGATCACGAGCACACCCACCACGCCGTCGACCACTGCGCCGCCGGCGAAGGCCGACGTGCGGGTCTTCAACATCTCCAACACCGAAGGGGCGGCGCAGGGCACCGCCGATCGGCTGCGCGAGGCCGGCTGGAACGTGACGGAGACGGGCAACCTCACCCTGCCCGACACGACGGTCACCACAGTGTTCTTCAGCGACGCCGCCGGTGAGCAGCAGGCCGCCGAAGAGGTCGGCCGATTGCTCGAAGCGCCGGTGGCGCCGCGGTTGCCGGAGCTGACAGAGCAGCCACCAGGCGTGATCGTCGCGGTCACCGGCTAGGCTCTTGCACATGCTGAGGACCGTCGCCGCCGCCACCTTGTTCGCAGCGCCCGCACTTGCGTTGGCCGCCTGTTCGCCCCCGGGAGACGTGCCCACCGATGCACCGGGCACCACACCCCCGGTGTGGACCGGTTCGCCGTCGCCGTCGTCGTCCGCCGGTGAGGGCGGCTCCGGCGAGGGCGGTTCCGGTGAGGGGCAGGCCCAGGCCGCCGGCGGGGAGACCCTGAAGGCCGACCTCAAGACCGCCGACGGCACCACGGTCGCCACCGCCGACATCGCGTTCTCCGGCGGATACGCCACCGTCACCGTGCAGACCTCGGCGACCAGCCAGCTCACCCCCGGCTTCCACGGCCTGCACATCCATTCGGTGGGTAAGTGCGAAGCGAACTCGGTCGCGCCGACCGGTGGGGCCCCCGCGAACTTCAACTCCGCGGGCGGACACCTCCAGGTGCCGGGCCACAGCGGGCATCCCGCCAGCGGCGACCTCGCCTCGCTGCAGGTGCGTGAAGACGGCTCGGCCAAGCTGATCACCACCACCGACGCCTTCACCGCCGACCAGCTGCTCGACGGCGCCGGCACCTCGATCATCATCCACGAGAAGGCCGACAACTTCGCCAACATCCCGCCGGAGCGCTACAGCCAGGTCAACGGCGCACCGCCGCCGGATCAGACCACCCTGGCGACCGGCGATGCCGGAGCTCGGGTGGCGTGCGGTGTCATCACTCGGGGCTGATCGACGGCCCGGCAGCCGCATCGATTTCGCCGGGTCCGCCCGGCCCACCCTCGGTGTCGAGTGGGAGTTCGCCCTCGTCGACGCGCAGACGCGCGACCTGAGCAACGAAGCTGCCTCGGTGATCGCCGAAGTCGGCGAGAACCCGCACGTGCACAAGGAATTGCTGCGCAACACCATCGAGGTCGTCACCGGGATCTGTGACACCGTGCCCGAGGCGATGGACGATCTGCGCGCCACGCTGCGCCCGGTGCGCGACGTCGTGCGCGACCGCGGCATGGAGCTGTTCTGCGCAGGCACCCACCCGTTCGCGAAGTGGTCCGCGCAGAAGCTGACCGACGCGCCCCGTTACGCCGAGCTGATCAAACGCACCCAGTGGTGGGGACGGCAGATGCTGATCTGGGGCGTGCACGTCCACGTCGGAATCTCCTCGGCCCACAAGGTGATGCCGATCATCACCTCACTGCTCGACTACTACCCGCACCTGCTCGCGTTGTCGGCGTCGTCACCGTTCTGGGACGGTGAGGACACCGGTTATGCCAGCAACCGCGCGATGATGTTCCAGCAGCTGCCGACCGCGGGTCTGCCGTTCCACTTCCAGGAGTGGCGCGAGTTCGAAGGATTCGTCGCCGATCAGAAGAAGACCGGCATCATCGACCACATGAACGAGATCCGTTGGGACATCAGGCCTTCCCCGCATCTCGGAACCGTGGAGGTGCGCATCTTCGACGGGGTGTCCAACCTCAAGGAGCTCTCGGCGCTGGTCGCGCTCACGCACTGTCTCATCGTCGATCTCGACCGCCGCCTCGACGCCGGGGAGACGCTGCCGGTGATGCCGCCGTGGCACGTGCAGGAGAACAAGTGGCGTGCCGCGCGCTACGGGCTCGACGCCATCATCATCCTCGATGCCGACAGCAACGAGCGGTTGGTCACCGAGGATCTCGACGAGCAGCTCGAGCGGCTGACGCCCGTGGCCCGATCCCTGGGCTGCGTCGACGAACTCGCCTCGGTCGCCGACATCTACCGCGACGGCGCGTCCTACCAACGTCAACGCCGGATCGCCGAGGAGGCCGACGGCGACCTGCGCGCCGTCGTCGACGGGTTGATCGCCGAGTTGGTGATCTGACGTGCCGACGATTCCGATGTTTCCGCTCGAGGTGGCCATGCTGCCCGGAGAAACGTTGCCGCTGAAGATCTTCGAGCCGCGGTACTTGGCGCTGGTGCAGGCGTGCCTGGCCGCGCAGGACCCCGCGTTCGGGGTCGTGCTGATCGCCGCCGGGCGGGAGGTCGGCGGCGGCGACAGCCGCAGTGACGTCGGCACCGTCGCGCACATCACCGAACACCGGGACCTCGGTGCGGGTCAGTACGTGATGAAATGCGCGATGCGGGAACGGTTCCGGGTTCTCGAATGGTTACCCGACGCACCGTATCCGCGGGCCGTGATCGAGCTGTGGCCCGACGAGCCGGGTGCCGCGGTGACCGCGGACGCGATCCGGGACATCGAGGACCGGATGGTCGCGCTGTTCGAGCGGATCGCCGCCGCGCGCGGCGCCGAGGTCAACGCACGCGACATCGTGGTCGGTGCGGACGACTCCGGCGACGCCGCACTGTGGCTGTACGCCTTGACCGCTCGGCTGCCGATGGGACAGGCCGACCGGTACTCGGTGCTCGCCGCGCCGACGGTGGCCGACCGGGTGACCGCGCTCTCCGAAGCGGTCGACACCGTGACCGCGATGGTGGAGTTCCAGCTCTCGGAGTGAGCCTGCGCTACAGCAGGATGCCGTGCAGGAAGTCGTAGGCGGGTGGGTCGTCGCCGGCCCGGTGGTAGCGCCGCATGGCCTCGCCGGCGCCGGTCGACCGCACATCCCACCGGTGGCAACACAACCACTGCGCCACTTCGGGCCCCACGACCTCCACGCCGAGGTGGCTGCCTCGCGCGCTGTAGAGCGCGACCTGCTCCAGCAGCGTGTCCCGGGCGTCGTCTCCCAGGTCGGGCAGCAGGCTCTCCAGCAGCCAGACCGTCGGCTCGTTGTGGTCGAAACCGGCCTCCCGCAACGCCTTCGGCCAGTCATCGGTCACCGCGGCGGGCACCGGCATGTACTTGGCGCCCAGCTGCGCATCGGAGGCGTCCATGGTCTTGGTCTTGTGCGCCAACACCGTCGGCTCGTCGACGTCGAAGATCACGGCGTCGCTGAGCCACGGCAGGCGCCACGCCCGGGTGTCCAGGCCGGCGCCGAGCACCACCACCTGCGAAATGCCCGCGGCGCCGGCGGCCAGGACGTAGTCGTCGAACCACTTGGTGCGCGCCGCGGAGTAACCCGGCCCCGCCGCAGGCAGGTCGACCTGCCCGGCGCCGGCCAGCAGCAGATGCGCATACGGATCGGTGAACAACGGATGGTCCGCCTCGGTCTCGGCGGCGCGGACCGCGGCGACACTCAGAGCTGTGCGACCCTGCAGGTCATCGCTGGGGCGCATCATGGTCGCCGGGTTCCCGATCGTCGGCGAATTCATGCATCTCGTCGGTTGTCATCAGATCGTCGCGGATGTTCTGCTCCCGGTAGGCGAGTTGGCCCACCCTGTTGGCGATCACCGGGGCGGTGATCGCGGTGAACAACCCGGTCAGGATCAGCATGCCGACGTCGACCTGACCGCGCAGCCGCAGCGCCGCGCCGATCAGCACCAGCAGCAGCCCCAGCACCTGAGGCTTGGTGGCCGCATGCATCCGGGACAGTGTGTCGGGGAAGCGAACCACACCTATCGCTGCGGTCAGCGCGAGCGCGGATCCGCTGAGAATCAGTACGGCGGCGGCGATATCGAATCCGTTCACCGGGCCGGCCCCTTCTCCGCCGGGTCGGCGACGTCGGGCACGCGGAACCGGGCGACGCTGACCGAGCCGACGAACGTGATGAGCGCCAGCGCGGTCAGGCTGTAGGTGACCGTGGTGTCCAGACTGAACGCCGCCCACGTGCCGATCGCACACATCGCGACCGCCACCAGGGTGTCCAGCGCCACCAACCGGTCCAGCGTGGTCGGGCCCATCAGCATGCGGAGCATCGTCGCCAGCGCGGCGGCCGACAGCATGGCTCCCGCGGCGATCCAGACGACCGTCATGACGAGACCTCCTTCTCTGCCACGGGCCGCCAGTCCGACTCTCGTTCGAAGGAGGCGACCAAGAGCTTCTGCAGACTGTCCACCTGCCGGTAGAAGCGTTGCACCGTGCGCTCATTGCCGACGTCGAGCACGTGCACGTAGATCATCCGGCGCGGCTGATCGATCTCGAGCACGATGGTGCCCGGCGTCAGGTTGATGATGTTGACCGCCAGCACCAGAACGAGATCCGACTTGAGCGCGAGGTGCGCCCGCAGCACCGCGGTCAGCGGCGGCGGTCCGGGTTTGAGCGCCAAAGCCGCCACCTGCACGGAAGAACTCAGCAGTCGGAAGATGATCGTGAAGACCAGCCGCACCAGCGGGATCGGGTGCAGCCGGCCCTCGACGGGCACCGGCGGCAACGGCAGCAGCAGCGTGATCACCAGCGCGACCAGCAGGCCGGACAGGATGTTGGCCGCAGACACCGTGCCCCACAGCAGAACCCACACCAGGATCAGCCAGCACACCATCCAGATGCGCAGCGCGATCGTCCTCATGGATTGACACCCCCCAGCACCGCGCTGATGTACTGCCCGCGGTCCAGCACCTCGGCGGCCGCCCGCTCGCTGTAGGCGAAGATCGGCCCGGCCGCGACGGTCAGGGCCAACCCGACCGCGATCAGCGCACCCGTCGGTATCAGCATGCCGATCGGCATCTTGCCGACGTCGTCACGGTCGACGAACTCGATGTCGGCATCCTCGGGGCTGTCCAGTAGCGCGGTCGGCGCACCACCGGACAGATGGCCTTCCGGGGCGTCCTTGCGGGACCGCCAGAACGCCTTGGTCCAGACCCGGGCGATGACGTAGAGGGTGAGCAGGCTGGTGATCACGCTGCCCGCCACCAGCATCCACGCCAGGACCGAGCCCGACTCCGAGCCTGCCTCCAGCAACGCCACCTTGCCGATGAACCCCGAGAAGGGCGGGATGCCACCGAGGTTGAGGGCCGGGACGACGAACACGAACGCCAGCACCGGGCTCGCCGCGGCCAGCCCGCCGAGGCGCTCCAGTGTCGAGGCACCTGCCTGACGTTCGATCAGACCGACGACGAGGAACAGCGTGGTCTGCACCAGGATGTGGTGGGCGACGTAGTAGATCGCGCCCGACATCCCGAGCTGGTTGGACAGCGCGATACCGAACACCATGTAGCCGATGTGGCTGACCAGGGTGAAGGACAGCAGACGCTTGATGTCGCTCTGGGCGATCGCGCCGAGGATGCCCATCAGCATCGTGGCCAGGCCGGCGACCAGCAGCACGTTGTCCAGGGCGCCGCCGGGGAAGAGCAGTGAATGCGCCCGGATGATCGCGTACACACCGACTTTGGTCAGCAGGCCGGCGAAGACGGCGGTGACGGGAGCCGGCGCGGTGGGGTAGGAGTCGGGCAGCCACGTCGACAGCGGGAACACCGCGGCCTTGATGCCGAACGCGACGAGCAGCACCGCGAACAGTGCGGTGCGCGTGCCTTCGGAGACGCCGTCGAGCCGCACCGACAGCTCCGCCATGTTCAACGTGCCCGTGGTCGCGTACACCAGCGCGATGCCGAACAGGAACACCAGCGACGACACCATCGACACCATCACGTACGAGATGCCTGCGCGGACGCGCTCCCGGCTGGCGCCGATCGTCAAGAGCACGAAGCTCGCGTTGAGCAGAACCTCGAAACCGACGAAGAGGTTGAACAGGTCACCGGCCAGGAACGCCATGAACACGCCCGCCGACAGCACCAGATAGGTGGGCAGGAAGATCGACACCGGCTGGCGGCCGTCGCCGTCGCGCACGCCCTGCCCGATCGCGTAGAACACGACCGCGAGCAGCACGATCGACGAGACGACGAGCATCAGCGCGGAGAGCCGGTCGACGACGAGCGTGATGCCGAGGGGCCCCATCCCCGGCTCGGTGGGCCCCCACCCGCCGACCTGCAGTGCGATCGTGCCGTCGCGGTCGGCGAGGTAGACGAGCACCGCCGACACCGCGAGTACGGCACTGAGCGCGATCACCGCGATGACGCGTTGCAGCCGAGGCTTCCGGCCCGCGAGCAGCGTGACGGCCGCGGCCAGCATCGGGATCAACACCGGCAGCGGGGTGAACACCGCCGCGAGATGAGCCGGGATCATCGGGACCCCTCGTAACCGGGCAGCGCGTCCAGTTCGTCGGGCAGATCGGTGTCGCGGGTGCGATCCGGTTCCAGCCGGCCCTCGAGCTCCTCGCCCACCTCGGTGCCAGACTGCTGCGACACGCGAATGTCCTCGGGATCGTTGCTGACCTCTTCGCGGGTGTTCAACCGGTAGGAGCGGTAGGTCAGCGCCAGCACGAACGCCGCCACGCCCATCGTGATCACGATCGCGGTCAGGATCAGGCCCTGCGCCAGCGGATCAGCGGTCGTGGTGTTGTCTCCGCTGGTGCGGCCACGGACCGGCGGATTGCCCGCGGAGCCGCCCACCGACAGCAGCAGCAGGTTGATCGCATTACCGATCAGCAGCAGCCCCAGCAGCATCCGGGTCAGATGCCGTTCCAGCAGCAGGTACACCCCGGCGGTGGTCAGGCCACCGATCATCACCAGCGAGATCACGTACGTCGTCATGACTGCCTCGCCCTGTCCGTGCGTCGGGCCATCTCGCCGATCTCGTCGTCGATCTGCGCGCCCAGGCTGCGCAGAACGTCGAGCACCAGGCCGACCACGATCAGGTACACCCCCATGTCGAAGAACAGAGCGGTGACGAACTTGACCGTGCCCAGCACCGGGACGTCGACCTGGATGAGCGCCGACGACAACACCGGAGCGCCCAGGAGCAGCGACGCGGCGGCGGTGCCCGCCGACAGCGCCAGACCTGCGCCCAAGATCTTGCCGGCGTCCAGCGGCAGCGCTTCGCCGAGTTCGTAGCGGCCGCCGGCCAGATACCGCAGAACCAGCGCGAGCCCGGCCATCAAACCGCCCGCGAAGCCGCCACCCGGAGTGTTGTGGCCCGCGAAGAAGAAGTACGCCGACAGCACCATCATCACCGGGAAGATCAGCCGTGTCGCGACCTCCAGGACCAGTGAACGGTTGCGTGGGTCGCGCAGTTCGCTGCCCCGCAGCCACGTCACCTCGCCGGCGGCCGGGCTGTTGTGCGAGTACACCGCGAGTCTGCCGATGTCGGGCTGCCCGGCATCCGCCACCCGCGGCGCCGCCCCGAAGCGGCGGTTGCGGAAGACCATCGACGCCACCCCGGTGGCCGCCACCAGCAGCACCGAGATCTCCCCGAGGGTGTCCCAGGCGCGGATGTCGACGAGCAGCACGTTGACGGTGTTCGCGCCGTGGCCGCGCAGATACGCCGCGTCGGGCAGCAGCTCGGCGATCGGCCGACCCGACCGGGCGGCCATCGCGAACGCGGCCAGCACGGTCACCGCGGCGCCGACCGCGACGGCCAACGCGGCCCGGGGAACACGGAAGCGACGGATGTCCGCGCCGCCGGTCTCGGCGGGCAGCACGCGTAACACGAGCACGAACACCACCAGCGTCACGGTCTCGACCAGGAACTGGGTCAACGCCAGATCGGGCGCACCGTGGAACGCGAAGATGACGCCGCAGCCGTAGCCGGTCACCCCGACCAGCAGGACAGCGGCCAACCTGTTGCGCATCACGCACGCGGCAACTGCGGCCGCCAGCATCACCGCGCCCACGACCGCCTGCGGGGCTGATTCCCACAGCGCGAAGTCGGGGCGATCGCGGGCGCCGAGCGCGAGCACCGCCAGAGGGAGGACGACCAGCGTGGTCAGGATGACCGACTGGGTGGCCGGTATGGAGCCGCGCTGGGTGACCGCGGTCAGCCGCACCGACAACACGTCGGCGCCGCGCAACGCGGCGTCGTAGATGCGGTCGGCGTTGGCCAGCGGCAGGAAACCGAGCCGGGCGCGCCGCATCCGGCTGCGACCCGCGTACATCGCGGTACCGGTCACGAGCACCAACACCGACAGCAGCAGCGGAAGGTTCACCCCGTGCCACAGCGCCAGGTGGTAGTCGGCCTCGTAGCCGCCGGGGTCGGGCACCTGATCGGCGTAGTCGCTGAGCACGTGGTCGAGCCCGGTCGGCCAGACCCCGAACGCCAGCCCGGCCGTGGCCAAGATCGCCGGCGGGAGCAAGAACGGCGTCTCCGGGCGGTGCATCTCCTGCACCCGCGTGCTCGGCTGCGGCAGACCCTTGCGCCCGAACGCGCCGAACACGAAACGCAGGCTGTAGGCGGTCGTCAGCACCGAACCGCACACGATCCCGGCCAGCACGAACGGCGCGGCAGCACCCAGCGTCGGGCTGTGCAGCACGGTCTCGAAGTCGGCCTCCTTGGCGACGAACCCGAGGAACGGCGGCAGCGCCGCCATGCTGGCCGCCGCGGCGCACCCGATGACGAGTAGCGGTTTACTGCGGTCGCCGAGCCACGCGAGCCGGCGGATGTCGCGGGTGCCGGTGGCGTGGTCGATGATCCCGACGACCATGAACAGCGTCGCCTTGAACAGCGCGTGCGCACACAGCATCGCCAGCCCGGCGAGCATCATCTCGCTGCCGCCGGCGCCGACCATCAACGTGATGAAGCCGAGCTGGCTGACCGTGCCGAACGCGAGGATCAATTTCAGGTCGTACTCGCGCAGCGCTCGCCAGCCGGCCAGCAGCATGGTCAGCAGGCCCAGCCCCACCACCGTCGGACGCCACTCGGGGGAGTCGGAGAACCCCGGCGTCAGCCGTGCGATCAGGTAGACACCGGCCTTGACCATCGCGGCGGCGTGCAGATACGCGCTGACCGGGGTGGGTGCCGCCATCGCGCCGGGCAGCCAGAAGTGCAGCGGCACGATCGCCGACTTCGACAGGGTGCCGATGAGGACCAGCACGATCGCCACCGAGGCGGCCACCCCGGTGGGCGGATTCGCGACCAGTTCGGAGAGCAGGAACGTGCCGGCGCGGTTGCCCAGGATCACGATCCCGACCAGCATCGCCAACCCGCCGAACGTCGTCACCAACAGCGCCTGCGTGGCCGCGCGGCGACTCATGGCGCGTTCGGCGTAGTGGCCGACCAGCAGGAACGACAGGACGGTCGTCGTCTCCCAGAACACGTAGAGGACCAACATGTTGTCGCTGGTCACCAGGCCGAACATGGCGCCGGAGAACGCGACCAGCTCCGCGGCGAAGCTCGGCAGCCGCTTCTCGGTATGCCCGTCGTGGTGGTGGAAGTAGTCGGCGCAGTAGAACAGCACCAGCGCGCCGATGCCCAGCACGAGCACGCTCATGATCGCGGCGAGCGCGTCGAAGCGCAGCGTGATGTCCATCGACAGGCCGGGCACCCATGAGACGGTCAGCCCCTGCGCCGGGCCGCGGCCCGGCCAATGTCCGGCGACCCAGACCAGAGAGCCGAGCGGGACAAGCGCGAGCGGATAGAACGCGCGACGACCGAAACGGTGGACGAGAACGGGCGCCAACAGGGTGGCCACTGCGTGCGCAGTGAGGATGGCGAGCATGGCTCCGTTTCGTCGTGATCGGCGGGGCCCCAGTCTACGGGGCGCACGTCACGCGCTCGTGTCCGCGCTCTGCGGCCCCCTCAGCGTCCGGTGACCATAACCTCGATGCGATCCTCGCCGTCCGGCCCGCACACGAACAGGATCTCGTCGCCGTCGCGCAACACGTCCGCGGCCTCCGGAACGATCAGCCGGTTCCCCCGCAGCACCGTCACCAGAGCACTGTCCCGCGGCATGGCCAGATCGCCGACCCGCCGCCCGACCAGCGGGCTGCCCGCCGGCAGCGTGAACGACGCGACGTTCGCGCTGCCCTCCCCCCGCAGTTCCCGGGGACCGCGGCCCAGCGCCATCAACCGCACGATGTGGCCGACGTCGATCGCGCCCTCGACGGCGGCGACCATCGCCACCGGCGTCGACACCGCCACGTCGATGCCCCACCCGTCGGTGAACAACCACTCGTTGCGGGCGTCGTTGATGCGGGCCACCACCCGCGGAATGCCGAATTCGCTCTTCGCGAGCAGGGCCATCGCGAGGTTCGCCTTGTCATCACCGGTCGCGGCGATCGCGACGTCGCAGATGTGCATCTCGGCCTCCTCGAGGGAGGACACCTCGCAGGCGTCGGCCAGGAACCACTCCGCACCCGGCACCGTGGCCGGTTCGTACCGGTGGAACTCCTTTTCGATGAGCAACACCTTGTGGCCGTAGTCGACCAGTTCCTGGGCCACCGAGCGGCCCACCGCCCCGGCCCCGGCGATCGCGATCCGCATGGACACGACTGTGCTGATTTACTGACTGCGACACAAGTGCTGCAGCGAGGGAACAGTGACACTGCACGAGCTGTATGTGGCGCTGTTCATCGGGGGCCTGGTGCTGCTGGCGAGCATCGCCGCCACCAGACTGGCCACCGGAGCCGGCTTACCGAGCCTGCTGTTGTTCCTCGGCGTCGGCGTGCTGGTCGGCGAGGACGGCCTCGGTCTGGCCTTCGACAACGCCCAGCTGGCCCAGGATCTGGGCACCGCGGCGTTGGGCGTGATCCTCGTCGAGGGCGGTCTGACCACGCGATTCGCCGACATCCGCAAGGTGCTGGCGCCCGCCAGCGTGCTCGCGACGGTCGGCGTTCTCGTCAGCACGCTAATCACCGCCCTGGCCGCGCATCTCCTGCTCGGCATGTCCTGGCAGCTGGCGCTGCTGCTCGGAGCGATCGTGTCGAGCACCGACGCCGCGGCCGTGTTCTCGGTGCTGCGGGTCGTCCCGCTGCCGCGCCGTCTCGGCGGCCTGCTGGAAGCCGAGTCCGGATTCAACGACGCGCCCGCGGTGATCCTGGTGCTGCTGTTCAGCGTCACCCCGCTGGTGCTCGAGCCCGTCACGGTGGCCGGGACGCTCGTCTACGAGCTGGCGATCGGCGCGCTGATCGGGCTCGGGTGCGGGTTCTTCGGCGCGATGGCGTTGCGCCGCACCGCGCTGCCCGCTGCCGGTCTCTACCCGTTGGCGACGTTCGGGCTGGGCATGCTGGCGTTCGCGGCCGCCGGCTCGGCGCACGCGAGCGGATTCCTGGCCGCCTATCTCGCCAGCGTGGTGCTCGCCAATTCCGGTCTGCCACACCGCTCGGCCACCCGCTCCTTCGCCGAGGGGTCGGGCTGGTTGGCGCAGATCGGGCTGTTCGTGATCCTCGGTCTGCTGGTCTCGCCCGCCGAGTTGCTCGACGAGCTGGTGCCCGCGATCGTGATCGGCCTGGTGCTGCTGGTGCTGGCCCGGCCGGTGTCGGTCATCGTGTCGCTGATCGGTTTCCGGGTGGCCTGGCGCGAGCAGGCGTTCCTGTCCTACGCCGGGTTGCGCGGTGCCGTGCCCATCGTGCTCGCGACGTATCCGATCGTGGCAGGGGTGCCCGACAGCGGACGGCTGCTCAACATCGTGTTCATCCTCGTCGTGGTGTTCACCCTGGTGCAGGGGCCGAGCCTGCGGCGGGTCGCCGAGTGGCTCGACCTGATTCCGCGCGACACCACCCGCGAGATCCAGGTCGACGCCGCACCGCTCGACGTGCTGGGCGCCGAGCTGATGACGATGACGGTCGCGCCGGGATCGCGGTTGCACAACGTCACGGTTCTCGAGTTGCGGCTCCCCGATCCGAGCGTGATCACGTTGATCATCCGCGACGGCCGCGCGTTCGTGCCGGAACCGTTGACCCGGCTGCAGATCGGCGACGAGGTGATGATCGTGACGACGACGGCGACGCGGGACGAGGCGGAGCGCCGACTGCGTGCGGTCAGCCGCCGCGGAAAGCTCGCCTACTGGTTCGACGAGTACGGCGAGCCGGGGTAGATCAAACGCTATCGGTGCTGCTCGCCGTCGCGGCTCTCTCGGCCCTCTGCGCCTTGCGTGCCTCGCGCGCCTCCCGGCGTTGCTCGCGCTTCGCGGCGTTTTCGGCGCGCATGTCCGCCCTCTTCTCGGCGCGCTCGGTCTTCTTCGCCTGCCACTGTGTGGCGACGGAGTCGCGGTTCGGGACCGTTGTGTCGTCGGCGCTGGTCACTTCGAGCGGGTCGCGGTCCGGCACCGTCAGCGGGAAGCCCTTCCGCGGTGAATCGGCGTCTTCCCAGCGGGCTGGCCTGTCCAGCGGCGGCCGATCGATCGCGATCGCCTCGGTGTTGCCGCTCAGCGAGAGCTCATCGATGACGACGAACAGTCCCGAAAGAGCCACGTCGAAGGCGAAGTCGCCGACATTGCGGAGCAGCCCCTCGCCTCGCAGCACATCTGTCCCGTTGAACACCGCACTGGCAGAAACACTTTCGATCAGGTTCAGGCCGATATAGAGCTGTTTGCCGAGGTAGCCGAGGCTGTTCAAGGCGGGTGTGGCGCCGCGGCGGATCAAGACGGTGAGATCGATGAAGGCGTCGTCGATCTGGTCGGTGACGGCGGCCAGTTGGACGGCGGGGGCCGAATACACCGGCGCGGCTCGTTCCACCGGCGCTGCCGGCGCTACCGGTATGACCATGACGGTGGCCCCCACCACCGCGGCCGCCGATGTCAGGCTCATTCTCCGAACGACACTCATGATGGGACCCCCTCGCCCTGTGAGCTGCCTCACAGGAGACGGTAAGCCTCTAGCATGGCAAAGGCAAGAGGGAGTTATCGACGCACTTCAGCGTGCGTCGGCGAACGCCCGCAGCGACGCGACCTGCGCCGCGTCCAGCGACGGGCGCACCGCCTCGCGGGCCGCAGCCACGTCGGCAGCGGTCACGTCGGCGGCGTCGATCGAACGGCGCATCGCCGTCAGTGCGGCCTCGCGCAGCAGCGCCACACAGTCCGCCGCGCTATACCCGTCGAGCTCGGCGGCGAGCGCATCGAGGTCGACCGCGTCTGCACCGTCTGTGGCCAGCGGCACCGACTTGCCCGCCGTGCGAAGAATCTGCGCCCGCGCCTCCGCGTCGGGCGGTTCGACGAACACCAGCTTCTCCAGCCGGCCGGGCCGCAGCAGCGCGGGATCGATCAGATCTGGGCGGTTCGTCGCACCCAGCACCACCACGTCGCGCAGCGGCTCGATCCCGTCCAGCTCGGTGAGCAGCGCGGCCACCACGCGATCGGTCACCCCGGAGTCGAAGCTCTGACCGCGTCGCGGCGCCATCGCGTCGATCTCGTCGAGGAACACCAGCGATGGTGCGGAATCCCTTGCCCGGCGGAACAATTCGCGGACCGCCTTCTCCGAGGACCCGACCCACTTGTCCATCAGCTCAGCGCCTTTGACCGCATGCACGCTCAGCCGTCCCGAACTCGCCAGCGCGCGAACCACATACGTCTTGCCGCAGCCGGGCGGCCCGTACAGCAGCACGCCGCGCGGCGGCTCCACCCCCAGCCGGGCGAACGTGTCGGGATGCTGCAGCGGCCACAGCACCGCCTCGGTGAGCGCCTGCTTGGTGGCCACCATGTCGCCGACGTCGTCGAGCGTGACCGAGCCGACCGAGATCTCCTCGGCTGCCGACCGGGACAGCGGCCGGATGACGCCCAGCGCCCCGACGAGATCCTCCTGCCGCAACTCGGGTGCGGCATCGCTGTCACTGGCCCGCGCCGCCGCCCGCAACGCGGCCTCCCGCACCAGCGCGGCCAGATCGGCGACTACGAAACCCGGTGTGCGCTCGGCGATCTCCTTCAGATCGAGGTCGGTTGCCGGCACGTCGCGCAGCAGGACCTCGAGCAACTGTTCGCGCACGCCCGCGTCGGGCAGGCTCAAGCCCAGCTCGCGGTCGCACAGGTCCGGGGCGCGCAGCCGAGGATCGACGGCGTCGGGTGCCCCGGATGTCGCGATGAACGCCACACCGGAAGTGGCCACCGCTGAACGCAATTCGGCGAGGATGAGAGTCGCCACCGGCTCCGGCGGGACGGGCAGCAACGTGTCGACATCGGTGATGAGGAGTACGCCGCCGCCGTCGCGCACCGAGCGGACTGCCGAGGCGACGGTGGACAGCCGATCCTCGGCACGCAGTGAGCCCACCTCGGGTCCGTCGAGTTCGACCAGGCGCCGGCCGCTGCACACCGTCCTGACCAACCGGGCCTTGCCGACGCCGGCGGGCCCGGAGACGAGAACGCCGAGATTCGCGCTGGCGCCGAGGGTGTGCAGTAACTCGGGCTGATCCAGGGCGAGCTTGAGCCATTCGGCCAGCCGACCCGCCTGCGTGTGGGCACCCTTGAGGTCGTCGATAGTCGAGGTGGGCGCGGCCGACACCGGCCGCGTCTCCGTCGCCGGCGTGGGCACCGACCCGTTCTGCGCGGTGCCGCTGGAGGAGCCCCAGCAGACCAGCGAGTTCGGTTGCACGCTCACCGGTCCCGCGGGATCGACCTCGGTGACAGTCAGCAACTCCGAGGTCCACACGATGCCGACCGACGCCGCCAACGCGGCCGTCGCCGCCGAGGTCGATGTGCCCGGTCCCAGGTCGCGCGGCAGCAGCGATACGGTGTCACCGACCGTCATCACCTTGCCCAGCAGCGCCTGTCGCAGAGTGGCCGGGGTGATCGAGCGGCTCGCCAGATTGGACCCGGTCAGCGTCACCGACCGGGCCCCGTACACGGTGGCGGCCGCGACGAGCACCGGGGTGTCCTCCCGCAGTCCGGCGTTGCTCAGCGTGACGTCGTCGAGGAGCGCGGTGCCGGCAGGGACGCCGTCGGGCGCGGTGCCGACCACCGCGGCGGTGGTGCGCGATCCCGTCAACGACACCGCATCCCACTCACGAATGCCCAGCGCGGCAATCGCTTCCGGGTGCAGCCGGACCACGCCGCGGCGGGAGTCCAGCGCCGAGGTGTTCAACCGCGCGGTCAGCGTCAGCTGGGCCATGTCAGCTCCGGGGTGGTCGGCGCAGGCCCAGGCGCATCATCGAGCGACGGTGCGGCTGTGCGCGCCGGATCGCCCGCCTTGCGGCCCGCTGCTGCCGCGGCTTGTCGTCCCACACCTCAGGGTGAGCGGCCAAGAAGCGCCGGGTCCGCATCGCGAACGGGATGTGCAGCAGGTAGCCGATGACGATCAGCAGAATCACGACGTAGCCGTACAGGATCGACGCAGCGACGCCGATGGCGAGCAGTGCCAGCAGCGGTGCGACCGCGTTCGGGGGTACGGAGAACGTGTGGATCTTGCGCATCGGCAGCGTGCTGACCACGAGCAGCGACACCACGATCATCCAGATCACCACTGCCGGTTCGGATGTCCACCACCCATCGCCGAACTGCATTTTCGCTGCCAGCGGTGCGATGGCGACGATCGCGCCGGCCGGGGCGGGCATGCCGACGAAGAACTTCTTCTCGTAGTCCGGCTGGTCGAGGTCCAGCATCGCGTTGAACCGGGCCAACCGCAGCACGATGCACACCGCGTACAGCAGCACCACGATCCAGCCCACCCGCGAATGCGACAACAGCGTGCCGTAGACGATGAAGGCCGGTGCCACACCGAAATTCACCGCGTCGGCCAGGGAGTCGATCTCCTCGCCCATCCGCGACGTGGCGTTCAGGGCTCGCGCGGTGCGGCCGTCGAGGGCGTCCAGGATGGCGGCGATGGCCAGGAACGCCATCGCCTCGGTGGGCCGATCGTCGAGCGCGAACTTCACCGCACTCAGACCCAGGCAGATGGCGGCGACCGTCATCGCGCTGGGCAGGATCTTGGCGCTGACCACCGGCGCCTTCAGCCGCGGCTTGCGTGGCTTCATCGCAGTTCGGCCGGCGGGGGCAGTTCGGCCAGCACGGTTTCGCCTGCCAGGGTGCGCTGGCCCACCGAGACCAGCACCCGGGACCCGGCGGGCAGGTAGGTGTCCAGCCGCGAGCCGTACCGGATCAGGCCGTAGGTGTCGCCGATGCCGATCGGCTCACCCGGGGAGACGTTGCACACGATGCGGCGGGCCAGCAGACCGGCGATCTGCACGGCGATCACCTGCTGGCCCTCCGGGGTGCGGATCACCACGCTGTTGCGCTCGTTGTCCGCGCTGGCGGCTTCCAGTTCGGCCGAGACGAACAGGCCGGGGCGATGCAGCACGGTCACCACCTCGCCGCCGACGGGCGCGCGCTGCACGTGGGCGTCCAGCAGCGACAGGAAGATGCTGATCCGCGGCAACGGCTCGGCGGGCAGCCCGAGTTCGCTCGGCGGCACCTCTTCGCCGACCAGACAGATCAGCCCGTCGGCGGGGGCGACGACGACGCCGGGGCGCGTCGGTGGGGTGCGGGGCGGATGCCGGAAAAAGGCGGCGTTGGCGGCGGCGGAGGTCAGGCCGGCGCGACGGACGAAGCGGTTCCGGCGTCCGACCAATGCCACGGCCAGGCTGGCGCCGACGAACGGCAGGCCTGCGGGATGCATCGGGGGAACGGACGTGCGGATCAGCGCCGCCAGCCGCGCGGGGCCTGTCTTGAGGTCGGGGCGTCTGGCCATCGTGGGGCCAATAGTACGGTGGCGCTCCCTAGCGCAGGTCCCACACCTGCACGCGACTTCCCGACGCCACCTCGGAGGTGTCCTCGTCGATCTCCAGCAGGCAGTTCGCCGAGGCCAGCCAGCGCAGGTGATGCGACGCGGGCGGCCCGTAGCTGGTGACCGTGTCGGTGACCGGGTCCAGCACTCCGCGCCGGAACTGCCGCTTTCCGCGCGGGGAGGTGAGGTCTTCGGTGAGCATCGCGGTGCGACGCGGCCGCTCCGGCTGCGACAGTCCCATCGCGGTCCGCAGCGCGGGCCGGACGAACACCTCGAACGAGACCAGCGCGCTGACCGGATTGCCCGGCAGCGTGACGGCTGGAGTTCCGTCGATCGCGCCGGCACCCTGCGGCATCCCGGGCTGCATCGCGACCTTGACGAACTCGACCCCGCCGGACGGACCGCTCAGAGCGTCTTTGACCACCTCGTATGCGCCGGCGCTGACCCCACCTGTGGTCAGGATCAGGTCCGCCTGACCGGCGTGGGCGCGCAGCGTCGCCCGGAAGGCGTCGACGTCGTCACCGGTGGTGGGGGAGGCGACCACGTCGGCGCCGGCATCGCGGACCGCGGCGGCCAGCATCACGCCGTTGGATTCGTAGATCTGCCCCGGGGCCAGCTCCGTGCCCGGCGCCACCAGCTCGGTGCCCGTCGAGACGACCAGCACCCGCTGGCGCGGCGTGACGGTCAAGGTCTGCAGGCCGAGCGCTGCGGCCAGGCCGAGGGCCGCCGGCGTCAGCACCTGGCCGGCCTGCAGGACCGTGGTGCCGGCGGTGACGTCTTCGCCCGCGCGCCGGATGTGCTGGGTCTCGCGCGCCGCGGCGCGGATCGTCACCGTGTCGGTGGCGCCGTCGGTGGCCTCCACCGGGACCACCGCGGTCGCCCCGTGGGGCAGCGGCGCTCCGGTCATGATGCGGTGCGCGGTGCCGGGCTGCAGGGTCGGGATGTCTGTGCGGCCGGCGGGAATGTCCTCGGCGACGGGCAGACGTACCGGGGTGGCGTCCGAGGCTGTCGCGACGTCGGCGGCCAGCACCGCGTATCCGTCCATCGCCGAGTTGTCGAAGCCGGGCAGCGACAGCGGTGCCACCACCTCCTCGGCGAGCACCAGGCCCAGCGCGTCGGCCAGCGGCAGCGCCTCGGGCGGCCGGGCGGTGATCAGCGATCCGACCAGCCTGCGGTGCTCATCGACACTGCGCATCAGACCGGGTAGCTCACGCCTGTGAGCTCCTCGGACACTGCCCACAGCCGCTGTTGGATCGCGACGTCGTGTGACTTGCGAGTGGACTGCACGAGCACCGGGTGCCCGACGAGCTCGCGGAAACCGGAGGGCCCGTAGTACTGGCCCCCGCGCACCTGTGGATCGGTGGCCGCGCGCAGCGTGGCCAGCGCACCCACGGCCGGACTGTTGGTCACCAGGCCGGCCAGTGCCGAGAAGCCGGGGAGGCCCGAGCCCGGGACGTGGCGCATCAGCTCGGTGTTCGAGATGCCCGGGTGGGCGGCCACGGCGATCGTCTTCGCGCCGGCGGCGGCGAGCCGGCGCTGCAGCTCGTAGGTGAACATCAGGTTCGCGAGTTTGGACTGGCCGTACGCCGCGACCCGGTTGTAGCCGCGCTCCCACTGCAGATCGTCGAAGTGGATGTCGGCCTGGATGTTGTGGGCGATGCTCGCGACCACCACGACCCGGGATCCCTCGACGGAGAGCAGATGGTCGAGCAGCAGCCCGGTGAGCGCGAAGTGCCCGAGGTGGTTGGTGCCGAACTGCAGCTCGAAGCCGTCGGCGGTGACCTGCTTGGGCGGATACATCACCCCGGCGTTGTCGAGCAGCAGATCGATCGTCGGGTGGGCTGTGCGCAGCGCCTCGGCGGCGGCGCGCACGCTGGCCAGTGAGGTCAGATCCAGCTCCTGGACCTCGACCTGAGCGCCGGCGTGCGCCTGGCGGATTCGGTCGGCGGCCTGGTTGCCTTTGGCCAGGTCGCGCACGGCGAGCACCACCCGGGCGCCGCGGCCGGCGAGGACGGTGGCGGCTTCGTAGCCGATGCCTGAGTTCGCGCCGGTGACGACGGCGACGCGGCCGGACTGGTCGGGGACGTCGGATGCGGTCCATTTCGCGCTCATGGCATCACCCTAGGGGGTTGGCTGGTGCCCTCACGCCGTAGTCGAACACCCGGGTCATCTCGCCCACCCCCGCAGTGGCCGGGGTCATGTCCAAGGGGTCGAGGTGAACCTGGATGAGCGTGAAGCGCTGCGAGGCCCCGGCGGCGTCGAACGCGGCCGACAGCTCGGCCCCGGTCCGGCAGGAGCGCAGCAGCACCGTGTCCTCGTCGGCCCCGAACGCCCGCGGCAGTTCGGTGTAGCGCCATGCGGCGACGTCGTTGTAGGGGCTGCGGACGCCCATGATCGCGCGCTCGATGGTGTAGCCGCCGTTGTCGAGCAGCACGATGATCGGAGTCAGCCCCAGGCGCAGGATCGTCGAGAGTTCCTGCGCGGTCACCTGGAACGAGCCGTCACCGACGCACAGCACGTGCCGCCGCTGCGGAGCGGCCAGTGCCGCCCCGAGCAGCGCGGGTAGCGCGTAGCCGATCGACCCCCAGCTGGTCTGGTTCACGTAGTGCAGCCCGTGGGGCAACCGCAGCCCGGAGGTGTTCTGACCGGAGGTGCCGGTCTCGGCGACCAGGACGTCGTCGGGCCTCAGGAATCCCGCCAACGCGTCGAAGAAGCTGCGTTGGGTCAGGGGCTCGTCGGGGGACGGGGCGGCCGGTGGTGCGGTGTTCGGCGCGGGCGGTGCGGGGGCCGGCGCGCGGCCCGACACCGCCGCCAGGACGTCGGCTGTGTCGGTGC
>NZ_QJUA01000055.1 GCF_003254575.1 Mycobacterium kyogaense | reverse complement strand
GGGCGCGGCGGGGGCGGGCTCAGCGGCCGACTCGGGGACCCGCTACGCCGGGCGACGGGCTGCCCGGCGGCGGCCGACGGCACCGGCGGTAGTACCCGCAACAGGTCGTTGAACTGGCGCACGGTGCGCAGGCCCTCGTCCCACTGGGCGCGGGTGCTGGTCACCGGCATGCTGATCAGCGTCCAGTTCTGCTCGTTCCACATGATCTCCGCGCAGTCGGGTGCGGTGTGGGCGAACGTCACCATGCGACGGTCGCATGCGCGGCGGGCGGCGTCGAGGTTGGTGGAGTAGACCATGCGCGGCCCGATGGCGCCGAGCAGCCAGATGTCGCTCTCGCGCGGCTCCTTGATGCCCTTGAGCCGCATGTCGACGACGACGTTGGTGCCGACCTTGCGGTGCAGCGCGATCACGGTCGCGACGTCCTCGAGGTCGAAGATGAACACCGCCTCGCCGCGGATCTGTCCGAGGACGACGTTCTTGGCCGTGACGTCACCGACGGTCGACATGACGCCGCGCTTCCACCGGTCCAGGATGTCGGCGGATTCGGGTTCGTAGTCGAAGCCGTGCGACTTCGCCCACGACTTACGACGCCGGCCCAGACCGCGGCGGCGGTCGTGGTCGACGTACAGCAGAACTGCCGCACCCACGAAACAGAGTGCGGACAGCGTGAACCAGAGCGGAACCATTGCGACCAGAGTATCCGCTTTCCGCGGTCCGGTCCGAATCCGAATGGGTCACAACCCGGTCACCTTCTCCGGGATCTCCGGTCGCCGCGGGCCACGCATACTGGCCGAATGACCGATCTGACCGGCAGGTCTTACCTCGTCGTCGGCGCCAGCGGGGCGCTCGGATCGCGGATCGCGCGGGCCCTGATCGACCGCGGTGCGGCGGTGACGGTCACCGGTCGCCACGCCGACGCGCTGGGCCGGCTCGGGGAGGCACACGCCGTCACCGCCGATCTGCGCGAGCCCGACGCCGGTCACACGGTGGTCGAGGCGGCCCGTGAGCGGCACGGCCGGCTCGACGGTGTGGTCATCGCGGCCGGTGTGGTGGCGTTCGGGCCGTTCACCGACATCGACGACGACACCGTCGACGACCTCGTGCTCGTCGACTTCCTGGCTCCGCTGCGGGTGATGCGCGCCGCGCTGCCGGCGCTCGAGGCCGGTGGGGTGATCCTCGGCATCAGCGCGGTGGTCGCGGAGAAACCGCTGGCCAACATGGCCGTGTATTCGGCGGTCAAGGCGGCGACGGCAGCGCTGTTCACCGCGGTCCGCAGCGAGGCGCGCCGGCGCAAGATCCGTGTCGTCGACGTCCGGCCGCCGCACACCGAGACGGGTTTGGCGGGCCGGGCGATCGCGGGCGACCCGCCGCGGCTACCCGAGGGGTTGGACCCCGATGCGGTCGCCGGGCGGATCGTCGAGGCGCTGCTCGGCGACGAGACAGACCTCCCGAGCACCGCATTTTCCTAGGCCCTCCAGACACAAACTCGCGTGCTTTCCGAGGAAAACACGCGAGTTTGTGTCTGGTCGCGGGATGAACTCAGCCCAGCTGTCGGGTCTTCGCGCGAGCGCTCATCCCAGAACGAGCCGGTCGCCGTCGGGGCTGACGTTGACGGGCACGATGTCGCCGTCGTGCACCTCGCCCGCGAGCAGCATCTTGGCCAGCTGGTCGCCGATGGCCTGCTGCACCAGCCGGCGCAGCGGCCGGGCCCCGTACAGCGGGTCGAAACCGCGATCGGCGAGCCACTTCTTGGCCGGCAGCGACACCTCGAGGGTGAGCCGCCGCTGCGCCAACCGCTTCGCCAGCTGGTTGAGCTGGATGTCGACGATGGAGACCAACTCTTCAGGGTTGAGCCCATCGAAGATGATCACGTCGTCGAGCCGGTTGATGAACTCGGGCTTGAACGCCGAGCGCACCGCCGCCATCACCATCTCCTCGGTTCCGCCGGCGCCCAGGTTGGACGTCAGGATGAGGATGGTGTTGCGGAAGTCGACCGTGCGGCCCTGGCCGTCGGTCAACCGGCCCTCGTCGAGCACCTGCAGCAGCACGTCGAACACGTCCGGGTGAGCCTTTTCGATCTCGTCGAACAGGATCACCGAGTACGGGCGCCGCCGGACGGCTTCGGTCAGCTGACCGCCCTGGTCGTAGCCGACGTAGCCGGGAGGCGCGCCGACCAGCCGAGCCACCGAGTGCTTCTCGCCGTACTCGCTCATGTCGATGCGGATCATCGCCCGCTCGTCGTCGAACAGGAACTCCGCCAACGCTTTTGCGAGCTCCGTCTTACCGACACCGGTCGGCCCCAGGAACATGAACGATCCCGTCGGCCGGTTCGGATCGGCGACACCGGCACGCGACCGGCGCACCGCGTCGGAGACGGCAGCCACGGCCTTGCGCTGCCCGATGACGCGCTTGCCCAGCTCCTCCTCCATGCGCAGCAGCTTGGCGGTCTCGCCTTCGAGCATCCGGCCGGCCGGAATTCCGGTCCACGCCGACACCACGTCGGCGATGTCGTCGGGGCCGACCTCCTCCTTGAGCATCACGTCTTCGCGCGCTTCTGCCTGCGGCACTGCAGCGTCGAGCTTCTTCTCGACCTCGGGGATGCGGCCGTAGCGCAGCTCGGCGGCCTTGGCCAGATCACCGTCGCGTTCGGCCCGGTCGGCCGCTCCGCGCAGGTCTTCCAGCTGCTCCTTGAGCTCACGGACCACGTCGATGGCGCTCTTCTCGTTCTGCCAGCGGGTGGTCAGCTCGGACAGCTTCTCTTTCTGGTCGGCCAGTTCGGCACGCAGCTTTTCCAGCCGATCCTTCGACGCGGCGTCCTCTTCCTTCTGCAGTGCCATCTCCTCGATCTCGAGTCGACGCACCAGGCGCTCGACCTCGTCGATCTCGACGGGCCGGGAGTCGATCTCCATGCGCAGCCGGGACGCGGCCTCGTCGACGAGGTCGATGGCCTTGTCGGGGAGGAAGCGCGAGGTGATGTACCGGTCGGACAGCGACGCGGCGGCCACCAGCGCGGAGTCGGTGATCCGCACGCCGTGGTGCACCTCATAGCGCTCCTTGAGCCCACGCAGGATGCCGACGGTGTCCTCGACGGACGGTTCGCCGACCAGCACCTGCTGGAAGCGCCGCTCGAGGGCGGCGTCCTTCTCGATGTACTTGCGGTACTCGTCGAGCGTGGTCGCGCCGACCAGCCGCAGCTCACCGCGGGCGAGCATCGGCTTGATCATGTTGCCGGCGTCCATCGCGGACTCACCGGTCGCGCCGGCGCCCACGATGGTGTGCAGCTCGTCGATGAACGTGATGATCTGCCCCGCCGAGTTCTTGATGTCGTCGAGGACAGCCTTGAGGCGCTCCTCGAACTCACCCCGGTACTTGGCGCCGGCGACCATCGAACCGAGGTCGAGGGACACAACAGTCTTGTCGCGCAACGACTCTGGCACGTCGCCGGCCACCACGCGCTGGGCCAGGCCCTCGACGATAGCGGTCTTGCCGACACCGGGCTCACCGATCAGCACCGGATTGTTCTTGGTGCGGCGGCTCAACACCTGCACGACGCGACGGATCTCGGTGTCCCGGCCGATGACCGGGTCGAGCTTGCCTTCGCGGGCGCGCGCCGTCAGGTCGGTGGAGTACTTCTCCAGCGCCTGATAGGTGCCTTCGGGGTCGGGGCTGGTGACCCGGGCGCTGCCGCGGACCTTCGTGAACGCATCACGCAGGGTCTGAGGCGAGGCGCCGTGGCCGGTCAGCAGCTTGGCGACGTCGTCGGAGCCGGTGGCGAGGCCGACGAGCAGATGCTCGGTGGAGACGTACTCGTCGTCCATCTCGGTGGCGAGGTGCTGCGCGGCGGTGATCGCCGCGACGGCTTGCGGCGAGAGCTGCGGCTGCGACGCCGATCCGGTGGCGCTGGGCAGCCGGTCGAGCAGACGCTGCGTCTCGGCGCGCACGGTCGCGGGTTCGACGCCGACAGCTTCGAGCAGCGGGGCGGCGATGCCGTCGTTCTGCGTCAGCAGCGCCATCAGCAGGTGAGCGGGCGTGATCTGCGGGTTGCCCGCGGCCGTTGCCGCCTGCAGCGCCGACGTCAGGGCCGCCTGGGTCTTGGTCGTCGGGTTGAACGAGTCCACGACACTCCTTTACAGGTCCGTTGGGCCACACGGGTGGCCCGGAAAATTGCTTGTCGACAGAATCAACGCGGACAACCTTGAGTCTGTTCCGCTCAACTTTAACTTTTTTGTCGGCGAGGCACCAGGGGCCGAACGTCACCTGAAGGAGTCGCGGCGACGAGGAATGTACGCCGTGCAAAACGTACGCCTATGTTGACGTACGTTGGTTGCGACGTAGACTATCTCTCGTGCAACCCCTCTTCCCCAATCCGGGCGGACGTATCGATCCCGACGAGCTCGTGGGGCGGGCCTCAGAGCTCCAGCGCCTCCACGAAGCCATCGTGCGGGGTGGCGCGCACGTCGTGGGTGAGCGGCGAATGGGAAAGACCTCGCTGCTGATCAAGGTCGCCGACGAACTGACGTCGGCCGGGCGGGTCGTCATCAGGATCAGCGCAGAAACGTCCGAAGTGACCATCTTCGCCCAGCGCCTCATCGGCGAGCTCAGACAGCACAAGCTGATTCGACAGCGCATAAGCCGCTGGGAAAAAGAGGTACGAGGCGAGGTATCGATGGCAATCTTCTCGTCAGGAATCAAACTCGTCGGCGCCGCCAAGCAAAATCCCGGACAGGACGAGCAACTCGACGTTGTTGAACTGTTGTCCACGGCCGGTGGAAGTGCTGGTGTCGTCCTAATCATCGACGAAATCACCGTACTGTGTCAGGCCCTCGGACCAGCTGCCGCAATGGAATTCCTGAGCGGTTTGCGTGCCGTGCGGCAGTCGGAGAGCCCACTGTCGCTGGTGATCAGTGGATCCATCGGACTGCACCATGCACTGTCGGACACCCGAGTAATCAACGACCTCTGGTCGGTGAAGGTTGGCCCGCTCAACGACAGCGAGTCGCGGGAACTGACAACGCGGCTGCTGATGGGAATCAATGCGGAGGCCAATCCCCAGCTGATCGATGACATCATTGCGGCAACGAGCGGCATCCCGTTCTACATCCAAGCCGTTGTCGACCGATTCAGAGATCGACGAGGCCAACGCATCTCAGACATCGTTCAACAGTCCATCTTCGACAACGATTGGCACACCGAACACTACGTGTCACGCCTGGATGACTACTACGGCGAATCGTCGGCGCGACTCGCCCGAGCGATCTTGGACGAATTCGCTCATTCATACCCAGAGGCACTGGATATCGAGGCCCTGCACCTCCGGCTCTCGGTGGGGACGCAACCGGCTCCGACCCGAGACGAGCTCTTAGACATCATCGGACGACTGGAGAAGGACCACTACCTGTCGCGCACCGGCATACGCGACACGATGTCGTCCGCGCTGTTAGCCAGGATTTGGCGCATCCATCGGAGGCTCGCATGACCCTGCAGACAACGAAAACCCCCAGGCCGTTCACACCGCTGCAGGAAGCGCCCGCCGACTTGGACAAGCGCACAGTCGGCCGCACGGACATCCTCGTGACTCTTGCTCAGCGACTGGAGGCTGCGGCCATGAGCAAGGCTCGTCCGCACACGCTCCTGGTGGGGCCGCGCGGATCTGGTAAGACACACCTGCTCCGTGTCGCGCTCCACCGCCTCGCCCAGGCACCCGATGTCTCAACGCGTTTGACGGTTGCCGACATCCCGGAAGACGCGGTGGGTATCACGCGCTACGTCGACCTTCTCCGAGAGATCGGAGCGGCATTGCAGCTCAAACTTCCTCGCCAGTCCTCCGCTGTCGAACTCGAGACCGCCATCCTCGAGTCCATCCAAGACCGCACGCTAGTCATCGTCATCGAGAACCTGGACAGGGTGTTCGCAGCAATCGGCCATGGTGGACAACGGAACTTGCGATCCTGGGTCGAGACGTCGGGCCGCATCCTCTTGTTGTGCGCCACTCCTGCGTTGTTCGCCGGCGTGGCTGACCGCAACCAGCCGTGGTTCGCAGGATTCATCACCACACCGGTCGAGGGGCTCACCGCCGAAGCAGGGCATGAACTCCTCACGATCCTGGCGCGGCAACGCGGCGACGAGGAACTGGCGGAGTTTCTCGAAACCGCCACTGGCCGTGCTCGTGTGGAGGCGGTCGCGCGGCTCACCGGCGGATCTGCACGCATCTGGATGGTGCTGTCCGGATGCATGACGATCGCATCCCTGGACGCGCTGATTCCGGCCGTCGAGGACCTCATCGAGGGGTTGGTGCCGTACTACCAGCAGTTGTTGTGGGACCTACCCCCCAACCATCAAGCCGTCGTGCGGCAACTGGCCGAGGGACCGACCGCAGCGATGACGGCCGCCCAGATCGCTTCGGCGACCGAACTCAGTCAGCAGACCGTCAGCAAGGTGTTGGGCCTTCTCCAAGAGGGGCGGTGGGTGGGTACCGAGAAGCTTGCCGGTGATCGTAGGAAGACGTGGTACTCGCTGCGAGAACCTATGCTGCGTCATCACTTTCAGTGGCGCAGCACGCGTAGTCAACCGCTTGAATTGATCGTCGAGTTGCTCCGAGCCTGGTACGACCCACAAGAACTCAAGATGCACCTTGCCACGATTGATGCTCAGTCGCCGGCCGAGCGATACCTGCTGGAGAGCCTGTCGTCCGCACCCATCCTTTTCGATGAAGCCTACGCAACGCGTAGTAAACAGACACTGCTAGCGGAAGCTCGTCGTTGGATGACGGGAGCGAGCGACGTTTACACCGTCGACTGCGGCCGTTACGTAGAGACGTGTGTTACGCTCGCCGCGAACGCCGACCTTGATGTGCAGGCACATCTCGCAGCGCGCAAACCTGCTGGGGCAGAGGATCGACAGGTCGCCGTCGCACTGTCCGAGGGGGGCTCCGACGATCTCGCGGAGATTCTGCAGCGGGCTGCATCGGCGGCATCAGGAGACACAAGGGCAGGCATAGCCTTGGTCGCATCTGGGTGGTGGAGTCACGACGACACCGACAAGGCGTACAGACTCTTGGCGGCGATTCCACTGGCAAGCATCACCTCTCCTGCGACAGCAATGGCGTTGCAAATCGAGGCGAACTACTGGCTCAGCAAGACTGGTCGTGTGAGCGACGCTCTCAAGGCTGTGACGAGCCTGATGCCTCAATTACTTGAACTAGGCGCCGACCATCCCGTCACACTTACCGCACGGTCAAACATTGCGTACTACACCGGCAAGACCGGCGACGAAGCGACCGCACTGAGTCTTTACCAAAGCCTCGTCGAGGACTACCTGCGCACAGTCGGGCCTGACAACATCGCCGCACTCGCCGCACGCGCCCAGGTTGCCTACTACACCGGCGCAACCGGGGACGCCTCGACCGCCCTCATCCTGTACCGAGATGTTTTCGATGACGAACGGCGCACGTTGGGCGTCCACCACCCCAACACGCTTGCTACCCATGCCCAGCTCGCCTACTTCACCGGTGAGGACGGCGATGCCACTACCGCACTCTCTATTTATCAAGACGTTCTTGCCGAGCATGTGCGAGTGTTCGGCGCCGACCACCCCAACACCCTTGCCGTCCGAGCTCAGGTCGCCTACTACACCGGCGCAACCGGGGACGCCACCACCGCACTCTCGCTCTACCAAAACCTTGTCGACGATCATGTGCGAGTGTTGGGCACCGACCACCCCCACACCCTCACCGTCCGAGCTCAAGTCGCCTATTGCAGGATCGAAATGGGTGACCTCAGCCAGGCCCTCGCTCTGTACCGCGATCTTCTCGACGATCGCATACGCGTCCTCGGGGTCGAACATCCGAAAACCTCGGAAACGCGTAGGAGCTTCGCGATCGCTTTGGCGCGAGCCGACGAACTGGATGAAGCCATCGCGCTTCTGGCCAACGAAAAAGACGTGGCAGAAACCCTCACCTACGTTCTTTTGGAGGCACCTACGCCACCATCTGGCGATACGTTGTTCACGCTGCTGTGGCGCGGTTTCCGCGGCGATCCGGAAGCAACGGCTCAACTGCCCGTGGAGCTTCGCGACATGACGGCCCGGATCGCGAAGGAGTTCAGCGCTCGCGCTCGAACCCAAGCTCCGTGACACAGCGGGGTGGGCCGCACTCCCCGGAAATCCGGATGACACACCCACCCGGATCCGACGACAATCCGTCGGTGCCGACCCGACGCCGACTCCACATCCTCGTGGTCGCGGCCTCCGCGCCGAGCCACATGTATCCCCACCTGGCCGTGATCCGCGAGCTCGTCGACCGTGGGCACCGCGTCAGCTACGCCGTCGGCGGTCACCTGACATCGCTGGTGGAACCCACGGGTGCCGACGTCCTGCCGTGCAGCTCGGTGCTGCCCGGGGCGCCCGGGGCGCCGACGGCCTTCGACGACGACGACCCGGTCGCCGGCATGCGGATCTTCCTCGATGAGGCCATCCACGTCCTCCCGCAACTGCGGAGCGCCTTCGACAGCGACCGTCCCGACCTGGTGCTCTACGACATCGGCGGGATGGCGGGCCCGGTCGCCGCCGAGCTGTGGGACGTTCCGGCCGCGCAGCTGTCCCCGAGCGAGGTGGCCTGGGACGGCTACTACGACGACATGGCAGCGATCCTGGACCCGCTGATGGGCAGCCCGAGCGGCGTCGACTACCGGCGCACCTTCGAGCGATGGCTGACCGCAGCGGGGACGACGCTGACGGTGGAGGATGTCACCGGCGTCCCGAGACGATGCCTCGTGCTGATCCCGAGGATCATGCAGCGCCACGCCGACCGGGTCTCGGACCGCTACCGCTTCGTCGGCCCGTGCCTGGACCCCCGTCGTGAAGCGCCCGGCGACTGGACACCGCCGCCGGGCGACGGACCGCTGGCCCTGCTGGCGCTCGGCACCGCGTACACCGAGCGCCCGGACATCTACCGCGCAGCGATCGACGGACTCGACGGCACCGGCTGGCGACTCAGCATCGCGATCGGCACGACGACGTCGGCCGACGAGCTCGGGCCGATCCCCCACTGGGTCCACGTCCGGCCCCGCGTCCCGCAACCCGCCGTGCTCGCGCACGCCGATGCCTTCGTCACGCACGCCGGCATGGGCTCGTGCAGCGAGGCGCTGTGGTTCGGCGTCCCCACCGTTGCGCTCCCGCAAGCCGTCGACCAGCCGGCGAACGCCGACCGGCTCGAGGAGATCGGGGTCGGCCGCCATCTGCGCGCGGACCCACCCGACCCGGCGGAACTCGGACGGGCCGTCGTGGACGTGGCATCGGACCCCGCGGTCCGGCGGCGCCTGGACGCCGTGCGCGCCGAGATCCGCGGGCAGGGCGGTCCACAGCATGCGGCCGACGCTGCCGAGGACGTCGCCGCCGGCAGGTGGTGACTCACCGAATGTCCTGGTGGACACGGACGCCACGTCCCCGACCTGGCCTGCGGGCGGGTTTACCGTCAAGGCATGTCTGACATCGGCGACTTCGAGTTCGAACGGAAATTCTTCGTTCGCGACATGCCGGCCGTCGCGGCGTCCGACCCCAGCCCGCTGTTGATCGCGCAGGCCTATCTGTTCGTCTCCGACGGCTACGCGGTGCGGGTGCGCGTGCAGGGGCCCGCCCCCGCCGATCTGGACGCGACGCCGGCCCAGCTGGTGACGGCCCTGGGCGATGAGGCGATGGGCACGATGACCGCCAAGGGCCCGGCCGCCGGGGGGACCCGCTACGAGGCCGAGCGCGAACTCGATCCGTTGGTGGCGGGCCAGATCGTCTCGCGGGCCGACCATGTCGTAGTCAAGATCCGCTCGTCGGTCTGGCTCGGCGAGGACGGGTGGGTCATCGACCGTTTCCTGGGCGCCAACGCGCCCCTGCTGATGTCCGAGGTGGAACGCGACGGCCCGGTGGTCGATCTCGCGATCCCCGCGTTCTGCACCACCGAGGTCTCCGAGGACGACCGGTTCCGCAACGAGTACCTGGCCCATCACCCCTTCGGGTCGTGGTCCGACGACTATCTACGCGAACTCGGTTCGCGTGGACCGGCTTTCGTCGACAGCCTCGGACAGAACCGGTTCGACGGCACCTAGCCGGCCTGCCGGCGTACCCGGAACACCACCCACCGCAGCGCGCAGTACATGAAGACGGCCTCGCATCCGCCGACCGTCAGCCGGGCGAGACGGTAGTCGAGGCCGAGGTCGGTCAGCAGCGTCGACAGCGCGAGGATGAAGACCCCGTAGTTGATCAGCACCACCGCGACGTAGATGCCCAGCTCCTGCCCGATCGGCGCGTGCGAGCGAAAGTTGAAGTGCCGGTTGAGCGCATAGCTCAGCCCGAAGGCGCACCCATAGGCAATCGTCACCGCGAGCGGGTACGGAACGCCCAGCCCACTGTGCAGCCCGGTCAGCAACATCAGGTCGACGCCGAAGGTGAATGAGTTGATCAGACAGAAGCCGAGCAGCGTCGGCGGGACGAGCCGGCGCAACCCCGCACGCGGATGCGCTCCGACGGACACGTGGTCACTGTGACACCGGCAGATGACGTCGAGATGAGCGGCAGCCCAACGCCGGGCCTCGAGTCAGTACTGGACGCGGAATCCCCCGATGACCGTGATCGTGTTCCCGTCCGGATCGGTGAGCGCGGACAACCGCACGCCTTTGGCGGCCTCGACGATCTCGCCGGGCTCGAGCCCCCGCGCCCGCAGTGCCGTGAGCGCGGCATCGAGGTCGTCGACGGCCAGGTTGAACAGTCCTGATCCGGCGCGGCCCGCATCGCCGAACACCTGCAGCCACGCTCCCGGCAGCACCTGCCACTCGATCAGGCTGGGCATCGGGTTGTTGTCCTCGGGCCTGCCGAACAGCGCGGTGAACCATGGGCGGCTGGTCTCGACATCGGCGACGGGCAGGACGGCGAGGAGATGGGTGAAAGCCATACCGTACTGACCGTCGGCGCCGCCGGGACTCATCGTCACGACGCGTAATCCCAGAACTGGAGCTCGTGCACGGTGGCGAACACCGTCAACGTCACCGCGTAGACGGCGAACAGCACCGCCACGCCCGCCGCGCTCACGCGGGTGCCGGCGCCGTCGACCGGGTCCAGCCACCGCCGCAGCGGGCGGGACGCCGCGGGCATGAGCCACCACTGCATGGCGACGATGCTGACGATCTGGCTGATCCACAGGCCCAGCCACGGCGGCGCACCCGCGTGATCGACGACGGGCCCGAGGAAGCGGGACAGCAGCATCACCGTGGGGTAGAGCACGGCGAGGACCAACATCGCCGACTTCCAGTTGGGCGTCATCAACGTCCGGCCGTCCTGCACCCGCACCGTGGTGCCGAACGGCGTGGTGCCGGTACTGAAGTCCCTGCTCAAAGTGGTGCGCATCCGCTCCAGTGCGGCACCGCGCTCGGCGGAGGCGAGCCACTGTGCCAGCTGCGTGCCGGTGCGGAACCGCACGATCGAGGTCCACTCGCCGTCCTGCTCGCCCGCCACCAGGACCGTGCCCAGATAGCCCGGTAGCGCGGCCGCCGCGCGGGAGAGTCGGGCCTGGGTGGCCCGGAAGTCGTCGTCATGACCGGCGGCGACGACGTGCCCGAACACGCCGATTCCCGAGGCGTCCAGATTGTCGGCCGAGGTGATCAGGTCGGTGGTCGCGGTCCAGAATCCCCGCGACCGACCGTCGCGCAGCACGTCCGCGCGGTGAGGGCTGTCGAGCCAGCGGTGCAGCGCCGCATCATCGGAAAAGGCAACGGCCACAGCACGATCCAACATGACGTCGGAGACGTCGGAGATCCGTCCCGACAGGTGTCCTCGCGCCTCACGCGCCGAGGTCAACAGCTCGCCGGCCCACCGGGTGAACTCCGCGTCGTCACCGTCGGCATGGAACACCGTCACCGCTGTCGCCGGGCGCGGACCGGGCTGAGTCATTAGACGACGATAGCGGCGGGGCTTTGCTATTTTTTGCCGGTGTCGTGGGGATCCGTGCTGGCCGAGCTCGTCCCGTTGGGCCTTGTCGTCGCGCTCTCCCCGCTGACGATCATCCCCGCGGTCCTGGTGTTGCAGACCCCGCGCCCCCGGCCCACCGGGTTGGCCTTCCTTCTCGGCTGGATCGTCGGTCTCGCGGGTCTGACCTCGGTGTTCCTCGAGCTGTCGAACCTGATCGGCGGTATCGGCACCAAGCCCCCGGGCTGGGCTTCCTGGCTGCGGATCGTCGTCGGCGCTGCGCTGATAGCCCTTGGCGTGTACCGCTGGATCAACCGCGCGAAGTCCGAGCACATGCCGGGGTGGATGACCCGGATGAGTTCCCTGACCCCACCCAAGGCCGCAGCGACCGCGCTCGCCCTGACCGTCGTCAACCCCAAGGTGCTGTTCCTGTGCGCGGCAGCCGGTTTGGCGATCGGCTCGGCAGGCATCGACGTCCCGACCGTCTGGATCGCCGAGGCCTGGTACGTGCTGGTCGCCGGGTGCACGGTGGCGTTGCCGGTGCTGGCCTACGCCGTGTCCGGGCAGCGACTCGATCCGGCCCTGGCCAGGGTTCGGGCCTGGCTGGAGCGTCAACACGCAGCCCTGGTTGCCGCCATCTTCATCGTGATCGGAATCCTGGTGCTCTACAAGGGCATTCACGGCCTGTAGGTGACCCGGCCGCGGGTGACCTAGGATCGTGCGGCGTGGGCCTGGAAGATCGCGAGTCGATGCACATCCTTCGGGATGCGCTCGACGTCGGCGACGATGCGCTGGTCGGCGACTTCTACACCCGCTGGTTCGCCACCGATCTGTCGGCGCGCGACCTGTTCCCCCCGGAGATGGCCACCCAACGCAAGGTGTTCGGACACGCCCTGAGCTGGCTGTGTGACGAGCTGATCGCCCAGCGGGCCGAGGAACCGGTGGCGTTCCTCGCCCAGCTCGGGCGGGACCACCGCAAGTACGGCGTGACCTCCGGGCACTACGAGACGCTGCAGAGCGCGCTGCTGACGACACTGCGCAACCACCTGGCCGACCGCTGGGACCGGCGGCTCTCCGAGGCGGTGAACGACGTCCTGTCGCTCATGGTGGGCGTGATGAGCGGCGCGGCCGACGCGGAGACCAGCCCCCCGTTCTGCGACGGCACGGTTCTCGAACACCTGCGGCCCACCCGCGACGTGTCGGTGATCCGGCTGAAGATGGACCACGCGCTGGGCTACCACCCCGGCCAGTACGTGCCCGTTCAGGTTCCGCAGTGGCCGCGGCGGTGGCGCTACCTGAGCCCGTCGATACCGGCGGATCCGGCCGGCTACGTCGAGTTCCACGTGCGTTCGGTACCCGGCGGCATGGTCAGCAGAGCCATCGTCGGGGAGGCGCGCCCCGGTGACCGGTGGCGGGTGTCCAACCCCCACGGCGCGCTGGAGGTCGACCGCGACGACGGGGACGTCCTGATGGTCGCCGGCAGCACCGGGCTGGCCCCGCTGCGGGCACTGATCATGGATCTGACGCGGTTCGGGGAGAACCCCCGCGTGCACCTGTTCTTCGGCGCCAAGCACCCCTGTGAGCTCTACGATCTGCGCACGCTGTGGGAGATCGCGGCGACCAATCCGTGGCTGTCGGTGACGCCGGTGTCGGAGTTCGCCTTCGATCCGCCGTGGGCGGCGCAGTATCCGGACGTGACCCCGCCACGGGGCCTGCACGTCCGTCAGACCGGGCGGTTACCCGAGGTGGTGACCCGCTACGGCAGCTGGGGAGACCGCCAGATACTGGTGTGCGGCCGGCCGGAGATGGTGGCCGCCACGAAGGCCGCGCTGATCGCGAAAGGCGCGCCTGCGCACCGAATTCGCCACGATCCCCTGGCGAGCTGACTGTACGTGGCAGGATCGCATGCCATGGACACGTTCGAAACCGTGACGCTTCGTGATCCGTCCTCCGCGCTGACCGCCACCTACGTTCCGGCCGCCGGGATGGTCGCCAGCTCGCTGTCCGACGACGGGGTGGAGCTGCTGGGCCAGCGGCGGGGTCTGCAGGCCTATGTGTCGAACCACAAGACCATGGGCATCCCGATCCTCTATCCGTGGGCCAACCGGTTGAGCAGCATGGGCTACGGAGTCGACGGCGCGGTGGTGACGTTGACGCCGGGCACGGGTGGGGTCCGCACCGACGAGCACGGGGTGCCGATCCACGGGACGTTGGCGGCCTATCCGGACTGGACCGTGACGACGGCGCTGGAGTCCCAGATCACCGCCGAACTGGATTTCGCGGCGCGTCCCGCGTTGCTGACCACGTTCCCGTTCCCTCATCTGCTCACGCTGGATGCGACGCTGCGGGACCGCACACTGACCGTGACGACGACGGTGACGGCGACGACGGGTGCGCGGGTTCCGCTGTGTTTCGGGTTCCATCCGTACCTGCAGTTGCCGGGGGTGCCGCGGGCGCAGTGGCTCGTCGAAACGCCGGCGATGCGCTATCAACCCGTCAACGCCTGGGGAATCCCGACCGGACGCGTCGAAGCGCGGCCGGCGGCCTCAGAGTTGTTGGGCGACAAGTTCATCGACGAGGGTTTCGACGAGGTGGCGCCCGGCTCGGTGTTCGCGGTCTCCGGTGGGGGCCGCCGCATCGAGGTGCACTACGACGAGGGCTTCACCGCCGCGCAGGTCTTCGCACCCGGTGAGGACGACGTGATCTGCTTCGAGCCGATGGCCGCGCCCACCGACGCACTGCGCCGCGGCGGCTACCGCGAGGTGGAGCCGGGCGAATCGGTCTCCGCGGTATTCCGCATCGTCGTCAGTTGATCTGCCCAGCGAACCGCGGGTAGTCCTGCACCCAGCGGAATCCGTTGCTGTACAACGGAAACGACTGAGGATCGACTCTCTGCAGCCTCAGGGTGAGCGTCCGATCCGCGATTCGGCCCTCCAGCTCGAGCCGATCCGGGCCCTGCTGCAGGGGGCGCAGCTGCAGTCCGTCGGCCCTGATCGTGCCGTCGGGCTCGACGGTGATCGGCGCGTCGCGCAGTGCGCCGTCCACTCGTTGGTAGGTGAGCACCCCGGGAGCGTCGAACACCACACGGCGCCAATCGCTGTCCTCGACCCCGGGATCGGTGACCTCCCAGATGCCGTAGAGCTCGGGCTTCGCCCGGCCACCGCCGTAGTCCCGCCAGGCTGCCACACCGCTCGCCACGCAGCCGGCCAGCGCCCACACCCCCAGCACGGCCACCACGGCGGCGGCGAGCCGATTCCGGCGGGCGTCGGCGAACAACGGCGGCTGGGTCGCGGCCTGGGTGGGACGCTGGAGGATCAGCAGATCGGCGAGTCTGCGGGCCTGCGGCGCGAGCAAGAACATGCTCAGCAGGAGCAAGTGTGAGGACAAGATCTTGACGGGGACGTCGTAGCTGAGGTTGAGCAGCAACACCTGAGCCATCGCCATCGCGGCGAGCAGCGCGCCCAGCGTGGCCGTCCGGTTCCAGAACAACAGCAGCCCTGCCACGAGTTCGACTGTGCCCAGGGCGATCTCGTACGGCAGCGAGGTGCCGACCTGAAGCCACAGCACCGAGGCGGGGGTCAGCTCACCGAACGGCTGCAACAGCGCCGCGAGCGGCGGGGCAGGCATCTGGGTCGGGATCACCTTCGCGATGCCGTAGAACAGCAGCTGCCCACCCAGACACAACCGGAGGAAGACGCAGAACCAGGCATGCAGGCGGGCGTAGTCCGGGCGACGGCGATCGAGGACCGACCACACCGCTGTGGCCAGCGTCGCGATCACCACGATCACGAACAGCATCACCCAGATGACGGCCTGGTCGCCGCTGCCCGAATCGCGATGCAGCACCGCGTGAACACCGAAGACGTGCCATCCGACCCATGTCAGCGCCGGCTCGATCAGCGTCAGCTGCCAGATCACCGCGTCAGCGGGCAGGAGCCGGGTGAGGACCCCCGCATAGACGAAGACGATCTGCGCGAACAGCAGGCAGAACAGGCCGAAGTAGACGACGCAGAACCGGAAGGCGACGCGTGTCAGCAGATGCCAGGGTGTGGACACACAGTCCATCGTGGCCGGGACCGCGCCGGTGCTCAACCATGCCCGCCCCCGGCGCTGGTGGGGGTTACCCCCGGGGTCAGGCCGCGGAGATCCGGGCGCGCACCTCGAAGTCCAGGCCCAGCGCCTCGGCGACGTAGATGTCCTGGTTCAGCTGGTTGCCCGACATCGACACCTCACCACGCGGGCTGATGTAGGTGAGGTTCTCGGCGGCCAGGGTCATCGCCGCCACGTCCAGCGAACCGGCCCGCCGCGCCAGGGCGATCAGCAACGTGATTGCCTCGTAGCAGGATTCGCCGATGCTGTTGAGTGCGGGCGCCGCCGGCCCGAAGTGGCGGTAGTAGCGGGCCGCGAACTCCATCCCGGCCGCGGTGTTCAGCGCCTCGAAATAGCCTGCGGCAGCGAAGAGTCCGTCGTTGCTGTCAGATCCGCTGGCCAGAAGCATGTTCTCCTCGACGTGTGGGCTGAGCCGCGGCACCGACGCGGCCAACCCGCAACCGGCGAACTGCCGGTTGAACGCGACGCCGTCGCCGCCGACGAGGAGAAGCACGACCCCGACCCCCGACGCACCGCTGATCTCGACCTGGCGGATCGCAGCGCTGAAGTCCTCCGTACCCAGCGGCACGTAGATCTCGTCGACCAGTGGCCGGCCCTGCGCGCGGGCGTGCCACCGGGCGGCCGCGCCGGTCTGCTTGGGCCAGATGTAGTCGTTTCCGATGACGATCCACCGGTCGACGCCGTACTCGGCGGTCATCCAGTCCATGGCGGGCAGGAGCTGGCGTGACGGCGTCTCCCCCGTCAAGAACAGCCCCGGGGTGCGCTCCCCGCCCTCGTAGAGCGGCCCGTACACGTACGGGATCCGTCCCGCGGTCACCTTCGCCAGCGCCTGCCGAACCGGCGAGATGTGCCAGCCGGTGACGGCGTCGATCATCCCGTGCGCCACCAGAGCGCCGACTTCTGCCGCCACCGCCGCGGGTGCTCGGCTGCCGTCGACCGGGATCAGCCGGACCGGCCGGCCCAGAAGACCCGCGGTGTCGTTGAGGTCGGAGATCGCCAGCTCGGCACACGCCTCGCACGAGGGACCGTAGATGCCCGCCGATCCGCTGCGTGGGATGACCAGCGCGATGTCGATGGTGTCCCGGCGCATGCCGGGAGATGACAGGTCCATCGCAGCGCCTCCTCCGTGCGCCCATCGTCGCGGTGTCGCATTACCGCGGTGTTGCGGGACTGTTCTGGTCTCGAAAATCAGCGCGTGTCGAGCGGCAGTTCGACCACCCGGGCCAGCGTGCGGATCAGATGCACGGCATCGTCCTCGCCGAACTCGTCGACCAGCATTGCCTTGACCGCCGCCTCCTGACGCGCCAGGCGTCGGACCTTCGTCTTGCCCCGCACCGACAGGTGGATCAGCACGCGGCGGCGGTCGGTTGCGTCGACGCGGCGCAACACGAACCCGCCGTCGACGAGCTTGTCCACGATCCGCGTCAGCGAGGGCGCCGGAATGCCCATCGCCGTGGCGATCTCGGTCATCGTGAAGCCGTCGCCACTGCGCAGGGCGCCCAGCACACGCCAGCCCTCGAGGCTTGCGATGTCGTTGTCGAGCAGACCCTGCGACAGTGCGTCGCTCCACCAGCGTCCCAGCCGGAAGAACACCTCGGAGACGCTTTCGGTGGCGATGGACGTCGGCACGGCGCTCCTCATGTCGATTGCTTTCACGTGCTGCTTGCTTTCACGAAGCAAAATTTGTGATTCGTAGCGTAACCGGGTCAGCCCGGCGCGGCCACCGTCCGCGGTGCGGCGAGGCGTCCGATCAGCGTCGCACCCCATTCGGACGCCAGGCCGAAGCAGGCGCCGACGGCTGCGGTCACGGCGGCCACCAGGGCTGGATGACCCAATCCCACTGTGGTGATGCCGTTTCCGGTCGCGGCCATCGTCCCGACGGTCATCGCGAACCCGAACACGATCGCCGGTGTCGCGGAGATCCACGGTATTCGCGACACCTGGACCATCGCAAAACTTCCGATACCGACCGCGATCGACAGCACGAGCGCGCTGCCGCTGGCCTGCACCGAGAGCAGCGTCGCGGTCGCGATCGCGATGCCCGCCCAGTTGCACGCCACCGACTTCAGCAGACCCGACACCCCGGACCCGACGAAGAAGAACGACGCCCACGCGAGGAACAACACCCACACCGGCAGCGGCCACACCGTCGCGGTGATCAAGGTGGACACCATGCCCAGCACTCCGACGCTGATCGACAGCGCAGTGATCTTCGACATCGCTTCGCCCTCAGTGCTCGTGGGGATGGTCGTGATCGTGGTCGTGGTCGTCATGCGCCAACTTGGACGACTCGATGCGCACGCGCTCCTCCAGACCTGCCTCGGCGATGAAGTCCTTCTCGACGGCAAGTCGGCAGAACGCCTCTCCGAACTGGCGGTAGTACACCGACGGGTCGCAGACGTCGTCGATCCCCGCCTCGCCGATCACGTCGATCAGATGCTTCTTGAACTCGTCCCAGCTGAACATGCCGGCTCGACACATCTGCACGACGAGCCCGAAAAGCCTTCCCTGCCATGGTGCGTCGAAGACGAGCTCGCCGTTGGACCGGGGCAGTGCGGCGAGCGTGCCGGGGACGTCGAAGTCGACGATCGTGGGTGCCGACATATCAGGCCGCCTTCGGTGAGGACAGCAGCGCGGTGCCGACCATGGAGTCCCGGGTCACCAGTGCGACGAGTTCGTCGTCGCTGAGACCCTCGGTGCCCTAGGGACGCTGCGGGATCACCAGGTAGCGGATCTCGGCGCTGCTGTCCCATACGTCGATGTGGACGTCGTCGGCCAGCGTCACCCCGAATTCGGCCAGCACGCTGCGCGGTTCCTTCACGACGCGGGCGCGGTACTGGGGATATTTGAACCAGGCCGGCGGAATGCCCAGCAGCGTCCACGGATAGCAGGAGCACAGCGTGCACACCACGACGTTGTGTCGCTCGGTGGTGTTCTCGACCGCCACCATGTGTTCGGTCTGCAGTCCGGTGAAGCCCATGTCGGCGATCGCCGCTGTGGCGTCGGAGAGCAACCACTCGCGGTACTGCGGGTCGGTCCACGCCCGCACCACCACCTTCGCGCCGTTCACCGGACCCATGTCGTTCTCGAACGACGCCACCACCGCGTCGACGGCCTCGTGCTCTGCCAGGCCCTTCTCCACCATCAGCGACTCCAGCGCGTTCACCCGCGCCTCCACATCGCTCAACGACAGCCAATCCATCTGCTTCTCCTTGCTTCTCGTGGTCTCTGGGGTCACTTGCCGATGGGTTCGAGGTAGCCCTCGAACAGGTCGGCGTACAGGTCGAACTCCTCGGCCGCGTCGTCACCCCACAGCTCGGTGGAACTGAACTTGACCATGTAGAGCTGGTGCGGAACGTCCTTGTATTCGTGGGCGCTGGCCGCGGGGTCGTGGAACGCCCCGTACTGCTTGGCGATCACACCGTGTGCGCGGCGGAGATAGCCGGGCAACCGGTTGTGTGTCGTGGCGGCGATGTTGCGCACCGCCACGGCGTCCCCCACCTCGAACGCCGGCGGCGTGTCGGCGGGCAGGTCGTGCGGCGTGCCGGCCCACAGCACGTCGATCATCTTCTCGGCGAACGGCGACAACGTCTCCGGCTTCTGCGGGTGCGGGGTCATCTCCGGAGCGCCGAGCTCGGCCATCCGCGCATCCACTTCCTCATGCGAGATGTATCCCTTGTCGTTCAGCAGCTTCTCCACCGAGAACAACCAGTGGGCGTAGTACGTGGAGTCCAGATAGTCGCTCCACTTCATCAGCTCGATGCCGTGCCGTTGCTCGTCGAGGTTGAAGGCGCCTTTGGCGATCGCCATCGCGGTCACCGCATGCATGCGGCCTTCGAAGGGATAACGCCAGTCGGGAATTCCGGGCTCGAGGAACTCCTCAGCGATGGGTCCCACGCCATCGCGCCCACCGAGATCATGCGGACCATGCATCTGGCCGGCCTCCTTAGTTCATCTGGTCAATACTTTCACCAGAAACTATGTGCATGCCGTTGCCGGTTTCGCAATCGCTCCGCAGCAGCCGTTACAGCGCCTTAACCTGAATCCACGCTGCGGTTAAATCTTTATATAGCAGTGGGTGCATCACCGCTTTCGGGTTGACGCCGACCAGCCCCTCTTCTCAGACTAGCGGTCGTCAGAAATATTTCCATCACGGAAGCTTTTCCGAGAACAAGGGACTCCACATGACCACACCGACCGTTGCGTCCACTCGCGCAGGAGCGCTCGACACCTCCCGAGCCGAAGGGGCGCTCTGGCTCACCGCGACCACCGTCCTGGCCCTGATCGCCTACTACTTCCTCGGCTACGACCAAGGGGCGGTGTCCGTGTTCGGCTCCGACACCCACGTGCACGAATTCCTGCACGACGCCAGGCATCTGCTCGGCTTCCCCTGCCACTAGAGAGGTCGCGACCATGGAGAAACGCATCATCGGGCTGGGGGTCGCCGGCGGGTTCGCCGCCGGCATAGTCTCTTTCGCGTTCGCGCGGTGGCAGCTCGCACCGCTGATCACCGCCGCCGTCGACTACGAGGAGCAACGCTCCCACGCCGCAGAGGCACTGGGCGGCGCCCACGGGCACGAACACGAGGTGTTCAGCCGTGCCGTGCAGGAGAACGTCGGCTCGGCCGTGGGCACCGTCGCCTTCGGCGTGATCATGGGTGCTTTGTTCGCCGTCGCGCTGGCCATGGTCCTGGCTTCCTTGCGCGACCGGCACGCCAGCCTGTCGCTGGTCGCCGCATCCACGGCAGCAGCAGGTTTCGTCAGCGTCGCCGTGGTGCCCTTCCTGGCCTACCCCGCCAATCCCCCGGGAGTCGGATTGTCAGAGACCGCGGGTGACCGCACGACGGCATACCTGCTCATGGTCGCCGCTTCGCTCGCGACGGCAGCCGCCGCCGTGATCGTCGGACTGCGCCTGGCACAACGGATCGGCGGGGCGAGCGCCGCTACGGCCTCGATCGCCGGCTATCTCACGGTCATGACCGCGGTTGCGCTCGCGCTGCCCGCTTTCCACGAGGTGCCCCCTGGGTTCCCCGCTGAGCTGCTCGCCGACTTCCGGTTGTCGTCGCTGGTCGGCCAGGCACTTATGTGGGCCACGCTCGGCGCGGTGACGTCGGTGCTCCTCCCCCGGGTGCTCGCACCTGCGACGGCAGGAGCTGTCCATGCAGGTCGTTGAATTCACCCCGAGCCGGGAGCAGTACGTCTGGACCTTCGGCGGGGCCGAGCCGGTCATGGAGGTCGATCCCGGCACCGCGCTGAAGTTGTGGACCGAGGATGCCTTCGCGGGCCGGGTCACCTCCCGCGACGATCGGCCGAGCCAGGTGCTCAACCCGAAGGAGCTCAACCCGCAGACGGGGCCTTTCTACGTCCGGGGCGCCGAACCTGGCGACACGCTCGCACTGCATGTGGTGTCGCTGACCCCGGCGCGGGATTGGGCGGCGTCGACCACGATTCCACTCTTCGGTGCGCTGACCGGAACCGATCGCACCGCGGGTCTGCAGCCCCCGCTGCCGGAACTCACGTGGATCTACACCGTCGACCGTGCGACCGACACCGCGCTGTTCACCGCGCAGTAGTCGGACTTCGAACTTCGGGTGCCGTTGGCGCCGATGCTCGGGACCGTCGGGGTCGCGCCCGCTCTGCGGGAGGTCCGCACGACGCTGGTGCCGGACTACTTCGGCGGGAACATGGACACCCCGGAGCTACGCGCGGGCACCACGGTGTACCTCGGCGTCAACGTCGAGGGCGCCCTGTTCTCGATCGGCGACGGCCACTACCGGCAGGGCGAGGGTGAAACCTGCGGCACCGCACTGGAAGGCGCGATGGACGTGACGCTCATCGTCGACCTGATCAAAGGCAACGCACCGGCATGGCCCCGGCTCGAACACGACGACGCGTTGCTGACAGTGGGGTCGGCGCGGCCGCTCGAAGATGCCTGGCGGTGCAGCCAAGTGGAGATGGTGCGCTGGCTCGTCGAGCTCTACGGGCTCGGGGAACTGGACGCCTACCAGCTGTGCAGCCAGCTGTGCCGCTCACCGCTGGCCAACGTCGTCGACGTCAACTACAGCGCCGTCACCAAGATCGCGAAAGAGCTTCTGCCCGAGTCGAATCCGTATGCGGGAATGCATTCCTCGCTGCGGTCACGGGGTGCTCTCCTGCACTGAGGCTCAGCGCTGGTGACGCGGCTGCCAGACGACCAGCGCCGTGCTCTTGGGCCGAGGTTGAGCACGCAGGTGCTCGACCTCGGCGGTGAGCTCACGCAACCGCGCCTGCAACGCCTCGACCTGATTGGTCAGCTCGATGATGCGCTTGATGCCGGCCAGGTTGACGCCCTCGTCCTGCGACAGCCGCTGCACTTCGCGCAGCAGGTCGACGTCGCGTTGCGAATACCGCCGCCCCCCACCGGATGTGCGCTCCGGGCTGACCAGGCCGAGCCGGTCGTAGGTACGCAGCGTCTGCGCATGCATCCCGGCCAGCTCGGCGGCGACCGAGATCAGGAACGTCCTGGCCTGGTCATTCTGGTCTTTGCGCCCGGCACTCACTGTGCACCGGCCCATCCCGCCCGCGGATCGAAGCCGCTGGCGCGCTCGGCTTGTGCGTAGGCCTCCAACGCTTCGGCGGCCTCACCTTCGAGATTCGACGGCACGGCCACCTTCACGGTGACCAGCAGGTCGCCGTTGCCGCCCGAGCGCTTGGGCACCCCGCGACCACGCACCCGCAGGATGCGTCCGTCCGACGTGCCCTTGGGTACCCGAACCCCGACCTTGCCTTCCAGAGTCGGCACGGACAGCGTTGTGCCCAGGGCCAATTCATGGAAAGCCACCGGCACGGTGACCGTCAGGTCGTCGCCGTTGCGACCGAACACCTTGTCCGGCCGCACATGCACGGTGACGTAGAGGTCACCCGACGGGGCACCACGTAATCCGGCCTCACCCTGGCCCGCGAGCCGAATGCGTTGTCCGTCTTCGACTCCCGGAGGGATCCGGACGTTGATGGTGCGGGTGCGGGTGGTCACGCCGGTGCCCTTGCACTCATCGCAGGGGTGCTCGATGATCGACCCGCTGCCCCGGCATTCCGTGCACGGCTCGGAGAACCCGAAGGCCCCCTGGTTGCGGCTGATGACGCCGGCGCCGTTGCAGTTCGGGCAGACCTTGGGGCTGGTGCCCGGGCGGGCGCCGCTGCCATGGCAGTTCGTGCACGGGGCAGGGCTGGTGAGCCGCAACGGCATCGCCACACCCTTGGTGGCCTCGAGGAAACTCAGTTCGGTCTCGGTCTCCAGATCGTTGCCCCGCCGGGGGCGGCTCGGCCGCGGCTGCTGAGCGCCTCGGCCGAACAACCCACCGAACAGGTCACCGATGTTCGCGCCCCCGGTCTGCCCGGCGGCATCGAACAGGTCGTTGAGGTTGAACTCCTGGCCATCGCCACCGCCGAACCCGCCGAATCCGCCACCGCTGGCACGGCCCCGGCCGAACCCGCCGCCCGCGAAGAGCCGACGGGTCTCGTCGTACTCCTTGCGCTTGGCGGGGTCGGTCAGCACTTCCTTGGCCTCCGAGGCGGCCTTGTACCGCTCCTCGGCCGCGGCGTTGCCGGGGTTCCGGTCGGGGTGGTTCTCGGCGAGAATCTTGCGGGCAGCCCGCTTGATCTCGTCCTGGGCGGCGTCGGAGGCGACGCCGAGCTCCTTGTAGAAGTCCTTCTCAACCCACTCACGCTGGGCCATACCGCGTCACCTCCTCACCTTTTTCGCATACCTGTGTGTTGCTGGTGTCAATTCCTATGATTCTGATGGCTTTTGCGGCTCCTGGTCGGCATTCGCCGATCCGGCCGCGTCGGGGACGGTGTCGACGACGCCGACCATCGCGTGGCGGACCACGTGATCACCGACGGTGTAACCGCGACGCATGACCGTCCCCACCACCGGATGGGTGCCGTCGCCCTCGTGCTGGACAGCCTCGTGCAGCGACGGATCGAAGGCGTCGCCCTCTTCACCGAACGGCTTGAGCCCCAACCCTTCGAGGGTTGAAACCAGCTTGTCCGCAACGGCTTTGAGCGGTCCAGAGTCCAGATCGCCGTGCGCGCGGGCCCGCTCGAGGTCGTCGAGCACGGGCAGTAGCTGGGTCACCACGTGGGCCTTGGCCCGCTCGGTGGCCACCTGCTGATCGCGCAGCGACCGCTTGCGGTAGTTCGCGAAATCGGCCTGGACCCGCTGCAGGTCGGCCAACAGCTCGGCGGCCTGGTCCTGCGACTCCTCGGATACGGTCGGCACCTCGTCGACGGGCCCGGAGGCCGGCTCAGGTGCGTCGCGCACCTGGCCGGTCTGCGGGTCTATCCGGCGCTTGTCGGTGACAGTGATCGGTTCCTGCTCGTCACTCACTTGCGCTCCTGGTCGTCCTCGACAACCTCGGCGTCGACGACGTCGTCGTTGGAGCTGGAGCTCGAGCCACCGGGGGCGTCACCGCCCGCAGCACCCTGCTCGGCCTGGGTGGCCTCGTAGATCGCCTGGCCAAGGGCCTGGCTCTCGGTGCCCAGCTTCTCCATCGCGGACTTGATCGCCGAGATGTCGGTACCGGCGAGCGCGGACTTGGCTTCGGCGATCGCACCGTCGACCTTGGTCAACGTGTCCTCGGAGACCTTCGATCCTCCTTCGGCCTCGCGCTGTTCCTTGACGAACTTCTCCGTCTGGTAGACCAGCGACTCCGCCTGGTTGCGCACGTCGGCCTCTTCGCGACGCTGACGGTCCTCGTCGGCGTGCGCCTCGGCGTCCTTGATCATCCGGTCGATCTCCTCCTTGGACAGGCCGGAGCCTTCCTGGATCTTGATCGTGTTCTCCTTGCCGGTGCCCTTGTCCTTGGCCGTGACGTGCACGATGCCGTTGGCGTCGATGTCGAAGGTGACCTCGATCTGGGGCACGCCGCGCGGGGCCGGCGGGATACCGGTCAGCTCGAAGGAGCCGAGCAGCTTGTTGTGCGAGGCGATCTCGCGCTCACCCTGGAACACCTGGATCTGCACCGAGGGCTGATTGTCGTCAGCCGTGGTGAACGTCTCCGACCGCTTGGTCGGGATCGTGGTGTTGCGCTCGATGAGCTTGGTCATCACGCCGCCCTTGGTCTCGATACCGAGGCTCAGCGGGGTGACGTCCAGCAACAGCACGTCCTTGACCTCGCCCTTGAGCACGCCGGCCTGCAGCGCAGCGCCCACGGCGACGACCTCGTCGGGGTTGACGCCCTTGTTGGGCTCCCGGCCGCCGGTCATCTCCTTGACGAGCTCGGACACCGCGGGCATGCGGGTCGAACCGCCGACCAGCACGACGTGGTCGATGTCGCCGACGGCGATGCCGGCGTCCTTGATCACCTGCTGGAACGGCTTGCGGGTGCGGTCCAGCAGATCCTGGGTGATGCGCTGGAACTCCGCACGCGTCAGCTGCTCGTCGAGGAACAGCGGGTTCTTGTCCGCGTCGACGGTGATGTAGGGCAGGTTGATCGAGGTGCTCTGACTCGAGCTGAGTTCGATCTTCGCCTTCTCGGCCGCTTCACGCAGCCGCTGCATCGCCATCTTGTCCTTGGTCAGATCGATGCCCGCGGTGCTCTTGAACTTGTCGACGAGCCATTCGACGATCCGGTCGTCCCAGTCGTCGCCACCGAGGTGGTTGTCACCGGAGGTCGCACGAACCTCGACGACACCCTCGCCGATCTCCAGCAGGGACACGTCGAACGTGCCGCCACCGAGGTCGAACACCAGGATGGTCTGCTCTTTCTCGCCCTTGTCCAGGCCGTAGGCCAGCGCGGCCGCGGTCGGCTCGTTGACGATCCGCAGCACGTTGAGGCCGGCGATCTGACCGGCTTCCTTGGTGGCCTGACGCTGGGCGTCGTTGAAGTACGCGGGCACGGTGATCACCGCGTCGGCGATGTCCTCGCCGAGGTAGGACTCGGCGTCGCGCTTGAGCTTCATGAGCACGCGGGCGCTGATCTCCTGCGCGGTGTAGTTCTTGCCGTCGATCTCGACGGTCCAGTCGGAGCCCATGTGACGCTTCACCGAACGGATCGTCCGGTCGACGTTGGTCACCGCCTGGTTCTTGGCGGGCTGACCGACCAGCACCTCGCCGTTGCGCGCGAACGCCACGACCGACGGGGTGGTGCGGGAGCCCTCGGAGTTCGCGACGACGACGGGGTCGCCACCCTCCAGAACTGCGACGACGGAGTTGGTGGTCCCGAGGTCGATGCCGACCGCACGAGCCATAGTTACTGCCTCCTGATTAGACGAATCATGTGTACTGAGTGCACCGGGCTCAAGACTGCTCCTTCGAGGCTGGGCCTGTCAAGCAGAACTTGAGTCTACGTCACTCAACTGTCGAAATCGTCAACGGGGCGTCGGCGGGTTTTGTTCCCGAGGCGTCGCGAAAGTGCACCCAGCGTCGTCCCGAGGCACGTTCCACTACTGCCAGGGCACTTTCGCGGGCCCGCGACCGCGAGTCACTCCCGTCACACGGATCACATGCTGCGTACCCTGGGCCAGGTGAACACGCGGCTGGTGGCGGCAGGCTTGTTGGCCGTCGCCGCACTCACCGGCTGCCAGTCGTCGGTCGACGGCACCGCGACCCGCAGCCCGGACACCGGTATCGAACCGGACTTTCCCACCCCGCGGCCC
>NZ_QJUA01000054.1 GCF_003254575.1 Mycobacterium kyogaense | reverse complement strand
TAGTATATGTACAGTCAACAAGGAGACCAGACCAACAGACAACTCGCATCGCTACGTCAGCCTCCAATATGTAGAAGAACCAGCCAACACGCATCGACACCCACAACCGCGTCCGCACCGACCGCGTCGACCAAGCCGGAGCCGTCACCCTGCGCGTCAACGGACGCCTGCACCACATCGGCATCGGCCGCCACCACTACCGAACCCGCGTCCTGATCCTCGCCCAGGACCACCACATCACCGTCATCAACGCCGCCACCGGAGAAGTCCTGCGCGACTTCACACTCGACCCCACCAGGGACTACCAACCCACCGGCGCCCCCAAAGGCCCCAAACGGAAGAAACCGCGGACCTAAAGTAGGTCCGCGGCTATTCCGATGTCGTGAGACATCACATAGTAGCGGGGACAGGATTCGAACCTGCGACCTCTGGGTTATGAGCCCAGCGAGCTACCGAGCTGCTCCACCCCGCGACGGGTGAACGCTAGGTTACCGGGGCGATCGCTAAGGCTCCAAATCGCCTGCTCAAGCGCCCGCGCGGCTGCCGCGAGCGTGCGCGAACTCGCTGTTTGCAACGGAGTGTTCGCCCCAGGCACGCACGCTCGCGCGAAAGAACTCACCCCCGGCGGGTGCGGATGACCTGACCCGTCGCCAGCACCCCTGCGGGGTCGTAGCGGTCCGCCAGCGCGGCGAGCCAGTGCAGCGTGTCCTCGCTGTAGACCCTCGCCGCGCGCGACGGGTCGTACGACGGCGCGAAGTTCGGCATCTGCCCGCCCGTCGACCACGGCTCGACGGCCGCGACCACCGCGGCCGCGTGCTGCGCGACCATGTCGACGATCTCGGGCACAGCCAGCCCGATCGTGGCCACGCAGAACGCCGCATCGCGGTGGCAGAACGCGCTGCGGTGCCGCGGTTCACGCGCCAGCGCGCCGCCCAGCATCCGCAGCTCCACGATCGCCTGCGGTGACCCCGACCCGGGACCCGCGACCGCCAGCAGCGCGTCAACGGCCTCCGGCGTCAACTGCGACAGCAGCGCATGGTTCTCGGTCACCGGCATCGGGTCCGCCGGATCCCCGTGCACCGCACCGATCGCCGCGTAGGGCATCACGCCCACGGTGTCCAGCAGCGGCGTCGCCGCCGCCCGCATCGGCGCCAACAGCTGTTCCGCCTCGGCCACGTCACACAGCGCGGTGTACCGCACCGCCACAGTCATCTTGCCGGCCAAGGCCTCCGGAACACCGGGCAGCGGCGGCAACTGCTGAATGGCGAGCGACGTGTTCACCGTCTCCGGCAGGCCGGCACTCCACGCCGCCCACGCATGCAGCACCGCACCCGCATCCGTGCCGTCGAAAAACATTGCTCCGCCGTAGAACTCGGCGATCGGCAGCAGATCGATCTCGACGGCGGTGACGATCCCCAGCGTCGCCTTCCCGCCGCGCAGCCCCCAGAACAGGTCGGCATTCTCGTCCGGCGTCGCTCGCAACACCCGACCCTCGCCGGTGACCACCTCGAACGCCCGTACATGATCCGACGACAGCCCCACGGTGCGCACCAGCGGTCCGATCCCGCCACCGGTCAGGAAGCCCACGACACCCACGCCGGGAGCCGATCCGCACAGCGGCGCCAATCCGTGCGGCGTCGCGACGTCGAGCACGTCCTGCCACCGCGCCCCCGCGCCCACGCGGGCGGTGCGGCTCAGCACGTCCACCGCGCAGTGCTTCATGGCCGCCGTCTGCACCAGGATGGCGTCCGCGCCGACGCCGACGGCGCCGTGCCCGGTCGCCTGCACCGTGACCGTGAACCCGTGTGCCGCAGCGAACCGCACCGTGCCGGCCACATCCTCGGGCGAGGTGGCGAGCACCACCGCTGCGGGCGTCACCGCGGCAGCCACGTTCCACGGCACGCACCGTTCGTAGCCGGGCTCGCCCGGCAGCGCGACATGGGTGGCGACGTGGTCGCGCAGCGTGCGCAGCACATCGCCGCGCGTCACGTCGGTGGTCATCGTCATCGGAGTCCTCTCGTCAAGCCCTGGTGGCGCGCTCAGCATCACCGAAGAGGCTTGGCGGCGGCTTGGTGCGCGTCACCAAGCGAAATCCAAGCGCCAGTATCGGGCCTTGGCCGCGCGCTCGCGGGCCGTGAGCGCGCGCGGAATGCACGCGTGTCACGGCGTGGCGGTGTGCAGACACGCGCGCTCGCCGAACTCAGGGCAGGGCGCGGGCCGATGCTGCGACGCCGAGCATGCCGGCGCGCTCCGCCTCGGCGGCGAGGGCGGCGGCGGCTGCCGCACGCTCGGGCGAGGGTTCCATCAGCTCGCAGTCCACGAGCCGGCACCGCAGCAGCGTGGGCGCTCCCCCGGTCCGCTCGGCCAGCGCCCGCGCCGTGGCCAGGTCCGCCCGCGCCCGCGCCACATCGCCGAGCACAGCGTGCAGACGGGCCGTGGCCAGCGCCACCGGCCCGGCCAGCCCGACCTGGCCGATGGCCGCGATTCGCTCGCGATGCGGCGTCAGCTGGTCCAGCAGGGGCTCGGCGAACTCAGACAGGCCGTGATCGGCCGCCAGGTGCGCGAGCAGGGTCTGATGCCCCAGCGTCGTCCAGATGTGGCCCCGGTCGATCGTGTCGGACCACTCGCGCAGCATCGCCGTCGCGTCCGCGAGCACGTCCGGCGTCGGCGTCATCGTCAGCAGCGCCGCGCGCACCACGCCGACCATCCCCTGCCCGCCGGTCTCGGTGTTCGCCCGCAGACCGGCCCAACTCGGGTCGAGCGCTTCCCCGGTCTCCCGCAGCAGCGACGCCGCCGCCAGCAGACCACTGCCGGCCTCGTAGAGCTCGGTCTGCTCGTGCACGTGCGCCGCGGTGGCGTGGTGGCGTTGCGCCTCGGCGAAGTCGCCCGCCCACATCGCCAGCACCGCCTCCATCCACCGCAGCTGGGCCCGCAGCACCGGCAACCGCAGTTCCTCACTGCCCGCGATGCCCGCCCGCAGATGCGCGCGCGTGCCCGCGACGTCCCCCAGATACATCGACGCCATCGTCGCCACCGAATGCGCGATCACGGCATCTTCGCGAGAACGACTGTGCCGCAGCCCGTCCAGCTGCTCCACCCACATCAGGATCTGCTCACTGTGACCGCTCACCCCGGAGTAGGTGATGAGACGGCCGATCAGCACATCGGCCAGCACGTCGGTGTCACCGGTCTGCTCGGCCACCCGCTCAGCGCGCTGCAGCAGGGTTGCCGCCACTGCCGAGTCAGGGTGGTAGCAGTGTCCGACGGCCAGCGCAGGCAGCACCCGCGCCGCCGCAGCCGGATCGTCGCCCGCCAGCGTCGCCGCCTGTGACAGCAGCTCGAGCAGCTCGCCGGGGTCGCGTCCCGGCGCCAGCCACGGCCAGCACCCGCTGGCCCGCAGCAGCGCGCTCGCTACCCGGCCCGCCGTCGCCGCACGCCCGGCGCGCAATGCCTCGCTCAGGAACCGCTGCACGCTGTCGAGCACCAATTGTCCCCGCCCGGCCCGCGAATGTGCTTCCAGCAGTTCGACAGTCAGCGCATCACGCTCGGCATCGTCGCGCGCCGAGGCCGGCAACCGATCATAGGCATCGAGTGCCGCCTGCCACCACCGCGCGGCGATGTCCGAACTCCACTGTGCGGTCGCATGTTCGGCCGCCAGCCGGCACGCCCGCACGACCACCGCCGGTTCCACCAGCGGCTGCGCGGCGACCAGATGCTGCGCCCGCCAGGTCGGCGCATCGGGTTCGACGTTGTCGGCCAGGACGTCGGCGACCTTGGCGTGCAACCGCTGTCGGCGCAGAGCCGGGATGCCGGCCAGCAACTGATCGCGCAGCAGTCCGTGGGCGAACTCGTAACCGTCGGTGGTGTGTGCCGCGACCACGATGCGCTCGTCGGCCGCCTCGTCGAGGTAGTCGGCGAGCGTATCAAGATCCAGTCCGGTGGCCGCGGCGAGCACCGGCACGGCGGCGGCATCGATCACGTCGCCGATCACCGCGGCCGTCCGCAGCACAGCCATCACCGCAGGGTCCAGGGCAGCGAGCCTGCGATCCAGCACCGACCGCACAGCGCGCGGAATCTCGTTGGCGGCGCGCTCTTCTCGCGGCAACCGGGCATATTCGGAGACGAAGAACGGGTTGCCGCCTGTGCGGGCGGCGAGCTCGGCGGCCTCGTCGGCTGTCACCGGGTCCTCGGCCACCACATTCGCCAGCGCCGCAACGTCTTCCGACGAAAGCGCCGGAACGGCGATGTGGCGGTTGTCCTCACCGCGCGCCACCGTGCTCAGCAGCCGCGCCACCTCCGCCGCGTGGTCGCCGTCGCGCAGCGTGAGCACCACCAGAAGACGATGGTCGCGCAGCGCGCTCGCGATGTAGGCCAGGCAGCTCGCCGATGCGGTGTCGGCCCACTGCACGTCATCGATCACCACGGCCAGCAGCCGGGGCGCAGCCTCCAGGAGCGATTGAACTCGCTCGTAGACGAGGAATCTCGCGGTATCCGGGTCGGCGTGCGGGGGCACTTGCAACGCGTCATCCGGGTCGCCGCCCAGCGCGCGCACCAGCTGACGCATCGGCCACCACGGCGGCGTGGCCCTCTCGTCGGGGCAGTTCACCCACACCACGTCGCCGCCCGCCGACGCGGCCATCGCGCCGATCTCTTCGGCCAGCCGTGTCTTGCCGATACCGGGCGGACCCGAGAGCACCAGCCATCTCGTCGCACCCGCGCTGACCCGGGCCAGCAGCTCGCCGGCCCGCGACAACTCCCGGACCCGGCCCACCAACGGCGCCCGCGCCGGCACCTCGGCAGTCGGCGCGGTGTCGTGGGTGGCCGGCGCAGGCACCGGGATCGTGTGTGCACCCGTCCATTTCGCCGGCCGCGGCCACCCCGCCAACTCGGGTGCCTGCCGCAGCACCGCGGTCTGCAACTCCCGCAACTCCCGTCCCGGCTCCAGCCCCAACTCCTCGTCGAGGCGTTGCGCGTGACGGGTGTAGGCCTCCAGCGCCTCGGCCGGCCGGCCGGCTCGATACAGCGCCAGCATCTGCAGTCGGCATCCGCGGTCGGCGAACGGATCGAGCGTTCGCAGCGCCGCCGCTTCGGTCACCGCCCCCGCCACCCTGCCGAGCGCGAGCAGCGCGACCACGTGGTTGGCCACACACTCGATCCGCATCTCGGCGAACCGGGCCGCATCGTCGCGCAGCCACGGCGCGCCCGCCAAGTCGTCGAGCAGATCACCACGAATCAGGCCGAGTGCCTCACCGGCCGCTGCGGCCGCCTGCTCCCAGTCCTCGGCCTCGATCGCGGCACCCGCCCGCTGGCAGGCGGCGGAAAACACCGCCAGGTCAATGCTGTTCGGATCGACGTCGAGCACGTAGCCGGGAGGACGACGCACGATCGGGGAGGCCATCTGCGTCTCCGCCGACGCGCCGCGCAGCGCACGCCGCAGGTTCGACACGTAGGCCTGCAGGCTCGCCGTCGCACTGGCCGGGACGTCCTCGCCCCACACCGCATCGACGAGGCGGTCCACCGAGACCACCCGTCCGGCAGCCAGCGCCAGCATCGCCAGGACCACCCGCTGCTTGGGCGGACCGATGTCCACCAGGGTGTCCTCGTCGACCACCTGCAGGGGGCCGAGCAACCGATACCGCACCGGCCGACGGGGTTAGGGGGCCGACTTGTATTCGCTCACCGCGTCGTCGAGGCGTTGCAGCGCCTCGCCGTACCGCGCGAAATCACCACTGCGCTGCGCCTCTTGCAGTGCATCCAGCGCGGTGTTGACCTGCTCCAGCGCAGCCGATTTCGCCGCGGAGAGCTGCGTCGGACCCGTGGGCGGCACCGCCACCGGGACCTCCGGCCGGTTCTGCGGAGTCTGGCCCTGCTGGTTCGGCGGCGCAGCGGCCGGCGGCTGACCCGTCTGGGGACGCGACTGCGGTTGCGCCCCGACACTGTCCCCGGTCGGCGCCGGACCCGTCGCGGTGGCGTCAGCACCCGGACCGAACAGATCGGTCAGAGCGTCACGCACCGTCGGGCCGTAGCCGATCTTGTCGTTGTACATCATCGCGACACGGATCAGACGCGGATACGACGACGCCGCATCGCTGGCACCCGGCGAGGCGTACACCGGTGCCACATAGAGCAATCCACCCTGCCCCAGCGGCAGTGTCAGCAGGTTGCCCCACCTGATGCGGTTCTGGTTGTCGCGACCGATGACACCGAGGTCCTGGCTGACCGCGGTATCGGTACTGATCGCGTTGAACGCCAGCTTCGGACCGTTGACCTGACCGGGGATCGTCAACACCGTGATCTTGCCGTAGGTGTCCGGATCGGAACTGGCGCTGATGTAGGCCGCCAGGAAGTCGCGACGGAACCGGTTCATCGCACTCGTCAGCTGGAACGATGTCGAACTGTTGTTCTCGGCAAGGTTTTTCGCGACGATGTAGTACGGCGGCTGATAGCTGCTCGCGGTCGGGTTCGGATCCAGCGGCACGTCCCAGAAGTCCGATGTCGAGAAGAACGTCACCGGATCGTCGACGTGGTACTTGGCCAGCAGCGCGCGCTGGACCTTGAACAGATCCTCGGGATAGCGCAGGTGCTCCTGCAGTTCCGGGCTGATCTCACTCTTCGGCTTGATCGTGCCCGGGAAGACCTTCATCCACGCCTGCAGCACCGGATCGGCTTCGTCCTGGGCGTACAGCGTCACGGTGCCGTCGTAGGCGTCGACGGTGGCCTTCACCGAGTTGCGGATGTAGGACACCTGCTTGTCCGGCTGCAGCCGGTTCAGCGCCACCTCGTTGGAGTCGGTGGTCAACGACGACAGCGACGTCAACTCCGAATACGGGTAGTTGTCCAGCGTGGTGTAGCCGTCGACGATCCACACCATGCGCTTGTTGACGATCGCCGGGTAGGTCGCGGTGTCGGTGGTCAGCCACGGCGCGACGGCCTTGACCCGCTCGGACGGATCGCGCTTGAACAGGATCTTGCTGTTGTTGTTGATGACGTTGGAGAACAGGAAGTTCCGCTCGGCGAACTTGGCCGCGAACACGCTGCGGTTGAACCAATTGCCCAGCGGCACACCACCGGCACCGGTGTAGGTGTAGTTGCGGGTGTCGGTGTTGGTCTCGTAGTCGTACTCGCGGTCGGCGCCGTTCTTGCCGACGATCGCGTAGTCGGCCGAGGTGCTTGCGATGACCGGGCCGAAGTAGATGCGCGGCTGATCCAGCGGAGCCGGCCCGGGTGAGATCACCTCGCCGTTCGCGCCGACCACGCTGGCCAGGAACTCCGGGTAACCGCCGTTCTGGTTGGGGTCATTGGCCACCCCGCGGACCGTGTTGGCCGGGGACGCGATGAAGCCGTTGCCGTGGGTGAACACGGTGTGCCGGTTGATCCAGTCGCGCTGGTTGTCGATCAAGCGGTCCGGATTGAGCTCGCGCGCAGCCACCACGTAGTCCCGCAGATTGCCATCGGCATCGGGATAGCGGTCCATGTTCAGCTGATCGGAGAAGAAGTAGAAGTTCTTGCCCTGCTGGAACTGCGTGAACGCCGGCGCGACGATGTTCGGGTCGAGCACCCGGATGTTGGAGGTGGTGGCGCGATCGGCAGCGACCTGCTGCGCGGTGGCCGGTGCGTTGCCCGGGTAGTCGCGGTAGGTGACCTCGTTCTCGGTCAGCCCATAGGCCTGTCTGGTCGCGGCGATGCTGCGGCCGATGTACTCGCTTTCCTTCTGCGCGGCGTTGGGGCGCACGCTGATCTGCTCGACCACCAGCGGCCAGCCCGCGCCCACGATCAGTGACGAGAGCAGCAGCAGGACCACGCCGATCGCCGGGATCCGCAGATCACGCAGCACGATCGCGGAGAACACCGCGGCGGCGCAGATCACCGCGATCGCCATCAGGATCAGCTTGGCGGGCAGCACCGCGTTGATGTCGGTGTAGCCGGCGCCGGTGAACGGCTTACCGCCGCGGGTGTGGCTGAGCAGCTCGTACCGGTCGAACCAGTAGGCCACCGCCTTGAGCAGCATCAGCACGCCGATCAGCGTGATCAGCTGGATGCGTGCGGCACGGGACAGCGCGCCGGTGCGGCCAGACAGCCGAATCCCGCCGAACAGATAGTGGCCCAACAGGTTTGCGATGAACGCCAGGAACGTCGCGACGAACAGATACGACAGCACCAGCCGGTAGAACGGCAGGTCGAACGCGTAGAAGCCGAGGTCGATGCCGAACTGCGGGTCGGCGATGCCGAAGTCACCGCCGTGCAGGAACAGCTGCACCTGTTCCCAGTAACTCTGTGCGACGAAACCCGACAGCAGACCGATGAACGCCGGCACCCCGAGCCCGATCAGGCGCAGGCGCGACATCACCGCGGTGCGGTAGCGCGCGATCGGATCGTTGGGGCCGGCCGTCGGCACGAACACCGGACGGGTGCGATAGGCCAGCGCCAAGGCGGCGAACACGACCGCACCGATCACCAGCCCGACGACGAGGAAGATGAGGAGCCGGGTGACGATCTGGGTGGTGAACACCGACCGGTACCCGAGCTCACCGAACCAGAGCCAGTCGACATAAGCGTCGACGAGGCGGGGCCCGATCAGCAACAGCAGGACCACCACCAGCGAGATGGCGATCAGAATCCTGCTTCGCCGCGTCAGCTTCGGCATTCTCGCGGCCGGCCGCATACTCACTCGACTACTCCACTCTCGGATGTTCCCAGCAGTTGTCCAGTCACTCTACTGATCGAGATCCCCGACCGGCCTCAGCAACGAGGAGGTTCACCACCAGCGGAAAGGGTCCGCAGGCCGTCGATGGCGTGCGTGAGGGTGTCCACCTTGATCAGCTCGATGCCCTTCTCGTCGGCTGACGTCGCCTCGTCGCAGTTGTCCGCGGGCACCAGGAACACCGAGGCGCCGGCGTCCTTGGCCGCGGTGATCTTGTGGGTGATGCCGCCGATCGGACCGACCTCGCCGTCACCGGTGATGGTGCCGGTGCCCGCCACGAACTTCCCGTCGTTGAGGTCACCCGTGGTCAGCTTGTCGACCACGGCGAGGCTGAACATCAGCCCGGCCGACGGGCCGCCGATGTTGGCCAGGTGGAAATCGATGGAAAACGGCGCCCACGGCGCGTCGAGCACATTGACACCCAGGACGCCGTGCGGACGGTCCGGCCGGGAGCCCAGCGTGACCTCGGCGATGCCCGCGGGTTCGTTCTTGCGGCGGTAGTCGACGACGACCTTCTCGCCCGGTTTGGTGGCCTGGATGATCTTGCTGAACTCGTCGAGGTTCGCGACCGGCGTGTTGTTCACCGCGTCGATCGCATCGCCGGCCTGCAGTTTGCCCTTCGAGGGACCCTTCTCGTCGATGCTCTGCACCGTGATCGCCATCGGATACTTCAGGTAGGACAGGGCGGCGTATTCGGCGCTGTCCTCGGAGTTCCGGAAGTCGGTGGTGTTCGCCTCGTCGATCTCTTCGCGCGACTTGTCCGGCGGATACACCAGTTCGCGCGGGATGAGCTGATCGCGACCCGAGGCCCAGAAGATCAGCGCCTGCCCCAGCGTCAGCCCGTCCATCTGCGAGACCGTGGTCATGTTGAGGTGCCCGCTGGTGGGCTTCACCTCGGTGCCCTCGATGTCGACGACTTCCTTGCCGTCCACCTGGCCGAGCGTGTTGAACGTCGGCCCGGGCCCGAGCGCGACGTAGGGCACCGTCACCGTCGTCGCGAGCACGCCGAACACGATGATCGGCACGAGCGCCACGATCAGAGTGGCAATCCGCCTGTTCACGCCGTTCACAGTAGAGGTCAGGAGCAGGTTCACTCTCAGCGTGACCCGCGTGCCCACACCGACGCGCCGCGATGAGTACCGTTGGGGCCATGCCTGACCTGCCTTTCGGCTTCTCTTCCGGCGACGATCCCGAGCGCGACAAACGCAAGGACGGCTCCGGTTCGGGCTCTGGTCCCGGCGATCCGTTCGGCGGTGCGTTCCCCGGCGGCCAGTTCGACATGTCGCAGCTCGGGCAGATCTTCTCCCAACTCGGTGAGATGTTCAGCGGCACCGCGAAGTCCGGCGGCGGCCCGGTGAACTACGACCTCGCCCGGCAGCTCGCGTCGAAATCGATCGGCTTCGTCGCCCCCGTCTCCGAGCAGACGACCTCGGCGCTGGGCGACGCGGTGCGGCTCGCCGAGACGTGGCTCGACGGCGTCACGCCACTACCGGCGGGCACCACGCGAACGGTGGCCTGGACGCCGACCGACTGGATCGACAACACGATCCCGACGTGGAAGCGGCTGTGCGATCCCGTCGCCCAGCAGCTGTCGACGGTGTGGGCCCAGGCGCTGCCGGAGGAAGCCCAGGCGATGGCCGGTCCGCTGATGGCGATGATGTCGCAGATGAGCGGCATGGCGTTCGGCTCCCAGCTCGGCCAGGCGCTGGGCACGCTGTCGAAAGAGGTACTGACCTCCACCGACATCGGCCTGCCGCTGGGTCCCACCGGTGTCGCGGCGTTGATGCCCGAGGCCATCGAGGCGCTCGCGGGAGGTCTCGAGCAGCCGCGCAGCGAGGTCGTGACGTTCCTGGCCGCGCGGGAAGCCGCACACCACCGGCTGTTCAGCCACGTGCCGTGGCTGTCGACGCAGCTGCTCAACGCCGTCGAAGCGTTCGCCAAGGGCACCAAGATCGACATGAGCGGCATCGAGGAGTTCGCCCGCGACTTCAACCCGGCCTCGCTGAGCGACCCGTCGCAGATGGAACAACTGCTCAACCAGGGGATCTTCGAGCCCAAGGCGACTCCGGAGCAGACCGCCGCGCTGGAACGGCTCGAGACGATGCTCGCCCTGATCGAGGGATGGGTGCAGACGGTCGTGTCCAACGCCCTCGGTGACCGCATCCCCGGCACGGTCGCGCTGTCGGAGATGCTGCGACGCCGCCGGGCCAGCGGCGGGCCGGCCGAGCAGACGTTCGCGACGTTGGTCGGCCTCGAGCTGCGGCCCCGCAAGATGCGGGAAGCGGCCGCGCTGTGGGAGAAGCTGACCGAGGCCGTCGGCGCCGACGCCCGTGACGGCGTGTGGGCCCACCCCGATCTACTGCCCAGCTCCGCTGACCTCGACGAGCCGGCCGCCTTCATCGACCGGGTGATCGGCGGCGACACCACCGATCTCGACAGCGCGATCGAAGCGGCGCTGGCCGAGGGTGACCGCCAGAAGAACAGCGATGAGGACCCGCCCCGCGACGCCTGAGGGCCTGTGGATAACTCGGCTCGGCGGCTGACCGGCGTGTCACTGTCGTCGCATGACCCGCTACGCCCTGGACTCGGCCACCCCCGTGCTGTCGCGCCCGGACGGCACCGTCCAGGTCGGTTGGGATCCGCGCCGAGCCGTCGTCGTACACCCGCCGCCCGGGCTGGCCGCCGGCGTCCTCGCTGACCTGCTGCGCGCGCTGCAAGCCGCAGCGACCCTGCCTGAGCTGCAGCTCCTCGCCGCCGGACACGGCGCCGACGCCGCCGTCGTCACCGACCTGATCGCCCACCTCGTCGACACCGGCGTCCTGACCGCCGCCGCACCGGCGCCCACCCGCTCGCCCGCGGTCCGGGTGCACGGCGACGGCCCCCTGTCGGACCTGATCGCCTCCACACTGGCCGGCTCCGGGGTCCGCGTCAGCTCCAGCAGCAGGGCATACGCCTCCGCCGCCGGCGCCGACCTCGCCGTCCTCACCGACTACCTCGTGGCCGACCCTCGAGTGGCGCGCGAGCTGCACGACGCCGGTGTCCCCCACCTCGCGGTGCGCGTCCGCGACGGCACCGGGCTCATCGGGCCCCTCGTCATCCCCGGCGTCACCAGCTGTCTGCGGTGCGCTGACCTGCACCGCAGCGACAAAGATCCCGCATGGGCCGCGGTCGCCACCCAGCTGTCGCGGACCGTCGGCACCGCCGACCGCGCCACGGTGCTGGCCACCGCTGGGTTGGCGCTGCGCGAGATCGCCCACATCCTGCGCGTCGTGCACACCGATTCCGGGCCCGCCGCACCGCCACCGGCGACCATCGACACCACGCTCGAATTCGACCTGAGCAGCGGCACCGTGACCGCGCGCCGGTGGTCTCCGCACCCCGACTGCTCGTGTTGAGCAGCATTCTCCGGTTGGAAGTTCAGCATGGTCGTGGATGATGGACTGGTGAGTGACATCAAGCGGGGCCGCGCCGCGCGCAACGCCAAGCTGGCCTCGTTGCCGGTGGGCATGGCCGGGCGTGCTGCGCTGGGCTTCGGCAAACGGTTGACCGGCAAGTCCAGGGACGAAGTCAACGCCGAGCTGATGGACAAGGCCGCCCAGCAATTGTTCACTGTGCTGGGCGAACTCAAGGGCGGCGCGATGAAAGTCGGCCAGGCTCTGTCGGTCATGGAAGCCGCCATTCCCGAGCAGTACGGCAAGCCGTACCGAGAGGCGCTGACGAAGCTGCAGCGCGAGGCTCCGCCGCTGCCCGCAGCAAAGGTGCACAGGGTCCTCGACCAGCAGCTCGGCACCAAATGGCGGGACCGGTTCCAGTCGTTCGACGACAAGTCCGTCGCCTCGGCCAGCATCGGCCAGGTGCACAAAGCGGTATGGGGTGACGGCCGCGAGGTCGCGGTCAAGATCCAGTACCCGGGCGCCGACGAGGCGCTGCGCGCCGACCTGAAGACCATGCAGCGGATGGTGAGCGTCCTCAAGCAGCTCAGCCCCGGCGCCGACGTCCAAGGCGTGGTGGACGAGCTGATTCAGCGCACCGAGATGGAGCTGGATTACCGGCTCGAAGCCGACAACCAGCGCGCCTTCGCCAAGGCCTACGCGGGCGATCCGCACTTCGTGGTGCCCAACGTGGTGGCCAGCGCCCCGAAAGTCGTGATCCAAGAGTGGATCGAGGGTATCCCGCTGTCGCAGATCATCCGCGAGGGCACGCAGGAACAGCGGGATCTGATGGCCACCCGGCTCTTCGAGTTCTGCAACGACGCACCGACGCGGCTAGAAATGGTGCACGGCGACGCCCATCCCGGCAACTTCATGCTGCTACCCGAGGACAAGATGGGCGTCATCGACTTCGGCGCCGTCGCACCCATGCCGGGCGGCTGGCCGGTCGAGTTGGGGCAGATCATGCGCTACGCCCTGGACAAGGAGTACGACAAGCTGCTGCCGACGATGGAGCGGGCCGGCTTCATCCAGAAGGGCCAGCAGGTGTCCACCCGCGAAATCGACGACATGCTCAAGCAGTACGTCGAGCCGCTGGAGGTTCCCGAGTTCCACTACACGCGTAAGTGGTTGCAGCGCATGACAACTCTGGAACTGGACAAGGCGGCGGGTCAGATCAGGGCCGCCCGACAGATGGACATCCCGCCGAAGCTGGCGATCCCGATGCGGGTGATCGCATCGATCGTGGCGATCTCGTGTCAGCTCGATGCCCATGTGCCGACGCGCAGTATCGCCGAGCGGACGGTGCCCGGCTTCGCCGACCCCGACGCGGTGTAGCGCCGGGGTCGGACGATCAGGCCGCCACAGGTTGTCTCGCGTCCTTGCGCGGACGGCCGCGCGGCCGTTTGCGGGCGATGACCGTGCCCCGTTCGAAGATCTCGCCGCCCCACACACCCCACGGCTCCTGCCGTTCCAGCGCTGCGGTCAAGCACTCGCGCCGGAACGGGCAGTCTCCGCACAGCGCCTTGGCGCGTTCGAGATCGCGTGGGTCCTCGGCGAACCACAGGTCGGGGTCCTCGACATGACACGGCACCGCGAGCTTCGATCTCTCGCATGTCAGGGAAGACATGTCCGGTCCTTTCGCTTCCTGGTCGGTTTCTCATCAGTTGGTTCAGTCGGGGATCGGTGACCAGGTCCGAGAAAGACGAAGGCCACGGATCCGGGTGTCGGGTCCGTGGCCTGGGGTGGCGGTCGAGGCTCTACCTAATGGAAGCCCCTCACGGACGCGGCAGCCGTGCCGGCGATGGCGCGGCGCTTACGCGCGGCGGCAGCGGTGGCGCCGGCGGCGGGTGCGGAATGCACCGGGACGAATGCGCGCGGGAACCACTGGGTGCCGGCTACGGCGTAAGACATGTGATTGCTGATCATGATGGCGGCACCCTCCTTTCGCACGCGGACTTCGTGTGGTGCTCTGAGGCTAAACGGTATCAGGGAAAACTCTCAACACATTTTTGACCAGCACTTTTGGCGCGATCTTTACGATTTCTGGCGTTCGCGAACCAGCGCGAGCACGTCGGATCCGTACTGCTCCAGCTTGCGGGCGCCGATGCCGGGGATCGCGACGAGCGCGGCGTCGTCGGTGGGCAGCGCCTCGGCGATGGCGATCAACGTGTTGTCGGTGAACACCACGAACGCCGGCACGCTCATCTCCTTGGAGATGCGCAGGCGCCAATCCTTGAGCTGGGCGAGCAGTTGCTCGTCGAGGTCTGACGGGCAGGACTCGCACCGGCGCAGCATGATCGCCGCCGAGGCGGTCAGCGGGGCGTTGCACACCCGACACCGCGGCGCCGGGCCGCGCGGCTTGCGGGCTCGGCTCGGCCCGTCGTCGCGCTGGGACTGCGGGGCGATGCCGTTGAGGAACCGCGACGGTTTACGCCCCTGACGGCCGCCGGGTGTACGCGCCAACGCCCAGCTGAGCGCCAAATGCACACGCGCCCTGGTGATTCCGACGTAGAAGAGGCGACGCTCCTCTTCGACCGGTTCACTGTCGGGGCCGTGGGACAGAGCGTGCGAGATCGGCAGAGTGCCATCGGCGAGGCCGACGAGGAACACGGCATCCCACTCCAGGCCCTTCGCGGCGTGCAGCGAGGCGAGCGTGACACCCTGCACCACCGGGGGATGCCGGGAATCGGCGCGCTGCCGCAGCTCGACCAACAGCGTGCGCAGGTCCAGCTGCGGACGCTGCGCGACCTCGTCGTCGACCAGATCGGCCAACGCGGACAACGCTTCCCACCGATCGCGGACACGCGTGCCTGCGGGCGGCTCGGCGGTCAGACCCAGCGGCTCCAGCGTCGCACGGACCACATCGGGCAACGGTCCGTCGGCCTCCCGTTCGGCGGCCCGCTGCAACGCCACCAGAGCCTGCCGGACATCCTGGCGACTGAAGAAACCTTCACCGCCGCGCACCTGGAACGGGATACCGGCCTCGGTCAGCGCCTCTTCGTACACCTCCGACTGCGCGTTGATGCGGTACAGCACCGCGATCTCCGCGGGCGCGGTGCCGTTTTCGACGAGCTTCTTGACGCTGCGCGCCACCGCGGCGGCCTCGGCGACCTCGTCGGGATACTCGTTGAACGTGGGATTCGGACCGGGCGGCCGCTGACCGACCAGATGCAACCGGCTGCCGGCCATCCGGCCCCGCGCCGCGGCGATCACCCGGTTGGCCAGCGACACCACCTGCGGTGTGGATCGGTAGTCGCGCTCCAGCCGGACCACAGTGGCCTCCGGGAAGCGCCGCGAGAAGTCCAGCAGGTAGCGGGGCGAGGCACCGGTGAACGAATAGATGGTCTGGTTGGCATCGCCGACGACGGTCAGATCGTCGCGGTTGCCGAGCCACGCGTCGAGCACCCGCTGCTGCAGCGGAGTCACGTCCTGGTACTCGTCGACGACGAAGCAGCGGTAGCGATCGCGGAACTCACTCGCGACCGCGGCGTCGTTCTCGATGGCAGCGGCGGTGTGCAGCAGCAGGTCGTCGAAGTCCAGGAGCATCAGGTCATTGCCGCGGGCCTTGAGCGCCTCGTACCCCGCATAGGCGGCGGCCACCTTCGCCGCGTCGAACGGAATGTCACGCCCGGACCGGGCGACCGTCGCCGCGTAGTCCTCGGGACTGATCAACGACGCCTTCGCCCACTCGATCTCGCTCGCCAGGTCGCGCACGTTGTCGGTGCCGGTGGGCAGCCCGGTGCGGTTGGCGGCCTGGGCGACGACGGCGAACTTCGAGTCCATCAGCTGCCAGTCCGTGCTGCCGACGACGCGTGGCCAGAAGTAGGCGAGCTGGCGGCGCGCGGCGGCGTGGAAAGTCTGCGCCTGCACGGATCCGGTCCCGGTCCCGTCGTCGAGAGTGCGCAACCGGGCGCGCATCTCCCCCGCCGCGCGCTGGGTGAACGTCACCGCCAGCACCTGGCCGGGCGCGACGTGCCCGGCCGTCACCAGGTGCGCGATGCGGCGGGTGATGGTCCTGGTCTTGCCGGTGCCGGCACCGGCGAGCACGCACACCGGCCCGCGCGGAGCCAGCACCGCCTCGCGCTGCTCCTCGTCGAGGTCCTCGAGCAGCTGATCGCGTGACGCCGTCGGGGACATGGCGACCATCATGTCAGCGCGGCCCGACAAACGCGGGCTGCGCCGGGGCATGTTCGTCGGGTCAGCTACGTTGAAGGCCTTATGAGCGCTGAGAACACTGCCGCGGTGACCATGTACACGACGTCGTGGTGCGGGTACTGCGTGCGCCTGAAGAAGGTGCTGAAGAACGAAGGCGTCTCGTTCACCGAGGTCAACATCGAAGAGGACCCGGCCGCGGCGGAGTTCGTCGGCTCGGTCAACAACGGAAACCACGTGGTGCCGACGCTGAAGTTCGCCGACGGCTCGACGCTGACCAATCCCAGCGGCGCGCAGGTCAAGGCGAAGCTCGCCGGCTGAGCCCCGTCGCCCGGATCAGTCCAGCGCCGCCCAGGATTCGATGATCTCCCGGGCGATCGAGATGGAGCCGGGCAGCAGCAGCCGCGACGCGCTCTGCGAGCTCCAGTCCCCCTGATCGAGGGCCTCCCGGATTTCGGTACGGGTGAACCATTCCGCCTCGGCGATTTCGCCGTCGTTGAACGCGAACGGCTGCTCGGGATCCGCTCGGGCGTGAAATCCCACCATCAGCGAGCGCGGAAACGGCCAAGGCTGCGAGCCGAGGTACTCGACGTCGGTGACCGTGAGACCGATTTCCTCGGCGATCTCACGCACGACGCAGGACTCGAACGACTCACCCGCCTCCACGAACCCGGCGAGGATGGAGAACAACCGCGGCGGCCACATGGTCTGGCGGGCCAGGACCGCGCGGTCGTGCCCGTCGTGCACCAGGCAGATGACCGCCGGGTCGATGCGCGGGAACTCCTCGTGACCGGTGACGCTGTTGACCCGCCCCCAGCCCGCCTTGACCACTGTGGTCGGTGCGCCGTCGACCGGGCTGAATCGGGCGCTGTCGTGCCAGTTCAGCAGCGCAGTCGCGGTCGCGACGAGCTGGGCGCTGGCGTCGTCGAACACGTCGCCGGTGCGCCGCAGGTCGAGCACGTGGGTGTCGGCGTCCGGATCGTCGGGGGGTTGCAGCTCCGAGCGCACCGCCCACACGTGGCGCCCGTCGTCGAGACGACCGAGGAACACGGCATCCTCGGGCGGCGAGTCGGCCAGGTCGGTGGCGCGATGCAGCACCACCCTGCCGTCGGCGATCAACACCTGGTTGCGGCGATCCACGCGCAGCAGCTGCGCATCAGCCCAGCCGGCGATCGCCGCATCGATGTCGGTGCGCAGCGTGTCGGCGCGATCGGCGCCCACCCGGGACAGCAGTGGGACGTTGCGGAGACGGAAGCTCGTCATCGCTCGGCGTCCGCGGAGCGGATGTAGAGCAGCCGATCGCCGAGTTCGAGAGCGTCGACCTCCGGATCGTCCACGCGAATCAGCTTGCCGCCCCGGACGACGCCGAGCACGATGTCGGCCTGGTGCCGCGGCGAACCGCCCGCCTCCTTGGGCGAGACCTCCCGCTCCGCGATCGCGAACCCTGCGTCGGGGGTCAGCAGATCCTCCATCACCTCGACGACGCTGGGTGTCTGCACCGCGATGCCGAGCAGCCGGCCCGCCGTCTCGGACGTGACCACGGTCGAGTCGGCCCCGGACTGCTTGAGCAGATGCTGGTTCTCCGCTTCGCGGACCGCGGCGATGATCTTCGCGTTGGGCGCCAACTCGCGGGCGGTGAGAGTGACGAGGACCGCGGTGTCGTCCCGGTTGGTGGCGACGATGATCGACTTGGCGTGTTGAGCGCTGGCCAGCCGCAGCACCTCGGAGTCGGTGGCGCTGCCGCGGACCGTCACCAGGCCGGCGCTCTTGGCACGTTCGAGCGCGGCAGGATCCTCGTCCACGACGACGATGTCGGCGGGCGCGACCTCGTCGCCGACCATCGCCGCGGCGGCGGTCCGGCCCTTGGTGCCGTAGCCGACGATGATGATGTGGTTGCGCACTCTGCTCCTCCAGCGCTGGATTTGGTAGACCTGGCGCGACTGCGTGGTGAGGGTCTCGACGGTGGTACCGATCAGCACGATCAGGAATGCGACGCGCAGCGGCGTGATCACCAGAACGTTGACGAGCCGGGCTGACGGAGTGATCGGGGTGATGTCGCCGTAGCCGGTGGTCGACAGCGACACGGTGGCGTAGTACAGGCAGTCGAGGAACGACAGCGGGTTGTCCTGGACATCCCGGTAGCCGTCGCGATCCAGGTACACGATGAACACCGCGGCGAACAGGGCGGCCAACGCGTAGATGACGCGGGACGTGATGCGCCGCGACGGGCTCACCAGCGAGGTGGGGATCTGCACCCGGTCGGTCAGCGCGTGCACCGGCTGATCGGCCAGCGACTGGTCGAACCGACGGAGACGCCGGCGCAGCGAGCCCTCAGCCACGGGGGCCGGTCACGATGTGAGGCTGTCGCACCAGCACAATGTAATCATGACCACCTCCCCCACTGCACTGCAGCGGCTCGCGTCGTCATCGCGCGGCACCAAGATGGGTATCTGGCTGATCGGCATGGGGGTTCTGCACTTCCTCGCCCCCAAGCCGTTCGACTCGATCGTTCCCGAGGAACTGCCCGGCACGCAGCGGTTCTACACGCTGGCGTCGGGCGTCGCCGAGGCCGGCGTGGGCGCCTTGCTGGTGGCGCCCGCCACCCGCCGGATCGGCGCGCTCGGCGCGATAGCGCTGTTCATCGCCGTCCTGCCCGGCAATGTCAACATGTGCCGGTTGTGGTTCAAGGATCCGAACAAGTCCCTGCCGATGCGACTGATTTCCATCGCACGGCTGCCCATGCAGATACCGATGATCACCCAGGCTCTCAAGGTCTATCGAGAGAGCTGACGTCAGGCCGCATCGGTACCGGCCGGACCTGCGGGTTCGGCGAGCAGCGCCGCGAGTTCGTCGGCGTCCGGCCACACCTGAGGCATGATCGTCCGTCCTGACCGGACGTAGTGGAACGCCGCGCGCACCGACGACAGCGGGCACCCCTGCAGCCTCGACCACGCCAGCCGGTACACCGCGAGCTGAATGGCGTTGTGCTGCAACTCTTCCGGCGTCGACGGCGGATCGCCGGTCTTCCAGTCGAGCACAGTCACGCCACCGTCGACGTCGGCGAACACCGCGTCGATGCGGCCCCGCACGACCCGGCCGCCGAGCATCATGTCGAACGGAACCTCGACATCGATGGGCGTGCGCGCCGCCCACTCCGACACCGCGAAGGCCGACTGCAGATCCTCGAGCTCGCCACGGTCGTGCCGATCGGAATCCACAGCGCCGGGCAGATCGTCGAGATCGAACAGCTTCTCGGCTTGGTAGTAGCGCTGCACCCACTCGTGAAACACGGTGCCCAGCAACGCGTGCGCGGCGGGCGGCCGCGGCAGGCGCCGGTGCAGGCGCCGCGCCGCGGCATCGGGGTCGCGACCGAGCTCAACCATTGCACTGACCGAGACCTGCGCAGGCAGCGGCGGGACCTCGGGCTGCCCGGCACGCTCCCGCTCGGCCAGCAGCGCGTCGACATCAGCGACCCAACCGTGCCCGTCGTCCGTTGCCGGTGTCTCGAGTTCTCCCGCCCGCGCCGCCGTCACCAGTGCGGCTCCGTGGTGCACGCGGGAACGCCGTCCCACCAAGGGATCGTTCGGCCACATCGCCTCGACCACGCGGCCCCGCAGCGGGTTCGCCTCCCCGTCCGCGGGCGCATCGGCCCACACGTCGATCACGCCGCACGGCGTTCCGGCCGCCTCCGCCGCATCGATCGCGTCCTTGAGTTCGGTGAGGAACGTCGAGGGCCCACGAGGCTTGGATTCGGTCGCGCCCCAATGGTGACCGGACACCAGGAGGGTGTGTTCGGCGCGGGTGAGCGCCACGTAGAGCAGCCGCCGCTCCTCGTCGGCACGCCGCTGATCCAAACTGCGTTTGTGGTCGGAGATGGTGTCCGACAGAGACTTTCGATCATTCACCCGCGACGTGTCGAGAACCGGGACGCCGAGGTCGGACACCGCGGCGCAATCACCGCGCAGCAGCGGCGGCAAGTCGGCGGCATCGGTGAGCCACGTCCGCGGCGATGCCGTCGATGGAAAGACCCGGCCCGCGAGGTGCGGCACCGCCACGATCTGCCATTCGAGTCCTTTGGCCGCATGCACGGTCAGGATCTGGACGCGGTCCGCGGCGACGGTGACCTCGGCGGGCGCCAGACCGTTCTCGACCTGCTCGGCCGCATCCAGATATGCCATCAGCCCCGACACCGTTGCGCCGGAACGGTTGGCGAAGTCGGCGACGACGTCGGCGAACGCGTCGAGATGCTCGGTGCCCGACCATCCCGCTGACACCGGCCTGGCCGCCCTGGCCTCGGCGTCCACGCCGAGCATGCGACGGACTTCGGCGACGAGATCGGTCAGCGTCACGTCGAGATGAGCGCGCAGCGCAGCCAGTTCCCGGCCCAGGTCCACGATGCGGGCGTAGCCGTCGGGTGAGTAGGCCGCTGCAGGCCCCGGATCGCAGACGGCGTCGGCCAGGCACGCCGCATCCGCCTCGGGTCCGAGCTGCGACAGAACCTGCTCCACGCTGCCCCGCTCGGCCGCCGGCGCATCGTCGAGCATGATCGCCCGCCGCCAGAGGGCGACCAGGTCGGCGGCGCCCAGACGCCACCGCGGACCGGTGAGCACCCGCACCGCCGCCGCGCCGGCCGTCGGATCGGCGGCCAGCCGCAGCATCGCGACAACGTCGGCGACCTCGGGCACCGCGAGCAGCCCGGCCACTCCGACCACCTCGGCGGCAATACCGTGACGCGCCAGCGCGTCAGCCATGGGCGCCGCATCGGCGTTGCGGCGCACCAACACTGCCGCCGTCGGCGCCACCCCTGCAGCCGCGGTCGCAGCTCGGTAGGCCTCTGCGACCTGCTCGGCGACCCACTCCCGCTCGGCCTCGACGTCGTTGAGCAGCGCGCACCGCACCTGTCCGGGGACCGCATCGGGTCGGGACAGCAGCGGGCGCACCGACACCGATCGGTGCCGCGCCTCGGTGGACACCTCGTTGGCCAGATGCAGCACCTCGGGAGGGTTGCGCCAACTCGTGCGCAACTCCAGCGTCGGGGCAGGCGTCCCGTCGCCGAACGGGAAGTCGGTGGTGAACCGCGGCAGGTTGGTCGCCGAAGCGCCACGCCAGCCGTAGATCGACTGGATGGGATCGCCGACAGCGGTCAGAGCGAGTCCGTCGTCGACACCGTTGCCGAACAACGACGTCAATGCCACCCGCTGGGCATGCCCGGTGTCCTGATACTCGTCGAGCAGCACGACGCGGTAGCGCTGCCGGAGCTGCTCGCCGACCTGAGGGAACTGCGAGGCCAGCCGGGCGGCCGCGCTCATCTGGGTGCCGAAATCCACCACGCGTTCCTCACGCATCCGCTGGTGCAGCGCGTCGATCAGCGGCACCAGGGCGCTGCGCTCGGTCTGGGTGGCGAGCATCCGCAGCAGCCATTGGCTGGGGCCTCGGTCGCGTTGGTAGGGGCCCGCCGGCAGGGTGTGGACCAGCTGTTCCAGCTCGACATGCGTGTCGCGCAGCGACGCGGTGTCCACCAGATGTTCCGACAGCTGACCGGCCAGGCGCAGCACCATCGCGGTGATCGCGGCCGGCGACTTCTCGGTGTCCAGCGGTCCCTCGTGCTCGCAGACCACTCGGAAAGCCAACTGCCACAACTCTGTTTCGCCGAGGAGGCGCACGTCAGGTTCGACGGGCAGCAGCAGACCGTGCTCGCGCAGCAAAGTGCCGGCAAAGGCGTGGTAGGTGCTCACCGTGACCGGATCGTCGACGAGACGGGCGGCGTCCGGGAGTGCCAGCCCGGCACCGGCCAGGCGCGCCAACCGCGTGCGGACGCGGCGGAGCAACTGGCCGGCCGCCTTGCGGGTGAACGTGAGGCCCAGCACCTCGCCGGGCGTCGCGAATCCGTTGGCCACCAGCCAGACCACTCGCGCGGCCATCGTCTCGGTCTTGCCTGCTCCGGCGCCGGCGATCACCACCAGGGGTCCGGGCGGGGCGCAGATGACGGCGGCCTGCTCGTCGGTCGGCGCGAAAAGTCCGAGGGCGTCGGCCAATTCAGCGGGACTGTAGCGCGGGTTCATCGGTCCTCGTTCGTGGTCTGGCGGGCCGGGCACATCGCCGCGACCGGGCAGTGCGCGCACCCGTCGTTGACCCGGGCGACGAACTGCGGGCCCTGCGTCGCCGCCGCGGCATCGCTGACCTGCGTCTGCCACTGGGCGTGACCTTCTGCTGTCAGCGGGTCCTGTTCACGTTCGGTGGCGCTGCCGCCGCTGGTCTTGCCGAGGTAGACGAGCCGGCCACCGCCGGGTTCGGCGCTCTCGGCCAGCAGCCCTTCAGCGACCGCCAGCTGGTACATCGCCAGCTGTGCGTGCGCCTGAGCGTCGTCCTTGGTGGCAGGGCTCTTGCCGGTCTTGATGTCGACCACGACCAACCGGCCCTCGCTGTCGCGCTCCAGGCGATCCAGACGACCGCGGATGCGCACCGCGGGCTGGTCGTCGGCGGCGGCCACCACCTCACCGTCGACGGCGATCTCGGTGCCGACTTCCGTGAACCGATTGCGGGTGTCCGCGCGCCAGCGGGTGAACGTGCTCAGCATCTCCTCGTGGCGACTGAGTTCGTTGTCCGCATGCCACTGAGCGTCGAAGGGCAGTGCAGCCCAGATCCGCTGGAGCTCCGTGTGCAGATGAGCCTCGGAAACAGCCGGGTCGGCCACCAGGGCGTGCACCAGCGAACCCAGAGCGGAACGCACGTCGCGCACCGAACCACCGCCGTGGCGCTCCAACAACCACCGCAGCGGACAGTCCAGCAGCATCTGCACCGTCGACGGCGACAGCGTGACGGCCTCGCCCGCACCGTCCCACAGCGGCGCCCGGGTGGACACCTCACGCAGGCCGTACCAGGATTCCGGATCGGAGCCGTGCACACCAGCTTCGGCGAGCCGAGCCAATTGCGTTGCCGCACAGATCCGCTGGACCTCGTCGACGTCCTCGGACGGGGAGCACACCACCGATCGCAACCGACCCACCACGGCATTGGTGGCCAACACCCGCGGCGCGCGCACCGGCAACTCCGACTCGGTGTGCGATTCGGTGGCCACCGCCGCGAGCTCGTGGCAGAACGGCGACGGCAGCAGGGCGGCATCGCCGTTGTCGCTGTCGACGGCGGTGACCAGGAGCCGGCGGCGGGCGCGACCGACCGCGGCGATGAGAAGACGGCGCTCCTCAGCGAGCAGGGGTGCGCGCCCGGACAGCGTGCGGTCCGCGGGATCGGCGACACCGTCGAGGACATCGACGAGCTGTTGGGTGGCCAGAATTCCACCACGCGCCGTCACGTTGGGCCACAGACCTTCCTGCAGGCCGGCGATGACGACGACATCCCACTCGCGATCCAGTGCCGCGTGGGCGCTGAGGACCGCCACCGCGTCGGCCGTCGGCCTGCGGTCGGAACGGGCCGGCGGCAGTGTCAATCCGGCGACGTGGTCGACGAGCCCACGCAGCGACGCGCCTGCGGTGCGCTCGACATACTGCTCGGCGACATCGAACAGTGCGGTCATCGCGTCCAGATCGCGGTCGGCCTGTTCCCCCACTGCGCCGCCCCGCTCGCTCGCCGCCAGCCACCGCCGCTGCAGGCCGCTGCGATTCCACGCCTGCCACAACGTATGTCGCGGATCGTCACTGCGCTTGGCGCTGTCACGCGCGGCGGTCAGCACGGTGCGCACCCGCTTCAGCGCGCGCCCGAGTTCGTCGGGCAGGCCGTCAACGGACCGGCCGGACCGGCCGGAGCCACCGGCACTGCCGCGGCCGGCCACCGCCGCGACCAGAAGCTCACCGAATTCAACCGCGGGGTCGGCGGCGCGTCGGCGCAGCGCACGACGCAACTGACGCAGCGACACCGGATCGACCCGCCCGATCGGCCCGGTCATCAAGGCCAGGGCACGCTCGGCGGTCAGACCGTCGACGGTCGCCTCCAGGACGGTCATCAGTGCGCGGATGGCGGGCATCGCGATCAGCGGCGCGTCGCTCTGCAGTCCGTCGACCGGTACGCCCGCCGCGGTCAGTGCCCGCGCGAGCGCGGGACCCATTCGGGGAACCGAGCGCACGATGACCGCCATGTCCGCCCACGGGATCCCGTCGACCAGGTGGGCCCGGCGCAGCGCATCGGCGATCACGGCGAATTCGGCGTGCGGCGTCGCGGCGATGCGCACCGCCACCGAACCTGCCTCGTCGCTGCCGGTCAGCGCCGCAGTGCTGTCGATGCCGGGCAGCCGACGGGTGAGCGCCTCGACGGCACGGGCCACCGACACAGAGCACCGGTGCGACTGCGTCAGCGTGATCGATGGACCGTCGGCGCGCAGCAGGGCCGGGTCCGCCCCTCGGTAACCGAACACCGTCTGCCGCGGATCACCCGCGATCACGCAGAGCTCAGCGCCTGCGGCGAGGACCTGCACCAGCCGCGCGGCCTGCGGATCGAGGTGCTGCGCGTCATCGACGAGCAGCAGTTGCACCCGCGCGCGCTCGGAGGCCAGCAGGTCGGCGTCGGCAGCGAGCGCCTCGAGGGCGGCGCCGACGAGCTCAGCAGCGCCCAACGCCGGCACCGTGGCCTGCGGAGCCGCCATCCCGACCGCGGCGCGGAGCAGCATGATCTGTTCGTAGGCCTGGGCGAACCGGCCGGCCGCCTGCCATTCGGGACGCTGTGCGCGCCGGCCGAGACGTTGCAGCGCCACCGGATCGATGCCGCGTTCGTTGCAGCGCGCCATCAGATCCCTCAGCTCGTTGGCGAAACCGACCGTCGCCAGCGCCGGGCGCAGCCGCTCGGGCCAGCGCACCGGGGAGGCGTCGCCGTCCTCGAGATCGCCGGCGAGCAACTCGCGGATGATGCCGTCCTGCTCGGCACCGGTGATCAACCGCGGCGGCGCGCCACCGGCCCGCTGGGCAGCCAGCCTCAGCACCGCGAACGCGTAGGAATGCACGGTGCGCACCAGGGGTTCCCGGATGACTGTCTGCTCCCCCGCAGCCAGGACCTTCGTGGTGATCGTCGCGCGCGCCTGCGCACTCAATCGCGACGAGCCCGTGAGCAGCAGAACCGATTCCGCGTCGCGGCCGGCCGCCAGGTGGCCTGCCGCGGCCTCGACGAGCGCAGTCGTCTTACCCGTGCCGGGACCGCCGAGCAACCTGATCGTGCCCCGCAGCCCGGGACGGGTCAGTGCCTCGGGAGTCAACTCGGTCTGCGGTGCGGACATGGACGCACTACATCACGAGGGTCCGACAAACGGCCCGCGCTGGTGCGCCGACCGGCGACGATGGCAGCATCGTGGGGTGACCGAACTGTTGTGCACCTATCGATTCGGACCGTCGTCGCCCGCCCGGGTGCTGGCGATCCACGGCCTCACCGGCCACGGCAGGCGGTGGGAGACGCTGTTCGACCGGCACCTTCCCGACGTGCCGGCCCTGGCGCCGGACCTGCTCGGCCACGGCCGCTCGTCCTGGGACGCGCCCTGGTCGATCGAGGCGAACGTGAGCGCCCTCGCCGCGCTTCTCGACAGCGAGGGCGGCGCGCCGGTCGTGGTGACAGGTCATTCGTTCGGCGGCGCGGTGGCGTTGAATCTGGCTGCGGCGCGGCCTGATCTGGTCTCCGGCCTGGTTCTCCTCGATCCAGCCGTGGCCCTCGACGGTCGATGGATGCGGGAAGTCGCCGACGACATGTTCGCCTCCCCCGACTACACCGACCGTGCCGAGGCCCGCGACGAGAAGACGGGCGGCTCGTGGGGCGAGGTCGAGCAGGCCGAACTCGATCGCGAACTCGACGAGCACCTGGTGGATCTGCCGAACGGGCGTGTCGGCTGGCGGATCAGCATTCCCGCGATGCTCGCCTACTGGAGTGAGCTCACCCGGCCGGTGCCCGTTCCGCGCGACGGCACCCCGACGGCTCTGGTGCGTGCGCTGCGCACCGAGCCGCCGTACGCCACCGATGAGTTGATCACCGCACTCGACGCCGGCCTGGGTCCGAATTTGACTGTGCTGGAATGGGATTGCGATCACATGGTGCCGCTGGCCAAGCCTGCGGAGACGGCGGCGCTGATCGCAGACCTGCTCGGCTGACGTGGCGGCGATCACCGACGCGCAGGTCGAGGCTGTCCGCGCACTCGTGGCGTCGGTCCCGGCGGGATCGGTGACCACCTACGGTGACATCGCCGCGGCCGCCGACCTGTCCAGTCCACGCATCGTGGCCTGGATCATGCGCACCGATTCGTCGGATCTGCCGTGGCACCGGGTGATTCGGGCCTCCGGCCGCCCCGCACCCCACCTCGCGACGCGTCAACTCGCCCGCTTACGCGCCGAGGGCGTGCTGGCCGAGGACGGCCGCATCGCGCTGGCGGAGTATCGCCACACCTTCTAGCTCACCCAGTGAGAGGCCACGGCTACGCTCAGGGCGATTTCACGACCCGGAATGCTGATATGGGGAGTGGTTTGTCAAGTGGGCAGGGTGAAGCGGCGGCCTCAACCGTCGTTGCGGCCGCCGCTTCCTCGGTCAGTGCTGGTCTCGGATGCCGGGACTGGCGCGCGTGTCGTAGCGACGG
>NZ_QJUA01000053.1 GCF_003254575.1 Mycobacterium kyogaense | reverse complement strand
GTGGGGTGGGTGCGTCCGGCGGTGGGGAAGCCGAAGGCGATGTCGGTGCTGGTGGACAGGCGGGAGAGCAGGATGGCCAGTGCGCTTTGGACGACCATGAATGCGGTGGCGTTGTGGGTGGTGGCGCAGGTGGTGATGGCGTGGTGCAGTGCTGGGGGCCAGTGGAAGTCGTATCGGTCGCCGTGGTGGTCGGCGATGGCGGGGTAGGGGCGGTCGGTGGGTAGTTCGAGGCGTTCGGGTAGTCCGGCCAGGGTGTGGGTCCAGTAGTGGGTGTGTTGGGTGATGAGGCTGGTGTCGTTGTCGGGGTCGCCGAGTCGGTGGCGTTGCCACAGGGTGTAATCGGCGTATTGGATGGGTAGGTCGGTCCATCCTGGTGCCTCCCCGACACACCGAGCCGCATACGCCGTGCCGATGTCGCGCACCATCGGACCCATGGACCACCCGTCGAAAGCGATGTGGTGCACCACGATTCCGATGAGATGCTCGTCGGAGCCGATGCGATGGATCTGTGCCCGGATCGGGATGTCGGTCGCCAACCTGAACTGATGGCCCGCGATGCGCTCGAGGGCGGCATGGGCTTTGCCGAGGCTCGTGTGGGGGACCACTGCGGGACCGAGTCGCCACGAGCCCGGCCGGGGACGGCACACCTGTTGCACCGCAACGCCGTCGATTTCGGGATAGACGGTGCGCAGTACCTCATGCCGAGCGATCACGTCATCGAGAGCGGCGCCGAATGCCGCCACGTCGAGCGGTCCGCGGACATGCAACGCGACGGGCATGTTGTAGGTCGCGGACCCGTCGTCGAGACGATCCAGGAACCACAGCCGGCTCTGGGCGAACGACAGCGGGGCCGGCGCCGTGCTCGTGCGCGGCTGCAACACGGTCGGTTGGAGGGTGCGCTCAGCGGTCAACGGCGCCAGTTGAGCCACCGTCGGGGCGTCGAAGAGGGCCCGCACCGTCACCTGGCTGCCGAGGGCCGCGTTCACTGCCGCGACGACCCGCATCGCCGACAGCGAGTCGCCACCGAGATCGAAGAACGAATCGTCGAGCCCGACGCGGGGACAGCCGAGCACGTCGGTGAAGATTCCGGCGAGGATCTCTTCGACGGGGGTGCCGGGTGGGCGGTAGCGTGCCGCGTCGCCGTAGACCGGCGCCGGCAATGCGCGCACGTCGAGCTTGCCGTTGGGGGTCAGCGGCATGGCCTCGCACACCACGATCGCGGCCGGCACCATCGAACGCGGTAAGCGCTGCCCAAGGGTCTGCCGAACCGCCACGGGATCCACAGGGCCGTGGCCGGTTGCGGTGACGTACCCGACCAGTCGCGGTTCACCGACTCCGGCGTCGTCGCGAACGATGACCGCGGCACGATCGACACCGTCGAGAGCCAGCAGAGCCGCCCTCACGTCGCCCAGCTCGATTCGATGGCCCCGGATCTTGACCTGATCGTCGGCGCGGCCGCAGTACCTCAGCGCTCCGTCACCGTCCCAGCGGGCGAGATCGCCGGTGCGGTACATCCGTGCACCGGGATCGCCGAAGGGGCATGCCACGAAACGCGACGCGGTCAGATCACTGCGACGCCAATAGCCGACGCTGACACCTCGCCCGGCGATGTAGAGCTCACCGACCACCCCCACCGGGACCGGACGCAGCCAGCCGTCGAGCACGAACACGGCGGCACCTGCGACCGGTTTTCCGATCGGCGGCGTACCGGAACCGGCACACAAAGGATCGCTGCGGGTCGCGCAGATCGTCGTCTCGGTAGGACCGTAGCCGTTCACGACGATGCGGCCGGGCGCCCATCGGTCCACCAAGTCTGCCGGGCACGGTTCGCCGGCGACCAGCAGAGCGTGGGGCGTCGGCTCGTGCGGTGACAGCACGGCGGTGGCCGTCGGGGTCTGGCTGAGCGTTGTGACGTGTTCTGTCGCCAGGAGCAGCTGCAGACGCTCTGAGGACTCGGCCACCTCGTCGGACACGATGACGAGACGACCTCCGTGGAGAAGCGGGCGCCAGATCTCCTCCACCGAGGCGTCGAAGCCGTAGGAATGCCACTGCGCCCACACCTGCGACGGCAACACCGCATCACGCGGTCCCACCAGTTGAGTCACGTTGTCATGAGTGACCGCTACGCCCTTCGCGGCGCCGGTGGTGCCCGAGGTGTAGATGAGATAGGCGATGTCATCCGGTTTCGGTCGCGGCACGGCGGCATCGGGCCGACCTTCACCATCGATGTCGTCGACGGTGACCACCGGCAGGTCCCTGCCTGCGAGTCGATCGGTCATCCGGACCACCGTGACCGCAACCACCGGCCCCGCATCGACGAGCATGTGATCGATGCGGGCGTCGGGTAGCGCGGGGTCAACCGGCAGGTAGGCCGCTCCTGTCTTGAGAACCGCGAGGATCGCGACGATGGCATCAGCGCATCGCGGGAACAGAATCGCCACCACCTGACCCGGCGCGGCACCCCGGCCGTGCAGATGGCGGGCGAGCCGGTCGGCGGCCGTGTCCAGTTCCCGGTACGTCATCATGACCGATTCGCAGACCAGGGCCGGGGCGTCGGGAGTCCGCGTCACCTGCTGGCTGAAAAGGGCTGTCAGCGTGGCCGGTTCGCTGCTGCGCCGGAGCGATGCACGGTGGCCCAGCCCATCGAGGTGGCCACGCTCGGCGGGGGAGAGGACACTGACCCCGGACAGGGAACCGCGGGGGTCGTCGGTGATCTCGTCGAGTATCCGATGCAATCGCTGCGCCAGATCGTCACCGGCGAATCCGGCGAACGGCAGCCCCGCCCCTCCGGTACAGAACGACTGCTGCGCGCCGGTGCCGAGAAAGAAGAAGCCATAGTGCTCGACCGGACCGAAAGTCGTATAGGTCGCAGACGCGGGGACCTCGCCCAGACTCAACCCCAGCCGCGAGGGGACGAAGTTCAGCACCACTCGCCGCGCCGACGAGTTGTCGACACCGAGCAGCGTCTCGACGGGAAACCTCTGGTGGCGCAGCGCTTCCCGAATACGGGTGTCGACGTGGCGGCAGAGGTCACCACGAGACTGACCCGGGGCGGCCTGCACCACCAACGGCACGACACCGGCCATCATCCCCGGAAGTGTTTTCGTCGCCGGATCGACCCGTCGGGTCACCGGGAAGTCGAAAACCACCTGGTCTCCGGCGAAGTCGAGTTGCTGCACCAGCAACGCGCAGCCGGCTGTCAGGATCGAGGATCGCCGCACGCCGAGATCCTTGGCCAGCAGTTTGATCTTCGTCGTGAGCGCGGCGTCGAACGTCGTCGGGATCGAGGGAAAGTGCGAATCGGCGGTTACGAGTGCCTGCGGATAGCGGGGTTCGGCTTCTGTGATGGCGGACGTGATCTCGGCCCAATACTCGTGGTCGGCAACGTAATCGGCCGACGACTCGTAATCCGACTCGACGGCGAGGAAGTCATGCAGTGAGCCGAAGAACGGGGGAGCGACGGCTTTTCCTGACATCATCGCCGAGTACACGGCTGCGATGCGGCGTCCGACCAACCCCATGCTGACACCGTCGATGACGATGTGGTGGCAACAGACGAACCAGTAGAACTCTTCGGCGCCGGTCTGAAAGAGCGCGAACGAGAGCAAATGCCCTGACAACGGCATGGGCGTGTGTTGGATCGACGTCGCGATCTCGCGGGCACGTTGCGTGGGCTGTGCCGAACCCGTGAGGTCGTAGAACTCCATGTCGACGTCGGAGTAGTCGACCGGCTGCTGGACGACGCCACCACCGGATTCGACGAACGCCGACCGGATCGGCTCGGCTTCGCGCAGGCCCTGCCGGATCGCGTCGAGGAAAACGTGACGGTTCACCGGCCCCGCGATGCGGACGAAAAGGCCCAGCTGCCACTGCGTGTCAGAGTGCCCTGTTTGCTGCGCCAGCCAAATGTCCAGCTGGCGGCGCGTCAGTGGTTGTCCGCGGTGCTGCATCCGACTGCCCCCCCTCGCGTCGGTCTGTCAGCTGCTCTTAGCGAGCCTCTCGCGCAGACTGCGGGGTCTGATATCGGTCCAGTGCTGGTCGACGTAGTCCAGGCAGCTGGCCCGATCGGCCTCGCCGAACACCACGCGCCAGCCCGAAGGGACATCAGCGAACGCGGGCCACAAGCTGTGTTGCTCCTCGTCGTTGACCAATACGAGGAACGAACTGTTTTCGTCGTCAAACGGGTTGTTACTCATGGCAATCCCAGAAGTGTTCGTATTAACGGTAGGGTCAGACTACTGCGACTGGACATTTACATGTCGATTTTCCAGTAAGAATTTTCGGGAACGTAAAATGCTGGTGAGGCCGTGCCACTGGCCGATGGCCCTGATTGCTGAAACTCGACGAGTGAACGTTTTTGCAAGTGCACAGATGGCCGCACATGTGCGTCGCCGCCGGCCGTCGACGCCAGGTTTGCCGAAAAGCGCGCGACCACTTCGCTGTTGGCGCTCAGAAGGTGTAGCGGTAGAGCCGGTCGTAGTCCCGAGTAGCCGGTATCGCATGCTGGAGCCGGTACAGCAATCGCGCTGTCTTTCGCGGGATTCGGTCGAAGCCATCGACCACCGAACGGCTGTCGACCAGCTGCAGACTCGGTGCGGCACTGGTGATCTCCGTGCCGTCTCGACTGCCCCAGGTGATGATGCCTGATGTGAACATCCGGGACAACCGCGGCCCCCAGGGGGACAGCAGATCGGCGACCAGCTCCCCGCTGTCGAACCGACTGGTCAACCGATGCACCAGCTCGAGCACCTGCGGTTCGGTGAGATACATCAGCAATCCCTCGGCCGCGATCACCACCGGACCGCCGACGGGAAGCTGAGACATCCAGTCGGTCTCGGTGACCGACGAGCCGATCATCCGGTAGCGATCGGTCTCCGCGTACAGCTGACTGCGCAGCGTGATGATCTGCGGCAGGTCTACGTCGAACCAGCGCAATGACGGTGCCGAGATGCGGAACGCGCGACTGTGCAGGCCGCATCCGAGATGGATCACGGTGGCGCTCGGATGCGCCGCCGAGAACGCGCCGATGACGGCGTCGAAGTAGGTTCCACGTAGAGCGGCGCCGTACTGGTTGACGGTCGGACGGACCACACGGTGGATCCGGGCCCAGTCGTACTCGATCCGCTCGACCGCCGCCGCCGCGTGGTGATCGCCCAGGATGGATTCCGGTTGCCGGCTCTCGTGCGCGCGGAGATACAGCATGCACAGCAGCGTCCACTCCACCGACCCCCATGCCACGCCCGTGAAGTCGACTCTGTCGACACCCGAGCTGAGCGGTTCTGTCATGACGGGGCCTCCTCCGGCACTGGTTCGGGCGCCGCCGAAGCGGGCTTGAGACGCGACGGCCACCAGTTCGCGCGCCCGACGAGGACCGCCATGGCGGGCACGGTCACCGTGCGTACGACGAAGGTGTCGAGCAGGATGCCGGTGCCGACCACGAAGCCGGCCTGGACGATCGTCCCGATACTGGCGAACAGCAGCCCGAACATCGACGCGGCGAAGATCAGCCCGGCGGCGGTGATGACGCCGCCGGTGGAGCCGACGGTGCGGATGACACCCGAGCGGATGCCGCGCGGTGACTCGTCGCGGATCCGCGAGATCAGCAGCATGTTGTAGTCGGCCCCCATCGCCACCAGAATGATGAACGTCAATCCCGGGACGCTCCAATGCAATTGCTGACCGAGAAGGAACTGGAAGAAGGCCACGCCCAGCCCGAGCGCAGCCAGATAGGAGAGGAGCACCGAAGCGATGAGATAGAGGGGGGCGACGACGGCGCGCAGCAGGATGACGAGGATGGCCAGCACGACCAGGATCGTGAGCGCGATGATGAAACGGATGTCGTGGTCGTAGTAGTCGCGCGCGTCGCTCAACGTGGCGGAGTATCCGGTCATCCGTACCGTCGCGTCAGCCAGTGCCGTGTTCGGTTGGGCTCCGCGGGCGGTCGCGGAGATGGCGTCGACCTGATCCATCGCCGCGGTGCTGAACGGGTTCAGCGTCGTCTGCACCAGGTATCGCGCGGAGTGTCCGTCGGCGGAGATGAAGAACCGGGCGGCCTTCTTGAAATCAGCCGACGACAGCATCTGCGGCGGGATGTAGAAGCCCGCCATCGACGGTGACGTCGCCTCGTTCTTCATCGCCAACAGGAACTCCGATGCGGTGCCGAGGTCGGCGCCCATCCGCTTGGTCTGGTCGACGAGCTGATCGACGCCGTTGGCGACCTGACGGCTGCCGTCGGCGAGCCGGTTGAAGCCCTGCTGGAGATTCGTGATCGATCCCGTGCCGCCGCCTGCACCGCCGAGGCCGAGCGGCCCCAGCGAGCGGGTGGCAGCGTTCATCGACGATGTCAGCTGGCGGACGGTCTGGGACAGGTTGGACAACGGGCCGGTCGCCTGCAACTGGCGGGCGATCCCCGCGAGCTTGTCGAACGTGCCGTCTCGACGAGCCTGCGCCATGGCGCGGAACTGATCTCGTGCGGCGCTGCACAACGGATTCGTCGTGCAGTACTCACTGCCGTCCAGGGCGGTGACCACGGGCTCGATCCAGTCGAAGTTCGAGACGTTGCCGAAGACCGTCTGCAGCGTGTCGCCCAGACTGCGCATGCCACTGACCAGGCGATCACTGTCGCCGACCTGACCGATTGTCGCGCCGCCGCCGAACTGGCCGAGTTGCTTCTGGATCGCGGTCAGCATGTTCAGCAGGCTGCCGACCGAGGACATCGACTTGGCCATCTGGTCGCGGATCGAGGCCAGGGCGTCGGCGAGCTGACCCGCACCATCGTTCAGCGTGGTCAAATCGGCACTGCGGTTCTCGATCAGCGTGGAAGCATCGCTCAACCGCTTGCCCACCTCACCGGCCTGCGCCGTCGTGCTCGCCGCTTCCAGCGGCTCTCCCGTCGGCCGTGTGATCCCGCGGACCGCGGCGATGTCGGGCAGCTGGCTCACCCGTCGAGCCATCTGCTCCATATCGGCGAGCGCTTCGGGGGTGCGCAGATCGTGCGGCGATTGAATGAACAGGTACTGCGGAATGATCGAGGTGAGCGGGAAGCGCTCCTCCATCGCCGCATAGCCGACCGAGCTCTCCACGTTCGGCGGAAGGGCCAACCTGTCGTCGTAGTTGTAGTGCACCAACCCCACGCAGCCGGCCAGAGCCAGCAGCGCGGCCAGGCTGACGATCAGATTGGTCCGGGGGCGGCGCACGATCCGGATTCCCGAGCGCCGCCAGAAGCGGGTGGTCAGATCCCTTCGCGGCGCTATCCATCGACGGCGACCCGCGAGCACCATGATCGCGGGCAGCACAGTGACGGCCGCGAGGAACGCGACGGCGATCGCGATCGCCAGCGCGGGCCCGGTGGTGGCGAAGAGGTCCAGGCGGGCGAATGACATGCCCAGGAAGGTGACCCCGACGGTCGCCGCGGATGCTGCGATCACCTTGCCGATGGAGCTGAGCGCGTTGACGAGCGCCTGATCCGAGTCGGCGCCGTGCCGTAGGAAGTCGTGGTACCGGCTGATCAGGAACACGGCGTAGTCGGTTCCCGCCCCGGCCAGCATTCCGGTCAGGAAGACCAGCGTCTGACTCGACACCGCCAGACCGAACTGTGAGGCGCCGGCCAGTAGCGCGCCGGCGATGTTGAGCGACACCCCGATCGCGATCAGCGGCAGCAGCATCGTGATCGGGTTGCGGTAGATGACGAAGAGGATCACCAGGAGGAACGTGATGATCGCGGCCTCGATGCGTGCTTGATCGCGGAGGTTGACATCGACGAAATCGGCAACGGTGGCGGCGGGCCCCGTGAGATGAACGGTGAGATCGGACCCCGCCACGCTGTTTCGGACGATGTCCGCGACGCGCGTGTACGCCTCGTTGGATTCCACCGACCCCAGCTCGCCGCGGATGCCGACGGGCATGATCCACGCCTTACCGTCTGCGCTGCTGAGGGTTTCGCGCAATTCCGGGGTCCCGATGAACTCCTGCAGCATCACGACGTCGTGGCTGTCACGGTCCAGTCTGCCGACCAGCTGGCGGTAGGTGTGTTCGTCGGCTCGGTCCAGCCCGGCTTCGTCGGTCATCAACACCAATACCGTGTTGTCGGACCCGGCGGATGGAAAGGCCTGGGCGATATCGCGGTTGGCCACGATGGCCGGAGCATCGGAGGGCAGCGGTGAAGTCGGTTGCTGTTGGATGACCGTGGCGAGGGACGGAAAGAGCGGGGGAAGTGCCACCGCCAGCACCAGCCAGACGCCGATCACGATCCACGGGTGCGCGACGATGACCGTGCCCAGTGCGCCGAACACCCCTCCGGGATTGGTCGGGGCGCTCGCCTCGGCGCGGGGGGCCTTGCTCCCTCGTCTCCGCCACCGCATCGAACGCTCCAGCGGTCAGCTGGGAACGGGTACCGCGGCCGGTCGGCAACGGAGCCTCCGACGCGGGTGGCCCCGCCCGAGCAACAGCCGACGTAAATGTCCCCCCATGGTGACTTCACCTCTTCTCGGGATGAGAGACGAGAAGTTCAGTCGGTCCCCGGCGCGCTGAATCGTGGTCCGGCCTGCCGAGACGTGATCGAACAGGGTAAGACTAGCCCGTTTTCGTTGACGTGGCCGTCAGAATCCGACGATTTGTCACATGTCGTCGACGTGATGTTTCAGCGAACTGGTCATCGACGTCACCGCACCTGTGTCACGACCGCAAAACGCCGGCATCGATGCATCGCCCCCGCTAGCCTCAGTCCATGGCGCGAACGGTTGTTTTCGCGGTGCACTCGACGGCCAGCGTCGAGCAAATTCATCACGCGTTCTGCGACGAACGGTACTGGCGGGCGAGACTGAAGAAGTTCGGCGGTTTCGGCACGCTCGAGACGTTGGCGGTGGGCCAGGACGGGACCGCGACGGTCGTGGTCAGTCAGAACTTGCGCCCGGAATCGCTGCCCAGCCTGGTCTCCCGCTTCTTCCCGCGTGAGTGGAAGGTGGTCCAGAGCGAAACGTGGCGTCCCGTCGCGGCGGATCGGGTCGAAGGGGAGGTCACCATCACCACCTACGGTGCGCCGGGCGCGGGTTCGGGCCGGATCCTGGTCTGCCCCACGCCGAGCGGTGCGCGGTTGGACTGCACCGCGACGGTCACTTTCAACGCGCCGCTGGTGGGTGGTTCGATCGAAGCGGTGATGGGCAAGCTGCTCGCCCAGCAGATCGGCGTGATCGGGAAGTTCACCACGATGTGGATCGCAGAGTCGGTTGCTTGAGCGGTCCCGGTGGGCGGCGTGGTGCTCGAGTGAATACTGTTGCGCGCGAACGTGTCCCCTGCGCGCATCTGTCAGCTTCGGACAGATGGCGTGGTCATAAACTTGTTGACGCGAATGTACGTTGATCATGGCGTCGTCGGCGTAGTGTCTGCCCCGTTTCCGGTGTTGTGCGACGGAGGTCGGGTTCATGAGTGCTGCAAGCTATATCGGTCGAGTCGGCGGGTTGGCGATCGCCCTGGGAGTGGGGACCGCGATCATCACCGGGCAGGGCGTGGCCTATGCCGACGACACCGGGACGTCCGTCTCGCGCCCGTCCCAGTCCCAGACGGATTCCCCCCGTGGCGACTCGGCCACGCTCGACAAGCGACCGCTGGGCAAGCATCGGAGCACCGAGCGCACGACGTTGTCGGACACCGTCAAAGGTATTGCCGACCGGGTGGCCGAGGAACGGCAGAAGCGCGCCGAGGCCAGAGCGGACGACGCCGACTCGGTTGACGAGTCTCCCCGTAGCAGGGCCGGTGATCGACGCCAGAAGCGTACTGAAACTGTTGATGGTCAACAGGACTCGGCCAAGACCGAGGACGTCTCGGCGCCGGCCGCCGATCCTGAGCCTGCTGCTGCGCAGCCTCGGGTGCTGTCCTGGCTCCAGAGTCCGCGCGCGGTCGCGGGCCGTCAGCAAGCCGCCGAACCGCAGGTGCAGACCACGCTGTGGACTCCTCCCGACCGGGCAGCGCAGGATGCCCCGGCGCGCACCGTCGTGACCGGCCTGCTGACCGCCCTCGACCGGGCGTTCAGTCCCGCGTCGTCGGGGAACGGATCGGCGCCGGTCGGTGGCTCGCTGTCGGATCTGCTACTGCTCGCCGGCGCCCGGCGTGAATCAACACTCGCGGCCATCGACGACTACTCGGTCGGAGTCGTGCAGGGCGTGATCGGCGGCTGCGTCGTCGGCACCACATGCACGACCGCGGACGGCTCGACCTACACCGTCATCGACCGTCCGAGCAACGGCGGCAAGCTGACCCTGGATGTCACGACAGGGGCGTTCCGCTTCCTGCCCTACGCCGACGAGAACGCGACGAACGGGCCGACCGGCACCGAGACGTTCTCGGTGCTCGTCGCTCAGAACACGAAGTTCACCACGGTGATCACCGGTCTCCCGATCGTCGGTTCGTCGCTGATCACACCGGTCGTGCAACGGCTGCAGCAGGCGGGCGTCCTGTCCGGCCTTCTCGGTACCGCTGAGCTGCAGGACATTTCGGTCGACATCACCACGCTGCGCGCGGGTGATCCCATTGCGTTCACCACGTTCGTGACGTCGTGGGACGGCACGAAGATCAGCACCAATTTCTTCCCGGCGCTGGCGGGCTCCCCGGACCTCGGAAACCCGGGCTACGAGACCATCTTCAACGGGCCCGGGTTGGCGCAGCCGGGCGCGACCGATCCGGCCGACCCCTTCGTCTCGACGTTCCGCTCCCTGGGCTACAACGTCGTCACGTGGGATCCCCGCGGCGAATTCGCCTCCGGCGGTGTGCTGCAACTCGACAGCCCGCAGTACGAGGGCCAGGACGTGTCCGAGCTGATCAGCTGGGCGGCGACGCAGAGCGGTGTCCAACTCGACAAGGCCGGCGATCCCACTATGGGCATGGTCGGCGTCTCCTACGGCGGCGGCATCCAATTCGTCACCGCCGCAAGCGATGACAGGGTCGACGCCATCGCGCCGGGGTGGGCCTGGAACACGCTGCCCGATTCGCTGTACCCACACAGCGCGTTCCGCACCTCCTACGCCGGTCTGCTGCTGCTCGGACTGATCGAGACCGGGGCGCGGATCAACCCGCAGATCTACGGCGGCATCCTCACCGGCGCCTCGCTGGGCATCCTCACGCCTGCCCAGATCCAACTGCTGCAGACCAGCGGCCCGGGCCAGACGGTGCGCAACATCGACATCCCCACCCTGATCATCCAGGGCACCGTCGACGTTCTGTTCCCGCTGCATCAGTCACTCATCAACATGGGCTACATGGCCAACAATCCGAACGTGAAGCTGATCTGGTACTGCGGTGGCCACGGCACGTGCCTGCCGGGACAGGGCAACGGCGAGGCCGACGACGTGTGGTTCCTCACCGAGACCGCCGTGTGGATGCAGCGCTACGTCAAGGACCTTCCCATCCCGGCTGACCCGTATGCATTCGAGTGGACCGATCAGAACGGCGACCGGTGGGCATCGGTCACCCGCCCCGCTGCCGACGACTTCTACGACGACGAGAGCAAGGTGCCGACGACGGTGTGGAACACCGGCAAGACGCTGCCGATCATTCCGTTGATCGGTGGGTCCGGCCCGCAGCCGGAGATTCCGTTGCCCTACGGATTGGGTGCAGGTTCGGTGGCGAGCAACGCGGTCACGATTCCGCTCACCAATCCCGCGGGTGAGGCGAACGTCGTCGGTGCGCCGCATGTGGTGATCAATTACAGCGGGCTGGGCAGCAGTCGCCACATCTACGCCCAGGTCGTCGACAAGAGCACCGGACTGGTGGTCGGCAACATCGTCTCGCCGGTGCCGGTGACCCTCAACGGTCGCGATCAGGTCGCCGAGATCGACCTCGAGGACATCGCGTACACGATGACGCCCGGCAGTGACCTGGAGCTGCAGATCTTCACCACCGCAACGCCGTTCCTGAACTTCACGCAGTTCGGCTTCGTGCACATCGACAGCGTGGAGGTGACGCTGCCGACGACGTCGGCGGGCGTGAACCAGGGGCCGAACCTCGTGGCGGTCTAGCAACGGCCGAGAGCGCCCCCGGCAGGGATCGAACCTGCGGCCAACCGCTTAGAAGGCGGTCGCTCTATCCACTGAGCTACGGAGGCAACGCTCGGAGGAGTGTATCGCGCCTACCTAGCTCGACCGATTGATGCATTCGAGGTGCGCTGTCACCTTCTAATCTGGAGGCGTGGCGGGGCACCATACGAAGGACAAAGGCGACTTGGGAATCGCGAAGGTTCACGCGGATCTGGTCGCCAAAGGTTTCACGATTCTGTTTCCTGCCACGGAACATGCCCCCTTCGACTTAGTGGCCTATGGCGCTGGAAGTTTCACACGCCTACAGGTGAAGTATCGCTCGGCGCGATCGGGCGCCGTGAAGGTGCAGTTCCGATCGAGTTGGGCGGATAGGGCGGGCACGCATTCGACCCAAATCGACAAGACCTCAATTGACGCGGTGGCGATCTACTGTCCGGACACAGATCAGTGCTACTACGTCAATCCCCTTGCGCCCGGTTCTTCCGTCACTCTATGCATGGTTTCGAGCAGGAACGGGCAGCGTGCCGGTGTACTTGACGCCTCCGCTTTCCGCGAGTTGCCTCACGGTTGGCCCTGTTCGTCCTGAATTCTGGATTCACGCTCGACTGCCTCGTGGCTGTCGCGCGGAGGCTCTAAAGCCGCTCCGCGTCACAGGGTGGCCGACTAGCGTGGTGGCCATGACTGATCCGCGGGACCTGGACGCGGCTGGACTGCCCGAAGAGCTCAGCCCCCTCGACCAGATCCTGCACCGCGGCGAGGCCAACCCGCGGACGCGCTCCGGCATCCTGACCGTCGAATTGCTCGACACCACTCCCGACTGGAACACCTTCCGCACGCGCTTCGACACCGCGTCCCGCAAAGTGCTGCGGCTGCGCCAGAAGGTCGTGATCCCGACGCTGCCGACCGCGGCCCCACGCTGGGTCGTCGACCCGGACTTCAACCTCGATTTCCACCTCCGCCGCGTTCGGGTCCCCGAGCCGGGCAGCTTCCGGCAGGTGATGGATCTGGCCGAGGTGGCGGCGCAATCACCGCTGGACATCTCCCGCCCGCTGTGGACGGCCACCTTGATCGAAGGGGTGCACGACGGTCAGGCCGCGCTGATGGTGCACCTCAGCCACGCCGTCACCGACGGCGTGGGTGGGGTCGAGATGTTCGCGAATCTGTACGACCTCGAACGTCATCCGCCCGAGCAGCCGGTTCCGCCGCTGCCCATCCCGGCCGATCTGTCTCCCAACGACCTGATGCGCCAGGGACTCAATCGCCTGCCCAGCACGATCGCCGGCGGGGTGCGCGACGCGCTGTTCGGTGCCGCGCAGGCCGTCGGTCACGTCGTGCGCGACCCGGTCTCGCGGCTGGGCAGCGCGGTCGACTACGCGATGTCGGGTGCCCGCGTGATCGGGCCGGTCGCCGATCCGTCCCCACTGCTACGCCGACGTTCCCTGTCGAGCCGCAGCGAGGCCATCGATATCGCGTTCGGTGACCTGCACCGCGCGGCCAAGGCCGCCGGCGGCTCCATCAACGACGCGTATCTCGCGGGTCTGTGCGGAGCGTTGCGGCTTTACCACCAGGCCATGGGCGTTCCGGTCGACACGGTGCCGATGGCTGTGCCGGTGAATCTTCGTTCCGAGGCGGACCCCGCGGGCGGGAACAGGTTCGCCGGCGTCAACCTCGCCGCCCCGATCGGACTCACCGACCCGGCGGTGCGCATCCGTGACATCAGGACGCAGATGACCCGTAAGCGCGACGAGCGCGCGCTCGACATGGTCGGTGCGATCGCACCCGTCGTGTCCCTGCTGCCCGACAGCGTGCTCGAGTCGATGGCCGGGTCGATCGTGAACTCCGACGTGCAGGCCAGCAACGTGCCGGTCTATGCGGGCGACACGTTCATCGCCGGGGCTCAGGTGCTGCGGCAGTACGGCCTCGGCCCGCTTCCCGGAGTGGCGATGATGGTGGTGCTGATCTCCCGCTCCGGCTACTGCACGGTCACCGCGCGCTACGACCGCGCCGCGATCACCGATCCGGCGCTGCTGGCGCGATGTCTGCTGGCAGGCTTCGATGAAGTCCTCGCGCTCGGCGGCGACGGACGTGCCCACCCGGCAACGTTCACCGCCGAGACCTCGACGCCCCTCCATGCCGCCTCGACGAAGGGAAGTGCCGCACAGTGAGCCCTGACAACCCCCAGATGCGCCTACCGGGTTCGGTCGCCGAGATCGAGGCGAGCCCGGAAGGGCCCGAGATCGGCGCGTTCTTCGATCTCGACGGCACCCTGGTCGCAGGGTTCACCGGGGTGGTGATGACGCAGGACCGGCTGCGGCGGCGCCAGATGTCGGTCGGTGAGTTCATCGGGATGGTGCAGGCCGGGCTGAATCATCAACTGGGGCGCTCGGAGTTCGAAGACCTCATCGGCAAGGGTGCCCGGATGCTGCGCGGGAATTCCGTGGACGACATCGACGAGCTGGCCGAACGGCTGTTCGCGCAGAAGATCGTCGGCCGCATCTATCCCGAGATGCGCCAGCTGGTGCGGGCCCACATGGCGCGCGGCCACACCGTGGTGCTCAGCTCGTCGGCGCTCACGGTGCAGGTGGAGCCCGTCGCCCGGTTCCTGGGCATCGAGAACGTGCTGAGCAACAAGTTCGAGACCGACGAGGACGGCTTGATCACCGGCGAGGTGGAGCGGCCGATCATCTGGGGCCCGGGGAAGGCCCGGGCCGTGCAGGAGTTCGCCACCGCCAACGGCGTGGACCTGTCGAAGAGTTACTTCTATGCAGACGGGGACGAGGACGTCGCGCTGATGTACCTCGTCGGCAACCCTCGGCCCACCAACCCCGCGGGCAAGATGGCCGCCGTGGCCGCCAAGCGTGGCTGGCCGATCCTGCGGTTCAGCAGCCGCAGCGGCGCCAACCCGGTCTCGCAGCTGCGCACCGCGGCCGGCATCGCGTCGATGGTTCCGGTGGCGTGGGGTGCGTTGGGCGTCGGGCTGCTGACCCGCAACCGGCGCACCGGTGTCAACTTCTTCACCTCGGTCTTCAGCCGGACGCTGATGACCGCGGTCGGCATCAACCTCAACGTGCTCGGTGAGGAGAACCTGACCGCGCAGCGGCCCGCGGTGTTCATCTTCAACCACCGCAACCAGGCCGACCCGATGATCGCCGGCAGACTCGTCAGCGACAACTTCACCTCGGTGGGCAAGAAGGAACTGGAGAACGACCCGATCGTCGGAACGATGGGCCGGATCATGGACGCCGCGTTCATCGATCGTGACGATCCGCAGAAGGCGGTCGAAGGTCTCAAGAAGGTCGAGGAGCTCGCCCGCAAGGGCGTGTCGATTCTGATCGCGCCCGAGGGCACGCGGTTGGACACCACCGAGGTGGGGGAGTTCAAGAAGGGGCCGTTCCGCATCGCGATGTCGGCGGGCATCCCGATCGTGCCGATCGTGATCCGCAACGCCGAAGTCATCGCGGCCCGCGACTCCAGCACCTTCAACCCGGGCACCGTCGATGTCGTTGTCTATCCGCCCATTCCGGTCGACGGGTGGACCCACGACAACCTGACCGAGCGAATCGCCGAAGTGCGTCAGCTCTACCTGGACACGCTCAAGGACTGGCCGCACGACGAGTTGCCCGAGCCCGAGCTGTACCGCCGCCAGGGCGCGACGGACAAGGCTGCCACGAAGGCGCCGGCCAAGAAGGCGCCGGCCAAGAAGGCCCCGGCCAAGAAGGCCCCGGCCAAAAAGGCGGCAGCCGAGGAAGCTCCGGCCGCGAAGCAGCCCGCGAAGAAGACCGCCGCAAAGGGCCGGCCGTGAAGGTCCGCGCCGCCGACATCACGGCGTTCACGGCTGTCGACGACACCCTGGTCCTCGCGTCGGTGTCGTCGCCGGCGGAAGAGTCGCTGCTCGCCGATTGGCTGCACCAACAGCGCAGTGCGCACCCGGAGAGCAAGATCGAGGTGCTCAAGCTCCCCGCCGACGACGATCCGCCACCGGCTGTCCTCGCCCGGCTCGTCGAGATGCTCGAAGCCGACGAGGACCGCTCGGTCGTCCCGGTGCGCGTCTTCTGGGTGCCCGGCGGATTGCCGACCCGCTCGAAGGTGGTGGCGCTGGTCTCGGGACGAGACACGTACTGCCCGCCGCGGGTGCTACAACGCAGCATCCTCAAGCGTGATCCGTCGCGCGCCCGCGTGGTCGCCGGCGAGCCGGCGAAAGTCTCGGAGCTACGGCAGAACTGGAGTGAGAACACCACCGCCGAAAATCCCAGAGAATTCGCGCGTTTCGTGCTTCGACGGGCGATCCTGGCCATCGAGCGCGTGGAGTTGCGGCTGCTCGGACCCGAGTACAAGTCGCCCCGGCTGATCAAACCCGAGGTGCTCTCGTCGGCGCGGTTCCGGCAGGGGCTCGAGCAGATCCCCGGCGCCACCGTCGAGAAGGCCGGCGAGATGCTCGACGAGTTGGGGACCGGGTGGAGCCGTTTCTCGGTCGACCTGATCCCGTCTCTGGGTAGGGCCATCTTCAGTCGGGGCTTCGACCCGAACATCGACTACGACCGCACCGAGGTCGAGGCGATGCGTCACGCGCTCGAGGCCCACCCGGCCGTCTTGCTGTTCTCGCACCGCTCCTATCTCGACGGTGCGATCGTGCCCGTCGCGATGCAGGAGAACCGACTCCCGCCGGTGCACACCTTCGCGGGCATCAATCTGTCGTTCGGCGCGATGGGACCGCTGATGCGCCGCTCCGGCGTGATCTTCCTGCGCCGCAAACTCGACGACCCGCTGTACAAGTACGTGCTGCGCCAATTCGTCGGCTACATCGTCGAGAAGCGCTTCAACCTCGCCTGGGCGATCGAGGGCACCCGGTCGCGCACCGGAAAGATGTTGCCGCCCAAACTCGGTCTGCTCGCCTACGTCGCCGACGCGTACCTCGACGGCCGTAGCGACGACATCTTGCTGCAGCCGGTGTCGATCAGCTTCGACCAACTGCACGAGACCGCCGAGTACGCGTCCTATGCGCGGGGCGGAGAGAAGACCCCCGAGGGGCTGTCCTGGCTCGTCAATTACATTCGCGCGCAAGGGGAACGCAACTACGGGAAGATCTACGTCCGATTCCCGCGCGCAGTGTCGATGCGCGAGTACCTCGGCGAGCCGCACGGCCCGATGACCACCGACGAGGCCGCCAAACGCCTTGCCCTGCAGAAGATGGCGTTCGAAGTGGCGTGGCGCATCGTGCAGGTGACCCCGGTCAACGCGACCGCCTTGGTGTCGGCGCTGCTGCTGGCCACCCGCGGTGTCGCACTCACCCTCGACCAGTTGCACCACACGCTGGGCGATTCGCTGGACTACCTCGAGCGCAAACAGACCCCGATGACCAACAGCGCGTTGCGGTTACGTACCCCCGACGGTGTTCGTGCCGCCCTGGACGCGCTCTCGGGCGGGCACCCGGTGACTCGTGTGGACGGTGGCCGCGAGACCGTGTGGTACATCGCGCCGCAGGACGAGCTCGAGGCGGCGTTCTACCGCAACTCGCTGATCGACGCGTTCCTCGAGACGTCACTGGTCGAACTGGCGTTGGCGTATGCCGCCCGCAGCGACGGCGACCGGGTCCAGGCGTTCTGGACGCAGGTGATGCATCTGCGCGATCTGTTGAAGTTCGACTTCTACTTCGCCGACTCCGCGGCGTTCCGCGCGCACGTGGCGGAGGAGATGTCCTGGCACGACGACTGGGAGAGCGACGTCGCCGCGGGCGGCGAGCGGATCGACGCCGTGCTGCGGGTCAAGCGGCCGACGATCGCCGGTCCGCTGCTGCGGCCTTTCTTCGAGGCGTACCAGATCGTCGCCGACGCGCTGATCGACGCCCCCGCCGACATCTCGGAAAAGGACCTCACCGCCAAGGCGCTGGGGCTGGGTCGGCAGTACGTGGCGCAAGGGCGAGTCCAGAGCAACGAGTCGGTGTCGGCGCTGCTGTTCACCACCGCGCGCCAGGTCGCTGCCGACCACCATCTGCTCGAGCCGGCTGCCGATCTCGAAGAGCGGCGCACAGCCTTCCGTAACGAGTTGCGCGGCATCCTGGCCGACATGAACACCGTCGACCGGTACGCCCGCAAGCAGTTCGTCGCGCGGGAGCGCAGCCGCCGCCAGCTGCGCGAGCGGGCGGTGTGATGGGTCACCCGCGGGCAGGTCATACGCTGGACGCATGACTCTCGCCGGCTCCGCCGCGCCCGTGCGGGCGCGCCGCGCCTCGGTGTGGCCGCTGCTCTACGGTGTCGCGGTGCTGGCGGGTATGACCGCGGCGGCGCTGTCGGCGCTGTCGCTGGCCGATGCGCTCACCGCGACCGGCCTGCCGGACCCGGGTCCCGTGACCACCTACGGACTGCCGTTCGTCAAGGCGGCCGGCGAGATCGCCGCAGTGATCGCGACCGGGTCGTTCCTGTTCGCGGCGTTCCTGGTGCCGCCGCAGGCGACCGGGGTCCTCGACGTCGACGGGTACCGGGCGTTGCGGGTCGGCACCGCCGCGGCGGCGTTGTGGACCGTGTGCGCGGTGCTGATGGTTCCGCTGACCGTCTCGGACATCAGCGGTCAGCCCCTGATGACGCGGCTGAGCCCGGCCGACATCTGGTCGGTGGCCGACCTCATCGACATCGCAGGTGCCTGGCGGTGGACCGCACTGTTCGCTGCTGTCGTGACCGTGGTCAGCATCCCGGTGTTGCGCTGGTCGTGGACGCCGGTGCTCTTCGCCGGGTCGCTAATGACGTTGCTTCCGCTGGCCCTGACCGGACACTCGTCCTCGGGCGGATCACACGACATCGCGACCAACAGCCTCCTGGTGCACCTGATCGCCGGCGCGGTGTGGGCCGGGGGACTGCTGGCACTTCTGGTGCACGCGTTGCGTGGCGGCACCGGAGTGCACGATCACCTGGCCGCGCGACGCTTCTCGGCGGTGGCGCTGTGGTGCTTCGTCGCGATGGCGTTCAGCGGTGTCATCAACGCGCTGGTGCGGGTGCGTCCGGAGGACCTCGTCCACACCCGGTACGGCTGGTTGCTACTCGCCAAGTCAGCTGCGCTCGTGACCCTGGGAATCCTCGGGTGGCAGCAGCGTCGCCGCGGAGTCGCCGCGTTGGCCGCCGATCGGCCGGAACGCGGCGCGCTGATCCGGCTGGCGCTGGTGGAAGCGGTGGTCTTCGGGCTGACCTTCGGGGTGGCCGTCGCCCTCGGGCGGACTCCACCGCCGCCACCGCTGGAGACCAATCTGTCCATCCCCGCGGTCGAGATCGGCTACGACCTGGCCGGCCCGCCGACGGTGGCCCGCCTCCTGTTCGACTGGCGGTTCGACCTGGTCTTCGGCACCGCCGCGGTGCTGTTCGCCGGGCTGTACCTGGCCGGGGTCCGGAGGTTGCGCCGGCGGGGCGACGCGTGGCCGGCCGGCAGGGTGGTGGCCTGGCTGCTGGGCTGCCTGCTGCTGCTGTTCACGACGTCGTCGGGCCTCGGCCGCTACATGCCGGCGATGTTCAGCATGCACATGATCGCGCACATGCTGCTGTCCATGCTGGTGCCGATCCTGCTGGTGCTCGGCGCCCCGGTCACGCTGGCGCTGCGAGCGTTGCCGGCCGCCGGCCGGGGTGCCCCGCCGGGCCTGCGGGAGTGGCTGCTCGCGGCGCTGCATTCGCGGGTGTCGCGGGTGCTGACCAATCCGTTCGTGGCGACAGCTCTGTTCATCGTCGGCTTCTACGGGCTCTACTTCGGCGGCATCTTCGACGCCGTGGTCGGCAGCCACGCCGCGCACCTGGCGATGAACGTGCACTTCCTGCTCAGCGGCTACCTCTTCTACTGGGTCGTGATCGGCGTCGACCCGACACCGCGGCCGTTGCCGCCGATCGCCAAGCTCGCCATGGTGTTCGCCTCACTCCCGCTGCACGCGTTCTTCGGCGTCGTGCTGATGGGGACCAACACCGCGATCGGGGGCGACTTCTACCGGTCCCTGGCCCTGCCCTGGCACACCGACCTGCTGGCCGACCAACGTCTGGGCGGGGCCATCGCCTGGGCGGCCGGCGAGGTGCCGCTCGTGGTGGTGTTGATCGCGCTGTTCGTGCAGTGGCGGCGCACCGACGACAGGACCGCCCGCCGTCTCGACCGCGCCGCCGACCGCGACGACGATGCGGACCTGGCCGCCTACAACGCGATGCTCGCCGAGCTGGCGCGCCGCGACCGCGCCGACAGCTGACTCTCGCGACTACACCGCCCCGGCGGCGACCGCGGCGGGCCAGCTTCCGTACGCGGTGACGTCCACGCCGGCGGCGGCGGACGCATCGCAGCCGAACCCCGTACGCCAGGACCCGTCGGCGCACTCGACCTTGCCCAGCTGCATCGGCGGCGGCAGCGCCACCAGGAATCGGCCCAGCGCAGCCGCCGACATCAGCCACCGCTGCCCGTACAGCGCCGCCCCGGTGGCGCCCTCGGCCACCCGACTGACCGCGGGCTTGGTGGGGGAGGACGGCACCACCGTCATGCGGTAGCGCGGGGCAGTCGTGATCTCCCCGGCCCAGCGCGCGCCGAGGTCGGTCAGCTGGTGGGCCAGCGGTCCGCCCCGCAGATGTGCGCCGAAGACCACCAACTCGACCGGGCCTGCGACGGCGAGCGGCCACACGTCGGTCCACTCACGTCCCAGCAGTGCGGCGGCGAGGTCGAGCGCGACGGCGTCGTCGAAAGGACGGGCCAGCACCCAGACAGAGGTGTCGGCCACGCGTACCGCGACGCCGCAGAAGTCGCCGTGGCGCAACTCGGTCGTCACGATCGCGTCCATCCCGTCGGGCACGGCGGTCGGCAAATCGGGCAGTGAGTGGATCGTCGGTAGTGCCCGGCGCACCTCGGCCGGCAGCGCCGAGCCGGCGCCGATGACCGCGTCCGGGGGCGCGGCGAACCGGACGTCGGCCGGCCAACGACCGCGGTGTGGGTCCGCCGCGAGTGCCGGCATCGCCCGGTCGGCTGTGTCCAGGTCCGGCGCCAGAACCACGACCGGGTCGGGAACCACCGCCGCGGTCGGCATGATGCCGACGGCGTCCGGCGGTACCTGCATGCGAGGGACGAGGCGTGCCCCGGGCAGGGAGGTCAGGTCGGCGGCCATCCGCCCAACTTAAGGCCGTCATCCCCAGAGCGCGTTTCATCCACAGCCTTGCCGCTCGGCGAGCCCGGGAGCGGCCGCGGTGTCGGTACCTCCGCCGTCAATGGACGTGTCATCGACGGCGCGGGCGCCGTGCCCGTGCCGCAGCCTCGAGAGAAAGAGAACCACCATGTTCGAGACACCGATCACCGTCGTCGGCACCATCGTCACCAGCCCCGAGCGCCGCTGGGTCGGCGACCAGGAACTGTTCAAGTTCCGCGTCGCGAGCAACTCGCGCCGCCGCACCGCCGACGGCACGTGGGAGCCGGGCAACTCGCTCTACGCGACGGTCAACTGCTGGGGGCGCCTGGTCACCGGCGTCGGTGCGGGCCTGGGGAAGGGAGACGCGGTGATCGTTGTCGGCAACGTGTACACCAGCGAATACGAAGACCGCGACGGCAACCGCCGCTCGTCGCTGGAGATCAGGGCCACCTCCGTGGGTCCGGACCTGGCGCGGTGCATCGCCCGCATCGACAAGCGCAGGCACTCCGAGCAGCCCGCCGAGTCGGGCCCTGAGAGCGGTTCCGACACCGACACCGACACCGCGAACAGCGACGGGCCATCCACGGAGGCGAGCGCCGACGACAGCGACGCACTGGCGCTCAGCGCGTAGCGCCGAACGCCGCCACCCTCACCCGGCATCGTGGCCGCGCCTAGGATGGGCCCGGGCTCTCGCAGATCGCGACGACCTGAGAAAGGCGATATCAGAGGCATGGCCGAATTCATCTACACGATGCGGAAGGTCCGCAAGGCGCACGGCGACAAGGTCATCCTTGACGACGTCACCCTGAATTTCCTTCCGGGCGCGAAGATCGGCGTCGTCGGCCCCAACGGGGCCGGTAAGTCGAGCGTCTTGCGGATCATGGCCGGTTTGGACCAGCCCAACAACGGCGACGCGTTCCTGGCGCCGGGCGCCACCGTGGGCATCCTCATGCAGGAACCCCAGCTCGACGAGACCAAGACCGTTCGCGAGAACGTCGAAGAGGGCGTGGCCATCAAGGCCAAACTCAACCGGTACAACGAGGTCGCCGAGCTGATGGCGACCGACTACACCGATGAGCTCATGGAAGAGATGGGCGCGCTGCAGGAGGAGCTCGACGCCGCCGACGCGTGGGACATCGACAGCCAGCTCGAGCAGGCCATGGACGCGCTGCGCTGCCCGCCCGCCGACGAGCCGGTGACCCACCTCTCCGGTGGTGAGAAGCGCCGCGTCGCGCTGTGCAAGCTGCTGCTGTCCAAGCCGGATCTGCTGCTGCTCGACGAGCCGACCAACCACCTCGACGCCGAGAGCGTGCTGTGGCTCGAGCAGCACCTCGCCGAGTACCAGGGCGCGATCCTGGCCGTCACGCACGACCGGTACTTCCTGGACAACGTCGCCGAGTGGATCCTCGAACTCGACCGCGGCCGCGCCTACCCATACGAGGGCAACTACTCGACCTACCTGGAGAAGAAGGCCGAGCGCATCGCCGTGCAGGGCCGCAAGGACGCCAAACTGCAGAAGCGACTCAAGGACGAACTGGAGTGGGTGCGTTCGGGCGCCAAGGCCCGGCAGGCCAAGAGCAAGGCCCGTCTCTCCCGGTACGAGGAGATGGTCGCCGAGGCCGAGAAGACCCGCAAGCTCGACTTCGAGGAGATCCAGATCCCCGTCGGCCCGCGGCTGGGCAACGTCGTGGTGGAGGTCGAACACCTCGACAAGGGCTTCGACGGCAGACAACTGATCAAAGACCTGTCGTTCACCTTGCCGCGCAACGGCATCGTCGGCGTGATCGGACCCAACGGTGTCGGCAAGACCACGCTGTTCAAGACGATCGTCGGACTCGAGCAGCCCGACAGCGGGACCGTCAAGGTCGGTGAAACGGTCAAGCTGAGCTACGTCGACCAGAGCCGCGCCGGTATCGACCCCAAGAAGACCGTCTGGGAGGTGGTCTCGGACGGCCTGGACTACATCGAGGTGGGCCAGAACGAGATCCCGTCGCGCGCCTACGTGTCGGCCTTCGGCTTCAAAGGCCCGGACCAGCAGAAGCCCGCGGGCGTGCTCTCCGGCGGTGAACGCAACCGGCTGAATCTGGCGCTGACGCTCAAAGAGGGCGGCAACCTGATCCTGCTCGACGAGCCCACCAACGATCTCGACGTCGAGACGCTGAGCTCGCTGGAGAACGCGCTGCAGCAGTTCCCCGGATGCGCCGTGGTCATCTCCCACGACCGGTGGTTCCTGGACCGCACCTGCACGCACATCCTGGCGTGGGAAGGTGACACCGACAACGAGGCCAAATGGTTCTGGTTCGAGGGCAACTTCGGCGGTTACGAGGAGAACAAGGTCGAGCGGCTCGGCGCCGAGGCAGCCCGTCCGCACCGGGTCACCCACCGCAAGCTCACGCGGGGATAGTCTCGTCGTGCGGACCACGTGACCGACCGCTCCTGCGGCCGGTCGCAGCCAACGGCGGCCGGTGCGCATGTGACTGGAGGAGCGGCGGATGTCGTTGAATCCCGGTGCGATCGGGGCGGCGGAGAAGCACCTGACCCCTGAGGTGATCGATCGTCTGATCCCCGCGTACCTGCAGACCTATCGGGGTCCTCACGGCGGTGCGCCCGGCTCGGAAGGCGCCGTCACGGGCCCGTTGCGGCGCCCGTCGGACGGCTCCGAGGCGATGGTCGAAGCGCAGTACCGGTTGGGCCGCCAGCGCTCCGCCGGAGCAACGCTGGTCGCCGTCTACGGCGCCGACGAGCCCGGCGGGTTCGGTCCGGCGCTGCAGGTGATCACCGACAACGCGGCGATGCTGATGGACTCGGTGACGGTGCTGCTGCACCGCGTCGGGGTCGCCTACAAGGCGATCATGAACCCGGTCTTCCGGGTGCGCCGCGGCGCGGGCGGCGAACTACTCGACATCGTGCCGTCCTCGGAGGCGACGTTCGGCGACGGTGTCGACGAGACGTGGGTGCACGTCCAACTCTCCAGCGCGGTCGATCGGCGCGCGCTCGCCGAGGCCGAACGCCTGCTGCCGCGCGTGCTGGCCGACGCCCGCCAGGTAGCGCTGGACTCGCAGAGCATGGGCGCCACGCTGCGCGGGCTCGCCGCCGAACTCGACAGCGACACCGGTCGGCGCTTTCCCAGTGCCGACCGCAAGGACGTCGCGGCGCTGCTGCGCTGGCTCGCCGATGGGCACTTCGTGCTGCTGGGCTACCAGCGCTGCCCCGTGCGCGACGGGCAGGCCACCGTCGATGCTGCCAGCCGGCTCGGAGTGTTGCGGTTGCGCCAGGACGTGCTTCCGCAGCTGACCAACAAGGACGAACTGCTCGCGTTGGCTCAGGCGACGATCCCGAGCTTCCTGCGCTACGGCGCCTACCCGCAGATCGTGGTCGTGCGCGAGCAGGCCGGGGACGGGGCTGACTCCACAGCGATCGAGCACCGCTTCGTCGGACTGTTCACCGTCGCCGCGATGAACGCCAACGTGCTCGAGATCCCGTTGATCTCGCGGCGGGTCAACGACGCGCTCGCGATGGCGCACCGCGACCCCAGCCACCCGGGTCAACTGTTGCTCGACATCATCCAGACCATCCCGCGCTCGGAACTGTTCGCGCTGTCGGCACGCGCGCTGCTCGACATGGCGATGGCAGTCGTCGACCTCGGCTCGCGCCGCCGCACCCTGCTGTTCATGCGGGCCGATCCGCTGGCTCACTTCGTCTCCTGCCTGGTGTATCTGCCGCGAGACCGCTACACCACCGCCGTGCGCCTGGAGATGCAGGACATCCTGGTGCGCGAGCTCGGCGGGGTGAGCATCGACTACTCTGCGCGGGTCAGCGAATCACCCTGGGCGCTGGTGCATTTCACGGTCCGACTGCCCGAGGGGTCGCGCGTCGCCGATGTCGACGTGTCCGACGAGAACGAATCGCGCATCCAGGATCTGCTCACCGAGGCCGCGCGCACCTGGGCCGACCGGATGCTCGGTGCGGTCCGGACGGCGTCGACCGACCAGACCATCGCCGAGCACTACGCCGCGGCGTTCCCCGAGGTCTACAAGCAGGCCGTCACGCCGCTGCACGCCCTGGCCGACATCGAGATCATCGAGCAGCTGGAGGACAACTCCGTCAAGCTGGTGCTCGACGACACCGAGAACACCGCCGTCGACGGCATCTCGACGTTGATCTGGTACCTCGGCGGGCAGTCGGCGTCGCTGAGCCGGTTGCTTCCGATGCTGCAGTCGATGGGCGTGACGGTGCTCGAGGAGCGCCCGTTCACCGTCACCCGGCCCGACGGCCTGCCGGTGTGGATCTATCAATTCAAGGTGTCGCCGCACCACGGCATTCCGATGACCGGCCCCGGACCGGAACGGCACGCTACGGCAGAGCGGTTCGCCGACGCCGTCACCGCGATCTGGCATGGCAACTGCGAGATCGACCGGTTCAACGAGCTGGTGCTGCGGGCCGGTCTGACGTGGCAGCAGGTGACGGTGCTGCGGGCGTACGCGAAATACCTGAAGCAGGCAGGCTTCTCGTACAGTCAGTCCCACATAGAGGACGTGCTGAACAACAACGCGGATACGGCCCGCTCGCTGGTCGAACTGTTCGAGGCATTGTTTTGTCCGTCCGAGAACCAGACGGGCGTCCGCCGCGACGCCCAGGCTGCCGCTGCCGCAGTGGCAGCGGACATCGATGCGCTGGTCAGCCTCGACACCGACCGGGTGCTGCGGGCGTTCGCGTCGATGATGCAGGCGACGTTGCGCACGAACTACTTCGTCACCCGCGCGGGATCGGCGCGGGAACGCAATGTCCTGTCACTGAAGATGAACTCAGAGCTGATCGACGAATTGCCGCTGCCGCGGCCCAAATTCGAGATCTTCGTGTACTCGCCGCGGGTCGAAGGTGTGCACCTGCGCTTCGGGTTCGTCGCCCGCGGCGGGCTCCGCTGGTCGGACCGGCGGGAGGACTTCCGTACCGAGATCCTCGGCCTGGTCAAGGCGCAGGCGGTGAAGAACGCGGTGATCGTGCCGGTCGGCGCCAAGGGCGGTTTCGTCGTCAAGAGGCCGCCGGCGCCCACCGGTGATGCCGCCGTCGACCGTGACGCCACCCGCGAGGAGGGCGTGGCCTGCTACCGCCTGTTCATCGCCGGGCTGCTCGACCTGACCGACAACGTCGACAAGTCGTCGGGGGCGATCGTCACCCCCGAGGGTGTGGTGCGCCGCGACGGCGACGACGCCTATCTCGTCGTCGCGGCCGACAAGGGCACCGCGACGTTCTCGGACATCGCCAACGACGTCGCCAAGTCCTACGGCTTCTGGCTGGGCGACGCGTTCGCCTCGGGCGGCTCGGTCGGCTACGACCACAAGGCGATGGGCATCACCGCCAAGGGTGCCTGGGAGTCGGTGAAGCGCCACTTCCGTGAGATGGGAATCGACACGCAGAGTGAAGATTTCACCGTCGTCGGCGTGGGGGACATGAGCGGCGATGTGTTCGGCAACGGCATGCTGCTCTCCGAGCACATCCGACTCCTCGCCGCGTTCGACCATCGGCACATCTTCATCGATCCCGACCCCGATGCCGCGCGGTCGTGGCAGGAGCGCAAGCGCCTGTTCGATCTGCCGCGCTCGTCGTGGGAGGACTACGACGCCTCGCTGATCAGCCGCGGTGGCGGCGTCTACAGCCGCGAGCAGAAGTCGATCCCGATCAGCGCGGAGGCTCGCGCGGCGCTGGGCATCGACGACGGTGTGACCGAGTTGACGCCGCCCGCTCTGATGCGGGCGATCCTGAAGGCGCCGGCGGACCTGCTGTTCAACGGGGGCATCGGCACCTACGTCAAGGCCGAGACCGAGTCCGATGTGGGCGACCGGGCCAACGACGCGGTGCGCGTCAACGGAAACCAGGTGCGCGCCAAGGTGATCGGCGAGGGCGGCAACCTCGGTGTGACGTCGCTGGGCCGTATCGAGTTCGACCTCGTCGGCGGCCGAATCAACACCGACGCGCTGGACAACTCCGCGGGCGTCGACTGCTCCGACCACGAGGTGAACATCAAGATCCTCATCGACTCGCTGGTCACCGCCGACAAGGTGACCGCCGAGGATCGCACCGACCTGTTGCTGTCGATGACCGACGAGGTGGGCCGACTCGTCCTGGTGGACAACGAAAGTCAGAACGATCTGATGGGCACCAGTCGCGCGAACGCCGCCAGCATGCTGTCGGTGCACGCGCGGATGATCAAGGACTTCGTCGACGAGCGTGGCCTCAATCGCGAACTGGAGGCGCTGCCGTCGGAGAAGGAGGTCCGCCGCCGCGCCGAAGCCGGGATCGGTCTGACCTCACCGGAATTGGCGACGCTGATGGCGCACGTCAAGCTCGCACTCAAAGACGATCTGCTCGCCGGTGATCTGCCCGATCAGGAGGTGTTCGCGTCTCGGCTGCCGTCGTACTTCCCGACGACGCTGCGGGAGCGCTTCGCCACCGAGATCCGATCCCATCAGCTGCGCCGCGAGATCGTCGCGACGATGCTCGTCAACGACGTGGTCGACACCGCAGGCATCTCGTTCGCCTACCGCGTCGCCGAGGACGTCGGGGTCTCGTCGGTCGACGCGGTGCGCAGCTTCGTCGCCGTCGACGCGATCTTCGGGGTCGGGCAGGTGTGGCGGCGAATCCGCGCCGCCGGCGTCGACGGCGTATCGGTGGCCGTGACCGACCGGATGACGCTGGACCTGCGGCGGCTGATCGACCGTGCCGCCCGTTGGCTGCTGAACTACCGGCCGCAGCCGCTGGCGGTGGGTGCCGAGATCAACCGCTTCGCCGACAAGGTCGCGGCGCTGACCCCGCAGATGTCGGAGTGGTTGCGTGGCGACGACCGGGCGATCGTGATGAAAGAGGCCGGCGAGTTCAGCGGGCAGGGCGTGTCCGAGGAGCTGGCGTTCCAGGTGGCCACCGGCCTGTACCAGTTCAGCCTGCTCGACGTCATCGACGTCGCCGACATCGTCGACCGCGACCCGGCCGAGGTGGCCGACACCTACTTCGCGCTGATGGATCATCTCGGTACCGACGGCCTGCTCACCGCGGTGTCCCGGCTGTCCCGGGATGATCGCTGGCATTCGTTGGCGCGGTTGGCGATTCGTGATGACATCTACGGCTCGCTGCGCGCGCTGAGCTTCGATGTCCTGGCCGTCGGCGAGCCCGAGGAGAACGGCGAGGAGAAGATCGCCGAGTGGGAGCTCACCAACAACAACCGGGTCACCCGCGCCCGTCGCACGTTGACCGAGTTGTACGAAAGTGGTGAGCACGACCTGGCGACTCTGTCGGTGGCGGCTCGCCAGATCCGCAGCATGACCAGGACGAGTGGAACGGGAACTTCGGGGTGATTCAGGGATGACACAGAGGTGACACAGCAGGGCTTCACGGCGTCGGTGCACGTGCGCTGGTCGGACATCGACATGTACCAGCACATCAACCACGCGACGATGGTCACGATCCTCGAAGAGGCGCGAATTCCGTTCCTGCGGGAGCCATTCGAAGCGGATATCACCACGATCGGTCTGCTCATCGCCGATGTGAAGATCGCCTACAAGGCGCAGCTGCGGCTGATCGACTCGCCGCTGCAGGTGACGATGTGGACCGCCCGGGTGCGCTCGGTCGATTTCACGGTCGCCTACGAGGTGCGCAGTGTCGGCGCCGCGCCCGATTCCCGACCCGCCGTCATCGCCGAGACCCAGCTGGCCGCGGTGCACATCGAGGAGCAACGGCTGCAACGACTCTCGGCTGCGCAGCGGGAGTATCTGCAGCACTGGGCCCGATGAGCGAACGCGGTCTCTGGCTCGACCCCGCGCACCGGGACGACCTCGCGGCTTTCGCCGAGCGTGCCCGCGGCGTGGACGAGGCCGCGGTGGTACGGCTACGCGAGCGCCCGGGCGGTCTGGTGGCGGCCTGGGTCTCCACCGGGTTCGACGTGCTGGCCAGCCGGACGGTCGGGGGACGGCTGCGGCCGGCCGACCTGTCCGTCGCGGCCGACGCGCTGCTGACCGGGCTCGCGGCGATGACGCCGGACGGCTACGTGGACCCGGGGTTCGCGATGGACTCGGCGTGGCGGGGCGCCCTGCCCCCCGAGACCGGATTCGTCCACCTCGATGACGTCCCCGCCCGCGAGGTGTTCGCGCTGGCCCAGCGCGGCACGGCCTTGGCCCGCGAGCACACCGGTGGGCACGGCCCGCCCACGTCGCTGCTCGACCAGGACGTGGTCGAGGTTGCTTCGGGGGAGCAGCGGGTCGGCGTCCCGATGCGCTGTGTGTTCGCGCTGACCGCGATGGGCTTCGTCCCCGACGGTGCGGGTGACGACGAGGTCGTGCGGGTGCGCACGACGGCGACGTGGTTGCGGGTCGACGCGCGCTTCGGGACGGTGTACCGCCGCCGCGGCGACCCGGCCGTGGTCCTGCACTGACGTTTCCCCGCGACCAGACGCGAACTCGAGTAATTCTCGGGCGAGTCACTCGAGTTCGTGTCTGGTCGCCGGGAGAAACGTGGGTCAGAACGGGGAGTTCACCATCGACTGGGCGGCCATCTCCAGGTACGCGAGCAGTTCACCGCGATGCGCGTCGTCGAGGGTCTGGGAATCGATCTCGGCGACCGCGGTGTGCATACAGCGCAACCAGGCATCACGCTCGAGATAGCCGATCCGGAACGGCGCGTGCCGCATCCGCAGCCGGGGATGGCCGCGCTGCTCGGAATAGGTGCGTGGCCCGCCCCAGTACTGCTCGAGGAACAGCAGCAGCCGCTCCTCGGCCGCCTCCAGTTCGTCCTCGGGGTAGAGCGGACGCAGGATCTCGTCGTCGCGCACCTGCTCGTAGAACCGTGACACGATCCGCTGGAACGTCTCGTGGCCGCCGACCGCGTCGTAGAACGATTGTTGATCCATCACCGCCCATTGTGGGCCATGCCCGAGGGTGGCCGACGGTCAGGACTTCCTGCGGATCAGCCGGGCCAGTTCGTCGCGGTCGGCGACGTCGAGTTTGAAGCAGGCGCGGTACACGTGGCCCTCGACGGTGCGCACCGACAGCGTCAGCGCCTCGGCCACCTCACGGTTGGACAGGCCCGCCGACACGAGCTCGGCGATCTCGCGCTCCCGCGGGGTCAAGGGCAGGGGGCGGGCGGCGGTCTTGATGG
>NZ_QJUA01000052.1 GCF_003254575.1 Mycobacterium kyogaense | reverse complement strand
CCAGCCTGGCCGGGGCAGGGGAGGGCCGGGCGGTGGTCTCATCGCGTCCAGCACGGCCCGCAGCGGGGGCCAGTCCGCGCGACCGATCCGGGTCACGGCATACGCGGTGAGAACGACGTCGGGGTCGGTCAGGGGCAGCACCGTGACTCCCGCCGCAGTGGGACGTTCGATCGGCAGCAGTCCCACGCCGTAGCCCGCGGTGATGAGTTCCTCCACCAGATCCAGGCTGTCGATCTGATGGGCGATGCGCGGGCTGAACCCGGACAGCGAGGCCAGGGTGCGGACGGCGTCCTCGTCGGCGGTGTTGCGGGAGTTGACGATCCACGTGTGCTCGGCGTAGTCGCCGAGCGTGGTGGAGGTGCGGCCGGTGTCCGTCGGCACCCCCAGGCCCCAGCGGATGGACCACAGCGGCACCGTTTCCAGCAAGGGCCCGGGTGAGGCCGGGGCGAGGTTGTAGTCGTAGGTCAGTGCCAGGTCGAGATCGTCGGCGGTCAGCAGCCGGAATGCCTCCACGGGCTCGTACTCGCTGATGACGAAGTCGACCTGCGGCAGCCGTGTCCGGAAGTCGGTGACGATCGGCAGCAGCGACACCCGGATTCCGGTGGCGAACCCGCCGATGCGGACGGTGCCTGCGGGATCGGCATCGGCGTCCAGATCCAACCGTGCGCGGTCGACGGCCGCGAGGATGGTCACCGCGTGATCGGCCAGCCGGCGCCCGGCCGGGGTGAGGCGCACTCGCCGGCCTTCCGGTTCGATCAGCTGGACCCCGGTCTCCCGCGTGAGGGCGGCGATCTGCGCCGACACCGTGGAGGTGGTGAGGTGGTGTTCGTCGGCCACCGCCCGCATCGAACCCAGGCGCGACAGAGCGAGCAGGAGCTGCAGTCGGCGGAAGTCCACGCCAGCGATTGTGCTCCTCCACGTAGGGTTGGGCCGTGGACACGCTGCTCGGCATCGACATGGGAACGGGGAGCACCAAGGGTGTTCTGGTCGACAGCTCGGGCACCGTGCTCGCCACAGAGACCATCAGCCACGGGATGGACCTGCCGCGGCCCGGCTGGGCCGAGGTCGACGCCGAGGCGGTGTGGTGGCGCGAGGTGTGCGGGATCAGCACCGCGCTGATGGCGCGCCAACCCGCGGGCGCGACCCTGGCCGGGGTGTGCGTCAGCGGAGTCGGTCCGTGCCTGGTGCTCTGCGACGCGGATCTGCGGCCCCTGCGCCCGGCCATCCTCTACGGCATCGACACCCGCGCTCACGCCGAAATAACCTCGCTGACAGCGGAACTGGGTGAGGCGGCAATTCTCGAGCGCGCCGGTACGCTGCTGTCGAGTCAAGCTGTCGGGCCGAAGATCGAATGGGTGCGTAACCACGAGCCGCAGGTGTTCGACGCCGCCGCCGGCTGGTACGGCTCCAATTCCTACATCGCTGCGAAGCTCACCGGCGAATACGTCATGGACCATCACACCGCGAGTCAGTGCGATCCGCTCTACGCCACCCGGGATTTCACGTGGAACAAGGACTGGGCGGAGCGGATCTGCGGGCACCTGCCGCTGCCGTCGCTGGTGTGGCCGAGCGATGTCGTCGGTCAGGTGAGCGTCGAGGCCGCCCGCGAGACCGGGCTGCCGGCGGGCGTGCCGGTCGCCGCGGGCACCGTCGACGCGTACTCGGAGGCCTTCTCGGTCGGGGTGCGCCGTCCCGGCGATCAGATGCTGATGTACGGGTCGACGATGTTCCTCGTTCAGGTGATCGACGAGTACCACAGCGATCCCACGCTGTGGACCACCGCGGGCGTCGACCCCCACACCCTGGCGCTGGCGGCCGGCACGTCGACTGCGGGCACGATGATCAACTGGCTGCAATCACTCACGGGGAAGCCGTCTTTCGAGGAGCTCACCGCCGAGGCGCTGGCGGTGCCCGCAGGTAGCGAGGGCCTGCTGATGCTGCCGTACCTCGCGGGCGAGCGCACCCCGGTGTTCGATCCGAACGCCCGCGGTGTCCTCGCCGGCCTCACGCTGCGGCACGGGCGCGGTCATCTGTTCCGGGCGGCCTATGAAGGCATCGCCTTCGGCATCCGGCAGATCCTCGAACGTTTCGACGACGCCCACGAGGCGAGCCGCACCGTCGCGGTCGGTGGCGGCTTGAAGAGCCCGGTGTGGGCGCAGGCGATCAGCGATGTGACCGGCCGTTCGCAGCTGGTGCCCGCGCAGGCCATCGGCGCGAGCTACGGTGACGCGCTGCTGGCCGGCATCGGGGTGGGGCTGCTGCCCGCCGACACGGACTGGGCGACCATCGAGCGCGAGATCACGCCCGACCCGCGCAACCGGGAACGCTACGAGGAACTCTTCGCCACCTGGGCGCAGCTGTACCCCGCGACCCGCGAGCAGGTGCACCGGCTGGCGGCCGCAGACTCCTACTCGGCCGACTGAGCCGGCTCAGCCCATCGTGTAGCCGCCGTCGATCGGGAGGTCGACACCGTTGACCATGCTCGCCGCGTCCGAGCACAGCCACACGACCGCATCGGACACCTCGTGCGGGACCGCGAAGCGTCCCAGCGGGATTCGGGCGATCATCGGCGCGGCCTTGGCTTGCTCACCCCAGACCCGCTGACCCATCTCGGTCAGTACCACCGTCGGGCACACCGAATTCGCCCGGATGCCGTGCGGCCCGAGTTCCTGGGCCAGAACCTTGGTCGCCATCACCAGGCCGGCCTTGGACGCGCAGTAGGCGTAGTGCTCCGGTAGCGGGGCCAGCGCCGCGGCGGAGGCGACGGTGACGATGGCGCCGCCCGTGCCCTGGTCGACCATCGCCGCACCGACCTGCGCGGCCAGCAGCGCGGGAGCCCGCAGGTTCACGGTGAGGGTGGCGTCGAAGTTCTCCGCGGTGGTGCCGACGACGGGTTCGGGTAGCGAGATCCCCGCGTTGTTGACCAGGATGTCGAGGCCCTCGAAGGCCTCGGATGCCGTGGTGGCCAGCGCCGTCGGTCCGTCAGAGTCGGCGAGATCGACGACAGCCGAACGCACCTCGGCGCCGAATTCGTCACCCAGGGCCTGTCTGGCCTGCGCCAGTTCGGTCTCGTCGCGCCCGCTCAACACCAGGCGGGCGCCCGCGGCGGCGAACGCACGGGCGATGTCGGCGCCGATGCCCTTGGTGGCGCCGGTGATGAGTGCGCGCTTGCCGTCGAGCCGCATCACCCCGGAGTATCTCTTCTCGGCGGTGCTGGTCACGAAACCTCCTGTTGTGCAGCGTCATCGGTGGCCGTCAGCAGCGCTTCGGCGGTGGCGGGATCGGTGACGAGCCGGTTGAAGTAGCCGCCGCGGGCGCCGGCGGTGATGGATTCGAGCTTGTCCTTGCCGATCGCCACCGCGATGGTGACGGGGATGTGGCGCAGCGTCTCCAATTCCAGCGCGATGAGGCGTTCCGCCCCGTCGAAGTCGACGGGGGCGCCGTTGCGGTCGTAGAAGCGTGAGCACACGTCGCCGACGGCGGACCGCAGCGACGTCGAGCCTGTGGGCACGAACTGGGGGATGTCCGAGCGGGTCAGCGGTGGGGCGCCGACCCCCATCAGCGCGCACCGGGCATGCGGCCACTGGTGGAGCACGCGCTGGACGCTCGGATCTTCCACCAGGGAGTCGTAGAGCGCGGGTCCCGGCAGCGCCGGCGCGAACAGGTAGTTCGCGCGCCCGCCGACGCGGTTGGCGACCAACCGGGTGATCTCGTTGGTCTGGTACCACTCGTAGGGTTGGTCGTTGCCGCCCACGGTGGGCGCCACCACGACGCCGGGCAGTGAGGTCAGTTCGTGCTGGGCCAGCTCGTAGACCGTGCGGCCGGACGACACCAGCAGCACGTCCCCCGGGAGCAACCCTGCCTCAGCCAGTGCCCGGGCCGTCGCCGGCGCGAGTACCCGGCCCATGATGTCGACGACGCTGCGGCCGGGCCCGGGTGTGGGTAGGGGTGGCGACAGGTACACGGTGTTCAAATTCAGCGCCCGGGCTAGCCGGTCGGCCAGTTCGGTAGGGCGGACATCGGCAGGCGGCACCACCTCGATACGCACCACCCCTTGACGTTTCGCCTCGGCGAGGAGCCTGCTGACCGTCGCTCGACTGGTGCCCAGCTTCTCGGCGATCTCGGCTTGGGTGGCCTCGTCCTCGTAGTAGAGCCGCGCCGCGGTGTAGAGCAGGGTGGGCGAGAAGTGACTGCTTTCGGTATCGGGCGCGACACCATCCGATTTCGCGGATGAGGCGGCGGGCACGGACGGCCGAGGCATGCGCAGAAGTATGACACCGAACGCCTGCCCTGGAAAGAATTTCACTGAACAGATGTTCTGGACAAATGTGCACCGGCTCGCTACTGTGACTCCGACCACAGAGGGAGGAACTCGCTTTGTCCGATCAAAAGACGTCCGATCAGAAGACGTCCGCTCAGATCCCCGAGAAAATGCAGGCAGTCGTCTGCCACGGGCCCCACGACTACCGGCTGGAGGAGGTGGCGGTTCCGCAGCGCGGCCCCGGCGAGGTGCTCGTGAAAGTCGAAGCAGTCGGCATCTGCGCCAGTGACCTGAAGTGCTACCACGGCGCGGCCAAGTTCTGGGGCGACGAGAACCGGCCCGCCTGGGCGGAGACCATGGTGATCCCCGGACACGAATTCGTCGGACGGGTCGTCGATCTCGACGACGCCGCCGCCTCCCGCTGGGGTATCGCAATCGGTGACCGGGTGGTCTCCGAGCAGATCGTGCCGTGCTGGGAATGCCGGTTCTGTAAGCGCGGTCAGTACCACATGTGTCAGCCGCATGACCTGTACGGCTTCAAGCGCCGCACCCCGGGCGCGATGGCCAGCTACATGGTGTATCCCGTGGAAGCGCTGGTGCACAAGGTGTCCGCTGATGTCGCACCGCACCACGCCGCGTTCGCCGAACCGCTGTCGTGCTCGCTGCACGCGGTGGAGCGCGCGCAGATCCTGTTCGAGGACGTGGTGGTGGTCGCCGGCTGCGGGCCCATCGGCCTGGGGATGGTCGCCGGTGCCCGCGCCAAGAACCCGATGCACGTCATCGCGCTCGACATGGCGCCCGAGAAGCTCGAGCTCGCCAAGCTCTGCGGTGCCGACATCACGATCAACATCGCCGAGCAGGACGCGGTGGCGATCGTCAAGGAGCTCACCGACGGCTACGGCGCGGACGTGTACCTGGAGGGCACCGGACATCCGTCGGCAGTTCCTCAGGGGCTCAACCTGTTACGCAAACTCGGCCGGTACGTCGAATACGGCGTCTTCGGCAGCGACGTGACCGTCGACTGGAGCATCATCAGCGACGACAAGGAACTCGACGTGCTCGGCGCACATCTGGGCCCGTACTGCTGGCCCGCGGCGATCAAGATGATCGAGTCGGGCGTGCTGCCCATGGATCGGATCTGCACCCACCAGCTTCCGTTGACCGAGTTCCAGCAGGGGCTCGACCTCGTCGCCAGCGGCAAGGAATCGGTCAAGGTCTCCCTGATCCCCGCCTGAGATAAGGACCCTGATGAGCTTGTTCTCCAATGCCCCCATGGGGCAGCAGTTCTCGCGTAGGAAGATGCTCGCTGCCCTCGGTGTGGCCGGTGCCGCGGCAGCCAGCGTGCCGGTGCTCAGTTCGTGCGGGGTCGGCGGCAAGGCGAGTATGCCCAATGGCGCCGACGCGGTGACCGGTGGATTCGACTGGCGCAAGGCGGCCGGCTCGACCATCAACATCCTGCAGACCCCGCACCCCTACCAGCTGTCGTACCAGCCGCTGCTCAAGGAGTTCACCGAGTTGACGGGCATCAACGTCAACGTGGACCTCGTGCCCGAGGCGGACTACTTCACCAAGCTCAACACCGAACTGGCCGGCGGCTCCGGCAAGCACGACGCGTTCATGCTCGGCGCGTATTTCATCTGGCAGTACGGGCCGCCCGGGTGGATCGAGGATCTCAACCCGTGGCTGGCCAACAGTGCGGCCACCAACGCCGAGTACGACTTCGAGGACATCTTCGACGGCCTGCGTACCTCGACGCGGTGGGATTTCCAACTGGGCCAGCCGCTGGGAACCGGTGGGCAGTGGGCGATCCCGTGGGGCTTCGAGAACAACGTGGTCGCCTACAACAAGCGGATCTTCGACGAGAAGGGCATCACGCGACTGCCCGACAACCTCGACGATTTCATCCAGCTGGCCATCGACCTGACCGACCGTTCGCAGAACCGCTACGGCATCTCCACCCGCGGCTCGAAGTCGTGGGCGACCATCCACCCCGGTTTCATGACGCAATACAGCCGCGAAGGTGCCGTCGACTACACCTGGAACGGCTCGGAGCTCATCGCCGAGATGGACAGCGACAAGGCGATCGAGTTCACCAAGAAGTGGATTGCAATGCAGCACGAGGCGGGCCCGACATCGTGGACCACCTACGACTACCCCAACGCCACCGGCGATCTCGGTGACGGCAAGGCGATGATGGTGTTCGACGCCGACAGCGCCACCTACCCGAAGAACAAGCCGGGTGCGAGCAAGGAGGCCGGCAACATCGCGTGGTACGCCGGTCCGGCGGGTCCGGACGGCAACTACAAGACCAACCTGTGGACGTGGAGCTGGGCGATGAGCGCCAACTCGCGCAACAAGCTGCCGGCCTGGCTGTTCATCCAGTGGGCCACGGGCAAGGAGTCGATGAACAAGGCGGTCGAGGGCGGCACGTATGCCGACCCGGTCCGGAAGTCGGTGTTCGACACCACCTTCAAGCGGGTCGCCGCGGATCAGTTCGGATATCTGGAGGCGTTCGAGACGGTGATCGGGCAGTCCAAGATCCAGTTCACCCCGCAGAAGAAGTTCTTCGACACCACTCAGAACTGGGCGGTGGCGTTGCAGGACATCTACGGCGGTGAAGACGCGGCGTCCCGGTTGCGCAGCCTCGCCAAGACCAACACGTCCAAGGTCAACCTCTAGGAGCTCTGGCATCGATGACGACTCAGACATCCAAGGCGCCTGCGGCGTCGCCACGACCGGATGCTGCCGGCGGTGGCCGTAAGCTCCCGGAAGTGCCGACGTGGCGGCGCAAGTTCCGCCCCTATCTGCTCTCGATCCCCGCCCTGGTGATCGTGATCGGCATTCTCTACCCGTTCGCCGTGGGGGCGTACTACGCCTTCCTCAACTATGCCGCGGTCAACCCGAACCCCCACTTCATTTGGTTCGACAACTTCGCCTCTGTCCTCGGTGACCGGGTGTTCTGGCAGAGCGTCAAGGTCACCGCGATCTTCGCGATCGCCGCGACCGCGGTCGAAACGGTGCTCGGCGTCGGGCTGGCCCTGCTGCTCAACCGCTCCAGCATCATCGGCAAGATCTTCGAGAAGGTCCTGATCCTGCCGCTGATGATCGCCCCGGTGATCGCGGGCGTGATCTGGAAGCTGATGTTCAACCCGCAGTTCGGCATCCTCAATCACGTTCTCGGCCTTGGTAACACGTTCGACTGGCTGTCGGCGAACAACGCCCTGTTCTCGGTGATCCTGGTCGACGTGTGGATCTTCACCCCGTTCGTGGCGATCCTGGTCCTCGCGGGCATCCGCTCGCTGCCCAAGGAGCCGTTCGAGGCATCAGATGTCGACGGGGCCAACTGGTTCTACATGTTCCGCAAGCTGATGCTGCCGATGCTGTGGCCCTACATCCTGGTCGCGGTCATCTTCCGGTTCATGGACAACCTCAAGGTGTTCGACCACATCTTCGTGCTGACCGCGGGCGGCCCCGGTGTGGCGACCCGCACCCTGCAGATCGGCGCCTTCGAGGATTCGATCATCAACCTGGACTACTCCCGCGGCAGCACCTACATGCTGCTGCTGTGGATCATCGTGTTCATCACCGCGCGCTACCTGGTGAGCGTGCTCGGAAAAGCGCAGCGCCGCGCTGCCGGAGCGGAGTCGTAGAAAATCATGGCCCTCAACCTCTCCCGAGCCGAGTTGCAACCCGGTCAGCGGCGCTGGTCCATCGGTGCCGTCGCCGCCGACGTCGGTCTGATCATCTGGTTCGTCTTCTCGCTGTTCCCGATCTTCTGGATGCTGATGCTGGCACTGAAGAACGCCGAACAGCAGACCACGACGTACTTCTCGTTCAGCCCGACGTGGTCGAATTTCGCCACGGTGGTGTCCGACAAGGGCACCCAGATGACGAGCGTCGACTTCAAGGCCTCCCTGCTGACCAGCCTGCTCAACTGTGGCGGTGCGGTGATCGTGTCATTGGTCATCGGTATCCCGGCCGCCTACGCCGCCGGGCGCTGGCAGTACCGCGGCAGTAACGACCTGATGTTCCAGATGTTGTCGTTCCGGTTCGCCCCCGAACTGATGGTGATCGTGCCGCTGTTCGTGATCTACAACCAGATCGGCCTCTTCGACACCAAGGTCGGGATGATCTGGGTGCTGCAGCTGGTCACCATGCCGCTGGTGGTCTGGATTCTGCGGTCCTATTTCCAGGATCTGCCCGAGGATCTCGAGCAGGCCGCGCTTCTCGACGGCTACACCCGCCGGCGCGCGTTCCTGATGGTGGCGCTGCCGATCGTGCGGCCCGGTATCGCCGCCGCGGCGCTGCTGGCGTTCATCTTCGCCTGGAACAACTACGTGTTCCCCCTGATCCTGGCCGACAGCAACGCCGGTACGGTCACCGTCGCCATCACCAAGTTCCTCGGCGGCGGCGGCCAGGCCTACTACAACCTCACGGCCGCCGCGGCGTTGATCGCCGCGCTGCCACCACTCGTCCTCGCGCTGACCATTCAGCGGTACCTGGTGCGGGGCCTGTCATTCGGGGCGGTGAAAGCCTGATGGCCACAGTCAAGGTCACCGATATCTGCAAGACCTACGGCAAGGATGTCCGCGCAGTCGACGGGATCTCACTCGACATCGCCGACGGCGAGTTCTTCGTGATCCTGGGCCCCAGTGGCGCCGGCAAGACGACCACGCTGAAGTCGATCGCCGGCCTCGTCGACGTCGACTCGGGGTCGGTGTCCATCGGCGGGGTCGACATGACCGCGGTGGAGCCGTACCACCGCAACGTCGCGATGGCGTTCGAGAGCTATGCGCTGTATCCGCAGAAGACCGTCGCCGAGAATCTGGCGTCGCCGCTGAAATCGGGCCGCACGGGCAAGTATTCGGAGTCCGAGCGCGCCAAGCGGATCGATCAGGTCACCACGACGTTGGGCATCGACCACCTGAAGAACCGGCTCCCCCGGGAACTGTCGAACGGTCAGCGGCAACGTGTGGCGCTGGGCCGTGTGCTGGTCCGCCCGGCCGACGTGTACTTGCTCGACGAGCCGCTGAGCCATCTCGACGCCAAGCTGCGCGCGTCCATGCGCGCTGAGCTCAAGCAGCTCGGCGCGATGTCGAACACCACGACGATCTACGTCACGCACGACTACCAGGAGGCGCTTGCGCTGGGTGACCGGATCGCGGTGATGCGCGAGGGCCGGCTCATGCAGATCGGGACGCCCGAGGAGATCTGGCGTCGGCCCGCTGACACATTCGTCGCGCGGGCACTGGGGCAGCCCGAGATCAACCTGCTCGACGGTGTCGTCGACGACGGTCGCATCCGGTTGGGTGACGGTTCCCTCGACGTGCCGGTACCTGCCGACGTGCGCTGCGAACGTGGCACCCGGGTGCGAGTCGGCCTGCGCCCCAGCGATATTCACGTGACCAGCCGGGAGGGGTCGCTGCGTGGCCGCGTCATGCTGGCCGAACGGCTCGGCCGCAACATCGAGCTGACCGTCGACGTGGGCGGGGCGCAGCTGATCGCGCTCACCTCCGGACGTCATGGTGTCGGAGAAGGGGACGAGGTCACGATGCGCATCGCCGAGTCCGACGTGCATGTGTTCGCCCCGGGCGACGGGGACACCAGCCGGTTCAGTGATCAGACCCTGGAGGCAGTGCAGTGAGCGTCGCGACCAACCACACCGCCCAGCAGAGCGCGCAGAGCCTGACCCTGCGCGACCTGGTCAAGACCTACTCGTCGCGGGGCCGCGATGCGGTGACCGCGGTCAAGGGCATCGACCTCGACATCCGGCCGGGGGAGTTGGTGGCCTTGCTCGGCCCGTCGGGCTGCGGGAAGACCACGACGTTGCGGATGATCGCCGGACTCGAGACGGTCACCAGCGGTTCGATCAAGATCGGCGAGCGCGAGATCTCCCAGCTGCCGGCCGCCAAGCGCGGGATCGGCGTCGGCTTCGAGAGCTATGCGCTGTATCCGCCGCTGTCGGTGCGCGACAACCTGCTGTACGGGCTGAAGGCGCGCAAGGTCAAGGGCGCCGAGAAGATGGTCGAGTCGATCAGCGACCGGCTCGAGATGAACGATCTGCTGTCACTGCGGCCGGCCAGCCTGTCCAGTGGACAGAAGCAGCGCGTCGCGTTGGCCCGTGCCCTGGTGCGCAATCCTCCGGTGCTGCTTTTGGACGAGCCGCTGAGTCACCTCGACGCGTCCGCCCGCAACCGGGTGCGCCGCGAACTCAAGGTGCTGCAGCGCGAATTCGGCTACACGACGATCGTCGTCACCCACGACCAGGTGGAGGCGCTGTCACTGGCGGATCGGCTCGCTGTGATGGACGGTGGCGTCGTCCAGCAGTTCGGCACGCCCGACGAGGTGTTCGACGATCCGGCCAACCTGTTCGTTGCCGGCTTCGTCGGCGAGCCCGCGATCAACGTGCTGCCCGGTGTTGCGCGGGTGCGTGACGGCCGTGTTCACGTCGAGATCGGTTCCGGCGTGGGGTCTCTGGAGACATCGGCCACCAGTGTCGCTGATGGCACCGCGGTCACGGTCGGCGTCCGTCCGCAGGACTGCGCGCTCTCCGATCGGGGGAACGAGGGGCTCGCGGCGACCGTCGCGTACTTCGAGCACCTGCTGGAGTTCGGCCTGGCGACCACGACGGTGGCGGGCATCGAGGACGGTATCGTGGTGCAGACCCCGGCCGAACAGAGCCATGAACCCGAGCAACAGGTCTCGGTGACCGCGCCGGCCGAACGGGTCTATCTGTTCGATGCCGAGACCGGAGAGCGACTGCGATGACGAAGCTCTACAACGACCCTGCCCGATTCACCGAGGACATGCTGATCGGATTCCTCGACGCCAACGCCCGTTACGTCGCCGGAGTGCCGGGTGGTGTGGTGCGCGCCCATCGGACCCGCCCGGGCAAGGTCGCTGTCGTCATCGGCGGAGGATCGGGTCACTACCCGGCGTTCTGCGGAACGGTCGGCGTCGGATTCGCCGACGGCGCCGTCGTCGGCAACATCTTCACCTCGCCGTCGGCGGAGGAGGCCGCGTCGGTGGCGCGGGCCGCGCACAGTGATGCCGGCGTGCTGCTGACCACCGGCAACTATGCCGGAGACGTGATGAACTTCGGCCTCGCGGTGACGCAGCTGCGGGCCGAGGGTATCGACGCCGAGTATTTCGCCGTGACCGACGACATCGCCAGCGCGCCGAAGGGCGAGGAGGCGAAAAGACGCGGCATCGCAGGCGATTTCACGGTGTTCAAGTGTGCCAGCGCGGCCGCTGAAGAGGGACTCGATCTCGCCGGCGTGGTCCGGGTCGCCGAGGCGTCGAACGCGGCGACCCGCACGCTGGGTGTGGCGTTCGACGGCTGCACGATGCCGGGCGCCGACCACCCGCTGTTCACGGTGCCCGAGGGGAAGATGGGCGTGGGCTTGGGCATCCACGGTGAACCGGGGGTCGCCGACGAACCGATGCCGACCGCCGAGGCGCTCGCTGAAACCCTCGTCGACGGCGTGCTGGCTGATCGTCCCGACGCGACATCGAAGCGGATCGCGGTCATCCTCAACGGCTTGGGCCGCACCAAATACGAAGAGCTGTTCGTGGTCTGGGGCACGGTGGCTCGCCTGCTGAAAGAACGCGGCTTCGAGATCGTCGAGCCCGAGGTCGGCGAACTCGTCACCAGCCTCGACATGGCGGGCTGTTCGCTGACCGTGATGTGGCTCGACGAGGAGCTGGAACGCTATTGGACCGCTCCGGCTGATTCCCCGGCTTACCGCAAGGGTGCGCCGGCCGACTCCGCGACCACCGGGGAACGCCGCAGTGCGCAGGAGCTCGAGGCCGGTTCGTCGGCGCCTGCGCTGAACGAGCTCGCCGACGACGACGGGCGCCGTGGCGCGGAGGTGGTCCTGCGGGCGCTGACCGCGATGGCCGGTGTGCTCGCCGATGCGGAGGACGAACTGGGGCGCATCGACGCGGTCGCCGGGGACGGCGACCACGGCAGAGGCATGGTGAAGGGCTCGTCTGCGGCCTGTTCGGCAGCGCAGCGGGCGGTCGACGCGGGCGCTGGTCAGGGATCGGTGCTCGCAGAGGCGGGCAAAGAGTGGGCGGCCAAGGCCGGCGGCACGTCCGGGGTGCTGTGGGGTGCGCTGCTGTCCGCCCTCGGTGCTCGCCTGGGAGACACCGGTCGGCCCGACGGAGAAGCGGTGTCCGGCGGAATGCGCGACGGTTACGACGCGTTGGTCTCTCTCGGTGGCGCAGCACCCGGCGACAAGACGATGCTCGACGCCCTCCTTCCGTTCGTCGACGACTTCGAGCGACGGGTGGCAGACGGGACGCCGTGGCAAGGGGCGTGGCAGGACGCCGCCGCTGTCGCGACAGAGGCGGCGCAGGCTACGGCCGACATGCGACCAAAGGTGGGTCGGGCCCGTCCGTTGGCCGAGCGCAGCGTCGGTACTCCCGACGCGGGTGCGACGTCACTGGCCATGTGCCTGCGCACTGTCGCCGACACGCTGAATTCGACTCGCACAACAGCGAAAGGGGAGTGACCCGCGATGGCAGGGCTCCGCATCGTCGTCGGCTCTGATGACGCCGGCTTCGACTACAAGGAAGCACTCAAGAAAGATCTACAGGCCGACGATCGGGTGGCCGACGTCACCGATGTCGGGGTGGGTGCGGACGAGAACACCGCCTACCCTCACGTCGCGGTCGCTGCGGCGCGCATGATCGCCGACGGGAAGGCCGATCGCGCGCTACTGGTCTGCGGAACCGGCCTCGGGGTCGCGATCAGCGCCAACAAGGTGCCGGGTATCCGCGCCGTCACCGCGCACGACAGCTTCTCGGTGGAGCGCTCGGTGCTCTCGAACAACGCCCAGGTGCTGTGTTTCGGCCAGCGGGTGATCGGTCTGGAACTCGCCCGCCGGCTCGCCAAGGACTGGCTGGGCTACGAGTTCGACCCGCAGAGCGCCTCGGCCGACAAGGTGGATGCGATCTGCTCGTACGAGCCGGCGCAAGCCACCAGCTGAATCAGCTCGGTTTCACCAGCGGCAGGAACACGTCGTCGACGATCTCGGTGATGGTGTCCTGCGGTACGGCAGCCATGGTCATGAACAGCTCGTGGCGCAGCAGATCGGCCGGCAGGTTGAGCACGCGAGGCGGCGGAAGCGTCGCCAATTGGCCTCGTGCGACGGCACGTTCGGCGATCTGGCTCATGATGCTCGGCCCGTCGGGCACGAACAGGGCGCGTAGCTTTGCCGGTGACCCGCCTGCCTCGTCGTAGTAGGCGCCCAGCAGTGCGGCGAACAATCCCATCGTGCCCGCCCGGCGGGCATTGAAGTCGGTGAGGACCGCCAGCACGTCGCCGCGCAGCGTGCCGGTGTCGGGGACATCGATGACGTCGATCTCGCCGCGGCGCCGGATCACGGCTTCGAGCAGGTCGAGCCGGGTCGGCCAGCGGCGGTAGAGCACCGAGCGTGCCGATGCCGACCGGGCAGCCACCGCGTCGATCGTGAAGCCCGCGTAGCCGGCGTCGAGGAGTTGCTCCCAGCCTGCGTCGAGGATGGCGGAGTCCAGTTCAGCCCCGCGGCGTCGATGAGCGGAGACACCCTTAGAGGACACTTGCGTAGCTTAACTCATGCCACTACAGTCGCCGATAAGCAACAGTTACGTAGCTTATTTCTCCGGGATTTGTGGGGTATCGATGACACGCAGAGCTGTGATTTCCGGTGCGAGCATCGCCGGTCCCGTCCTGGCCTTCTGGCTCGCCGAAGCGGGCTGGCAGGTCACGGTCATCGAACGAGCTGACCGGCTGCGCACCAGCGGTTATCCGGTCGATGTCCGCGGCGCCGCTGTCGAGGTGGTCACCCGTATGGGCTTGCACGAACAACTGGTCGAGAATCGCTACCGGCATGTGCCGGTGTCCCTGCTGAGTCCGAGCGGACGCCGCTTGTGCACGCTGGACTACGGCAATCTGCTCGGTTCCTCGGGGGAGGGGGACGTCGAGCTGTCGCGAGGGGCGCTCAGCGCCGTGCTCCATCGCGCGACCGAGGACCGCGTGGAATACGTGTTCTCCGAATCGATCACCGCCATAAGCGAACTCGGTGCCGGGGTGGAGGTGTCATTCGAGCGCCGGCCCGCGGAGATCGTCGACGTGGTCATCGGCGCCGACGGGATCCATTCGAACGTTCGCGCGCTCACGTTCGGCCCCGAGGAGCAGTTTCTGCGTCACCTCGGGCCTTACGTCGCTGTCTGGGATCTGCCGCATGATGCGTTCGCGCCGGGGAGCGGCTACTTCTACTCGCATCCGGGGCGCACGGTGCTGGTCGAGCGACTGACCGACGGGACGCCGGGCCGGGCGTTCGCCACGTTCGTGCATCCGACGCCGGGGACTGTGGACCGGCGAGATCGCGCCGCGGTGGCGGGAGCGTTCCGTGAAGCGTTTACCGAGGATCGTTGGCGTACAGCCGAAGTCATCGACACGATGGGCGACTCCGACGACCTGTACGTCGACACGGTCAGTCAGGTGCGCATGCCGCGCTGGAGCTCGGGGCGCGTCGCGTTGGTCGGCGACGCGGCCTACGCGCCGGCGTTCCTGTCCGGGCAGGGCACCAGCATCGCGATCGCCGGCGCCTACGTGCTGGCCAGTGAGCTGTGTGCGCATGAGCGCCCGCAGGATGCCTATGACGCCTATGAGCTGCGCATGCGGGACTTCGTGACGAGGAATCAGGAACTGGCACTGCGCACCGACGGGACGGTTCTGGTCCGTACGTCCGGTCAGCTCCTGCGCCGCAACGTCAAGCTGTGCGCCGTGCCATGGCTACAGCGGCTCGGCCTACTCGGACTGCTCCAAGCGCCGCTACGCAGTGCCGCGACGGGCCTGGCGCTGCGCGACGACGATCTACGGCGGTCGCCGGAGTCGCTGCAGCGCAACGCTCGTCGATGAGATTCGCCGGCTACGCGGCTGCCGGTGTGGTGGCCTGCAGCACCGCCTCGACCAGTGCGTCGGCACGCAGGTGTTCGAAACGCTGATACTCGGGGTCGTTGATCATGTCGACGAAGTGCTGCCGGCTGGGATAGCGCACGAGTGCCACCATGTCCCAGTCCTGCCCTGGTTCTGCTGACAGCGCGACGCCACCGCTGCCGACGTAGAGCACATCGACGCCGTACTTCGTTTGCACGCCGGTGCTTTCGAACGCGGCGATGTACTCGAGGTAGGTGTCCCTGCCGCCATCGGGTCGGAAGCGAAGCAGATTCAGCATCACCACGGGCCCGCCGTCCTCGCCCAGATACGGGTCGAGCGCTGCGGTGTCGAGCGCGATCATCGTGTCTCCTCAATTGTCTTGCGTTGTCTGCCCCCTCTCGGCACTCTAGGGAGGGGTACCGACAACGACGCGCTTCACTCAATAGGTGGGCGGGGTTCGTAGGGTTGATACCACCACCAGTTCGCGCGTTCCCCGGTTGGGCCGGGGCATGGTGCGACATCGGGGGGTGGTTGGGTGGGTGGTCGGGCCAGTGACGCTGAGGTCAGGGCACGGCCGGCTGCGTCGGTGACGACGAGCTGATCGGCGGGGCCGGTGATCGTGATCAGGCCGCGGTGATGGGCCCGATGGTGATACGGACACACCAACGCCAGGTTCCACAATTCGGTGGGGCCGCCGTCCTCCCAGTGCACCAGGTGATGGGCGTGCAGCGCCCGGGTCGCCCCGCAGCCGGGGACCACACACGCCCGGTCGCGATGCTCGAGCGCGCGGCGCAGCCGCCGATTGACCGTGCGGGTCGATCGGCCGGCGCCGAGCACCTGCCCGTCGCGGCGGAACCACACTTCACACGTGGCATCACAGGTCAGATAGCGGCGATCGCTGTCGGGCAGAACGGGCCCCAAATGTACAGCCGCCAGGCGGGTTTCGATGTCGACGTGAACGACGACGGTGGTGCGCTGCCCGTGCGGGCGCGCCGCGGCTTCGGCGTCCCACCCGGCAGACACCAGCCGAAGAAATGCCGCTGCGGTGCTGGGGATCGGCCCTCGTCCGTCCGGATCGCCGGTGCTCCACTCCGCCACTAGCGCATCGCGATGCGACGCCAGAGCCGCTTCGAATGCCGCGTTCTCGACATGCGGGAGCGCGATCTGCCAGTACGTGAACTGCTCATCCGACGTCGAGCTGATCGACACCTTGGGTCCCGGGTCGACCACCACCGACTCCTCACCGTCCTCGGGCTCGGATTCAGGCTGCGGTTCAGGGGTGGGTTTGGGTTGCATCTTCAGCGCGGTCCGCAGCTGGCTCACGGTGGCGCACCGGGCCATCGTGGCGAAATGCGAATCAGAGCCGGGCAGACCGCGCTCGGCGATCACCCCGACTTGGTCCACGGAGAACCGGCCTAGCTTCAATCCTTGGATGCAGTGCGGGAATTCGTCATAGCGGCGCGCAATCGCGGCAATCGTCTGCGCCCGCGACGGCGACACCCCGGATTTCCACGCCAACCAGCCCGCCGTCGACCGGGCTCCGGTAGCCGCCCACAACTCGTCCCGGTCGATCTCCGCAGCAATCTCCACGATCCGCGCGTCGATCGCATTCCGCTGGCCCGTCAGCTCTGCCAGCTCCTCATGCAGCACCGACAACCGCCCATCGATGGCGAGAGAACTGACCGGGGACATGCACCCAATCTGCCGACGACCCCCGACATCTCAACGCGAAAGTGGCCGACCCCGTGCGCGGCCTGTGGATGACATCGGCTCTGGGGACAACTCGTGAAACCGTCCGGAGAAGACGAACGGTATGTCCGCGAATATCACGTGGACCGCAACGGTCGGCGTCCCGTTCAATGCAGACATGACATCGGACCGGGCTCGCTCAGGCGCCATGATGGCGGTCGGCGCGATGGCGTGCGTGCAGCTGGGTCTGGCGTTCGCCGTGACGTTGATCGACGACATCGGCGTCGAGGGAGTCGCCTGGCTACGGCTGATGTGGGCCGGCGTGCTGCTGCTCGTCCTGGTGCGGCCGCGGTGGACGGCGTTCACCCGCCGGTCCTTCGTCATGTGCGTCGTCCTCGGCATGTTCACCGCCGGCATCACTCTGCTCTACATGGCGGCTGTCGACCGCATTCCGCTCGGGACGGCCAGTGCGCTGGAATTTCTCGGCCCGCTCTCGGTCGCCGTGGCCCGCGGACACGGCCGCGGACGCCTGCTGTGGCCGGGCATCGCGGCGGTCGGCGTCGTCCTGCTGACCGAGCCCTGGAGCGGCACCGTCGACCAGGTCGGCGTCGCCTACGCTCTCGGCTCTGCGGTGTGTTGGGCCGCCTACATCCTGCTCACGCAAAAGGTGGGCGACGAGGTCGCCGGGATCGCGGGGCTGGCGGTGTCGATGCCGGTTGCCGCCCTGTTCGCCACCGCGGTCGTCGGCCCGACGGTGATTCCGCGCATCGATTCCCACATCCTGCTGCTGGGTCTCGGATTGGCCATCCTGCTCCCGGTCGTGCCCTTCGCCCTCGAACTGTTGGCGCTGCGCCGTCTCACCACGGCCGCGTTCGGCACCCTGATGAGTGTGGAGCCGGCGTTGGCGATGGTGGTGGGGCTGGTGATCCTCCATCAGGTGCCGGGACCGCTGAGCGTCTTCGGCATCGCGTTCGTGGTCCTTGCCGGCGCAGGCGCGGCCCGCTCCGGCGCTCGCACACAACCCGTACCCCTCGAGGTCGGCTGAGCGATTACCGTGTCAGCCATGGGCAGAGGAATTTTCGGCTCACCCGTGGTGGGCCTCGTCAACGCCGGCGCAGCTCGACTGATCCACGCCCCGGTCATCGGTCCGCTCGTGAAGCGCAGCATGGTGGTCATCCGCTACACGGGACGGCGTTCGCAGCAGACGTTCGAAACCCCGGTCAACTACCAGCGCCGCGGCAACGAGGTCGTCATCCGGGTGATGGCACCCGATCAGAAGACCTGGTGGCGGAACTTCACCGACGGCGGCGGCGCCTTGACACTCACCGATTTCGACGGCGCCGATCGCACCGGTCACGCGGTGGCACACCGCGACGACCGTGGCCGCGTGACGGTGCGGGTGCGACTCGACGCGAGCTGAGCTCAGGTCTCGAAACGCTTACGCCGGTACAGGGTGCCGATCGCGAGCAGGATCAGGCTGATCAGCAGGATCGCGGTGGCCAGCACGTTGATCTGCGGGGGGACGGCAGCCTTGACCGCGGCGTTGACGTAGAGCGGATACGTCACCGTCGAGCCACTGACGAAGTAGGTGATGATGAAGTCGTCGAGCGACAGCGCGAACGACAGCATCGCCGCAGCGATGATGCCGGGCACGATGAGCGGCAGAGTGACCTTGAAGAACGTGCGCGCGGGGCTGGCACCGAGATCCAGCGAGGCGTCCTCGAGGGTCCAGTCGAATCCGCGCACCCGCGCCCGCACGGTCATCGCGATGAAACTGACCTCGAAAGCGATGTGCGACAGCAGGATCGTGGTGTAGCCGGCGGCCCAGCCCAGGTCGAGGAACAGCGTCAGCAGCGCGGCACCCATCACGACTTCGGGGGCGGTCAGCGGGAGAACCAGGAACGTGTCGACCGCGCCCTGGCCCCGCCACCGCTGCCGCACCAGCGCGATCGCGACCAGGGTGCCCAGGACGAGCGCGACGGCCGTCGACACCGCGGCCACGTTGAGGCTCAGCTTGAGCGCCTCGGTCAGCGGCGGATACTTGAACGGATGCGCCCAGTTGTTCAGCGTGAAGCCCTGCCAGCTGTAGTTGAACTTGCCGGCCGGCTTGTTGAACGAGAACAGGATGATCACGAAGATCGGCAGGAACAGGTAGAGCAGCACCAGCCCCGCGACGATTCGCAACAGCAGATCGCCCCAATTGCGCCGTGCCCTCACCTTTTTGGCGGTGGGCGGTTGCTGTGCCGCGGTGGCGATCGCGGCGCCGGCCTGGGTCGTCATACCAGGTCCTCCGTCCCCAGTGCGCGGGTGTACAGCAGGACGCCCACCAGGATCAGGAACATCAGGCCCAGGCTCAGAGCTGCGGCCGCGGGGTAATCCTTGACCACCAGGAACTGCTTCTGGATCACGTTGCCGATCATCGTGGTCTGCGTGCTACCCAGATAATCGGCGTTGATGAAGTCGCCGATCGCGGGGATGAAGACGAGCATGCTGCCCGCCAGCACCCCTGGCATGGACAGCGGCAGGATGACTTTGCCGAAGCTGCGCCCTGCCGAGGAGTACAGGTCCTTGGACGCTTCGAGCAACCGTGGGTCGATCTTCTCCAGGCTGACGTAGAGCGGCAGGATCATGAAGATGATCCAGTTGTAGGTCAGGCCGCCGATCACCGCCCAACTCGTCGAGAGCAGTCGTCCTTCGTCGGGCAGCAGACCCACCGCGCCCAGCGCGCTGACCACCCATCCTTCGTCGGCGAGGATCGTCTTCCATGCGATCGTGCGGATCAGGAAGGTCACGAAGAACGGCAGGATCACCAGGCCCAGGATCAGGTTCTTGTAGCGACCCGCCTTGAACGCGATGACGTAGGCCAGCGGGAACGCCAGCAGCAGGCACAGGATCGTCGCTGCGAACGCGTATCCGAAGGACCGGAAGATCTGATCCTTGTAGAGCACGAACGCGTCGGTGAAATTGCCGAAGTCCCAGGCGAACTCGAGTGTCGGCATGAACACCGAGCCACCGGTCGTCGATAGTGAGGTGCGCGCGAGGGAGAAGAACGGCACCACGAAGAACACCGCGAGGTACACGAGCGCGGGCAACACCATGAGATACGGAGCGATCTTGCTCCGCTGCCTGCTACTGCTGGCTACACCGGCCATCGGCTCAGCCGCCGGTGACGGCGGCGTAGGCGGTGTTGTACTCCTGCGTCTGCTCGTCGGTCAGCGGAGCCCAACCCTTCGACTTGGCCAGCGTCTCCTTCGACGGGTTGATCAGCGGGTTCTTCGCCGCCGCGGGATCGACCTTCTCGAGCTCCTCGGTCATGTCCGACAGCACCGGAACGTACTGGACGAAGGCGACCAGCTTGGCGTAGTTCGCCCGGTCGTAGACGTAGTTGATCCACGCCTCGGCGGCCTTCTGGTTCTGGGTGGTGTAGGGGATCACCATGGTGTCGACGAACGTGGTGGCGCCGGACTCGGGAACCACGAACTGCAGGTCGGGGTTGTCGGCCTGCAGCTGCACCACGTCACCCGAATAAGCTTGCGCGACAGCGATGTTGCCGGCCGCCAGATCATCGGCGTAGTCGTTGCCGGTGAACCGGCGGATCTGGCCCTTGTCGTTCTGCTCGCGGACCAGGTCGATCGCCTTGGTCACGCTCTCGGTGCTGGGGTTCTCCGGCGAATTGCCTTGAGAGAGCATGATCATGCCCAGCGCGTCCTGTGAATCGGAGAACAGGCTGACCCGGCCCTTGAACGCCGGATCCCACAGGTCGTTGATGGACGTGATGTCGCGGCCCGTGGCTGCGCGGTTGTAGGCCAACCCGACGAGTCCCGACATGTAGGGCGCGGTGAACTTCCGGCCCGGGTCCACGCTGGCTTCCAGCAGGTCCGGGCGGATGTTCTTCTTGTTCGGCACACCTTCATCGCTGATGTCGTTGAGCCAGCCGAGCTGATGCAGTCGCGTCGCCATGAACGACGTCGGCACCGCCAGGTCGCAGCCGATGTCCTGCTTGCGCGACAGCGGCTCCTTGACCTTGGCGAACCACTGTTCGTTGTCGTTGAAGTCTTCCTTGTAGTCCACCGTGATGCCCGACGCGGTCTGGAACGCCGCGACGAACCCGTCGGCCATGTACAGCGGCCAGTTCGAGATGCGCAGCGTGCCGCTTGCCGGACCGCTGTCCTGGCTGCTCGAACTCGCGGTGTTGCTGTCGGATCCGCCGCAGGCGGCCAACACGGACGAGCCCAGGCCCAGGGCGGCAGCGGCCGCGGCGCTGCCGCCGAGGAAACGGCGGCGCGACGTGCGGCTCGCGGTCAGACGGGCGAGCATGCGGGGATCGAACTCGGGGGACATGGCGAGGCGTACCTTTCGTCGGGTCCAGAGATTGGGGAGGGGGTCGAATCGGGGCGTCGGCCCGTGGGCACGATCACGAGTCGTCGAGCATCTCCTCGAGATCCTCGGTGGTGGGGATGTCGTCGCCGGGCAACACCAGCGAGGCGTCGGGCGCCCACCCGACGTACACCTCGTCACCGGGGCGCAGCATCGGCAGATCCTGCTCGGGCCCGACGTGGGCGATCACCGTGGACTCGTCGGGCGCGGCCAGCGACAGTCGCACCACGGGACCCTGGAACGTCAGATCGGTCACCGTGGCGCGCACCGAGGCCACCTCGCCGGCCGGGGCGTCCATCGACACCCGGACGCGCTCGGGGCGCACCATCAGCGTGGCGTTACCGCCGGATTCGATCGTCGTGTCGCCGGGGCGGGCCTTGAGCGTCGAGCCGAGCACGTCGATCTCGACGTAGTCGCGGTTGACGCGGCCCGTCTGCCGTCCCGCCCACAGGTTGGCCTGGCCGATGAAGCTCGCCACGAACACCGTCGAGGGCCGGTCGTAGATCTCGGTCGGAGAACCGATCTGATCGACGTTGCCGGCGTTCATGACCGCGATGCGGTCACTCATCGTCAACGCCTCTTCCTGATCGTGCGTGACGTAGATGAACGTGATGCCGACTTCGCGCTGAATGCGCTTGAGCTCGAACTGCATGGCGTGGCGCAGCTTGAGGTCCAGGGCGCCGAGCGGCTCGTCGAGCAGCAGCGCACTGGGGTAGTTCACCAGCGCCCGAGCGAGTGCGACGCGCTGCTGCTGTCCGCCGGAGAGTTGAGAAGGCTTGCGCTCGGCGAAGTCGGTCAGCCGCACGATCTCGAGCAATTCGTCGACGCGCTTGCGGACTTCCTGCTTGTCCTTCTTCGCACTGCGTGGTCCATACGCCACGTTGTCCCACACCGTCATATGGGGAAAGAGCGCATAGTGCTGGAAGACGGTGTTGACGTTGCGCTTGTTCGGCGGCGTCTTCGACACGTCGCGACCTTCCAGGCGGATGGCGCCTGCGGTCGGGGTCTCGAACCCGGCGATCATCCTCAGCGTCGTTGTCTTACCGCACCCGGACGGGCCGAGCATGGAGAAGAACTCGCCCTGGGCGATCGTGAAGTCGGCGTCGGAGACGGCGACGTAGTCGCCGAAGCGTTTCGTGACGTGGTCGATCTCGATGACGGGTCCGCCCTTGGCGCGGGCCGCCTCGCGTCCCGCAGACCCGGACGTCTGGTCTGCAGCGGTGGTGTGTGTGCCGGTCAGCGGGGATCCTCCTCGAACAGCGGCCTTCGTGGCCGTAGTAAACCTTCGCGGATCCCACCGTCGTCCGCAACCGTTTCCGCAACGAATTTACATTTCAACAATGGAATCCTTCGCTGAACCGGCCATCGGTTGCGAGAATCCGCGAGATTTGACCGTCCGCGACGCGGGGCATCCGCGCCTGACCGGGGGCGTTCGGCCGGCGAATTTTCGTTATCTGTATGAGTCTGCCGCCTGACTGCAGCCGACGTCACCGTTTACCCCTCCGAACCGGCGGGGTAGTGAGAGGCCATGGCCGCAGTCGACGTATCCGTGACCTCGGACCTCAGCCCTGAGCGGGCGTGGGGCCTGGCGTCAGACCTGAGCCGCTTCGGCGAGTGGCTCACCATCTTCGGCGGGTGGAAGAGCCCCGTCCCCGACGTGATCGACGTCGACACGCAGGTCTCCTCATTGATCAAGGTCAAGGGATTCCGCAACATCATCCACTGGCGGGTGACGCGATACGACGAACCCAAAGAGATCGAGCTCATGGGCAACGGCCGTGGCGGCGTCAGTATCGCGCTCAGTCTGCAGGTCGCATCGCACGATGAGGGCTCGTCGTTCCGCGTGGTGGCCAACCTGTCCGGCGGACTGTTGAACACACCCGTCGGAAACGTCGTCGCCCGCGTCATCAAAGGCGATGTACGACGTTCGGTGTGCAACCTCGCCGACCTCGGTTGAGCCTGGGGCTAGGTCAGCCCCACTCGTGGTTCATCGCCCGCGTCTCGTACCGAGAGTCCGGCGCCGGTGGCTCTGCTCGGGGCCGGGTCAGGGCGATCAGGACCATCGCCAGCAGCGCGGTGCCCGCGCCCGCTGAGAAGATCGCGACGAAGCTGCTCTCCAGCGGTACACCGGCCGCGTCGGTGCGGCCCAGCAGGACGGCCACCACCGCGGCGGCGGTCGAGCTGCCCACGGTGCGCGCGATCGCGTTCATCCCCGTCGCGACGCCTGTTTCACCCGCATCGCAGTCGGCGACGACGAGCGCCGGCAGCGCACCGTAGCCCAGGCTGATGTAGCCGTTGGCCAGCACGCTGGCGATGATGACCTGCCAGGACGTGGAGTGTACGAAGGCGGCCAGCACGAACCCGACGATGCCGGCGACGGCGGCGGCGACCAGGACCGGTCGCGCGCCGAAACGGTCGATGAAGCGACCGCTGACCAGGGCGACGACGAATCCGGTGACGGCGCCGGGGAGGAGATAGACGACGCTGGCCTGCAGCACGGTCGCACCGAAGCCGTAGCCGTCCGGACCGCCCGGCATCTGGACGAACTGCGTCAGGCCCAGGAATGCGAAGTACAGGCCCATGCCGACGAAAGCGGTGGCCACATTGGTCAACAGCATCGAGCGCCGAGCCAGCATGCGGGTCGAGACCAGCGGCTGGCTCACCCGCCGCTCCCACTGCCACCACCCGACGAGCACGACCAGGCCGCCGACCACGCAGGCCACGGTCCGCGGCGATCCCCATCCCCACGAATGTCCCTGCGTGATAGACAGCAGTCCCGCCGACAGCCCCACTCCCAGACCGAGCGCGCCGATCCAGTCGATCGTGCCCGCGGTGGCGCGTTCCCTGTTGGGCACCACGCTGAGCACGATCGCGAGGACCAGCACAGTGAATCCGGTCGTCAGCCAGAACACCCGGTGATAGCCGGCGTCTCCGGTCATCAACAGCCCCACCACGACCAGGCCTGCGCCGCCGCCGAACCCCAGCGTGCCCGACAGCACCGCCATCGCTGAGCCGATGCGGTCCTCGGGTAGCTCTTCGCGCAGGATCGCGATGCTGACCGGGTACAGCGCGAACGACGCCGCCTGTAGGACCCGGGCCAGCACGAGCAGCGGCAGCGACGTGGTCGTCGCCGCCAGCACCGACCCCACGAGCACCACGGCGAGGACCGCCAGCAGTACGTGCTTCTTGCGGTACAGGTCGGCGAGACGGCCGATCAGCGGGGTGGCCGCTGCCGCCGCCAGCAGATTGGCTGTCACGACCCAGCTGGCCGAGACCACCGACGCGCCCAGCTGATCGGCGATCACTCCCAGCACCGGCACCACCGCGGTCTGCAGCACGGCGACGGTCAGGACGACGACACTCAGTCCGATCACCAGCAGGCGGGGCTGCCTGTGTGCCACGCCCACTCCGATCGTTAGAACATCTCGGTTTGTGCTCGATTATGGACTCCCTTCCGGCGGCGTCGGCAACCCGGGCCGCCGCGGGTGAGCTCTGCGTGGTCGAATGTGGCCATGGCTCAACGAGGCTCGTCGCAGGTCCGATCCGCCGCGCTGACCGGGCCGGTCTTCACCGGCCATCGGCCGTCCGGCGCGGGCGATCTGTCGGTGGAGACGCACGGCATCGCGCCCATTCCGACAGACCAGCGCTACGGCGGCCCCGGCCGGCTCTTCACCGTGTGGTTCGCGCCGCAGGTGAACATGACGGGCGTGTTCACGGGCACGTTGGCGATCGCGCTCGGCCTCGGTTTCTGGCTGGGCCTGCTCGCGATGGTGATCGGCACGCTGCTCGGGTCCCTGGTCGTCGGTTACCTGTCCACCTGGGGCCCGCGGACCGGTGCAGGGCAGCTGCCCAACGCACGCATGGCTTTCGGCGGGACAGTCGTGGTTCCCGCGGCGCTGCAATGGATCTCGTCGATCGCGTGGGATGCACTGGTCGGCCTGTTCGGGGGCGAGGCGCTGTCGGTGCTCCTCGGGATCCCGTTCTGGGCCGGGGTGCTGATCGTGCTCGGCGTGCAGGGCGTCGTCGGTGTCTTCGGCTACGAGGTGATCCATCGGCTACAGGCGGTCCTGACGGTGGTGCTCTTCGTGACGTTCGTCGTGTTCACCGTCAAGCTGATCGGCGGTCACGACATCGCGGCGCCGGCCACCGCGGCCGGGCCGGACCTGGTCGCGGCGTTCGTGCTCGAAGTGACGATCGCGTTCAGCTTGGCGGTGTCGTGGGCGACCTACGCCGCCGATTTCAGTCGCTATCTGCCCGCCGACGTCTCCCGCACAAAGGTGTTCGCGTTCACGGCGTCGGGTCTGCTGCTGGCGTACGCGTTCGTGCAGGGCATCGGGATCGCGGCGGCGGAGTTGGTGGGTGAGCAGACCGCCGAGGGTGTGCGCTCGGTGATGGGCGGAGGCGTGCTGGGTGCCGTCGCATTGCTGGTGATCGCGATCGCGTCCATCGGATCCGGGGTGATGAACGACTACAGCGGGTCACTGGCCCTGCAGACCGTCGGCGTCCGGGTGCGCAGGCCCGTCTCCGCCGTGATCGTCACGGTTCTCGCCTTCGCGCTGATCCTGTGGCTGCACGCGGCCGACACCGCACAACGCTTCACCGACGTCCTCCTGCTCGTCAGCTACTGGATTCCGGCGTTCGTCGTCGTGCTGGTGATCGACTGGCGCATCCGCATGGTAGGGCGCGACACCGTCGATCCGGCGCAGGAACGCACCGAGCGCCGCGACGCCGTCGCTGCGCTGATCGCCTTCGCGCTCGCCTATGTGATCGCAGTGCCGTTCATGAACACCACGCTGATCCAGGGGCCGATCGCGACCGCGTGGCACGGCGCCGACATCGCCTACTTCGTCAATGCGGCGGCCGCTGCGGTGCTCTACGGCGGCTATCGAATCGTCACCGGTCGAGGCGCTGTTGTTCGGTAGCGTCGGATCCACGAACGCCGCCGCCAGGAAGGACCGACCCAGATGCCCTCGAAGACTCTCGCCAAGACCGCCGGTGCCGCGCTTGCCACCGCCGTGGTCGGTGGGCTGGCCAGCCGGCCCGCTCAGTCGCCCTGGTACACGCGGCTGAAGAAGCCGTCGTTTCAGCCTCCGGCACAGGCGTTCCCGATCGTGTGGCCGATCCTCTACACCGATATCGCGGTGGTGTCGGCGTCGACGATCGACGCCCTGCACGAGCAGGGCAGGCATGCCGAGGCGCGGTCCTACAGCCGCGCGCTGGCGGCCAATCTCGTCCTCAACGCCGGGTGGAGTTGGATCTTCTTCAATCAGCGCCGGCTCGGCACGGCGGCGGTCGCGGCCGCGGCACTCGCTGCCAGTAGCACCGATCTGGCCCGCAGGGCCGCGTCGGTGCAGCCCGCGGCCGGTGCGGCGCTGGCTCCGTACCCGCTCTGGTGCGGTTTCGCGACAGCGTTGTCGACGCGCATCTGGCAGCTCAACCGTTAGGGACGGCTGAGCTCGACGTGTCGGCGCGGGGGCGATGACGTCCGGGTCGTGTCGATCGAGGCCAGGATCTCCCCGCTGCGGATCGCGATGTTCGACAGCAGCGACGAGGTCAGACCGTGGGTGTGTTCGGTGTTGCCCTGGACGTAGAGCCCACCTGCGGTGGACGGCTCGGTGATCAGCCGGTAGTCGCGCGACACCGCGGGGCGTCCATCGTGGTAAACCAGGTCGGCGTGCAGGGGTCCCAGGATCGCGCCAAGCGCGGCAGGGGTGAATCCGGTCGCGTAGATCACTGCGTCGCAATCGATTCGGGTGATGTCGCCGGTCGGGTGGTGCCGGATGTCGACGGAGATGCCGTCGTCGTGCTCGTCGGTGCCGCACACGCTGGAGGCGCCGCGCAGGTACAACCGCCGCGCTCCGGTGACCCGCTCGGCGTATTCGCGTGCGTAGAGGTCCTCGATGAGCGGCATGTCCACTGCCGAGTAGTTGGTGCTGCGGTGGTAGTCGAGCAACTGGCGCCGCACCGGCGGGCTGGCGCTGTAGAAGTCGTCGACGGCGTCGGGATCGAACACCCGATTGGCGAACGGGCTGTCGTCGGCGGGGCTGTATCCGTATTTGGCGAAGACCCCGTGCACCTCGATCGAGTCGAGATCGTGCAGATAGGCGCACACCTCGGCTGCGCTCTGCCCGGCGCCGACGACGACGAACCGGTTGTGGCGTCTGGTCGGGAGCCGCTCGAGATCGTGAAGGAAGTTGTGGTTGTGGATCTTTCGTGCCGACGGGGTGACATCTGGGGGCAGCTGCGGTTGTAGCCCTCCCGCGATCACCACGTTGCGCGCCCGCAGCATTCCGGCGTGCGCCCCGGTGACCTCGATCTCGAAGAAGTCCCCGGCATCGCGCACAGCAGTGACCCGCGATCCGTAAAGCACCGGGGCCGCAACTTTCTCGGCTGCCCAACGAAGGTAGTCGTGGAACTCCACACGCGTGGGGAAGAACGTCTTGTAGTTGATGAACTCGGTCAGGCGTCCCCGGTCGGTCAGGTAGTTCAGGAAGGTGAACTCACTGGTCGGATTGCGCTGGGTGACGAGATCTTTGAGGAACGAGATCTGCATCGTCGCGCCGGGGATCAACATGCCGGTGTGCCAACCGAACTCCGATTTCGCCTCGACGAACGTGGCCGAGAGCGGCGCGGTGGCGGTCTCGTTGTGCTCGTGAAGGGCGATCGCCAGCGCGAGGTTGGACGGCCCGAAACCGACGCCCACGAAGTCGAGCACCTGGTCGGCGGCGGTCGGTGGGTCGAACGTCGTCATCACGCTCCCGCCATCTGGTCGACGGCGCCGGGAACAGGCTCCGACGGATCTGCTCCCAGGCCCACGATGCGATTGGTGGCGTCGACATGGACGACCGCGCAGCGATGACGCGGCAGGTCGGACTGCTGCACGCCGATGAACGACATGATGATCACCAGGTTTCCCGGCGAGATCAGATGTGCTGCAGCACCGTTGATTCCGATCACTCCCGAGCCGGCACGTCCGGTGATCGCGTAGGTGATCAGGCGTGCGCCCGAGGTGACGTCGACGATGTGCACCTGCTCCCCGTCGACGATCCCCGCGGCGGACATCAGATCCGCGTCGATGGTGACCGAGCCCACGTAGTGCAGATCGGCCTGGGTGACCGTCGCTCTGTGGATCTTGCCTCCGAGCATTGTGCGCAGCATTCCACCTCCAATTGTTATGGTAAGGCTAGCCTATGTTGAGAGCTGCGCAAGACCTACGTCGGTATGTGGACGACCCCCAAAATCGTTGGCCACCAACGGACCCGATCGTCGAGCCGGCAGGGATCGTCGCCGCGCGCTTCCTGCTGACGCTAGTAAGTTATGCGAGCCTAAGCTAATCTGCTCGCGCGAACCATACCGAACGAAGGGGACACCACCGTGATCGAGCAGCAACATCGAAGGCGCAGACGAGGGCGTGCAGCCGCGACCGTACTGGCAGCGTTGCTGCTCGTCGCCGCGCTGGCGGGTTGTGGGTCGGCGTCGACCGAGGCGCCGCAGGCGCAGACGGTGACGATTGCCCACAAATTCGGCGAGACGAAGGTGCCGGCGGATCCGAAGCGGGTGGTGACGGTCGGCTGGACCGATCAGGACTTCGTGTTGCCGTTCGGTGTCGTTCCTGTCAGCACACGGGAGTTCTTCACCGAGTACAACGGCTATCCCTGGGTCAAGGCCGCGACGGACGGCAAGGGTGTGACCACGTGGGGTGCCGACACCATCGACTTCGAAGCGATCGCCGCGCAGAAACCGGACGTGATCTTCGCGATCTACGAGACCATCGACCGTCAGACCTACGACAGATTGTCGTCGATCGCGCCCACGGTGATCCAGTCCGGCGACTACGCCGACGAGGAGACGCCCTGGGACGTCCAATTGCTCACGACAGGTACTGCGCTCGGGAAGAAGGACCAGGCCGAGAAGCTCGTCGCCGAGGTCAAGGGAAAGATCGCGGATGCTCGCGCGGCCCACCCGGAATTCGAGGGCAAGACATTGGTCGTGGACTTCGGACCGGAGAACGGCGGTCACTATCTTCTCCCCGAGAACGACCCTCGGCGTTCGCTGTTCACCGCGCTCGGGTTCACGACCCAGGATGTCGACGGTGACGTCAGCGAGGAGAGGCTCGACCTGCTCGACCGTGACGTGCTGTTCGTCAACGGGGCCACGCGCGAGCAGATGATGGCGTCGCCGGCGTTCTCCCGGCTGGGCGTGGTCCGCGACGGTCGCACCCTGTACACCACGTTCGAGTCGAACCTGAGCGGTGCGCTCACCTACAGCGGTCCCCAGGCGCTGATGTATGCGCTCGACGTGCTCACCCCGCAGTTGGCCAACGCCCTGGCAGGACGGCCGGTCGCCGACCTCGCCACCGCCTGACACCGATACCGTCACACCCCGCCGGCGCCATGCCGGCGGGGTGTGTCGTATCAGGACTTCTCCTCGCGCGTCAGCATCTCCACCAATGCAGGTCCGTAGTGCTCCAGCGCGGCGATGTCGAGCAGGTCGGAATGCCGGAACGGCGCCGAGACCGTCGTCATCTCGCCGCCGATGTGGGGCCGCCAGGCCGGCGATGCCGTTCCCAAGTGATCCACCTCGTGCGCCGCGTCGACGAAGAAGACGTCGCCGTCGTAACGGCCGTAGTCGGCGCCCACAGTGAAACGTTCTGCTGCGATGTAGTTTTCGATCGCAGACGCGACGTGCTGATCGTCCAGCACGGTGATCGCATCGCCCTGTTCCTTCATCAGCTCGATCGCCTGCTCGACGGTCAGACGATCGTCGGGGTCGACGGGGAAGCCCATCTCCGCCAGCACACGTGCCAACACGGCGTCGCGATCGAGGAGGTGGTCGGCCCCGGAATCGGCTTCCGCCACCTCCGGGTAGGAATCCAGCATCGCGACGGCGCCGATTCGCCGACCGCGGCGCAGCAGCTCCTGTGCGGTCAGCAGCGCGAGCGCCCCGCCGAACGACCAGCCGAGGAGGTGGACCGGACCGACGGGGGCAACCACGTCGATGCTGTCGGCGTAGTCGGATGCCAGCGCGGCAAGGTTGCCGGAGAGCCGACCGCCCGAGAAGAGCGGGGACTGCAGAGCGTAGAGCGGAACATCGACCGGGAGAACATGTTTGAGTGCTGCGTAAGGCCAGCCCAGGCCGCTGGCTGGGGGCAGGCAGAACAGGGGTGCTGCGGTTCCGGCGGAGCGCAACGGCAGAACCGGTGCCAAGCTCCCCGTCCCTGTGTTCGGCTGCCCTGACAGCAGTGCATCCACCGCGGTGACGGTCGACGCGATCATCAGGTCCGCGACGGACAGGTGCTCGGCCACATCGGCGAACTCGCGGCGCAGGATCGACGCGAGCCGGACCAGCAGCAGAGAGTGGCCGCCCAGCTCGAAGAAGTCGGTGTCGATGGAGTCCACCGCCGTGCCCAGGATGTCGCCGAACAGCTCGCACAGTCGACGCTGCCGCTCTGTGCTCGGCGGACGGCCCCCAGTGGTGGAAAGGACGGGGTCGGGCAGTGCGTTGCGGTCGAGCTTTCCGCTGGGGGTGAGCGGGAAGGCGTCGACCTTGACGAAGGCAGCCGGGACCATGTGGCTGGGCAGCGCCGCTGTGGCGTACGCGCGCAGCGCGTCGGCATCGACGTCGGTATCGCTGAGGTAGTAGGCGATCAAGCGACTCCCGCGTACTGCCACGCGTGTGGTGGTGATGGTGGGGTGTCCGGTGAGGGTGGTTTCGATGTCGGTGGGTTCGATGCGGATGCCGCGGAGTTTGATTTGGTCGTCGGTGCGGCCGAGGTAGTCGAGGACGGGGTTGCCGT
>NZ_QJUA01000051.1 GCF_003254575.1 Mycobacterium kyogaense | reverse complement strand
ATACAGTTACGGCGGCCATAGCGGCAGGGAAACGCCCGGACCCATCCCGAACCCGGAAGCTAAGCCTACCAGCGCCGATGATACTACCCACACGGGTGGAAAAGTAGGACACCGCCGAACACACATTGGAATCGCCCCCCACTTTCGTGGGGGGCGATTTCCTATTTCGGGGCACTTATTTCGGCGCTCACTATTGCATTCTGCGCATTGGAAATCGGCGCAATTGTGGTGTCGCCGATTGTGGCCGTATCCTTTTGTGGTGCCCGAAGACAATAAGGCCGGCCGCGGCGACCGCCGGCCCCACCGCGGCGGATCGGCCGGCGACAGGCAGGGGCCCCGCCGCGATCAGCGCTCGGCGCCGCGCAGCTCGGGTCCGCATCGCGCACGTCCTGCGCAACCCAGAACGCAGGACGAGACGAAACCCACCGGACCGCCCATTCCTCCGGAGATCGAGGCCAAACAGCTCGCTCCCGAGATTCGCGGCGAACTGACCACCCTCGATCGGGCCACCGCTGATGCCGTTGCCCGCCATCTCGTGGCGGCCGGCGAACTGCTCGACGAGGATCCCGAGGCGGCACTGGAGCACGCCAGGGCTGCGCGCGCCCGCTCGGGTCGCATCGCGGCCGTGCGCGAGGCCGTCGGCATCGCTGCGTACGCCTGTGGTGATTGGGCACAGGCGCTCTCCGAACTGCGGGCCGCCCGTCGAATGGGCAGTCGCTCACCACTTCTGGCGATGATCGCCGACTGTGAACGAGGTGTCGGCCGACCCGAGCGGGCGATCGAACTCGGCCGCAGTCCCGAGGCTGCGCAGCTGAGCGGCGACGACGCCGACGAGCTACGCATCGTCGTCGCCGGTGCCCGCTCCGATCTCGGTCAGCACGAACAGGCTCTCGCTGTGCTGTCCACCCCGCAACTGGATCCCGCACGTACCGGCCAGACCGCGGCCCGCTTGTTCTACGTGTATGCCGACACACTGCTGGCGCTCGACCGTCGCGACGACGCGCTGCAGTGGTTCCTCAAGGCGGCTGCGGCGGACACCGACGGTGTCACCGACGCCGAAGAGCGGATCACGGAACTGTCCTGACGTGAAATCCCTTGCGCATCTTCATGACTGCCTGCTGCTCGACTTGGACGGCACGGTCTTCCGGGGACACGAGCCGACTCCCGGCGCGGTGGAGACTCTCGGCGCCCTGACGGCCCGCCGACTCTTCGTCACCAACAACGCTTCCCGCAGTGCCGACCAGGTCGCCGAGCATCTGCGGGAACTCGGCTTCAGTGCGACCGCTGACGACGTCGTGACCAGCGCGCAGACCGCAGCCCGGTTGCTCGCCGAGCAACTACCGAACCAGGCCAAGGTCCTCGTCGTCGGTACCGACTCACTCGCCGACGAGGTGCGGGCCGCCGGCCTGAAGCCAGTGCGCGAGTTCGCCGATGAGCCGGTGGCCGTCGTACAAGGACACTCACCCCAGACCGCCTGGTCCGACCTCGCCGAGGCGGGACTCGCCGTCCGGGCAGGCGCATTGTGGGTCGCCGCCAACGTGGACAAGACACTGCCCTCGGAGCGGGGCCTGCTGCCGGGTAACGGCTCGATGGTCGCTGCTTTGCGGGCGGCCACCGATCAGGATCCCCAGGTGGCCGGTAAGCCGGCGCCTGCGTTGATGGCGGATGCGTTGGCGCGCGGTGACTTCGACTCGCCGCTGATGATCGGCGATCGACTCGACACCGACATCGCGGGAGCCCACGCCGCAGGGCTGCCGAGCCTGATGGTGCTGTGTGGCGTCAACGACGCCGCAGACGCCATCTTCGCGGTCGCCGATCAGCGGCCGGACATGATCGCCGAGGACCTCCGCGCGCTGACCGACGACGCGGAGGGATTGCGGGTCGGTCCGCACCGCGCCTGGCGCGTCGAGTGCCGGGAGGATGCCGTGATGGTGGCCTCGACGGGCGAGGACGCCGGGGACGCGCTGTCCATCGTCCGCGCGATCGCCGCGGCGGTCTGGGCGGCAGACACCGAGCCCGGCACCAGAACCACGATCAGCGCGGCTGACGACGCGGCCCACGAGGCGGCGCAGCGGTGGTCCCTGCTCGGCCCCGACATCGACTAGCGTGGCACTCGACATGAGTACCGAACCCGACCAGCTCCGCGCCCAGGTTGCCGACCTCCTCGGAGAGCCGACCGAACCCACCGACGCTGATCTGGACTCCGTCGCCGCCCGCCTGGAGGAGGCGCACGATCTGCTGGTGCGCGCGCTGGAATCGGTCGAGAAAGGCTGATCCGCGTGACGCGGCGCGCTCGTGTGGACGCCGAGCTGGTTCGGCGTGGGCTGGCCCGCTCGCGCCAGCAGGCAGCTGAGCTGATCGGCGCAGGCCGGGTGAGCGTGGACGGCATGCGGGCCGCGAAGCCCGCGACAGCCATCGCGGTGAGTGCGAACCTGACGGTTGAGGCCGCGGACGAACCGAGCTGGGTGTCGCGCGGTGCGCACAAGCTCATCGGGGCGCTCGACGCGTTCGAGGTGGCGGTACAGGGGCGTCGTTGCCTGGACGCCGGCGCCTCCACCGGCGGTTTCACCGAGGTCTTGCTGACCAGGGACGCACGGGAAGTGGTGGCGGTCGACGTCGGATATGGGCAGCTCGCGTGGGCGTTGCGCACCGATGACCGGGTCACGGTGATGGAGCGGACCAACGTGCGGGAGCTGACTGCCGAGGCCATCGGCGGACCGGTCGACCTGATCGTCGCCGACCTGTCGTTCATCTCGTTGGCGACGGTACTGCCGGCGCTGACTGCGTGTGCGTCGTCGGCCGCCGATATCGTTCCCATGGTGAAGCCGCAGTTCGAGGTCGGCAAGGATCGGGTGGGCGCGGGAGGCGTGGTCTCCGATCCGCTGCTGCGCATCGACGCGGTCCGCTCGGTCGCCGCGACCGCGCAGACCCTGGGGTGGCACAGTGTCGCCGTGACCGCGAGCCCGCTACCGGGCCCGGCCGGCAACGTCGAGTACTTTCTGCATCTACGCGCCGACACGACGGAGGCCCTGCGGGGCGACGCGCTCGAGACCGCGATCCGCCGCGCCGTCGAGGAAGGCCCGCAATGACAGCCGAACGCACCGTTCTCCTGGTGGTGCACACCGGCCGCGATGACGCCCTCGACGTCGCGCGGCGGGTGGCAAAGGTGTTCAGCGACAACGACATCGCCCTGCGCGTCCTTTCCGCCGAGGCGGTCGACCGCGGATCGCCGCAGCGCCGGACGTCCGCCATGGCGGCCCTCGGCGTCGACGTGGATGTCGTCGACGCCGATCAGCGTGCTGCCGAGGGCTGCGAGCTCGTTCTCGTGCTCGGCGGCGACGGTACGTTCCTGCGGGCCGCGGAGCTGGCGCGCAACGTGGAGATACCGGTGCTCGGAGTGAACCTCGGCAAGATCGGTTTCCTCGCCGAGGCCGAAGCCGACTCGATCGACACCGTGCTCGACCACATCGTCCGTCGCGACTACCGCGTCGAGGAACGGATGACGCTCGACGTGACCGTCTGGTCGGGTGGCGAACTGCTCGACCGCGGCTGGGCGCTCAACGAGGCGAGCCTGGAGAAGGGGCCGCGGCTCGGCGTGCTGGGCGTGGTCCTCGAGGTCGACGGCCGCCCGGTCTCGGCCTTCGGCTGCGACGGCATGCTCGTGTCGAGCCCGACCGGCTCGACTGCCTACGCGTTCTCCGCCGGTGGGCCAGTGTTGTGGCCTGACCTGGAGGCGATCATCGTGGTGCCCAACAACGCCCACGCATTGTTCGCCCGACCGATGGTCACCAGCCCCCACGCGCTGATCGCCATCGAGATCGAGGCCTCCGGCCATGACGCGCTGGTGTTCTGCGACGGCCGGCGGGAGATGGTGCTGCCTGCCGGTGGGCGTCTCGAGGTGACCCGATGCGGCACCCCGTTGAAGTGGGTGCGGTTGGACAGCGCGCCGTTCACCGACCGGCTGGTGCGTAAGTTCCGGTTGCCGGTCACGGGGTGGCGCGGACCCTAGTGCTAGCCGAGATTCGGATCGAGTCGCTGGGCGCGATCAGCGCGGCGACCGCGGAGTTCGACGGTGGATTGACGGTGCTCACCGGGGAGACCGGCGCCGGCAAGACCATGGTGGTGACGGGTTTGCATCTGCTCGGTGGCGCCCGCGCCGACCCCGCCCGGGTCCGGTCCGGGTCGCCCAAGGCGGTTGTCGAGGGCAGATTCGTCACCGCTGAACTCGGTGCCGACGCAGTCGCACGGGTCGACGACATCCTGGATTCCTCAGGCGCCGACCGCGACGACGACGGCAGCGTGATCGCGGCCCGCTCGGTGAGCCGGGAAGGGCCGTCGCGCGCGTACCTGGGGGGCCGCAGCGTGCCCGCCAAATCGCTGAGCGAATTCACCGGCGAGCTGCTCACGCTGCACGGCCAGAACGACCAGCTGCGCCTGATGCGTCCGGACGAGCAACGCGGCGCGCTCGACCGCCACGCCGGCGTCACCGCGCAGCTGCAGCGCTACCGGACCGCGCGCGATGAGTGGCTGACCGCCCGCACGGATCTCGAGGAGCGACGCCGGCACGCCCGTGAGCTGGCCCAGGAGGCGGACCGCCTGCAGTTCGGCATCGAAGAGATCGATGCGGTCGCGCCGCAGCCGGGCGAGGACGAGTCGCTGGTGTCCGACATCCGGCGGCTGTCGGAGTTGGACGCGCTGCGCGAGGCGGTGCACACCGCGCGCTCGGTGCTCTCCGGCGACAGCGACACCGCCGCGGAGGGCGCCTCGGCGGTCGACGCCGTCGGGCAGGCCCGCTCGGCGCTGGAGAACACCGATGACGCCGCGCTCAAGGCGCTGGCCGGGCAACTCGACGGAGCGCTGACCGTCGTGGTCGACGTCGCTGCCGAGCTCGGCCACTTCCTGTCCGAATTGCCCAGTGACGCAAGCGCGTTGGAGACCAAATTGGCGCGCCAGGCCGAGCTGCGCTCGCTGACCCGCAAGTACGCCCCCGATGTCGACGGCGTACTGGACTGGGCGCGTACGTCTCGCGAGCGGCTCGCCCAGCTCGACGTCTCCGAGGAGGCGATGGTCGGCCTCGCGCGCCGCGTCGACGACCTCGCCGGGGCCGTGGCCGCGGCGGCTGCCGAGGTCACCAAGGCCCGGGTCAAGGCTGCGAAGGGGTTGGCCAAGGCCGTCACCGCCGAACTCGGCGGACTGGCGATGTCCGGTGCACAGTTCACCATCGCGGTCAGTCCGCTGGCGGCGCGCCCCGACGACAGCGCGCCGCTGACGCTGGCGTCGGGCGATGTGGTGCACGCCGGCCGCGACGGTGTCGACGCAGTGGAATTCGGGTTTGCCGCGCACCGGGGATCGGACATCCTGCCGCTGCACAAGAGTGCCTCCGGCGGCGAGTTGTCCCGTGTGATGCTCGCCCTCGAGGTGGTCCTGGCCGCGTCCACGGAGGGCACCACGATGGTGTTCGACGAAGTCGACGCCGGGGTCGGCGGACGCGCCGCGGTGCAGATCGGGCGTCGGCTCGCGCGGCTGGCCCGAACCCATCAGGTGATCGTCGTGACCCACCTGCCCCAGGTCGCCGCCTACGCCGACGTGCACCTGGTCATCGAGGGTCAGGCGGAGGCGACATCGACGCGGGCCAAGACCAGCGGTGTGCGCCGCCTCGGCGAAGACGACCGGGTCGCCGAGCTGGCCAGGATGCTGGCTGGGTTGGGGGAGTCCGACAGCGGTCGTGCGCACGCGCGAGAACTGCTGGATGCGGCGCGGCAGGAGCGTGAGGTGCCGGCCTAGGCTCTGTGACTGGTGCGAAAAGAAGAGACTTCTGAGGCTGATGTTACGGCGCGCCTCCGACAGATCTCCGGGGTTGCTGGACAGAATCCCCCCATGAAGATGTCAGCGCTGCTCTCCCGAAACGCCAGTTCACGGCCGGGCATCACCGGCACTGCCAGGGTGGACCGCGACATCGACCGACTTCTGCGCCGGGTGACCCCCGGCGACATCGTGGTCATCGACGTACAGGACCTCGACCGCGTCACCGCCGACGCTCTGGTCGAGGCGAACATCGCGGCGGTGGTGAACGCGTCGTCGTCGATCTCGGGGCGCTACCCGAACCTCGGGCCCGAGGTGCTCGTGGCCAACGGGATCACGCTCGTCGACGACACGGGCCAAGAGGTCTTCAAGAAGGTCAAGGACGGCGCGCGCATCCGGATCAACGAGGGCGGCGTCTACTCCGGTGACCGCCGTCTGATCCTGGGCACCGAGCGCACCGACGCCGACATCCACGAGATGATGCAGGAAGCCAAGGGCGGGCTGGTCGCGCACCTCGAGGCGTTCGCAGGCAACTCGATCGAATTCATCCGCAGCGAGAGCCCGCTGCTCATCGACGGCATCGGCATCCCCGACATCGACGTCGACCTCAATCGGCGCCACGTCGTGGTCGTCGCCGAGGAGGACCACGCAGCCGCTGATCTCAAGGCGCTCAAACCGTTCATCAAGGAGTACCAGCCGGTGCTCGTCGGGGTCGGAACCGGCGCCGACGTCCTGCGCAAGGCCGGCTATCGTCCGGCGCTGATCGTGGGTGACCCGGACAAGATCAGCACCGAGGCGCTGCGCAGCGGTGCGCAGGTGGTGCTGCCCGCCGACGCCGACGGTCACGCCGCCGGTCTCGAGCGCATCCAGGACCTCGGTGTCGGCGCGATGACGTTCCCCGCCGCGGGTTCGGCCGCCGACCTGGCCCTGCTGCTGTGCGACCACCACGGAGCATCGCTGATCGTCACCGTCGGCCACACCGCCAGCATCGAGGAGTTCTTCGATCGCACCCGCCAGCGCAGCAACCCGTCCACCTTCCTGACCCGGCTGAAGGTGGGGGAGAAGCTCGTCGACGCCAAAGCCGTTGCGACGCTGTACCGCAGCCGCGTCTCCGGCGGCGCGATCGCACTGCTGGTACTCGCGATGCTCATCGCGGTGATCGCCGCGCTGTGGGTGTCGCGCGCCGACGCCGCAGTGCTCGAATGGATGACCCACACGTGGAATCAGTTCCTGCTGTGGGTCCAGGGTCTGGTCGCCTAGGAGGGTCGACGTGATCTCGCTGCGCTCGCACGCCATCTCGCTGGCCGCCGTGTTCCTGGCGCTGGCCCTCGGTATCGCCCTGGGCTCGGGGCTACTGTCCAACACCGTGCTGTCGGGGATGCGCGACGACAAGGCGCAGATGCAGACCGAGATCGACACGCTCACCAACGATCGCAACGGGCTCAACGAAAAGCTCAGCGCTGCAGGCGATTTCGACGCACAGATGGCTCCGCGCATTCTGCGTGACAGCCTGGCGAACAAGTCGGTGGTGCTGTTCCGCACCCCAGACGCCGCCGATGACGACGTCGACGCCGTCGCCCGCCTCGTCGGGGAGGCGGGTGGGCGCGTCAGCGGCACCATCGCGCTGACCCAGGAATTCGTCGACGCCAACTCCGCCGAGAAGCTGCTCTCGGTGGTGAACTCGCCGATCGTGCCGGCGGGCACGCAGCTGAGCACCACGACCGTCGACCAGGGCTCCCAAGCCGGCGATCTGCTCGGCATCACGCTGCTGACCAACCGCGACCCCAAGGCGCCGCCCGTCAACGACGATCAGCGCGACACCGTGCTGTCCGCGCTGCGCGACACCGGGTTCATCACCTATGGCACCGAGCGCGTCGGCGCGGCCGACGCCGCTGTCGTCGTCACCGGTGGCGGTCTCGGCGACGACGCCGGCAACCAGGGTGCGACGGTGGCCCGGTTCGCCGCCGGCCTGGCTCCCCACGGCGCGGGCGTCGTGCTCGCCGGCCGCGACGGTGCATCAGGCACCTCCGCGGTCGCCGTCACCCGGTCGGACAACGCCTTGAACAGCGCGATGAGCACCGTCGACGACGTCGACCGGGAGTCGGGCCGGATCACCACCGTGCTCGCGCTGAGCGCGCTGGTCGCGGGCGGCACACCCGGTCAGTACGGCACCGGGCAGGGCGCCAGCGCAGTCACGGTTCCTCAGTAGCCCTGAAGTAGTGACTACCCACCGATCCGCGTGTCAGTGACGCGGCGTCGCAGTCGCTGTTAGGGTGGAGTTCCGTGCCAGGCCAAACGAAGCCACTGCGTAAACATCCGCAGACCGCCACCAAACATCTCTTCGTGACCGGTGGGGTGGTGTCTTCTCTCGGTAAGGGTCTGACGGCGTCCAGCCTCGGTCAGCTCCTCACCGCGCGCGGCCTGCAGGTGACGATGCAGAAGCTGGATCCCTACCTCAACGTCGACCCGGGCACGATGAACCCGTTCCAGCACGGTGAGGTGTTCGTCACCGAGGACGGCGCCGAAACCGACCTCGACGTCGGGCACTACGAGCGCTTCCTGGATCGCAACCTCACCGGATACGCGAATGTGACCACCGGACAGGTGTATTCGTCAGTGATCGCCAAGGAGCGCCGCGGCGAGTACCTCGGTGACACCGTGCAGGTGATTCCGCACATCACCGACGAGATCAAGAACCGGGTGCTGGCCATGGCCGAGCCCGACGCCGACGGCAACCGCCCCGATGTGGTGATCACCGAAGTCGGCGGCACGGTCGGCGACATCGAGTCGCTGCCGTTCCTGGAGGCCGCCCGGCAGGTGCGCCACGAGGTCGGGCGGGAGAACTGCTTCTTCCTGCACTGCTCGCTGATCCCCTACATGGCGCCCTCCGGTGAGCTCAAGACCAAGCCGACCCAGCACTCGGTGGCGGCACTGCGCAGCATCGGCATCCAGCCCGACGCGCTGATCCTGCGCTGCGACCGGGACGTGCCCGAAGGGCTGAAGAACAAGATCGCGCTGATGTGTGACGTCGACATCGACGGCTGCATCTCGACCCCCGACGCGCCCTCGATCTACGACATCCCCAAGGTGCTGCATCGCGAAGAGCTCGACGCCTACGTCGTGCGCCGGCTGAATCTGCCGTTCCGCGACGTGGACTGGACGCAGTGGAACGACCTGCTGCGCCGTGTGCACGAGCCACGCGAGACCGTGCGGATCGCGCTCGTGGGCAAGTACATCGACCTCTCCGACGCCTACCTGTCGGTGGCCGAGGCGCTGCGCGCCGGCGGTTTCGCCCACCACGCCCGGGTCGAGATGCGCTGGGTGCCCTCCGACGACTGCGATACCGACACGGGCGCGGCCGCAGCCCTGGCCGACGTCGACGGCGTGCTGATCCCCGGTGGCTTCGGCATCCGCGGCATCGAGGGCAAGATCGGCGCGATCCGCTACGCCCGCCGCCGGGGCCTGCCCGTCCTCGGCCTGTGCCTGGGACTGCAGTGCATCGTGATCGAAGCGGCGCGGTCGGTGGGGCTGGCCGAGGCGAGCTCGGCCGAGTTCGATCCCGACACCCCTGACCCGGTGATCTCGACGATGGCCGACCAGCAGGAGATCGTCGCGGGCGAAGCAGACCTCGGCGGCACCATGCGCCTGGGCGCCTACCCGGCCGTCCTGACCCCGGATTCGATTGTGGCGCAGGCGTATCAGTCGACCCAGGTGTCCGAGCGGCACCGGCACCGCTACGAGGTCAACAACGCCTACCGCGAGCAGATCTCCAAGAGCGGCCTGCGGTTCTCGGGCACGTCACCGGACGGGCACCTGGTGGAGTTCGTCGAGTACGACCCCGAGGTGCACCCGTTCCTGGTGGGCACCCAGGCGCATCCCGAGCTCAAGAGCCGGCCGACGCGACCGCATCCGTTGTTCGTGGCGTTCGTCGGTGCGTCGCTGGACTACAAGAACGCCGAACGGCTGCCCGTCGACATTCCCGAGGCTCCTGAGGTTCCCGAACGGGAGACCAACGGCGCCAAGCACTCCCTGGAAGACGCTCCCGCGCGTGGGTGACGGCCCCGGCAACCACGACTTCTCGGTGGCGGCGTCGGAGACGCTCTACGTGGGCAACATCTTCGCCCTGCGCGCTGACGAGGTTCGGATGCCGGGCGGATCGACGGCGCGTCGCGAGATCGTCGAGCACTACGGCGCGGTGGCCGTGGTCGCCCTCGACGACGACGGCCGCGTCGTGCTGGTCTACCAGTACCGGCACCCGTTCGGCCGCCGATTGTGGGAGTTGCCCGCCGGCCTGCTCGACATGGGCGGGGAACCGCCACATGTGTCCGCGGCGCGGGAACTAGAAGAGGAGGCCGGGCTGGCTGCCGAGACCTGGCACACGCTGGTCGACCTCGACACCGCCGCCGGGTTCAGCGACGAGAGCGTGCGAGTGTTCCTCGCGACCGGGCTGCGCGAGATCGGCCGCCCGGAGGCCGAGCACGAAGAAGCCGACCTCGTCGTCGAGCGTGTCGCGCTCGAAGACGCCGTCGCCAGGGTGTACTCGGGGGAGATCGTCAACTCGATCTCCGTCGCCGGCATCCTGGCCGCGCACGCGATGCCCGGCATCGATGCGCTCCGCGCCGTCGACGCGCCGTGGACCGACAGGCCCACGGCGTTCGCACGGCGGAAGGGACTTGCGTGACCCAGACGTTCTCGTCTGTCGGCTCCACCCTCGAGGCACAGATCCAGGGGTACCTCGATCACCTGGCGATCGAACGCGGCGCCGCGGCGAACACACTGAGTTCGTACCGCCGGGATCTGCGCCGCTACGTCGAGCACCTGTCCTCGCGTGGGGTCGCCGATCTGGCGGCCGCCACCGAGCCCGACGTGAGCGAGTTCCTCGTCGCGCTGCGCCAGGGCGATCCGGACAACGGTGTGCCCGCGCTGTCGGCGGTCTCGGCGGCGCGCGCCTTGATCGCGGTGCGTGGCCTGCACCGCTTCGCCGCCGCGGAGGGCATCGCCACGCTCGACGTCGCCCGTGAGGTGAAACCGCCCACCCCGAGCCGGCGGCTACCCAAGAGCCTGACGCTGGACGAGGTGCTGGCGCTGCTCGAGGCTGCGGGAGGGGACAGCGAGGCGGACGGGCCGTTGACGCTGCGGAACCGGGCGCTGCTGGAGCTGCTCTACTCGACCGGCGCGCGAATCTCGGAGGCCGTCGGCCTGGACATCGACGACATCGACCTGCACGCCCGCTCGGTGCTGCTGCACGGCAAGGGCGGTAAACAGCGGCTCATCCCGATCGGCCGTCCCGCGGTTGCCGCGCTGGACGCCTACCTCGTGCGGGCCCGGCCGGACCTGGCCCGCCGTGGCAGGGGTGTTCCCGCGATCTTCCTCAACGCGCGCGGCGGGCGCCTGTCCCGGCAGAGCGCATGGCAGGTGCTCCAGGACGCCGCCGATCGCGCCGGCATCACCGCGGCCGTCTCCCCGCACGTCCTTCGCCACTCGTTCGCCACCCACCTCCTCGACGGCGGCGCCGACGTGCGCGTCGTGCAGGAACTGCTGGGCCACGCCTCGGTGACGACGACGCAGATCTACACGATGGTCACCGTCAACGCACTACGCGAGGTGTGGGCGGGCGCGCATCCGCGGGCCCGTTAGCCCCACACCTCGCGTATCGGCGTCAGTCGGAGTCGGACGACCCTGCGTTCGACGAGCGCGAGCTCGACGAACCCGAATCCGAGCCCGAACTCCCCGCGTTCCCGCGCGTATCGCTGCCCCGGCCACCGGAGCCGCCGCGCCCGTCGGGTGAGCCACCGTTGCCGCCGTCACCGCCGGTGCCGGTTCCCTCGGCGCTCGATCCGGAGCCGCCGTCTCCACCGCGGCCACCGCGGGTGGTGCCGTCGGCGCCGTCACCGCCGTCTCCGCCGTCGCTGTCGCCCGAGATGCTCCCCGCGGAGCCGCCGCTGCCGCCGTTCGATCCGGTCGAGCCGTCGGTGCTGGTGGTGCCATCGCCGCCGTCACCGCCGGCGCTGTCGTCGGTCACGGTGATGCTGCTGCCGCCGTTGCCGCCGCGTCCGGGTCGGGTGCCCGAGCCGCCGTCGCCGCCGTCGCCGCCCTGACCTGTCAGGACCGCGACCGCTCCGCCGCCGGTGCCGCCCGCACCGCCGGACGTCGTCGCGTCCCCGCCGTTTCCGCCGTTTCCACCGGTTGCGTCGACGATGCCGATGGCCGAACCGCCGGAGCCACCCGAACCCGCAGCGGTGTCGCCGTTTCCTCCGTTGCCACCGTCGCCGCCGGCGGAGATGCCGAGCGCGATGCCGTTGCCGCCGGTCCCACCGTTGCCGCCGACCGAGCCGCCCTCACCGCCGTCACCGCCGTTGCCGGCGACGCCGATGATCGTGGTCAGGAACGGCAGGCTCTCCATGAAGTTGCCGGTGCCGCCGCCGGTGCCGCCGGTGCCACCGAACACGCCGCCGTCGCCACCCGTACCGCCCGTGCCGCCGGTCCCGATCGTGAACGAGCCGATGTCGATGCCCAGCTCGCTGATCAGATCGCCGACGGGAACGCCGCCGATCTCGAGGCCGCCGAGGAGCTCGCCGACGTCGAGGCCATCACCGGCGAGGCCGAGCAGGCCACCGATTCCGAAGACGCCCTTGCCACCGGTCCCGCCGTTGCCGCCGACGATCCCGCCGGAGCCGCCGTTGCCACCGTCAGCCTCATCCGCTGAGATCATGCCGGCGAGCTGGCTGATGTCGAAGTCGATGCCGCCGCCGCCCAGCACTGCCGAGAGGAGCTGGGTCAACGCATCGTCGTCGAGCAGGTCGAACGGATTCGAGTGATAGCGGGTGCCGCCGGTACCCCCCGTACCGCCGGCGACGCTGCCGTCTCCGCCATCGCCACCCTGGCCCGCCGTCGCGTGGCCGACCGGCAGCGGCACCTGCTCGTCGAACGACAGCCCGAGCAGCGGGACACCGCCGGAGAGATTGGCGTCGGCCAATGTGGTCCCTCCGGTCGCCGAACCGCCGTCGCCGCCGCGCCCGCCGAAGGCAACCTCCGTGTCCTCGGTGTCGGTGCCGCCGGTGCCGCCTGCGCCGCCGACCCCGGTCAGGTTTCCGTTGCCTGCGCCGCCGTCACCACCACGGCCCCCGAACAACCCGGTGCCGCCGGACCCACCCGCACCACCTGTGGCCGTACCGACGGCGATGCCATCGGCGGCGACGGTCCCGACCGTGATTCCGAGGATCCGCAGCAGTGCTCCTTCGACGTCGGCGGTGCCGTCCGCGGTCGCCGCGCCGCCGTCACCGCCGCGGCCTCCCGCCACGGCGCCGTTACCGCCGGCCGCCCCGGCGCCGCCGATCGCGGTCTGTGTCGCGTCGGCCGCCCCGCCGGCTCCGCCTGCGCCGCCGTACGACTTGCCGTCACCGCCGACGCCGCCCGCTCCGCCGATGCCGGTGCCGTTGCCGCCGACGCCGGATGCCGACACGGCCGCAGGAAGGATGTCGATACCGCCGGTCAGGTTGTCGGCCACGAAATCGCGGATGACGCTCGGGAATTCGATGGTCGTCGTGGTGGCGCCGACACCGTCGGACGTACCCAGGCCGCCGGTCCCGCCGCTGCCACCGGAGCTCCCGTTGCCTTCCGCCGATCCTCCGGCGCCGCCGTCGCCACCGATACCGAGCAGGTCGCCGTATCCGGCGCCGCCGGTTCCGCCCGCACCGCCGTCGCCCGCGGCCGAACGCCGGCGCCACCGGCGCCGCCCGTGCCACCTGTTCCTGCGACGCCCGTGGTGGTCGAGTTCGAGACGCCGGCCCCGCCGACCCCGCCCGCGCCGCCGGAACCGACGAGCGCGGCGTCCCCGCCGGCGCCACCGTCACCGCCGGTGCCCGCTCCGGCGGTGAAACCGGTCGTGCTGGTGGTCGGCGACGTGGATGACAGGGTGAACGAGCCGCCGAAGCGGGGCTTGGTGAAGGTCTGCGTGAATCTGTCGATGCGGGTCTCGCTGCCGGTGTTCACACCTGCACCGCCGGCACCGCCCGTGCCGCCTGCGCCGAGGAGTGACGCGATGCCGCCGGCCCCGCCATCGCCACCGGTCGCGGCGTTGACACCGGACACCGTGAGGGCATTGCCGCCCTGTCCACCGGTCCCACCGTCACCCAGTAGTGCTCCGCCGGCACCGCCGGTGCCGCCCGCACCGCCGGTCGCGGTGCCGGCGACCACGGTGAACAGCGTTTGGTAGGTGTCGTCGCGGCGCGTCGGCAGGATCGGGCTGTTCAAGACACTGCTGACCAGCACCTGCGGTCCGGCGACCAGGTCCCCGCCCAGCGATTCGGCAGTGCCGCCCACTCCGCCCGCTCCGCCGGAGCCGAGCAGACCGGCGGCACCGCCGCCACCGCCGGCGCCGCCGCTGCCCCACAGCAGGCCGCCGTTGCCGCCGACGCAGCCCGCCGTGCAGGACGGATCGAGTGCGGTGGCGTCGAGCCCGTTGCCGATCAGCACGCCGCCGGGCCCGAACAGGCGAATGGCCGGCCCGGCCTCGTCGAGGGTCAGCGCGCGGGGGCCGACACCGCCGGCACTGTGGACGGCGGGACCGAAGGCGCTCGGGCAGTCGGCGCCGTCGCTGGGCGTGCACGTCACCGAGGTGGGGGTGGTGTCAGCTTCTGCCGTGGCCGTGCCCATCGTCACGAGCGCACCGGCGGCGAGCGCGGCGTTGACCGCTGCGCCTCCGGCCAGTCGCTTTGCCAGCGCACGTCGTTCGGCCCGATTCTTGCGATGCCGTCCGCCGTGCGCCGATGTCCTGGTCGTTCCCGCGCCCGTTGCCATGCCAGCCCCCTCGTCGAAGTTCGGGACCACGTTCTCGGCCCGCGGGCAGCACAGTAGCAAAGCGACTGGCAATTTCCTGTGAATCCGTCGAAGATTCGAAACTGCTCGTTGTTCGCACTGGAAAACAGATTTCGCTGATCTTGTTTCGCAATTAGGATTAATCTGCAGATCACCGCTAACAACAGGCAGAATGTGCAGCTTTCGCCGCACGGCGACACGCCGAGAGGTGTTCTGTGCACGACTCGCCGGGGCCGGCGCGGACTGTCCCGTCGTGTGGCGACTTGCGGCGGCCCGCGAGGATCGCCTTGCTGAAAGCGAAGCACTGTGACGAGTTCACGGGTTCGGCGTGCGCACCGGGTGTGGCGGACTTTCCGTCGTCGTCGCGGTGTTGCCTGCGGGTCTGCCTCGTCAACCGTGCACTCCCCGTTAAGCTTGCCGCGATGTCCGCCATGCCAGAGGGTTGCCTGACCAGCGACGGTCCGGCATGACCGATGACAGTGGCCTGCCCACCTCGGACCCGGGGAGCACCCCTGAGCCCGAGCCCACCCCTGGCTTGACCGGCAGGCTGCCCCGCCAGATTCCCGAACCGCCGCCGCGGACCTCCCACGGCCCGGCCACGGTCATCGCGATGTGCAACCAGAAGGGCGGGGTGGGCAAGACCACCTCGACCATCAACCTCGGTGCGGCCCTCGCCGAGTACGGCCGACGCGTACTTCTCGTCGATCTCGACCCGCAGGGCGCGTTGTCCGCCGGGCTCGGCGTTCCGCACTACGAGCTGGAGAGCACCGTCTACAACCTGCTGGTCGAACCGCGGGTGTCGATCGACCAGGTCTTGATCACGACCCGGGTTCCCGGCCTCGACCTGGTGCCCAGCAACATCGACCTGTCTGCCGCTGAGATCCAGCTGGTCAACGAGGTCGGCCGGGAACAGTCGCTGGCGCGGGCGCTCTACCCGGTGCTCGACCGCTACGACTACGTGTTGATCGACTGCCAACCGTCGCTGGGGCTGCTCACCGTCAACGGACTGGCCTGCAGCGACGGCGTGATCATCCCGACCGAGTGCGAGTACTTCTCGCTGCGCGGGCTGGCCCTGCTCACCGACACCGTCGAGAAGGTGCACGACCGGCTCAACCCCAAGCTCGAGATCAGCGGGATCCTGATCACCCGCTACGACCCGCGCACCGTCAACTCCCGCGAGGTCATGGCCCGGGTGGTCGAGCGCTTCGGCGACCTGGTGTTCGACACCGTGATCACCCGCACCGTGCGCTTCCCCGAGACCAGCGTGGCCGGCGAACCGATCACCACGTGGGCGCCGAAATCCAATGGGGCCGAGGCGTATCGGGCGTTGGCGCGCGAGGTCATCCACCGGTTCGGCGCGTGAGCGAGCCCACCGGGTTCCAGGTACGGCTGAGCAATTTCGAGGGTCCGTTCGACCTGCTGCTCCAGCTGATCTTCGCGCACCGGCTCGACGTCACCGAGGTGGCCCTGCACCAGGTCACCGACGAGTTCATCGCCTACACCAAGGAGATCGGCAGCAAGCTCGGTCTCGACGAGACGACTTCGTTTCTGGTGGTCGCCGCGACGCTGCTCGATTTGAAGGCGGCGCGGCTGCTGCCGGCCGGTGACGTGCACGACGAGGACGATCTCGCGCTGCTGGAGGTCCGCGATCTGCTGTTCGCCCGCCTGCTGCAGTACCGGGCGTTCAAGCACGTCGCGGGAATGTTCGCCGAACTGGAGTCCGCGGCACTGCGCAGCTATCCGCGTGCCGTCGCCTTGGAGGACCGCTTCGCCGACCTGCTGCCTGAGGTGATGCTCGGGGTGGATGCGGCCCGCTTCGCCGAGATTGCGGCCGCCGCGTTCACCCCCCGCCCCGTGCCGACGGTGGGGCTGGACCACCTGCACCAGGTCCCGGTGTCGGTGCCCGAACAGGCCGCCAACCTGATGACGCTGCTGGAGGGCAGGGGGATCGGCGAGTGGGCCTCGTTCTCCGACCTGGTGGCCGACTGTCAGGTGCCGATGGAGATCGTCGCGCGCTTCTTGGCGCTGCTCGAGTTGTTCCGCGCCAGGGCGGTAGCATTCGACCAGTCAGAACCGCTGGGCGTGCTCCAGATTTCCTGGACCGGGGAGCGGCCTGACAGCGAGCAGTTGGCGACCGCGGACGCCGAATAGCGCGGGAACGATAAACGATGACTGAAGAAATGTCGCCGGACACCGAGCCGGATACCGAGCCTGACGCTGACCACGTCGAGGCCGAGCTCGGCGACCCCGAACGCGACGTCGTCGAGCTCTCCGACACCGAGCTCGACGCGGTCCTGGAGTCGCTTCTGCTGGTCGTCGACACCCCGGTCCCCGTCGATGCGTTGGCGACGGCCACCGAGGCTCCGGCGGCGCGCGTCGCCGAGCGGTTGCAGGTGCTCGCCGACGGGTTCGCGGCCCGGGGGAGCGGGATCGATCTGCGGGAGGCCGGCGGTGGGTGGCGGATGTACACCCGCGCGCGATATGCGCCGTACGTGGAGAAGCTGTTGCTCGACGGCGCCCGGACGCGACTGACCCGGGCCGCGCTGGAGACCCTGGCCGTGATCGCCTACCGTCAGCCGGTGACCCGGGCCCGGGTGAGCGCGGTACGCGGCGTCAACGTCGACGCGGTGATCCGGACCCTGATCGCCCGCGGGCTGATCACCGAGGCCGGCACCGATCCCGATTCCGGTGCGGTCACCTTCGCCACCACCGAGCTGTTCCTCGAACGCCTCGGGTTGTCGTCGCTGACCGACCTGCCCGACATCGCACCGCTGCTGCCCAATGTCGACGTGATCGACGACATCAGCGAAAACCTGGACGAGGAGCCACGTTTCATGAAACTCAGCGGGGCGTCTGCGTCCCCATCGGGGTCCGAATCCGGCGCCGCGATCGACGTCGACGCGGAACGGGAGTGACGATGAGTGACGACGAGGGCGTACGCCTGCAGAAAGTGTTGTCCCAGGCCGGGATCGCGTCCCGGCGGGTGGCCGAGAAGATGATCCGCGACGGCCGGGTCGAGGTCGACGGCCTCATCGTCACCGAACTCGGAACGCGCGTGGATCCGCATAACTCGGTGATCCGGGTCGACGGTGCGCGGATCGCCGTCGATGACGAGCGGGTGTACCTGGCGATCAACAAGCCCCGCGGCATGCATTCCACGATGTCCGACGATCGCGGACGCCCCTGTGTCGGAGACCTCGTCGAGCACCGGGTCCGCGGAAACAAGAGCCTCTTCCATGTCGGCCGGCTCGACGCCGACACCGAGGGTCTGCTGTTGCTCACCAACGACGGTGAGCTCGCCCACCGCCTGATGCACCCGTCCTTCGAGGTGCCCAAGACGTATCTGGCCACCGTGATGGGCAGTGTCCCAAAGGGATTGAGTAACAAGCTGCGCGCCGGTGTCGAGTTGGACGACGGGCCGGTCCGGGTGGACGACTTCGCCGTCGTGGACACGGTGCCGGGCCGATCGCTGGTGACAGTGACGCTGCACGAAGGCCGCAAGCACATCGTGCGACGGCTGCTGGCCGAGGTCGGGTTCCCCGTCCAGGAGCTGGTGCGCACCGACATCGGCGCGGTCACCCTCGGCGATCAGCGACCGGGCAGCATCCGGGTGTTGACGCAGAAGGAGATCGGCGAGCTGTACAAGGCGGTGGGATTGTGACCCGGCCGGTGGTGATCGCGATCGACGGCCCGGCGGGCACCGGAAAGTCCACTGTGGCGAGAGGTTTGGCGACTGCGCTACAAGCTCGCTATCTGGACACCGGGGCGATGTACCGCATCGTCACGTTGAGCGCGCTGCGTCAGGGAGTCGACCTCGACGATCCGGCGGCGATCGCGGCAGCGGTGCGGGACACCGACATGGCGGTCGGGCACGACCCTGCCGAGGACCGTTCTTTCCTGGCAGGTGAGGACGTCTCGGCCGAGATCCGCGGCGACGCGGTGACCAAGGCGGTGTCGGCTGTCTCGGCGGTTCCCGAGGTGCGCGCCCGGCTGGTCGCGCTGCAACGCAACCTCGCCGACGGCGCTGGGCCGGTCGTCGTGGAGGGCCGCGACATCGGCACCGTCGTGCTGCCCGACGCCGACGTGAAGATCTTCTTGACCGCGTCGGCCGAAGAGCGGGCGCGACGACGCAACGATCAGAACATCGCATCCGGGCTGCGCGACGACTTCGACGCTGTGCTCGCCGACGTCCGCCGCCGCGACCACCTCGACTCCACCCGTGCGGTGTCGCCGTTGCGCGCCGCCGACGACGCGCTGGTGGTCGACACCAGCGACATGACCCAAGACCAGGTGATCGGCCATCTGACCGCACTGGTCGAACAGAAAGCCGGTGCGATCAGATGAGTGACGGAGACGGCGTCTGGTTCGACGAAGGCGACTGGGAGGTCGGCAGCGAGGACATCAGCGAAGCGATCGAGGAGGCCTCGGCGCCGCCGCCGGTGCTGGCCGTCGTCGGCCGGCCCAACGTCGGGAAATCGACCCTGGTGAACCGCATCCTCGGCCGGCGCGAGGCCGTCGTGCAGGACATCCCCGGCGTCACCCGTGACCGCGTCTCCTATGACGCGTCCTGGTCGGGCCGGCGGTTCGTCGTGCAGGACACCGGCGGGTGGGAACCCGATGCGAAGGGCTTACAGCAGCTGGTCGCCGATCAGGCGGCGGTCGCGATGCGCACCGCCGACGCGATCGTCTTCGTGGTCGACGCGGTGGTCGGCGCCACGAGCGCCGATGAGGCCGCTGCGAAGATCCTGCAGCGCTCCGGCAAGCCGGTGTTCCTGGCCGCCAACAAGGTGGACAACGATCGCGGCGAGGCCGATGCGGCGGCGCTGTGGTCGCTGGGGCTCGGGGAGCCGCATCCGATCAGCGCCATGCACGGCCGCGGTGTCGCCGACCTGCTCGACGCGGTGCTCGAGGAGTTGCCCGCCCTGTCCGAGGTCGGCGGCAGCGGCGGGGGACCGCGCCGCGTGGCACTCGTCGGCAAGCCGAACGTCGGCAAGTCCTCTCTGCTCAACCGGCTCTCGGGGGACGAACGGTCCGTCGTGCACGACGTGGCCGGCACCACCGTCGACCCCGTCGACTCGCTCATCGAGATGGACGGGAAGCTCTGGCGGTTCGTAGACACCGCCGGGCTGCGACGCAAGGTCGGCCAGGCCAGCGGCCACGAGTTCTACGCCTCGGTGCGTACCCACGGCGCGATCGACGCCGCCGAGGTCGCGATCGTGCTGATCGATGCCTCTCAGCCGCTGACCGAGCAGGATCAGCGGGTGCTGGCGATGGTGGTCGAGGCGGGGCGCGCGCTGGTGCTGGCGTTCAACAAGTGGGACCTGGTCGACGAGGACCGTCGGTATCTGCTCGACCGCGAGATCGACCTGCAGCTGGCTCAGATCCAGTGGGCGCCCCGGGTCAACATCTCGGCCAAGACAGGCCGGGCGGTGCAGAAGCTGGTGCCCGCGCTGGAGACGGCGCTGGCCTCCTGGGACAAGCGGATCACGACGGGGCAGCTGAACTCGTTCCTCAAAGAGATCGTCGCCGCGACGCCGCCGCCGGTGCGGGGCGGCAAGCAGCCGCGCATCCTGTTCGCCACCCAGGCCGCCACGCGTCCGCCGACGTTCGTGCTGTTCACATCCGGGTTCCTGGAGGCCGGGTACCGCCGGTTCCTGGAGCGCCGGCTGCGGGAGACGTTCGGCTTCGACGGCAGCCCGGTCCGCATCAACGTCCGGGTGCGTGAAAAGAGAGGCCCCAAGCGCCGATAGGGTGACGCAAGTGCCCGTCGTCGACATGATCCTGATCGCCCTGGCGGGCGTCGGAGCGGGGGCGATCAATGCGCTCGTCGGCTCCGGCACCCTCATCACATTCCCCACACTCGTGGCGCTGGGCTATCCGCCGGTGACCTCCACGATGTCCAACGCGGTCGGCCTCGTCGCCGGCGGCGTCTCGGGCACCTGGGGCTACCGCCGGGAGCTGCGCGGACAGTGGCGCCGACTGCGTTGGCAGATCCCCGCGTCGCTGCTCGGCGCGGGCGGTGGTGCCTGGCTGCTGCTGCACCTGCCGGAAAAAGTGTTCCTCACCGTCGTGCCGGTCCTTCTGGTGCTGGCTCTGGTGCTCGTGGTGATCGGGCCGCGAATCCAGGCCTGGGCGCGTCGGCGCGCCGAAGCCAAGGGTGAGTCCGCCGACCATGTCTCCGCGGCCCGGATGACCGCACTGGTCGCGATGACGTTCGCGGTCGGCGTCTACGGCGGCTACTTCACCGCGGCGCAGGGCATTCTGCTGGTTGCGGTGATGGGTGCGCTGCTGCCCGAGGACATGCAGCGGATGAACGCCGCCAAGAACCTGCTGTCGCTGCTCGTCAACATCGTCGCGGCCATCGCCTACACGGTGGTGGCGTTCGATCGGATCAGCTGGGCGGCCGCCGGGCTGATCGCGATCGGGTCGCTCATCGGCGGGTTCCTGGGCTCGCACTACGGCCGGCGACTTTCCCCGAACGCACTCCGCGCGGTGATCGTCGTGGTGGGATTGATCGGGCTGTACCGGTTGTTGACTGTGTAGGCTGACCGGGTCTGATCAGGGGATGGGGTTGTCGATGATCGAGCACGTGCCGGCGGCGGTTGCGCCGTCCGAGGCGTGGGCTCTCGAGCCCTTCTGGCCGTCGCGCCGCCTGATGGCTTTCGACGAGTGGTGTTGTCGGCGTCCCTGACGCCGCGCCCCCTTGTCCGACCGGTCACCCCGTGTGACCGCATTCGAAAGCAGCCATGCGTTCTCTTCTGATCTTCACCCTCGTCGGTGTCGGCGCCCAACTCGTCGACGGCGCGTTGGGGATGGCCTTCGGTGTCACGGCCACCACATTGCTGGTGCTCTCCAGCGTCGGCGCTGCGCAGGCCAGCGCGGCGGTGCACCTCGCCGAGGTGGGCACGACGCTCGCGTCCGGGCTCTCGCACTGGCGATTCAAGAACATCGACTGGCCGCTGGTCGCCAAACTCGGTGTACCGGGCGCGATCGGGGCGTTCCTCGGCGCGACCGTGCTGTCGTCGCTGTCAACGGAGCATGCGGCGCCCCTGATGGCCGCCATCCTGATGGCGATCGGTGTGTACGTGCTGCTGCGCTTCTCGCTGCGCACCCCGCTGGCGATCGGCGGACAGGGCACCAGGCACGGGGCGAAGTTCCTTGCCCCGCTTGGTCTTTTCGGCGGGTTCATCGATGCGTCCGGCGGCGGCGGGTGGGGCCCCGTCACGACGAGCACGCTGCTGTCACGAGGAAAGACCGCGCCGCGCACCGTCATCGGCTCGGTCAGCGCATCGGAGTTCCTGGTGTCGGTGTCGGCATCGATCGGGTTCCTGATCGGGCTGCGTGACGAGTTCTTCCAGAACTGGCCGGTGGTGGTCGGGTTGATGGTGGGCGGGGTGATCGCCGCGCCGATCGCGGCGTGGCTGGTGAGCCGCATCAGCCCGGCGCTGCTGGGCACCGGTGTGGGCGGGGTCATCGTGCTGACGAACAGCCAGAAGTTAGTGCATTTCTTCGACATTCACTGGCCGTGGTCGACGGCCATCTACACGCTGATCGTGGTGGCGTGGGTGTCGCTGGTGGTCTACGCCTGGCGCGCGTCGCGCGCACCGAAGTCTCTTCCCGCGCCGGTGTCGGCGGCCGACTCAGAAGTGCTCCCGCGCTGACTCCTGCTCGAGGACGGCGTCGAGGTCACCGAGGCGCTCCATCGACGACACCGCACGCCGGGTGCGCATGTTCTTGGCGAGCAGATCTTTGTGGCGGTGGGTGAAGGCCCAGTAGCCGGCGGTGAAGGGGCACGCGTCGTCGCCGAGCCGCTTCTTCGGGTCGAACGCACAGTCCCCGCAGTGGTCGCTCATCTTGTTGATGTAGGCGCCCCCCGAGGTGTAGGGCTTGGTGGCCAGAAGGCCACCGTCGGCATGCTGACTCATGCCGACGACGTTGGTGGGCATCACCCAGCGGAACCCGTCGACGTAGGCGGTGGCGAACCACTCCGTCAGCTGGTCCGGTCGGTAGCCACGCTGTAGGGCGTGGCTGCCCAGGATCATCAGCCGCTGGATGTGGTGGGACCAGCCACGGTCGCGGACCCCTGCCAGGGCGTCGTGCAGGCAGGCCGCGGTGACGGAGTCGGCGTCGAGGTCGGCCCACCACTGCGGGAGCTTGGTGTGCGCTTTCAGCTCGTTCTTCTTCGTGTAGTCGGGGCCGAAGTGCCAGTAAAGATGCCACATGTATTCGCGCCAGCCGATGATCTGGCGGATGAATCCCTCGGTGGCGGCCAGCGGAGCGTTCCCGTCGCGGTAGGCCTGCTCGGCGGCTTCGACGGCGTCGAGGGGGTGCAGCACGCCGAGGTTCAGCGGGACCGACAGCAGCGAGTGCGACATGGCCCAGTCGCCGCCCATCATCGCGTCTTCGTAGCGGCCGAACAGTTCCAGCCGATGGTCGATGAAGCGCTTGAGCGCCCGCTTGGCTTCGGTGGGGGTGACGGCGAACAGGCGGGGGCCGTCGGCGCCGACGGTGTCGAGGTCCATCGCGTCGAGGTCGTGGCGGACCTGCTCGTCGATGTCGTCCTCGCGAGGCTTGTAGGGGGCGGGCACGTCGAGGCTCTTCTGCTTCTTCGGCGGGGATTCCCGGTTGTCTTCGTCGTAGTTCCACCGTTTGCCGACGGGGTCGGCGCCCTCCATCAGCACGTCGAAGCGGCGGCGCTGGTCGCGGTAGAAATCTTCCATCCGGAACCGGGTGCGGTTGCCGGCCCACTCTTCGAAGTCCTTGCGCGGCAACGCAAATGTCGGCGTCGGCAGCACTTCTTCGACGAGGCCCTCTTTCTGCAGCCGGTTGACGAACCGCTCGGCGGCATGCGAGGTGGGCTGGTGAACGAGCACGGGGCGGCCGAACTGCTCGAGTGCGTCGGTGTAGGTGTCGGCCTTGAGCAGGGTCGCACGGTCGCCGAGGTCGCGTTCGGCGTGGCGCAGCGCCGAGAGGACCAGGTGCAGTTTCTGGCGGTGATAGCGACGCTTCGACAGTGCCGAGGTGGCCTCGACGAGCAGGACCTCGCGGTGGGCGTGCTCGCCACCGTAGACGGCCGGGCCGAGCTGGTCGGCGAACAGCCACAGGGGAGTGTCACTCATCGATCAGTGATACCCGCCCGGGACGCGGCGACGCGGTTGGGAGGTGGGGGTAACCCTGCTGTAAGCTTTCGACCGCTGACCGGCGATCCCGGGAGGCACGCGGGCTGTGGCGCAGCTTGGTAGCGCACTTGACTGGGGGTCAAGTGGTCGCAGGTTCAAATCCTGTCAGCCCGACGCAGGTCAAAGGCACTTTCCGGAGATATCGGGGAGTGCCTTTTCCGTTCCGTACCCCAACGCGTACCCCAACTGCGGGGACGTTCACGACTGTCCGCCGACGTTCGCGAGGCCAAGTCGATCGGCTAGTGCGTCGACTGCGGCCCGTGCGGCGTTATCGCTTGTGTGGCCGTACACGTCACCAGTGATCGCGATCGAGGAGTGGCCGAGTAGGTCGGCCACTGCCTTGATGTGAACGCCGGACTCGAGCCACGCCACCGCTGCCGAGTGGCGCAGTGTGTGCACGCCAATCTCGGAGACGCCGGCAGCCTTGGCGGCAACCTCAATCACACGTAGCAGGTTGCGGGGGTCGACCGGCCCGCCGAGCTCAGTGGTGAACACCAGGCCCGAGTCCTGCCACTGGTTGGCAGCCCGCAGCCGCTCGGTGTTCTGCGCGACGCGGTGCTTTCGTAGCAGCGCCACGACGGCGGGCGATAGGGGCACGGTGCGCCGGGATCGATCCGTCTTCGGCTCGGAGATCGCCAGCCGCCCGTTGACGCGGCTGATCGTTTGAGCGACCCGTAGGACGCCGGTCTTGAGGTCGACGCGGTCCCACGAGAGAGCCAGCGCCTCGCCCTTCCTCAGCCCGGTCGATGCGATCAGGATCAGCGCGGCGTGGTAGCGCGACGGCTCGGCAGCGTGCAGCACCGCGGTGACCGCATCCGAGTCGAGATGCCGAGCTTCCCGCCGCTCGACACCAGGCCTGCGCACCTGGGCCGCCGGGTTGCGCGCCAGGAGTCCGTCTCGCACGGCACCATCAAGGCCTGCCCGAAGCACGGTGTAGGTCTGTCGAATAGTCGAATCCGACAGCGCGCGAGGCGGTTCAACGCCGTCGGCAGTCGCCGGCTTGGTCTTGCTCCGCATGCTCAGCACCAGCGCCTCGATGTCGGATGGCTTGAGCTTGTCCAGGGTGATATTGCCGAACGGGGCGGGCTCGAGGTGGCGTCTCGAGAGGCTCTCGTACAGCGCGCGCGTCGTCTCCTTGCGGTCACTCGCTGCAAGAGTCGTCGCCCGCCAATGGGCTAGCCAGTCTGCCACGGTGGAGCTGGCGTCCTTCACCGGCGCGCCCGCGTCGAGCCGTTCGCGCCCTTTCTTCATCTCCGCGCGTGCGGCTCGTGCAGTGGCCCCGTAGAACGACACGCGCTTTACGCGGCCGGTCTCATGGTCGGTGTAGGCCAACCGCGCCTCCCAGCGGCCATTTGACCGTTGGCGGACAGAGCCCTCGCCGTTCGCCCGCTTCGCCATAGTTCCCTCGCCCCTAACGCCATAGCGGTAAGCACCCCCCGCAGTTGTCTGTCGGGGGCCCTAGAACACATACGGAAGGTGCGCGCACCTGTGCGAACACAAGCTAACAACACGAGAGGGACGATGCCGATGAGCATTGCCGAGAACGATCGCCTGCTTTTCGCCGTACCTGAGGCCTGCGCTTCGCTGGGCGGAATTAGCCGCACAACGCTATGGGAACTCGTCAGCAGGGGTGAGCTCACCCGGGTCAACGTCGGACGACGAACTTTCGTAACCGCCAAATCCCTTGCGGCTTACGTTGATCGCCTGACTGAGGCTGCGTCGGCCTGACGCTGCTATGACCGACGACAATTCCGACGTGAGTACTGGCGTTCAACGCCGATCGCAAGACACGCCGGTGAGTCCCAATGCCCGACGGGTTTGGCGCGAGCGGGTCTACGCCTCGGACCTCACCGGCGATCAGAAGGTTGTCGTGCTCGCTCTGGCCGAACACGCCAACTTTTCGGACGGCGCACGCGCCTATCCAGGCGTCGACCGATTGGCGCGAATGTGCGGGTTGAAAGAGCGTGCCGTCCGGTACGCACTGCGACGCGCAGAGGAGCTACACCTGATCGAAAAGACAGGCGCAGCAAACGGACGACGCGGTGTTACCAACGTCTATCGGATTCAAACCACCGGCACCGCCGTGCCGCCAGTTGGCAGAAACCACCGGCACGCTCATGCCGGTGGTCCGGGCGAAACCACCGGCACGTATGTGTCCGAACCACCGGCACGTACACGTCAAACCACCGGCACGGCCATGCCCCCTACCAATAAAAGACCAATTCAGTTACCAGGAGAGGGGATTACCACCAGGGGTACGTCACCAGCGGATGCCCTTGCAGGAGACGACCCACCCACAACGCTGAGCGGCCCAGCCGTGCAGTCAGCGCTACCGCACCAGGCAAACCTCCAAGACGGCTCCGCCAGCGATCTTGAACCGCCGAGGTTCTGCCCCCAGCACCCGGCGGGCACGCACGCGAGCTGCCCACCATGCGGCGATCACCGACGGCGGCACAAAGCATGGGCCGACCGTCAGCGCCGCCGGATACGAGGCGGCAGCCAAGCACGCGCCGCCGCGATCGCAGCGTGCCTACGTTGCGACGAAGTCGGGCAGATCGACCTCGGCGAGACCGTCGTCAACTGCACGCACACCCCCGACATGGATCGCTACATCGCGTGAAGCACCGAGGAGACCCGACACCCATGTCCCAGCGACCCCCCGACCAACTACCGCTGTTCTGGCTCTGCCACGTCTGCGGAACTCCGCACCTCGACGGCCGACAGCACCGCGCCTGCCATCGCGCGCTCGATCGCTGGTTCCGCGACGACAACCTCGACGAATGGTCGGGCCACCTGAATCGCGCCGCACTATGACCACGCCGACGCCGACGCCGACGCCGACCGACCGCTGGCTCCGCGCGAACGAATGGGCCCGGATCACCACTCTCCTCGGACTGGACACCACTTCAGCGCCGAGGGATGTCATCGCGGCGCTGGAGGCGAAAGGCGCTGTACCGACCGACAAAGATGCCCGTGCCGCCGCAATTCGCGAGTGTGTTCGCTGCGATCAGTGGGGCTGGCAACTCGACGTCGACGGCGCACCGGTCGACCCCGCCCGTCGTTGCCCGCACCGTGCCGCGCCCGCAGCACGCGCCTTCGACGAACCGCTACACGAACGCACCGACACGGAGGAGGGCTGATGAGGCTCAACGGCATGGCCAGACTGGATTTCGACGCGGTGGCCCGTGTGGAGCGGTTGCACGCGCTCACGTTGCAGCTGCGGATCGGGCCGCTCCAATTCACGCTCACCGAGCAGGAAGCCATCGCCCTGGCGAACCGGCTCGCTGACGCTGTCGCGGACAGCCAACGACAGACCGGCCGATGAGCGACGGGGGAGACCGCCGGCGACCGGCGTTGCTCGAGCTGCACGCTCACCGCCTGGTCGCGCACGGTCTCGAACAGTGTCGCCACGGGCAGGTCGGCATGTCCGCGGCCCTGGCCGAGGTCGACGAGGCCGATGTCAGTGATGTGTTCGCCATCGCACTCGGCGTGCTGTTCCGCGCGATCGATGGCGACTCCGCGGCGGAGCTCGTCACGCGGGTCCGAGCTGAGATTCCGGCGCTGATCGCTGAAACCGAAGGGATGCAACAGGAATGAGTGACGTGATGTGCGCTGACTGTGGCCAGCGGCCCGCCACGATGGGCAGGTTCTGTCGGCAGTGCGTGGAGGCAACTGCGGCAGCGTTGTGCGTCGAGGCGGGAATGCCGCCAGGGGGCCGTGACCCCGCCGAGGTGCGCCGCGAGATCCGGCTACGTCGCGCGGCCGCGGCCCTGCTGTTGGGCCGGTTCCTCGGGGACGCCGAGCGCCAGGCCGCCGCGATGCAGGTCGTCATGCGCGAGTGCCACGCGACCGGCTCGCGCCCCGGCGATCTGCTGGTGGCCCCGCTGCTGAGCTTCGTGACCTACGTGACCGGGAGCGCCCGTGAGCGTTTCGTTGACGCGATGCGCGAGGCCGGCACACTCGCGGCGGCCGAAGCCGAGCTCGCCGACGGGGCGGAGCTGATCCGCGATTGCCGCGCGACCGAAGCCGCGGCGGTGATGCTGGCCGGCCGCTTGACCGCTGATCCCGCGGTCGAGGCGCATGGCCGTGCCCTGGCTGAGGGGGTCGCTGAACGGCACCTCGGCGCATCGCTGGGCGTCCTGCTGCTGGGTCCCGTGCTCGGTCTGCTCAACGACCGATTGCGGGGGAGCGGGCGCGCCGAACTGATCGCCCGTCTCGACGCTGAACTGATGCTCACGACGCCGGGGACCGCACCGGACACGCTCGCCGACCTCGACGATTTCGGCGGCGCGTGATGGCGGTGTCTGCGCAGCGCGGAGTGTTCCTGACTCTTGATGACGCCGAGTTCCTGGCCGACCTGCTTGACCACGTGTGCAGGACGGCGCGGCCGTCGCCCCGGGTGTCGCATCTGGCACGCCGAATCAGGAAATCTTTCGATTCACTGATGCCCGCGCAAGCAAATCACTTGCGTGACGTGACTTCTGGCTACGACCCCAGCAATCCTCGCGCCTATGACGTGCTCGACGTCTCCGAAGCCGCACACCTGTTGGGGTGCACACCGGCCAACGTCCGTGACCTCATTCGCCGCGGCAAGCTTCCCGCTCACCGTGCCGGGAACCGGTGGGCACTGCCCGCCCGCGCCGTGGTCGAGCGGGCCGAACGCCGCGCAGCTGGCAACCCCCGGCGGTAGCGCCCCACGGCCGTGGTTCAAGTGGGCCACAGCCCAAGCCGGCACCAGCACCCCGAGCGCGACGCTGCACATCTACGACGTCATCGGGGCCGACCCGTGGTTCGGCGGTATCGACGTCAACGAACTCGTCCGAGAGATCGAAGCTCTCGACGCCGCCGCGGAGCTCGCCGTGCGCATCAACTCCCCGGGCGGGGCGGCGTGGGACGGGCTGACGCTGGCCAACGCGATCATGCGCCACCCCGGCAAGACGGCGACCCACGTCGACGGCCTGGCCGCGAGCGCCGCCTCGCTGGTAGCGCTGGCCGGTGACCGGGTCGTCATCTCCAAGTACGGGCAGATGATGTTGCACAACGCGAGGCTGAGCGTCATGGGAGCGACCGTCGAGGAGCTCGCCGAAGCGAGCAAGGTCGGAGCCAAGCTCAACGCCTCGATGGCCGAGTTCTACGCCGACCGCGCCGGCGGCGACGTCGCTCAGTGGGCGCGCGCGATGCAGCTCGAAACCTGGTACAGCGCCGAGGAAGCCAAGACGGCCGGCCTGGCCACCGAGATCGACGCGACCGGCCAACGCAGCGAGATCGAGGCCGCCGCAGCGTCGTCGATCGCCAAGGCTGCGGCCATGTACCCCGGCCGGCACACCCCCGGCAGCGCGCCCCACGAGCGCGCCGTGGCGATCGCGCGCGCTCGCCGCACTCGACGCACCCGAACGCCAAGCACATCCAACGAGAGGCAGCACCAGTGAGCACCATCATCGGCACCAACCCCAGCGTGTACGAACCGGGCCAAGACATCACCGGGCAGGCCACCGGAGCCGTCACCGCGCGGCGATTCGTCAAGATCAGCGGCAACCGCACCAACGGCGGCAACGTCGCAGTGACGGCCGCCGCCGCCGGCGACCGCGCGCTCGGCGTCGCCGGCCATGACGCCGCCGTCGGCGACCTCGTGCGCGTCGTGCGCGGAGCCTCTCGCGTCGTCAAGGTCACCGCCTCGGGAGCCATCGCCGCCGGCGCTGAGGTCCAGGTCGGAGCGAACGGCACCGCCGCCACGAAAGCCGCCGGCGTCGCCGTCGGCTACGCCATCACCGGCGCAGTCGACACTGCCGACGCCGAAATCAGCCTGTACGCCTGACCCGAGAGGACCCCTGAACCGATGACTACTCCAAACCCGTTGATCCCCACCCTGGCCGGCAACCGACTCACCCTCGACCAGGCGCTCAAGCGGCCAACCATGATCCGGGACCGGATCGCCAAGCTCGCCGACGAAACACTGTTGCTGCCCAAGCTGTTCCGGCCCAACGGTGCCAAGATCGAGGGTGGCGGCCTGCTCTACTCGGTCGTCCAGGCCTCCGATTTCTTCACCGCCCGCGATGTCGAGAAGCGGGTACCGGGCACCGAGTACCTCGTGACGCCCGGTGTCGACCCCGAGGCGCGGCTCGCGCTAGTCGAGGACTACGGCGGCAAGTTCGCCGTCACCGATGAGCAGATGATGCGCAACGAGGTGAACTACCTCGACCAGCAGACCACGCAGCTGGCCAACACGATCGCCCGCAAGCTCGACAACCGCGCCATGAGCGCGCTCGCTTCGGCCGGCGTCGGCATCATCTCGCCGTCGACGAACTGGAGCAATCTGGTGTTCGTCGGCCCCGAGGCCGACCTGACACCGACCAGCGAACGCCCCACGAGCCACTTCGCCGACGCCCAGCTCGCCGCCGACCTCGAGGAGCTCGGCGTCGTGCACGACCTTCTGCTCGTGCACCCGACCCAAGCCGCCGAGCTGCGCCGGGCCTACGCCGAAGGCCTCGACGCGATGCTCAAGTCGGCCGGGCTCGAGATGTTCGTCAGCGCCCGCGTCCCCGAGGACGACGCCTACGTGTTGCAGAAGGCCAACGTGGGCGTCGTCGGATTCGAGGTAGCCCTGACCGTCGAGGTCTACGACGACCGCGAACACCGCCAGCGCTGGGTGCAGGCCTACGCCGTACCCGCGTTCGCCCCCGACCGCCCATATGCCGCCAAGCGCATCGTGCTGCCCGTCTGACACCCCGAGGAGACAACACCATGGCCCTGACGTTCAACGATCAGCAAGAGGCCGAGCTGCTCAGCACACTCGGCCTGCCCGAGGCCGACCCCGGCCAGACCGACGCCGAGCTCGTCCTAGACACCGTCAAGGACCTCGCCACCCAGAGCGACGGCACCGACCCCGCCAAGCCCAGCGCGATCGTGGCCGCCGCCAAAGCCGCCGGCCTTGGTGAGCTCGTCGACCCCGCGACACTGGCCGCGCTGCGCAACGACGCCGCCGAGGGCCGCCGACTCACCGCCGCGGCTCAGATCGCCAAGGTCGAGAACGACGTCGACACGGCTATCGGCCTCGGCAAGATCGCGCCCGCGCGCCGCGAGCACTGGGTCAACCTGATCCAGGCCGACCCAGGCATGGCCCAGGTCCTCGCCGATGTACCGCCCGAGACCGCGGTGCCCATGACCGAGCTCGGCCACTCCACCGAGCCTGAAGCCAGCGCCGCAGAGTGGTTCTACTGATCACCCCTGAGCGTCGCCGCCCGCACTGACCTGCACCGGCTGGCGACACGGGGTGCCGAGCCGTCACCTCCTGTGCGGCTCGGCACCCCCACCCCCACCC
>NZ_QJUA01000050.1 GCF_003254575.1 Mycobacterium kyogaense | reverse complement strand
GGACAGGCGTCGGGGCGGGCGGTGCGGGCGAGTCTCGTCGTGATCATGGTCCTCGACCTGACGACGACCGTCCTGCTCTGGGGACTCAAGCCCGAATTCGTATTCAAGGGATAACGCACAACATGCTTAGAGGATCGACCTCGCATCAGGAACGGGTGCTCGCCATCGCCGGCACCGCGCTGTTGTGTGTCGTTGCGCTGGTTGCATTATTGATCACCGCAGGCCCCTTCGGCGGTCGACCATCCGGCTATTTGTCCATCGACATCGACACGCCGTATGTGGGCCAGGGTGTCGAGGCGGGAACGGCGGTAGTCCTCCACGGGGTGAAGGTCGGCCAAGTAACCGATGTCGACGGCACTACGGCCGGAGGTGTCCAGTTGACGGCCGACCTCGACACGCAGGCAGTTCGTGGGCTGACCACATCGATGGACATCGATTTCCGCCCCGTGAACTACTTCGGAGTCCCCGGCATCAATCTCGTCCCCGTCCCGGGCGGCGAGGCGCTCCGCGACGGTGTCCGCCTGAGCTTGGTGCCGAAAGGCAACTTCACGCTGTCGGAGCTGCTCGCTCAACTCGGCGGTGTGTCCCAAGCATCTCTGACACCGCAGCTGATTCAGGTCATCGACCGGGTCACCCGTTACACCGACGGTCTCAATCCGCTCTTTGAGACCTTGGTGACCGTCACGAGGGCGATCGCGGAGGAGCAGAGCGTTCCCACCGAGCAGTTGTTGAACAACACGTCGGCAATCTCCGCGGCCCTGCCGGACTTCGCCGACAAGTCCACCGAGGGGTTCACCCGTATCACCGACTACGGGTACTACCCGGGGGAATCGTTCCCACCCGACGCCGCCATCGCAACCAAATTGGAGTACCCGTATCTCGCGGGCGTGAAGTTGCCGAACCTGGCGGACGAGACGGAGGATTACTTTCGAAGTTCGTACCTGAAGTACCTCGACCTCGCTGGGAATGGCCTCTTCGGAGCTGTCGGCAAGCTCGAAGTGAGTCACGTCGATGACTTGCTGCCGCTGGTGTCTGGATTGAAGGCGATAACCGACGTCACACCGCCGTTGTTGAGGCCGCAGGACATTGCCCAGAAGCTCGCCGAGTTGCGGTCTCGTTTCGAGAGGCTGTACGCCGGTGACGGTACGCAGCGTGCAATCTCGGTTCGAGTTCTGCTGGACAGCCTCCCCGGAGTGGCGGCACCCCTCGGTATCAGCGTTGGAGGCGCGCGATGAAACCCATTGCCTTGTTGTGGCGGCTCGGTGTCAGTGCGGCAGTGGCCATTGCGCTCTATATAGCGGTGACGAACGTTCTGACGAACCCGGTTACAGTCGAAACACGCTCATATACAGCAGTATTCACAGACGCGTCAGGATTGCATCCAGACGGTGACGTTCGGGTCCGTGGGGTGCGTGTTGGGAAGATCGACTCCGTCGACTTGACTCGCCGCGGTGGGCAGAATCTCGCGGAGGTCAAATTCACGCTCGACCGGAAATACGGCATCGTCGCAATTTCGAGACTGGCCATCAAATTTCAGGCACTCACCGGTGTCCGCTACATGGATATCGTCGATGTCGCCGAAGGATATTCCCAAGCCGACGTGATCACCGACGTTCCGACATCGATGACACTGCCCTCGTTCGATGTGACTGCCCTCTTCAACGGGCTACAGCCCGTGCTTGCGACCTTGAGCCCGGAGGAGATCAACACCTTCACCGCCAATGCCGCCTCCTTCCTCACCGGTGACGGCAGCGGCTTGGCGCCACTGCTGGACAGTGTGCGACGTCTGACCGAGTTCGTGTCCGATCGCCAGGAAGTGATCGCCGTCCTCACACGAAATCTCTCTGAGGTGGCAACAGCGATCAGCGGAAAGTCGCAGCAACTCATTCACCTCATCGACTTGGCCAATCAACCGATTGACGGCGCGCTTTCGGTCATGGACGAGTTCCGCAAAGACTTTCTCTACCCGGACTTCTATGACCCGGTCGTGCGACTACTGCACAATTTTGGGCTCAAGCCGGGCGTCAACATCGATACCGCATTGGATCGGGCGTTCAGCAACCTCGACAATTTTTTCGACGCATTCAAGCTCGTTCCCGTCATGAACGAGAACATCGAGCCGCCGGGGGAGAATGCCGGCGCGGTCGAAGCGTGCTCTCGAGGGCGATATCAGCTGCCCGAGACCATGGACGTGTTACTGAACGGCCAAAGGGTGGTGTTATGCAATCACTGAAACCGATGAGTTGGCTTCGTAATCCGGTCACGCTCGGGGCGGCCGCATTGGCGCTTTCACTCGTCGTGGCGCTCGTGCTGGCCTACCTCTACTACAACCCTGTGGGTATGAGAAAGGTCGTCTCCTTCTACACCAACGACTCGTCATCTATCCGGGTCGGCGACCAGGTGCGCATGGCCGGGATCGCGGTAGGCAAGGTTGAAAAGTTGTCTCTCGAGCGCGATCAGGTCAAGGTGACCGCTCTGGTCGACGACGACGCCTTTGTCGGTGACCGGTCCCAGGTCGACGTACGCATGCTCACCGTAGTCGGCGGGTACTACGTCAACGTCTCGTCGGCTGGCGATAAACCTCTGGGAGACAACGTCATTCCTCTCCAGCGGGTGAAGATGCCCTACTCCCTCCTGGAGGCGCTCACCGACACCACCAAGATCACTCAGAAGGTGAACACCGCACCGGTCAACGAGTCGCTGAATCAGATTCAGCAGGGACTCACCGGGGTCAACGTCGAGGTGGTTTCCACGCTGATCAACGCTGGTGACGCCATCATGTCGACCGTGGACCGACAACGCGGCCAAATAACCAGCATCCTCGACATGTCGGACGAGTACATCGAGGCATTGTCGAAGTACCGCGACAAGTTCGCCGAGCTGGTACGCAAGATATCGATTCTCACGCAGACGCTCGTTCTCTACAACGAGGGGTTGTCGTCGACGATCACAGGTCTGGGGCAGACGATCGCCGCGGTGAAGCCGATCGCCGATTTCTACGAAGCTCATCGCCTGGAGTTCATCGAGAGGGTCAGAAACAATCTCGAGAAGGGTCGGTTGTTCGTGGAGCGCAACGGTCTGACCATTCGGGCGCTGAAGCGGGTGCAGAACTTGATGGACCGTGTTCTCGATGCGCAGAACGCCGCACCAGCCCTGCTTGCCACCGATATCTGTATGCCCACACCGGGGAGTCCGTGCTGATGAACCGCCATCGTCTCCGCGGCCGCCGGCGGGTCATCTGTGCTTTCCTCGCGATCACTGCGATGTTGCTCTGTGGTTCCTGCGCACCTGTTTCAACCAAGAAGGCGTCGACCTACTGCGCGATCCTGCCCGACAGCGTGGGACTCTACGTCGACAACCCGGTCACTCAAATGGGTTACCGGATAGGTGAAATCAGCTCGGTGACGTCATCCGAGCAGTCGGTGCGAGTTGAGTTCACCGTCGATGAGCCTCGAGACTTCCCCGCTGACGTCAGGGTTGTGCTGAGATCCGCATCGATCCTCGCCAATCGATCGCTCGAACTTGTCGGAAACTACGACAACGGGCCAAAACTGCAGTCGGGAAATTGCATTCCGCTGGGGCGCTCGTTCACTCCGAAGAGCCTCTCGCAGGTGATCGGATCATCCACGGACTTCCTCAACGCAATCAGCCCCGAGCGCTCCAACAACGTCGCCGGAGTTTTGCAGGGCGTCGACCAAGCGGTCCGCGGTCAGGGGCGAGCCGCCAATCGATTGTTGATGACGACGTCGTCGGTACTGGATTCTCCGGATCAGCCGATCGCTGATCTGGGTTCCATTGTCAACAACCTTGGCCAGCTCACGAATACGCTGGTCGATCTCGAACCGACTCTGAAGTCAGTTTTTGCGGACGCGAAGGTTGTGGGTCCAGACGTCGTCGCCACGCTGAAAGCCTCGTCAACGACCTTCGACGGTCTCATTCCGGTCACTACGATGGCAGGCGATCTCGAAGCCGAGCTAGGGCCACAGATCCAACAACTGCTCGACGCCGTGTCTGTTGCCGTCAGGAAGATGACGCCCCGTGCGCCTTTCTACGCCAGCATTCTCAACGCGGGTCCGCGGTACATCACCGGGATCACGAACATCATGAACAACCACCAGTTCAACACTCTCAGATACCGGCCGCCGCTCTACCGGATACGGACTCCTGACGGGGTGCTGCAGTGCAACATCATGAACGCATCCGTGCCGGGTAGCTGCGCCAACGTGCAGGGAACGCCGTACGCAGTCGACGTGGCACTCCTGCAATACGTTCTCACGGAGGCGAACCGGTGAAGCCCAGCGCGAGATTGGCTGCATGCGTGGCAGCGGTCGCAGCAGCCGTCACACTGTCGTCGTGCGCAAAGCTCGATGTCAACGCGATTCCCCAGCCGGGGTCGTCCTTCAGCGATGGCTACGACATCGTGATGCAGTTCGAAAGTGTGTTGAACCTTCCTGAACGTGCGAAGGTGGTCCTCAACGGTGTGTCCGTCGGCGTGGTATCGCACATGACGCTGAAGCCGAACGATGTCGAGGTGACGGCGCGTATCGGGCGCGACGTGCGCATCCCCGCCGATGTCCACGCAGTGCTTCAGCAGGCGACGGTTCTGGGTGACATCTACGTCGCGCTTCAACGTCCCCAGGCAGCCACTCAGTCCGCGCCTGCCCTCGCTCCAGGTGCGACGGTACCGCTCGCGCAGACGACCTCGCCGCCGCAGCTGGAGGACACGATCGCCCAACTCGCAAATTTCGTGTCCAGTGGATCAATTCAGCGCGCACAGAACACCGTGATCCGTCTCAACCGCGTGACACCCACAAGCGACGAGGTGCGACGCTTGACCGCGCGTGTCGATGAAAACCTGTCGTCGTTGTCTGTCAACATCGGCCAGGTCGATCAGTTACTCGACGGAATTGCCCGTACTTCGGCCGTGCTGAATGAGCACATTCCACAGCTCGAATACCAGTTCTCGCCCTACGGGCAACTCAACAACGAGCGGTTCATCGCGGTGACGAATTACGTGGCGACCCTTCTGCCCAGCGTCGGTAGTGTCAACTCGGGCGGCTACTGGCTCGTGCCACTGCTGTCCTCGGTGGCTGACACCTTCGGCGCCGTTCGTGACTCGAAAATCGCCGTGGAGGAGGAGATTCCCCGCTACCGGCGACTGTTCACCGACTTCTTCCTGCCGCAGGACAAGTACCCGGCCATCAACATCACGTCGATCGTCGGACCCGATGGCCGTGAGCTGTCGGGAAACGTACAAGACGTGCTTCGAATACTGGGGGCGACTCGCTGATGCATGCAGTGAAGCTGCGCGACGTGATCTCGTTCCTCGCGTTTGGGTTGATCATCATTTTCGTGCTCGGATACTTCACGATTCAAGGAGTACGGATCAGCCCGCCATCCGATAGGACCAACTTGTCCATGGAGGTGCCCGAGATCAACGGACTCGTCATCGGATCCAACGTGCTAATGCGTGGGGTACCGATCGGCAAAGTCACCGGTACCAGCACGGACAGCCAATCGGCGAACGTCGAGTTCTATGTCGAGGGCCAGCAGCGCATTCCGGTCGACACCGAGGTGCGACTGGAGAACCTCTCGGCGCTTGGCGAAGCCTATATCGGCTTGATTCCCCGAAGTGCTGGCGGAACCGTGTTCCACAACGGCGACCGGATCTCCACGGAACAAGTCACACCCCAGCCGTCCATCTCGGAACTCGCGACCAGTGTCACTCGCGTGCTGCAGCAGATGGATCCCGGTGCGCTCCAGCGAGTCATCGACGAGGCCGACACAGCGTTACCGGACCCCAACGTCGTCCTCCCGAATCTCGCGCGGGCGAGCGTGCTTTTGAACAACACCGTCGACGAGATGAACGGACGCGGGCGACTGCTGATCCGCAATCTCCAGACTCTGCTGGCCAACGCAGAGTGGGTCAATCCGGCGCTGTTGAGCGTTGCGCCTTCGATCCTGGAAGTGGGCAAGGGCATCCAGGACCTCTACAAACACCTCGTGATCATCCAGCATCGCGGTGAGCCCAAGAACACCACGAATCTGAACAATCTGGTCGCTCGCATTCAGGCTCTACTGGACGACCGGGGAAGCGACCTCAAGGTCATTGGCGAAGCATTCCAGCCAAAACTCAACGCGATTGCCGCCGCACTGATGAACTTCGACACGGGTCAACTGTTGGACAACTTCCTCGCGACCGTCCCGCCCGACGGGACCATCACCTTGCGGGTCACGCCATGAGAAAGGATAGCTAGATGGGTTCCACAGGAACGCAATCGATGGAGGGTGAGACGATGACTTCCCTGGAAGCTCAGGATCGAACCTCCGATTCGGGCGATGACGAGAAGCCGGTGCGGGAAGCCGAGCTCGCAGCATCCGCCTCTGCCGAAACCGATCGGAGGTCCGTGCCGCGCTCGCTGTCCCTGAGTATCCGCAGTCTGGCCGTCGCGGCGGTGATCGTGCTTCTGCTCGCGGCGGTGGCCGCGGTGAGCTGGCTGTACCTCGGTGCCCGGCACGAACTGCAAGTCCAGGCCCAACAAGCGGAAAACGCGAAGCACGCAGAAAAGATCGCGTTGGATTACGCAGTGAGCGCTGCGACGATGGATTACAAGGATCTGCAGGGCTGGAAGGTCAAGTTGGTCGCAGGGACAAGCCCTGAGCTCAATAAGAAATTGTCGGATGCGGGAACGTCGATGGAGCAGGTCCTGGTCCCGCTGGAGTGGAGTTCGAGTGCGCGGCCGTTGGCCGCGAAGGTCCGCTCGAACGCCGACGGCATCTACGTCGTCGATAGCTTTGTCAGCGTCGACACGAAGACCATTCAGTCACCCGAACCCCTTCAGTCGACCGCGACGTACAGCACCACTATCGACAGCAACAACAACTGGATCATCACCGACGTCGGCGGGATAGCCTCCGCTTTGGAGCCGAAATGACCGGGCGATCAATGAAAGTGATGTACCGATGCTTGCCGGACTAACGAGTCGCGGAACAGTGGCCGCCGCAGTCACGTGCGCGCTCCTGACGATGCTGATGTCACCGCTGGCTCACGCAGGCCCAGGCGATCCGGTGTCCCCGCCTGACTTGCCGTCTGACCGTGACGTGATGATCGCCCTGCCGGTGATGGCTCCGGTGCCCTCTGATTGGAAGCCGATGTTCCCCTTCCCCTATGACCAGACCAAGGACAAGGTCACCCCCGCCGACGTCAACGCTATGGGTGAGATGTGTCAGTGGTTCAGTGCCCAGTACCCGACGCTGAGGGACCAGATCGATCGCCTACAGTTCAACCGCATCGGCCCCGATGGCAAGGATTACGACTACTCCCGCGGAGATGTTCAGCAACAGGTCGACATCGTCACCACCAACCTTCGGCAATCAGTTGATTTCTTGGCTCCGCGCGCACAATCGCTCACCCGATCACAAAACCCGTTCGGCGACAGTTACTTTCCTGTTTACGAAGGCGAGGCCTTCTTCAAGCTGTGGGAGCAGTTGTCCAACGTGAACAATGGGATCCTGGCACACCAACCGGATTGGTTCACCGGTCCCTCAGTCGAAAAGGCAAAGCGGTGGGGCAGTGACATCCAGCGCTCGCACGTCTGCGAATAGGAGATCGCGATGACATTGAGGGTCGGCACGTTCGCGAGTCTGTTGGTGATGGCTGCCAGCCTGTCCGGAATGCCCAGTGCAGCAGCAGATCCTGCAGACGGTCTCACCGAGGCCCTCATGGCGGTGCGAGGAGTAGCGTGCGGCCCACTGAAATCGGACCCGATCGTGCAGCAGACCGCCGCGGAAGTCAATGACTCGACTGACCAGTGGATCAATCACACTGCGCGTGCCGCGCCGGTGTCCGAGGCACTGCCGTTGCTGCACGATCTGGGGTATCAGGGTAGTAAGGCGACCATCGTCCACGGTGCAGGTCGCAACTCTGCCGATGCGGTCAAAGCCCTGATGCTGCAGGGGTATCGGTCGATTCCTGACTGCTCATACCGAGACTTCGGCGCAAGCATGATCTACAACGACGCCAAGGGCGTGTTCCTCACGATTGTGGTCCTTGCCGCGTAATCGCGGCCTCGCGGGCGAATAGTCGGCATTGTTCATTCGGCAAGGAGACACGTGAACCGAATCTCACCGTTGATAGCGATTGTCACCATTGGCCTTGCCTCAGTGTCGACGGCTCCTCGAGCGCAGGCGGGCGATGTGGTGACCTACGAGATCTTCTCCGATTCAGTGGGAGGACTGGCGGGCCTCGAGTACCGCGACACAACCGGTAAGCACCTGATCCGGGACGTGCCATTGCCGTGGACGCTGACGGTGCCCGTGCTCGACGCGAAGAGTTCGACTGCCGACGGTGCGGAGCTTCGGGCGGACTGGCGGCCAAATTTCCGGACTGCCGCGACCGTCGGCCGGGTTCTGTTGGGAAAGTTCGTGACCGTGCGAATCAGTCGTGGTGGTGAAATCCTTTGCGAGAGCATCCTCGATACCGGGAACGCGACATGCTATGGCAGCGTGCCGCACCGCGCCGAGAACGAGACGTCGCCGGGGAATCTTCCGTGAACGGGCTTCGCCGCCGTTCTCTGGCGGCCGGCGTCGGCCTTGCGGCCCTGTCAGTTCTCCTGATGCCCCCAGTGGCCCATGCAGACCCGGACCCCAGTGGCACACCGCCGCCGTACCCGGACACGAATCTCATCGTCAGGTCCTACGATCGCGTGCGATACGACGACTACTTCACGGCGAGCTCGGGTGGCGTGTGGTTCTCGACGCCAACGGGACTGAATTGCGGCATCTGGGATCGCGGTAGCTTCGGCTGCGTCGGTGAGATCACCGGAGCCCCGCCGGGCACCACCAACGTCGGGTGGGTGAACGGGAACATCGTCACGCGGTACGACTGGCTGCTGGGCGTGCAGTTTCCGGCGGAGCGAGCAGAACGGGAACTGCCGCGGCGCAGCTACATCGAGTACAACGGCACACGGTGCGTCACCATGTCGGATGCGAGCGTCTACTGTGCACGGGGGCCCTTCAAGTTCTTCATCACGCCGACGGGCACCTACCTCAGCCCGCCGTGACGGATCTGTCGACCCTGCGCCACTACACTGATGAGTGGTCGAAGAATCCGGCCCTGGGAACACTCTGCTTTTGTCAGAGGACAGCGCCGAGTTCGCTGGTTACTGTCCGCCGATTGGCCGAGAACCTACTTTCTTGTAAACCGTTGCGAGACAGCGACTACATGAGAGATCGGCCGGCGTAGCGGGAAACTGTCTGCCTTATCCCGACATTCGTGCTCCAGGCGGCCGGAGTACTTGTGCGAGAAGACTAAACATGCGAATATGGATTCGCGTCAAGGCGAGGCCGCGTCCTTGCACCATGAACCGCGACGATGGGCGCGGTCAACACAGGCGACGGCGCCCATAAGCATCGATAGAGGAGGACACTGGTGTCCAAGAAGTACAAGTTGGTTTTCTGGGGTCCGGGGCATGTCGGCGGTAACGCGATGCGTGAAGCGTTGCGCCGCCCCGAGTTCGAGGTCGTCGGAGCGAAGGTGTGGTCACCCAGCAAGGACGGTGTTGACGTCGGCGTGCTGGCCGGCGGGGATCCCGTCGGCGTGCTGGCGACAAGTGACGCTGAAGCCATCTACGCTCTGGACGCCGACTGTGTCATCCACACCCCCCAGCCGATGGCCGACGCGCAGAACGAAGCCGACGTATTGGAACTGCTCAAATCGGGCAAGAACATCATCAGCACCGCGGCATACCACTTCCCGCACCGCCGGGGCGCCGAGTACGTCAAACGGCTCGAAGAGGCCTGTGCCATCGGAAATGTCACGGTGAAGGGCTCCGGTCCGCATCCCAGCTTCTGGGGAGAGCGGATCATCCTCTCCCTCACCGCGCTCATGTCCAAGGTGAAGCACGTCCGCCTGGTGGAGGCATGTAACGCCGATGTCCTGTTCGCCGAGATGGGTGAGGCCCTCGTGCACGTCATGGGCATGGGGCAGAGTCTCGACTGGTTCAACACGGACTGCCCCGGTTACCAGATGATGTCGCCCTACTACCGCGACGTCGGCGCATACATCGGCGTGAAGCTCTTCGGCGTCAGCCCGGATGAGATCCGCTTCGAGAGCACCTACGACGGTATACCCGCAGAACACGACCTCATGTTGGGGACGGTGCCGGTGAAGAAGGGAACGGCAGTCGGCGTGCGGCTCACCGAGAACGGGTTCATTGGGGACCACCACTTCTACACCCATGAGGAGATCGGGTACATCGGTGCGCACAATCGAAACCAAGGGTTGAGCGATGTCCCCTTCGGCCCATTCGCCGGCGACGTAAACTACATCGTTGACATCGACGGGGATCCGTCCCGCCTACGAGCTCAGTTCGACATGTCAACCACCCGCGACGACGGCGTTCCGGTCATCACACACATGTCCGGTACGCTACTTCTTCAACTTGTCGCCCCAGTGTGCAAGGCGCCAAACGGCATCATGTACGAGCGGCCGATGACGTACGCTGCGCCAGATTTCCGCACGCTTCCCGCCGTCACCACACAGGAAAGCGACGGCTACGGGTTCTGATTCTGCTTCGTGCGGCAACACCCCAGATGAAGTCGTTTGCAATGGACGATGGTGCCGGAGCGTCGGCCCGACGGTCCGCGCGCAAAACGTGATTCATGCTCCGCGAGGTGCGGGTGACGATCTGAGATGTGAACGGGTAAGCACGAGCCGGCCGTGCTTACCCGATCACGGATCGCCCGGAGCGGGCGCATTGTTGTGTCACACCAACGCGGAGCTGGGCTCGCTCAGCTGCGACGAGAGGCCCGCTGCATGGCGGATAGCTGCGAACTCAGCCACCATGGCGTCGGTGACCTCATGCGGATCATTCACGGTCGCAGCGTCTTCGAGCACATTGAACGTGACGTGGTCGACGTAGCTCCACACGGTGATGTTGAGCCCCACCCCGAATGTGAGCGTACCGACGGACAGTAGCTCGGACATCGGCGCGCCCACGATTCTGCCGCCAACACGAGGGCCCGGCACATTGGAGATGGAAACGTTCACGAGCCTGTTCCTGAATCCGCCTCTGCCGAGCCACGAGAAGGCCGCGGTGCCCACTGCGGGTGGGAGGTAATTCGACCAGCGGCTCATGAGCTCCCGGCCCAGCAGGGCGTTGTTCTGCTTGCCGATTTCTGTCGCGACGGCGGTGAGCCGCACACGCTCCAAGACATCCTCGACATCAACCGGTAGCGATATGACCATCAGGCCAAGTGCGTTGCCTGAGATGCGGTCTGGGGACAGGTCGGTGCTCACCGGAACACCGCAGAGAAGTGGCGCGTCGGCGCGGTCGTCGTAGCGGAGCTGCAGTGCACGGAGGGCGCCGGCGCCGATTGCCAGCACCAAGTCGTTGATGGTGATGCCCAACTTCTTGCTGGTTTCCTTCATCTCCGTCAAAGTGACGATTGCACTGGCGAACCGTCGCCTGGGACCTACTGGATGGTTGATGAATGTGGGCGGTGGCGCAAAGCGTCGAGCCAGGCCCGGCACGGTCCGCCGATTGCGCCGAACCCGCTGAATGCCAGCGCCGGTGTCACGAAGCAGGCCTGGCAAGTCCATGATCTGCCCGACGTGATCCGCCATTGCTTGTCGGACGAGTTTCCCTCTCGACGGGTACTGATCGCCGGAGTACGCGCGGCCCTCGTCCTCTGGCGCAATGTCAGGATCGAGCGCACGCGCCAGCAGATTGGCCGATGCCAGGCCGTCGGCCACCGCATGGTGCATCTTGCCGACGATCGCGTAACGGTCGTTGGTAAGCCCCTCGATGAAGTAGAACTCCCACAGGGGGCGGTCACGAGCCAACGGGGTACTCGCGATGTCTCCGATAGCTTCATCGAGAGCATTGCGGTCTCCAGGGCTCCTGACGAAATATCGGCGGGCGTGGTAATCAAGATCCACGTCGCAGTTCTCCAACCACATCGGGTGGTGGAGTCCTAGGGGAATGTCAATCAGCTGGTATCGCAACGGATCGAGTAGGTGTAAGCGCGCCTCCAGGGCCCGACGAAACGAGTGATAGTTGAACGAGCCATTGGAGGCCGACGCGTCGATGACGCCTGCCTTCACTGTGTGCTGATGCGAATTCGGGTTCTCGCTGTAGAGAAGAACTGCATCCCAGCCGCCTAGTCTCTTCACTGATCCCTCGCAAATGCCTTTAGTCGTTGTGAATCTCACTGCCCATCTAAACTCACGATGGAAGGTCCCGTCGGCGAATAGACGCGAAGGAATATTCGCGATATCGGTACTATGGTCAGTCGAGTCGACCCAAAGGGGATACGGTGACGCAATCTGGTAACGAACCACCCCGGCCCGACCGCGGCGAGGTGGCGAAATGGGACCCGGTCGTTGTGAAACGGCTGCTGCGCACGCTTCGTCCCCTCATCAAGGGGTATCACCGCTCCGAGGTGCGAAACCTCGATGCCTTCCCTTCCGGTGGCGCCCTGGTGGTGTCGAATCACTCGGGCGGCACCTTCGCATTCGATATCCCGGTGCTCGCGACAGACTTCTACGATGAGTTCGGTTACGACCGGCCGATGTACTTTCTCAGTCACGACGTCCTGTTGTCCGGGCCAACCGCGGAGCTGCTGATGAAAGCCGGCTTCGTACGGGCCAATCACGTCAACACGGAACAAGCTCTGCGCTCGGGTGCCGTGGTGTTGGTGTTTCCAGGCGGCGACTATGACGTTTGGCGGCCGACTTCCGCGAGGAACACCATTGATTTTGCGGGGCGCACGGGCTACGTCAGTGCCGCGATCAAGGCTGGTGTCCCTATCGTCCCGGTCGTGTCAATCGGCGGACAGGAGAATCAGTTGTATGTGAGTCGTGGCGAGTGGCTCTCTCGCATGCTGCGACTCGACAAGCTGGCCCGCGTCAAGATTCTCCCCGTGTCTTTCGGAATTCCGTTCGGGCTCAGCGTGATCCTTCCGATCAATCTGCCCTTGCCGAGTAAGATCGTCACGCAGATACTCGAACCGATCGACGTACGTGCAGAGTTCGGAGCAGACCCAGATATCGACGCTGTCGACGCCTGGGTACGCACCCTGATGCAAGACGCCTTGGACGATCTGGCGCGGCAACGCCGGCTTCCGATAGTCGGGTGATGACGTGAACCGGTTGATTCCTCCCATCCGCGTAGCCACTCCGATCTACGAGACTGTGGGCACGCTGGTCCGGACACGACTGTTGGTTCCGATGAGGCCAGACAAGTACATTCGCGTGGCGTTGTCCGCACGAAACGAAAAGCTCTCGAATACCGTGGGGTTGGCCGCGTCGGCAATACGGTGCCCCGATCGCCTAGGCCTCGTCGACGACATCGGCTCCTTGACGTGGAAGCAGATCGACGACCGGTGCAACGCGCTGGCCGCAGGCCTTCAGGCTCTGCCGGGTGCGAAAGTCAACGTTGTTGGTGTGATGTGCCGCAATCATCGCGGCTTCATCGAAGCGGTTGCAGCAGCCAACAGGATCGGCGCGAACGTTCTGCTCCTCAATACCTCGTTCGCCGGTCCAGCGTTGGCCGAAGTCGTGAAGCGAGAGAACGTTGACACCCTCATCTATGATGAAGAATTCGCCTCCACCGTTGGTCATTCCGTGGAGGGCCGACCTGATATCCGTCAGCTGGTCGCGTGGGCCGACGAGCGTGACGCTCATCGGTTGACAGTCGAGAAGATGATCGCCGACCACTTCGGTCACAAGCCCGAGGCGCTTGTCCGCGGCGGGCGTCTCATCCTGCTCACCTCCGGCACGACCGGTCTACCCAAGGGCGCACAACATTCCGGTGGTGGCGCGAACACGCTCACCGCGGTGCTGAACCGCACCCCGTGGCGCGCCGAAGAAGCGACCGTCGTCGCGGCGCCGATGTTTCATGCATGGGGTTTCAGTCAACTGGTCTTGTCTGCGCTGATGGCCTGCACAATCGTGACCAGGCGCAAGTTCGATCCCGAAGCGACCCTGAAGATGGTGGATCGCTACGACGCTACCGGCCTCAGCATCGTGCCGGTGATGCTCGACCGAATCATGGAGCTGCCCGCGCCAACTCTCGATATGTACAGCTGCCGTTCCTTGCGCTTCGCGAGTGCGTCCGGTTCACGAATGCGCCCAGATGTCGTGACATCCTTCATGGATAGATTTGGTGACATCGTCTACAACAATTACAACGCGACCGAAGTCGGGATGATCGCCTCTGCCACGCCCCAGGATCTGCGCGTCGCGCCCGATACTGCGGGGACCGCGGTCGACGGGACCGAAATCCGAATCCTCGACCCTGAGCTCAACGAGGTTTCCACTGGCCAGGTCGGGACCGTCTTCGTTCGCAACTCAACCCTGTTCGACGGCTACACCACAGGCAGCACCAAGCAGTATCACGAGGGGTTCATGTCTTCGGGTGATCTGGGCCGTTTGGACGAGAGTGGGCGGTTGTTCGTGGTTGGTCGCGATGACGAGATGATCGTGTCAGGTGGCGAGAACGTGTACCCGATCGAAGTCGAGCGGGCGCTGACCAATCACGAACACGTTGCGGAGGCAGCAGTGATCGGAGTGGACGACGACCGCTACGGGCAACGGCTGGCCGCCTTCGTCGTACTCAGACCCGGTGTGCTGAGCACCCCCGAAGCCTTGAAGGACCATGTCCGTTCAACTCTCGCCTCCTACAAGGTGCCTCGCAAGATCACACTGCTCGATGAGCTTCCACGCGTCAGTACCGGAAAGATCGCCCGCATGGATCTACAGGCCCTAGTTCAGCCAGATCACAACGTGTAGCCCAGGGTTCCCCTGTGCCCAGCGGCCGCGGAAAAGAACTCTTCCCGAGCGTGTCCTTCGCTCTGTCGTCGGAGAATGAGCTCGCGGCCCGGAAGGCCGCCTCCTCCGTCTCGCCCAGGACCTTCGGGCTGACTTCGAGTGAAGGTGTTTGTGGCGGTAGCCCTGAGGATGCGCAACCTGCGCCCCGTAGTCAGCCCTGAACGGCGGATTCTGCCGCACGCTCGACCCTGACCGGAATTCCGTTCAAGACAGACATCCCAGCCAGCACCTCGAGGTCCTCGACCAACCCGCTGGCCAATACATTGCTGTTCACTCCGCCGGCGGCGTTGGCACGCCTCCATCCACCTTGGTGACCCCAGCCATGCGGCAGCGCGATGTTGCCGGCGGACATGTCGTCGGTGACCGTGACCGGGACGGTGACGCGGCCTGCCTTCGAGGTGATCGTCGCCAAGTCGCCGTCGGCAAGCCCTGCCGCTGTCGCGTCTACGACACTGATGCGCGCGGTCAGCTTCCGGCTGCTTGGCATCAGCCGTCCGACATTGTGCATCCAGCTGTTGTGTGACCGGGTTTCTCGCATCCCGTGCAGTCGGAGGGGATAGGTCGGATCTGATTTCACGTCCTGTAGGCGCGCCAGTTCATCCAGCATCTGAGGAAGCGCCAAGGCAATTTTCTTGTCCGCGGTCCGCAGGATGTGTCCCAGACTTGCGATCGGAACATGAGGTGAGACCTGCTTGCCGTGTGGGTGATCGCGGAGCAGTTTCTTGATGGAAACCCCGCCTCGCCTGAGGCCGAACAGATCACCCACGGGGCTGGTCCTCACCAGCACGTCGACGAATGCGCGCGGCTTCACCTGGATGCCGATCTTGGCCAGACGACGTAACGGTGCCACGGAGTAGGCCCCGCCGTATCCCATCCGACGGGCGATCTCCTGAAGGATCTCCCATTCCGGTCTGACTTGCTCCGGCGGGTCGACCACACGATCAGTGGCCCAGATGGCCGGGCGGAGCATGCCCTCCATTGCCAACACTGGGAAGTCTTCCCGCTCGAACATGTGGGTGGTGGGTAGCACATAGTGGGCGTATGCGTTCGTGTCGTTGACGTAAAGGTCGATCGAGAAATGCAGATCGAGTGATTCCAGTGCTTCGATCAGCCGTGGACCTCCGCCGGCGCTGCTGTTGACGGGGTTGCCTCCCACGGTCAACAGGGCCTTGACCTGCCCTTGACCAGGGGTGGTGATGTCGGTGGCCAGCGCCGTCGACGGCAGCACTCCGAACACGTCGGGGCGATCGACGGTGCGAGCACGTAACGCGCCGTACGTGTCCATCTTCATCATCCTGGCCAATCTGGCGAAATCGATGATGCCACTGCCGAATACCCAACCGCCCTCCTTGGCGATGTTGCCCGTGACGACCATGAGTAGGTCCTGCAAGATGTTGTTGAGCGTGCCGAATTGCTGGGTACAGGTGCCGGTACGCCCGTACACCACCGCTGAGGACGCGCGGCCGAAGCCCACGGCCATCTCGCGAATGGTCTCGGCTGGGATCTCGCAGCGGTGCGCGCACACCTCTGGCGGATATCCCCGCACGATCTCGGCGAGTTCGTCTGCACCCGTCGTCCATCGTTTCAGGAAGGAACTGTCGACCAGATCTTCGGCGAAGAGGACATTCAGCATCCCCAGAAGTAGATACGCGTCGGCGCCGGCGCGCACCGCAACATGGTCGAACCGGCGGGCCGTCTCGGTACGCCGCGGATCTACGACGATCACCCGTCCGCCTCGTTCCACTACCGACTCGAGGGCTTCGCGGAACAACGGCTCGGCGATCAGAGAGCCGTGTGAAACAACAGGATTCGCACCTATCAAGACAACATAGCTGGTCCGCCACAAATCGGGCTTCGGGAAGTGTGCCGCAGATCCGTACAGCAGCGCGCTGGCCGCCATCCTGGATGCGGTGTCCTCAGTGTTGATGCTGTACCGCCAGCGGACACCGAGCGTTTGCTGTAAACCCGTCAGCCACGTTACCGCAGCGAATCCGAACGCCGGGGGATTGCCTAGGAACGTGGCGAACGCATCCTTCCCGTGTGCTGATCTGATCGCGCTCAGACGTCTCGTGATGTCCGTGAGCGCCTCGTCCCACGACACCTCGACGAACTCACCGGGGCCTCCAACCCGCTTGAGCGGCTTCAGCACCCGATCGGGATCCGTTGCCAATTCGACTGCAGCCGAGGACTTCACACAGCTGAAACCCTTCGAATGGACGTGCTTCTTGTCGGCTGAGATCGACAGCAGCTTGCCGTCGTCAACCGTGGCGATCAATCCGCACTGGGGTTCGCATATCCGGCAGTAGGTGCTCACTTCGGTCTGGGCCACGGCAGTCCGCCTGTCTCGCGTCAAGTGCTCGTATCGTCTGTTGCCAAGCTCTAGCCGTGTGCCCTGGGAGGCTCCGTACATCCCTGGCACCGCTTACTGCAACTACGTTCGATCACAGTGGTTTCGAGGCGCTCTCAGCTGACGGGATAGCGCCATGTGGCACCGCCTGCGATGAGGAGACGCGTTCCATGCGAACGGGTATTCCATTCAGAATGGACATCGCAGCCAGCCTCTCGAGGTCTTCCGGCCGGCTGGAGGCGAGATGGTTTGACGACGTGCCGCCGGCGGCGTTGGCGCGCTTCCAGCCGCCGTTGTGCCCCCAACCGTGGGGGAGCGCAATCGTGCCCTGCGTCATGTCGGCGGTCACCGTCACGGGGACTTCGACGGAGCCTGTCTTTGACGTGATGCGCACGATGTCGCCATCCTCCAAGCGCGCATCTGCCGCGTCAGCCGGGCTGATTCGCACAGTGAGCTGGCGTGATGCGGGCATCAGTCGCGCGCTGTTGTGCATCCACGAGTTGTGGGACTTCATCTCTCGCATCCCGATCAACCGCAGCGGGAAGTCAGCCGATGCTGCGTCCTCGCATTCCAACCGCGCCATCTCCGACATCACGCGTGGGTCGGCGAGAGCGATCTTGCCGTCGGGAGTATCGATCTTTTCTTCAAGTGGCCCAAGCGGATGGTATTCGTGGAGCACGACGCCATGGGGTGCACGTTCGAGGAGTTTCCGCCACGACCACCCCGAGCGGCGAAGTCCAAACAGGTCGCCGCTCTTGCCGATTCGCAGAAGCAGGTCCGCGGTGGCTCGCGGACTGACTCGAAGTCCAACTCGGGCGAGCTGACGTTGAGCCCACGTGGAGTCCGCGCTGCCCAGGCCCATTCTCCGAGCGATCTCATCGAGGATCTTCCATTCCGGCCGGCACTGGCCGATCGGATCGATGACAGCCTCGGTCACTTGTAGCGATGGCCGCGTCAATTTGTCGAGGTACGGAAGGGCCACATCCTCGCGTTCGTACATGCTCGTGACGGGGAGGATGTAGTGCGCGTGTCGATTGGTTTCGTTGACGTACATGTCGAGCGAAACGGTGGTCTCCAGTTGCTCCATGGCGTCAGCGAGGCGGTTGCTGTCGGCGCTCGTGACGACGCAGTTCGAGGCGAGCAAGAGCATCGCTCTGATCTGCCCCTTGCCCGGAGTGGTGATTTCGTCGGCTAACGCGTTGGCGGGCAGGAGTCCATAGGAGTCGGGAAGATGCGCGACACGTGTGTGCACCGCATCGTAGGTGTCCAACTTGGTTGCTCGGGCGATCTCGGCCATGGGCACCGGCGACCACGGAAACACCCAGCCGCCCGGTCGTTGTAGGTTTCCGGTGATGATGTTGATGAAGTCCTGGAGAACATTGGTCAGGGTGCCGAACTTCTGTGTGCACGTCCCCGTCCGGCCATAGACCACAGCAGCCTTGGCGTGACCGATCGTTTCGGCGAGGTCGACGACCGTCGCCGCGGGGACTCCCGTGAACTTTTCGGTGACCTCCGGGGGAAACCTCTCGAAGATGTCGAGCCATTGGTCGAAACCCGTCGTCCACTGCTGTACGAAACTTCTGTCGTAGAGTCGGCGTTTGACCAACACATGCAGAAGTGACAGCAAGAACCACGGATCGGTTCCACCGCGAATCGCCACGTGCTCGAACGCCTTCGCGGTTTCGGTCCTCCTTGGATCGACGACGACGACCCGCCCCCCGCGCTCCACCACGTCGGTCAGATGTTCACGAATCCGGGGATCCGAAACCAGGCTCCCCTTCGACACCCAGGGGTTGGCGCCGATGATCATCATGAAATCGGTGCGGCGGTAGTCCGGAAATGGCATGTCGGCGCATTGCCCGTAGAGAATTTTGAACGCAGCGATACGCGAAGCTGCGTCCTCGGAGTTGATGCCGTAGTACCACGGCGTTCCGATCGCGCTCTGAAACCCCTTCGACCAGATGACCGCGGAATAACTGAATGACATCGGATTACCGATGGTGATTGCTATCGAGTCAGCCCCGCGCTGTTTTCGAGTTCGAGCGAACCGCGCAGCGATGTCGCCCAGTGCCTGATCCCAGGTCGTGGGTTCGAACTCGCCGGGACCGCCAACTCTGCGCAGCGGTACGGTGACCCTGTCCGGGTCGTTCACGACGAGATGCATGCCGACGCCCTTCGTGCAGGCGAACCCCTTGCTGTTGGGATTGTCCTGGTCAGGTCGGAGCGAAGTGAGTCTACCTTCGTCCACTGTCGCGATCAGACCGCACAACGGCTCGCAAATTCGACAGAAGGTGACCTTCTCCTCGCGCATCTGCGCCTCCTTCGGCCGTTGCGGGCCTGCGTGGTGATGAGTCCGTGCCGACGGCTCTTCAGGCTATCGGATTTGCATAGATAAGTTCGCAGAATGAAGGCAGAATCGGGATTGCAGTACACGCGTCAGAATTCGTTCCCGGTCGCTCCGCGCAACCCCGATGCCGACCTCATCAGCCCCTCTTGCGCTGCTCTTGAAATCGGCTGCACCGCTGGTCATGAGCATAGTCGCTTCTCGACTCCGAGCAGTCCGGGCGCGGCCCATCGTCGCGACTTCGGCACCACGCTCGCCGGGTTGCGTGGGCTTCGATTGGGTAGAGGCAACATCGAATGGATGGGAGGAATAGTTCGCATCACGACAGGGGTGTCGAGGGTTGGCCTGGCAACTGGCTGTTCTCGTCGCAGGTCAGGTCAGTTCATCGACGGCGGGCGGCCAATACGCCGTCGACGATGTCGCTCGGACAGCCCACCCGATGTAGGACTGATTCCGTGTCGCGCCCGAGATCCGGGGCCGGTTGAACGGTCGAAAGCTGATGACCCCGGAACTCGACCGGGCTCGCCACGGTCCGGTAATCCTGCTGCGCGACATCAACAAAGCATCCAGCCGCCATGGCTTGCTCATCGGCGACAACGTCCTCTGGTGTGGAGACCGGCGCCCACCAGACACCGTTCTCGTCGAACTTTTCGCGCCAGAACGACATCGGCTCGCCGCCGAACGCCATGTCGAGCTCGCGGATGAATTCCCTGCTGTTGTGGCGTCTGGATCGAGTGTCGACGAAGCGTTCGTCCTGCGCGAGATCCTCGCGACCGATCGCCCGTAACAGGCCGGGGAGGTGCCGATCCGCCTCGACGCCCAGCAACCAGAACCAGGCGTCGTCGGCGGCCCGATAACAGTTCACCAGAGGGTTCTTGATGGACTCTCGGTCCATCCCGCGGGGTACGCGACCTCGCATGAGTTGGATGCTCAGTTCCCATGTGAGAGCGAAGGTTCCTGTTCGCAAAAGGCTGGTTTCCACTATCTGACCGCGCCCTGTTCGGGTGCGCTCGAGGAGCGCGCCTAGCACGCCGGACATCATGGCGAGACCGACGAAGTGGTCGCCGAATCCAGTGGGAGTAGGGGTAGGTGGTCCGTCGCCGGCGCGCATCTGGTGCAGAACCCCCGTGCGCCCCCCGAATGCGCCGATGTCGTATCCCGCACGGTCACGTTCAGGCCCCGTCGATCCGTAGCCGGTGATCAGCGCGACAACAAGGCCAGGATACCGCTGTGAGACGGCCTCCGGAGTCAGATCGAGCCGAGCAAGCGACTTCGTTCGGGTGTTGGTGACGAAGACGTCGGCGGCGGCGAGCATGTACTCCATCGCCGAGCGTCCGTCTTCCGTCGTCAGATCCAACGCGACACTGCGCTTGCCGCGATTGTCAGCAATGAACGGGGCATTCGGTATCTCAGAGCTGTACCCCTGAGACGTCATCAACGCACGGAAAGGGTCACCCTTGGGCGCTTCGACCTTCCACACCTCGGCGCCCCAGTCTGCGAGCAGAGCTCCTGCGCTGGGCCCGGCCACCCACGCTCCCAGCTCCACAACCTTCACGCCATCGAGCACGCCCATCTCGAACCTCCAAGCCTCGCCGTTGAACCCCAGTAGCGTCGAGAACGCCGCCGCGTGAACCGTAGATCACGCCGCAATCCGACGCCGCGAGCGGTACGTACGCACTCGAATATGACGAGCCGTGAGAGCAATTCGGCTCACCGACCCGGTCACTCGCCGGCATCGCCGTCTGCGCACGAGACGCCTAGACGCAGACGCTGGGCGGTAGTACCTTGCGTACGCGAAGCGATATTCGCATAATTTGTCCTCGATGTCCACAGTGGCGCGAGAGAGGAGGAACCGGCGGCAACCGGTCGACGTGGCGATCGTTACGGTCGGATGCGCTGAACATGTGAAGGGTGACCCGGGAACTTCTCACGTGAGGACGTCGGGACGGCCTGAACAACGCGAACATATCGGTGAGGTTGGTGCGCCCCACGACGATGGAGATCCGTGGATGCGCTGGGGCTACAGAGAGTGTCCACTGTCGGCTCCGTTCGTGGAGTGACCCGCAGTCTTGGGCACGGTCGTGCCGAAGAGCAAACGTGCAGAACGACATTGGGGGCGGTACCTAACACCCGTCGCCATTCGATACGAAGGAGCAGGATATGGATGTCAGTGGTAGTTCGGCGATCGTGACCGGCGGTGCGTCCGGCCTCGGTGAAGCGACGGCTCGAGCGCTGGCGGGCGCTGGAGCAAGAGTGGTCATCGTCGATCGCCAGGCCGACCGTGGTGCTGCGGTCGCTGCGGAAGTCGACGGTGTTTTCGCCGAAGCTGATGTCAGTGACGCGGAGCAGGTGCAGGCCGCCGTCGACACCGCAGCCGGTCTCGGTCCGCTTCGGACTCTTGTCAACTGCGCCGGATTGGGCGGGCCGGCACGCATCGTCGATCGCGACGGAAATCCCATACCGCTCGAGAAGTTCGAGTTCGTGGTTCGAGTGAACCTGATCGGCAGCTACAACTGTGCTCGGCTCGCGGCAGCGGCGATGAGCCGCAACGAGCCGTTCGAGCACGGTGAACGCGGCGCCATTCTGCACACCGCTTCTGTGGCGGCTTTCGACGGCCAGATCGGTCAGACGCCATATTCCGCGTCCAAGGGCGGCATCGTGGGCATGACGCTGCCGATGGCGCGTGATCTGGCGATTCACGGTATTCGGGTGAACACGATCGCTCCGGGTCTGATCGACACCCCGATTTACGGGCAAGGCGAACGGGCTGATGCGTTCAAGGCCAAACTCGGCCAGAGCGTCGTGTTTCCGCAGCGACTGGGGTCGGCTGACGAGTTCGCCTCGTTGGCGATCGAGTTGATTACCAACAGTTACATGAACGGCGAGATCGTACGCCTCGACGGCGCAGTACGTTTGCCCCCTCGCTGACACGCCCTATCACCGTTCGCGCCGACGATTGGTTGAGCCAAGGCCGGCTAGTGTCTTATCCGTGATCGCGGGAGACTCCGCCGGATGCCCGGTCGCGGGCGCGCAGTGCGATGGCGAACGCGGTCTGGTCGTCGAAGCGCAGCGGGTCCCGGCCGGTGATCTCGTGGATCCGGGTCAGCCGGTGGCGAACGGTGTTGGTGTGCAGATACAACTCGCGGGCGGTCTCTGACAGCGACCCGTTGGCGGCGATCAGAGCACGCAGGGTCCGCACGTGCTGGGTGCCCCGCGCCCGGTCGATCCGCTCGAGCGGCTCGATGAGCTGTGCGACGAACGGCGACAGTTGCGCCGAGGGCAACTGCTGGACCAGGCTGTCGAGCGTGCTGAGCTGATCCGGTCCGATACTGCCGCCGTGCTGGTGGGCCAGACTCAACGCGATCCGGGCCTGGGTGATCGCCGGTCCGAGTTCGGTGATCGGCACGTCGGCGGAATGTCCTGAGGGCAGCGACAACGCCTCGGCCGCGAGATCGCCGGTGTCGGCCTCGGTCAGGACCAGGCACACGTCGGGGGCGTCGCCGACGAGCGCACCCGGGAACGCCAACGACAGCAGGGCTCCGGCACCACCTGGCCAGGCCGAGCACCGCACGCTGGCCACCGGTGTGTCGGGCCAGCCCACGAGCTGGTGCAGCGCGTCGGGCAGCAGCATCCGGCGTTCGACGAGCGACAGCAGTTGGCCCACGCGCTCCCGCGACAGGGCGGCCTCGATGTCGTGCTCACTCTGCGCGGCCCGCGCGAAGCGCCCGATCATGGCCAGCAGCGACGGATCGGGCCGGTCGCCACGCCCGATCCACACCAGCGTGCCCAGCTCAGGGATTCCGACCGTCGCCTCGGCCGCGCCGTCGGTGACGGGCGGCCGCGTCTCCTGCTCGTCGAGGATGAAGTAGCACCCCATCAGCTCGCCCGCCCGGTCGAGCAGCCGGCGTACCGGCTCGCGTCGACGTAGCGCCGAGATCAATTCGGGCACAAGAGTGTTGGTGGCGCGCGCGGCGGCGAGCTCGCTGCCGAGCCGGTAGTCCGCGACGAAGCGGCTCACCGTCTCGAACGGCACGTTCTGCGGCGCCACCACGACCGGCAGACCATGGGCACGGCAGCGGGACATCAGCTCGGCCGGGACGACGTCATGGCCGTCGCCGGTGCCGAAGCACACGCCCGCGGCGTTCGAGCGAGCAAGAGCATCGGCGAAGGTACGGCAGTCCTGCGGAGACTGCAGCAGCAGACCCACCGTGCACACCAGCTCGCCGCCGCTGAGATAGCGCGCCGGATCCTGCAGCTCGGTGGTGTGCACCCAGGTGATGGGCCGGTCCAGATCCTGGCTCGCCCCGGGGGGCTCGGTCAGACCCAGCAGCGAATCGGCCAGCAGGTCGCGCACGGTAGGTGCCGCCGCGCCGAGCTCCGGCGGGTCGATCATGGCCCCGAGCGTAACGCCGTCGTCACATCGCGGCCACCGACCGTTGTGCGATCGTCCAACGCGAGGGCGCGCCTGTGGTGCGATCGCTGCGAATTCGGTGCTATCGGTGGTGCGCAGCGGCGCGCCGACCGATAGTTTCTCCAACCCGGCACCGGAGGAGCACTCATGACGTCATCGGTTGACAGCGTCGATTCGCCGTACACACTGCGACGGGAGTTCTCGCTCTGGTCGGCGTTCGCCTTTGCGTTCGCGTTCATCTCGCCGATCGTCGCTCTCTACGGCATCTTCGGTCTCGCGCTGGCAGCTGCGGGGCCGAGCTTCTGGTGGGGATTCCTGCTCGTATTCGGCGGCCAACTGCTGGTCGCGTTCGTGTTCGCCACCCTGGTGTCGCGGTGGCCGCTGGAGGGATCGATCTACCAGTGGTCACGCCGCCTGATGGGCACCGGATACGGCTGGTTCGCCGGCTGGTTCTACATGTGGACCCTGGTGATCGCGATGGCCACCGTGGCGCTGGGTGCGGCCGGTTTCATCGCCAACATCGCCGGGGTGGCGGCACCCTCGGGCGGTCTGCGCGCGGGCATCGCGCTGGTGATCCTGTTGTGCGGCACAGTGATCAACCTGATCGGCCGCGGCGCGTTGAAGGTCTTCATGACCGCCAGCATCGTCGCCGAGGTCCTCGGCTCGATCGGGCTGGGCACCTGGCTGCTGATGTTCCACCGCAACAACTCGCTGTCGGTGCTCTTCGACGGTGGCGGCGCGGGGGCCGACACGTGGTCCTACCTGTCGGGGCCGTTCCTGATCGCCGTTGCGTTCATCGGCTTCTCGTTCGTCGGGTTCGAAAGTGCCGGCGCGATCGCCGAAGAGGTGCACGAGCCTCGCCGCGACCTACCCAAAGCGGTCCTGTTCTCACTCACCTTCATCGCACTGGTGGTCGCGTACTCCAGCCTGGCGATCATCCTCGCCATTCCCGACATGGACGCGGTGACCGCCGGTTCGGTGGCCGACCCGGTCTACGACACACTGACAGCGGCGCTCGGCGCCGGGATCGCCAAACCCGTCGAGGTGTTGTTCGTCGTCGGCTTCCTGGCCAGCTTCCTGGCACTGCAGACCGCGGCGTCGCGGGTCATCTGGGCCTACGCCCGAGACGGCGCCCTGCCCGCGGCGGGTGTGCTGGCGCGCCTGGGCGGAACCAATCGGATGCCGGTGGCGGCCATCGGCGTGACGACCGTCGTCGGCGGTGCCCTGTTCGGCTTGTCGATCGTGGCCGGCGACATCTACTCCCTGATGGTCAACTTCACCACCGGCGGCTTCTACCTCGCGTTCCTGTTCCCGCTCATCGGGTTCCTCGTCGTGCTGATCCGCCGCACCTGGACCGCCCCGTCCTTCTCGCTCGGGCGCCTTGCGCTGCCGGTCGCCGCCGTGGCGGTGATCTGGGCGGTGCTGCAGATGCTCAACATCTCCTGGCCGCGCGCGGTCTACGAGCAGCGCTACCTGGACTGGTCGGTGTGGATCGGGGTTGTGGCGCTCGCGCTGCTCGGTGCGGTGATCTTCGCGGCCGTACGCTCTCGCATCGTGGCCGTCAGCGTCATCGAGGACGCGGAGATCGCCGACGAACGCGCCGACGAAACCCGGCGCTCCCGGTGACCGAGGCCCCGGTAGCCATCGTCACCGGCGCGGCGAGCGGTATCGGCGCCGCCGTCGTCACGGCGCTTCACACCCGTGGCTTCGCGGTCGCCGGAGTGGATCTCGTCGAGGCCGACGGCGTCGAGTTGGCGATGCGTGCCGACGTCTCCGACGGCGCGGCGGTCGCCTCCGCGGTCGCCGCGGTACGCGAGCAGCTCGGGCCGGTGCACGCGGCGGTCAGCGTCGCGGGGCATTACGCGATGGCTCCGGTCGAGGAGATCACTGCGACGGCGTGGCGGCGGATGCTGCGGGTGCACCTGGGTGGTTTCGTCAACCTCGCGCGGGCCTGCCTGCCGGACCTCGAGGCCACGAAGGGTGCGCTGGTGGCGATCGCGAGCGAACTCGCGGTCGGGGGAGGCGATCACGACGCGCACTACGCCGCGGCCAAGGGTGCCCTGCTGGGGGCGATGCGCAGCCTCGCCGCGGAGGTCGCGCCGAGGGGTGTGCGGGTCAACGCCGTTGCGCCGGGCCCCACCGACACGCCCCTTCTCGCGCCCGACTCACCCTGGCGGGCAACGGAGTATCTCGACACGCTCCCGCTGCGGCGGCTCACCCTGCCCCACGAGGTGGCCCGCTGCGTCGAATACCTGGTGTGCGACGCGGGGTTCAGCGTCGGCGACGTGGTCAACGTCAACTCGGGAGCGGTGATATGACGACCTCACTGACCGGCCGCGTCGCCCTCGTCACCGGAGCCGCGCAGGGCATGGGCGTGGCGCATGCCCGGCGACTGGCTGCCGCCGGCGCGACAGTCGCGGTCAACGACCTGCGGGCGACCGCCGAACTGGCCGAAATTGCCAGCGATACAGGCGGATTCGCGGTGCCCGGCGACGTATCCGATCCCGCTGAGTGTGTGCGCATCGCCGACACAGTCGTCCGCACCGCCGGCCGGTTGGACGTGCTGGTGGCCAACCACGCCTACATGACGATGGCCCCACTGCTCGAGCACGACGACGCCGACTGGTGGAAAGTCGTCGACACGAACCTCGGTGGCACCTTTTTCCTGGTGCAGGCGGTGCTGCCGCACATGCGACGGCAGGGGGAGGGGCGCATCGTCGTGATCAGCAGTGAATGGGGCGTCACCGGCTGGCCGGAGGCGACGGCATATGCGGCGTCGAAGGCGGGTCTGATCTCGTTGGTGAAGACGCTCGGCCGCGAATTGGCGCCGGAGCGGATCATCGTCAACGCCGTCGCACCCGGCGTCACCGACACCCCGCAACTGGACGTGGATGCCGCCGCCGCGGGTGTCGACCTGGCCACCGTGCACACCCGGTATGCGGAGGCTATTCCGTTGGGCCGCATCGGATCGGCTGCAGAAATCGCGGCCGCCGTGGAACTGCTCGCCGATTTCGAGGTCTCGGCCGTGGTGGGACAGGTGCTGTCCTGCAACGGCGGGTCCACACGCGCGCGGGTCTGAGAAGGGAGCACGACATGGCACAGGGATCGTATGTGCGTACCGAGAGCGGCACACTCGGTCAGATCGATGCCCAGGAAGTGCCGCGCTACGCGGGCCTGGGGACATTCGCGCGGCTGCCGCAACGCCACGAGGTGGACCGCTACGACATCGCGGTGGCCGGCGTGCCGTTCGACAGCGGGGTGACCTACCGCCCGGGGGCCCGGTTCGGCCCCGCCGCGATCCGTCAGGCCTCGCGACTGCTCAAGCCCTACCACCCGGCGCTGGACGCCACGCCGTTCACCTCCGCCCAGGTGGTCGACGCCGGCGACATCGCCGCCAACCCGTTCGACATCTCCGCCGCGGTCGACCAGATCCGCGACGGCGTCGCTGCACTGCTGACCGAGGACGGCCACCGGGTGGTGCTCCTCGGTGGGGACCACACGATCGCGCTGCCGTCGCTGCAGGCGCTGCACGCGGTGCACGGGCCGCTCGCGCTCGTCCACTTCGACGCGCACCTCGACACGTGGGACACCTATTTCGGTGCACCCTGCACGCACGGCACGCCGTTCCGCCGCGCCGCCGAGCAGGGGTTGTTGGTGAAGGACCGCTCGGCGCACGTCGGCATCCGGGGGTCGCTGTACGACCGCGCCGACCTGCTCGACGACGCCGAACTCGGCTTCACCGTGGTGCACTGCCGCGACATCGACCGCATCGGGATCGACGGGACGATCGAGCGAATTCTGGAACGGGTGGGCGACCATCCCGTCTACGTGTCGATCGACATCGACGTCCTCGATCCCGCGTTCGCTCCCGGCACCGGCACCCCGGAGATCGGCGGGATGACCAGCCGCGAGCTGGTCGCCGTGCTGCGCGCGATGCGCGAGCTGCCGATCGTGGGCGCCGACGTCGTCGAGGTGGCACCGGCCTACGATCATGCCGAGGTGACCGCTGTCGCGGCGGCCAACCTCGCCTACGAGCTGGTTACCCTGATGGCGGACCGATGAACGAATTCGATTGGCCGAGCGGCAAAGTCGCCGCGGCTGCCTTCACGTTCGACGTGGACGCCGAGTCGGCGGTGCTGTGGGACGCCTCCGGCGACTGGGAGTCGGTGGGCGCCCGGATGAGCGTGATGAGTCATCAGGCCTACGGCCCCCTCGTCGGCCTGCCCCGCATCCTGACCCTGCTGGAGCGGCACCAGATCGCGTCGACGTTCTTCGTTCCCGGCCACACCGCGGACCGGTACCCCGACGCGATCCGCGCGGTCGTCGCTGCCGGCCACGAGATCGCCCACCACGGCTATCTGCACGAGCAGCCGACCAAGCTGTCGCTAGAGGGCGAGATCGACGCGCTCGACCGCGGACTGGCCGCTCTGGCCGACGTCGCAGGCGTGCGTCCGGTGGGATACCGGGCCCCGATGTGGGACTTGTCCTGGCGCACGCCCGCACTGCTGGTCGAACGCGGCTTCCTCTACGACTCCAGCCTGATGGACGCCGACCATCCCTACGAACTCGCGGTGACGAATGACGGGCAGCTCGTGGAGATCCCGATCCAGTGGGCGCTCGACGACTGGGAGCAGTACTGCTTCCTCCCTGACGTGTCGGGCAGCGGGCTGATCGAATCCCCGCGCAAGGCACGGGAACTCTGGCAGCTCGAGTTCGACGCGCTGCGCCGGGTCGGTGGCTGCTGGGTGCTGACCAATCATCCCTTCCTCACGGGAAGGCCTTCGCGCGCAGCCGAACTCGATGACCTGATCGGCTACGTCGTCGGTCACGACGACGTGTGGACCACCAGCCTGGGCGAGATCGCGGCCCACGTGCGCTCACTCGGACTCCCGCCGCGCAGCATCAGCCCACCCGACATTCCGCGGTGACAGAGCGTCAGTACCGCAGTCGGTCGTCGAGTATGCGCACCGGGGCGTCGCGGTGGCGTGCCGCGTAGATGGGGTGCAGCAGGCTCGGGTGCTCGCAGTGCGGGCAGGACACCCGCGGATCGCGCCGCGAGTTGAAGGCCAGATGGTGACAGGCCGAGCACCGCACCACGTACAGGGCGCCGATCCAGTTCATCAGGCCCAGGTAGATCGCCAGCGAGGCCAACGTGGCGAGCGCGACGATCAGGGCAACGGTGAGGACTTCGTAAGCCGTCATGATGGCCAACCTCCACGAAGCTGACGGATCACCCCACGGTACGCCCGAAAACCGGTTCGATCAGGCCTTTCGGGCCCTCTTGTGCACCTTCTCCAGGTCCTTGCCGCGCAACCCGCTGAGCTCGGCCTTGCGCACCTTGTGCAGCACCAGCGGGCACTTCTTGCAGCGGGGCTTGCTGCGGCAACATTTCTTCTTCGGAGTGAGCTTGGTCAGCTTGCTGGCCACGTGACGGGTATCTCTCGTTTTCGCGATCGGTGCACCACACTGCGACAATCACGGGCGTGACTGCACGCCCCGACTTCCGCAACGTCGCCATTGTGGCCCACGTCGACCACGGCAAGACCACCCTGGTCGACGCAATGCTGCGTCAATCCGGGGCGCTGACCCACCGCGGTGACGACGCGATCGAACGCCTGATGGACTCCGGTGACCTGGAGAAGGAAAAAGGCATCACGATCCTGGCGAAGAACACCGCGGTGCATCGCCACCACCCCGACGGCTCGATGACTGTCATCAATGTCATCGACACCCCCGGCCACGCCGACTTCGGCGGTGAGGTGGAGCGCGGCCTGTCGATGGTCGACGGCGTCCTGCTGCTGGTCGACGCCTCCGAGGGCCCGCTGCCGCAGACCCGTTTCGTGCTCCGCAAGGCCCTCGCTGCGCACCTTCCGGTGATCGTGGTCGTCAACAAGACCGACCGGCCCGACGCCCGGATCGCCGAGGTCGTCTCGGAAAGCCATGACCTGCTGCTCGACGTCGCCTCCGACCTCGACGCCGAAGCGCAGACGGCCGCCGAGTTCGCGCTCGGGTTGCCCGTCCTCTACGCCTCGGGGCGTGCCGGTATCGCCAGCACCACCGAACCCGCCAACGGGGAGAACCCCGACGGGGAGAATCTCGACCCGCTGTTCGACGTGCTGCTCGAGCACATCCCGCCGCCGCAGGGCGACCCCGAGGCGCCGCTGCAGGCGCTCGTCACGAACCTCGACGCATCGGCGTTCCTTGGACGCCTTGCGCTGATCCGCATCTACAAGGGCCGCATCCGCAAGGGCCAGCAGGTGGCCTGGATGCGTGAGGTCGACGGACACCCCGTCATCACGAATGCCAAGATCACCGAGCTGCTGGTCACCGAAGGTGTGGAACGTACCGCCACCGACGAGGCCGTCGCGGGTGACATCGTCGCGGTTGCGGGCATGCCCGAGATCATGATCGGCGACACGCTCGCCGACCCGGACCACGCGCACGCGCTGCCGCGCATCACCGTCGACGAACCCGCCATCTCGGTGACCGTCGGCACCAACACCTCGCCCCTGGCGGGCAAGGTGTCCGGACACAAGCTGACCGCGCGCATGGTCAAGAACCGCCTCGATTCCGAACTCGTCGGCAACGTGTCGATCAAGGTCGTCGACATCGGCCGCCCCGATGCCTGGGAGGTGCAGGGCCGTGGTGAGCTCGCGCTCGCGGTGCTCGTCGAACAGATGCGCCGCGAGGGCTTCGAGCTGACGGTGGGCAAGCCACAGGTGGTCACCCAGATGGTCGACGGCAAGCTGCACGAGCCGTTCGAAGCGATGACGATCGACTGCCCTGAGGAGTTCGTCGGCGCCGTCACCCAGCTGATGGCCGCCCGCAAGGGCCGCATGGAAGACATGGCGAACCACGCCGCCGGGTGGGTGCGGATGGACTTCATCGTGCCCAGCCGCGGTCTGATCGGTTTCCGCACCGACTTCCTGACGCTGACCCGCGGCACCGGCATCGCAAACGCCGTGTTCGACGGCTACCGCCCGTGGGCGGGGGAGATCCGCGCACGCCACACCGGCTCGCTGGTGTCCGACCGGTCCGGCCAGATCACCCCGTTCGCGATGATCCAGCTCGCCGACCGCGGGCAGTTCTTCGTCGAGCCGGGACAGGAGACCTACGAGGGCCAGGTCGTCGGCATCAACCCGCGCGCCGAGGATCTCGACATCAACATCACCCGGGAGAAGAAGCTCACCAACATGCGGTCGTCGACGGCCGATGTGATGGAGACGCTGGCCCGTCCGCTGGAGCTCGACCTGGAGAAGGCGATGGAGTTCTGCGCCGAGGACGAGTGCGTCGAGGTGACACCCGAGATCGTGCGGGTGCGCAAGGTGGAGCTGACGGCGTCGCTGCGGGCGCGGGCGAAGGCGCGGGCCAAGCAGCACGCCAATTCGTAGCCTGTCACCGAGGGGTTCCGGGCCGGCGGACGGCGGTCGATACCCTGGCAGCGTGCCCATCGCCCGCCGTGTCATGACCTGCGCGGTTGCGGTGATGGTGCTCCTGTCGGGTTGCACGGTGAGCCCTCCGCCCGCGCCGCAGAGCACCGACACCACGGAGTCCACCGCGCCGCCGCCGACGAAGGCAACGCAGATCATCATGGCGATCGATTCGATCGGCCCTGGCTTCAACGCGCACCTGGTCTCCGACCAGTCCCCGGTGAATGCCGCGATCAGCTCGCTGGTTCTGCCGAGCACGTTCCGACCGATCCCCGATTCCCGCACCCCGACCGGCTCGCGCTGGGAGATGGACCCCACGCTGCTGGACTCCGCCGAGGTGACGAGCCAGGACCCGTTCACGGTCACCTACAAGATCCGGCCCGAGGCGCAGTGGACGGACAACGCGCCGATCGGCGCCGACGACTTCTGGTACCTGTGGCGGCAGATGGTCAGCGAACCGGGCACGGTCGACCCGGCGGGTTACGACCTGATCACCGGTGTGCAGTCGGTCGAAGGCGGCAAGACCGCGGTGGTGACGTTCTCCCAGCCCTATCCGGCGTGGCGGGAGCTGTTCCACAACATCCTGCCCGCGCACATCGTCAAGGACGTGCCGGGCGGGTTCTCCGCGGGGCTGGCGCAGGCCCTGCCGGTGACGGGTGGACAGTTCCGCGTGGAGAGCATCGATCCGCAGCGCGACGAGATCCTGCTGGCGCGCAACGACCGTTACTGGGGTAAACCCGCCGTCCCCGACCTGATCCTGTTCCGCCGCGGCGGGGCGCCGGCCGCGTTGGCCGATTCGATCCGCAACGGCGACACCCAGGTCGCGCAGGTGCACGGCGGGTCCGCGGTGTTCGCGCAGCTCTCAGCGATACCCGATGTGCGGACCGCCCGGATCGTCACCCCACGCGTCATGCAGCTGACGCTACGAGCGCAACGGCCTGCCCTCGCCGACGCCGACGTGCGCAAGGCCATCCTCGGCCTCCTCGACGTCGACCTGCTGGCTGCCGTCGGCGCCGGTGACGACAACACGGTGACGCTCGCGCAGGCGCAGGTCCGCTCGCCGTCGGACCCGGGGTACGTGCCGACGGCCCCGCCGGCCATGACGCGTGACGAGGCGATGGCGCTCCTCGGTGCGGCCGGCTACCAGGTCGACACCCCGCCCGCGACGCCGACGGCGACATCGACGCCGAGCCCGGCGCCGTCGACTCCGGAGAACAACCGCGGTCAGCTGGTCAAGGACGGGGAGCCGCTCACCTTCGTCCTGGGCGTGGCCGCCAACGATCCGACCTCGGTGGCGGTGGCCAACACCGCGGCCGACCAGCTGCGTAGCGTCGGGATCGCGGCGTCGGTGTCGGCACTCGACCCGGTCACGCTCTACGGCCAGGCGCTGATCGACAACACCGTCGATGCCGTCGTCGGCTGGCATCAGGCCGGCGGGGATCTCGCCACCGCGTTGGCGTCACGGTTCGGGTGTCCCGCACTGGAGGCGACGGCCGTGCCCACCACCGCACCGAGCGTGTCCACCCCTGCCGAGACGACCACGACGACCACGACGACCAGGACCACGAGCACGAACAGGCCGACGAGTACGACGAGCGCCACGTCCCGACCCGCACCACCCTCCACGATCGCGAGTTCCACCCC
>NZ_QJUA01000004.1 GCF_003254575.1 Mycobacterium kyogaense | reverse complement strand
GCCCCGATCCCCACCGAGGAGCTGCTGTGAACCCGATCCCGATCGCGGCGGAGCCGTCGCCGTTCCCGCTCATCGCCGGCAAGACCGCGCTGGTCGTCATCGACATGCAGCGAGACTTCCTGCTGCCGGGCGGTTTCGGCGAGAGCCTCGGCAACGACGTCGGCCGCCTCGCCACCGTCGTCCCGCCGTTGGCGGCACTGCTGGCGGCAGCGCGCTCGGCCGGTCTGATGGTCATCCACACCCGCGAAGGCCACCGGCCCGACTTGTCGGACTGCCCACCCGCGAAGCTTCGCCGCGGCGCGCCGACCCAGCGCATCGGTGATCCCGGCGCCTTCGGTCGCATCCTGATCCGCGGCGAGTACGGGCACGACATCGTCGACGAGCTGGCACCGATCGACGGTGAGGTGGTGATCGACAAACCCGGCAAGGGTGCGTTCTACGGAACCGACCTGTCCGAGGTGCTGACCGACGGCGGCATCACCCAGCTGCTGATCACCGGCGTCACCACCGAGGTCTGCGTGCACACCACGACCCGCGAGGCGAACGACCGCGGCTACGAGTGTCTCGTGGTATCCGATTGCGTCGGTTCGTATTTCGACGATTTCCACCGCATCGGTCTGCAGATGATCGCCGCGCAGGGCGGCATCTTCGGCTGGGTCGCCGACACCGCGGCCGTCATACCCGCACTGCAACAACTGACCACCACGGCCGCCTGAGGAGACCTTGTGAGTACCGACGTCACCACTCCCGCCCCCACCGAGAAACCGGCCTCTGTTGCCTGGTGGACCCGTGGCGATCTGAACGCGTTCTTCGGCCTGGGCTTCAACATCCTGGTCAACGTCCTGACCTTGACCGGCCTGATGATCGGCGTGGTCAAGGTCCCGGCCGGTGACGTGCTGGGCACGGTACTGCCCGCACTCGGCGTCGCGCTGATCCTCGGCAACCTGTACTACACCTTCCTCGCACGCCGACTGGCCAAGCGAGAGAACAGATCCGATGTCACCGCGCTGCCGTACGGGCCCAGCGTGCCGCACATGTTCATCGTCGTGTTCGTGGTCATGCTGCCGGTCTATCTCAGCACCGACGACGCGATGCGGGCCTGGTCGGCCGGGCTCGCCTGGGCGTTCATGATCGGTGTGATCGTGATGATCGGGGCGTTCGTCGGACCGCACATCCGGCGGCTCACCCCGCGGGCCGCGATGCTCGGCACCCTGGCCGGCATCTCGATCACGTTCATCTCGATGCGGCCCGCGGCCCAGATGTGGGAAGCGGCGTGGATCGGGCTGCCGGTGCTGGCGATCATCCTGATCGGCTTCTTCACCGATGTGCGGCTGCCGTTCGGCATCCCGGTGGGGCTGGCGGCGCTGCTCGTCGGTACCGCGATCGGCTGGCTCGGCGGCTACATGTCCGCGCCCGACGTCGGCCAGGCCGTCTCCGACATCGCGATCGGCGTTCCGGATCTCCGCGTGGACATGCTGTTCTCCGGTCTGTCGAACCTCGCGCCGTTGCTCGGGACCGCGATCCCGCTGGGCGTCTACAACTTCACCGAGGCGATGAGCAATGTGGAAAGCGCCGCTGCCGCCGGCGACAACTACAACCTGCGCAGCGTGCTGCTCGCCGACGGCGCGGGCGCGGTCGTCGGGTCGGCGTTCGGATCCCCGTTCCCGCCCGCGGTGTACATCGGGCACCCGGGCTGGAAGGACGCCGGCGGCCGGGCGGGCTACTCGCTGGCCAGCGGCATCGTCATCGGAATACTCTGCTTCCTCGGCCTTTTCGGGGTCCTCGACGCGCTGCTCCCTGTTCCGGCGATCGTGCCGATCCTGCTCTACATCGGACTGCTGATCGGTGCCCAGGCGTTCCAGGCGGTACCGCGGCTGCACGCGATCGCGGTGGTGGCGGCGATCCTGCCGAACCTGGCGCAGTGGGCCAGCGGCCTGATCGACAATGCGCTCAACGCCGCGGGTACCTCGGCGTCGAAGGTCGGCCTGGAGGCGCTGGGCAATGCCGGCGTGGTCTACGACGGGCTGCTGACGTTGGGCGAGGGCGCGGTGCTGGTCGGGCTGATCCTCGGCACGATGGTCACGTTCATCCTGGAGAAGAAGTTTCTCTACGCAGCGATCGCCTCGGCGGTGGGCGCCGTGCTGTCCTTCATCGGCCTTATCCACGCACCGCAGGTGGCCTGGGCAGCGAATCCGCAAGTGGCACTGGGCTATGCGCTCTTCGGGGTGGTCTGCTTGGCGTACTCACTGCTGCCGGGGGCGAAGGAGCCCGTCGTGGTCGACGAATCCGACATCGTCGCGGGGCACTGAGGGTCGCGGGGCACTGACGTCAGTCGGCCACGAACGGCACCGCCGCGTCCTGACCCAACACGACGTACATCCGCCGCCACGGATCGTCGCCCTCGAGGCGCCACTGGTGACCGGACCCCGTCGTGTCCTCGGCGAGCAACACGTCGCCGGGTGAGAGGCGGAAGGACTCGCCGTCGCGCGTGGTGAACAGCAGCGTGCCCGCGAGGGTGACGACGAGTTGGCGGACCGGCGCGGTGTGCCACGCCAGTGTGCCGCCCGTCGCGGTCTCCTCCACCGTCACCGACGCCGCGGTGAAGCTCGACGAGACCAGGTCGTCGTTGCGACCCGGCCGCATGTCCAGGCGCCCGATCTGCACGTGAGAGGTGTCGTCGGCGCCGGTCCACAGTCGTACGCAACGGATCATGCGCGTCACCGTAACCGCCGGGTCCGATCTGAGTACACCTCGTCGCCGTGGTGTCGGTGATTTATCGTGCCGGGTGTGAGCGCATCGCCGATCGAGCCCTACTACGACCTCGGCTCCTACCATCGGCCGACGGACACACCGTCGGCCGATGCACAGGTCTGGTTCGACCGGGGCATGGTCTGGGCCTACGCCTTCAACCACGACGAGGCGATCGCATGCTTCGAGCGAGCGCTGGCCCTCGACCCCGATTTCGCGTTGGCTCGATGGGGCATCGCCTATGCAGTCGGGCCCAACTACAACAAGGCGTGGGAGGCATTCGACCCTGTCGACCTGACCGCCTCCGTGACGCGGGCGCGGGCCGAACTCGCCCAGGCCGCGCGCGGGCGCGCCGACGCGGTCGAGCGTGGGCTCATCCACGCGCTGATGGCGCGGTTCCCGACCGACGATCCCGACGACACCGCCGCGCTGCAGGCCGGCCACGCCGCCTACGCCGACGCGATGACCGCCCTGGCGCAGGCTCATCCCGCGGACGTCGACGTCGCAGCGCTGACCGCCGACGCGCTGGTCAACATCACCGCGTGGGCGCTGTGGGACAGCCGCACCGGTGAGCCGGCGCCGGGCTCGCGCGTCGTCGAAGCCGTGCAGATCCTCGACGCGGCACTGTCCACTGCGGCCGGCCGCGCCCACCCCGGCATCCTGCACCTCTACCTCCACGCGATGGAGATGTCGACGACGCCCGAGAAGGCGCTGCCCGCCGCCGACCTGCTGCGTGGCCTGGTGCCCGATGCGGGCCACCTGCAGCACATGCCCAGCCACATCGACGTGCTGTGCGGGAACTACCACGACTCTGTCGTCGCCAATACCGCTGCGGTACAGGTGGATCGGCGCTTCGTCGAACGCTCGGGACCGCTCAATTTCTACTCGCTCTACCGCGCCCACAACCTGCACTTCGTGGTCTACTCGGCGATGTTCGAGGCCAACTACGCCACTGCGCTGGGGGCCGCCGACGAGCTCTCGGCCCAACTGACCCCGGAGCTGCTGCGCATTCCGTCACCACCGATGGCGGACTGGCTCGAAGCGTTCGTGCCCCTGCGGGTGCACGTGCTGATCCGCTTCGGCCGGTGGGACGATCTGATCGCCACGCCGTTGCCCGAGGACCCCGAGCTGTACTGCACCACCACCGCGACGATCCACTACGGCCGCGGCGTCGCCTACGCGGCGACTGGGCGGCTCGCCGAGGCGCACACCGAGCGGGAGGCCTTCACCCGGGCCCACGCGCGGATCCCGGATAGCCGGTACCTGTTCAACAACACCAGCCGGGACATCCTGGCGGTCGCCGCGGCCATGCTGGACGGTGAGATCGCCTACCGCGCAGGTGACTTCGAGGACGCGTTCGCACATCTGCGCCGGGCGATCGCGCTCGACGACGCCCTCCCCTATGACGAACCGTGGGGCTGGATGCAGCCCACCCGGCACGCCTACGGTGCCCTGCTGCTCGAGCAGGGCCGCGTGGAGGAGGCCGCGGGCGTCTACGCTGCCGATCTCGGCCTCGACCCGACGCTGGCCCGGTCCTGCCAGCACCCGGGCAACGTGTGGAGCCTGCACGGTTACCACGAGTGCCTGACGCGGCTGGGCCGCGACGCCGAAGCGGTGATCATCGCTCGGCAGCTGGAGCTGGCCGGCGCCCGCGCCGACGTGCCGATCCGCGCGTCGTGTGCCTGCCGCATGGATGCGTAGACTTCGCCTGTGTCTCTCAGCGCCGCGGACGTCGAGTGTCTGCGCCGCTGCGTGGACCTCGCCCGGCAGGCGCTCGAGACGGGCGACGAACCCTTCGGCTCGCTGCTGCTCGATGCAGACGGCGCGGTGCGTTTCGAAGACCACAACCACGTCGCCGGCGGAGACGCCACCCGGCATCCGGAGCTCGCGATCGCACTGTGGGCCGTCGAGCATCTCAGCCCCGAGGAGCGTGCCGCGGCGACCGTCTACACCAGCGGTGAGCACTGCCCGATGTGTGCGGCCGCCCACGCCTGGGTCGGGCTGGGCCGCATCGTCTACGCGGCCTCGTCGGCGCAACTGACGGGCTGGCTGCAGGCATGGGACGCGCCGGCACCCCCTGTCGCCGCCCTGCCGATCAGTGCCGTCGCGCCGGGCGTGCCCGTCGACGGTCCCGCGCTCGACCTGGCGGAAACCATGAAAGCGTTGTACGAGAGGGCTTTTCGTCGATGAGCGAGCCGGATTGGGTCACCCACGCCATCTGGTGGCACCTCTACCCCCTGGGCTTTGTCGGCGCACATCCGGCCGACCCGCCCCCAGGACCGGACGAGCATCGGCTCCGGCGGATCGTGGACTGGCTCGACTACGCCCGTGATCTCGGGACCTCCGGCATCGCGCTGGGGCCCGTCTTCGCGTCGCAGACCCACGGCTACGACACCACCGATCACTACCGCATCGACGGGCGGCTCGGTGACGACGGTGACTTCGACCACCTGATCACCGAGGCCCACGCGCGAGGGTTGCGCGTCCTGCTCGACGGGGTGTTCAACCACGTCGGCACCGACTTCCCCCGCTACCGCGACGCTGTCGCCGGCGGTGACACGTCGTGGTTCCGGGTCCGGCGTGGGGAGTTCGCCACGTTCGAGGGCCACGGCGGACTGATCGCGCTCGATCATCGCAACCCGGAAGTGGTCGACTACGTCGTCGACGTGATGTGCCACTGGCTCGGCCGCGGCGCCGACGGCTGGCGCTTGGACGCGGCGTATGCGATGCCCGACCGCTTCTGGGCGCAGGTACTGCCGCGGGTGCGTGAGCAGTTCCCGGACGCATGGTTCGTCGGCGAGGTCATCCACGGCGACTACGTGGCGCGCGTGACCGAGTCCGGCTTCGACTCGGTGACCCAGTACGAGCTGTGGAAGGCGATCTGGAGCAGCCTCAACGACGCGAATCTTCACGAACTGGACTGGGCGCTCAAGCGGCACAACGACTTTCTGGACACCTTCGTGCCCATGACGTTCATCGGCAACCACGACGTGACCCGCATCGCAAGCCAGCTGGACAACCCCGACCACGTCGATCACGCGCTGGTGATCCTGATGACCACCGGCGGCACTCCGAGCATCTACGCCGGCGACGAGGTCGCCTATCGCGGGGTGAAAGAGGAGCGTTTCGGCGGAGACGATGCGGTGCGGCCCGAATTCGGTTCTCCGCTGGACGGAGTGGGCGAGCACGGCCACCAGGTGCTGCGCGCCCACCAACATCTGATCGGGTTGCGCCGCCGTCACCCCTGGCTGCACACCGCGCGTACCGCACCGCTGCAGGTCACCAACACCGGCTACGTCTACGCCTCCCGAGCGGGTGACGACACGCTGCTGGTCGCCCTCAACGTCGCCGACGAACCGTTACCAGTGTCGTTGCAGGAGCACGGGTTCGGTGCCGCCGAGGTGGTCGCCGGGTCTGGCGCGCCGCCGGCGGAGACGGTCACCGAGACCGTGGTGCCTCCCCACGGCTGGCTCGTCCTCGCGCCGCGCTGACTCAACCCCTCGCTGTTCTCAGCGCAACAGCTCCAGCGTCGCCGCATCCTCCTCGCCGCCATAGAAGGCGTCCAGCACTTCAGTGAACACCGACCCGCCACCGGCGCGGGCGAACAGCGTCATCGACGACCGCACCTTCAGATCGTCGGGATAGCCCAGGATGTCGCGGGCTGCGCGGCCGCGGTGGGTCAGCAGCAGGCCGGCGCACTCCACCAGACGCGGCCCGAGCACGGGGTGGGCGAGATAGGCCGCGGCCTCCTCGAGTGAGGTCAGACCAAACCGGTACGCCGTGGCGCTGTGCCCGAGGCCGCGCAGTTGCGGGAACACGAACCAGATCCAGTGTGTGCGCTTGCGGCCTGCCCGCAACTCAGCGAGCACCGTGTCATAGACCCCGGCCTGAGCGTCGGTGAAGCGCGCCAGGTCGAACGTGTCGGATTCAGAAGTAGTCATCGTCGGGCTCGAGTGTGGCAGGCCCGCGGCGTTGGTCACTGCGCCGAGTCGTAATCGTTAGCCAACCGCGACCACGAATGTCTGTGTCGGACAGCGGTTCGAGAACGCCGACCGTGTTCCATGGCGGATGCACACGACGGCACGTTTGCGCGACATGTGGACTTGTAATGAAAGGTGGGTTGGTTGCCGTTATGAAGTTGAGAGAGAAGTTTCGAGGCTCCGCGAGAATGGGGCTGCGCCGGATGGCGGCCGTCGCCCTGGCCCTCACCACGCTGCCCGGGCTGATCGGCTTCGTCGGGGGATCGGCGACTGCCAACGCGTTCTCCCGTCCGGGTCTGCCCGTCGAGTACCTGGACGTGTTCTCCCAGTCGATGAACCGCAACATCCGCGTGCAGTTCCAGGGTGGCGGCCCGCACGCCGTCTACCTGCTCGACGGTCTGCGCGCCCAGGACGACTACAACGGCTGGGACATCAACACCCCGGCGTTCGAGTGGTACTACCAGTCGGGTCTGTCGACGATCATGCCGGTCGGCGGTCAGTCCAGCTTCTACAGCGACTGGTACCAGCCGTCGCGCGGGAACGGCCAGGACTACACCTACAAGTGGGAGACGTTCCTGACCCAGGAACTGCCCGCGTGGCTGGAAGCCAACCGCGGCGTCTCGCGCACAGGTAACGCGGTCGTCGGTCTGTCGATGGCGGGTAGCGCATCGATGACCCTGGCCATCTACCATCCGCAGCAGTTCATCTACGCGGCAAGCCTTTCCGGGTTCCTGAACCCGTCCGAGGGCTGGTGGCCGATGCTGATCGGGCTGGCGATGAACGACGCGGGCGGCTTCAATGCCGAGAGCATGTGGGGACCGTCCTCGGACCCGGCGTGGAAGCGCAACGACCCGATGGTCAACATCAATCAGCTGGTGGCCAACAACACCCGGGTCTGGGTCTACTGCGGCACCGGTACCCCGTCGGACCTCGACTCGGGTACGGCCGGACAGAACCTGATGGCGGCGCAGTTCCTCGAGGGCTTCACCTTGCGGACCAACATCAGCTTCCGCGACAAGTACATCGCGGCCGGCGGCACCAACGGGGTGTTCAACTTCCCCGCCCAGGGCACGCACGCCTGGGGTTACTGGGGTCAGCAGCTTCTGCAGATGAAGCCGGACATCCAGCGGGTGCTCGGGGCGCAAGCCTCCGCATAGCCCCCACACTCAGAGAGCCTGCCGTTTCCCCCGAGCGGCAGGCTCTCTGCCGTGTGCGGGGCAGGTAAAGGTGACAGGGATGTGACCATCGGCGGTCGGGTCGCTCCGTCGCGTTTGATCCGCTACCACCGGGGGGTATCTCGGGCGTGGTCGGATGCGATGGTCGCGCCGATGTCGACAAGCCCTCTGGAGACAGCCGTGATCCCCTTCATCTGCCCCGCTTGCGGTTCGGTCGACATCGACACCGACTTCGGCACGTCCGACTGCAGCTCGTGCATCGGCGGCAAGGACGCTGCCGCCTGAGGGCGGCAATTGGGCCGGAGCCGCCTGAGGGCGGCATTTGGGCCGGAGCCGCCTGAGGGCGCCCGGCGGCTACAACCGGGTCTGCTGCTCGATATCGGTCGTGAACTCGTCGAGCATCACCTGCGTCAGCGTGGGCCGTGTGTCGGCGATCGCCGCGAGGTAATCGTCGGTGCGGGCCGGTTCGCCGCGCCGTGACTCCACTTCTCGCTCGAAAGCCGACAACGCTCCTTTACGCGCCGCGAACTCGATGTCTGCCGGGGTGAACATGTCCGATGCCTCGACGAGCTTGTCGACTTCGACCGTGTCGGCGTTGCCGGCCAGATAGCGGGTCCAGATCGCTTTGCGCGCCGCCTCATCGGGCGGTCCCACGGGAATGATGTAGTCGAATCGTCCGGGCCGCAGGAACGCAGAATCCAACGAGCTGACGGAGTTGGTCGCGCAGATGAGTAACCGCTCGTCGTTCTGACGGAACGCCGGGATCAACTTCAACAGCTCGTTGGTGACGCCGTGCGACGGGTCGGACGGCACTCCGGAGCGTGAGCCCGCGATCTCCTCCACCTCGTCGATGAACACGACGGCGGCGTCGAGCTCGGTCAGATCGGCGAAGACGTCGCGCAGCGCTGCAGGCATGGCCACACCGGGCGCCGCGAGGCGGGACGGAAAGATCTCCACGAACGGCCAACCGAGCCGTCCGGCAACCGCTTTGGCGAAGCTGGTCTTGCCCGTTCCCGGTGGGCCGAACAGGATCACCGCCTTGGGCGGCGACACACCGTATCGGGCAGCGAGATCGGGGCGCGCCAGCGGCGCGACGATGCGCCGCTCGATCATCTGCTTCTCGACGTCCATACCGGCCATCTCCTGCCATCGGCCGGGGTTGATCAGCTGGCCGCCCAGCGCTGAGAGCAACCCCGTATCCGACGCGCCGACGTGATCGATCTTCTCGAAGTACCGCAGATCGGCCCGCTCGGTGTATCCCGAATTACGCAGCGCGGCAGCTCCTGTGGCGTCCTCGGGAAGCAGTACGCTGATGCGCCGGGCGCCCAGGCCGCGCAGCCGCAGCTCGAGCTCGGCCAGCAGCGCGCTGCCGATTCCGCGGTGCCGCCACCGGTTCGACAGCGCGACCATCGAGATCCAGGCGCGGTCCGCGGCGACGTGCGCCACCGCCATGCCGACCAGCTGTTCGCCCACCACGGCCACCACGGCGGGCTGTCCGGATCGTGCGGCGGCGACCACCTCGGACACCGGAAATGCCGGCGGGGCCTCGCCGGGCTCTCGGCTCTGGTCCCAGACCGAGATAGCCTGATCGAGGTCGTCGTCGTGGAAGTCGCGTAACCGCCAAGGGGGCATAGGGCTAGGTTCTAGCCGCGGCGCGCACGTCCCCGCATCGCCCCGACGGGTGGTCGGCTCGGGGGATCACCTTCTCCCCCACGCGGTGTCAGTTCTGCCGTGTCGGACGGATCGTCAGGTCCCCGATCTCCACGTCGTGCGGCTGTTCGATCGCGAACGCGATGGCCCGGGCGACCGCATCCGGCGGCAGGCCGAACTCGTCCATCTGGGCCCGGATCCGGGCGGCGAGGTCGGAATCGTCGATCGAGCCGTCCAACTCGGTGTTCACGAAGCCCGGCGAGATCGACGTGGTCCGCACGACGCCGTCCGTCGACTCCTGACGTAGCGCCTCCATCACGGTGCGCACCGCGTTCTTGGTCGCCGCGTACACGCCCATCGTGGGCACGATCTTGAGGCCGGCGGTCGACACCGTGGTGACGATGTGGCCGCGCCCCTGACGGCGGAACACCGGCAGCGCGGCCGCGATCCCGTACAGCACCCCGCGCACGTTGACGTCGATCATCGCGTCCCAGCCGGCCACGTCGCCGTCGGTCATCTCCCCGATCGTCGCGATTCCGGCGTTGTTCACCAGCACGTCGAGTCGGCCGAAGCGCTCGACCGCAGTGTCGACGATCCGCGTCACGTCCTCGGGGACGGTGACGTCGGCCGGGACGGCGACCGCGTCGTGCGGCAGTTCGTCGACCAGCGTCGTCAACCGGTCGGTGCGTCGCGCGGCCAGCACCAGGCGCGCGCCCCGGGCGGACAGCAGACGCGCGGTCGCCTCGCCGATGCCGCTGCTGGCCCCGGTGATGGCGACGACCTGGCCGGTGATGGTGTCGGCGCCGCCGCCGTGGTGGTCGAACTGGCCTGCTCTGCTCATGAGGGCTACGACCCCTGACGGCTCAGGACTATTCCGCGCCGCAACCGGTTACCAGTCAACTCATGGATTTCGCGCAGCGCACCGTCGACATCGCCCGCCAGAACGTCATGGAGGGAGGCAGACCTTTCGCCACCGTCATCGCCCGCGACGGGCAGGTACTGGCAGAGAGTCCGAACCTGGTGGCGCAGACCAACGATCCCACCGCCCATGCTGAGATCCTGGCGGTCCGCGCGGCCTGCACGGCCGTCGGGTCCGAGCACCTCACCGGCGCCACCATCTACGTGCTCGCCCACCCGTGCCCGATGTGTCTCGGGTCGCTGTACTACTGCTCCCCCGATGCCGTCGTCTTCCTCACCCAGCGCGACGAGTACGCGCCGTACTACCAGGACAACCGCAAGTACTTCGAGCTCGCCACGTTCTACGACGAGTTCGAGAAATCCTGGCAGGACCGTCGTCTGCCGATGCAGCACCAGCCCCACCCCGACGCCCTCGACGTCTATCGGCTCTGGCAGGAACGCCACCCAGAGGCCTGATCCCGTTCGGATTCAGCTCTGCGCGAAGCGGGGCGTCGTCGTGGTCGTCTTCACCGGCCGAGTGCCGCGGTACGGGAACAAAGTCCTTCGCCACAAGGTTGAGCGCATCAGATTCAACTTTGGAGGATTGATGGCTGAAGCCTTGCAAGTCCCGGTCTTGTTTGTCAGCGAGCCGATCGTGCTGCCCGGAATGGTGGTCCCGATCGAACTCGACGACCCCGCCCGGGCCGCGGTCGATGCGGCCCAGGCCAGCCAGACCGGCAAGCTGCTGATCGCGCCCCGACTCGACGACCGCTACCCCACCTACGGCGTGCTCGCATCGATCGTGCAGGTCGGTCGTGTGCCCGGCGGCGGTGCCGCCGCGGTGGTGCGCGGTGAGAAGCGCGCCCACATCGGCACCGGCGCCACCGGCCCCGGCACCGCGCTGTGGGTCACGGTCGACGAAGTCGCCGACCCGGAGATCACCGACGAGACCCGCGCGTTGGCGGCCGAATACAAGAAGCTGCTGCTCGCGATGCTGCAGCGCCGGGAGGCGTGGCAGATCGTCGACGTGGTCAACAAGATCACCGACCCGTCGGCGCTGGCCGACACGGCCGGATACGCGTCCTACCTGTCGGACGTGGAGAAGCGCGAGCTGCTCGAGACCGAGGACGTGGCCGCTCGGCTGCGGCTGCTGATCGGCTGGACGAGCGACCACCTGGCCGAGACCGAGGTCAACGACAAGATCGCCGAAGACGTGCGGGCCGGAATGGACAAGCAGCAGAAGGAATTCCTGCTGCGCCAGCAACTGGCTGCGATCCGCAAGGAACTCGGCGAGGGTGAGCCCGAGGGGTCCGATGATTACCGGGCCCGCGTCGAAGCTGCCGACCTGCCGGAGAAGGTGCGCGAGGCCGCGCTGCGCGAGGTCGGCAAGCTGGAACGCTCCAGCGACCAGAGCCCGGAGGGCGGCTGGATCCGAACCTGGCTCGACACCGTGCTGGACCTGCCGTGGAACGTCGCGACCGAGGATTCGGCGGATCTTGCTGCGGCACGCGGCATTCTGGACGCCGACCACCACGGTCTCGACGACGTCAAGGACCGCATCGTGGAGTACCTGGCCGTGCGGGCCCGTCGCGCCCAGCGCGGCATGGCCGTCGTCGGCGGCCGCGGCTCCGGTGCCGTGATGGTGCTGGCCGGCCCTCCCGGCGTCGGCAAGACGTCACTGGGCGAGTCCGTCGCGCGGGCGCTGGGCCGCAAGTTCGTGCGTGTCGCGTTGGGCGGCGTGCGCGACGAGGCCGAGATCCGCGGACACCGCCGCACGTATGTGGGCGCGCTGCCCGGCCGCATCGTGCGTGCCATCGGCGAGGCGGGATCGATGAATCCCGTTGTGCTGCTGGACGAGATCGACAAGGTCGGCTCGGACTACCGCGGCGACCCGTCGGCGGCACTGCTCGAGGTGCTCGACCCCGCACAGAACCACACGTTCCGGGACCACTACCTGGACCTGGATCTGGACCTGTCCGACGTGGTGTTCCTGGCGACGGCCAACGTCATCGAGAACATCCCGCAGGCCCTGCTGGACCGCATGGAGCTGGTGCAGATCGACGGCTACACCGCCGACGACAAGGTGGCCATCGCCCGGAACTACCTGCTGCCGCGGCAGGCCGAGCGGGCTGCGCTGTCCGTCGAGGAGGTCACGGTGACCGACGAGGCGCTGCACAAGATCGCCGCGGACTACACCCGCGAACCGGGCGTCCGCCAGTTCGAGCGGTTGCTGGCCAAGGCGATGCGCAAGGCAACCACCAAGCTGGCTGCAGACCCGTCGCCGATCACCATTGACGAGCCGGATCTCGTTGCCTACCTGGGCCGTCCGCGCTTCACGCCGGAATCGGCAGAGCGCACCGCGGTGCCGGGTGTCGCGACGGGGCTGGCGGTCACCGGCCTCGGCGGTGACGTCCTCTATATCGAGGCCGGCTCCACCGACGGTGAGGCCGGATTGGCGCTGACCGGTCAGCTGGGCGACGTGATGAAGGAATCGGCGCAGATCGCGCTGTCCTACGTCCGCGCCCACGCCGCCGAACTGGGCGTCGACCCGAAGGCGCTCGACCGCCGCATCCACGTGCACGTCCCCGCGGGCGCAGTGCCCAAGGACGGGCCGTCGGCCGGCGTCACGATGGTCACCGCGCTGGTGTCGATGGCGACCGGGCGCAACGTGCGCTCCGATGTCGGCATGACCGGCGAGGTGACGCTCAACGGGCGGGTGCTACCGATCGGCGGGGTCAAGCAGAAGCTGCTGGCCGCGCAACGGGCGGGGCTTTCGACGGTGTTCATCCCGCAGCGCAACGAGCCCGATCTGGACGACGTGCCGGCCGAGGTGCTCGACGCGCTGGAGGTGCGGCCGATGACCGACGTGGCCGAGATCGTGGCGCTGGCGCTGGAGCCGGCGGCCGATGCCGTGACCGCGGCGGCCTGACAACCGATAGGCGCGAGCAGACGCGAACTCGCACGGAATCACGCGATTCCGTGCGAGTTTGTGTCTGTTCGTCGGAAGGAGTAGCCGTGCCCGTACGCGGTGTGCCGCTGCGCAAGCTGGGATTCCTGACCATCGGACGCTTCGACGTCGACAACCCGGGACCGGGCATCGAGGAAACCCTGACGGTGATCGAACGGGCCGAGGCACTGGGGTTCGACAGCGTCTGGCTGCGCGACAGGCATCTGCAGCCCGGCATCTCCTCGCCCGTGGCGATCATGGCGGCCGCCTCGCAGCGCACCAGCCGCATCGAGATCGGCACGGCGGTCATCCCGCTGGGCTTGGAGAACCCGTTCCGGCTCGCCGAGGACCTCGCCACCGTCGACATCCTCTCGGGCGGGCGCATCAACCCCGGGGTGTCGGTCGGCACACCGATGATGTACGACCACTACAAGGTTTCTCTTTATCCGGAATCCTATGACGCGCAGGACTTTTCGAAAGACCGTGTGCTGCGCCTGCTGCGCTGCCTGCGCGGTGAGCCGATCAGCGACTTCGCCGGCACGGTGGGCATCGAGCACTACACCGACCACATCCAGCCGCACTCGCCCGGCCTGGCCGAGCGGGTGTGGTACGGCGGCGGGCTGGCATCGGCCATCTGGGCCGGGGAACAAGGAATCAACTACCTGACGAGCTCGGTCGTCACCGTCGAAGGCTCCGCGTCACGGGATTTCGCCACCATCCAGGCCGAGCAGATCGACGCCTTCCGGGCAGCGCACCCCCACCCCGAGCAGGCTCGAGTGTCACAGGGTCTCGTCGTCATCCCCACGGACTCGGCCACCGAGGACCAGATCCGCCGCTACCGCGAATACGCCGCCAGCCGGTACGAACGCACCAAGGCACCGCAGGGAGTTCGCGGCATGCTGTTCTCCCCCGACTACGTCGGCACCTCTGATGAGCTGGCCGACCAGCTGTTCGACCATGCCGGGTTCCAGCGCGCCGACGAGGTCGCCTTCGCGCTGCCGTTCACGTTCGAGGCCGAGGACTACGCCCAGATCATTTCCGACCTCGCCGAAAAGCTCGGCCCGGCGCTCGGGTGGACGCCGCAGTTGTGACCGCGTGGGCCCTACGAAGTAGGGAACAGACGCGAACTCGAGCAGAATCGCCGAGATTTTGGTCCAGTTCGTGTCTGTTCGCCGGGAGAATGGACCCGTGGCGTACGACACCGACCTCGCTGAGCGGGTGCGTGAGCACATCAGCGCTGAGCGCGGCCTCGACGAGAAGCCGATGTTCGGCGGCTTGGCGTTCCTGCTCAACGGCAACATGGCGGTCTGCGTGAGCGGCAAGGGCGGCCTGATGGTCCGGGTACCGCCGGAGCACACCGATGAGCTGCTCGCCGAAGAGCACGTCGAGCCAATGATCATGGCCGGCCGCCCCACCCGTGGCTGGGTGCGGGTGAGCGCCGACGGGGTGACGGGTGAGGCGGCGCTGCGCGGCTGGGTGCGCCGCGGCGTCGACTACGCGACCAGCCTGCCGTCGAAGTAGAGGTTCTGCCCGGCGCGCCGCGGGTAGCCGACGGCCATGAGTCGAAACGACCGCAACGAAGACACCGTGCGTCGCCTTCTCTCCGAAACCGGCGAGACGTTCGCCGAGCAGGCCGGCATCACGCTCGCCGACAAGCCCATGCCGCTGTTCGAGTTGCTGGTGCTGTGCATGCTGGCGAGCAAGCCGATCGATGCGAACATCGCGACGAAGGCGGCCGCAGAGCTGTTCAGCGAGAAGCTGCGCACCCCCGATGCGGCGTTGGCGGCGAAACGCCAGACCGTCATCGCCGCCTTCGGCCGGGCCGGATACGCCCGCTACGACGAGAGCTCGGCGACCCGCCTGACCCAGATCGCCACCGCGGTCAAGGAGGACTACCACGGCGATCTCCGGGGTCTGGCCGAGCGCGCCAACGGCGATGTCGCCGCGGCCAAGGACCTGCTGGAGGGGTTCATCGGCATCGGCGACACCGGCGCCGGCATCTTTCTGCGCGAGGTGCAGGACGTGTGGACCTGGGTGCGGCCCTACTTCGACGACCGAGCCCGCGCCGCTGCGAAGGACCTCGGGCTGCCCGACGGTCCCGACGAGCTCGGGAAGTTGGGCGGTGACGCCTGTGCGCGGCTGGCGGCGGCGCTGGTCCGGGTGTCTCTGGACCGTGCCGTGCGTGATGCCGTGGTGAGCTGACCTCCGTGTGAGCATGCGAGACAAACCGGGATGGCATGCTGGTGCACCGACATGCCTGTGACCACTCGACTCTGCGCTGTGGCAGCGCTTGCTCTGTCCGTCGCCGCCTGCACCGGGCCGACCGTCGTCACCACCGACGACACCGTCGCCCCGCCGCCTGCGGCGGCCCCGCCGCCCGAAACCACCCGGCCGAGCAACGCCCACCTCGCCAACGCTTTCGCCTACGCCCTCCCCGGACCCGAATCCGCCGGTGGCGCGACCGTGTACGCCTTCACCACCCCGAGCGGTCGCTGGCAGTGCCAGATCACCCCGCGCACGCAGGTGTCCTGCGGTAAGGCGGGCGGCACCGCGACCGCGATCGGAATCACCGGCGCCCCCGACGAGGTGACCGATCCCGACGGCGGCACCACCACCCCGACCGCGATCCTGGTCGACCGCACTGCGGACCCGCAGTTCGCGGCGCTGCCCGCATCCGAGGTCACCGACCCGCCGGTGCTGCCGTTCAACCGCATCCTGGCGGTCGCCGGTTTCCGCTGCAACGTGCAGGAAGCCTCCGGGGTGTCCTGCCTGTCGGAACTGTCGGGCAAGGGCTTCACCTTCTCCGCCGACGGCTTCACCACCGCCTACACCGACGTGCCCGCCGACGCACCCTGACCAAGGAGAACCCCATGCCTGCACGCCCGGTCACCGTCACCGTCACCGGAGCCGCCGGGCAGATCGGCTACGCCGCGCTGTTCCGTATCGCCGCCGGCGCGATGCTCGGCCACGACACCCCCGTGGTGCTGCGCCTGCTCGAGCTGCCCGACGCCGTGCGCGCCGCCGAGGGCGTGGTGATGGAACTCGACGACGGTGCATTCCCGCTGCTCGCCGGAACCGAGATCCACGACGACCCGGTCCGCGCGTTCGACGGCGTCAACGTCGCGCTGCTGATCGGCGCGAAACCGCGCACCGCAGGCATGGAGCGGGCCGACCTGCTGGGTGCCAACGCGGCGATCTTCGCCACCGCCGGCCGGGCGCTCGGCAACGGCGCGGCGTCGGATGTCCGCGTGCTGGTGGTCGGCAACCCGGCCAACACCAACGCGCTGGTCGCGGCCGCGCACGCCCCCGACATCCCGGCCGAGCGGTTCACCGCGCTGACCCGCCTCGACCACAACCGGGCCGTCGCCGCGATGGCGCGACACGCCGGAGTGCCCGTCACCGAGATCCACCGGATGACGATCTGGGGCAACCACTCCCCGACCCAGTATCCCGACATCTTCCACGCCACTGTCGGCGGCCGCGCCGGGGCCGACTATGCCGCCGACACCCGTTGGCTCACCGACGAATTCATCCCGACGGTGGCGCGGCGCGGCACCGCGATCATCGAGGCGCGCGGTGCGAGTTCGGCAGCCTCGGCGGCCAACGGCGCCATCGATCACATCGACGACTGGATCCACGGCACCCCCGAAGGCGACTGGACGTCGGTCGCGCTGCCGTCACCGGGCGCCTACGGCATCGACGAAGGGCTCGTGTGCTCGTTCCCGTGCCGATCGGTCGACGGGCGCTGGGAGATCGTCGACGGCCTCGACGTCAATCCCTTCTCGCGCAGCAGGATCGACGCCTCGGTCGCCGAACTACGGGCCGAACGCGACGCCGTCGCCGCACTCGGCCTGCTGTAGTCACTCCAGCGTCGCGGTGCCGTCGGCGTGTACCCGCACGGCCGCACCGGCGATGTCGTCGGTGACCGTGGTCCGGGCGGCGTCGGCGTCGGTGATCACGGCCAGCACGCGGTCGTCGCTCGGGGTGCGCACCGCCAGGAACGCCTTCTCGGGTTCCCCGTCGCGATCGAACGGCGTGGTCCAGGTCTCCACCGTGCCCACCCCGGTCCAGTCCACGAGTTCCGTGCGGGTCGGTTCCCGGTCGACGGTGTCCTGCACGTCCTCCCAACGGAATTCGTGCCGGGGCGGCTCGGTGCCGTACACGCCCAAGCTGTGCTTGGTCAGGTAGCCGCCGTTGGCGGTGATCAGGCCGCGCGTGCCGGGACGGGCGGTGAGTTGCTCCGCCATCGTCGCGATGGAGTGCGTGACGTAGTTGTTCCAGGGTCCGCCGGCGAACGTCAATCCGCCGGTGACGGTCAGCGGCCTGTCGGGATCTCCGACCGGGAGCCCCAGTTCGGCAGCTGCCACCTGGACCGCCGACGGGAAGCAGGAGTACACGTCGATCAGGTCGATCTCGTCGACACCGGTGCCGGCCAGCTCCAGCGCGCGCCGGCCCGCGATGCGGATCGCCGGCGAGGTGTGGAACTCGGCGCGCTCACCGATGGCGTAGGTGTCGTGCGCGTCGGCACCCGCATACGGGAAAACCCAACGCTCCTGCGGGATCTGGAGGTACTGCGCCTTCTCCGCGGACGCCACGATCAGCACCGCACCCTGATCGACCATGTTGTTGGAGTTCATCAGCTTGGGGTAGGGCCAGCTGATCATCCGGTTCTGTGCCGACGGCTCGTAGATGTCCTCGGCGCTGTAGGCCTGCCGGTTCCAGGCGTGCGGGTTCTGCGCCGCCACCGCCGAGAACTGCGCCCACAGCGCGCCGATCCGTTCCCGGTGCGCCTGCGTGGACTCCCCCGCGGCGATCCGGACCGCCTGCTCGAACATCGGGTACACGAACGACGGGCGGTCCAGGTGGATCTTCAAGTCGCCGGGTCCGGCCATCGGCATCATCTCGTCGGAGCCCGGCGCCAGCGGCACCGTGTCGTCCTGCTTCGTCCACTCCGCCTTGGCGCCGGCGGCCCGCATCTTGGTCCTCGTGCGCCACGTCTCGGCGCCGGCAATCAGCACGACATCGGCGCGACCCTGCTGGATGTCCAGGCAGGCCAGGTTCACCAGCGTCTGCGGCACGTTGCCGCCGATCCCGGTGTAGCGGGTGGCCGCCTTCTCCGCCCCGATCCGCTGCGCCACCAGCAGTCCGGCGTCCCGGTACCGCCAGGAGAGCAGATTGACCACCCGCACCGCATCGACAGCGGCCAGCACCCGCGGATCGGCGGCCTCCCGGGCCGCCGCGACCATCAGATCGACAGGCTCGACGTCTGGATTCTCGGTGTGCTGGTTGACCTGGCCGTAGCCGACCAGCACAGGCGTTCTCGGATCGAGGGACATGGGTCAACCTTCCTGGTGGTAGTCGAACAGCACACCTGCGTCCAGCAGCGCGTCGATGCGCTCGGACGTCAGGCCGAGCACCCGGGTGCAGATCTCGCGGGTGTGCTCGCCCGGCATCGGCGCCGGACGCAGAGGAGCACGGGGAATACGACGATAGGGCGCGGGCGCGGTCTCCGCGGGAATCGGGCGCTCCAGCAGCGGATGCACCGACTCGTCGAACACATTGCGATGCAACACCTGCGGATCGGTGGGCACATCGGCGGCGCGGTTCATCGGCGCCGCGGGCACGCCGTGCTGCTGGAGAAGCTCGGCGACGTCGACCGTGTCGCGCCCCGATGTCCACGCCCCGAGGGCGGCGATCACCGCGGAGCGCTCCTGCGGCAAGTCCTGCGCCATCAATGTGGCCACGGCGGCGCGCTCGGCGCTGCCGGGCAGCGAGATCACGCACCACTCGTCGTCGCCGGCGCAGGGGCACACCGCGTGCACGGTGTCGTCATCGACGACGGAAAGACCCGCTGCGCGGGCTGATTCGATGACGTAGCGGTCGGCGAGCTGGTTGATCGCCACCTCGGCCTGCGACAGGTGCAGGTGTGCGCCTGCACCGCTGCGGTCCCGACGGATCAGTGCGGCGACCGCCGCGACCGCGGTCAACCGTCCGACGACGTGATCGGGAAAGATGGTCGTGGCATCGAAGAACTGGCCGGGCGGCGCATCCGGGGACGTCCACAACCGGGTGATGCCGGTCGAGGCGCGCACCAGCGGACCGTAGCCCATCTGGTCGCTCCACGGCCCATGGTCGCCGTACGCGCTGCTCTCGGCCAGCACGATGTCGGGATTGATCTCGCGCAGCCTCTCGATCGAGAAGCCCAGCGCAGCAAGGGTTCCCGGCTTGAAGTTGGCGAACACCGCATCGGCGGTGGCGACGAGGTCGGCGAAGATCTGTGCGCCTGCGGGATCGCGCAGATCCAGCCCGAGGCTGTACTCGTTGCGGTGGGTCAGCGCCCACGATCGGCTCAACGGCATCCCCGCGGGGGCCTGCCGCAGCCCATCCGGATAGGCGGCGCTCTCGATCTTGATGACCTCGGCGCCGAGGTCGGCGAACAGGCGGCCCAGCTCACCGCCCGCGACGATCACCCCGAGGTCGAGGATGCGCAGACCGGCGAAGGGATACTCCGGCGGGGGCATCGTGGGGGGCACCGTGGGTGTGCCCGATGCGGCGGGATGCAGCCATCCCGCGTCGTCGGCTGCGGAACCGGGAGCCGGAGAACGGAATCCGAGATGTTCGCCCTCGAGGGTCACCGGCCCGACAGGCACGGTCACCGTTGCGCCCGGGATCAGTGGCGCCTCGACCAACGCCCCGGTGCAGCGAAAGTGCTCTGCCCGCAACGCTTCTCCCGGCGTGCGAACCGCCGCGATCGGCACCCCGAGCTCCCGGCCCCGCGCGACGAGCTCGTCCATCGACTGCGCGGCGAACACGGCGGCGATCGCCTCGTTCAGTTCAGCCGAAGCCGCGTACCGCGCGGCGATCGTGTCGAACTCCGGACCGGCGAAGCGCGGCGGCTCACCCAGCCACGCTCGCATGCCGCGCCACTGCCGCGGGGACAGCAGACAGATCCGGACATGGCCGTCGCGGCACCCGAAGATCGGATAGATCTGCTGGTTGCGGGGACGGCCACGCCACAGTGCCGTCGGCGGTTTCAGCCCAACCGCGGCCTGCCCCTCCGACCCGTACGGCGGGTCGAGGGCTTGCAGGACCGCCTCGAACCGGGAGAAGTCGATGAAATCCCCTCTGCCGCTGCGGGTCCGGTCGTAGTAAGCGGCGAGCACCGCCCACGCCGCCTGCACCGTGGCGGTCGCCGATCCGACTCCGACGGGCGGGAGGACCGGTGTGCCGGTGGTAGGTCCGGTCCGCGACAACGCCGAGGACAGGGCGTAGAACACCGCATCGTTGCCACGCCATGATGCACGCGGCCCCGTCAGGCCGAAATCGGTGACCGACAGCACGACGAGATGGTCGAACCGGTCCGCCAGGTCGAGGGCAGACGTCCCGAAAAGTGCTGCGCCACCCGGGTTTCCGCTGTCGATCACGATGTCTGCGCCCGCCGCGAGCTCATGCAGCCGATCGCGGTCGGATAGCGAGGCCGGGTTCAGCGACGTCGCCCGCTTGTTCGCGTTGTCCAGCGCGAAACCGATTCCCACACCGGCGATCGTCGGCACCGCCGTCCGTGCCGCGCTGCCCCCGGGCGGCTCCACCTCGAGCACGTCGGCACCGAGGTCGGCCAGTATCCGGCCCACACCCGCACCCGCACCGTCACCGGCAACAGAACACAGGTCGAGCACGCGCACGGACGTCAGCAGTCGCGCCTCGCCCATCGATGGTGCCCGCCCTCCTGTGGTGCCCGTCGGCGCAAAGATTAACCCGGCGCTCATCGGGTACGGGTTGACGGTCCGCCGATCACGAGTTGGATGGGGATGTGGGAAGGGGATTATGACGACAGCCTGGACGACCGTGGACCGCCAACCGATCAGCGACGAGACGGTGGCTCGGCTGGATCGCTGGTGGCGCGCCGCGAACTATCTGTCGGTCGGGCAGATCTACCTGCTGGACAACCCGCTGTTGCGCACCCCGCTGGCCCGCGACAACGTCAAGCCGCGCCTGCTCGGACACTGGGGCACCACCCCGGGTCTGAACTTCCTCTACGCCCACCTCAACCGGATCATCACCGAACGGCAGCAGTCCACGATCTACCTGACCGGGCCCGGCCACGGCGGGCCCGGGCTGGTGGCCAACGCCTACCTCGACGGCACCTACAGCGAGATCTACTCCGACATCACCGCTGACGCCGAGGGCATGCGACGACTGTTCCGGCAGTTCTCGTTCCCCGGTGGCATCCCGTCGCACGTGGCGCCGGAGACACCGGGCTCCATCCACGAAGGCGGCGAGCTGGGCTACGTCCTGTCCCACGCCTACGGAGCCGCGTTCGACAACCCGGATCTGCTGGTGGCCGCGGTCGTCGGCGACGGTGAGGCCGAGACAGGACCGCTGGCGACCAGCTGGCATTCCAACAAGCTGGCCAACCCGGCTCACGACGGCGTGGTGCTGCCGATCCTGCACCTCAACGGCTACAAGATCGCCAACCCGACCGTGCTGGCCCGGATCCCCGAAGACGAGTTGCGCAGCCTGCTGGTCGGTTACGGCCACACGCCGTATTTCTTCGAGGTGCCCGACGACGCGCCCGAGGACCAGGAGGACGATCACGCGGACGCGCACCGGCGCTTCGCCACCCTGCTCGACGACGTCCTCGACGAGATCGCCGCGATCAAGGCCCGGGCCGCTGACGGCGACGATGCGCGGCCCGCGTGGCCGATGATCGTGTTCCGCACCCCGAAAGGCTGGACCGGTCCCGCCGTCATCGACGGTAAGAAGACGACCGGTTCGTGGCGCGCGCACCAGGTGCCGCTGGCCAACGCGCGCGACACCGCCGAGCACCTCGCGGTCCTCGGGGACTGGCTGGCCTCGTACCGGCCCGAGGAACTGTTCGACGACGGCGGCCGCCTGCACGACGACATCGCGGCTCTCGCGCCCGAGGGTCCGCTGAGGATGAGCGACAACCCGCACGCCAACGGGGGTCTGCTGCTCAAGGATCTGCGGCTTCCCGACTTCCGTGATTTCGCCGTCGACGTGCCCGCGCCCGGCGCCACCGTCGCCGAAGCCACCCGCGTGCTGGGTCAGTGGCTCACCGAAGTGATCCGGCTCAACCCGCAGAACTTCCGCATATTCGGCCCCGACGAGACCGCGTCTAACCGACTGCAGGCCGTCTACGACGCCACCGAGAAACAGTGGAACGCCGAACTGGTGGGGCCGCAGGTCGACGAGCACCTCGCTCGCGTCGGCCGGGTGGTCGAGATGCTCTCCGAACACCAATGCCAGGGGTGGCTCGAGGGGTACCTGCTGACCGGCAGGCACGGCCTGTTCAACTGCTACGAGGCGTTCATCCACATCGTCGACTCGATGCTGAACCAGCACGCGAAGTGGCTGAAGGTCACCGACAAGATCCCGTGGCGCCGGCCCATCGCGAGCCTGAACTACCTTCTGTCGAGCCATGTCTGGCGCCAGGATCACAACGGGTTCTCCCACCAGGACCCCGGATTCATCGACCACGTCGTCAACAAGAGCGCCCACGTGGTGCGCGTCTATCTGCCCCCGGACGCGAACACCCTGCTGTCCACCTACGACCACTGCCTGCGCTCACGCCAGTACGTCAACGTCGTCGTCGCGGGTAAGCAGCCCTCCCCCACCTACCTGACGATGGAGGAGGCGATCGCGCACTGCACCCGCGGGCTCGGCATCTGGGAGTGGGCCGGCTCCGAGGAACTGGGCAGCGACCCCGACGTCGTGCTCGCCGCCGCCGGCGACATCCCGACACTCGAGGCGCTCGCGGCCGCCGACATCCTGCGCCAGCATCTGCCGGATCTCAAGGTGCGGTTCGTCAACGTCGTCGACCTGATGCGGCTGCAGGACGACACCGAGCATCCGCACGGGTTGTCCAGTCGAGAGTTCGACATGATCTTCACCAAGGACCGGCCGATCATCTTCGCCTACCACGGCTATCCCTGGCTGATCCACCGGCTGACCTATCGGCGCGCGGGCCACGACAACCTGCACGTGCGCGGCTACAAGGAGGAAGGCACCACCACGACGCCGTTCGACATGGTGATGCTCAACGACCTGGATCGCTACCACCTCGTGATGGACGTCATCGACCGGGTGCCCTCGCTGGGGTCGCGGTGCGCGACGCTGCGCCAGCAGATGGCGGACAAGAGGATCGCCGCGCGGGAGTACACCCGCGCGCACGGCGACGACATCGGCGAGGTCAAGGACTGGGTGTGGCCCGCTGCCCGCGAATCCGGGTTCGGCACCGCAGGCGCCGACTCCCAGACCGATACCGGTGGCGACAACGAGTAGCTGACCTGCGAAGATCGCCGGCTTCGGTAGTCTGAGCCGGTTATGACGGTGATGACCGGGGCCAGCGCCTCTCCTGAGCCCCACCCCCTGGTGGAGCAGTTGGCGGCGCTGCACCACGCCCGCGCCTATGTCGACGTCGGTGTCGTCGTGGTCGTGCTGGCAGTGACGAACCTGATCGCGCACTTCACCACGCCGTGGGCCAACGTGGCGGTGGTACCGGCCGCCGCGGTGGGCCTGGTCGCTCTCGTGCGGTCACGCGGACTGGGCTGGCACGAGCTCGGGTTGGGTCGGGAACACTGGCGATCAGGCGCGGGCTATGCGCTGGGAGCCGTCGCCGTCGTCGGCACCGTGATCGCGATCGGGGCTCTGCTGCCCTGGACCCGGCCGATGTTCCTGAACAACCACTACGCGACGCTCTCGGGCGCGCTGGTCGCCTCGATGATTATCATCCCGCTGCAGACGGTGATCCCCGAGGAACTCGCGTTCCGGGGCGTCCTGCACGGCGCGCTCGACAGGGCCTGGGGATTCCGCGGTGTGGCTGCCGCGGGCTCCCTGCTGTTCGGGCTGTGGCACATCGCCACCTCCCTGGGGCTGACCGCCAGCAACGTCGGGTTCACCCGCATCCTGGGCGGTGGCCCCGTCGGCATGATCGCCGGCGTCGTGGGCGCCGTCTTCGCCACCGCCGCAGCGGGATTCGTGTTCACCTGGTTACGCCGGCGCAGCGGCAGTCTGATCGCGCCGATCGCGCTGCACTGGTCGCTCAACGGGCTGGGCGCCCTCGCCGCGGCGCTGGTCTGGCACCTCAGCTGACGCGCCGCGGCGTTACGCCTACGTGCGGCGGCCCTGCACCATCCCGACGATCCACAGCAGGATCACCGAGCCCAAGACGGCCGTGAACAGCGTGAACCACCAGCCGCCGCCCGCGGTGTCGAGGAAGAAGCTGAGTAGGAAGCCGCCGATCAGCGCACCGATCACGCCGATGACGATGTTCATCAGGATGCCCGAACCCGAGCCCTTGACGATCTTGCCGGCGATCCAGCCTGCGATCGCACCGATGATGATGTAACCGATCCAGCCCACGCTCGTCTGCGTGCTGGACCGTGCCAGAAACTCCGTAGCCGCCACCAGGTCTGTGGACGTAGTGAACATGTCGATCTCCTGCCTGTCGCAGTCCGGCCCGGCTGCGGTGGCAACCGGGCTTGACTCCGGTATAGCCCGGACAGGTCACGATTAGTCGACAGGATGGGACACGATCGTGTGCCCATCGCCACTGTGTCAGGCGGGCGGCAGCATCCCCGGTGCGGTGTTCGGGTCGACCGGCACCGGCTGGCCGACGGCCGGCCGCGGCGGCGGCGCGTTCGGATCGGCAGGCGGCGGCGGGGCACCCGGATCAGCCGGCGGCGGAGGTGGCGGGGGTGTCCAGGGCCGGATCGAGTTCGCCAGCGTGACGGCCTCAGCCTGCGGGATCGGGCTGGTCGCGGTGCCCAGCCAGACCACGAACCACCGCTCGGGGGCGCGCTGACCGCGCGGGGTTCCCGGCGCCGTCGGGGCGCCGACCACGCCGGCCCAGATCTGGCCGTTCGGCTTGTTGGTGTCGGTGAACTTGACCTCGTAGGACGACGCAACGCCGGTCATGCCGTTGGCGTTCAGCGGGACGGTCTGCTGGTTGATGCGAGTCCCGGGGAAGGGCATGAAGAACTCGCCCATGTCCGAAGCGAGGCGCTGGGCCGCCTTCGTGTTGTCCGTCTCGGCGCCGGCGAACAGCTTCAGGTCCAGTCGCCCGAGCAGCACGCTGGTGTCATTGGGCGCCTGGGTGTCCGGCGGGGACCCGGCCGGCGGGAGCTTGTTCAGCAGGGCCTGGCCGTAGGACAGCGAGGCAGCATCGGCGACCTTCCAGCCGGCGGGCACCACGTAGCTGAAGCCGCCGGCGGCGTTGTCCACGCGGCCGGGCTCCGGCGCGGGCGCCGGAGCGGGGGCCGGGGCGTTCGGATCGGCCGGGGCCGGCGGCGGCACGGGCGCGTTGGGATCCGCGGGCGGCGCGGGAGCGGGAGCGGGCGCCGGAGCGTTCGGGTCCGCAGGCGGTGCCGCCGGGGCCGGCGCTTCCGGTGCCGCCGGAGCTGCCGGGGCCGGAGACGGCGGCGGCGGTGTCGGCGCGGGTTGCGCTGTCGCCACGGCGGGCAGTGTCAACGCGGCGACGGTCGCGCCGGTCAGGGCGGCGAGCCCGATTGACGTCGACAGGCCTCTGCGGCGGGGTGACGACATGTCTGGATCACGCATGCGGAAGAAACTACCGTGTTACTGGCGTGACGCAAGTGTGTGCAGCTGAGAATGTACTGAATTGTGACATTGCTATCTCTCCAGTAAGCCCAGGAGGGCGGGGTAAAAGAAGTTTGCTGACACGACAAGCGCCCCGGCGCGTGGCGCGGGGTGCGGTGAGCTGCTCGACATCGTGACCTCGGGGCGCTCACGGGTTTGATCGCCGGGCCGCGCGCCGCCGTTACCGACACGCCCGCGTCGATTGCCGCAGGCTAGCTACCCTCCAGTAACATGGGCGGGACTCGCTGGGGTTCAGCGCCGAACACAACAGGAGGCCGATGATGGATGTGCTGATCACGGGATGCGACACCGACCGGGGACGCGCCATCGCAGAGCACTTCAGCGCCTCCGGACACCGCGTGATCGTCGCCGGCCGGCGCGCCGACGACGTCGAGTTGCTGGCCAAGGAACTCGAGACCGACGCCGTCGTCGTCGACACCACCGACCCCGCATCGATCGCCGCCGCGAACAATCAGCTGCCTGCGCATCTGGACACCGTGATCAACGTGCCCGCGCCGCAGTCCCCCGCCGGCGATCCACGGACCTACACCCTTGCCGACCATGCCGCCGAGTGGCGCGGCCTGTTCGACGCCGGCCTGCTCTCGGCGGTGCTGACCGTTCAGACGCTGGGCGACCAATTGCGGTCCGGCGGGTCCATCATCACCGTGATCGACGACGCAGGTGCCGAAGGCAGCGCAGCGGCGTCGGTCAAGGCGGCCGTTACCACCTGGACGGCCGGGCTGGCGCACCACTTCGGCATCCGCGGCATCACGGTCAACGCGGTGGCGATCGGCCGCGGCAGCGAGCCCGGATACGTGGGCCTGGGTTCGGCCTCGCCGACCGTGGACGCCGAGATCGCCCGGCTCTCGCTTTTCCTCACCACCCCCGCGGCCCGCCACATCACCGGCCAGACCCTGCACGTCAGCCACGGCGCGCTGGCCAATTTCGGCTGAGCCGCAACGGTTCTGCGCCGTCTTTTATTCCGGGATGCCCCGCATTTCTCGTGGCTTCCGCCAGCAGTGAAATGATCTAGAACGCGCTGTGCGCGCTGCGTAGGGTCGGGCGGGTGACGATTCGACTCGGTTTGCAGATCAACAACTTCTCGTACGGGACCGGCGTGGATCAGCTCTTCCCCACGGTCATTGCGCAGGCCAAGGAAGCCGACGAGGCCGGCTTCGACTCGGTGTTCTTGATGGATCACTTCTATCAACTGCCCGGCATCGGCACCTACGACCAGCCGATGCTCGAGGCCTACACCGCACTGGGTGCACTCGCCGCAGCCACCCAGAACGTGCAACTCGGCACGCTGGTCACCGGCAACACCTACCGCAATCCCACGCTGCTCGCGAAGGCGATCACGACGTTGGACGTGATCAGCGCCGGGCGCGCGATCCTGGGCATCGGCACCGGATGGTTCGAACTCGAGCACGACCAACTGGGGTACGACTTCGGCACGTTCACCGACCGCTTCGAAAAGCTCGGTGAGGCACTGCAGATCATCCTGCCCATGCTGGCCGGCGAGCGGCCCACGGTCACCGGCAAGCACTACCGCACCCAGGAAGCGCTGGCCAATCCCCGCTTCCGCGACCACATTCCGCTGATGATCGGCGGCAGTGGTGAGAAGAAGACCATTCCGCTGGCGGCCAAGCACTTCGACCATCTCAACGTGATCGCCGGCTTCGACGAGCTCGCGCGCAAGGTCGAGGTCGTCCGGCAGCGCTGCGAGGAGATCGACCGCGATCCGGCGACGCTGGAGACATCTATGCTGATCGGTGCGCTCGTCGGCGATGGGGTGACCCCGGACATGATTCCCGACGATTTCAGGCAGCGCATGGTCGCCGGCAGTGCCGAACAAATCGCCGAGCAGGTTCAGAGCAAGGTGCTCGACGCCGGCATCGACGGCGTGATCCTGTTCGTGCCCACCCAGGTCGTCGGGTACCAGCCAGGTCACCTCACGGCCCTTGGCGAGGCGCTCAAACCGCTGGTCACGGGCTGAGTTCTGGCGGTGGGGTATCTCACCGCGCCCGCCGGAAGCCTGACGACTAAGGTTCTGGTTGTTCTGAATGGGTACAGACGGACCGACAGTTTCACCGACCGGCACCGTCGGCACTCATGTCAGACGTCTGAAGAGCACCGCGCTGAGGAGAAGCCATGAACCATCCCGGAGCCACCGCATCCGACCGCCACAAAGTGGTGATCATCGGATCGGGATTCGGAGGGTTGACCGCGGCCAAGACGCTCAAGAAGGCCGATGTCGACATCAAGCTGATCGCCCGCACCACCCATCACCTGTTCCAGCCACTGCTGTACCAGGTGGCGACGGGCATCATCTCCGAAGGTGAGATCGCACCCGCAACCCGGGTGATCCTGCGTAAGCAGAAGAACACCCAGGTCCTCCTCGGCGATGTCACGGGCATCGACCTGAAGACGAAGACGGTGCGTTCGGAACTGCTCGGCCACACCTACGTCACCCCGTTCGACAGCCTGATCGTCGCTGCCGGGGCCGGACAGTCGTACTTCGGCAACGACCATTTCGCCGAGTGGGCGCCGGGCATGAAGACCATCGACGATGCCCTCGAACTGCGGGGCCGCATCCTCGGTGCCTTCGAGCAGGCCGAGCGGTCCAGCGACCCGGCGCGCCGGGACAAGCTGCTGACGTTCGTCGTCGTCGGCGCAGGCCCCACGGGCGTCGAAATGGCCGGGCAGATCGCCGAATTGGCCGACCAGACGCTCAAAGGCGCGTTCCGCCACATCGATTCGACGAAGGCACGGGTGATCCTTCTCGACGCGGCGCCGGCAGTGCTGCCGCCGATGGGCGAGAAGCTGGGCAAGAAGGCCCAGGCCCGGCTCGAGAAGATGGGCGTGGAGATCCAGCTCAACGCGATGGTCACCGACGTCGACCGCAACGGCATCACGGTCAAGGATCCCGACGGCAAGATCCGCCGCATCGAGGCGGCCTGCAAGGTGTGGTCGGCCGGTGTGTCGGCCAGCCCGCTGGGCCGGGACCTGGCCGAGCAATCGGGCGTCGAACTCGACCGCGCGGGCCGCGTCAAGGTCCTGCCGGACCTGTCGATCCCCGGCCACCCCAACGTCTTCGTCGTCGGCGACATGGCCGCGGTCGAAGGCGTGCCCGGCATGGCGCAGGGCGCCATCCAGGGCGCCAAGTACGCCGCCAAGGCCATCCTCGCCGGACTGAAGGGCGCCGACCCGTCCGAGCGGGAACCGTTCAGCTACTTCGACAAGGGCTCGATGGCCACGGTGTCGAAGTACAGCGCGGTGGCCAAGGTCGGACCGATCGAATTCAGCGGGTTCATCGCCTGGCTGTCGTGGCTGGTGCTGCACCTGGTCTATCTCGTCGGGTTCCGGACCAAGATCGCGACGCTGCTGTCGTGGACGGTCACGTTCCTCGGCCGCAACCGCGGTCAGCTGACGATCACCGAGCAACAGGCGTATGCGCGAACGCGCATCGAGGAACTCGAGGAGATCGCGGCTGCCGTGGACCAGAAAGCGGCGAGTTAGCGGCGCTGCAGGGACTCGATGAACTCCATCGGGTCCGGGTCGGTGCCGATCGGCTGGAACACCACGGTGTCGATGCCGGCGGCACGGTAGGCCGCGGCGCCGTCGCGGATCGCCTCTGTAGAACCGCCGACGCCGAAGTCCGTCTCTGGCGTGACGTGCCACCGCTGCGCCTCTTCGACGAGCCTGCTCCGCACATCGGACGATGACGGCGCGCAGGCTAGATACATGACGCGGCGGAACGCGTCGAGGTCGCGGTCGGCGCCGCCGCGCGCGACGTGTTCGAGTGCCGCCCGCACGCTGGCCGCAGTGTGCTGGCAGTCGAGCAACACCCCGTCGGCGATCGCCCCGGCCAGCGCGAGCGTCTTCGGCCCTGTGCCGCCGATGAGCACAGGCACCACCACGTCGGGAACCCGGTCGAGGCGCACCCCGTCCAAGCGGACGTAGTCGCCGGCCACGCTCAGCGTCTGCCCCGCCAGCAAGGCGCGCAACGCCGTGACGTACTCGCGCAACAACGTCAGCGGAGAGGCCACCGCCACCCCGGATTGGCGCATCCAGTCCTGGACGCCGTGCCCGATGCCGACCTGGACACGCCCGGGAAAGAGCGTGGCCAGCGTCGCGACCTCCAGTGCCGTCGCCACCACGCTGCGCAGCGGTGCGGGCAGCACGCCGATGCCCACCACCAGCGACCGGGTGGCCATCAGGGCGACCGCGGTCTGTGCGATCCCGCCGTGCAGGAAGCAGTCCTCCCAGAGCCACACCTCGTCGATGCCTGAGCTCTCCGCACGTTCGCAGAACGGCGCCAGTGTCCGCGGATCACCATCGGGGCGCCACACCACGCCGCGGCGGTCCGTCACAGCCGATCCCCCTGCCACGTGGTCAGGCAGCCGCCGCCCGCCAGCGCGAGGGTGACCCCGGCGGAGTCGACATCGCTTGCCGGGTAATGCAATTCGGCCTCGTAGGCACGCGGGGCGGCGATCGCGTCGTCGGCGACCGAGCCGGCGCCCACCTCGATCCGGTGGCGCAGCAGCGCTGCGCCATCCACGTCGGCCCGCAGCGCTCCCGACCAATACCCCGCCCGCTCACCGGATCTGCCGATCTGGACGCGTTCCCGCACCCGCACCGATGCGTCCGCGGTCAAAGACAACGCCGTGTACACCACGTGGCGCGCTCGCCCGGCCACGATCGTCGGCTCCGGATCCAGGTCCAGGCTCCCGGCCACCTCCACCGTCCAGCAAGCGTGCGACTCGGTGGTGGCGGCACCGGGCAGCACGACGGTCGCCGCGACGGTGCGGACCTGCAGTCGCGCACCGTCTTCCACCACCACACGCAGCCGCAGAACATCACCGCCGAGCGGGGTGGCCGCGGCCGACACCAGGTGCACGGTCTCCGGTCCGGTCCGGCGCACCGCGATCGCGCCGGTGCTCTCCACGTGCGGGGAGCGTCCCGGGCGCGCCACGATCAGCACATCGGAGCGCACCTAGACCTCCTGAGTGACCCGCAGCTGCTCCCGAACCCAGTCCAGCACCGGCGTCGCCGCGGGGTCGGCGGTCAGGGAGATCAGCGCGAACGGACGATCCGAGCGCACCGCGGCCGCGTCGCGGCGCATCACGCGGAGATCGGCACCCACCATCGGGGCGAGATCGGTCTTGTTGATCACCAACAGGTCCGAGAACGTCACACCCGGACCCCCCTTGCGCGGCACCTTGTCCCCGCCCGCCACGTCGATGACGAAGATCTGGACGTCGATCAGGCCTGAGGAGAACGTGGCGGTCAGGTTGTCCCCGCCGGACTCGACCAGGATGAGATCGAGATCGTCGTGCGCGGCGATCAGGTCGTCGATGGCGTCGAGGTTGGCGGTGATGTCATCCCGGATCGCGGTGTGCGGGCAGCCGCCGGTCTGCACCGCCGCGATGCGGTCGTCCGGCAGTACCGCGTTGCGGCGCAGGAAATCCGCGTCTTCGGTGGTGTAGATGTCGTTGGTCAGGACCGCCAGCGACAGCTCATCGCGCAACTGACGGCACAGTGCGGCGACCAATGCGGTCTTGCCCGAGCCGACCGGGCCGCCGATGCCGATGCGCAGCGGCTCACCCGGCCGCCGCACCCGGCGGGGTCGGTCGGGGCGGTCGTGGGAGTGTCCGACACCGTCGATGAGATGAGGTGGCATACAAGCTCTTTCCGGTCAGGACGCGAACAGGGGTCGGTCACGGTCGAGGTGGCGCTGCGCGAGCACGTCGAGCAGCGGGTCGGACAGGTCGGCCGGCCCAAGCGTGGCCTCGGCCGCAATGTCCTCGCACACGGGGGCCAACGCGAACGTCACCGCGGCGACGTCGCCCGGGTCCAACGCCAACAAGCGCTGGGCGGCGGTGGCCGACCCCGTCATCGTGGTGTAGACGATCGACAGTGCGGTGTGCGCCGCGGCGATCCCGCTGGCGTGCCCGACGACGCCGGCCGTGACCGCCAGATGCGGGGTGGGTCCCAGTGCGGCCCAGTCGGTGTCCGGCCAGACGCGCCGCGCCAGCCGGACCAGTCCCCTACCCTGCGCCCGCGACGCCGCGCGCGCCGCGGGCGCCGGTGTGCGGGCGTCGGTTTCGGCCTCCCCGGAACCACCGGCCGCCGGCGAGAGCGCGCCGACGTGCACGGCGGCGGCCAGCGACGCGGTGACCAGGCCGGTGGTGCGGATGCGGCGGTGCAGGTACGCCTGCAGCGTGGAGAGGTCGACGACCAGCCCGCTGGTCACCGCCTCTTCGACACCGCCAGAGTGCACGTGCCCACCGGTGGGCAGCCGCGAATCCGCCAGTGCGAGAAGCGTGGTGATCATCAGAACAAGAAGAAGCGTTGCGCCATGGGCAGTTCCACGGCCGGTTGCTCCTGCCACACGTCGCCGTCGATGCGGACGGTGAACGTGTCGGGATCCACCTGGATGTCGGGCAGTGCATCGTTGAGCGGCATCTGCGCCTTGCCGACTGCGCGCACGTTCTCGACGGCGACGAGCCGGCGCGCCACCGAGAGGCGCTCGGCCAGGCCGTCCTCGATCGCCTGCGGTGCCACGAAATGCACCGACGTCGCGGCCGCGGCTGCAGGCGCCGCACCGAACATGGGCCGTGGCAGCACGGGCTGCGGCGTGGGTATCGAGGCGTTGGCATCCCCCATCGCCGCCCACGCGATCATGCCGCCCTTGAGCACAGCATGCGGACGCACGCCGAAGAACGCGGGCTCCCACAGCACCAGATCGGCGAGCTTGCCCACCTCGACCGAGCCGATCTCGCGATCCATGCCGTGGGCGATCGCCGGGCAGATCGTGTACTTGGCGACGTAGCGCTGGGCCCGGTTGTTGTCGGCCCTCGTGTCACCGGGCAGGAAGCCGCGGCGGCGCTTCATCACGTGCGCGGTCTGCCAGGTCCGCAGCACCACCTCGCCGATGCGGCCCATGGCCTGGGCGTCGCTGCCGATCATCGAGATCGCGCCGATGTCGTGCAGCAGGTCCTCGGCCGCGATCGTCGACGGGCGGATGCGGCTCTCCGCGAACGCCAGATCCTCGGGCACGCTCGGGTTGAGGTGATGGCACACCATGAGCATGTCGAGGTGCTCGTCGAGGGTGTTGACGGTGTGGGGGCGCGTCGGGTTCGTGGAACTGGGCAGCACATTCGGCTTACCCGCCACCGTGATGATGTCTGGTGCGTGGCCGCCGCCCGCGCCTTCGGTGTGGTAGGCGTGGATCGACCGGCCCTTGATGGCGGCGAGGGTGTCCTCGACGAAGCCGGCCTCGTTGAGGGTGTCGGTGTGGATGTTGGCCTGCACGCCGGCGGCCTCGGACACCGTCAGGCAGGCATCGATGGCCGCCGGAGTGGTCCCCCAGTCCTCGTGCAGCTTGAATCCTGCTGCACCGCCTCGCAATTGCTCCCACATCGCCTCGGCGCTGACGGTGTTGCCCTTGCCCAGCAGCGCGACGTTGAGCGGCCACGTGTCGAGCGCTTCGAGCATGCGGGCCAGATGCCAGGACCCGGGCGTGACGGTGGTGGCCTTGCTGCCCTCCGCGGGGCCGGTGCCCCCCGCGACGATCGTGGTGATGCCGCCGCCGAGCGCCTCCTCCATGATCTGCGGACAGATCAGGTGGACGTGACAGTCGATGGCACCCGCGGTGACGATGCGGCCGTTGCCGGCGATGATCTCCGTCGACGGCCCGACCACCAGATCGGGGTGCACCCCCGACATGATGTCGGGGTTGCCGGCCTTTCCGATCGCCACGATACGACCGTCGCGAATACCGATGTCGGCCTTGATGATTCCCCAGTAGTCGAGGATCACCGCGCCGGTGATGACGGTGTCGGGAGCGCCGTCGGCACGCGTGGCACGTGACTGCCCCATGGACTCACGCAGCACCTTGCCGCCGCCGAAGACCGCTTCGTCACCGGCCAGGCCCGGTCCGCCGCTGCGATCCTCGGTGATCTCGACGAACAGGTCGGTGTCGGCCAACCGGATGCGATCACCTGTCGTCGGACCGTAGAGCGCGGCGTAGCGCGCGCGGGACAACGCCGTCATGCGTTCGTATCCAATCTGCCCGGGGGGTCCAGGCTCAGGCCGTGCACCTCACGACTGCCGCGCAGCGGCACCAGGCTCACGCGCTGCGCGATGCCGGGCTCGAACCGGATCGCGGTGCCCGCGGGAATGTCGAACCGGTAGCCGTGTGCGGCGGCGCGGTCGAAGTCCAGTGCTGAATTCGCCTGTGGCACATGCACGTGGCTCCCGACCTGCACCGGTCGGTCGCCGGTGTTGACGATGTCGAGTTCCAGGCGCTCGGCGCCGGCGTTGAGCTCGATGTCGCCGTCGTCGAAGACGATCTCGCCGGGAATCATGCGATCGGATCGTGGACGGTGACGAGCTTGGTGCCGTCGGGGAACGTCGCCTCGACCTGGACGTCGTGCAGCATCTCGGGTATCCCGTCCATCACCTCGTCGCGGCCGAGCACAGCGCGACCGCTGACCATCAGCTCGGCAACGGTGCGTCCGTCGCGAGCACCTTCGAGGATGTGGTCGGTGATCACCGCGACGGCCTCGGGATGGTTCAGCCGTAGCCCGCGCGCCTGGCGGCGGCGGGCGAGGTCGGCGGCATAGGAGATGAGCAACCGCTCCTGCTCATGCGGTGTCAGGCGCATAGTGGGCGATCCTGCCACGAGCCGCGGCGCTGGGCAGCGCACGCGCTCGGTGGGCTACTCCCGGGTCATTCGGTGGCCATGTTCTGCAGCCGCACCTGGCCGCGGGCGACCAGACGGCCCGACGGCTCGGCGCCTTCGGTGATCGTGACCAGCCACAGCTGCTGGCGTCGGCCCCGGTGGATGGGCGTCGACGTGGCCGTCACGGTGCCCGAGCGGATGGCGCGCAGGAAGTCGGTGTTGTTGTTGACGCCCACGACGTGGCCGCCGCCGTTCTCGGTCAGCCAGACGTGGCCGGAGACGCTGGCCATGCTCTCGATCACCGCGCAATAGACGCCGCCGTGCACGATGCCCCAGGGCTGAAGGAGCTTGTCGGTGATCTCGAGGGTCGCGCGGCCCCCGTCCACAGACATCTCTTCGTAGCGCAGGCCGAGCACCGAGTCGAAGCCGTCACCGAGTCCTTCGGGAAGATCAGTCACGGATCGTGTCTACACGCCTGCGGGAGCGCCTCGAGAGACGGGCCAAGCGAACGGGCCCCACGCCATGCGGCGTGGGGCCCGTTCTGTGGTCGGACCGGGGGTCTCTGCAGCCCTCAGGACTCCGGCGCGGTCCGGGTGGTACCCGACCAATATAGGCAAGGCTGCCCTAATTAAGCAAGAGCTTCGTCGCAGCCGGCCGATGGCCGCCGCGGACCGGCAGGCCGAAGCTCACCAATGCGTCGAGCACGGCCTGGGTGCGGCGCATGCTCACGGCCTCACTGCTGCCCGCCAGCAACGGGATCTGAGTTGCGGCGCTGACTGCGGAGGCGCCCACGGCGTGCCACATCGCCGATACCGGGGTCGCCCCGTCCCCTTCTGCGCTGAGCCGGGTGAACAGCGGCCCCAGCGCGCGATGGCTGCGGTGCGCGACCCAGGTCGTCAACGCCGCCTCGCTGGGCAGCGCGAGAATGCCCTCGCGGCGGCGGGTGCGCAGTCCGGCGAAGGCCGGATCGTCGGGCATTCCTGCGAAGGCCGGATCGTCGGGTAGGGCCCGCAGCGCCGGATCGACCACGCCCACCCAATCGATCGCCCCTTCGGAGTCCACGTGTACCCACAGATTCTCCGGCCCGGTGTCCCAGGCGCGCCCCTCCAGGACCAGCAGGGGGATCACGCGACCGACGACGACGTGGGCGAACGTCGCCGCCAACTGCTGGGTGACCGTGGCCGGGTTGCCGATCTCGGCCAGTCCGGCCGCGAACATCCGCGACAGTCGATCGGTCGTCATGAGCTCGGTCAGCGGCCACCACCGGCGCCGCGACAGGTCGCCCATCACGGCGACGCCGTGCACCCGGGGGCAGTCCGGATCGAGCGCTCGCAGCCGGCTGCTCGATGCGTGGATCGGCATCGGAGTCCTGATCGTCATGCTCGCGATCAGCGGATCGTCGATGAGAACCGGCACGGCCACCTCCAGTGAGTTAGGTTAGCCTTACTATAACCACGAGCAGCACCCACTCCGCAGGAGGTCGCCACTGTGATCGGACTCACCACTCCGCCCGGAACCGGTGCTCGCCGTCGCGGTGTTGGCCTGGACAGGGTTGCCGCAACTGATACGACGCGCGGTAGTAATCCCGTAGTAGGCTCGCAACCACCGCCGGTAGGAGAGAGGACCATGCCCAAGTTGACACGGCTCGGAGAGCTCGAGCGCTCCGTGATGGACCACCTGTGGTCCGCCGGTGAGCCGCAGACGGTGCGGCAGGTCCACGAGACACTGTCGGCTGAACGCGACCTCGCGTACACGACGATCATGACCGTGCTGCAACGGCTGGCCAAGAAGAACCTCGTCGTCCAGCATCGCGACGACCGCGCCCACCGCTACGCCCCCACCCACGGGCGCGACGAGCTGGTCGCAGGTCTGATGGTCGACGCCCTCGACCAGGCCGCGGACTCCGGCAGCCGAGAAGCGGCACTGGTCCATTTCGTCGAACGTGTCGGCGCCGACGAGGCCGCCGCACTGCGTCGGGCCCTGGCCGAACTCGAAGACAAACACCGCTACGACACACCCAGTGGCGATCACGGCATCAGCTGAGAGACACTGACAGCGTGTCCGCGCTGGCCTTCACCATCGTCGCCCTGATGCTGTCGGGGCCGGTGCCTGCATTGCTGGCCCGCGCATCATGGCCGTTGCGTGCCCCCAGGGCGGCGATCGTGCTGTGGCAGTCCATCGCGATGGCCGCGGTGCTGTCGTTCTTCTCCGCCGGTATCGCCATCGCGAGCAGGCTCTTCGAGCCCGGTCCGGACGGTCGGCCCACAGCGACGATCGTGACCGCGCTCGACGATCTCGGCTGGCCGCTGTGGACCGCCTACATCGTGGTCTTCGTACTCACACTGATCGTCGGGGCGCGGCTGATCGCATCCGTCCTTCAGGTGGCGATCGCCACGCGGCGCCGGCGTGCCCACCACCGGATGATCGTCGACCTCGTCGGCGCCCATCCCACCCGGCCGATGGCCGCGCACGGCGTCCGCATCCTCGACGTCGCCCAACCGCTGGCCTACTGCCTGCCCGGCGTGCGCAGCCGCGTCGTCGTCAGCGAGGGTGCGCTGAACACGCTGTCGGACAACGAGATCTCGGCCATCCTGTCGCACGAACGGGCCCACCTGCGGGCGCGGCATGATCTGGTGCTCGAGATGTTCACCGCGGTGCACGCAGCGTTCCCGCGCGTCGTGCGCAGCGGCCACGCCCTCAACGCGGTGCGGCTGCTGATCGAGGCGCTCGCCGACGACGCGGCGGTGCGCCACACCGGACCCACACCGCTCGCGCGGGCGCTGGTCGCCTGCGCTGCCGGACACACCCCGCGCGGGGCGCTCGCCGCCGGCGGGCCGACGACGGTGGTACGGGTACGTCGCCTCGGCGGGGCGCCGAACAGCCGCGCCCTCGCCGCGGCCGCCTACGTCGGTGCCGCGGCCGTGCTCGTCGTCCCGACGATCGCGCTGGCCGTGCCGTGGCTCACCGAGCTGCACCGGCTGTTCACCGCTTGATGCTTGCTTGACCTCAAACAACCGCACAACGAAAGGCGCCCGCCCATGACCGACTCCGCCAACTCGACGACCGGTACCGCGCAGATCGGAGTGACGGGCCTCGCGGTGATGGGGTCCAATCTGGCGCGCAATTTCGCCCATCACGGCTACACCGTGGCGCTGCACAACCGCACGACCGCCAAGACCGACGCACTGCTCGCCGAGCACGGCTCCGAAGGCAAGTTCGTGCGCAGCGAGACCATCGAGGAGTTCCTCGATGCGCTGGAGAAGCCGCGCCGCGTGATCATCATGGTCAAGGCCGGTGACCCCACCGACGCCGTCATCAACGAGCTCGCCGACGCCATGGAAGAAGGCGACATCATCATCGACGGCGGCAATGCGCTCTACACCGACACCATCCGTCGGGAGAAGGCGATCCGCGAGCGTGGGCTGCACTTCGTCGGTGCCGGCATCAGCGGTGGCGAGGAGGGCGCGCTCAACGGCCCGTCGATCATGCCGGGCGGGCCCGCGGAGTCCTACAAGAGCCTCGGCCCGCTGCTCGAGGAGATCTCCGCCCACGTCGACGGTGTGCCGTGCTGCACCCACATCGGCCCCGACGGCGCAGGCCACTTCGTCAAGATGGTGCACAACGGCATCGAGTACTCCGACATGCAGCTCATCGGCGAGGCCTACCAGCTGCTGCGTGACGGGCTGGGGATGTCCGCACCCGAAATCGCCGACGTGTTCGCCGAGTGGAACAACGGCGACCTGGACAGCTTCCTGATCGAGATCACCGCGACGGTGCTGCGCCAGACCGACGCCGCGACCGGCAAGCCTCTGGTCGACGTCATCCTCGACGAGGCCGAGCAGAAGGGCACCGGGCGGTGGACGGTCAAGTCGGCGCTCGATCTCGGCGTTCCGGTGACGGGCATCGCCGAGGCCGTGTTCGCCCGCGCGCTGTCCGGGTCGGTGGCCCAGCGGAAGGCCACCACCGGCCTGGCGTCCGGTGAGTTGGGTGAGAAGCCGTCTGACGCAGCGCAATTCGTCGACGACGTCAGCAAGGCCCTGTACGCGTCGAAGATCATCGCCTACGCCCAGGGGTTCAACCAGATCCAGGCGGGCAGCGCCGAATACGACTGGGGCATCAAGCCCGGCGACATGGCGAGGATCTGGCGCGGCGGCTGCATCATCCGGGCGAAATTCCTCAACCGGATCACCGAGGCCTTCGACGAGGATCCGGAGCTGGCGACGCTGATCGCCGCGCCGTACTTCCGCGACGCGATCGAGTCCGGCATCGACAGCTGGCGCCGCGTCGTGGTGAAGGCCACCGAGCTGGGCATCCCGATCCCCGGCTTCGCCTCGGCGCTGTCGTACTACGACGCTCTGCGCACCGAGCGGCTGCCCGCTGCCCTGACCCAGGGGCTGCGCGATTTCTTCGGTGCGCACACCTACGGCCGCATCGACGCCGACCCCGCCAAGCGCTTCCACACCCTGTGGAGCGGGGACCGCAGCCAGATCGAGGCCTGATTTCCTCCCGCGAGCAGACGCGAACTCGAGTGTTTCGGGCCTCGACAGCTCGAGTTCGTGTCTGCTCGCCGGGTGAGGTGACCCCACTAGACTCGCGGGCGTGAAGTTCCTCGAGGGCCACCGACCGCCGTACGACCTGACCTACAACGACGTGTTCATCGTCCCGGGCCGCACACAGGTCGCCTCACGCTTCGACGTCGACCTGTCCACCGTCGACGGCTCGGGTACGACGATCCCCGTCGTCGTGGCCAACATGACCGCCGTGGCCGGCCGCCGGATGGCCGAGACCGTCGCCCGTCGCGGCGGCATCGTGGTGCTTCCCCAGGACCTGCCGCTGTCGGCCGTGGAACACACCGTCGACTTCGTCAAGAGCCGCGACACCGTCGTCGACACGCCCGTCACCCTCTCCCCCGACGACTCGGTCTCCGACGCGTGCGCGCTGATCAACAAGCGGGCGCACGGTGCCGCGGTCGTCGTCGCCGACGGCCGCCCGGTCGGCCTCGTCACCGAGACCGCCTGCAGCGGCGTCGACCGGTTCACCCGGGTCCGCGACGTCGCGCTCTCCGACTTCGTCACCGCGCCGGTGGGCACCGACCCCCGCAAGGTGTTCGACCTGCTCGACCACGCACCCACCAAAGGCGCCGACGTCGCGGTGCTCACCGCCGGCGACGGTGCGCTGGCCGGCGTGCTCACCCGCACCGGCGCCGTCCGCGCCGGGATCTACGCCCCCGCCCTCGACGCCCAGGGTCGGCTGCGCATCGCCGCCGCCGTCGGCATCAACGGCGACGTCGCGGCGAAGGCGCGCGGACTGGCCGACGCAGGCGCCGACCTGCTGGTGATCGACACTGCCCACGGCCACCAGGCCAAGATGCTCGACGCGATCGCCGCCGTCGCGGCGCTCGACCTCGGACTGCCGCTGGTGGCCGGCAACGTCGTCTCCGCTGACGGCACCCGCGACCTGATCGCCGCGGGCGCCTCGATCGTCAAGGTCGGCGTCGGCCCCGGCGCGATGTGCACCACCCGGATGATGACCGGCGTCGGTCGCCCGCAGTTCTCCGCCGTTGTCGAATGTGCTGCTGCGGCAAAGGAACTCGGCGGTCACGTGTGGGCCGACGGTGGCGTGCGCCATCCCCGCGATGTCGCGCTGGCGCTGGCCGCGGGCGCCTCGAACGTGATGATCGGCTCCTGGTTCGCCGGCACCTACGAATCCCCCGGCGATCTGCTCCACGACCGCGACGACAGGCCGTACAAGGAGAGCTACGGCATGGCCTCCAAGCGTGCCGTCGCCGCCCGCACCGCCGCCGACAGCGCCTTCGACCGGGCACGTAAGGGTCTGTTCGAGGAGGGCATCTCCACCTCGCGGATGAACCTCGATCCGGCGCGCGGCGGCGTGGAAGACCTGCTCGACCACATCACCTCCGGCGTGCGCAGCACCTGCACCTACGTCGGGGCGCGCACGCTGCCCGAGTTGCACGAGAAGGTGGTGCTCGGGGTGCAGTCAGCCGCCGGCTTCGCCGAGGGCCACCCCCTGCCGACCGGATGGTGACGGGTAGGCCAGGACCTGCCCGTCGACCGCGACCGTGACGCCGTCGCCGGGCGTGACATCCACCTGACCCGGCGTGCGCATCCGCACCGCGGTGCCGTCGGCGAGCACGAGGTCGACGGCGGTGTCCGGGCCGTAGAAGCGGCACGCCGTCACCTGCGCCGGCACCCCCGCAGCATGCAGGCGTAGCTGCTGCGGCCTGAGCACCACCACCGCCGGGCCGTCCGCAACCGGCAGCAAGGCGGGCAGCGGACCCAGCGCTGTGCGCACCACCCCCGCGTCCGCGGTGCCGGCCACCTCGACCGTCGCGCCGACGAACCGGGCCGCCGCCAGCGTGGCCGGACGCTGATACAGCTCGGCCGGGCTGCCGTGCTGGGCCACCGAACCGTCGATCAGCAGGGCCACCGAATCCGCCAGGGACAGAGCCTCGGTCTGGTCGTGGGTGACCAGGATCGACGTCGTCGCGGTGTCCCGCAGAATCGTCGCGATGTCTTCGCGCACCCGGGTGCGCAGCCCGGTGTCCAGCGCCGCGAACGGCTCGTCGAGCAGCAGCACCCGCGGCCGGGCCGCCAGCGCGCGGGCCAGCGCCACCCGCTGCTGCTGCCCGCCGGAGATCTCGTGCGGCCGGGCATCGGCGAGCCCCTCGAGTCCGACGACGTCGAGCCAGTGCTCGACGCGCTCACCGCGCGGCATCCCGAATGCGACGTTGCCGCCGACACTGAGGTGCGGGAACAGCGCACCCTCCTGCGGCATCAGCCCGACGCGGCGGCGATGCACCGGCACCGGTGACGGCCCACCGGCCACCAGCTGACCCGCGATGCGGACCGTGCCGGCATCGGGATCGGTGAACCCGGCGATGATGCGCAGCAGTGTCGTCTTCCCGCACCCCGACGGCCCGAGCACCGCGGTCATGGTGCCCTCGGGAACCACCAGATCCGCTCCGGCGAGCACGCGCCGCGAGCCGAACGACTTCTCGATGCCGTGCGCGGCCACCCCATCAGTCACCGCGCACGCTCCACGCGCCCAGCAGCGCGGTCGGCACCGCGGCGAAGGCCAGCAGGGCGGCGGCGTACGGCGCGGCGGCGGCATAGTCGCTGACCGAGCTGTAGCCCCACAACCGCGTGGCCAGCGTGTCCGTTCCGGTCGGATGCAGCAGCAACGTCACCGGCAATTCCTTCATGCACGTCAAGAGAACCATCGCCGCGCCCGCCGCGATGCCGGGCAGAGCCACCCGCGCCGTCACCGCGGTGAACGCGCGCACCGGGGGGCGGCCCAGCGACCGCGCCACCTCCTCCAGACGGATCGGCGACGATTCGACCGCCGCGCGCACCGAACCGACGGCCAGGGGCACGAACAACACCGCGTACGCCAGGATCAGCAGCGGTTCGCGCTGGTAGATGGGGCGCAGCAGCAGCACCCCGAGCGACACCATCGAGATCGCGATCACGATCGCCGGCAGGCCGTGCGCGACATAGCTCGCCCCCTCCAACGCCCGGGTGGCGCGATCGCGATGCCGCGCGGCAAGCACCCCGAGCGGCAACGCCGCGACCGTCGACACCACCGCGGCGGCCGCCGAAAGCCACAGCGTGGCCCCCAGCGCCGCGCTCCACAGCCCGCCGTCCCACCGCGTTCCGGCGGTCATCAACCAGTCCGCCAGTTCCGCGCCGGGCACTGCGACCGCAGCGGCCAGCACCGCGACCGGCACGACGAGCGCCGGGCCCTGCCACCCGCCGAGCCGGCTGACCGGCGCGGGCCGCGGGGCACCCGAGCCGATGCGCGACGCCGCTGCCCGTCCCCGAACTGCATGCTCGGCGACCACCAGGGCCACCGCGAACACCAGCAGAACCAGCGACAGCACCGCCGCGCGCGCCGGATTGAACCCCGAGCGGTAGGCGCCGTAGATCACCCAGGTGAACGCCTCGTAGCGCATCGCGGCCACCGCCCCGAAGTCGCTGAGCACGTACAGCGCCACCAGCAGCGCACCCGCGGCGATCGACGCCCGCGCCTGGCGCAGCGTCACGCCGAAGAGCACCGCCCAGCCTCCCCGGCCCAGCGACCGCGCCACCTCCTCCTGCGCCGGATCGACCCGGGCCAGCGCTGCCGTCGTCGTCAGCAGCACCAAGGGGTAACTCACCAAGGTCAGGACCAGCACCGCACCCCAGAATCCGGCGATCGACGGCACCGCCGAAACCCACAGGTAGGCCAGCAGATAACTCGGCATCGCCAGCGGCAGCGTCAGCGCGACACTCCAGATCCGCCGGCCCGCCAGATCGGTGCGGGTGAGCAGGACCGCCAGGGTCACGCCCAGCAGGACGCACGCCGCCGTCACGGTGCCGACCAGCAGCAGGGACCGGCCGATCAGTGCGGCCGTGCGCGGCTGCGCGACCTCGTCCACGACCGCTGCCCAACCCCGCGACAGCGCACGATCCCCCAGGTAGACCAGCGGGATCAGCGTCGCCGCGGCCACCAGAGCGGCCGCGGCGAGCAGCAGCGCCGGCGGTCGGGCCGCCCGGACCGAGCCTGCCGTCAATTGGTGAGCAGGCCGGTCTTGACCAGGAGCTCCTGCGTGGTCTCGATGTCGTCGAGCTGCGACAGGTCGACCGCGGGCGGCTGCAGCTGGCTCAGCGGCGGCATCTGCGCCGACGGTGCCACCCCGGCGGCCAGCGGATACTCCTCGGTCTCCTGGGCGAAGTACTTCTGCGCCGGCTCACCGACGAGGTACGACGCAAACCGTTGCGCCCCTTGAGGATTCGGGGCGGCCTTCAGGATCCCGACGCCCGCCACGTTGACCAGTCCGCCGGGGTCGCCGGCGGCCATGAACTTGTTCTGCGCCGTCACCGCATCGGCGCCCTTGGCGTCGATGAGCTCGTAGAGGTAGTAGTGATTGACCAGGCCGAGGGGCACCTGGCCGGCGTCCACCGCGTCGCGCACGGCGACGTTGTTCTCGTACGGCTTGGGATCCTGGGCCTTGAACGCGCGCAGCCACTGCTCGGCGCCCTCCTCGCCGCGCACCACCCGAAGCCCGGTCACGAACGCCTGCCAGGACGCATTGCTCGGCGCGAACCCGATCTTGCCCTTCCATTCCGGAGCGAGCAGTCCGTCGATGGTGTCGGGCGGCGTGGGTACCAGCGTCGGGTTGAACACCACGACCCGCGCGCGACCCGACACGCCGACCCAGGTGCCGTCGGCGGCGGCGTACTGCGCGGGGACCGCCTCGAGCGTCGCGGCGTCGACGGGGGCCAACAGCCCGGCCTTCGACACCGCGCCCAGCGCGCCGGCGTCCTGGGAGAGGAACACGTCGGCCGGGGACTTGTCACCCTCGGTGATCAGCTGCGCAGCCATCTCGCCCGACCCGGCGTAGCGCGCCTCCACCTCGATTCCGGTATCGGCGGTGAACTGGTCGAGCAGCGGCGCCACCAATTCCTCGCTGCGGCCCGAGTAGACGACCACCTTCTCCGCGTCGTCGGACGAGGTGGTCGACGACCCGCAGGCCGTCAACGACACCAGCGCGGCGACGGTGGCGATCGCACCCACCCACCGGGAGGGCTTGCTGACCGACTGAGCGAGCGACATGCGGGTCCGCCTTTCCTGATCGTTGGCTGTGAACCTACCACCCGCTAAGGCGAGCCTAACCAGACCGACAGTGCCGGTCGGCGGGCGCGGCTGCGGCGATGAGCTGTCGGTTAGCATGGACGGGCACATCGTCACTGCGCCGAAAGGGATCAGGTGCCGCAGGCACTGGATGGACGCCCATCCGAGCCGGCCATACTCGCCGAGCGGCCCGAAGGGGAGCCGGCAGACGTCGAGCCCTCCCCTAGACAGCCGGGCCCCGAGCCCGGCTCCCCGAGTTCCGCCGCCCCGGGCGGCCGCCGATGACCGTCGCCACCTCACTGCTCTCCCTGCTGGCGATCGTGGTGCTCACCGCGGGCACCGCGGTGTTCGTCGCGGCGGAATTCTCGCTGACCGCACTGGAACGCAGCACCGTCGAAGCCAACGCCCGCTCCGGTAACCGTCGCGACCAGATGGTGCAGCGCGCCCACCGCACCCTGTCGACCCAGCTGTCCGGTGCACAGGTCGGTATCTCGATCACCACCCTGGCCACCGGCTTCCTTGCCGAACCCGTGGTCGCCCGGCTCATCGAACCCGGATTGGCCGCGGTGGGGCTGCCGAAGAGCGCCGCCACCACCCTGGCGTTGATCCTGGCGATCCTGATCGCCACGTCGGTGTCCATGGTGTTCGGCGAACTGGTGCCCAAGAACCTCGCCGTCGCCCGTCCCGCACCGACGGCCCGGTTCGCCTCGGGTCCCCAGCTGATGTTCTCGTTCCTGTTCACCCCGCTGATCCGGCTGACCAACGGGACCGCGAACTGGATCCTGCGCCGGGTGGGGATCGAGCCGGCCGAGGAGTTGCGCTCGGCGCGGTCTCCGCAGGAACTGGTGTCCCTGGTGCGCACGTCAGCCCAGAGCGGCTCGCTCGATCCGGTCACCGCCGTGCTGGTCGACCGGTCTCTGCAGTTCGGCGATCGCACCGCCGAGGAACTGATGACACCGCGGTCGAAGATCGACACCCTCGACGCCGACGACACCGTCGTGGACCTGAGCCAGGCCGCAGTCCGTACCGGACACTCCCGCTTCCCGGTGATCCGCGGCGACCTCGACGAGACCATCGGCGTCGTGCACGTCAAACAGGTGTTCGCGGTGCCCCGCGACCAGCGGTCGACCACGAAGCTCTCGGACATCGTGCAGTCGGTCGCGCGGGTGCCGTCCACCCTCGACGGTGATGCGGTGATGTCGGAGGTCCGGGCCAACGGACTGGCCACCGCCCTCGTCGTCGACGAGTACGGCGGCACCGCGGGCATGGTGACCGTCGAGGATCTGATCGAGGAGATCGTCGGCGACGTCCGCGACGAGCACGACGACGAGCCGCCCGACGTGGTCCACGCCGGCGAAGGCTGGCAGGTCTCGGGGTTGCTGCGCATCGACGAGGTCGCCGAGAACACTGAATTCCGGGCTCCCGAGGGCGATTACGAAACCATCGGCGGTCTGGTCCTCGAACAGCTCGGCCACATCCCCGGCGAAGGGGAATCGGTGGAACTGATCGCGTTCGACCCCGACGGGCCGATCGACGACCCGATCCGGTGGCTGGCCACCGTCGTGAAGATGGACGGCCGACGCATCGACCAGCTGGAGCTGACCAAGCTCGGCCGTGCCGACGACGAGGCGGAGAGCGGCGAGGAATCCGATGGGTGACGTCTTCGGTGTGCTGCTCACCTTCGTGCTGCTCGCCGCCAACGCCTTCTTCGTGGCCTCGGAGTTCGCGCTGATCTCCGCTCGCCGCGACCGGCTCGAGGCGCTCGCCGAGCAGGGCAAGAACAGTGCGGTCACCGTGATCAGGGCCGGGGAGAACCTGTCGCTGATGCTCGCCGGCGCCCAGCTCGGCATCACGGTGTGTTCGATCCTGCTGGGTCGCGTCGCCGAACCCGCCGTGGCGCATCTGCTGGAGAAGCCGTTCGAGCTGTTGGGTATCCCCACCGCGCTGCTGCACACCGTCTCGTTCCTGGTCGCCCTGTCGATCGTGGTGACGCTGCACGTGCTGCTCGGGGAGATGGTGCCCAAGAACATCGCGATCGCCGGCCCCGAGTCCACGGCGATGCTGCTGATCCCGATCTACCTCGTGTGGATCCGCGCCGCGCGGCCGTTCATCGCGTTCTACAACTGGTGCGCCAACACCACCCTGCGGACGTTCGGCGTCGAACCCAAGGACGAACTCGACGTCACGGTGTCGACGGTCGAGCTGTCGGAGATGATCGCCGAATCACTGTCGGAGGGCCTGCTCGACCCCGAGGAGCACACCCGGCTGACCCGTGCCCTGCAGATCCGGAACCGGGTCGTCGACGACGTCGCGCTGCCGCTGCACCAGATCCGCGCGGTTCCCGCCGCGCGCTCCGGGGCGGGGCCGACGATCGGCGCGCTGGAACAGGCGCTCAAGGAGACCGGGTACTCCCGCTTCCCCGTCGCCGACCCCTCCGGCGCGTACGCCGGCTACCTGCACATCAAAGACGTGCTCCCGCTGCTCGACGGTCCGAAGGACGATTCGGTGGTACTGGAATCGTCGATGGTGCGACCGCTGCCCCGCGTGCCGGCCTCGATGCCGCTGCCCGACGCGCTCACCCGGCTGCGCCGCACCAACAGCCACCTCGCGCTGGTCACCGCCGGCGACGGCACGATCACCGCGATGGTGGCTCTGGAGGACCTCGTCGAGGACCTGGTCGGGACGGTCCGGGACGGCACCCACCGGGTGTGATCTCGATGGCAGCGCCGACGATGTGGCAGGGCCGCGACTGGCGCGATGTTGCCGCCGCGCATCGCGAGCGCGCCGACGCCCTGCTCGCCCCGCACGTCGAGCGTCGGCAGGCCGGGGTGACCCATCCGGTGTTCGACTTCCTGTTCACCTACTATCGGCTGCGACCACGGCATCTGCGCGTGTGGCATCCCGGCTACGGTGTCGTGCTGACCGGCGCGGGCGCCGAGACCTACCTGACCCGGGCCGGCTATCAGCGCGACGGCGCCGGGGTGGCCGTCGGGCATGACCATCTGATGACGCGAGCGGACACGGTGAGGTTCATCGCGGATCTGCTGGCGGCGACGGCGTCGCGGCCACCGAGGTTCGGCTGTTTCGGCATGCACGAGTGGGCGATGGTGTACCGAACCCCCGAGGTGCGCCACGGCGCTGTTCCGCTGCGCCTGGGGGCGGCAGGCACGGATGCGGTGGTGGAGTCGATGCCGTTGCGCTGCAGCCATTTCGACGCCTACCGCTTCTTCACCCCGGCGGCTGCGCCGCGCAACGCCCGTCCCCTGGCCCGCGCCACACAGATCGAGGAGGAACAGCCGGGCTGCGTGCACGCCGGCATGGACCTCTACAAGTGGGCGGCAAAGCTGGGACCTTTGATCGAATCCTCGCTGCTGCTGGATTGTTTCGCTCTCGCCGTCGATGCGCGGGTGCTGGACATGCGGGCCAGCCCGTACGATCTGCGCGACTTCGGCTTCGCGCCGATCACGGTCGAAACATCAGCGGGCCGAGCGCAATACGTGGCGGAGCAGGAGGCGATCAGCCTCCGCGCCACTCCGCTGCGGGCACGGCTCATCGAGGCCTGCGTCGCGCTTGCCGGGGCGGCCGCCGTCACCGGGACGGGTCGGGCGATTACCGGCGGGTAAGCTGGATCGACGGATTTCACGACAGGCAGCGCGCGCTCACAGCGTGCGTATGCCGCCGAGGGAGGAATCATGACCGAACGCGTGACGGTGGGTAACCTGCGCGTTGCCCCGGTGCTGTACGACTTCATCACCAACGAGGCGCTCGCGGGTACCGGTATCGATCCCGACACGTTCTGGTCCGGCGTGGACAAGGTGGTCGCCGACCTCACCCCCAAGAACCAGGAACTGCTGGCCCGCCGCGACGAACTGCAGGCCCAGATCGACCGGTGGCACCGGGCCCGCATCATCGGCGGGTTCGAAGCAGAGGAATACAAGCAGTTCCTCACCGACATCGGCTACCTCGAGCCCGAGCCGGCCGACTTCACCATCCGCACCGCAGGCGTCGACGACGAGATCACCAGCACCGCCGGCCCGCAGCTGGTGGTGCCGGTGCTGAACGCCCGATTCGCGCTCAACGCCGCCAATGCCCGGTGGGGCTCGCTGTACGACGCGCTCTACGGCACCGATGTGATCTCCAGCGAGGACGGGGCGGAACCCGGCACGTCGTACAACAAGGTGCGTGGCGACAAGGTGATCGCCTACGCACGGACGTTCCTCGACGGCGCTGCGCCGCTGGCGGAAGGCTCCTGGGCCGACATCACCGGACTGGCCGTCACCGACGGCGCCGTCACCGTCACGCTGGACGACGCCGAGGGTGCCCTCGAGGACCCCGCGCAGTTCGTCGGCTACCTCGGCGAGCCCGACGCCCCCACCGCGGTGCTGCTGGTCAACAACGGCCTGCACATCGAGATCCTCATCGACGCCGACTCCCCCATCGGGTCCACCGACAAGGCCGGCATCAAGGACGTCGTGCTGGAGTCGGCGATCACCACGATCATGGACTTCGAGGACTCGGTGGCCGCCGTCGACGCCGACGACAAGGTGCTGGGCTACCGCAACTGGCTCGGCCTCAACCGCGGTGACCTCTCCGAAGAGGTCAACAAGGGCGGCAAGACGTTCACCCGCGTGCTCAACGAGGACCGCACCTTCACCGGGCCGGACGGCGAGGAGATCTCGCTGCCGGGCCGCAGCCTGCTGTTCGTGCGCAACGTCGGTCACCTGATGACCAATGACGCGATCACCGATGCCGACGGCGCGGAGGTGCCCGAGGGAATCCAGGATGCGCTGTTCACCAGCCTGATCGGGATCCACGGCCTCCGCGACGACGACGGTAACGGCCCGCTGCTCAACAGCCGCACCGGCTCGATCTACATCGTGAAGCCCAAGATGCACGGACCCGACGAGGTCGCGTTCACCTGCGAGCTGTTCAGCCGGGTCGAGGACGTGCTCGGCCTCCCGCAGAACACCATCAAGGTCGGCATCATGGACGAGGAGCGGCGCACCACGCTGAACCTCAAGGCCTGCATCAAGGCCGCCGCCGACCGTGTGGTGTTCATCAACACCGGCTTCCTGGACCGCACCGGCGACGAGATCCACACGTCGATGGAAGCGGGCCCGATGATCCGTAAGGGCGCGATGAAGTCGACCGCGTGGATCCAGGCCTACGAGAACCAGAACGTCGACATCGGCCTGGAGACCGGGCTCTCCGGTCGGGCGCAGATCGGCAAGGGCATGTGGGCGATGACCGATCTGATGGCCGACATGGTCGAACAGAAGATCGGCCAGCCGAAGGCAGGCGCGACCACGGCCTGGGTGCCGTCGCCGACCGCGGCGACCCTGCACGCGATGCACTACCACGCGGTCGACGTGTTCGCGGTGCAGAAAGAACTGGAGGGCAAGCGCCGCTCCAGCATCGACGACCTGCTCACGGTGCCGCTGGCCAAGGAGCTGGCGTGGGCGTCCGACGAGATCCGCGAGGAAGTGGACAACAACTGTCAGTCCATCCTCGGCTACGTGGTGCGCTGGATCGACGCGGGCGTCGGCTGCTCCAAGGTGCCCGACATCCACGACGTCGCGCTGATGGAGGACCGGGCCACGCTGCGCATCTCCAGCCAGCTGCTGGCGAACTGGCTGCGACACGGGGTGATCACCGCCGACGACGTCAAGTCCAGCCTGCGCCGGATGGCCGCCGTGGTCGACGAGCAGAACGCCAAGGACCCCGACTTCCGGCGCATGGCACCCGACCCGGAGGGCAGCATCGCGTTCCAGGCCGCCCAGGAACTCATCCTGGACGGCGGCGCGCAGCCCAACGGCTACACCGAGCCGATCCTGCATCGCCGCCGGCGCGAGTTTAAAGCCGCCGACAGCGCGCACTGATCTCCCGCGACAGACCAGGTCAACCAGCAAGGCAGGTACAGGACCACATTGGGTAGACACAGCCTCCCCGATCCCGACGACTCCGATTCGACCAGGCGCGGAGGACCTGCGCCCGACGAGTCGCAGACCGAACGCTTCGATGCGGCATCGCAGCCGGACGGTCAGCGACCCGACGGACAGCGCAGCGGCGGCTGGGACAACGGTGAGTGGACCGGTAGCCACCGGGCCATCACCCCGGGTCGCCGCGGCCTCTCGGTCGGCGTCATCGTCGCCCTGATCAGCGTGGTGGTCATCGTCGGCGCCGTGATCCTGTGGCGCTTCTTCGGCGACGCGCTGTCGAGCCGGTCGGACACGGCGGCCGCCCGCTGTGTCGAGGGCGAGGTCGCGGTTGCGGTCGTGGTCGATCCCTCGATCACCGAGCCCGTCACCGCGCTTGCCCAGCGGTACAACGACACCGCCGAGCCCGTCGGCGACAAATGCGTGAAGGTCAACGTCACCGCCGGCGACTCCGACCAGGTGTTCAACGGCCTGTCCGGGGACTGGCCAGGTGACCTGGGCCAGCGCCCGGCCCTGTGGATCCCTGCCAGCTCGGCCTCTGAAGCCCGGTTGGAGGCCAAGACCGGCCCGCGCACCGTCAGCGACAGCCGCTCCCTCGTCACGTCGCCGGTCGTGCTGGCCACCTCGCCGCAACTCGCGGACGCGCTCAAAGACCAGAACTGGGGCACGCTGCCGCGTCTGCAGACCGATCCTGCCGGCCTGGACGGGCTGGGGCTGCAGGGCTGGGGCGGATTCCGGCTCGCCCTGCCCCTGGGCCAGGACAGCGACGCGTCGTATCTGGCCGCCGAGGCGATCGCCGCCGAATCGGCACCCGCGGGCTCTCCGCCCAGCGCCGGACTGGGCGCCGTCAGCACCCTGATGGCCGCGGCCCCCAAACTCGACGACGCCAACGCCGGCACAGCGCTCGACGCGCTCGTCGGCGCCGACAATGCGGCCACCGCGCCGGTGCACGCCGTGGTGACCACCGAGCAGGGACTGTTCCAGAAGGCCGCCGGCCTACCCGACGCCAAGACCAAGCTGGCGGCGTGGCTGCCGCCGGGACCCACTGCGGTCGCCGACTTCCCCACCGTGTTGCTCTCCGGCGACTGGCTGGCTCAGGAGCAGGTCTCGGCGGCCAGCGAGTTCGCCCGCTTCATGCGCAAGCCCGATCAGCTCGCCGAGTTCGCCAAGGCCGGGTTCCGGGTGGACGGACAGCAGCCACCGGCCAGTGACGTGGTGGACTTCGGCCCGATCGGCACGCCGGTCGACCTGGGCGACAATGCGCTGCGCGCCACCATCGCCGACACGCTGGCCAGCCCGGCCGAGAGTCCGACCGTCACGGTGATGCTCGACCAGTCGATGCCCACCGATGAGGGCGGCAAGGCCCGGCTGAGCAACGTCGTGGACGCGCTGAAGGCGCGTCTGCAGGCCCTGCCCCCCGATTCCGGAGTGGGGCTGTGGACGTTCGACGGGGTGTCCGGACGCTCGGAAGTGCCGCTGGGTGCGCTGACCGATCAGGTGGACGGCCGGTCCCGCTCGGCAGCCTTGACCGCCGCGCTCGACGAGCAGTCGCCGTCGAACGGCGGTGCGGTGTCGTTCACCACGCTGCGGCTGGTCTACACCGATGCGTCGGCGAAATACCGTCAGGGGCAGAAGAATTCGGTCCTCGTGATCACGGCCGGCCCGCACACCGACCAGTCGCTGGGTGCCGACGGACTGCGGCAGTACATCAGCGGTGCGTTCAATCAGGCCACGCCCGTCGCGGTGAACGTGATCGATTTCGGCGACGACCCCGACCGGTCGACCTGGGAGGCGGTCTCCCAGACGACAGGCGGCACTTACCAGAACCTGTCCAGCTCGTCGGGTCCGGAACTGGCGTCGGCCATCGCTGCGATGATGGGCTGAGACCCTCCCGCACGCGCTGTCTGGCCGTATATTGACGTCCGTGACCAGCGGGTTCTGGCGTAAGAACGGCGTCTCGCATGGTGTCCGGATCCTGGCCACCACGAATTTCGCGCCGGTCTGGCGCGCGCTGCGCGCGAGGCCGCGGGTGTCCAACCTGGTCAACCGATGGCTCATCAACTCGCTGATCTACACGATGCCCACCCGAACCGGTGCGTTGAGCACGAAACAAGAGTGGATCTCCTGGGAGTCGCTGCACGACCGCGAATTCAGCCAGCGTCATCTGCCGCCGCTGCCCAGCTGCCCGGCCGACCTACCCACGCCGGCCACGGTGGCGCAGCTGTTCGCCCGTCCTGGCACGCAGTGTCCGGAGTCGCCGAAGTCGACGCTGCTCTTCCCGATCTTCGCGCAATGGTTCGTCGACGGATTCCTCCGCACCGACCCGTGCGACGACAAGCGAAACACCTCCACGCACGACATCGACCTGAGCCAGCTCTACGGCCAGACGTCCGATGTGACCCGGCTGCTGCGCGAGGGCACCGGTGGCAGGCTGAAGAGCCAACGCATCGGCGGCAGAGAATTCCCGCCATATCTGTGCGACCCCCACGGCACCGTGAAGCCTGAATTCGAAGGTCTGCACACCGAGTTCCGGGGGCGAGACGTCAAAGTCGAAGGTGGCGGCCGGGTCCCGGATGAACTGACGCCGAAGCTCTTCGCGCTCGGAATCCCCCGCGGCAACATCCACTACGGCTTCGTGATGATGAGCACGCTGTTCCTGCGCGAGCACAACCGCATCGCCGGCCTGATCAGCGAGCGACACCCGGACTGGACCGACAACCAGGTGTTCGACACCACCCGCAACACGCTGACCGTGGTGCTGCTGAACATCGTCATCGAGGACTACATCAACCACATCACGCCGATCAAGTTCCCGCTGTTCGTGAAGCCGGGGATCGGCGCGAAAGAGAGGTGGTACCGGCAGAACTGGATGTCGGTCGAGTTCAATCTGCTCTATCGCTGGCACTCCCTGGTGCCGACCGAGGTCACCGTCGGCGGGCAGCAGCGGCGCTTCGCCGACATGTGGTGGGACACCCGCCCGGTCACCGAGCACGGGCTGTCGGCGCTGTTCGACGAGGCGTCGCGGCAACCCTGCAGCACGATCGCCCTCGGCAACACCGACCCGAGCCTGCTCGCCATCGAGGAGAAGTCGATCAGGATCGGCCGCGACACCAGGCTGCAGCCCTACAACGCCTACCGGGAACTGTGTGGCTTCCCCGCGCTGACAACCATCGACGATCTGACCTCGGATCGGCGGATGCGCGAGCAGTTGAAGGCGTGCTACGGCACCGATGGCACCGACGGGATGGACCGTGTCGAGCTGTTCGTCGGATTGTTCGCCGAAGACATCCGGCGCGGCAGCACGCTGCCGCCGCTGATGAGTGCGATGGTGGCCGTGGACGCCTTCTCCCAAGCGCTGACCAACCCATTGCTCGACCCCGGCGTGTACCGTGAAGCAACGTTCTCCACGGCCGGGTGCGAGGTGATCGACTCGACGACGACGCTGTCGGACGTCGTGCTGCGCAACATTTCCGGAGAGGCGCCCGCGCCGCGGGTGAGCCTGGCGCGGCACGGCACGCAGCCAAGCTAGATTCGGTAGCGAGCAACTGCTCGAAAGGGGTCGGTGAGCAGTCTGACACGACTCACTTCGCTCCCGAGATTGCCCACTGACGAGCAACAATGATATGACGGCGTTACCCGATCGACGCGTGGGGATGCGAAGATCAGCTAACAGTACGGCGATGAGGGGGAGCAAGCGCACGATGCCGACCCAACGGCCCGGTCACACCCGATCCACCGCAGCACCGCGCGACTGGCGCGACCGCAAACGCTACGTCTGGCTGCTCGGAATCGTGATCCCGATTCTGGTGCCCGCCTCGTGGGCGGCCGTTTTGCTGACCGGCTCAGGACTGTTCTGGTGGTCGGGTCCGGCGATGATGCTGGTGATCATCCCCGCGATGGACTACCTGGTCGGACCGGACTCGGAGAACCCGCCGGACAGTGTGCTGGCGTACCTGGAGCAGGACCGCTACTACCGGTGGGCCACCTACCTCTACCTTCCCGCCCAATACCTGTCGCTGATGCTGGCGTGCTGGTTGTGGGCCGGTGGTGGCGGCGTGACGATGACGCCGCCGGACAAGGTGGGACTGATGCTCACCGTCGGCGGGATCGGCGGTGTCGCGATCAATACCGCCCACGAACTGGGTCACCAGCGCGCCCGCTCGGAACGCTGGCTCAGCAAAGTCGCGCTTGCGCAGACCGGCTACGGCCACTTCTTCGTCGAACACAACCGGGGCCACCACGCGCGGGTGGCGACCCCCGACGATCCGGCGAGCGCACGCCTCGGCGAGAACGTCTATGCGTTCTACTGGCGTTCGATCCTGGGCAGCCTGCGATCGGCCTGGTCGCTGGAGAGCCGGCGGTTGCGCCGCCACGGGCGCCGGGTCTGGACGCTGCACAACGACGTACTCAACGCATGGGTGATGACCGTCGTGCTGTTCGGCGCGCTGATCGCCGGTTTCGGGGTCCAGGTGGTGCCGTGGCTGATCGGTCAGGCGCTGCTCGGCGTCTTCCTGCTCGAGACCATCAACTATCTCGAGCATTACGGCCTGCGCCGGCAGCGCCGCCCCGACGGCTGCTGGGAACCGGTGCGCCCGTCGCACAGCTGGAACAGCAACTCGGTGATCTCCAACGTGTTCCTCTTCCACCTGCAGCGGCACTCCGACCACCACGCCAACCCGCATCGCCGCTACCAGGCGCTCTGCCATGCCGACGAGGCCCCTCAGCTGCCGGCGGGCTATGCGGCCATGGTGGTGCTGGCGCTGTGCCCGCCGCTGTGGCGGTGGGTCATGGACCGCCGGGTGCGAGACCACTACCGGGGCGACCTCCGACTGGCCGCGCTGCGGCCACGTCACGCGCAGCGGTTATTGCAGCGGGGCTGAGGCGACGTCGCGCGTGCGCTTGAGGGCGACTGCGGCCGTCTTCATCGACAGCGTCGGCGACAGACGCTCCAGGTACCACAGCGCTTTCCACCACCGCGGTACGACGATGATGGCCTGGTTGCGCAGCACACCGCGTAACGCCGCAGAGGCGAACTGGTCGGGTTCGATGGGGCGAAGCGTCTCACCGAGCTTGATCAGGCTCTCCCGGCTCAGCGTGCGATTGCGGCCGTACTCTCCGCCGGACAGGATCGGCGTGCGCACCACACCGGGGCACAGCACCGACACCTGCACGCCGTGCGCGGCCGCTTCGACCCGCAACGTCTTCGACAGTGCGACGACGGCGTGCTTGGTGGCCGCGTAGCCCGCCTGGGCGGACGTGGTGATCAGGCCCGCCATCGACGCCGTGTTGACGATGTGTCCGCTGCCCTGCGCGATCATCGTCGGGTAGGCGGCCTGCACGCCGTGCACGACGCCGCGCAGATTGACATCGATGATGTCGGTCCAGTCCTCCAGCGTGAGTGCGTCGAATTCGCCGCCGATTCCGATGCCGGCGTTGTTGAACAAGAAGTCGATGCGCCCACTGGTGCGTACGGTCTCGGCGATGGCGGCCTCGAACGCGGCGGCATCGCGGATGTCGAGCGCCACCGCGTGTGCGCTCGCGCCCGTGCTGCGCAGACGCTGGGCCACGTTCTCGGCGGTCTCGACCTGCCGGTCCGCGATCCACACGTCGGCACCCGCGGCTGCCAGCGCTTCCGACAGGGCGGCTCCGATTCCTGAAGCGCCGCCGGTGATGAAAGCGACCTTGCCCGTCAGCGCCGTGCCGTGTGATGCCACGCCCGAAGGATAACGGCCAGGGCGCCGCGTCAGTCCGCCGAGTCGGTGCCGCCCCCGGTGGACGCCGAGGCCGCCGCGCTCGCCTTGGCGGTCTTGGCGGTCTCGCCCTTGGCGGTCTTGGCGGTCTCGCCCTTGTCAGACGCGCCCGCCGTGGCAGCCTTGTCCGCCTTCTCGGCTGCGGCGGCCTTGAGGATGCCGCGCAGCGGCATGCGGTGCTTGGCCCGCGGCGCGGCGGCACTGTCGGTGTCCCCACCCGCGTCAGACGCCTGGGTCGGCGAATCCGATGCCGGTGACGTGTCCGGGGTGGTGGTCTCCTCCGCCTCGTCGTTGGGGGTCACCTCCGGCGCCGTCTCGGGCTGCTCGGCCCCCTCATCACCCGTCACCGGCTTCTCGGTGGCTGTCTTGTCGGTGTCCGTCTTGTCGGTGTCTGATTTCTCGGTGTCTGCCTTGCCGGTGTCAGTCTTGCCGGTGTCTGTCTTTTCGGTGTCGACGGCGCGGACCAGTGGGCGAGCCTCGGCGGTCGCGACGGACCGGGAGGCCTTTTCCGTCGCACCCGCCGCCACTTCGCCCAGCGTGGGCTTGCCCTCCAGCCAGGTCCGGTCGTAGGCCTTGTCGACGATCGCCCGCAGCTTCGGCTCGATGTCCGCAACCAGTGAGCCGAGCCCCATGTCGTAGAAGCCCTGGAGCAGCGGCAGATGCTCGGTCGGCACGTAGACGTAGGTCGTCTTGCCCTCTTTCCAGACGATGTTGTCGGGATCGTCGAGATCGACCTGGTCGTAGCGCAGGTGCACGTAGACGAACGCGGCGACTCCGTTGGCCACTGCGAGCAGGTTGAACGGGTTCGTCGGGAAGTCGGCGATCGGGTCGTATTCCCCGGCGACGTCGATGACGTCGTACTGCGTGTTGGTCGGGGTCCGCAACAAATCACCCCAGAACCAGCCGTTGACCCCGCCGTACTTGCGTCCGCCGTTGCCGAGCAACACGAACGACAGATCCTCTGGCGCAGGCGCGTCCTTGTCCTTGGCGTGATCCTGCAACCACACCGACGCGATGCGCGCTCCCCCGCTGAAGGCGTAGACGATCTTGGGGTCGGTTCCGACGTGGTCGATCGCCCAGTCCAGACGCGCGACGTTCTCCTTCACGCCGATTTCGATCGGGCCGTAGGGCTGAATCCAGTCGTAACGGACCTCTTTGCACACCTTCGGCGCCTCGCAGAGGGCACCGCCGAGATTGTCGGCCATGTCCCAGGGCGTGGGCCCGTGATGCAGGACTGTGGCGGGTCCCGGCGGGATCACCGAAGACGCGACCGACTCGGCTGCCGCCGCTGCCGCCGCGGCGGGCATCGCCCCGCCGCCGAACGTCAGCGGTAGCGTCGCCGCGATCGGCAGCGCCGCTGCGGTCATCACTGCCTTGGTCGTTCGTTTCACGCCACGTTCCTTCCAGAGAAGACGACCATGCGGTCGCCAGATGACGGGACAAGTGCTGGGGGGTGGAGCGGTACAACGGAGTGGTCGAGCGACCGGAGCGCGGGGGTTCGTGGCCATTGCCTGAGGGCCACGACGGCGCTTCTGCGCTGACAGGTACCGGCGCGTCGACCGCCGCGGACGTTACCGTATGCAACGACTTTTTGCGTGGCTACACAGCAAACTCAGCCCCAATGAAATCGGGCCGCTGGCTGCATTTTGCGCCAACGTGGCTATTCCGATGTCGTCACCGTGCCGGGTGTAGCCGCCGCGCGGAGCCCGTGACCGTACCCGGCTCCCAACCCGGCTGGCTTGCTCAAAAGTGCTGTCGTACAGCGGATTTGAGCGGCAGACAAGACTCTTGCGGTCGGAGTAGCCGGCCGCCGCGGGACCGCTCGGCAATCTCGCGATCCGTTGCTGGTTGGCAGGACCTGTCACATGGGTTTGCTCCTCGGGTCGAGTTTCTTACTCAGAAGTCAGTTGTGCGATTCGCGTTCGCCCTGATGGTGCCGAACGCGCGGCCAGGCAGCCAGGCAATGTTCACCAGCCGGCCAACTGCCCGCAAAGGTGTGCTGGAGGTGATGGTACAGACCAAAAATTTTTTTTAGCCACCCAGGTGTCAGCTACGTCTCGAAACCATTCTCTACAAAAACAGAGATCGATTGAGTTACACTTTTGTAACTTTTGCCGCTATCGCCGGACCTTGAGACAAATGCCGTCGCTATGCCCAGCTTAACCCTTAGACGCCTAGTCCGTCGTGCGAACCGGCGCCTTTCCCTGTCGTCGATCGTACAAATTCTCTACTTTTGTAGAGAACCAATAAACGATTGGTAACAGCAATACAACTGCACTTTGCTTGAATTGCGTTTCTTGGAAATGTGCTGTTTTTGCTACGAAGAGGTTTACGGACGCGCAATATGCTCATGTCGCGCCGATCACGGCGAGTCGACAATCGTTTCAATTCGGGGAGATGTCATGAAGAACACCATTCGCAAAGCCGGTGTTGCCTGTGGCACCGCTTTTGCCTCCATCGCGATAGCGCTGACCACCGCCACCGGAGCCAGTGCGGTGAGCACCGCGGTGATCATCGGCGGGATCAAGATCAAGTCGATGGACGACACGTTGATGAAGCCGCTGCTCGAGGGCGCGTTCAAAAACGATGTTCGAACGTCGGTGACGTGGCCGGCCGAGGCGGGGCCGTACTCGGGCAAGGGTGACATGACACTCGGTGCGTCCATTCGCATCGGCATCCCGAATCTGGACGCTGCAATCGACACCGCCGTCGGCAATCTGTCGGCTCCCGGCGACAAGGTCACCGTCGTCGGACTGTCGGCCGGCTCGCTCGTGGTCAACGAGGTGATGCGCCAGTGGATGGAAGAGGGCACGATGCCCGATCCCTCGAAGGTGACGTTCATCGTCGTCGAGGATTCCAGCCGCCAGCAGCTGATCAAGGACGCCAAGTACAGCTCCAAGTACGACTACACCTACCAGCCTCCCCCCGTCACACCGTTCAACGTCCTCGTGATCACCGGTGAGTACGACGGCATGGCCGACATGCCCGATCGCCCGTGGAATTTCCTCGCGATGGCCAACGCGATGGCCGGCTCGATCGTCGTGCACGTCCCCGTCATGTACACGACCTCGATGGCGGAGCTGGAAGCGCTCAAGGGAACCAAGTACTACACGGAGACCGTCAACGCCAAGGGCGGCGTCACCGAGCACTACCTGGTGCCCACCACGACGCTCCCGCTGGTGCAGCTGATGCCGTGGCTCAAGCCCAAGGAGGCCGAGCTCAAGGCAAAGATCGACAAGGGCTACAGCCGCAACGATCCGGTCGCCTCGACGGTCAAGGTCGCCGCACTCACCGCACCCGAGGTCACGGCAGTCGCAGAGACGTCCGATGCTGGCAGCGCGAAGGGTGAGGAAGCCTCTGCCGGACAGGCCCAGCCGGAGCCGAAGGTGACGGCACAGTCTCGCCGTGACGCACGGGCCGAGGCTCGGGCAGAGGCCAAGGCCCAGCGGGCCGAGGCCAAGGCGGCGCGCGCCGAGGCCAGGGCCACGGCGAAGGCGGAGGCGGCCGCAAAGCGTGAAGCACGGAAGGCAGCCCGCCAGCAGGCTGCCTCGGACGACGCGTCGTCCGATGGACCAGGGTCGTCTGACTCCTCCAGCTCCTCGGAGTAAGCCCTCCCCGGAACTCGAGGTTGCCTGAAGCTTTCAGACACCCGCCCGAAGCCCCGGCCTCACGGTCGGGGCTTCGTGGTGTCCGAGGATCTGCCGGAGGGGCCGGACGGGGAGCGCACCGCCGGTGTGCGGCCTAAACTGCAGTCGCCGAAGACCTATTTGCTGTGAGGTAGCGTTGATGTCCATGGATGTGCCGCAGTACGACGCGATCGTCGTGGGCGCCGGTTTCGGCGGAATGGGTGCCGCGATCCAGCTCAAGAAGATGGGTTACGACAATCTCCTGATCGTGGATCGTGAAGACGATCTGGGTGGGACGTGGCACGTCAACCACTACCCCGGATTGGCCGTCGACATCCCGTCGCCGACCTATTCCTACTGGTTCGAGCCCAATCCCCGGTGGTCTCGGCTCTACGCTCCGGGTTCGGAGCTCAAGGAGTACGCGGACCACGTCGCCGACAAGTACGACGTGCGCCGGCACATGCGCTTCAATGCGCCGGTCGACGGTGCGCGATGGGACGAGGAGAACGAGCTCTGGCAGGTCACCCTGTCCGACGGTGAGACGTTGACCTCACGCTTTCTCGTCACCGCGACCGGCTACCTGTCGCAGCCGCGCAATCCCGACATCCCCGGCATCGACGACTTCGCCGGGCGGATCCTCCACAGCATGGACTGGGATGACGACTACAACCCGGCGGGCGAGCGCATCGGTCTGATCGGTACCGGCGCCACGGCCGTTCAGCTGATCCCCGAGCTGTCCAAGACCGCGGCCGACCTCACGGTCTATCAGCGCACCCCGATCCACGTCGTGCCGAAGATGGATTTCGCGATCCCGCCGGTCGTTCGTCGACTGTTTGCCCGTGTTCCGTTGCTGCAGCGCCTGTTCCGCTTCACCACGGATGCAAATCTCGAGGTGATGATGATCCTGTCGGTCATCAACTACAAGTACTTCCGGCAGCTCAACGTCTTCGCGTCGTATCTGTCGCAGTGGCATCGGTTCATGTCCATCCGCGACAAGAGCCTTCGAAAGAAGTTGACCCCCGACTACGACTTCGGATGCAAGCGGCCCACCTATTCGAACTCGTACTACAAGACGCTGGCCAAACCGCACGTACACCTGCAGACCGCCGGCATCGAACGGGTCGTCTCCGACGGCATCGTCGCCTGCGACGGCACCAAGACGCCGATCGACACGCTGGTCCTGTGCACCGGATTCGACATCTGGGAAGCCAACATCCCGGCCATCGAACTGATCGGCCGCGACGCCCGCAACCTGGGTAAGTGGTGGCGCGACAACGGGTTCCAGTCGTATCAGGGCGTCACGGTGCCCGCGTTCCCCAACCTTTTCATGCTCGCCGGGCCCTATGCATCCAGCGGTCTGTCGTACTTCAACACGATGGAGTACCAGATGCGGCACATGGACCGGCTATTCGGTGAACTGCAGCGGCGCGGCGGACGCGTCTTCGAGGTCACCGAGCAAGCGAATACGGAGTTCCGGGAACGGATGTCGGCGAAGTTGGGCAAGACCGTGTTCCGCCAGGGCGACTGCGCGCGGTCGCGATCGTACTACTTCAGCCCCAGCGGGGAGACTCTCGTGCGGCCGGCGTCGACGAACGAAACCAACCGCGAGAACGAGAGTTTCCCGCTCAGTCACTACGCCTTCGCCTGACGCCGCAGGTCAGGACCGGTTTTCCCGGTTCCTGTGAACCCGTTGGCTAGCATGGCTATATGAATGTGCGGCGGGCGAAGAGCGTTCTCGGATCAGTGATTCTGGCGCCGGGGGCGCTGCTGGCCGGTATCGCCGGCGCGCCCGCGGCGCAGGCGCAACCCTGCCCCGACATCGAGGTGATATTCGCTCGGGGCACCGGTGCAGATCCCGGCCTCGGGTTCGTCGGAGATGCCTTCGTCGACGCGCTGCGGTCCAAGGTCGGCGGTCGATCCGTGGGCGCTTACGCCGTCAACTATCCGGCGGGCTTCGACTTCGACAAGTCCGCTCCCGCGGGCGCTGCTGATGCCACCGGCCGGGTGCAGTGGATGGCCGACAACTGTCCGTCGACGAGATTGGTGCTCGGCGGCATGTCCCAGGGTGCCGGCGTCATCGATCTGATCACCGTGGACCCACAGCCGCTGGGCCACTACACCCCAACCCCCCTGCCCGCGCATCTCTCAGACCACATCGCCGCCATTGCGGTGTTCGGCAATCCGCTCCGCGACGTCAAGGGCGGCGGTCCGCTGCCCGCGATGAGCAGCACCTACGGCCCGCGCAGCATCGACATGTGCGCCCTCGACGATCTGTTCTGCTCGAAGGGCCTGAGCCTGCCGGCGCATTTCGCCTACGTCGACAACGGGATGGTCGCCCAGGCGGCCGACTTCGTCGCCGGCAAACTCTGACGGCGGAGCAAAGCCGGTACCCACTTGGGCGCAGTGCCAAACCGCTGGCATCGCGCAATCTTTGTTAAGTCATTTTTGACGTCTCACGCTATTCACAAAACTCACAGCTGAACATCCCTATTGCCGTTTCCTCTGCGAGTATGGTGAGCGCTACGCAGCAAATTGCAGCGCCGGGGAAGCGGGTGCGGTTCATGAGCAGGTCAGCTAAACGCCGGGCCAGCCGGTGGATCGCAGTGGCAGCGGCGGCAGCGGTTCTGCCGGTCGGAACCTCCAGCCTCTTCGCGGCGCCCGCGGCGGCGGCCGACGTGCCCGACCCCTTCACGATGACGACGCTCGCGCTGTATCCGGGGCACAACAGCGACGACCACGGCGGCATCATGTGCACCGGAGCGCGGTCGTGCACCCGGGTGGAATATCCCTACCTCGACCGGTACACCGGATCGGCCGACCTGAACGCCGCATTGGCCGCAGCCGACCTGACCCAGCCGTTGGTGGTGTTCGGCTACAGCCAGGGCGCCCGGGTGGTCTCCCAATGGCTCGACGATCACGCCGGAACAGAGGGGGCGCCGACCCCGCAGCAGGTGAGCTTCGTGCTGATCGGGAATCCGGAGAACAAGTACGGCGGCACGCATCGGCGCCTCGGCTCGATCACGCCCGTGACCGACTACGGAATCATCGACGTGTCACGGCAATACGACCGGGCGTCCGACTGGCCGGACAATCCGTTGAATCTGCTCGCGTTCCTCAACGCCAACGCCGGGTTGACCGGCATCCACACCCATTACGAGGACGTCGACATCTATGACCCGCGCAATTACGTCTGGAAAGAAGGCAACACCATCTATGTCTTCGTGCCGACGGAGAACATCCCGCTCTTGGATCCCCTGCGCAAGATGGGCCTCGACAAGCTCGCCGACGAGCTCAACGCTCCACTGAAGGCGATCATCGAAAAGGGATACGACCGGTCCTACCTGCCGGACTCGCCCGGCTGGCCGCCGGACCTGCTGCCCCCGATCGTGCCGCCGACGGAGCCGGAGCCCGAGGCCGCGACGCAGACTCGCACCGCCACTCCACTCAAGACTGCGCTGACCACCGCACGCAGCGCGCGGACTGCGTCCGTGGCCGATGAGGATCAGACGCCCGTCGCCGCCGAGGTCGTCACCGCCCCCGAGGTGTCGGAGGACGAGGCGACCGAGACGACACCCGACACGAGCATGGCGCAGACGTCGGCAGCGGACTCTGAGACCAGCGAGAACACCGAAAAGACCACCTCGAGGACCACGAAGCAGAAGACGGCCGTCGACCGGACAGAGACGCGCAAGCGGCCGTTCGCGCGGCTCTTCGACCGGCAGACCCGCGCGGCATCCCACGCCGCGGCGAGCACGGACGGCGCATCCGCACAGGAGTGAGAAATCGAGCTGTGCTTGGCTCTATGTCATGGACGTCAGCCATCTCGCACCGCTCGAACAGACCGCTCTGCTGACCGAATACTGCCGTGCCCTGGACCAGCGCGCAGCCCAGCCGATCCTCCGGGATTCGTGGGCAGTCGAGACCGTCGACGCCATCGACTACGACTTCGCCAGCCTTGCCGCCACACCCAGCGTGGTGCCGCTGGTGGCCCTACGCGCCAAGATGCTCGACGACGTCATCCGCGCGTTCCTGTCCGAGCACCGCGACGCCGTGGTCGTCGACCTGGGCGCAGGTCTGTCCTCTGCCGTCCACCGCGTGGGTCCGGGGGCCGGCGTCGACTGGTACAGCGTCGACCGTCCCGCGGTGCTGGCGGTGCGTGCCGCCGTGCTGCCGAGCCACCCGGCCGACCATCCGGTACCCGCCGATCTGACCGCGCCGGGCTGGGCCGAGCAGATCCCGGCCGACCGGCCCGCGATGGTGTTCGCCGACGGGTTGATCGCCTTCCTCGACGAATCGAGGGTGAGAGCGTTGTTGACTGATGTGACAACACATTTCGCGACGGGCTTGCTCGCGTTCAACGACTACGGCCCGGTGAGCAGGGCCAACCGGTTGCTGGGGCGACTGGCCACCTCACGCAAGACCAACTCGCCGCACAACCAGTGGAACTTCCCGGGATTCGCCGACGCCCGCCGACCGGAGTCGTGGAACCCCGCGCTGACGCTGCACGACGAGCAGAGCGTCATGCAGCGGCCCGAAGCCGCAACGTTCCCCCGGGGGCTGCGCCTGGCGGCGCGGCTCTCCCATCGCATTCCGGCGATCGCGCGCAAAGCGCGGGTGCTGTCCTACCGGTTCTAGCGGGCGTCCCCGTTGCCCGCCGCGACCGAATCGGCGGCGCGCGGTGCGCCCGGGGTGCGGCGGCGCACGACGATGCGGCCGCCCTGGGCCGGCGTGACGGTGACGCCCCGGCTGTGGGGCTTCTCATCAGCCGCGCTGGTCGGCTCGATGCGGAACTCACGCAGGATGGTGCGCAGCGTGACCTCCATCTCCATCGTCGCGAAAGAGGCGCCGATGCAGCGCATCATGCCGCCGCCGAAGGGAATCCACGCGAACGGATTGGGCGGCTTGCCGACGAAGCGATCCGGGTCGAAGCGCTCGGCATGCTCGAAGCTGTTCTCGGCGGCCATCGCGAGCTGAGTGCTCGCCAGGATCGTGGCTCCCTCGGGAATGACCCACTCCCCCAGCTGAATCCGGGTGCGCGCCCGACGCAGCGCGGCGGTCAGCACCGGACGGGTGCGCTGTGACTCGGCGATGGTGGCCAGCAGCAATTCGTTGCCGCCGGCGTCGACCTCGTCGGTCAGCCGAACCAGCAGATCGGGATGGCGACGAATGCGCTCGATGGTCCACGCCAGCTGCGTCGAGGTGGTCTCGTGACCGGCCACCAACATGGTGAGCAGTTCGTCGACGATGTAGCTGTCCGGAAGCGGTGATCCGTCGTCGTAGCGGGCCTGCAGCAGCAGCGACAGCACATCGCCGCGATCCGCGAAATCCGGATCCGACCGAGCTTGGCTCATCACGGATTTCAGCAACTCGTCCATCCGGCGCCGGTAGCCGGCGAACTTCCCGCCCGGGCTCCAGGGCCCCATGTCCTTGCGCACGATCGACGGCATCAGCGCGATCTTCGACCCGAACTCGACGGCCTTGGGCATTAGCTCGCGCATCTCGTCGAGCTCGGCCCCCTCGGCGCCGAACACGGTACGCAGGATCGTGTTCAGCGTGATCCGCATCATCGGGTCGACGGTCGGGAACTCGACACCCTCGGCCCAGGTGCCGATCTCACGCAGCACCTCCTGTTCGGTCACGGTCTCGTAGGCGCGCATGTTCTTGCCGTTGAACGGCGGGAGCAGCAGCTTGCGCCGGGCCAGCAGCTCGTCGCCCTCGAGGTTGAAGATCGAGCCGGGGCCGAGCACGTCGCCGCCCAGGTTGTTCTGCGGCCGGCCGATCAGCTCTCGACTGCTGCTGAACAGTTCCTTGACCAGCGCGGGATCACTGATCACCACCGTGGTGCCGAACACCGGCACCCGCAGCGTGAACGTGGAGCCGTACCGGCGGCCCAGGGCCGCGATCGATCCGTAGCGGGCCGCGAGCACCGCCGCGCCCTGAACCAGGCTGGGCACGGGCGGGCCGGGTGGCAGCTTCACCGGATCTGTGGTGGCGGCTGTCATGGTGTCACCTCGTCGCTTCTAGGAGACGTCGCTTTCTAGGGGACGTCGCTTTCAGGAGACGCTGTCTGGGGAGCGTCAGGCTATCTGGTAATCGCTGAGCGGAAAATGTTCCTGCTCTTTGACGGCCTGTCGGATGGATGTGGGCCGGAACAGCGGCGCCTCACCGGACTTGTTGAACCAGTATGACCGCGAATTGGTGCAGTCGCCGAGCCGGAACACCGAATCGTCGAGCAGGGTCAGCATGCGGTCGAGGAACCGATCGTTGGCCTCCTCGGTGACCTCGAACGCCCGGCCGCCGCTGCGCTGCAGCTCGCCGAAGAGTCGCTTCATGTGCCGCATCTGGTACTCGACGGTGTCGAACCAGGACATGCCCACCCAGGCGTACGGGCTGGCCTGGTTGATCATGTTCGGGAACAGCGGCACGGTCATGCCCTCGTAGGCTTGGAACCCGTTCTCCCGCCACCACTTTCCGAGGTCGCGGCCCTCCCGGCCGATCACCGGGATCGCGGGCAGATTGGATTCCCACACGTCGAAGCCTGTGGCGAGGACCAGGGTGTCCACGGTGCGCTTGACGCCGTCGCTGGTGACGATGCCGTCGGGTTCGATCCGCTCGATGCCCGTCGTCTCCAGGTGGACGTGCGCCTTGTTGAGCGCGCGGTAGTAGACGTTGGACAGCGTCGGGCGCTTGCAGCCGAAGTCGTAGTTCGGGGTGAGCTTGCGTCGTAGCTCGCGATCCCTGATCGACAGGAAGCGGTGCAGGGCGCCGATGGCGGCCGCAGCAGTGTTGACCGGCCGGAACTGCCGGAACTTCCACATCGCGATGGTCACCATGACGTCCATGAACAGATCGCTGGACATCCGCAGAAGACGTTGCGCCACAGGGAATCTGGCGAACAGCTTCTGTGCGGCCGGACCGAACGTGAGGTCGAACTTCGGCATGACCCAGATCGGGGTGCGCTGGTAGACGGTCAGCTCGGCGACGTCCTCGGCGAGCTTGGGGATCAGCTGGACCCCGGTGGACCCGGTGCCGATGATCGCCGCCTTCGTGCCGCGCAGCGAGTAGTCGTCGTTCCACTCCTGGGCATGCAGGACGGTGCCGGCGAAATCTTCGATACCCGGGATGTCGGGCTTCTTCGGCTGGCTCAGGTAGCCGGTGGCCAGGATCAGGAACTGAGCCCGCAGCGTCTCGCCGCCCTGCAGCGACACCTGCCAGGTCTGCGACTCCTCGTCCCAGCGCGCACCGTCCACCGTGGTGTTGAAGCGCATGTAGCGCCGCAGGTCGTACTTGTCGGCCACGTGATCGGCGTAGGTCTTGAGTTCGGCGCCAGGGGCGTAGAGCCGCGACCAGTACGGGTTCGGTTCGAACCAGTACGAGTACGTGGTGGAGGGGACGTCGACCGTCAGGCCCGGATACCTGTTGACATGCCAGGTACCGCCGAGATCGTCCTCCCTGTCGAGGAGGACGATCCGGCGGTACCCAAGCCTGTTGAGTTGGATCGCGGCGCCCATTCCGCCGAATCCCGCGCCGACGATGACAGCGTCGAATTGCTCGGTACTCACGTGGCGATACTACGGGCTTTCACAGGGGTTCTCGCAGGCGTGACCGCAGTCGCGGTCCTACTTGCTGTCACCACCGTCGGACTTGCTCGCGCTGGCCTTCGAGGACGAACCGTCGCCACCGGCGTCACGCTTGCCGAACTTCGGAGCCTTCTTGGCCGGTGCCGAGTCGTCCGATGACTTGGCGCTTCCCGCGTCCGCCTTTGTCGTGTCGGCACTCGTGTCTGCCTTCGTCGTATCGGCGGCCTTGCGGTCCTTGCCGAACGACCACTTCTTGGCGGGCTTGGCGGTGTCGTCGGACGCCTTGCCGTCATCGGTCTTGTCGACGACGGGGGTGACCTCGGGGGCGGGGGTCTCTGCGACCGTGCCCTTGTCCGTGCCCTTGTCCGTCTCCGTGTCCTTGACCGTCTCCGTCTTGGTGTCGTCGGTCTTGGCCTGGTTGAACTTGTCGGTCAGGTTCTGGATCGCGTTGGCCAGGAAATCGTTCTTCTTGGCCGGTTTGACGGAGTCAGCAGAGGTGTCCTTGGTGGGCTCCTCGACGGCCGTCGTGACCTCGGCCGTGGTCTTGGCGGCGAGCAGCGCGTTTCCGGTCGAGGTCTCGCTGGGCAGGTCCCCGATCCAGTGGCCGTTCTCGTCGTAGTTCTTCTTGAACTTCGGCGGCACGTAGCTGTTCGGCGGGATGTCGTCGCCCGGCTTCCAGTCGACCGGCATGAACGGATCTGCCTTGTTGCAATCCGGGCACAGCACCTTCGCGAACGGACGGAGGACGTAGGCCGACAGCGACATCTGCGGGTTCCACAGCGTGCTCTGCGGCACGAACGGGTACCAGCTCTTCCACAATGCCGACGTCAGCCGGACCGTGGTGTCCCAGATCTCCTTACCGGACGGGAAGTCAACCGCCTCGGGATCGTTGAGCAAGTAATCCCAGGTCGCGTTCCAGCCGGCGTTGGGATCGAGTTTGACGGTCTGGCCTGACCAGTTGGTGGGCAAGCCTGTCTCGCCGAGCTCCTGGCCCCAGTAGGTCTCGTTGGCGCTGATCGGATTGATCACCTCGGGGAACGTATAGCCGTTACCGAGATAGAACTCCCACGGTGCCACGGTGAACATGTGGCTGAGAATGCTCTCGGGGTGCGGGCACGGCGGGAAGCCGGAGCAGCCCGCGTCCATCGGCAGGTTCGCGGCGAGGAAGTAGAACGTGGCGATGCCCGCCTGCTCCGAGTAGGGCTTGAACGGCAGGAGCATGTCCACGAAGCCCTTGGTCATCTCCTCGTTGGGCGGATCCCACCCGAGGACGTTGACGTCGCTGTAGACCCACCAGCTCTTGCTCTCCTCCATGGCGGCGGAGAACCGGTTGATCGCATTGATCTCGGCCTGCGGGATGCTGAGCACCGCGTTGAACAGGTTCGGGATGATGTTGGCGTAGGACTGCCCGGGCTTCAGGCCCGTCGACGCGGCCACCAGGCTCACGTCCATCGACGAGATCGTGCGCTCCTGAGCGGCGCTCACTGCGGCCTCGACCGGAAGCACCGATCCCGCCGCGATCAACGTGGCCCCGACAAGCGCAATCCCTGTCGTGGCATACGGCCGCAACGCTGACTGCATGTATGCATCCCTCTCGTCGTACGTGATTGGAGGTCTCGCGTAACGGGTCACGACGAGATCACGATGACAGTACCGAAGTGTGATGCAGGTGTCCAGCTAATGGGAAATTGCTGCGCCGTCACATGCATCCGCGAAGATATGCCCGATTCGCCCGCCTGGCGCACTCGGCGGGCGCTTCGTCATGCGCAGGTCGTTCCGTCGAAATGCCCTGGCTGACCGCGGTTTGCGCCTGTCGGCAGCGTCAATATGGGCGCCGCACAAACCCCCGTCAGCAATGTGAAAGCGCAAAGAGCCGCGTCGATCGTCCTACCGAGAAAGCTTTGCCGGAGAGTAGTCGGCGCCCGAGTCGGAGCTCTCAGAGGCTTTCTGTGGCCAACCAGGCGTCGATCCGGGTCGCCACTGCCTCCCAACCCGGCTCCACCATCATGTTGTGCCCCATCCGGGGGAAGAACTCCGGCTCGGTGCGGTAGGCCTTCGCAGTGGCCTCCACCTCGTCGCGGGTGACGGCGCCGTCGTCGTCGGCCCCCAGCACCAGCATCCGCGTGTGAATCCGGTCCGGGCGGGGCCGGTTGAAGATCCCGTCGGTACCCGACCGCGCGCTCTCCTCCCCCAGCCGCTCGATGGAGCGCCGCACCAGGTCCTCGGGGGTGTGCGGGGAGAAGAACCGCTCGCGCGCCAGCTCGGGGGTGCTGACGTAGGGCAGTGTCTTGCGCGTCACCGACATCTTCGCGAAGTGCCAGGGGTGCCGGCGCAGCCACCGCAGCCCCGAACGCAGATAACCCTGAGGCGGCATCGAGGCCATCAGCACCGCCGCCGGCGCCTCATGGGACTCCAGGTACTTCTGCACGACGAACCCGCCCATCGAATGCCCGATCAGAACCGGCGGCGTCGCCAAGGTGGCGGCGACCGCTGCGACATCGGCCTCGTAGTCGTCGAACGTGCAGTCGTTGAGAGGTTTGTCGGTGCTGCTCCCGCCGTGGCCGCGAAGGCTCAGCGCCAGCGCGTGGTAGCCGCGGTCGGCGAACCAGCCCAGGAAGTGCTCGTCCCAGCACCACGCTGCGTGCCAGGCGCCGTGCACGAACAGCAGCGGGGCAGGATGGGCGGCGCTCACCTGCCCCCGGTCGACAACCTCGAGCATGGTCTCCTCGCATCGGGCGGGTGGGGGCAGCGTCCGCGTGGACGGGTTGGCAGCGCCCCTGATAGTACGGTTCCTGCTATGAGGTCCAGCGCCCGACGAGGCGGAACATCCACCGGCGGGCTGCGATTCGGCCTGCTCGACGGGATCGTCAACACCCGCTTCTCGCCGACGGCGGCCACCCGGTTCGCCGGTGCCACCGTCGCGCTCAACGGCGGCGATTCACTGTGGGTGGGCGATCACCTGAACTCGCTGATCCCCCGCTCGCTGGCCACGCCCGAACACCTCGGCGTCGGGGCCAAGCTGGTACCCAGGGTCGACGCCATCCTCGAACCGTGGACGATGCTCGGCCACCTCGCGGCGCGCAACCGGTTCACCAGGCTGCGCCTCGGTGTCTGTGTCACCGACGCCAGCCGACGCAATCCCGCGGTCACCGCCCAAGCGGCGGCCACCCTGCATCTGCTCACCAAGGGCCGGGCCATGCTCGGCATCGGGGTGGGCGAGCGCGAGGGCAACGAACCGTACGGCGTGCCGTGGGAGAAGCCGGTGGCCCGCTTCGAAGAGGCGGTGGCGACGATCCGGGCGCTGTGGAACTCCGGCGGCGAGGCGATCACCCGGGATTCGGAGTTCTTTCCGCTGCACAACGCCGTGTTCGACCTGCCGCCCTACCGCGGCACCTGGCCGGAGATGTGGGTGGCCGCGCAAGGCCCCCGGATGCTGCGCATCACCGGACGGCACGCCGACGGCTGGGTGCCGTTCACGATCTCCCGCCCGGCCGACTACGCCCGCTCGCTCGCCACCGTGCGCGATGTCGCCTCGGACGCGGGCCGCGACCCGGACGTGATCGTGCCTGCGCTCAACCGCGCGGTGGTGGTGGGCCGCAGCCGCGATGACGTCGACGAGGCGCTCGACGGGGTCATCCTCAAATCGTCGGCGCTGGCCGCGCCGGCCGAGGTGTGGGCGCGCCACGGAGCGGTGCACCCGCTGGGCGCGGATTTCTCCGGAGTGCAGGACCTCGTCCCCCAGACGATCGACTACGAGAGCGCGCTCGCGTACACCAAGGCCGTCCCGCCGTCGTTGATGCGCGAGATCACGTTCTCCGGCACCGCCGACGACGTGCTCGGTCAGATCGCCGAGTGGCGCGACCACGGGCTGCGGTACCTCCTGGTTCTCAACGCGAGCCAGTTGAATCCCCGGTTGCGCAAGGCGGTCACGGCCAGTGGGCCGTTCGGAACCGTGCTGCGCGGACTCAAGAAGCTCTGATCCGCCGGCGGTGCGGCACCGACATCTCGCACCGTCTCGCATCCGGTGAGTTAGCTGACTTCGCCACAGCGGAAGTTTTCGTTACATAGCTACGTGCGGTCGGCGTGACGTGGGCCGCACCGGCGCAGCCGGGGGTTATTTGCCGGCGGGTCAATTTTGCGGGACCTGCGTTCCAGGTCAGCCGCGTCTGCGCTCCCTGCGTGGTCTCACCCAACTCGTCGTGAATCTTTTCGGGGTCTTTGCACACGGCGGTGCCTACACCGTTTATCGTTACTTTGCTACGGTCACGTTTGTCCGCCGCATACGGGGAGCGGGTACAGCGCCGTCGTCACGTCGACCACAGAAGGATTCTCGATGCACACAGCTTTGCGTCCGTATGCCACCGCGGGCGTCGCGCTGGTGGGGGCCGGCCTCATCGCCGTCGGCCCCGTCACCCCGACGCCGCACACCACCATGGTCCGCGATGCCGATGTCGCCCTGACCGGCTCCGTGGCCAACATCCCCGCCAACGCCTTCCTCGCTGCGCTCAACACCCCGGCGAACCTCGTGTTCGGCATCCAGCGCTTCGCCGACGCGATGGCGGCCAGCGGCAGCTGGGAAGTCTCCCAACCCAACAACGTCTGGGGCTGGGATCCGGCCAACCCCGAGATGCTCGAGGGCTTCGTCGACATGCTGGTGCCGTTCCCGGCGCTGTCGCGTCCGCTCGGTGAGCACCTGAACTGGTGGGCTGCAGCGAATCTCCCCATGCACGAGGGCTGTGCGTTCGAGTGCACCGACCCCATCGGCATGCTGAAGTCGATGTTCACCGTGCCGATGTGGAAGTTCTACTCTCCCGAGGGCTACACGTTCGGCGAGGTCATCAACCCCGTGGACGGCAAGCCGACCGCGTGGTCCGGGCAGACGGTCAAGTTGGACCGGTTCGAGGTGATCAAGTCCGTCGCCGACTATTTCACCGGTGAGCCGCAGGCGTTCAAGCCCGTGACGATGTACGACTTCGTCACCGCCAGCGCGAATCTCGCTGCCGCACTGCAGGTCACGGGACACGTACCGGACTGGCTCGCCGTCCGCGAGATCGAGACCTTCGTCAAGCTGTTCATCCCCAAGCCGGCGAACCCCGTCGTCGAGGACAAGGACTACCCGGACAATCCGACGGGCTGGCCCGGGGGCGCTCCCGAGACCGCGACCACCAACCTGGTCAGCCTCGACACTGTGAAGGTCGCCAAGGCCGCCAATGCCGATGTCGAGGCCCCGGCTGAGACTGCGCCGGCGGAGACCGTCGCACCGAAGCCCGCGGTCACCGCGGAGTCGGTGGTCGACTCCGTGAAGAAGACCGTCGAGGAGACTCCGGCGCCCGAGGCGACCGAGGGCACGGATGCGGCCGAGCAGGCCACTTCCGACGCGCCGGCCGAAAAGCCCTCCGCCACACCGCGTCGCGCAGGGTCTTTCAGCGTGCAGGACACGGTGGCGAACCTACAGAAGAAGTTCGCCGCCGCGACCGAGAAAGCCACCGAGAAGGCAGACAAGGCCGACAAGGGGACGGACACGACGTCGAAGCGCACCGGTGACCGCGCGGAGAAGTCGGGCGGTTCCTCGTCGTCGGATGCGAGCTCGGCGAAGACCTCGAAGAAGGACTCCGGCAGCCAGGAATAAGGTGGCGATTCCCACCGTCGGCGGTTAGCCTTCGCCGATGCCAACATGGGAGGCGCTCGCAGCGTTCGCTGTGGCGTCGGTCGTCATCATCGCCATCCCCGGACCGAGCGTGCTGTTCGTCATCGGCCGTTCCCTCTCCTCGGGACGACGAGCCGGCCTGTTGAGTGTGGTGGGCAACGAACTCGGCGCTCTCCCGCTGGTCGCCGCCGTCGCCCTCGGCGTGGGAACGGTGGTGGCACAGTCGATCCTGCTGTTCACACTGATCAAGCTCGCCGGTGCCGCCTATCTGGGGTACCTCGGCGTGCAGGCGATCAGAGGCCGGCGGGACCACACTGTGCTCGCCTCCGGCGAGCACGCGGCGTCGTCATGGCAGAGCCTTCGCCAGGGGTTCATCGTGGGCGTCACGAATCCCAAGACGATCGTGTTCTTCGTCGCGGTGCTGCCTCAGTTCGTCGACGTCCATGCCGGCGCTGTCGCCACCCAGATGATGGTTCTCGGCGTGCTGTTCACGCTGATCGCGTTGGCGGGTGACAGCGTGTGGGCGTTGGCGGCAGGGACCGCACGAGCTTGGTTCGCCACCTCCGGCAAGCGCTTGGCGGCAGTGCGTGCCGCCGGGGGCACCATGATGATCGGACTGGCCGGCGCGCTGGCGCTGACGAGCAACAAGGCCGCCTGACGGTCACTACCGCCTGCGCGGTCCGAACCACGCGCGGTTGCCGTACCGGTCGAGGTGCACCACCTCGTCCACCGGCCTGCGCGTGGTCGGGCCGTAGCGGCCCTTAGGCCAGCCGAGCGGCACCACCGCGCACGGCGTGACGTCCATCGGCAGCCCGAGGATCCGGCGCGCAGACGTCAGATTCCACAGCGGCAGCGTGATGAGGGAGGCGCCCAGTCCCATCGAGCGGGCCGCCAGCAGCAGGTTCTGCACGCTGGGGTAGATGGACCCGAAGAACGCCGAGGCGGCCGCGTGCGGCATCGGCACGAACGGCACCTTGCCGTCGCGGCTACCCAACTTCAAGCAGGCGATCACCAGGACCGGGATCTCGGTGAAATGCTCCAGCTGCCATTCGATGGCCTTGACGCTCTTGGCCATCTCCTCGTCGTAGGACGCGATGTCGCGGATCGACGTCCGGTGAAAAGCGCGCCACGCCAACCGGTATCGACGCTGCAGCTTCTTCTTGACCCGCGGATCCTTGACGACGACGAACTCCCAGTTCTGCCCGTTGGCGCCCGTCGGGGCCCGCAACGCGAGCTCGATGCACTTGAGCACGATCGCGTCGTCGACCGGATCGGGGCGCACCCGACGGATCGCCCGCTGGGTCATCATCGTCTCGACCAGCGGCATGGTCAGCCGGGCGAGCGCCTCCTCGGCGCTCGGGATCGGTTCGGGCATCGCTATGCCTCCTCCGCGATCCACGAGGCGGTGAACTGCTGCATCTGCGGAACGTCGCGGGCGATCAGCTCGGCGACATAGCGTTCGATGCGGCCACCCATCATCGGGATACGCACCTCGACCGTGCCGCGTACCCGCAGCCGCGAGCCCGTCGGAATCGCCTGCAGCACCATGGTTCCCGACCCGGAGCTGGGCACCCCCCGGGCAGTGATCGCGAAGTCACCGTGCGCCTCCCCCGCGACTCCGCCCGGCCGCCACGTTTCCCTGCGCGTGATCGAGGTGTCTCCGGGCAACATCCGCCCGATCTGACCGGGCAGCATGTCCTGGCGCAGATCCTGCGTGGTCTGCACGACGACGCCGCCGTCGGACTCGACGGTCAACGAATCCAGCGTCATCGAATCGCCACCGTAGGCGGCCAGCCGGGCCAGCCAGTAATCCCTGGTGGCGAACGCGGCCAGCACGTCGGGGACCGCGGCGCCCGCCTCGGCGCTCACGTCGAACGGACGCGCCACTACGGACGCTCCGAAGGCGCCCGGCCGAACACCTTGTCGGCGACCCGGCCCGCGAATCGCCGCGCCTCTTCGAGGTGTTCGTCGTTGATGTTGGTGGGGGGCAGCTTCATGCCGAGGTAGCGGTCCCGGTACTCCCCCGTGCCCAGGTAGCTGGTCAGCGACAGCATCGACGGCAGCTCACCGCCGGGATAGGTGAAGTGGATGCCGTCGACGTAGCGCCCGCCCTTCTTCTCGGCGAGCTTGCGGACCCCGGCCAGGTTCTTGCGCCACTTGCGCCGGCAGACGACGAACACGGCAAAACGCTTGCCGTCCAACACCGGCCGAGCCTCATGGGACATCAGGAACGTGCGCAGCGGCATCGACACGGTGTCCCACCACGTCGGCGACCCGATGCAGATCAGGTCGTAGGAACCGGTGCGCACCGCCTCCGGTGTGCGGATGTCGCCGGTGCGTTTGAGCGTCTGCGCGGGCAGCATGCCGAGGAACTCCGGCCACACGCTGCGCATCGGGAATCGGGAGAAGCGCTCGGCATACCGAGGGTCGGTGAACTCGATCGGCGCCTCGGTGACCTCGCAACCGCGCGCACGGAACACCTCGGCCGCGGCGTCGAGCACCTTCTTGGCCTGCCCGGTGTAGCTGTAGTAGAGCAGCAGCACCTTCGGTGAATCAGCCAACTCCGGCACATCCTTTCGTGGCCTGGGCAACCCGACGTGCCACGCCGGGCCTCAAGCGCATAGCCTCACACACGTGAACGACAAAGTTGCGGTCAATCTGAGCGGCCCCGCGAAGACGATGCTGTCCACGTTGTACCTGAAGGCGCTCGACGCCGACTTCGAGGCGCCCATCCTCGGCGACCGATTCGCCAAGGCCGCGATCGGCAAGCTCGACTTCGACTGGAGCGAGCTGGAGATCACCCCGAAATGGGCGCCGCTGTTCACTGTTCGCACCGCACAGTACGACATCTGGGTGCGGCAGTTCATCGCCGCGCATCCGGAGTGCACCGTCGTGCACCTGGGGTGCGGACTGGACTGCCGTGTCTTCCGCGTCGACCCCGGCCCCGGCGTTCGTTGGTACGACGTCGATTTCCCGCAGGTGATCGCGCTGCGGGAACAGATCTACCCCAGCCGGGACAACTACGAGCTGATCGCCACGCCGGCCACCGAACCGGAGTGGCTCGAGCAGATTCCCGCCGACCGGCCGACACTGCTGATCGCCGAGGGCATCAGCATGTACCTGACCGAGGAGGAAGGCATCGCGCTGCTGCGCCGGTTCATCGACCGCTTCGGCACCGGCGAGCTGCAGATCGACTTCTTCAACTGGCTGGCCATCAAATCGCAGAAGAGCCAATCGCTGGTGCGCACCTCCGGCTCGGTGCTGTACTGGGCGGTCAACAGCCCCCAGCAGATCCTCGACAAGCTGCCGGACATCCGGTTGCTCGCGGCCGCAACGTTTTTCGACGCCAGCACCTACGCCCGCACCGGCCGCGGCATGCACGCGCTCAAACGCCTCGTCGCCGCCGTGCCGCCGCTGCGGACCTCGTTGCAATACCATCGCTACGCGTACGGCGCCTAGGCGCTCGCGGCCTGCTTCGCCGCGATGCTGCGCAGCTGGGCCTCGATCGCGGCGATCGACTTGTCGCGATCGGGGCCATGGCTGTGGTATTCGATCATCAACTGCCCGTTGAAGATCTTCGACGTGTAGATCTCGATGCCGGCGCCGACCGCGAAGTAGAACTCGCCGTGGCTCGCGGCCACCTCCATGTCCGCCGGGGTGCGCAGCGGCGGCACGATTCCGTTGTCGGTGAACATCACCACATCGGGCAGGCCGGGCGGGTTGCCGACGTACTGCGGGCTGAAGTGCAGGAAGCTCTGCTGGATGACGCCTTCGGCGATGTCCTTCTTGTACGTGTCGTTGATGTCGCGGGCCAGCGCCGCCACGTCCGTGCCGGGATGGATCTCGGCCAGGTACGTCGCGATGCCCACCGGGTTGGTGCTCTCGGTCGCCGACACCGGCGGCGTCAGCAGGTAGCGCAGATCCACCGGGTAGACGTAGGGCACCGGGATGTTCGGCGTGTTGCGCACCTGCCACTCGGCCATCAGCACCGCCGCGGACAGCAGGCTGTTCAGGCCCAGCTTGTTGGCCCGGCAGAACGCGATGATCTTCTCGGTGTCCTGCTCGGAGAGCGTGCAGTACTCCATCGGGACCAGTTGCGGCAGCACCGGATTGGTCTCCGAGGGAGCCCGGCGCGACGGCGGTAGCTCGTAGGCGAACATCGCGGCGAGCAGACGCTCCAGACCGGAGCGGGTCCTCTTCTCGACGCCGCGACTGGCCAGGATCGTCTCCAGCGGCTCGGGTGCGGGATGCACCTTCACCGGCCGGGTGGTGCCCGTGGTGACCAGATCGGTGTAGGTGGAGAACAGCTCCTCGACGAGGCTGAACTGGTGGTGGCCGTCGGCCAGGCTGTGGTGGATGTAGAGCGTCGGCTGGGCCACCCCGTCGCGGACCGTCAGGCGCAGATGCACCAGCGACTGGGTCTGGTCGAAGATCAGCGGCGGCGCCGGCTCGTCACCGGTCAGCTCGACCACCTCGATACCCGGGTGCATCAGATCGTCGAGCACGATCTCCCACTTGCCGTCGGGCAACTGCTCGAGATGCCCGCCGAGCACGGGATGCGCCTCCAGCAGCGCGTCGAACGCGTCCGACAGCGCATCGGCATCCATCGGCCCCTTGACGTGCGCCGCCAACCCGATGAAATTGTGCGTCTCGGCGAACATCTCCTCGCTTCGGGCGAGCTTACGAATCCCCGAGGACGGAAACATCGGAATCAGACTCCCTCTCACACGGTTCGGACGAGCACGGCTGGGTCAGCCACGGCGGCTGGCCTTCCGGTAGCCCAGGGCCAGCGGAACCGCGCATATCGCGAGGATGCCCACCGACCACAGCACGGCGAACACCATGGGCCGGGCGATCGGACCCTCGATGGAGAGCCCACGCATCGCCTTGATCGTATAGCTGACGGGCTGGTGCTCGACGAACGGCTGCAACCACTTCGGATATTGATCGAGCGGAACGAATCCGATCGAGAAGAACATCAGCACCGCGACCACGATGTCGGTGGCCTGCGGCACCAGCGTGCTCGACGAGTACAGCGCCAGCGTCAGCACCGCCGCCGACAACGCCACCCCGAACAGGGCGGGCATGAACACCCACGCGATCGCCGCGGGCAACCCCTGCTCGAAGCGGAAGCCCAACGCGAAGCCGACGCACATGACGACGAGCGTGATCACCACGATGCGGACCCACTCGGCCAGCATCCGGGACAGCAGCCCGGCGGCCCGGTGCATCGGCACGACCCAGAACCGCGACAGCAGGCCGACGTCGCGTTCCCGCATCACGCTGATCGCGCCGATGATCGCACCGGTCATGCCGCCGACGAGCGCCACCAGCGGAACCTGGCCGTACAACCCGCTCTGACCGCTCACCTGCTTGATCACGTCGCCGAAGACGACGTCGAGGGCGGCGAGGAAGCCGGCGGGCATCACGAACGACTGCACCAGCGTGGCCGGGTCGCGGCTCCAGCGCCGCAGGATGCGGAACGTCAGCAGCAGCACCTGTGGCACCAGCCGCCTCGGCGAGTTCTCCCACACCCGCGCGTCACGGTGCCGGCCGCCGGGGCGGTACGGCGCCTTCGCCACGGGTTCCTGCGCGGCCGCCGAGCGGGCCATCAGCGTCTCCTCCTGCTGACGATGCGGTGCAGCACGACCGCGACGACCCCGGCGCCCAACGCCCACGCCAACCCCGGCGCGAGGACCGCCCAGGTGACCTTCGGCGCCGCGTCGGTGGTGTCACCGGCGAACGCCTGCAGCCCGTACACCCACTGCGAGAGCGGCTGGTTGCGCACGAAACCCTGAATCCAGTCGGGGAACTGCTCGACCGGCTGCAGGCCCACCGACGCCAGCCCCAGCGTCAGCTGCGGCACCAGCATCATCGGCGCGGTCGCCTCCGGATTCTGGGTGGCGATCCCGATGAGGTCACCGATGATGGCCAGTGTCGCGCCGATCAGCAGCACCAGGCCGGCGAAGCCGAGGATGTGCCACACGGGTCCGTGGAACCGGAAACCGATGACGTGACCGCACGCCACCGACACGACCAGCGCGACGACGCAGCGGTACATGCTCGCGGTCAGGCGGGACGCCAGCGGCATGATCGCCGGGATCGGCATCGCGCGGAACCGGCGGTTGATGCCCTGGATGGAGTCGGTCGCCGAGCGGAACGCGGCCGACACCGCGGCGAACCAGATGGCCTGCAGGATGATCAGCGGCGTCAGGTACTGCGCGTAACTCGACAGCGGCTGGACCGCGCCCATCATCTGCTTGAGCGGCAGGTAGTAGCCGATCGTGAACACGATCGACCCGATGATCTGCGTGGCCAGTTCGCCGTTGCGCAGCGTCGGGGTGATCATCCGGACCGTCAGCACCCACCACTGCTGCAGCGCGCGCACCGGCGGCCGCGACGCCGCCGGCACGGTGGACCGGGCGGGTGCGGTCGAGACGGCCCCGCTCACGCGTAGGCGCCCGCCGCCGGGACATCGGTGCGCTCGGCCCCATCACGGGCGTGGTCGCCGGTCAGCGCCAGGAACACCTCGTCGAGCGACGGGCGACGCAGCGCGATGTCCATCAGCTCGATGTCGGCCTCGTTGAGCTTGGTCAGGGCCGCCATCAGTGTGCGCGGGCCCTCCGGCGCCGGCATCGAGATGCGGTCCGAGGTCTCGGTCAGCGCGGCGCGGTTGGCCTGCGGTAGCAGCGGGCCGAGGACACGCACCACCTCGGGGAGGTCCTGGATGTGGCGCGGCACGATCTCGCAGTACGTTCCGCCGGTGCGCTCCTTGAGCTGGTCGGCGGTGCCCTCGGCGATCACGGTGCCCTTGTCGATCACGATGATCCGGTCGCTGAGCAGATCGGCCTCTTCCAGGTACTGCGTGGTCAGCAGCGTGGCGATCCCGGCTTCCTTGAAGTCGGTGACCAGCTCCCAGATCGCCTGGCGGCTGCGCGGATCCAGACCCGTGGTGGGCTCGTCGAGGAACACCACCTCGGGGCGCACCACCAGCCCGCACGCGATGTCGATGCGCCGCTTCATCCCGCCGGAGTACGTGCTCACCGGACGGTCGGCGGCCTCGACCAGATCGAACTGCTCGAGCAGCTCCAGCGCGCGCTCCTTGGCGACCTTCTTCTTCAGACCCTGCAGCCGGCCGAACATCAGCAGGTTCTCGCGGCCGGTCAGCATGTCGTCCAGCGCCGCGTACTGCCCGGTCAGCATCAGTGACCGCCGCACACCGGCCGGATCGGCGACCACGTCGTGCCCGGCGATCAGGGCACGCCCGCTGTCGGGCGTGATCAGCGTCGACAGGATGTTGACCGTCGTGGTCTTGCCCGCACCGTTGGGGCCGAGCAGACCCAGCACCTCGCCTCGGCCGACTTCGAAGCTGACGTCGCGCAGGGCCACCACGGAGCCGAACGACTTGCGGATACCGGCGACGACGACCGCCTTGTCAGAGCGAGACATGTGCTCCTCCTGCCCGGTTGCGTCGTGTCACGAGAGGTCGACGAGCGCCAGCTCGTCTCCGGCCGCGTCGGCGTCCTCGGCGGCCTGCGCCTCCCGCGTGATCTCCAGCAGCGCGGTCGAGTACTGCCGGGCAAAGGATTCCACATCGGTGGGTCCCAGCCGCCGGCTGTCGTACCACCAGTCGAGGTAGAGCACCCCGGCCGAGCGGTACACCCGCAGTTCCAGCGCATGCCCCAACCCGGGCAGCGCGTCCCGGATCGGCATCGCGGTGTCGGCGTCGAACCGGACCGCGGCGTCGTCGGGCTGTTCGGCGGGCACGTCGGGGATGGCGCCGACGTGGGTGAACAGGATGTCCGCCGAGCGGGTGTCGGCCAGCGCCCGGGCGGTCGGCGCGTACAGGTAGCGCAACAGCCCGTAGCCGATGCCGTAGTGCGGCACCGCCTTCAGCGTCTCCCGCACGTCGTCGAGCAGCGCCGGCGCGCTCGTCTGCTGCGCGGCGGGCAGCGCCACCGGGTGCAGGGTGGAGAACCACCCGACGGTGCGCTGCAGGTCGACGTCGGGTTTGAGCACCGACCGGCCACGGCCCCCGAGGTCGACGGCGACCGTGCCGTCGCCGACCGTCGCGGCCACGGTCCGGGCCAGCGCGGCCAGCAGGATCTCCTCGACGGGCAGCCGCAACCGCCGCCGGGTGTCGTCGATCTCGCCGGTCTCGGCGGGTGTCAGCGCGCTCGACAGGCGCACCAGATCGTCGGCGCCGGGTCGCTCGCTCGGTTCGGGTCCGGCCACGGTGACCGTGGCCGCGCGGGCGACCTGCAGCCAGTAGTCGCGGCTGTCCAGCACCGCCGGGTGGGTGGCCAGCCCGGCGCAGCGCTGCGACCACTCGCGCCACGACGTGGGCACCGGCGCGAGGGTGATCTCCTCCCCCGCCATCCGCTGCGAGAACGCGGTGACCAGATCGGTGAGCAGGACGTCGCGGGACGTGCCGTCGTCACCCGGTCCGCTCGCCACCCCGTGCAGGGTCAGCGCCAGGTGGCTCCGGCTCCCGTGCGCGCCACGCAGGAACGTCGCGGTCAGCGGCGCGGTGAGCAGCTGATGCTCGCGCACCTGCTCGTCGAGCGCCGCTTGGACGGCCTCGCGCTCCTGCGGGCTACCGGCCGCCACCCCGTCGGGCAGGGCGCGCACGATCAGCTCGGTGAACTCGCCGGGTTCGGCGATGTGCTGCTCCCACGTGCCGGCCCGCTCCACGAGGTGCACCCGCAGTGCGTCGTGGGCCGTGCTGACCGCGGCCAGCACCGCCCGCACGTCGTCCTCGCCGATGTCGGCACGCAGGCCGAGGACCACGGGGGTCCGCCAGCGGCCGACGTCGCGCAGGCCGTGCTCGAGGAAGTAGGCGACGTTCGGCGGCACCGGTGGGGTGACGACGTCGTCGAGCGACTGCCGGGCCAGACCACCCTCGGCGTAGCGGGCGGACAACACCTTCGCCAGCGACGACACCGTCTGGTTCTCGTAGAGATCCTGCGGGGTGAGGTCCAGTCCGCGGTGTCCCGCGGTCATCGCGACGCTGATCGCGATCAGCGAGTCACCGCCGATCTCGAAGAAGTTCGCGTTGCGGTCGATGTCGGGCAGGCCGAGGCACTGCGCCCACACCTGCGCCAGCACGGTCTCCACCGACGAAGCTCCGCCCGCCGCGGCCGGCGTGGCCGCGGGCGCCGCGGCGTCGAGGGCGACCCCGTTGGGTGCGCCGCCAAGCCACGCGGCATTCGCGTTGTGCTCGACCCAGTGCCGCTGCTTGGCGAACGGATAGCCGGGCAGCATGACCAGCTGAGGCTCGGCGTCAGAGTTCGCCCCTGGAGTCCAGGCCGGCGTCCAATCCACATCGACGCCTGCGGCCCACAGCTGGCCCAGCCCGAGCAGGAACGTGTCGCCGTCACTGCGGTTCTGCGCCTGGTGCCGCATCATCCGCACCGCGCGGTGGCGTTCCGACCAGCGCGGGTGCCGGCCCGCCGACGAGGTCAACGTGCCGCCGGGACCGACCTCCACCAGCACCCGGTCCGGGGCGGACAGCAGCAGGTCGAGCTCGTCGGCGAAGCGCACCGTGGCGCGGATCTGACGCGCCCAGGTGTTCGGATTGGTGGCCTCGGCAGCCGACATCGTCGTGCCGGTGATGTTGGACAGCAACGGGATTCGCGGCTCGTTGAGCGTCACGCCGGACAGGAAGGAGCTGAACTCGGCGACCACCGGGTCCATCAGCCGGGAGTGGAACGCGTGCGAGGTGCGCACCCGCCGCGCCGCGACGCCCTTCTCGGCCAACGCGGCCTGGAACGTGCGGATCGCCTCGTCGCTTCCGGCCACCACGCAGCTGCCCGGATCGTTGATGGTCGCGACATCGACGTCGCCGGTGAGGTACTCGGCGACGGCCTGCGGGCTCAGCGGGACCGCGACCATGACGCCGCGCGGGGCGGCGTGCATCAGCTGGGCGCGCTTGGCGACGACCTTGATCGCGGTGTCGAGGTCGAACACCCCGGCGATCGTGGCCGCGGCGTATTCGCCGATGCTGTGGCCCGCCATGATCGCGGGCTCCACGCCGTACGACTGGAGCAGCTTCGCCAGCGCGTACTCGACGGTGAACAGCGCGGGCTGCGCGCGGTCGGTGTGCTCGAGGTTGCGGCCCACGCCGTCGAAGATCTCGGCGCGCAGGTCGTAACCCATCAGCTCGTTGAAACCGGTCACGCACTCGTCGAAGTGGCGGGCGAACACCGGCTCGGTGTCGTAGAGGCCGCGAGCCATCCCGATGTGCTGAGCGCCCTGGCCCGGGAACAGGAACGCCACCCGGTCGCCGGACTCTTCGGCATCGGTGACTCCCTGGCCCTCGAACACGTTGTCCGTCTCGGTCGCCGAGAGCACCGTCGCGGCGTTGGCCTGGTCGTGCACGACCGCGGCCAGCCGGAACGGATCCTTGCGGCGGCGGGTCAGCGTGTAGGCGGCATCGGGCAGGCTGACGTCGTCGAGGTCGTCCGCCGATGGCGAGAAGTGGGCCGCCAGCGCTGCGCGTGACTGCGCCAGCGCCTCCTGGGTGCGCGCCGAGAGCACGAGCACCTGCGGCTTCGCGCTGGGCGTCGGGGCCGGCCGGAACGGCGCCTCTTCCAGCACGATGTGGGCGTTGGTGCCGCCCACGCCGAACGAGCTGACGCCGGCGCGCCGAATGCCGTCGGATTCCCACGGCCCGTCGGCGTTGCGGATCCGGAACGGCCCGCGGTCGATGTGCAGCTCCGGGTTCGGGCTGGTGTAGTGCAGCGTCGCCGGGATCGCCTTGTGCTCCAGGCACAGGATGGCCTTGATCAGCCCCGCGATACCGGCCGCCGTCTCCAGGTGGCCGATGTTGGACTTGACCGAACCCAGATAGCACGGTGCGCTGCGGGTCTCCTCGGCCAGCTCGAACGCCTGCCGCAGACCCTCCACCTCGATCGGATCCCCCAGCGGGGTGCCGGTGCCGTGCGTCTCGACGTAGGTGATGGACGACGCGTCCACGCCCGCGATCGCGTGCGCCTCGGCGATGACCTCGGCCTGGCCCAGCGCGTTCGGCGCGGCATACGTCATCTTGGTCGCGCCGTCGTTGTTCAGCGCCGACCCGCGGATCACCGCGTGGATGCGGTCGCCGTCGTCGATCGCGTCGGGCAGCGCCTTGAGCGCCAGCACACCGACACCGCTGGCGAAGATCGTGCCGTCCGAGCGCACGTCGAACGGGCGGCACTGCCCCGTCGGGGACACCATCGCGCCCTGCTCGTACCAGTAGCCGACGTGGTGCGGGATGCGCAGCGACGACCCGCCGGCCAGCGCGATGTCGCACTCGCCGTTGAGGATCGACTGGCACGCGAGATGCACCGCCACCAGCGACGACGAGCACGCGGTGGCCACCGACAGCGCGGGGCCGCGGAAGTCGAACTGGTGCGCCACCCGGGTCGCCAGGTGGTCCTTGTCGTTCTGTAGGCTCAGGTTCACCATCTCGAAGCTGGCGCCCTGGCCGATCACCATCATCGGATCGAAGTTCGACATCAGGTTGTGCAGCAGGTAGCCGCTGGAGCTGCTGGTGCCGAACACGCCGACGGTCGACTCGAGACCGTGGGGGTCGTAGCCGGCGTCCTCGAGCGCGTGGAACACCGCCTGCAGGAACAGCCGGTGCTGCGGGTCGAGCATCCGCGCCGCGTACGGCGTGAACCCGAAGAAGTCCGCGTCGAACTCCTCGATGCCCGGCATCAAGCCGGCCCGGCGGACATAGCCGCGGTTGGCCAGCGCCCGCTCGGTGACGCCGTTGGCCAGCAGCTCGCTCTCCGACAGGTCGACGATCGATTCCACCCCGGCGCGCAGATTGCGCCAGAACGCCGACACCGAATCCGCGCCGGGGAACTTCCCGGCCATGCCGATGACGGCGATCGCGTTGTCCGGGATTTCCTGCTCGCCCGTACTGCTCGTCACGATCGTGGTCCTACCTTTCGCCGCGATGCGGCACGTTGACGCGCGGCCGCGCGCTGCTGAGCACGCTCGCGCAGGGCGTTGGGACGCTCGGCGGACTCCTGCTCCTCCAGGCCGAGCTGACGGATCAGGTCCACCGCGAGGTCGGTCAGCGACGCGCCCTGCAGCAGCAGCGCGACGGGCGGTTCGACACCGAAGTCGCCGCGGATCGTGTTGCGCATCCGCACCGCCATCAGCGAGTCGAGTCCCAGCTCGGTGAGCGGCTGCGCGACGTCGACCGCGCCGTCGTCGGAGTACCCCATGATGGCCGAGATGCGGCGGCGCAGCCGGGCCACGACGACCCGGTGCACTTCGGCAGCGTCCATCGACTTGAGCGCCTCGGCGCCACCCCAGTCTTCGTCGATGTCGTCGGTCTGCAGCTCGCCGACCATGTCGGTGAAGAACCCGATCTGGTGGATCTCGGGGAACGCGGCGGCGGCCCGGTCCAGCCGCAGCCGGGCGATGCCGACACGGGGCAGACCTGCGGCCATCACCCCGCCGAGCGCGTCGACGCCCTCGGCCGGGCTGATCGGGTCGAGCACCGAGAACCGCAGCGTGCTGGCCAGACCCACGTCGGCCCACTGACCCCAGTTGACCGCGATGGCCGGCAATCCGGCCGCCTGCCGCGCCGACACCAGACCGTCCAACCAGGCGTTGGCCGCCGCGTAGGCCGCCTGCCCGGGCGAGCCGAGCAGCGACACGATCGAGCTGAAGCCGACCCACCAGTCCAGGTCCTTGCCGACGGTGGCCTCGTGCAGGCGCAGCGCACCCAGGGCCTTGGGCGCCCAGATGGTGTCCAGACTCTCCCGGGTCATGCCCACGAAGATCTCGTCCTCGAGCACCGCCGCCGAGTGGATGAGCCCGCGCAGCGGTTTGCCCGTCTCCTCGGCGGCCGCGACCAGCCGGCCGGCCACGCCCGCGTCGGCGATGTCGCCGGTGACGACGGCGATCTCGGCGCGCTGCGACAGCGTGTCGAGTTCGGCGGCCACCTCCTCGGAGGGTCCGTTGCGACCGTTGAGCACGAGCCGGCCCGCGCCATGGCCGACCAGCCAGCGCACGACGGCCATACCGACACCGCCGAGCGCGCCGGTGACGACGTAGCTGCCGTCCTTGCGGACCGTCAGCTGCCCGGCCGTGGCCGGCAGCGCGGCACGTGCCAGCCGCTCGACGAGGCGGGTGCCGCCACGCCACGCGACCACGTCGTCGGCCGAGTTGCCCTCGATCTCCGTGCTCAGCGCGCCGGCCGGATCGTCGGTGCCGACGTCGAGCAGCGTGGCCTTCAGGTCGGGATGCTCGTAGGCCAGCACCCGGACCAGCCCCTTGAGGCTGTTGGCGGCCGGGTTGCCGGGACCGTCGGCCGGCGCGGTGACCAGACCACCCTGGGTGACCAGCCACAGCCGCGGCGCCTTGCCGTGCCAGCTGCCCACGATGGCGCGGACCGTGCCGGCCACGCCCCAGATCACGTCGCGGGCGTGCGCGAGACCGGTCTCGATCTCGGTCGCTGTCCCGAAGTCGCCGAACACGATGACGCCGGCCGGCGGCAGATCCGGGTCGGCCGTCGCGGTGGCGAACGCTTCCCGCACCGCCGACTCGTCGCCGAGGTCGGCGGTGACGACGCGTCGCGTCGGGCCGCCGAACCGCTCGGTGAACTCCTGCGCCGCCGCCTGGCCCGCGGCGCCGTCGGCCAGCGCGAGCCAGCTGCCGGTGACCGCCTGCGCGGCGGGCGCGGCGGACTCCACCCAGCGGGAGTCGAAGATCTTCTGCGACAACGGAAGTGGCACCGTGCGGCGCTGAATGCGCTTGAGGTGCACGTCGTCGACACGGGCCATTACGGTGCCCGTGTCGTCGGTCAGCGTGACCCGACCGGTCGCGTCCCCGCTGTCGGCGACACTGACCAGCTCGGCGCGGCAGTGCGCCCGGCGGCCCACATCCCCGAACACCCGGATCGTGCCGAAGCCGACCGGCAGGTAGGTGTCCTCGCCCGAATCGGCCAGCGTCGCATCGCTCATCGCGGCGGCCAGGCCCTGCAGCGCCGCGTCGAGCAGCACCGGATGCAGCGTGATGCCGCGCTGCGGCGTCACCGACTCCGGCAGCTCGATCTCGGTGTCGGCAGCGTCGGCGGCACGGGCGATCCGGGTGAGCGCCTGGAACGCCGGGCCGTGGTGTGCGCCGGTGCGCCGCAGCGCGGTGTAGAAGTCCGACGGGGACACCGGGGTGGCGCCCGCGGCGGGCAGCACCTTGGCCGGCGTCTCGGGCTCGGCTACCGCGACGGTGCCGACGGCGTGCCGGGTCCAGCCGCCCGCTTCGGAGCGGGAGTGGATCTCGACCCGCGCCACCCCGTCCTCACCGGTGCTCACCTGGGTGGTCAGCTTCGTCTGCGGATCCAGTGGCAGCATCGCCTCGACCTCGACCGAGACCGCCACGCCGGTGGCGGGCAGGCCCAGCGCCTCTTGCGCTGCGGCGAACGCGATCTCGGCGAAGCCGGCGCCCGGCATCACCGGCAGGCTGTGCACGACGTGGTCGGCCAGCCACGGATGTGCGTCGGTGCCGACATCGGACTGCCACACGTGCCCGTTGCCCGACGGCAGCTCGACATGCACACCGAGCAGTGGGTGCGCACCCGCGTACTGCGGCGCGCCGGCGCGGTCACTGAGCCAGAACGGCACGTGCTGCCACGCCGTCGGCGGGACGTCGACGAGCCGGCCGGCCGCGCCCTCGGCGCTGATCGCGGGCGGGCGGATCGCTGCGAGCTGCGCGTGGAAGGCGAGCGTCTCCGGGTTGTCCCGGTTCACCGTGGACCCGACGTGGAACCGCTTGCTGACCGACTGGGCGGCCAGCGTGTCGCTGATCGCGTGGGCGAGCAGCGGATGGGGGCTGATCTCGATGAACGCGCTGTTCTCGGCGCTGGCCTCGTGCACGGCCTGGCTGAACCGGACCGGGTTGCGCAGGTTGGCCGCCCAGTAGTCCGCGGTGTACATCGGCGCATCGCCGGTGTAGGCGACCGTCGAGATCAGCGGGATCTTCGGGGCGGCCGGCGTCAGCGACGCCAGCGCCTCCCGCAGCTCCGGCAGCACCGGGTCGATGGTCGGGTGGTGCGAAGCGACGTCCACCTCGACCCGGCGGGCCAGCCGGCCCTGCGCGTCGACCGTGGCGACGAGCTCGTCGACCTGCTCGGGCGGGCCGGCGACGACGACCTGCTTGGGCGAGGCGTACACCGCGATCGTCACGTCCGGCTTGTCGGCGATCAGCTTCTCCGCCGCGGCGGGGTCGAGCTCCAGCAGCGCCATCGCGCCCTGGCCGGACAACCGCTTCATCAGCCGGGTGCGGGTCGCGATGATGTCGAACCCCTCGGCGGGGGTCAGCACTCCGGCGACGACGGCGGCGGTGGCCTCCCCCATCGAGTGGCCGATCACCGCGTCGGGTTCGACGCCGTAGGAGCGCCACAGCTCGGTCAGCGCCAGCTGCATACCGACCAGCACCGGCTGGATGCGGTCGATGCCGACGACCGGCTCCCCCGCTTCCAAGGTCTGGCGCAGCGAGAAGCCGACCTTGTCGACGAACGCGGGTTCCAGCTCGTCGACGGCCTTCGCGAACGCCGGCTCCTCCGCGAGCAGCGCCTTGCCCATCCCTGCCCACTGCGCGCCCTGCCCGGAGTACAGGAACACGGTGCCCTTCCCGAGGCGGGCGTCGTGCGCGCCGATCACGCCGGGCGCCGGCGTACCCGCGGCCAGCGCGCGCAGACCGGTGACGGCCTCGGCGTGGGTGCGGGCGCACACGGTGGCGATGGTCGAGTAGCGGCTGCGGTGGTGGTTGACGGTGTAGGCGACGTCGGTGAGCGGCACCGAAGCACCGTCGCCGGCCAGCCAGTCGGCCAGCGACTGCGCCGAGGCGGCCAGCCGCGCCGGGGTCTTGCCGGACACGACGAGCGTGGTCACCGCCGGGACGGGGTCGACGGCCGCGGGCGCCGGTTCCGGGCCCTGCTCGAGCACGATGTGGGCGTTGGTGCCGCTGAAGCCGAACGACGACACCGCGGCGCGGCGCGGGTGATCGCTGGCCGGCCACGGCGTCGCCTCGGTGGGCACGTAGAGGCGCGTCGGCTTCGGATCGATCTGCGGGTTCCACTTGTCGAAGTTCAGGTTCGGCGCGATCGTGCCGTGCGCCAGCGTGAGCACGGTCTTGATGAACCCGGCGATGCCGGCGGCCGCCTCGAGATGGCCCATGTTGGTCTTCACGGTGCCGAGCGCGCACGGCACATCGCCCTTGCCGTAGATCGCGGCCAGCGCGTCGAACTCGATCGGATCACCCAATGCCGTTCCGGTGCCGTGGCATTCGACGTAGTCGACGGTGCCCGCGGCGACGTCCGCCGACTTCAGTGCGCGGGTCAGCACGTCGCGCTGCGACGGCGCGTTCGGGGCGGTGAGCCCGTTGGACCGGCCGTCCTGGTTGACCGCCGAGCCGCGCACGACGCCCAGCACGCGATCCCCGTCGCGCACCGCGTCGGTGAGGCGCTTGAGCACCACGACGCCGGCACCCTCGCCGCGCACGAACCCGTCGGCACGCGAATCGAACGCATAGCAGTGCCCGTGCGGTGAGAGCATGCCCCACTTGGCAAGCGCCAGTTGGGTTTCCGGGCGCAGGTTGAGGTTGACGCCGCCGGCCAGCGCGAGGTCGCTCTCGCGCATGCGCAGGCTCTGGCAGGCCAGGTGGATCGACACCAGCGATGACGAGCACGCGGTGTCGACGGCGACCGCCGGGCCCTTCAGGCCCAGCAGGTAGGCGATGCGGCCGACGGTGACGCTGTGCGCGTTGCCGGTGGCCGAGTAGGCGTCGATCGCGTCGGCGTTCTCCGGCGACGCGTTGTGGTACTCGCTGTAGTACACGCCGAGCATCACCGCGGTGCGGGATTCGCCCAGCTGATCGGGGGCGTAACCGGCGTTCTCCAGCGCTTCCCACGCCACCTCGAGAGCGATCCGCTGCTGCGGGTCCATCGACATCGCCTCACGCGGGGTGATGCCGAAGAAGTCGGCGTCGAAGCCGGTGATGTCGTTGAGGTAGGCGCCCCACTTGGTGGGCATCCGGCCCGGCACGCTCATGTCGGTGTCGTAGAACGCCTCGGCGTCCCAGCGGTCGGCGGGCACCACGGTGACCGCGTCGGTGCCGCTCTCCAGCAGCTGCCAGAAGCTGTCGGGTCCGGTGACCCCGCCGGGGAACCGGCAGCCGATGCCGACGACGGCGATCGGCTCGGCCCCGGCGACCCGCGAGGCCTTCTCGAACTGTTCGGCCAGCTTGTCCCGCTGCTCGGCGGACATCGCCGAGATCCGGTCGAAGGTGGTCTTGATGGTGGGGTTTTTTGGCTTGGGGGTCGTCATCAGATGGTGCCCTCACTGCCGGCGTTGGCCGACTCGACGGAAGATTCGATGCTGTCGAAGAGGTCGTCGAGGCTGAATTCGTCGGAGTCGTCGGCCTCCTCGGGCTCCTCCTCCGGTTCGGGTGCGGCCTGCTGGGTCGGGGCCAGCAACTCGGCCACGAACTGCGACAGCTGCGCGATCGACGGGTGGTTCCACAGCATGGTCGCGGACAGGTCGATGCGCACCAGCGCCTTGGCGTCACGCAGCAGGTTCATCGCCATCATCGAGTCCAGGCCGAGCTCGGGGAACGCCGAGTCGACGTCGACCGCGGCCTCGGGCATTCCCAGCTCGCGGGCCAGGATGGCGCGCAACCGCACCCGCAGCGTCTCGACCGTGTCCTTGGCCGACATCGTCGACCAGTCGATGAATTCGCTTGTGGCAGCCATATTTTCGGTGGCCGCGGGCGCCGGTGCGGATTCCACCGGCGCGAACGTCAACCCGCGCACGTCGACCCATACGGTGCCGTCGGGGCCGGTGACCTGGGCGTCGACGACCAGAACGGGCCCGTCGCCGCTGCGCCGGAACACCTCGATCGTGGCGGTGCCCGCCACCGCGTCGGCCGACTCGGCCAGGCTCTCCGCACCCGCGGGCAACAGCAGAGCGGCGTTGTCGGCGTCGGCGAGGCGCGCCACGTGTACAGCCGCGTCGAGCAGGGCGGCAGCGGGCGACTCGGTGTCGGGCACCTCGACGGTGCCGCGCGAGCCCGCCGTGGTTGCCGTGGCGTCGGCGACGGTCCAGGTGAACGGCCGGCCCTCCACGCCCCAGGCGCGCTGCATGTCCTCGATCGCCGCACCGTCGAACACCGTGCCGACCGGACTCTGATCACCGTGGGGCGCCTGCTGCGGGGCGGCGGTCAGTGTGGCGCTCGCATGCCGGGTCCAGCGCTGCGGGGCGGCGTCGGCGGTGGCGCTCGACCAGATGGTCAGCGTGTCGCCGTCAGCGACAGCATGGATCACCTTCGGGGCATCGGCGAGGATCGGATACTCGAACCGGACGTCGCCGGCGACTTTCCCGCCGCCGATGCTCTTGGCCACGGCCGACAGCGTCTGCAGCACCACCGACACGGGGACCACCTCCACGCCGCGCACACGGTGCGCATTCGACCAGGTGCGCTCCCCGGGCAGCAACCGCGCCCGCCACAGGTGCTCGTGGTCGGCCGATTCGACCGGCTCGCCGAGCACCGTGCCCCACTGCGGCGCCGCGACGGCGGACAGATCGGCATCCTCGCCGCGTCCGCTGACCAGCCGGTCGAGCACCTTGACCGCGGCACGCATCCGGTAGGCCTCGGCCAGCCGCGGCCAGTCGGCCCCGGCGAGCACGATCTGCGTACCGGCCTGCGGACTGAGCACCGTCGGCAGCATGCGGATCGCGACGTCGTTGGGCATCGGTTCCAGCCCGGCGGCCTTCATCTGCGGCTGGGCGTCCGACCACGACTTCCACAGGCCCCAGTCGACGACCGTGGCCGGCAGACCGAGCGCGCGCCGCGCGTAGGCGAACGCATCGGCGAACGCGTTGGCCGCCGTGTAGTGGGCGACCGCGCGGGAACCGAGCAGCCCGGTGATCGAGGAGAACAGCACGAAGCGACGCACCGGCGTGGTCAGCGACAGCTTGTGCAGCACGGCGGCGGCGTCGACCTTGGCCCGGAACATCGGCCGCAGGTCGTCGTCGGTCATGTCGGTCAGCAGCGCTTCGCCGCCGGCGAGTGAGGCCAGGTAGACACCGTCCAGCGGCGGCAGGTCACGGCCGAAACGCTCGAACACCGCGGCCATCGCCGCGTCGTCACCCGCGTCGGCGGCGACCTCGACCAGCGTGGTGCCCGTGGCCGCCACCTCGGCGGCGAGATCGGCCAGGCCGCTGCCACGCCGTGACACGGCGACCACGGTCGCCGCGCCCATGTCGGCGAGCTGGCGGATCAGGTACGGGCCGACGTTGCCGGTGGCACCGACGACGAGATGGCTGGTGTTGCTCTCCAACCGGTTGACCGCGACGGCGGGCAGGGCCCGCGGCTGCAGGCGGGGCACCCGCCGCTCACCGGCGCGGTAGACCACCTGATCGTCACGATCGGTGCCGGTCGCCACGAGGGCGTGCGCGGCCTCGGTGCGCACATAGGCGGCCAGCAGCTCGGCGGGCAGCGTCTCGTCGACGTCGAGCAGCCCTCCCCAGAACTCGGGGTGCTCCAGTGCCAACGTGCGGCCCTGACCCCACAGCACCGCATGCGCCGGGTTGGCCCGGTCGCCCTCGGCGACCGGCTGGGCGTTGCGGGTGACCACGAAAAGCTTTGGCGCGGAATCCATTCCCGCGAGCGCAACGACGATCCGGCGAAGCTCGTCGAACATCTGGTACGCGGCAGCAGCGTCGAAGCGCCGCGCCGGGACAGCGGGTGCATAGACCACCGCATCGGCGGCACCCACACCGGTGACCTCGTCGAGACCGAGTGCCCGAGCACCCAGCGCGGCCGCCAGCTGCGCGCTGTCGTCACTGTCGTCCGAGATGACGGCGAACGTGGCGTCGGAACGCTCGCCGCCCAGGTCGCGCACCGGCCAGGCCAGCTCGTGCAGCCACTCGTGGTGGCCGCCCTCGGCGGCGGCGGCCGGCGGCTGGACCGGCGCACCGTCGGCGGCACGCATCGCCTTGGTCTGGATCCAGTGATGCGCGTGATGCCACGGCGTGGTCGGGATCTGCACGCGCGGACCCGGCCGCACCGGCGTCTTCGGCGGCCGCGTCGTGTGCGTGGCATTGAGGTTGGTGCGGAAGGTCAGCGTGTCGTTCGCATCGCGCTGCAGCGTGCCCAGGCTGTGGTGATGGCTCAGGCCCGATTTCTCGTCTGCGACGAGGCCGGCGAGCGTGTCCTTGATCGCATATCCCAGCAGCGGGTGCGGGCTGACCTCGACGAACACGCTGTGGTCTGCGCCCGCCGTCGCGACGGCACGGGCGAAGCGCACCGGGTTGCGCAGGTTGGCCACCCAGTGGTCGGCGTCGAAGACATTGGTGCCGTCGGTCGGCCTGCCGTCGGTGGTGACGAGCACCGGGATCGTCGGCGTGCGCGGTGTCAGCGTCGCGAGCTCGGTGCGCAGCTCGTCGAGGATCGGATCGATGATCGGGTGGTGCGAGGCCACGTCGACGTCGACGCGGCGCGCCAGCTTGTCCTGCGCGTCGACCACCGCGATCGCGGCGTCCACCTGATCGGGCGGGCCGGCGATCACGGTCTGGTTCGGCGACGCGTACACCGCGACGGTCAGCCCGTCATAGCCCGCGATCAGCTCTTCGGCGGCCGCCGCGTCGAGCTCGAGCAGCGCCATCGCACCCTGCCCGGACAGCCGCTTCATCAGCCGGGACCGGGTGGAGATCACCTTCAGCCCGTCGGCCGGGCTCAGAGCGCCGGCCACGACGGCGGCGGTCACCTCACCCATCGAGTGCCCGATCACCGCATCGGGAACGACGCCGTGAGACCGCCACAGTGCCGTGAGTGCCAGCTGCACCCCCACCAGCACCGGCTGGATCCGGTCGATGCCGACCACCGGTTCCCCGGACTCCAGCGTCTGACGCAGCGAGAAACCGGCCTGGGCCACGAAGTCGGGTTCGAGTTCGTCGACCGCCGCGGCAAATGCGGGCTCCTCGGTGAGCAGGCGGCGGCCCATGCCGGCCCACTGCGAGCCCTGCCCGGAGTACAGGAACACGGTGCCGGGCGTGGCGCCGGTTCCGCAGGCGCCGTCGTGCACGGGCACGACCCCCGGCGCCGGGTAGCCCTCGGCGAGCGCGCGCAGACCGGCGACGGCCTGGGCGCGATCAGTAGCGGCGACGGTGGCAAACCGCGGGTGCTGCGCGCGGCGGTGGTTCAACGTCTCGGCGACGTCGGCCAGGCTGACGCCGTCGGCCGCCGGGCTGGCCAGCCAGTCGGCCAGGACACCGGCCAGCGACGCGATTCGCGCCGGGCTCTTGCCGGTCACCACCAGCGTGCTGACGGGCGGTTCCGGCTGCGCCTCAACAGCATTCGGCTCGGGCGCCTGCTCGATGACGATGTGGGCGTTGGTGCCGCTGACCCCGAACGACGAGACGGCGGCGCGGCGTGGCCCGTCGTGGGCCGGCCACGGCATCTCCTCGGCGGCGATGTGGAACTTCTTCGCACCCTCGCCGGCCTGCGGGGTGAGCGCAGAGAAGTGCAGCATCTTCGGGATGTGGCCGTGCTGCACACTCAACACGGTCTTGATGAAGCCGGTGACGCCTGCCGCGGACTCCAGGTGGCCGAGGTTGGTCTTCACCGAGCCCAGCACCAGCGGGGCGGCGTCCTTGCGGTCGCCGTAGACCGCCGAGAGCGCGTCGAGTTCGATCGGATCGCCCAGCCCGGTGCCGGTGCCGTGCGCTTCGACGTAGTCGACGTCAGACGGATTCAGCCGGGCGTTCTTGAGCGCCGTGCGCATCAGCTCCTGCTGGGCCGGCCCGTTGGGCACGGTCTGCCCACTGCTGGCGCCGTCCTGGTTCACTGCCGACCCGCGGACGACCGCGAGCACCCGATCGCCGTCGCGCTGCGCGTCGGACAGGCGCTTGAGGACCACGACCCCGCAGCCCTCGCTGCGCACGTAGCCGTCGGCGCCGGCATCGAACGTCGCGCACCGGCCCGCCGGCGACAGCATGCCCCAGCGCGAGCACGCGATGTTGTTCTCCGGGCTCAGGATCAGGTTCACCCCGGCGGCCAGCGCATGGTCGCTCTCGCCGCGGCGCAGGCTTTGGCAGGCGAGGTGGATCGACACCAGCGACGACGAGCACGCGGTGTCGCTGACCACGGCCGGACCGCGCACGCCGAGGAAGTAGGAGAGCCGGCCCGCCGCGAAGTTGGGCGCGTTGCCGAACGGGATGTAGGGGTCGATCTCGTCGGGGTTGAGCTTGCCGATGATCGAGCGGAAGTAGTCGTTGGCGGTGAGGCCGACGAACACACCGGTCGACGAGCCGCGCAGGCTGCGGGGGCTGATGTTCGCGTTCTCCAGCGCCTCGACCGCGACCTCCATCAGCAGCCGCTGCTGGGGATCCATGCCTGCGGCCTCACGCGGCGAGATCGCGAAGAACTCGGCGTCGAACTCGCCGGGCGCCCACGTGGTGAGGAAGCCACCCTCGCGGTTGCAGATGGTGCCGGGGACGCTGTGGTCGGGCGAGTAGTACTCGTCGGCGTCCCAGCGGTCGGCCGGCACCCGGATCACGCCGTTGCCGCCGTCGAGCAGGAACTGCCAGAACTGGTCGGCATCGTCGACGCCGCCGGGCAGGCGCGCGCCGATACCGACCACGGCGATGGGCTCGGTCTCGGCCTTCTCGGCCGCCGCCAGCTTCGCGGTGAGGTCGTCGATCTTGCGCAGCGCCTCGGTGATGATCGCCCGACGGTCCGGCGCGGCGCCCGAACCGGGCGATCCTGAGCTTGCGGTCATCACACTCAATTCAGTCGTTCCGAGAGCCTGGCCAGCAGTTCGTCCTCGGCCAGGTCGTCGTAGGCGTCTTCGTCATCCCCGTCCAGGTCACCGTCCTGGGGGGCGCCGGCGACCTCGTCGTCGTTACCGGCGGTCTCGATTATCTCAGGCAGCACCGACGCCAGATAATCGGTGAGCGCTTCGATGGTCGGATAGTCGAAGACGACCGAAGCGGGCAGCACCTCCCCCAGACTTTCGCTCAGCGAGCGCTGCAACGTTACGCTCATCAGCGAATCCATGCCGAATTGGAAGAAGCCCACCGTCGGGTCCAGCGTGTGGGCCGAGGCCAGGCCCATCGCCGCCGCGACCTGCGCTCCGACGTGGTCGGCCAGCAAATCCTTGCGCTGCTCGGGCCGCGCGTCACGCAACGCGGTCCGAAACGCGGTGTCCCCGGTTGACGCCGTCGTCGTGGGATCTTCGGCCAGCAGGTCGTCGAGGATGTGCAGCTGCGCACGGGTGTGATAGGCCGCCGCCAGGCGCGGCCAGTCGGCGGCGACCACCGTCGCCCGGGCGGGTGCGCCCGGCCCGGTGAACAGCCGCAGCGCCGAGATCGCGACGTCATCGGGCATCGGCTCGAGACCGGACTCGGCGGTGGCCTGCTTCTCGAAACCGGTCTGCACGTCGGCCAGCGACTTCCACAGCCCCCAGTTGATCGCGCACGCCGGCAACCCCGCGGCGCGCCGCGCGAACGCGAACGTGTCCAGGAACGTCGTCGTCGCCGCGTAGTGGGCCAGCCACCGCGAGCCCAGGATGCCCGAGATCGAGGAGAACAGCACGAACTGCTCGACCGGGTGGTCCAGCGACAGCGTGTCGAGCAGTGCGACCGCGTCGATCTTGGAGCGGAACATCGCGACCACGTCGTCGTGGGTCATGTCCGCCAGCGTCACCGGTCCGCCGCTCATCGCGGCGAGGTAGATGCCGCCCAGCGGGGGCAGATCCTTGCCGAACCGGTCGAACAGTGCGCTCAGCGCCGCCTCGTCGGCGGCGTCGGCGGCCGCGGTGACCACCGTGGTGCCCGACGCCGCCAGCCGCGCGGTCAGCTCGTCGAGCCGGCCGCCGGGGTTCCGGGACACGGCGACGACGGTCTTCGCGCCCATCCGGGCGAGCTCCTCGATCAGCCGGGGCCCGATGTTGCCGGTGGCGCCGATCACCAGGTGCGCCACGTCCGGGTTCAGTCCGGCGCTCGCCGGGGCGGTGGGCAGCTGGTGCACCAGCCGCGCGACCCGCCGTGCCCCGGCGCGGTAGACCACCTGGTCCTCGCCGTCGCCGGCGTGCGCCTCGGCGAGCAGCCAGCGGGCGGCCACCGGGGCCGGAACCGAGGCGTCGACGTCGATCAGGCCGCCCCAGATGTCGGGATGCTCGAGGGCCAGCGTGCGGCCGAGCCCCCAGAGCACCGCCTGGGCGGGATCGGCCCGGTCGCCCTCGTTGACAGGCTGGGCGTTGCGGGTGAGCAGGTACACCGCCGGCGGCGACGTGCTCTCAGCAGCGGCCGCGGCGATGGCGCGCCCGGTCTCGAACAGGCCGTAACCCAGGTCGCCCGCGTCGCCGGCGTCCGGCGCGTAGAGCACGTGGGTGGCAGCGGCCATGGCCTCGGCGAGACCGTCGTCGGCGGCGGCACGGGTGGTGACCGGGCTGCCCAGCAGGTGGGCCATCGCGTCTCCGACGCGGACGTCACCGACCACCAACCACCGGCCTTGCTCAGCCGTATGGGGTTGCGCAACAAGCGGTTTCACCGGCCAGGTGAGATCGCAGAACCATTCCGCCGGCACCGTGGCGTCGGCCGGGAGGGTGCCCTGGACCCCCTCGGTGGCGCGCCGCAGCGGCCGCACGTCCACCCAGTGCCGGGTGTGCTGCCACGGGGTCGCGGGCAGCACCACATGCGGCTCGCCGTGGTGCGGGGTCTGCGGCGGCCGGGAGGTGTGGGTCGCGTTGAGGTTCGTGTGGAACGTGACGGTGTCATCGGCGTCGCGGGCCAGCGTGCCGATCGAGAGGATGCCGGCCTCGTCGGCCAGGGTCGTGGCGATCGGTTGACCCATCGTGGCGTGCGGGCTGATCTCCACGAACGTGCCGTGGTCGGCAGCCGCGGCCGCGACGGCGCGGCTGAACCACACCGGCCGGCGCACATTGGCCACCCAGTAGTCGGCGTCCAGCGCCGGCGTCTGACCGGGATCGGTGACCGTCGACAGGAACGTCAGTGTCGGCGCGGCGGGCGTGATGCCCGACAGCGCGGCCTTGATGTCGGCGAGCACCGGGTCCATCAGCGCGGTGTGGGAGGCGACGACCATGTTGACGCGGCGCGCGAACGCGTTCTGCGCGCCGACGGCGGCGATCACGGCGTCGACCTCGTCCGGTAGGCCCGCGACCACGGTCTGGCGCGGGGACAGATAGCCGGCGATCTCGACGCTCGGATGGGCCGCGATGTGCGCGGCCGCGGTGTCCTCGTCGACGGCGAGCAGCGCGACGGCGCCCTGGCCGGCGAGCCGGGACATGATCGACGAGCGGGCCGCGATCACCGTCAAACCATCGGCCACGCTCAACGCGCCCGCGACCACGGCCGCGGTGACCTCGCCCATCGAATGCCCGATCACCGCATCCGGATGCACCCCGTACGAGCGCCACAACTCGGTCAACGCCAGCTGCAGACCCATCAGCACCGGCTGCACCTCGGCGTCTCCGCTGACCGCACGGCCCTCGGCGATCACCTCGTGCAGCGAGAAACCGACCTTCTCCACGAACACCGGCTCGATCTCGGCCACCGCCGCCGCGAACGCCGGCTCATCGGCCAACAGCTGCCGACCCATCCCGGCCCACTGCGACCCCTGACCCGAATACACGAACACCGTGCCCGGCTTCGGAACGGCGGCGCCGGCGGGGACCACCCCGGCAGCGGACTGACCGGCGGCCAGCGCCTCGAGACCCGCGATCGCATCGGCGCGGGTACGCGCTGCCACGGTCGCGAACGTCGGATGCTGCGAGCGGTGGTGATTCACCGAATGCGCGACCTCGGCCAGCGACGCCTCCGCGCCGGCACCGGCCATCCACTCCGCCAGCATCCCCGCCTGTGCAGCGACGCGCTCGGGCGTACGGCCCGACACGACGAGCGTGGTCACCGCAGTTTCGGCCGGGGGCTCGACGGGCGCGGCAACCGGCGGTTGCTCGATGACGACGTGGGCGTTGGTGCCGCCGAAACCGAACGACGAGATGCCGGCCCGGCGGGGCCGGCCGGCCGGCGCCCAGTCGGTGTGTTCGGCGACCACGGCCAGCCGCAGCTTGTCGAACGGGATGTGCGGGTTCGGGGTCTCGTATCCGCGGTTGGCGGGAATCACGTTGTGCTGCAGCGACAGCACCGCCTTGGCGAATCCGGCGATACCGGCCGCGGCCTCCAGATGCCCGAGGTTCGACTTCACCGCGCCCACCAGCAGCGGACGGTCGGCAGGCCGGCCCTTGCCGAGCACAGTGCCCAGCGCGCGCGCCTCGATCGGATCACCCAGCAGCGTGCCGGTGCCGTGCGCCTCCACGTAGTCCACCTCGCGGGGATCCACTCCGGCGGCGGCATACGCGGCGCGCAGCACCGCCATCTGCGCTGACGGGTTCGGCGCCATCAGACCGTTGGACCGGCCGTCCTGGTTGACCGCCGAGCCGCGGATCACCGCCAGCACTCGATCGCCGTCGCGCTGCGCATCCGAGAGCCGCTTGAGCACCGCCACCCCGCAGCCCTCACCGCGCACGAACCCGTCCGCGGAGGCGTCGAACGCATGGCACTGCCCGGTCTTCGACATCGCGTCGGCCTGGTCCAGGCTGCGCGTGCCCGCCGGCGACAGCAGCAGGTTCACACCCGCGGCGAGCGCAACATCCGAATCGCCGGTTCGCAGGCTCTGGCACGCCAGGTGGATCGCGACCAGCGACGACGAACACGCGGTGTCCACGGTGACCGACGGGCCGCGGAAATCGAAGAAGTAGGAGACGCGGTTGGCGATGATGCTGATCGACCCGCCGGTGCTGTACCAGGCGTCGATCGCACTCAGGTCCGCAGCGCCGAGCTGCGCGTAGTCCGCGGCGCTCGCACCCGCGAACACGCCCGTGCGGGTCTCGGCCAGCGTGTCGGCGGGGATGCCGGCGTTCTCCAGCGCCTCGTGGGTGACCTCCAGCAGGAGCCGCTGCTGCGGATCCATCCGCATGGCTTCGCGCGGGATCACCTCGAAGAACTCGGCGTCGAACGCGTCGACGTCGCGCAGATAGGAACCCCAGCGGGTGGTGTTCGCCAGCGCGGAGGCGCCGTCGGCGGTGCCGTCGTCGAACGGCGCCCAGCGCTCGGCGGGCACCTCGACCACCGAGGACCGGCCCTCGGTCAGGAAGTCCCAGAACGCATCCGGGCCCTCGATGTTGCCGTCGGACTCAGCGCCGCCCGGGAGCCGCAGCCCGAGCCCGACCACGGCGATCGGCTCGTCGGCCGAGGCCCCGGCACGCGCGCCGACAGCATCCTCGACCGGCTCGACCTCGCCGCCGGTGAGGAACTTCGCCAACGCATCGACCGTCGGGTACTGCCAGAAATCCACCGGGGACACCGGCCTGCCCAGGTACTCCGACAGGACCCCGGTCAGCACCACGGCGTCGCGCGAGCCCACCCCCAGGTCATGCATGGAGGCGCCGCGCGCGATGTGCTCAGGACTGCAACCGTTGTTCTCAACCAGGTAGTCGGTCAACCAGCGACGAACAGCAGCCTCGTCGAAAGCAGAGGTCATCTAGTGGCGTCCAACCGGTTGAATTTGTTGTCGCGGTACAGGTCGGCGCTCATCGCGCGGCGCACCTTGCCGCTGGTGGTCAGCGGCAGCGAACCCGGCGGCACCAGCGCAAAGTCGGCGAGGCGCACGCTGTGGGTCATCGAGATCGCCGAGGTGACCTGCTGGGTGACCGCATCCAGCTGCGCCGGATCGACCTGCTTCTTCAGCTCGGCGATCACCACCAGCTTCTCGCTCGCGCCGTCGGGCACCGAGATCGCCGCGACGCGGCCTCCAGTGAACTCCGCGACCGTGCCCTCGATGTCGTCCGGGTAGTGGTTGCGGCCGTCGACGATCAGCAGGTCCTTGATGCGACCGACGATGAACAGCTCGTCGTCGAACATCACGCCGAGATCGCCGGTGCGCAGCCACGGGCCCTTCGGGGTGTCTGCGCTCGGCTCGGCCAGCTGCCCGGAGAACAGCTTCTGGGTCAGCTCGGGGTTCTGGTAGTAGCCGCCGGCGACGTGCTCACCGTGCAGCCACACCTCGCCGATCGTGCCTGCCGGGTTCTCCGTCAGAGTCTCCGGATCGACCACCCGTACCGTGGTGGTCCGCGGAACGCCCAGCCCGATCTGCTCGGTACCGTCATCGGCGACCTCGCTGCGCACGGCCTGCCCCGCCGCCAGCTTCTCGTAGTCGAACCGCACCGACGTCGGAGGCCGCCCGCCCGCCGTGGCCACCACGTAGACCGTCGCCTCGGCCAGACCGTACGACGGCCGCATCGCGGCATCGGACAGCCCGAACGCGGCGAAGCGCTCGTTGAACCGACGCACGGTGGTGCCGTGCACGCGCTCGGCGCCGTTGATCATCACCGCGACGGTGCTGAGGTCCTTGCCGGCCATGTCGTCGTCGCTGGTCCGCTTGACGGCGAGCTCGAACGCGAAGTTCGGGGCCGCGGTGAAGGCGCTGGGGTGCGAGCCGAGCAGCTGCATCCACCGGGACGGCTTCTGCATGAACGAGATCGGGCTCATGAGCGCGGCCGGGGTGCCCAGCATGATCGGGATGAACACGCCGACGATCAGGCCCATGTCGTGATAGAAGGGCAGCCACGACACCACCGTGGTGTCTTCGGGCGCCCGCCCGTCCGGGTAGGCCTCGTAGTAGTCGGTGAGCAGCTCGGCGACGTTGACCAGCACGTTGCGGTGGCTGACCACCACACCGGCGGGTAGCCGGGTCGAGCCCGACGTGTACTGCAGGTAGGCGGTCTTCGGCAGGGCCACCGGCGCGGCCGGCCGCAGCGGCGAATCGAAGTCCAGCGTGTCGACCTCGAGGAACTTCGGCGCGCGCTGGCGGTCGAGCTGACCGTAGTGACGGATGTCGTCGACGACGGCCGAGGTGGTCAGCACGGCGACGGGCTGAGAGTCCTTCATCGCGCCGGTGACACGTTCGTCGTGCTGACGCAGCTGCGGCATGGTCAGTGGCACCGCGATGAACCCGGCCTCGATGGCGCCGAGGAAGCCGATGATGTACTCCAGGCCCTGCGGCGCGAGGATCACGGCGCGGTCGCCCGGAGAGCCGAGGGTGGCCAGCTTCGCGGCCACCACGCGGACCCGGTGGTGCACCTCGGACCAGGTCAGCGTCTCGGCGATGCCCGCGGGGTCGGCCTCGTAGTCGAAGAACGTGTAGGCGTCATCGTCGGGCTGCTGCTGCGCACGGTCGGCGAGGAGCGCGGGAATGGTCGTCACGGTGGGCGCCGTCAGTGCTGGCATCAGTGGTCCTTTCGCAAACATCTCCCGACATGGTCTCGCGTGTCGGGTCGATCCGGGAAATTCTGGTGGTTCGGTCGCATCGGCACGCTCGTGCGGTCAGTTCGACTCGACGCTGTCGAACAGCGAGTCCAGCAGGCTGTCCTCGTCGTCATCGTCGTCGGCCGCGGCATCGTCGCCACCGGCGTCGGGGTTCAGCTGCTGCGCCAGATAGCCCGCGAAGCTGTCGATCGTCGGATGGTTGAACAGCATCGTCGCCGACAACTCCAGCCCGACCAGCCGCTCGATCTCCCGGCGGATCGACATCGCCATCACCGAGTTCAGCCCCATCTCGGCGAACGGCCGATCCGTCAGCACGTCGCTCTCCGGCAGCCGCAGCTCGGTGGCGAGGATGCCGCGCAGCCCGTCGCGCAGCTCGGCGAGCAACTCGTCGCGGTCCAGCGCCGCCCAGTTCCGCGTCGGCGCGGCCGGGCGGTCTGCGGTGACCGCGGCCGCATCCTGCGCCGAGTCCATCGGGGCCATCACGACCTGGTCGATGTCGAACCGGGTGACGTGGTCCCACGCCGCGAACGCCTCGCCGGCTGCGACGGGACGCGAGCCCACCCGCTCCAGTTCGGACACCACGACCTGCGCCTCGCTGCCGAACCCGAGGCCGCGCCAGGCGACCCAGTCCAGGCTGACCGTGTTGTCGCCCTGGGCGTGCCGGGCGCGGGCCAGCGCGTCGAGGTAGGCGTTGCCCGCGGCGTAGGCGCCCTGACCCGGGATACCGAACACCGCACCCGCCGAGGCGGCCAGGTACAGGAAGTCGAGAGCCTGGGGTGGGAAGAGATCCGCGAGCACCTGGGCGCCGGCGATCTTCGGCCACACCGTGCGGTGCACGCGCTCGGGTGCCAGCTCGGTGAGCAGCTGCGCCTCGGTCATACCGGCGGCGTGGATGACGCCGCGGATCGGCGGCGCGCCGTCGGCGTCGCGGCGATCCAGCACCGCGGCCACCGCATCGCGATCGGCGATGTCGACTGCGACGGTGTCGACGCTGACTCCACGCAGCTCCAGCGCTCGGATCGCGTCGATCTTGTGCCGCAGGTCGGGCTCGGTGGCCTCAGCCCACTCACGTCGTGGCGGTAGCGCGGTGCGGCCGGCCAGCACGATGCGGCGGGCACCCCGGTCGGCGAGCCAGTCGGCCATCAGCAGACCCAGCGCGCCCATACCGCCCGTGATCAGGTAGGCGGCGTCGGGCCGGCAGTGCAGCGCCGCACGTGTCGGCGGTTCGGCGATCTCGGCCAGCGTCGGGGTCAGCAGAGCGCCGTCGCGCCATACGGCCACGGACTTGACCGGGCTGGAGATCAGCCCCGTCAGCGCACTGGCGTCGGTGTCGGCGTCGGGCATGTCGATCAGACCGCCCCACAGCTGCGGCTGCTCGGCGCCGATGACACCGGCCAGCCCCCACAGTGGGCTCTGACGCAGCGCCGACTCGGTGGCCGACTCGAAGACACCGTGCGTGATCAGCCACAGCGTCGCGGGGTTGCGCGGCTCCCGGTCGGCGAGCTCGGCGACGAGCTCCCCCACCTCGGTGGTGAGCCGGACAGCCGTCTCCTGCGCGGACGGCCCGTCGGAGTCGGCGACGAACACGACCGTGCGGGCTTGCGCGACATCAGCCCCGGAGTGTGTGTCGGAACCGACGGTCCGGCGCAGTGCTGCGGCGAGGGCGCCGGAGCCGACGACGGCGACCGGCCCCGTGTCGGTGCCCGCCGACTCGGTGGTCACGGGCTGCCAATCGAGCCGGTGTGCGATGCGACGCGGTTCGGCGGCCGGGGCCGCCTCGTCGACGTCGACGGCGGTGTAGCGGATGCCGCGCAGATCGGCGACGACGGTGCCGCCCTCGGATTCGACGGACAGGTCGACGACGAGGTCGTCGCCGGTGCGGCCGCGGTGGCGGGTCACGACGGTGCCGAGGCCCGCGTGGGAGTCGCCGACGAGGACGTACTCGATCGCGGCAGGCACCAGCAGACCGGGCGTGGACGCGTCGACCAGGCGCCCCAGGTTGACGGCGGCATCCAGCGCTGCGGCCAGCGGCGCCTCGGGAGCGTCGGCGAACGTCACCTCGGTGCGCGCTTCACCGCGTACCTGAGCGTGTCCGCTGACCGTCCAGGGGTACGCCAGCCCGTCGATCCCCCACGCGTGGTGGAGTTCGGCCAGTGCGGTGGGGTCGTACCCCGCCACATCGGAGTCGGCCGGTTCGGCGGGACCGATCGTGTCCCGGTGGATCCGCGCGCTGACATGTCGGACCCAGCTACTGGCCCGAGTGTCGTCCCCGGTGGCCGACGAGATCGTCACGACGTCCGCGTCGGCGTAGACCTGCACCACGCGGGGTGAATCGAGGGCGATCGGGAACTCGAAGCGCACGTCGGCGAGCGCGGCGGCACCCGTCTGCTCGGCGGCCAGCGCGAGCGTGTGGAGCAACACCGACAGCGGCACGATCTCCACGCCCGCGAACCGGTGCGGGGCCGGGTACGGCCGGGCCTGCGGCGTCAGCCGGGCCTGCCACAGATGTCCGGGCTGCGGACCGGCGACGGCGGTGTGGCCGCCCAGCACGGTGCCCGGGCGGGGTGCGGTGGCACCGGAGGACGACGGTTTCCGGATCGCCCAGTGCCGGGTGCGGTGCCACGGTGTGGTCGGCAGCGCGACCCGCGCACCGCCAGGATGGGCGGGATGCTCCGTCTCGGGGGGATGCGTGGTGTGGGTGGCGTTCAGAGCGGTGTGGAACGACACCGCGTCGTCGCCGTCGCGCACCAGCGTGCCCAGCGCGTGATGGTGCCCGGTGGTGAGCGTGTCGGCGATCGCGTAGGTCAGGATCGGATTGGGGCTGATCTCGACGAACGTGCCGATCTCCTGCGCGGCCGCCTCGATCGCCCGGCTGAACTGCACCGGCTGGCGCACATTGGCCACCCAGTAGTCGGCGTCGAGCGTCGGATCCTCGGCATCGACAACGGTGGACAGGAACGGGATCGACGGGGTGCGCGGGGTGATGCCGGCGAATGCCTCGCGCAGATCCGGCAGCACCGGGTCCATCAGCGCGGTGTGGGAGGCGACCTCCATGTTGACGCGGCGGGCGAACCGGTCCTGCGCGCCGACGGCGGCGATCACCGCATCGACCTCGTCGGGCAGGCCCGCGACGACCGTCTGACGCGGCGACACGAAGCCGGCGATCTCGACGCTCGGATGATCGGCGATCAGCGTCTGGGCCGCATCGGGATCGAGTTCCACGAGTGCGACGGCGCCCTGGCCGGCGAGCCGGGACATGATCGACGAGCGGGCCGCGATCACCGTCAGACCATCGGCCAGACTCAACGCGCCCGCGACCACGGCCGCGGTGACCTCGCCCATCGAGTGCCCGATCACCGCATCCGGATGCACGCCGTAGGACCCCCACAGCTCGGTCAACGCCAGCTGCAGACCCATCAGCACCGGCTGCACCTCGGCGTCTCCGCTGACCGCACGGCCCTCGGCGATCACCTCGTGCAGCGAGAAACCGACCTTCTCCACGAACACCGGCTCGATCTCGGCCACCGCCGCGGCGAACGCCGGCTCATCGGCCAGCAGCTGCCGACCCATCCCGGCCCACTGCGACCCCTGACCCGAATACACGAACACCCGGCCCGGCGTGCAGGCCCCGACATGGGGGCCGACGACGCCGGGGGCGGATTGGCCCGTGGCCAGCGCCTGCAGACCTGCAATGGCCTGCGCCTGGTCGCGGGCGGCCACGGTCGCGAACTTGTTGTGATGGGAGCGGTGATGGTTGAGCGCGTGCGCGACCTCGGCCAGTGACGTCTCTGCGCCGGCGCCGGCCATCCAGTCGGCCAGCATCCCCGCCTGCGCGGCGACGCGGTCCGGCGTGCGGCCGGTCACGACGAGCGTGGTCACGGCCGGGTCGGGCTCGGAGGCGGGCTCGGACGCGGGTGCCGCCGCCGCCCGGGGCGCCTCCTCGATGACGACGTGCGCGTTGGTGCCGCCGAAACCGAACGACGAGATCCCGGCCCGGCGCGGCCGCGCGGCCGGCGCCCAGTCGGTGGGCTCGGCGACGACCCGCAGGCGCAGATTCTCGAACGGGATGTGCGGGTTCGGGGTTCGATAGCCGAGGTTGGCCGGAATCACGTTGTGCTGCAGCGACAGCACAGCCTTGGCGAACCCGGCGATACCGGCCGCGGCCTCCAGGTGCCCGAGGTTCGACTTCACCGCGCCCAGCAGCAGCGGGCGGTCGGCGGGCCGGCCCTTGCCGAGCACGGTGCCCAGCGCGCGGGCCTCGATCGGGTCACCCAGCAGCGTGCCGGTGCCGTGCGCCTCCACGTAGTCCACCTCGCGGGGCTCGACACCCGCGGCAGCGTAGGCCGACCGCAGCACGGCCATCTGGGCGGCCGGGTTCGGTGCCATCAGCCCGTTGGACCGGCCGTCCTGGTTGACCGCCGAGCCGCGAATGACCGCCAGCACCCGGTCGCCGTCGCGCTGCGCATCCGAGAGCCGCTTGAGTACCGCCACCCCGGCGCCCTCGCCGCGCACGAACCCGTCCGCGGAGGCGTCGAACGCATGGCACTGCCCGGTCTTCGACATGGCCTCGAGTTGGTCGAAGCTGCGGGTCACGGCCGGCGACAGCACCATGTTCACACCCGCCGCCAGGGCGACGTCCGAATCGCCGGCGCGCAGACTCTGGCACGCCAGGTGAATCGTCACCAGCGACGACGAACAGGCGGTGTCGATGGTCATCGACGGGCCGCGCAGGTCGAAGTAGTACGACACGCGGTTGGCGATGATGGAGAGCGCGCCGCCGGTGCCGGACCACGAGTCGACATCGCCGAGGTCGGTGGTCGACAGGTAGCCGTACTCCCCCAGACACGCCGCCGCGAAGACCCCGGTCTGGGTGTGCCGCAGGCTGTGGGCCGGGATACCGGCGTGCTCGAGCGCCTCGTGGGTGACCTCGAGCAGCAGCCGCTGCTGGGGGTCCATCTTGTCGGCTTCGCTCGGGGAGATCTCGAAGAACTCGGCGTCGAACGCGTCGACGTCACGCAGGAACGATCCCCACCGGGTGGTGCCGGCCAGTGCTGCGGCCGCCTCGGGCGAGTCGATCCGGAACGATTCCCAGCGGTCGGCGGGCACCTCGCGCACGGCGGACCGGCCCTCGGTCAGGAACTCCCAGAACTGCTCGGGTCCCTCGATGTTGCCGTCCGCGTCGGCCCCGCCGGGGAGCCGCAGCCCCAGACCGATCACGGCGATCGCGTCGTCGTGGTCGGCCCGGCCACTGTCCCGGACGGCGGCCATCGCACCGGCGGCACCGTCGAGCGGATCGACCTCGCCGCCGGTCAGGAACTTCGCCAGCGCGTTGATCGTCGGGTACTGCCAGAACTCGACCGGCGACACGGTGCGACCCAGCAGTTCGGACAGCTCACCGGTCAGCACGACGGCGTCACTGGACCCGACGGCGAGGTCGTTCAGCGGAGCATCGAGATCGATTTCGTCAGGGCTGCATCCGATGTTGGTGACCAGGTAGTCGACCAACCAGTGCCGGAGTGCATCCTCGTCGAAAGCAGAGGTCATGTAGTGACGTCCAACCGGCTGAACTCGTCGGAGCGATAGCGGTCCACGCAGGCCGAGCGCCGGATCTTGCCACTGGTGGTGATCGGGATGGATCCGGGAGCGACGAGAACCAGATCGGACACCCGCACGCTGTGGGTCTTCTTGATCGCCGAGGCGACCTCACGCTTGACGGCCTTGAGCTTGTCCAGCGCTTCGGCCTCCGAGGTGCCCTTCTTCTTCAGCTCGACCACGGCGACCAGCTGCTCGCTGGTGTCGTCGAGAACCGAGATCGCAGCGACGCGGCCGCCGGTGATCTCCTGGATGGTGGCCTCGATGTCGTCCGGGTAGTGATTGCGGCCGTCGACGATCAGCATGTCCTTGATGCGGCCGATGATGAACATCTCGCCCTCACTCATCACGCCGAGGTCGCCGGTGCGCAGCCACGGACCGACGGGCGTGCCCTCCGACGGGTTGACGAGCTGACCGTTGAAGGTGCGCTCGGTCTTCTGCGGGTCCCGCCAGTAGCCCATCGCGACCTGTGCGCCGTGGATCCAGATCTCACCGACCTTGCCGTCGGGGTTCTCGACACACGTCTCCGGATCGACGATGCGCATGGTCGACGACCGCGGTGCGCCGTAGGTGACCAGCTCGGTGCCGGACTCGGTGCCGCAGCGCTCGGCGTGACCGGCGGCCAGCTTCTCGTAGTCGAAGCGCACGGTCGACGGGGTGTGGCCCATCGGCGCCGAGATCACGTACAGGGTGGCCTCGGCGAGACCGTAGGACGGCAGCACTGTCGTCGTGGGCATGCCGAACTTGGTGAACCGCTCGTTGAAGCGACGGATGGTCGCCGAGTGGATGCGCTCGCTGCCGCTGATGATGCCCAGCACCCCGCTGAGGTCCATGCCCTCGAGGTCGGCGTCGGTGGTGCGCCGCACCGACAGCTCGAAGGCGAAGTTCGGCGCGGCCGACCAGGCGCAGCTGTTCAGTGCGAGCTGCTGGATCCAGCGGGCCGGCTTCTGCAGGAACGCGACCGGGCTCATCACGATCGCGGGGCGGCCGTGCAGCTTCCCGCCGTCGTCCTCGTTCGGGGTCAGCAGCGAGGCGAAGACACCCTGGATGAGGCCCATGTCGTGGTAGAAGGGCAGCCAGGACACCATCGTGATGTCGCGGGGCGGCACGCCGTTGCGGTGCTCCATGTAGTCGTCGAACACCTGCTTGACGTTCGCGATCACGTTCTGGTGGGTCATGATCACGCCGGCGGGCGCCCGGGTGGAGCCCGAGGTGTACTGCAGGTAGGCGTTCTTGGGCAGCGGGCCGACGTTGACCTCGGGGGTCACCGGCGAATCGAGGTCCAGCGCGTCGACCTCGATGACGGCCGGCGGGTTGCCGCCGGGCAGGTTGCCCACGTAGTTGAGGATCTCGCCGACGACGGCGGAGGTGGTGAGCACAGCGGTGGGCTGGCAGTCGCGCAGCGCGCCGTTGACGCGCTCATCGAGCTGACCCATCGCCGGCACCGGCAGCGGCACCGCGATCATCCCGGCGGCCATCGCGCCGTAGAAGGCGACGATGTACTCCAGCCCCTGGGGGGCGAGGATGGCCGCGCGGTCGCCCTTGCTCCCGTGGCGCAGCAGCTCCGCGGCGACGACCTGCACCCGATGGTGGACCTGCGACCACGTCAGGGTTTCGGCGAACCCGTTGGGGTCGATGTCGAAGTCGAGGAAGGTGTACGCCGGGTCATCGGGCTGCTGCCGAGCGCGCTCGGCGAGGAGGCCAGGAATGGTCGACTCAAGCAAAGGCATGGCGACGTCCTTTCATCGTAAAGATCCTGCGTCCCGGCCCCATTGCCGTGTGGCAAACCGGACGCCAGCTCGTGGCCGCGCATCCCCCGCTTGGCCGAAGGCTAACACCGACCCGTCACAAATGTCGTGTAATCCGACCAAGGATTAGACCACGAAGTGCTTGCCAGAGGGAAGTTGCGCCATTGGCCGCCATTTCGCCCGGAATGCGCGTCGCCGACGGCCGATTTTATTCCCCGGGCAACCTCGACGATTTTGCCAGCTCGGCAAACGTCCACCTCACCAACGGGTGACCGGTTGCTCAACCGAGGCACGGTCCGGTATGCGAAGCAGCCGCCGTGGCAGCGCAATGCCATGCTCCGTTCGCTTTGACGCGTCCGTAAACGATTTGCGGAATCTGCACGTTCACGTCGAGTACCGTCCTGACTCTGCAGTAAGAAGCAGGTCCGGCCAGCCGCACGGGGGCGATCCGCATTTTCCGCACCGACCGACCTGATGTGCTCCGCGACCCGCCGCCGGCAGCCCTCTCGAACACGGGTGTGGCGAAAGCCACACGGCTGCGACCAGGCTATCCGGCGATCCTGGCCTGGATCTTCGCCTCGATGTCGGGCACCACGACGCCGAGCTGCTCGTTGAGATAGAAGTGATGGCCGGGCAACTCGCGTGCGGAGAACTCGGCGCGGGTGCGGTCCGCCCACGGCGCGACCTTCTGCGCGGTCGCGATCTCGTCCTCGTCGCCGAAGTACGCATGGATCGGGCCGGTCAGCGTCACCTCCGGCGGGCAGCTGTACGACGCGATCGCCTTGAGGCCCCGCAGCGTCGGCAGGATCGCGGCCGCGAACTCGGGGTTCTTCATGAACTCCGGGTTGGCCCCCGTCATCGTGCTCACCGCACCCAGCAGGCCCTCGTCGTCGTCGGGAATGTCCTCGTAACCGACATGCCCCGGCGCGGCGACGGCGGACACGAACAGACCGCTGATCGGCCGGCCGGCCGCCTCGAACCGGCGCGCCACCTCGAAGGCCAGCAGTCCGCCCATGCTGTGGCCGAAGAAGAACACCGGTCCCCCGTGGTCCTTCTCCGGAGACACCATCGTCACGATCTCGTCGGCGAGGGCCGGCAGACTCGTGAACGACGCGAAGTCCTGCTTGCCGCGCTGTCCCGGGTACTGCACCGCGGTCCGCTTGACGTCCATCGTGAACGTCTTCGCGAACGGCACGTAGTACTGCGCGGACCCGCCGGCGTGCGGAAAGATGAACAACCTGGGCTGCGTCACCGGGACACCTTAACGACTAGCTGAACACCTCAGGCGAAAGCCTCCACGGGCGGGCACGAGCACACTAGGTTCCGATCGCCGTACGCACCGTCGATGCGTCGCACCGGCGGCCACACCTTCGGCCGGAACCCGTGCCCCAGCGGATAGGCCGCCTGCTCCCGGGTGTACGGGTGCTGCCAGTCGTCGACCAGCAGGCTCTGCGCGGTGTGCGGGGCGCCGCGCAGCGGGTTGTCCTCAGCGGGCCACTCGCCCGAGCCCACCTTGTCGATCTCGGCACGAATAGCGATCATGGCCTCGCAGAACGCGTCCACCTCGGCCAGCGACTCGCTCTCGGTCGGCTCCACCATCAGCGTGCCCGCCACCGGGAAGCTCATCGTCGGTGCGTGGAACCCGAAGTCCGCCAGCCGCTTGGCCACGTCGTCGACAGTCACACCGGTCGCCTTCGTGATGCCGCGCAGGTCCAGGATGCATTCGTGGGCGACCATGCCGTTCTCGCCGGTGTAGAGCACCGGGTAGTACTCGTCGAGGCGTCGTGCGATGTAGTTGGCCGACGCGATCGCGACCAGCGTCGCCGAGCGCAGCCCGCGGGCCCCCATCATCCGGATGTAGGCCCACGTGATCGGCAGGATCGATGCCGAACCGTAGGGCGCCGCGGACACGGTGTAGTCCTCGCCGAGCTCGGAGGCCAGCGGGTGCCCGGGCAGGTACGGCGCGAGATGCGCGCGCACCGCCACCGGGCCCACGCCGGGACCGCCGCCGCCGTGCGGGATGCAGAACGTCTTGTGCAGGTTGAGGTGGCTGACGTCGCCGCCGAACTTGCCGGGCCGGGCCAGCCCGACGAGCGCATTGAGGTTCGCGCCGTCGACGTAGACCTGGCCGCCGGCGTCGTGCACCGCGGCGCAGATGTCGGCGACGTCGTGCTCGTAGACGCCGTGCGTGGACGGGTAGGTGATCATCAGCGCCGACAGGTGCTCGGCGTGCTGGGTGATCTTGGCACGCAGATCGTCGAGGTCGACGTCACCGTTCTCGCGGCAGGCGACGACGACGACCTTCATGCCGGCCAGCGCCGCCGATGCGGCGTTGGTGCCGTGGGCGCTCGACGGGATCAGGCACACGTTGCGCTCGGCCTGCCCGGCGGCGATGTGGTACGCCTGGATCGCCAGCAGGCCGGCGTACTCGCCCTGCGAGCCGGCATTGGGCTGCAGTGAGATCTCGTCGTATCCGGTGATCCCGGTCAACCACGCCTGCAGGTCGGCGATCAGGCGGCGCAGCCCCGGGGTGTCCGACGCCGGGGCGAACGGGTGCTGGCGGCCGAACTCCGGCCACGTGATCGGCTCCATCTCGGCGGCCGCGTTCAGCTTCATCGTGCAGGAACCCAGCGGGATCATGCTGCGGTCCAGCGCGATGTCCTTGTCGGCCAGCGAGCGCAGGTACCGCATCATCGCGGTCTCGGTGCGGTAGGAGGTGAACGCCGGGTGGGTCAGGAAATCGGTGGTGCGGTTCGCGATGTCTTCTCCCGCCAGAGCGGCCGGCACCGCGGTGGCACCACCGGAGAATGCGGCGAGCACGTCGGCCACGTGCGCCTCCGTGGTGACCTCGTCACAGGCCACCGACACGTGGTCGGCGTCGACGGACCACAGGTTGATGCCCCGGCGTTTCGCGGCGTCGACGACCTCGCCGGCGCGGCCGGGCACCCGGGCCAGCACGGTGTCGAAGAACGCGGGATGGACGACGTCGACCCCGGCCTCGGCCAGACCGCCGGCCACCGCGCGGGCCCGATCGTGCACGCGCGCCGCGATCGCGCGCAGCCCGTCGGCGCCGTGATAGCTCGCGTACATCGCGGCCATCACGGCGAGCAGCACCTGTGCGGTGCAGATGTTGCTGGTGGCCTTGTCGCGGCGGATGTGCTGCTCACGGGTCTGCAGAGCCAGGCGGTAGGCCGGCGCCCCGTCGGCGTCCACCGAGACCCCGACCAGCCGGCCGGGCAGCTGCCGCGCGTGCTGCGCGTGCACGGCCAGATAGCCGGCGTGTGGGCCGCCGAAGCCCATCGGCACGCCGAAGCGCTGGGTGGTGCCGAACGCGACGTCAGCGCCGATCTCCCCCGGCGGGGCGACCAGCGTCAGCGCCAGCAGGTCCGCGCCGACGGCGACGAGCGCGCCGCGTTCGTGCGCCTCGGTGACCAGCGGGCTCCAGTCGTGCACGACACCGCTGGCGCCGGGCAGCTGCACGATCACGCCGAAGAAGTCCCCCTCGGGCAGACCGTCACGCAGGTCGGCGGTCACGATCTCGATGCCCAGCGGCTGCGCACGCGTCGAGAGCACCGCGGCGGTCTGGGCGTACACGTCGACATCGACGGCGAGCCGGCGGCCGGAGCCGCGCACGGCGCGCTGCATCAGCGTCATCGCCTCGGCCGCGGCGGTGGCCTCGTCGAGCATCGAGGCGTTGGCGACCTCCAGCGCGGTCAGGTCGGTCACCATCGTCTGGAAGTTCAGCAGCGCCTCGAGACGGCCCTGGCTGATCTCCGGCTGGTACGGGGTGTACGCGGTGTACCAGGCCGGGTTCTCCAGGATGTTGCGCAGCAGCACCGGCGGGGTCAGCGTGTCGTAGTAGCCCTGGCCGATCATGGACACCGCGACGGTGTTCTCCTCGGCCAGCGCGCGCAGTTCGGCCAGCGCCTCGGCTTCGGTGGCCGCGGGCGGCAGATGGTCGAGGCCGGGCGCGATCCCGTCGCCGGCCGCATCGAGGATGCCGGCGGGCAGCGCCTTGGCGGCGAGCTCGTCGAGAGAGGAGACGCCGATGGTCTCCAGCAGCGTGGCGACCGCGGCGGCGTCGGGGCCGATGTGGCGGTCGACGAAGGTGAGTTCGCGGGGGGCGGGCTTGTTCGACACTGGGTCAGACACGAGGGTCTCCCGACGTTCGGGCGCGAGGCGCGCAGGGCTGCGGCGCCTCCCCCTCTGTCGTCCGCCCGGTCCGGGCTGCCTGAGAGATTCGGCGGCCGACCGCGGTGATCACGGACGGGCTGCCTTTCCCCATGGGCGGGTGCGATGCACCGCTTTCCAGAGGCATCGGGGCCTGACGCGGTCCGGGGGCCTGAGAGGTTGACGGAGAGGTGTTGCTCCTTCGGCGCCCGTGGCTGGCGGCCACGGATCTCTCCCGCGTGAGGGCGATGCGCAGCCGAGTCTACCGGCCGCCGTGCGCAGGTGCGCTGTCAGCCGATCTTGCGGTCGCGATGCTTGCGCCGTGAGGCGAGCTCGTCCTCGGGTGCGGAGATCGATTCCCCGCCGTCGGCGCGTTCGCCGGGGAAATCGGCGATCGCGCCCGTCAGCTCCCGCATCGCGCCGGAGACCGCGATACCGAACACGCCCTGACCGCCCTGGAGCAGGTCGACCACTTCTTCGGCGGAGGTGCACTCGTAGACCGTGGTGCCGTCGGAGAACAGGGTGATGTTGGCGAGATCGGACACGCCGCGCTGGCGCAGATGGTCGACGGCGACGCGGATGTTGTGCAGGGAGATGCCGGTGTCGAGCAGCCGCTTGACGATCTTGAGGACCAGGATGTCCTTGAAGGAGTACAGCCGCTGGCTCCCGGAGCCCGCCGCGCCGCGGATCGAGGGCACCACCAGCGAGGTGCGCGCCCAGTAGTCGAGCTGGCGGTAGGTGATGCCGGCGATCTGGCAGGCGCTGGGCCCGCGATAGCCGACGAGTTCGTCTGGCACGGAGTCATCGGGGAACAGGCCGGCCTGCACGGGTTCCGCGGCGACCCGGGGCAGGGTGTCCGCGGACGCGCCGGTGTTCAGGTCCAGCTGCTCCTGGCGTGGCGTGTCTCCCACGTGTCGAATCCTCTCGCCGATCGAAACTTGCGTCGTCTCGTGGGCGCACGTTATCCCAGCCCGAACCAGGTTCGAGCATACGCTTGGACGCCTGCTGTGACTGCCCGTCGGAAGCAAGTATCGCCGTCGTTTCGGCTCCTGCCGGAACACGCCGCGCGTGTCGAACACGACGAGACGCATCCGTGACCAAGAGGTCGGTTTAGGTTGCCGGCTCAGGTGGCCTTGAAGTCGTCGGGCGACACCGAGTCGAGGAACTCCTTGAACTTCTCGACCTCGTCCTCACGGACGGCGCCGGGGGCCTCGTCGTCGTTCTCGTCGGGGATCAGCAGCCCGGCCTCGGCCAGCACCGCCTCTTCGACGTAAATGGGCACACCGACGCGCAACGCGATGGCCACCGAATCCGACGGCCGCGCGGAGACCTTGATGTCGCGGTCGAAGATCAGATCCGCGTAGAAGGTGCCCTCCTGCAGATCGACGATGCGAACCTCTTTGAGCGAATGTCCCAGCGCCGCAATGACATCGCGGAACAGATCATGGGTCAGGGGGCGCGCCGGCTCGACACCCTGCTGTTCCAGTGCGATCGCGGCGGCTTCGGACTGGCCGATCCAGATCGGCAGATAGCGGTCACCGGCGGCCTCGCGGAGCAACAACACGGGCTGGTTCTGCGGCTGCTCCACACGGATTCCGACCACGCGAACCTCGCCCATCTGTGCCTACCCTCCGCACCGGTGTTGCGCTGTAGCCGCCCGGCCCGAAGGGGCCGGAGGAGACGGAAAAACCGTCACGGCGAGTCTAGTCCTCAGCGATCCAGAACGTCGCGTACGGCCGATTTGATCAGTGACGTGTGCAGCGTGATCGCAAGCGCCGCGACTTCGCGCGCGAGATCGTCCGCGCGGTCACGCGCGCCGGCCTTGCCCGCCTTCACCACGGGTCCGGCGATCTGGGCGATCAGATCGGACTGCCGGTCGGCCGCGGACCGGAAGGCGCGCAGATGACGCGGCTCCACCCCGTAATCGGCCAGCGCACGAGCGCACTGCGCGATCACCACCGAGTGTTCGTCGAAGAACGCGGTGCCCGCGCCCTTGAAGATGGGCGTGATGACCCCGGACTTCACCAGCGAGGTGAGCAGTTCGTCGCTCACCCCGGACCGCTCCAGCAGGCCGTCGCGGCTCAGCCGCGCCTGCGCGGGCGCGGCCTGCCCGCCGTCGTGGTCGGCGTCCGTCGCGCCGACGGGCACCAGGCGCGTGGCGTATGCCGACGGGCTCTGCGGCAGCTCACCGTCGGGCTGCGCGTCGAGCTGGGCCTTGATGACCTTGAGCGGCAGATAGTGGTCCCGCTGCGCGGTCAGGATGAACCGCAGCCGCGCGCAGTCGTAGGCGGTGAACCTGCGGTAGCCCGACGCCGTGCGCTGCGGCGTCACCAGCCCCTCGGCTTCCAGGAAGCGGATCTTGCTGATCGTGACGTCCGGGAAGTCGCCGCGCAGTGTGTCGAGGACGACGCCGATCGACATCCCGGGCAGGGCCTGCCCCGAGGTCTCGGGTTGGGTCATCGCTGGTCGCCGCGGTCGAGGGTGGAGTCAGTTCCGGGTCAGTCGGAGCTGCCGTCGGCGCCCTTGGGGCCGGTCAGGAACACCAGGCGGAACTTGCCGATCTGCACCTCGTCGCCGTTGGCGAGCACAGCCGAGTCGACGGGCTCCCGGTTGACGTAGGTGCCGTTGAGGCTGCCCACGTCGACGACCTGGAACTCGCCGCCCTCGAGGCGGAACTCGGCGTGCCGACGGCTCACGGTGACGTCGTCGAGGAAGATGTCGCTGTCAGGATGGCGGCCCGCCGAGGTGGTGGGCTGGTCCAGCAGGAAGCGGGAGCCGGCGTTCGGCCCGCGCTTGACGACGAGCAACGCCGACCCGACGGGCAGGCCTTCCACGCCCGAGACCGCACTCTCACCGCCGGCGGCGGGTGGAGCGTCGAGCTCGTTGAGGAAGTCGGCGCGGAACACCGATGTGGTCTCCACGGTGACTTCGTCAGAGTCGGCCCCCGAAGTGAAGTCTTTTTCCGTCACCCGCTGCTCCTCACTGGCTGCTGTGGCGATCTCCGGCCGGGACCTCCAGCGCTCTCGCCGCTGGTGTCGACCGTACCGCGCAGTGGACCCCATTGGGTCCACCACGGCCGGATCCGCTCAATGGTCGACTGCGACCCTAACAACCCTCACTCGGTCACGTGGGCGCGGTAGGCCTCCGCGTCGAGTAGGGCGCCCAGCACGTCGCTCAGCGCACCGCCCTCAGCCTGCAGTTCCACCAGCCAGCCGCCGCCGTACGGATCGGAGTTCACCAGTTGCGGATTGGCGTCCAAATCGGTGTTGACGGCAACGACTTTCGCGGTGACCGGCGCGTAGAGGTCCGACACCGACTTGGTCGACTCGACCTCACCGAACGACTCCCCCGCACTGATCTGCGCACCCACGTCCGGCAGCTGCACGAACACCACGTCGCCGAGCGCCGACTGCGCGAAATCGGTGATGCCGACGCGCACCGTGTCGTCGCCCGTCTTCGCCACCCACTCGTGCTCTTCGGTGTAGGACAGGTCGGCGGGGATCTCGGTCACAGTGCTCCTCGGCTCCTTGGTTCTCGGGTTCTCATTTGACGGGCTGAGCGTATTGGCGAGGTTTCGGTTGCCGCAAGGCGGTCACGTCGACCCGGTCGGACTGTTGTATCACCATCGATCCGCCGACGCGTTCGATGCTGTCCATCGCTCCACCTGGAATGTTCATCGCCGCGGCGAGAGTCGGCGGATCTCCAATGGCGACAATCGAATACGGCGGGTTGAGCGTGGTGGAGTCCACCACGAGTGCGCCGGCAGGGCCGACGACCCAGGTGTCGACACCGATGCGCGCGCTCGACTGGTCACCCCCGGCGCTGCCGCGGATCTCCATCGCCTCGGCGCCGGCGGCCCGCAGCTCGTTGATCACGTCGAGCATGGTCTCCGCGGCCACCCCCGACGAGGGGTCGCCGATGGTGAGCGTGACACCCGGCCCGGTCGCCGGCACGGTGCCGATCAGGATGGACAGGGCGGCCAGCCGCGCGCGGGCGTTCTCGATCGCGGCCTGGTCACTGCTGCCCGAGGCCTGCAGTTCGGCCAGCGTGCGCTGTAGGTCGGTGACTTCGCGGTTCAACGCGGCCTCGCGCTGCTGCAGCGAGTCCAGCAGCACCAGCAGGTCGGCCGGTCGGGCGGTGTCCAGGGCGTCGCCCGAATCGGTCTGCCGGACCTGGGTGGCGATCGCGATGCCCAGCACCAGGCACAGCAGGACTGCAAGCACCCCGAAGACGGAGCTGCGGGGACCGTGACGAGGGATGCGGCGCCACCTGTCCAGTCCCCCGCCGTGCGGCGGTGGCGGCATCTCGTGGCGGCCATGATGATCGGCCGGATGATCGGCCGGCTGGTCCGTCGGCTCCTGCGCCGGACTCTTGTCAGGCACCGAACAGCCTTCGCCGCAGTGCGGCGGCATTGCCGAAGATGCGGATGCCGAGCACCACGATGATCGCGGTGGACAGCTGCGTCCCGACCCCGAGCTGATCGCCCACGTAGACGATCACCGCCGCCACGACCACGTTGAACACGAAGGACACCACGAAGACCTTGGCGTCGAAGATGTTCTCCAGGTAGGCGCGCAACCCGCCGAACACAGCGTCCAAGGCGGCGACGACGGCGATCGGCAGGTAGGGCTGGATCACCTCCGGCACGCTGGGACGGAACACGACACCGATGACGATGCCGATGACCAGGGCGACGATTCCGATCACGGGAGTCCTTTGGCGAAGGTGAGGTCGCGGACGGAGCCGGCGGGCAGGGTGAGGCCGTCGCCGGCCGCCACCGTGACGCGCACGCCGTAGGACGATTCGAGCAGGCGCAGCCGCTGCAGACCCGAGCTGCGGTCGAAGGCGTCGGCCATCGCGTGCGGCGGTCCGACCGCGACGACGGCGTAGGGGCTGCTGATGGGTTGATTGTCGACCAGGATGCCGCCGCCCGCCTGGCGGATCGTCACGTTGGGGCCGATGCGGACTCCGCCCACCGAGATCGCCTCGGCGCCGGCCAGCCACAGCGAGTTGACGACCAGCTGCAGGTCGCGGTCGAGGATCACCTGTCTGCTGCCTTCGACGCGCTGTTTGGACACGTCGGTCAGGTCGCGGGTGACGCCCGGGTCGGTGACGGTCACGGTCAGGCCGGGCCCGATCACCGGGGTGGCGGCCGCGGCGAACGCGGCCTGGTCGAGGTCGCTCAGCAGCTGCCTGCCGGTCGCATCGCCGGCGAGTCGGCTGCGCCGCAGCGCATCGGCTTCGGCGGTCAGACTGTTGCGGCGCGCGGTCAGCTCGTCGGTGGCCGCCTCGGCGGCGCGCACGCTGGTCACCAGGACCTGCTGGGATTCACGCACGCCGGGAGCCGTCGCGCGCGCCTGGGACCAGGCCAGCGCGAACACCGCCGCCACCAGCGCCGCCGCCACCAGCTGCCACAGCCAGTCGGTGCGGCCGCGGGGCGTCTGCGCCGCGGCGGCGTACCCCGCATCGAGGTGCTCGGAGAGCAGGGAGCGCAGCAGCGACGGGACCGGGATCAGCGTCGGCACCCCTGCCCGGTGCGCGTTGCGCCCCGATGCCGGGTCGAAGCCGCCCAGCTGTGTCACGGGGTCAGCACCCCGGTTCCCCCGGAACCCGAGCGCGGTAGGGACCGCGCCACCATGCCGACCTGGATGAGGTAGAGCACGCCGGACCACAGGTACATCGCGGTCCCCCAGATCACGAAACCCCACCCGAACGCCAGCACCGGCGGCTGCCAGGCGGCGTCGCCCTGCCCGAGCAGCACCAGTGGCAGCCCCGACATCAGGGCGAAGGTCGCGGCCTTGCCGATGTAGGTGACGGGCAGCGCGGTCAAGCCGCGGCTGCGCAGCAGCGGCAGCGTCGTCGCCAGCACGAGGTCGCGGCCCAGCAGCGTGATCACCAGCCACCACGGCACGACGCCGGCCAGGGCCAACGCGATCGGGATCACGACCATGTAGATGCGGTCCACTGCGGGGTCGAGCAGCGCGCCCAGCCGCGAGGACTGGTTGTCGAACAGCCGGGCGATCTTGCCGTCGGCCCAGTCGGAGGCGCCGCTGAACATCAGCACCGCCACCGCCCACCCGGTGTGGTGGGAGACCAGCAGCAGCACCAGGAACACCGGGACCAGGACGAGCCGCAGCACCGACAACACGTTCGGGATCGTCAACACCCGGTCGCGCGGTGCCGGGGTGTCCCCCGGTTCGGACCCGCGAGCCATGCGTAGAACCTAGCGGAACACCCCGGGCAGGCTCAGCGCCGACAGGGTGTCGTCGTTGAGCGGGTTGTCGTGAACCATGTAGGTCCACGTCGACGTCGGGCGTGCCAGCTTCGACAGGTCCACGCCGGGCTCGTCCTCGATCGAGGCAGCGGTGTCGAAGGTCTGCTGGGCGGCCTCGATCGCGTCGGCGGCCAGCGAGCCGAAGGCGTCGACGGCGAGGCGGTGGAATTCGTCGAGCGGGTTCTGCCGGCCGAGCGCCCGCAGGTGGATGCTCTCCCGGATGTCGGCGAGGTAGGCCAGGTGATCGGCCCACCCGCGGTCGAGGTGGTAGAGCATGATCAGCCGGCAGATCTTCTCCAGCTTCGCTTCGCCCTCGTCGCCGAGCTCCTCCAGCAGACTCTCGTAGCGCTCGGGAGACAGCGCGGCCAGCTCTTCGCGGGCAGTTGCGGTGCGCAGCAACGCGTCTCGCCGTTCGACCAGGATCGCGCGCTGCTGGGCGATCAGCTGGTTGTAGCGCCACGTGTTGGCGTGCACGTCGAGTAGTCGGCCCTCGGCGACGCGCTGGGCGTGTTCGAGCAGAGTCGCGGCTTTGGTGCTGAGCACCTTGCCGTCGGAGTCGCAGTCCAGCGGCAGCTTGCCCGCGTCGAGGTGCGAGACCACCACGTCGTCCTCCCAGCTGGAGAAGAAGACGGTGGAACCGGGGTCGCCCTGGCGGCCGGCGCGCCCGCGCAGCTGGTTGTCGAGGCGTTCGGTGTGGTGGCGGCCGGTGCCGATGACGTGCAGCCCGCCGAGCTCGGCCACCGCATCATGGTTCTTCTCGTCGGAGCCGCCCAGCCGGATGTCGGTGCCCCGGCCGGCCATCTGGGTCGACACGGTGACCGCACCGAGCTGGCCGGCCTCGGCGATGACGGCCGCCTCCTCCTCGTCGTTCTTGGCGTTCAGCACGACCGCGGGGATGCCGGCCTTGACCAGCCGCCGGTGCAGGTCCTCGGATTCCGCGACGTCGCGGGTGCCGACCAGGATGGGCTGGCCGCTCTCGTGGATCTCGGTGATGTGTTCGAGCACCGCGTCGTTGCGCGCCGCGGCGGTGACGTACACGCGGTCGGGTTCGTCCTCGCGGATGTTGGGGGTGTTCGGCGGGATCGGCGACACACCGAGCTTGTAGAACTGGCGCAGCTGTTCACCGGCGGCCAGCGCGGTGCCGGTCATCCCGCACACCGTCGGGTACCGGTTGATCAGCGCCTGCACGGTGATGGTGTCGAGCACCTCGCCGGTCTCGGTGGTCTCGATGCCCTCTTTGGCCTCGACAGCGGCCTGCAGGCCGTCGGGCCAGCGCTGCAGCGTCGCGATGCGGCCGCGGGAGGCGTTGATCAGGTGCACGGCGTCGTCGCGGACGATGTAGTGCACGTCGCGCTGCAGCAGCACGTGCGCGTGCAGCGCGACGTTGATCTCGGTCAGCGTCGTGGCGACGTGCTCCTCGGAGTACAGGTCGATCCCGCCCAGCTTGGCCTCGATCTTCTGGGCGCCGGACTCGGTGAGGTGGACATTGCGTCCCTCGGCGTCGGTGGCCCAGTCGACGTCGTCGACGAGCTCTCCGACGTAGCGGATCAGGTCCAGGCGCGGCGCCTCGCGGTGGCTGGTCCCGGCCAGCACCAGCGGGACCAGCGCCTCGTCGACGAGGACGGAGTCGGCTTCGTCGATCAGGGCGACGTCGGGGTTGGGCGACACCAGATCGGCGACGTCGGTGACCAGCTGGTCGCGCAGCACGTCGAAGCCGATCTCGTTGACCGAGGCGTAGGTGACGTTGCACTGGTAGGCGGCGCGGCGTTCCTCGGCGGTGGAGTCCGCGGTGATCCAGCCGACGGTCAGGCCCAGCGCCTCGATCAGCGGCGCCATCCACTCGGCGTCGCGGCGGGCCAGGTAATCGTTGATGGTGATGACGTGCACGCTGCGGCCGGCCAGCGCGTAGCCGGCGGCGGCGATCGCGCCGGACAGTGTCTTGCCCTCACCGGTGGCCATCTCCACCACGTCGCCGGCGAGCATCCGCTGTGCACCGAGCAGCTGGACGTCGAAGGCGCGCAAGCCGGTGGTGCGTTCGGAGGCCTCCCGCGCGATCGCGAGGAACTGCGGGATGTCCGCCGACTCCGCGAGGTCCTCGAGCTGCAGCAGGGTGGCCGCCTTGGTCAGCTTCTCGTCGTCGAGTTCGGCGGCCTTGGTGTCGAAGTCCGCGGCGGCCTGAACCTGCTCCATCGAACGGTTCTGATTGCGGTCGGTGCTGGCCCCGAGCATTTTCCAGAAGCGCCCCGACAGGCGCCCGCTCGGCTTCTTGCCCTGCGCCGATGCGGGGGCCGGGGCCGACGTTTTCGAAGAGGTGCGTGCCACACGATCACGGTACGCGGGAGAGGTGGCGCGACGACGGACTGCCACGCGACATTCGGCGCCGGCGGTCTCGGACGTCCCCATCGGGACGGGGGTCCTGGGGTAACTTCGCCGCAGACCGGGCCGTGCCGAAGGGGGGTGCGCCGCGTGAACACCGAGACGTTCGGGCAGACGTTCGCGCCGACACTGGACTGGAGCCGGGAATGGCTCAACTCGGGGATCTGGGTGCTGACGGCGTTCGTGGTGACGGCGCTGTGCCTGGCCGTGGTCCTCGTCGCGCTGGGCCGTTTCACCGAGTGGGGTCGGCAGTTCTGGCGGGTCACGGGCGGGTACTTCACCGGCCGCGCCAGCGTCGGGGTGTGGGCGTGTGTGGCTCTTCTCCTGCTGCTGGTGATCGTGTCGGTCCGCATCAACGTGCTGCTGACCTACTACGTCAACGATCTGTTCACCGCGCTGCAGATCGCGTTCTCCTCGGGGCCGGACCGGTCCAGCGGGATCGCCGGGTTCTGGGCCACGATGGTGATCTTCGCCGTGCTGGCCGGCTGCTACATCGTGCGTCTGCTGCTCGACATGTACGTCACCCAGCGGTTCATCATGCGGTGGCGAATCTGGTTGAGCAGGAACTTCATCGACGGCTGGCTGGGCGATCTGGCGTACTACCGGGCGCAGTTCGGCGCCCGGCCGATCGACAATCCCGATCAGCGCATCCAGCAGGACGTCGACGTGTTCACCACCGGGGTCGGCGGGGACACCAACAATCCGATCTTCACCTCGGGCAACACGTTGCTGTTCGGCGCCGTCGAAGCGGTGCTGTCGGTGTTGTCGTTCGGGGTGATCCTGTGGCAGCTGTCCGAGCCGCTGACCGTGGGCGGGGTGACGCTGCAGCGTGCCCTGTTCTGGATCGTGCTGGTGTACGTGCTGGTGGCGACCGTCGTCGCGTTCGCGATCGGGCGGCCGCTGATCCGGCTCAGCTATCTGAACGAGATGCGCAACGCCGCATTTCGGTACGCACTGGTCCGCGTGCGCGAGGGCGGCGCCGCGATCGGGCTCTACCGGGGCGAGGCCGCGGAGCGCACGGTGCTGAGCCGGCGTCTGGACGCGGTGATGGAGAACTACCGGCACTGGCTGAACCGGATGATGCTGTTCTTCGGCTGGAACGTGTCGATGAGCCAGGCGATCAATCCCCTGCCGTGGCTGGTGCAGGCGCAGGGGCTGTTCGCGCAGCGGATCTCGTTCGGCGGGGTGTGGCAGTCGTCGAACGCCTTCGCCGCGATCCATGACAACCTGTCGTTCTTCCGCAACGCCTATGACCAGTTCGCGAGCTATCGGGCGGCGATCATCCGGCTCGACGGTCTGGCCGACCAGAACGTACGGGCGGGCCGGTTCACGCCGGTGCGCCCGTCGGACTCCACTGACGGCCGCCTCGAGGTGTCGGGGGTCGCGGTGCGCCGGCCCGACGGCAGTCCGCTGCTGCATCCGCTCGACGTCGCGCTCGAACCCGGCGAGTCACTCGTCGTCACCGGCCCGTCGGGCATCGGGAAGTCGCTGTTGATGGCGAGCCTGGCCGGGGTGTGGCCGTACGCCTCGGGCGAGGTGCGGCTGCCCGGGGGGTGCGATGCGGTGATGTTCGTCCCGCAGCTGCCCTACCTGCCGCTGGGCGACCTGCGCACCGCGGTGGCCTATCCGCACCCGCCGGAGACCTACGACGACGCCGCGATGCAGTCGGCGCTGCGCGATGTGGCGTTGCCGCACTTGATGATCCGCCTCGCCGAGGCCCAGGACTGGGCCAAGATGCTCTCGGTGGGCGAACAGCAGCGGATCGTCTTCGCCCGGGCGCTGCTGGCAGAGCCGAGCGCGGTGTTCCTCGACGAGTCCACCTCGGCGCTGGACGAAGGCCTGGAGGAGATGCTGTACCGCCTCCTGCGTGAGCGGCTACCCGAGACGATCGTGGTCAGCGTGAGCCATCGCGCCACGGTGCACCCGCTGCACGACCGTCGGCTCTCGCTCGTCGGCGACGGCGAATGGCGGCTGGAGCGACTCGCGCCTTCGGGTTGACGCCTCCGCCACGCCGCGGGCAGGTTGGCGCGGTACCTTGCCCGCATGAGCGAATTGTTCGCCCCGACGCTGGACTGGGGCAACGAACTGTGGACCTCGCTGTGGTGGCTCGCGAAGGCCTGGGCCATGACGGCGGTCGCGACTCTGGTCGTGTTGACTCTGATCATCCGATTCACCCTGTGGGGGCGGCAGTTCTGGCGAATCTCCGGCGCCTACTTCACCGGGCGCGAGAGCGTCAAGGTCTGGGCATTTCTGGCGACCTTGTTGGCCTCGGTACTGATCAACGTGCGGCTCGACGTGCTGCTCACCTACCAGAGCAACGATCTGCTGACCAGCTTCCAGGTGGTCGTGCAGGGCTTGACGTCGGGCAACGACGAGGTCAGGCAGTCCGGCATCGACGGGTTCTGGTCGACGATCCTCATCTTCAGCATCCTGGCGGCGCTGTCGATCACCCAGCTGCTGTTGGACATGTACCTGTTCCAGCGGTTCTGCTTGCGGTGGCGGGCCTGGCTGACCGACCGGCTGACCGGTGACTGGCTCAGCGGCCGCGCCTATTACCGGGCCCGGTTCATCGACGAGCGAATCGACAACCCGGACCAGCGCATCCAGTCCGACATCGACATCTTCACCGCGACCAACGGCCCGCAGCCCAACATGCCGTACTACGGCTCGAGCAATTCGCTGCTGTTCGGGGCGATCTCGGCGGTCATCTCAGTCATTTCCTTCACCGCGATCTTGTGGAATCTGTCTGGCCCGCTGACGCTGGCCGGGGTCACGTTGCCGCACGCGATCTTCTGGATCGCGATTGGCTACGTGCTGTTCGCCACGGTCATCGCGTTCTGGATCGGCCGCCCGATCATCGGGCTGTCGTTCCTCAACGAGAAGTACAACGCCGCCTTCCGCTATGCACTGGTGCGGTTGCGGGACGCGTCCGAGGCGGTGGCGTTCTATCGCGGTGAGGCTGCCGAACGCACGGGACTGCGGAAGCTGTTCGCGCCCGTCGTCACCAACTACCGGCGGTACGTGAACCGGTCCCTGCGATTCAACGGATGGAACTGGTCGATGGGCCAGCTCATCGTGCCGCTGCCCTACTTGATCCAATTCCCGCGCTTCGCTGCAGGGGAGATCCCGCTGGGCGCGCTGAACCAGTCGGCGTCAGCGTTCGGCGCGATCCAGGGCGGCCTGTCATTCTTCCGCAACGCCTACGACATGTTCGCCGGCTACCGGGCCGCGATCATCCGTCTCGACGGCCTGGTCACCGCCGACGAGCAGGGCCGCGCGCTGCCGCACCTCGACGTCGCCGACTGCACCGGCCAGAACGTCACGCTGGAGAAGGTCGAGGTGCGTACCCCCGACGGTAAGCAGCTGCTCGACCCGGTGGATCTGCGTCTGGAGCCCGGTGAGTGCCTGATGGTCACCGGCAAATCCGGGAGCGGCAAGACCACGCTGTTGCGCAGCCTGGCGCAGTTGTGGCCCTTCACATCGGGCCGGTTGACCTACCCGATCAACGAGAACGAGACGATGTTCCTGTCGCAGATGCCCTATGTCCCGCTGGGTGACCTGCGCGCCGTGGTGTCCTATCCGAACAAGGAGGGCACGATCGGTGACGACGCCGTGGTCGAGGCACTGCGCAAGGTCGCGCTGCCGCATCTGGTCGAGCGGCTCGACGAGGTGCAGGACTGGGCGAAGGTGCTCTCCCCCGGCGAGCAGCAGCGCATCGCGTTCGCCCGCATCCTGTTGACCCGGCCGAAGGCCGTGTTCCTCGACGAGTCGACCTCGGCGCTCGACGAGGGCCTGGAGTTGACGATGTACGAGCTGGTGCGCACCGAGCTCCCCAACACGATCCTGGTCAGCGTGAGCCATCGCAGCAGCCTGCAGCGCCACCACACCCGGGAGCTGAAGCTGTTGGGCGGCGGCGGATGGGAGCTCGGCGTGATCGGCGGGGAACCCGCTCGGGTCGCAGCGCCCTAGACGATGGCTGCCGCCGCGCGTGCGGCGGCGTGCCTGCCCGCGCGGCGGCCGAAGAAGGATCCTTCGCCCAGCTGGGTTCCGCTGGCGTAGCCCCTGCCGTCCTGGGCGATGTTCGACGCGCAGGCCCCGGCGGCGTACAGGCCTTCGATCGCGCTGTCGTCCTCCCTTAGCACCTCGCCGTCGATCGAGACCTTCAATCCGCCCATCGTGAAACCGGAGTACATCGCCCTCCCCAGGGACAGGTCGAACGCGGCCCACGGGCCTGTGTCCTGCGCGGCGACGTAGTCGGGCTGCTTGTGGAAGTCGGGATCCTCACCGCGGGCGGCGCCCGCGTTGTAGCGGTCCAGCGTGGCGGCCAGGTTGCCGGCCGGGATGCCGAGCGCCTCCTCCATCTCGGCGACGGTCTCCCAGCCGTCGATGAACTTGATCAGCGGCATCTCGGGCATCTGCATGTGCGCCTCGTCGACGATCAGGTAGGCCACCTGGTCGGGCTGGTCGAGGACGAACGCCGACGTCCGGGCGTGGTAGGAGTCCTCGGCGACGAACCTCTTGCCGTCGGCGTTGACGATGACGCCGGTGAGCAGGATCTCGGGCGGGTAGGCCGCGGCGGTGATGAACAACTGGTCCATGTGGGTGGCGACGCCGCCGGCTGAGACGCCGAGCGCGATGGCCAGGCCGTCGTCGTTGGGGTTGCCCAGGATGTAGGGGGCGACGGTGCCGTGGTGTTTGGTCTTGCGTTCGGCGCCCAGCGCCGGCGTGTATTCGGCGACGAGCTCGGCGTTCATCGCGAATCCGCCGGCCGCGATGACGACGGACGCGGCCTTGATGTGGCCGGTGTCGCCGAAGTGTTTCCAGCGCACGCCGGCCACCGCGCCGTCGTCGTCGAGCACCAGCGCGGTGGCCCCGGTCTCGTAGCGGAACTGCACGCCCAGTTCCTCCGCGCGGGCGACCAGCAGGTCGATCACCATCCCGGCGCCGCCGAGTTCGCCGGGCACCGGGACCGAGTGTCCGCGTGGCGCCGGGACGGCCTGCTCGCAGAACGGCCAGACCTTCTCGTTGCCGGTGTAGGAGAGCCCCTCGGTGCCGGGCGGTACGACGACCTTGCCGGGGTAATAGCTGCGCTCGAACTGGAAGCCGAGGGCTTCCAGCCAGTCGAAGTGCTCGACGCTGCCGTCGCAGTAGGCGCGGATCTTGTCGTGTTCGGGGTCGCGGGACTGCGAGACCAGGTACTTGTACATCTCCTCGGCAGAATCCGGGTGACCGGTGGCCTGCTGTACCGCGGTGCCGGCGCCGAGGTAGAAGTGGCCGCCGGCCATCGAGGTGGTGCCGCCGGCGGCGGCCGCCTTCTCCAGCACGAGGACCCGCGCGCCGGATGCGGCGGCGCTGACGGCCGCGCAGCCACCGGCGATGCCGAAGCCGATGACGACGACGTCGGTCTCGTCGGACCAGGAGGTGACGTCGGCGGCCTTGACGGTGTCGGGGGTGGGCAAGCTCACTTCTGCTCCTGTTTGATGTGGTCGAAGAATGCGGCGAGTTCAGCTGGGATGTAGGCGATTTCGAGGTAGGGCACGCCGGCGTCGGGCGCTGCGAGGTAGGCGAACCGCATGCCGGCCATCGTGCCGGCCATCGCCACCGGCGTGCCCTCGCTGGCGGCGGCGGCGACGGCGGCGTCGAAGGATTCGAGGTCCGGTGCGGCGCGGCACACATGGTGCAAGCCGGGGCCGCAGCGGTCGAGGAATTCGGTGTAGATGCTCTCTCCGCGCACCGGTGCGATCACCTCGAGCTGGATGTCGCCGGCATAACTCAGCGCGACGTCGGCCACGTGGTCGGCCGGCTGCCCACGGTAGGTGCAGGTGTCCGGGCCGAAGTGCACACCCGGCATGCGCACCCAGGTGCGGGCCCCCATCAGCGCGGTCAATGCCGCCTCGGTCGCATCGAGGTCGCGCGTCACCCAGGCAATCTGGACAGGTGTCTGGTCAAGCATCGAGTCGAGAATATCGTTCGCCGTCCACGCGTGCTAGAACGTGTTCTATTTCTGCCCCGGCTCCCCGGAATAGCCGCCGCGAGTCCGGCGTTGCGCGACGAGGTCGACACGACACATTCTCGAGGAGGCACGATGCGGATCGGAATCATCGGAGCAGGTCTGATCGGTGGGACTCTGACCCGACGCCTGAGCGAGCTCGGCCATGAGGTCAGCATGGCGAACTCGCGCTCGCCGGAGACACTCGCCGACCTGGCGAACGAGACGGGGGCCACGGCGGTGTGGGCCCGCGAGGCCGCGACCGACGCCGATCTGGTGATCGTCAGCATTCCCCAGAAGAACGTTCCGGATCTCGCCGACGGCATCGTCGACGCGCGCAAGCCGGGCGCTCCGGTGATCGAGACCAACAACTACTACCCGCAGCAGCGCGACGGTGAGATCGCGGCGATCGAAGACGGCCAGGTCGAAAGTGCTTGGGTGGCAGAGCAGATCGGCGCCCCCGTGTTCAAGGTGTTCAACGGCATCTGGTGGAAGCATCTGCTCGAGAGCGGAAAGCCTCGCGGCGCGGCCGATCGGATCGCGCTGCCGGTGGCCGGTGACGACGGCTCCGGTCGCGATCTCGTGCACGACATCGTCGACCAGTTGGGCTTCGACCCGGTCCATGCCGGGCCGATCGCCGAGTCGTGGCGCCAGCAACCGGGATCTCCGGTGTACGGCAAGGATTTCGACGTCGAGAAGACCGTGCAGGCGTTGGCCGAGGCCTCGCCCGAACGAACCGCGGAGTGGACCGCCCGCTAACGGGATCCCCGGCCGCCGCGATAGTCCTGACATGCGCATCCCGGCCGTCTCCGACGTCTCCACTGCCGTCGTCCTGACCGTCGCCGGCCTCCGGGCCGGCGCGGCGCCCGCACAGGCTGCACCGCCCGAGGTCGACCTGACTGCCTATCCGGCGGTCGACCCAGCGCCGTATCAGGTGTTCGGCGCACATCCGAGCACATCGGGGTGGATCTTCGAGACGCCGGGGGGCGTGCGCTGCCAGGACAGCCTGATCCCCGATCTGGGAATCGTCTGCTCGGGCCCGCTGGCCGGCACGGACGCGACGATGGTCTCGGTGTCGCTGACCCACGAGGCGATGTTCACCGAATCCGACATGCCCGAGTCGGCGCCTGAGTCCGCCCCTCCTGTGCTGCCGGTCGGTTCGCGATTCGACGCGGGCAACGGCGTGGTGTGCGCGGTCCCCACCGCCGACACGTTGGCCTGCCACGCGGCCAAGCCGGCGTCCTGGCCGGCCGACACCGTCGATCCGCCGGACCGCCACTACGGCGAGCACGGCTTCGTCACGTCGCCGGACGGCAGCCGCGGTTACTGAGCCAGCATCTCGGTGAGCAGCCGCACCTGGGTGTCGAAGACCAACCCGGGATCGGTCAGCGTGTCGGAGCCGTACTGACCGAACACCTCCAGGCTCACGGCGCCGACCAGCGCAGCCCAGAGCGCGAAGCACCGGGCAAGGGTGCCGTCGTCGACGGTGATCCCGAACTCGGCTTTCAGCCTCTCGAAATCTGATGAGAGTTGCTGCGGCACAGGAGTATCGGATTCGCGGAGCGCGCCGGCGGTGACGGCGGTGTCGACGATGCCGAACAGCGTGCCGATCACCCGCGTCCCGGGCCCGACGGTGCGTTCCGCGGGGGCGTGATAGCCAGGCACCGGGCTGCCGTAGAGCAGCGCCCAGCGCGCAGGTTGATCGCGCGCCCAGGTTCGCGCCGCGTGGGCGACAGCGGACAGCTGGCGCTGCCAATCGGGCTCGGCGGCACGGTGCGCGTCGTCGACGGCGTCGGCGAGCTCGGTGTAGGCGTCGATCAGCAGCAGCGTGAGCAGCTCGTCACGGCTGGCGACATAGCGGTACACCGCCGAGGAGACCATGCCCAGATCGCGGGCGACCGCACGGAGCGACAGCCCCGCGGCGCCCTCGGTCACCAGGTGGCGCCGGCCGATCTCGACGATCTGCCGCTCGATGCGCGCCCTGCCGTCCTGCCGTGTGCCCACGGCGACCAGTCTGACATATCCGAGAGCACTGCTCTTGCATTCTCGGTGAGGTCGTGCCACAGTTGCGAGAGCAGTGCTCTCGTTTCAGACATTGAGGAGATCAGACCATGACCGACCACTCCATTGCCCGCTACGACGTTCCGGGGCCCGCCGCACGGCTGTTCAACACCGCTATGCGGTGGCTCGCCGAGCGCGGGGTCAGCATCCAGGGCAGCACCGCTCTGCGGGTGCGGGGACGCACGAGCGGTGTGGCGCGCCAGGTCGTGATCAACCTGCTGACCGTCGACGGCAGGGACTACCTGATCTCCCCGCGCGGCAACACCCAGTGGGCGCGCAATGTCCGCGCCGCGGGCACTGTCGAGACCGGACCCCGTCGGCACTCCCGGCAACGCACCGCGGTCGAGCTTGCCGATGACGCGAAGCCCGCTGTGCTCCGACCGTACGTCGACCGGTGGTACTGGCAGGTCAAGGGGCACATCGGGGGCTTGACGCCGACGTCGACCGAAGAGCAGCTGCGCGCCGTGGCGCCGTCGATCCCGGTGTTCGTGCTCTCGGATTAGGGCTGGGCGGAGACCGGCGTGATCTCGGCGGAGGCGGCCGAGATGGTGTCCGCGCGGGCCTCGGAGCTCGCGGTCTGCCAGGAGACGGCGGCCGGGTAGGTGCCCCACGTGCTGTTGAACACTCCGATCAGCACGGTGCGGCCGTCGGCAGTGGTGGTGTAGACGGGTCCGCCGGAGTCGCCCTTGCGGCTGACCACGCCGCCCGCCATCGTGAACCAGCCGTTGTTGACCGCCTCGACGGTGCCGCAGCTCTCCCCCGTCACGACGCCGAAGTGGCACACCGGCATTCCGGCGACGGGCAGCACCGCGGGATCGGTGACCAGCGCCTTGCCGCTGGGCAGCACGTTGTTGACGGTGGCCGTCGGGAGTAGGTGGATCACCTCCCAGTCGGCGATCTGATGGTTGGTGTCGACGGTCATGCCGTCCGGGGTGTTGTCCCGGTAGGAGCCCTGGGTGCCGATCACCGTGCCCGTCTTGTCGGTGACGGTGCCCGAGGCGCGGCAGTGCCCTGCGGTGAACGCGGTACGGGTGGCGGGGTCGACGTACCCGAGTGTGCACAGCACCGAGTCCTGGTGGATCTCCATGCCGGGGTAGACGAGTGGGTCGGGCTGCGCGCCGGCGGGCACCGCGGGAATCAGCAGCGCCAGCAGGGCCATTACAGCGGCCGATGTGCCAAAAGACATACGGTGGCGCGACGACAGGCGGTTGTGCAGTCGTTTGAGCACGGCCCCTCCACTCTCCCCGGGTGAGTTCTCGGCGACCGCCGTGCTCACAGTGGGGAGGTGATTACCCCCGTGCGCCGACGGTGTAACTGGCTCATCGCAGGTCGATAACGGCGCGTTACACGCGGACGGGCCGGTACCGGAGGGGTCAGGAGGGGTCAGGCGTCAGGAATCGAAGCCGAGGCCCACCGCGTCGAGCGTGCGAAGCAATAGGTTGCGCCGCCCGCCGTTGTGGTCGGCGCGGTCCAGTGACCAGCGGGTGGCCTGGATGCCGGCACTGGCGAGCGGTTCCGGCGGGAACGGCAGCGGCTTCCTGCGCACCATCTCGAGCCGGGTACGGGGCGTGGAGAGACCGTCGAGCAGGTCAAGGCACACGTCGGCGGCGAAGCGGGCCGCCCCGACGCCGAGCCCGGTGAACCCGTTGACGTAGGCGACGCGGCCGTCGCGCGCGGTCCCCCAGTGCGCGCAGAAGCGCGTGTTCGTGTCGATCGCGCCCGCCCATCGGTGGGTGAAGCGGACATCGTCGAGAGCGGGGAACGTGACGAAGAAGTGCGCTGCGAGCCGGCGGTAACTCTCGGCGCGATCCTCGTAGCTCGACTTGACCTTGCGGCCGAAGTGGTACACCGCGTCGTAACCACCCCACACGATCCGGTTGTCCATCGTCAGGCGGTAGTAGTGGAACTGGTTGGCCGAGTCGCCGATCCCCTGCCGGTGCCGCCACCCGATGCGGTCGAGCTGGGCGTCGGTGAGCGGCTCGGTGGCCAGCACGTAGTCGTAGACCGGCACGGTGTGGAGCCGGTTGCGGCGCAGCAGACTCGGAAAGACGTTGGTGGCCAACATGATCTGTCGGCACGTCAGAGCCGGGCCGTCGGTGTCGACGCGCAGCGCCGCCCCGCCGGAATGGATGCGGCGTGCCGTCGTGTGCTCGAAGATCTCCACACCGGCCTCCCGGCAGGCGCGCGCGAGTTCGAGTGCCAGCTTCGCCGGATTGACGATCGCGCAGTCCTCGCTGCTGTAGAGGCCGGCCAGATAGGTCGGGGAGGCTACCTCGGCGCGCACCGCCTCGGTGTCGAGGAACTTCCCGTGGTTGTCGGCGGCCGCCTCGGTGAGCCACTCCACCTGGTGGGGTTCGGTGGCCACCGTCATCATCCCGGTGCGCTGCCACTCGGTGTCGAGGCCCAGTTCGGCGATCTCGGCCTGCATGCCGTCGAGGTTCTCGATGCCGAGCGCCTCGAGCGTGTCGATCTCGTCGGGCCAGCGCGACTTCCCGTTGTCGTAGCCGTGGGTCAGGCTCGCCTCGACGAAACCGCCGTTACGGCCCGAGGCGGCCCACCCGATGCGGTCGGCTTCGATGAGGACGATCCGGCGGTCGGGGTGGCGGCGCGCGGCATGCAGTGCACTCCACAGTCCGGTGTAGCCGCCGCCGACCACCAGCAGGTCGGCGGTCAGCGGGCCCGACAGGACCGGGTGGTCCGGGCGGTCGACGGAGCCGGGGTCCAACCAGACCGAGCCCAGCGTGCTGCCGGCCAGGGACCGGTCCACCAGGGCGGAGTCGACGGGGGCATCGAAGACGGTGTGCACACCGCGAAGACTACGGGTTGACATGAGCGCCGGTGACGGGCTCGGCCTTCCCGATCGGTCGCCCGGCCGGCTGCCAGCCGGGCGGGCCCACGATGTAGCCGAGCTTGTCGCGCAGCCGCCGCGCCGAGCGGACGTCGCGACCGATCGCGGCGTATTCGCGGGTCTGCAGCCGCCAGATGTTGAAGGTGTTCACCGGCTTGGTGAGTCCGTAGCGCGGCCGGAACACCTCGGGTTGGAAGGTGCCGAACAGCCGGTCCCAGATGATCAGGATGCCGCCGTAGTTGCGGTCCAGATAGAGCTGGTCCATGCCGTGGTGAACACGGTGATGCGATGGGGTGTTGAACAGGAACTCGATGGGCCGCGCCAGGGTGCCGATCCGCTCGGTGTGGATCCAGAACTGGTAGACGAGGCTGACCGAGAAGCTGAAGAAGACCATCCACGGCGGAATTCCCAACAGCGGCAACGGTAGCCACATCACGATCTCGCCGCTGTTGTTCCACTTCTGCCGCAGCGCCGTCGCGAAGTTGAAGTACTCGCTGGAGTGGTGCGCCTGGTGGGTGGCCCAGATCAGCCGAACGCGGTGCGCCGTGCGGTGATAGGCGTAGAACAGCAGGTCGACCCCGAGGATCGCGATCACCCAGGTGTACCACTGCGTCGGCGAGAGGTGCCACGGCGCCAGATAGGTGTAGATCGCGGCGTACCCCAGAAGCGCCAGGAATTTCCAGGCGCCCATGGTCGCGACCGACACCAGTCCCATCGAGATGCTCGCCCAGGCGTCGCGGGTCAGGTACGCGCCGGCACCGGGACGGTCCTCTCGGTCCTGTTCTGCCACAACGTGTTCGAGCTTCCGAGCGGCGACCCATTCGATGACGAGCAGCAGCAGGAAGAACGGGATCGCGAACAGCACCGGATCCCGCATCGCGGGTGGCAGCACGGTGAGGAACTCCGCTGACGCCATTGCCGTCTCCTATCGGAAGCTCAGCACATCGTCGCCCCACGCTTGGCGTACCGGCGCATCGAGATCGTCGACCACGCTGTCGTACCGATCGATGACCAGGGTGGCGCGGGCGTCGTCGTAGGGGCGCCAGTGCGGCGCGGCCGCCGGGGTGCCCGGCGCGCCGTCACGGGCGAAGCTGGTCCAGCGGGCACGCATGCGCCGGGACACCTCGGCGCCGGCGGTGCGGCCCCCGAGCGCGAACATCGGATCCTTGCGCCCCGAACCGAGATTTCCCCACACGAACGGCAATTCGGTGGCGTGCGCGGCGGCCATCCGCACCGCGCGCAGCATCGGGGTGGCGAAGTCGAAGCGGTACAGGTACACGGGCGCGGTGGCGCGGTGCCCGTCGGCGAACCAGATCGACGGCATCCGGAAACCGAGGTCGCTGGCGAGGCCCAGCCCCTTGCCCGCCCGTCGCCCCTGATACATGCCCTCGAGCTGCGCCCGCTCGGGCAGTGTCAGTTCTGGTTGTTCGGCGGCGATCTGGGCGAACATCGCCTGGATCGCTTCGGCCTTGATCGGCAGCAACGGCAACTTCATGTAGCGGAACAGCGCCGCTTCGTTCCGGTTGGTACCGATGATCAGTGGCACCGGATGTGTCTGACCGTTCTGGGCCAGCCGGATCGGGTAGTCCGGCACGAGGTCGCGGTCGACGATCGGCGCGAAGGCGAGCCTGCCCGGGGTGCGCACGGGCACCTCGTTGAACACGGTGCGCGACGCCTCCACGATCGCCCCGATGGGCAGCTGGGCGAGCCGGGACAGCTCGTCGCGGCCGACCCCGACGACGTCGAGGAACCGGGCCGCGATGCGGCCGGCCTGTTCGATGTCGTAGGAGGACGTGACGGGAGAGCTCTGTGCGATCGCGGCGTGGAACAGCCCCTTGGCCGCGGGAGTGCCCAGCAGCGTGGTCACCACACCGCCGCCGGCGGACTCGCCGAACAGCGTCACCCGGCCGGGATCTCCGCCGAACGCGGCGATGTTGTCGCGCACCCAGGTGAGTGCGGCGAGTACATCGCGCAATCCGACGTTGGTGGCGAAGCGTTCGGATTCGGCGCCGAGTGCGGCGAGTTCGAGGAAGCCCAGCGCACCGAGACGGTAGTTGATGGTGACCACGATGACGTCGCCGTCGGCAGCGAGCCGCCGGCCGCGATAGAGCGGCTGGCTGGCCGCACCGAGGAGGTAGGCACCGCCGTGCACCCACACCATCACCGGCTTACCCGCGCCGGGTTCGGTGCCGGACGGCGCCCAGACGTTGAGCGTGAGGAAGTCCTCGCCCTGGGGAGCGCCGAGAGGGAGGGGAATGCGCGGGTCGGTCGGCTGCGGGCAGGCCGGCCCGACGCGGGAGGCGTCGCGCGGCTCGGTCCAGGCACTGGGTGGCACCGGCGCGCGCCACCGCAGGTCGCCGACGGGCGGGGCGGCGTACGGAACGGCCCGCCACGACGCGATCGTGCCGTCGTCGACGCCGCGGACCGGCCCGTAGGCGGTGTCCACCACCGGATGACCGCCGGTGTTGCTGCGGGTCTCGTCGAAGCGGGGTTCCGCGGTCATCTCAGTACTTCTCCTTCGATCGAAGGGCCGGCATGCCCGGTACGTCCCCGGTACGCCACTGTACCAGCGCAGGTCCGGCTCACCGCCGGGCTTTTCCGGCCAGCACCCTGCCCAGGGCGAGCAGGCTGACCCCGGCCACCACGACGATGAGCAGCCCGACCCGCAGCCCGGCGGCGTCGGCGACGACACCGACGAGCAGGGGGGCGCCGAGGAAGCCGACCCGCATCAGCCAGGTCAGGATCGTCAGACCGGTACCGGCGCGCAGCCCGGGGAGTTCGTCGGCGGCGCGCATCGCCGCCGGCACCGCCGTGGCCACACCCAACCCGGCCGCGGCGAACCCGGCGATGGTGCCCGGCACCGACGGGAACGCCAGCGCGGCAGCCATCCCGGCCGCGTTGATCACCCCGCCTGTCCGCACCACGGCACGTTCGCCGAACCGGTCGACGAGGCGGTCGCCGACCAAGCGTCCGATGCACATGGATCCGACCAGGGCGATGTAACCGAACGCGGCCACCGAACCCGAGGCACCCAGGCTGTCCCGGAGGTACAGCGTCGACCACGAGCTTCCGGCGTCTTCGACGGTGGCGCCCGCGATCGCGATGCCGATCAGTGCCAGCAGCACGAGGTAGACCCCGGTGCCAGCCGAGATGCCGCTGCCGTCCCGGGTGGGGTGGTCATCGTGGTCGGGACCATGCAGCAGGAACGGGTACGCGGCGGCGGCCACCACGCCGAACAGCACCGCCGACAGGCCGAGGTGCAGCGTTCGCGGCAGGTGCACCGCGATGGCGCCGGCGGCCATCAACCCGCCGAGCATCGCACCCACCGCCCAGACGGCGTGCAGCGAGTTGATGATCGAGCGACCGTATTGCCGTTGCAGGCGTAGGGCGTTCACGTTCTGCGCCACGTCGGTGATCGCGTCGGCGGCACCGGCGACGAAGAGGGCGGCTGCGAGTGTGACGGCGCTCGGCGCAGCGGCGGCCGCGACGATGAACACTGCGAGGATCAACGTCGTCGCCAGGTTCACGCGGGCGGACTGGAAGCGCCGGATCAGCGCCGCGGCGGCGGGACCGGCGATCAGGGCACCCGCCGAGAACGACGCCACCGCGCCGCCCAGCATCGCGTTCGAGAGCCCCAGATCGGTCTTGACCTCCGGTAGCCGGGGCAGCAGGTTGGCGAAGATCGCGCCGTTGGTGAGGAAGACGGCGCCGATCGCGATCCGGGCCCGCCGGTCGCGCGCCTGGCCGCCGTCGAGCGGATGGGGCGCCATGATGCGTGCGACCCTACCGTCGCGCCGGACGGTCGCTGCGACGGCGCGGCCACGGGACGGCAAGATGACGCCCATGCCCACGGACCGCTCGTCGCTCATCGACCTGGCCGCCCGCTACGGCGTGTCCACCGACTATCAGGACTGGTCTGGTCGCCACGTCACCGTGCCCGACACGACGCTGGTGGCCGTCCTGGGCGCGCTGGGCGTCGAGGCCGGGACCGACGCCGAGCGGACCGACGCGCTCACCGCGCACGAGGCCGCCTACTGGGCGCGGTCGTTGCCCGCATCGATCGTCGCGCGGGAAGGCGCCGCGACGCCGTTCTGGGTGCATGTCACCCACGGCGATCCCGTCGATGTCTGGCTGCAGCTGGAGGACGGCACCCGCCGAGATCATCTGCGGCAGCTCGAGAACAACCGGCCGCCCTACGATCTCGACGGCCGCCTGGTCGGCGAAGCGAGCTTCGAACTGCCCGGCGACCTCCCCCTGGGGTATCACCGGGTGCATCTGCGCGTCGGCGCCTTCGACACGGGCGCCACCGTGATCGTGACGCCGTCGCACATCGCCACCCCGGTGCGGATGGGCGCCCGCCGGCTGTGGGGTCTGTCAACCCAGCTCTACAGCGTGCGGTCCGAGGATTCCTGGGGCGTCGGCGATCTGACGGATCTGACCGATCTGGCCGTGTGGTCGGCAGGCGAGCACGACGCCGGCTTCATCCTGGTCAATCCGCTGCACGCGGCGGCACCGATCCCGCCGATGGAGCCGTCGCCGTATCTGCCGACGTCGCGCCGGTTCGTCAATCCGCTGTACCTGCGGGTGGAAGCGGTGCCGGAGTACGCCTATCTGCGCCATCGCGGCCGGGTGCGCAAAGCGCACTCGCGGTTGCAGGCCCGCGCGGCCCGCTCGCAGCGCATCGACCGCGACCGCGCGTGGGAGGCCAAACGCGCTGCGCTGCAGAGCATTTACCTCGTGCCGCTGCGGCGTGGCCGGGAACTCGCGTATCAGGGGTACTGCCACCGCGAGGGCACCCCACTCGACGATTTCGCGACCTGGTGCGCGCTGTCGGAAGAGTACGGCTCGGACTGGCGTGAGTGGCCCGCGGAGCTGCGGCACCCGCGCAGCGAGGCGGTCGCCGCCTATGCCGCCGAGCACTCCGCCGCAGTCGATTTCCACCGGTGGTTGCAATGGCTGCTCGACGAGCAGCTGGCCGCGGCTCAGGCCGGCGCGGTGGGCGCGGGTATGGAGGTGGGTGTGATGGCCGACCTCGCGGTCGGGGTGGATCCCGCCGGTGCCGACGCGTGGGCGCTGCAGGATGTCCTGGCGCTCGGCGTCACCGCGGGCGCACCGCCCGACGAGTTCAACCAGCTGGGGCAGGACTGGTCACAGCCCCCGTGGCGTCCTGACCGGCTCGCCGAGGCCGCCTACGAACCGTTCCGCGCTCTGGTCGCCGCGGCGCTGCGCCATGCCGGCGGGGTGCGCGTCGACCACATCATCGGCCTGTTCCGGCTGTGGTGGATTCCGCGGGGCGTCGCGCCGACCGAGGGCACCTATGTGCGTTACGACCACGAGGCGATGATCGGCATCGTCGCGCTCGAGGCCCACCGGGCCGGTGCTGTGGTCGTCGGGGAGGATCTCGGGACCGTCGAGCCGTGGGTGCGCGACTATCTGCGGGACCGCGGCCTGTTCGGCACCTCGATCCTGTGGTTCGAATCCGGCCCCGACGGTGCGCCGCTGCCGGCCGAGCAGTGGCGGCAGGCCTGCCTGTCGGCGGTCACCACCCATGACCTGCCGCCGACCGCCGGCTACCTGGTCGGTGAGCACGTCCGGCTGCGCGACGAGCTGGGCCTGCTCACCCGCCCGGCCGAGCAGGAGTGGGCGGCCGACCGCGCGCATCGCGACGCCTGGCTCGCCGAATTGCGGCGGGTCGGCCTGCTCGGTGAGCAGCCGGACACGGACCCCGATGTCGATGAGGTCGTCATCGCGTTGCACCGCTATCTGGGCCGTAGTCCGTCGCAACTGCTGGCCATGTCGTTGGCCGACGCCGTCGGCGAGACGCGCACCCAGAATCAGCCCGGGACCACCGACGAGTACCCGAACTGGCGGGTGCCGTTGGCCGGGCCCGACGGCCGCGGGGTGCTCCTCGACGCCCTGTTCGACGATGCGCGCGCCGCGGCGCTCTGCGATGTCATGCGCGCAGCGGCCGAGCTGCCGTGACGTTGTCATGACACGGCCGGAGGTGGCCGGCTGTAACGCCTGCGGCGTCTGCAGCGGTTTCACATTCGTCACCGCTGCGATATGTTCGCACCGCGTCGCCGACCCGAGGAGAGAGTTGTCGTGAGAAAGCTCGTCGTGTTCAGCGGTGGCCTGGTGGCCGCCGGAACAATCGCCCTGGTCGGGGCCGGTGCCGCGCTGTCGCAGCCCGCGGGTGCGCCCAGTCCGTACAACGTGACCGGTGAGCAGTACGGCCGCGCGCTGGCCATCCTCAAGAGCCAAGGCATCAAGGCCTACTTCGGCGGTTCCCGCGGCAGCGTGCTGCCGCAGTCGGCATGTCTGGTGGACCAGCAGAAGGTCACCAGCGGTGGCCGCATGCTGCTCTCCTTGGATTGCACGCAGGCGGCTGCCGACCAGATCAAGGCGCAGGGCCCGGTGGGCGGGCCCACCGTCGGCGCCAATGGCGTCACCACGGTGACCCCGACGCCGGTCGTGCCGATCGCCGGCGCCCCCGGTGCGGGCGCTCCGGTCGCGGGTGCACCGCAGCAGATCCCGGGCGGGCCGGCGATTCCCGGTCAGCCGCTGCCTGCCGGCTGACCCGATTACCCGGGACCCGCGGTCCCGGTTATCGCGAACTTCGTCGTAAACTCCTCGTCATGCTGCGATCCCGCCGTGCCGCCGTGACCGCCGACGACATCGATCCCGGACCCGTGCAGATCCAGGCGCGCAAGGTCAGCTTCGATGTCAGCGATGTTCCGCTGCACTGGATTCCCGGGCACCCGGCCGCCTCTCATGTGATCAGCGTTCTCAACCTGGTGCTACCTGCCGGGGAGCGCTGGTTCGTGGAGACCTTCGACGAAGCGCTGCCGATGGTCAACGATCCGCACCTGGCCGACGACATCCGCGGGTTCATCGGCCAGGAGGCCACCCACGCCGACGTGCACGACACGATCCTGCACGACTTCATGGTCGAACGCGGCGTCGATCCGAGCCCGATCCTCGCGCAGGTCGAGCACGTGTTCTCCCGGGTGCTCGCGCCGATCGACTCCCCCGACCCCGCCGTCCGGCTCAACCACCTCTGCGAGCGGCTGTGGCTGATCGCGGCGATCGAGCACTACACCGCGGTGATGGGCGATTTCGCGTTGAACTGCACCTGGGACGACCACGGCGCCGACCCCACGCTGACCGACCTGTTCCGCTGGCACGGCAGTGAGGAAGTCGAGCACCGCAGCGTCGCCCACGATGTCGCGACCTACTTCCACGACAGCTATCTGGCCCGCATTCGGGCGATGACGGTCGCAGCGTCGATGCTGTTCGTCTTCTTCCAGCGCACCGCGTGGTACCTGGTCAAGACCGATCCGGACGTCACAGCGTCGTGGTGGCGCTTCAACCGCATGCGGATGCGCGACTCCAAGCTGGGTCTGCTGCCGCGCTACAGCTCGCTGTTCGGGTCGAGCACCCTGACGTACTTCCGGCGCGGCTATTCGCCGGAGCAGTTCGGGTCCACCGCGCAGGCGGTGGCCTACCTGGCGAGCTCTCCGGCGGCGCGCGCGGCGCACCTGTGAAACTGCCCCACTACCGGCACACCCCGCCGAGCGCGTCGGGCCGCACTCGTCACGATCCGGTGCTGGCGCTGGCGGGCGCAGGGATCGCCGGTCTGTTCACCGCGACCGCGGCGGTCCGCCGCATCCGCCCACCCGTGACGCGAGAGCCGGCGACGCTGGCGCTCACGGTGCAGGGGCGCCGGGTGGTGGCCCACGATCAGGACGTCGTGCAGCTGACGTTGGCCGCGACCGACGGCGCCGCGCTGCCTCGCTGGTATCCGGGCGCGCACCTGGATGTGCACCTGCCCAGCGGCCGGATCCGCCAGTACTCGCTGTGCGGTGACCCGACCGCTGCCGGTGAGTACCGCATCGCGGTGCGACGCATCCCCGACGGCGGCGGTGGCTCGGTCGAATGTCACGACGCACTGCCCGTGGGCGCGGTGGTGCACACCCACGGGCCCCGCAACGCGTTTCCTCTGACCGTGCCCGGTCACGGATCCCCCACGCGGCGTGTGCGTTTCATCGCCGGCGGCATCGGCATCACGCCGATTCTGCCGATGCTGCGGGCGGTACGCGGCCTCGGCGTGGAGTGGTCGATGATCTACACCGGCCGGAGCCGCGACAGTCTGCCCTTCGTCGACGAGGTGGCGGGCCTCGGCGAGACGGTGCAGATCCGCACCGACGATGTCGATGGATTGCCCTCAGCGGCAACACTTCTCGGAGACTGTCCAGCGGGCACCGCGGTGTATGCGTGCGGCCCGGCGCCGATGCTGACCGCGGTGCGTGCGGCGCTGGTGGACCGCGCCGACGTGGAGTTGCACTTCGAACGGTTCGCCGCACCTCCCGTGCAGGACGGCAGCCCGTTCGAGGTGAGCGTGGCGTCGACGGGCACGACCGTCGCCGTGGGTGCGCAGGAAACGCTGCTGGCGGCGCTGCTGCGGGCGGGGGTGGCGGCGCCCTACTCGTGTCAGCAGGGGTTCTGCGGGACGTGCCGGATCCGGGTGCTCGACGGTACGGTGGACCATCGCGACACGCTGCTCACCGATCCCGAGCGCGCCGCCGGCATGATGCTGACGTGCGTGTCGCGCGGCCGCACAGGACTCGCGCTCGACCTCTAGCCCAGCGCCTCGACGAGCGCATCGAGCAGGGGCCGTTGGCCTTTCAGGAGTTTGACGCGTGCCGTCTCCAGATCCCACCAGGCGACCCGGTCGAGTTCGGGGAATTCTGCCATCCGCCCCGACCGAGGCGGCCATTCCATCGTGAACGTGTTGCTGACGGCGCCGTCGACGTCGAGGTCGCCCAGCACGGCGAACGCGGTCACGACCTTGCCGCCGGCCTGACGCACCGGCGGGAGATCGATGCGCGGCCCGTCCGGCGGCGGGAGGCCGATCTCCTCGGTGAACTCCCGTTGCGCGGCCACCCACGGCTCCTCCCCCTCGGTGTACTCGCCTTTCGGGATCGACCAGGCACCGTCGTCCTTGCGGGCCCAGAACGGACCGCCGGGGTGGCCCAGAAGCACCTCGAGTCGGTCATCGCGGTGGCGGTAGAGAAGGAGTCCGGCACTGCGGGAAGGCACATCCGACGATAGCCCGTGTAAGGATGGAGTCGATGACCCGTCCCACGCGGCGCATGCTCAGCTCGCTGTGGTCGGCGACCACCATGGTGCCGGTCAACAGCGGCGCCGCGGCCGCCTATCGCACGCTCTTCGTGACGGTTCGCCGCCTCGTTCTCGGTCGGCGCGTCACCGTGCGGCTCGACGACGGCGATCTGACCTTGACCGTCACCCGCGTCGATTCCCGGCTCGACGTGCACGGTCTGTCGGTCGGTCAGCTCACCGATGTGCGCGTGGAGGTGTCCGACATCCGTTGGCAGGGAGGCGTTCTCAACAGCGCAACCCTGATCCTCCACAACGTTCACGTCCGGCCCGGCGCGCCGCCGCTGTTGGTCGCCGCGCCGGTGGAGGTGACGCTCGAGGTGCCGGCGCCGATGGTCGACGACATGTTCGGCCGTGCCGCGCCTCGACTGGCGGGCGGCGTCGGCGACGACGGGGTGGCCCGCATCCGGTTCGCGCGCCGGCCGCGCCTCGGACATGTCGAGGTCGACGTCAGCGTCGACGGTTCGACGCTGTGGCTGCAGGCTCACACGGTGGCGCTGGGCGCGCGGCGCTGGCGGCTGCCGGCGCGCACGCCCGCCTACCCGGTGCGGCTGCCCGAACTCGCCCATGGTCTGACGCTGACCGGTGTGGAATTCGCGCCTCAGGTGGTGCGGGTGACTGGGACGCTGCCCCAGTGGCGTGCCGAGTTGGATCGGAAACGACTGGAGGACACCGTCACCGGGCTCAGTGTCGGCATGGTGCTCAACCTGACCAGGTTGGGCCGGTCGCGTTAGAGTCTGCTGTCGTGGTCGGTCACACCGGGTACGCCCGTTACGTCGCCCTCGGTGACAGTCAGACCGAGGGCCTGTGGGACGGCGACGACGCAGCGGGCCTGCGCGGTTTCGCCGATCGGCTGGCCGAGCGGCTCGACGCGCTGTTCCCGGGGCTGGAGTACGCCAATGTCGCGGTGCGTGGCAACCAGATTCGCGACGTGGCCGACGTCCAATTGCCCGCCGCACTGGCCATGGATGCCGACCTGATCACGCTCTGCATCGGTATGAACGACATGACCCGTCCCGGGCGGGGTTTCGACCGGGCGTTGGCCCAGCTGCGGGTCGTGCACCGGACGCTCGCCGCGTCCGGTGCGACGGTGGTGACGACGACGTTTCCCGACCTGGCCCGAATCCTGCCCATCGGGCGTGTGCTGGGTGCCAGGGTCCTGGCGATCAACGAGCTGATCCGCGCGGCGGCCGCTCGGCACGGCTTCGCGCTGGTCGACTTGTACGCGGCACCGTCGATGATCCAGCCCGACACCTGGAGTCCCGACCGGGTACACGGCTCCCCGCGAGGCCATCAGCGCTTCGCCGAGGCGGCCGCCGAGGCTCTGGGTCTGCCGGGTAGCTCGCACGCGTGGGCCGTCGCTGACCCGACGGCTGCGCCTCCGTCGCTGCGCTCGCGCACGTACTCGCAGGTGCTCTGGACGCAGAACATGCTGATGCCGTGGCTGTGGAACCACCTGCAGGGCAGGCCGGTGGGCGGTACGCGTGGTCCCCGGCGGCCGGCACTGGCTCAGCTGGTCGGCTGACCCGGGCTCAGATCCCCGTCCAGGTCGTGTCGAGTTCGTGGGCGACGTCGATGACCTTGGCCTTCTGCGACTCCGGGCTCTCGATCTCGCCGGCCACGTGCGCGGCGATGAACCGCCTGATCTCGGCGTCCACACCGCCGATGATGCGCACGAGTTCTCCGCGCAGCGATTTCGACGTCACATGGATGGCGATGTCGCTGGCGCGCGGCTTCTCGACGTCGATGATCAACAGCAGCGGTTCGGCGGCGCGCGCCACGGCGCGCAGCGAGATCTCGCCGAACACCATGAACTTGGGTTTGTCGATGCGCAGGTCGACCACCATGTCGATCTCAAGCGGAATGCGGATGGAGAACGTGATCTGCTCGGCCACGTGCCGGTTCACCCGCGGCGTCTGGATGCGCACCTTGGCCGTCACCTTGGCGAGCTTGCCCGGCCCCTGAGCGATCGGACCCATCTCGAAGGCCTCGCCGGCGATCTGGCCGATCGCTTCGCCGACGCGCTCCTCGGTCACCGCGACCTCGAAGAAGCGGCGGCCGAAATCTTCGTAACTCATGTAGGTCGCGGGAGCACGGGAGGTGGTGTCCATGGTCCTGCTACGTTCTCACGTCCGCCCTGCCGCAGGCGACAACACGGCCGTTCTCACGCTCGGTCGGTCTCGGTGTCGGTATCGGTGTCGCTGAAGACTCGCAGCCGACTCAGAGCCGCGCGATCGGCGCCGCGCGTGCGGTACTCCCCGATCACGATGGCGCGCTGATCGGGGGTGTGCACCCGGGCCGCGACCGAGCGGCCGGAGCGGATCTGCTTGTCCCAGCGGCCCCCCGAGAGCAACCGGACGACGTCGGAGGCGGTGCGGGGTTCGTCGTCCCCGGCGGTGACGACCGCACCGGCGGTGCGGCGCCGGACCCCGATCTCGTCGCCGTCGCACGCGTCGCCGAGGAGCCGCCCGAATGCCTTTCCGGTGCCGCTGCCGGTGCCGGCGAACCCGCGCAGGAACCCCGTGCTGCCGCGCAGCCCCTGGTGGATGACCATGGCTTGGCCCAGAGCCAGGCCGGCGGGCACCGCGCCGACGCCACCACCGAGGAACCGGCGCACCATCGCGGGCAGTTCCCAGTAGGCGGACAGCGCAGCGATGCGGAGCCCGTCCGCGGTGTCCTTCAGGTCGTAGCGGATGTAGGCGGGCACCTGCATGGTCAGCGTCGACGACATCCGGATCGCCAGGGTGAGATCGCGCAGCACCGTTGCACCGACGACCAGATCGGCATCGAGGTCGTAGGAGATCTCGCGCGGGCCGATGAAGGTGTCGTAGAAGTTCCCGATCGCCGCGCGCCCCCGGTGCGGCGACGATCCGACGGGATCTTCGACCCGGCCGTCGGCGGTGAACAAGTCCAACCACCCTGCGCGGTCGTGCTCGCCTGCCGCGGCGAGGGATCGGTGGGCGGCCGACAGCACGTCGGCACGCGGAGAGGCCATACGGTTGCCTACCACCCGGACCCACAGACAGTCGACTGGCCCCGCCGACGAAGGCACACTGGAGGCATCTGCTGTGTGTGCCGTGCGGATCACGGCCGGCGAGGAGGCGATCATGAGCGGTAACGGACCTTTCGGCTTCGATCCGGAGGACTTCGACCGGGTGATCCGCGATGCCGGTGACGGGTTGCGCGATGCTCTGGGCAAGTTCATGACGACGTCGGGTGAGCGTGCCGGGTGGTCGGTGCTGTTCGACGACCTCGCGCGCGGTGGCCGGCCCCGCCGTCCGGAGACGGCCGGTGAGACCGGGGACGGGGTGTGGGCGATCTTCACCGTCGACGGGTCCGGTGGCGCGCACATCGAGCAGGTGTTCCCCACCGAGCTCGACGCGCTGCGGGCCAACAAGGACAACACGGACCCCACCCGTCGGGTCCGCTTCCTTCCCTACGGCATCGCGGTGAGCGTGCTGGACACCTCACACGAGGACAGCTCACACGAGGACAGCGACCAGACCCCGGAGTAGGCCCGGCCTCGCATCTGTGACGCACGACCCACCGGCGACGAAGTAGTTAGCGGCACCACACTGACTTGATCTACTGTGTGTCCGGTGAGAAGTTATACCGGCTAAGTTACTATCGGCGAAACATCAGACGAGGCCAGGGGTTACAGTGCGCGGCACATGCCGGGGGCAGATCGGGAGACGCGTGTCGTGAAGGTTGCCAGGAAGATATGGCTGCCCCTGCTGATCATCGTCGTCGTCGTGATCGCGGGTCTGACCGTGTCGCGGATCAGGACGTTCTTCGGGTCCGACGGCATCATCGAGACGCCGCGAAACTTCGCCGATCTGCCCGAGCCGTTCGACCCCAAAGTGGTCCGATACGAGATCACCGGAACCGGCAGCTACGCCGATATCAACTACCTCGATCTCGACGCCAAGCCGCAGCGGGTCGACAACGCGGCGCTGCCGTGGTCGCTGACGCTGTCCACCACCGAGCCGTCCGCCGCCCCGAACATCGTGGCGCAGGGTGACGGTGGTTCGATCACCTGTCGGATCCTGGTCGACGACGAGCTCCGCGACGAGAAGACCACCGACGGGCTCAATGCCCAGACCTTCTGTTTCGTGAAGTCGGCATGAGCGCACCCGTCCACGACGCCCCCACCGAACCGCAGCCGCCCCAGCGTCCACACCGGCCTCTGATTCCCCGGACGATCCGGGCACTGGCGCTGCCGATCGTGCTCGGCTGGATCGCGGTCATCGTCATCCTCAACACCGTCGTGCCGCAGCTGGAGGAAGTCGGCCAGTTGCGGGCGGTGTCGATGAGCCCGGACGAAGCGCCGTCCGTGGTGTCGATGAAGCAGGTCGGCGAAGCGTTCGAGGAAGGCACCTCCGACAGCTCGGCGATGATCGTCTTCGAGGGCGACAAACCCCTCGGCGATGAAGCACACGCCTGGTACGACCAGATGGTCGCGAAACTGCGTGCCGATCCCATCCACGTGCAATCGGTCCAGGATTTCTGGAGCGATCCGCTCACCGCCGCGGGTTCGACGAGCAACGACGGCAAAGCCGCGTACGTGCAGGTGAAGTTGGCGGGCAACCAGGGCGAGGCGCTGGCCAACGAGTCCGTCGAGGCGGTTCAAGGAATCGTCGAGAGCGTGCCGCCACCGCCCGGTGTGAAGGTCTATGTCACCGGACCCGCCGCGCTGGCGGCCGATCAGCACATCGCCGGCGACCGCAGCATGCGGTTGATCGAGGCCGCGACCTTCACCGTCATCATCATCATGCTGCTGCTGGTGTACCGGTCGATCGTCACCGTGCTGATCACGCTGGTGATGGTCGTGCTGTCGCTGGCGACTGCGCGCGGACTGGTCGCGTTCCTGGGCTACCACGACATCATCGGGCTCTCCACCTTCGCGACCAACCTGCTCGTCACGCTGGCGATCGCGGCCGCCACGGACTACGCGATCTTCCTGATAGGGCGATATCAGGAGGCACGCAGCGTCGGTGAGGACAAGGAAACCGCGTTCTACACGATGTTCCACGGCACTGCGCACGTGGTGCTCGGCTCCGGCCTGACGATCGCCGGTGCCACGTTCTGTCTCAGTTTCACCCGCCTCCCCTACTTCCAGACGATGGGCGTGCCGTTGGCCATCGGCATGGTGATCGTGGTGTTGGCCGGCGTCGTGTTGATGGTGGCGATCATTTCGCTGGCCACCCGGTTCGGACTGCTCGAGCCCAAGCGCGCCATGCGCATCCGCGGGTGGCGCAAGATCGGCGCCGCGATCGTCCGCTGGCCGGGGCCGATCCTGATCGGCGCGATCGCACTGTCGCTCGTGGGCTTGCTGACACTGCCCGGCTACAAGACCAACTACAACGACCGGAACTATCTGCCCGCCGACATCCCCGCCAACGAGGGCTACGCCGCGGCCGACCGGCACTTCTCCCAGGCCCGGCTGAATCCAGAACTGTTGATGGTCCAAAGCGATCACGACATGCGCAATTCCGCGGACTTCCTGGTGATCGACAAGATCGCCAAGGCGCTGTTCCGGGTGGAGGGCATCGCCCGCGTGCAGGCCATCACGCGCCCCGACGGCAAGCCGATCAAGCACACGTCGATCCCGTTCCAGATGAGCATGCAGGGCACCACCCAGCGGCTCAACCAGAAGTACATGCAGGACCGGATGGCCGACATGCTGGACCAGGCCGCCGAGATGGACAAGACCATCGCCACGATGACGAAGATGTCCAGCCTCACCAAGCAGATGTCGGAAGTCACCCATTCGATGGTGACCAAGATGAAGGGCATGTACGTCGACATCGAGGCGCTGCGCGACAGCATCGCCAACTTCGACGACTTCTTCCGGCCGATCCGCAACTACTTCTACTGGGAACCGCACTGCTACAACATCCCGGTCTGCTGGGCGATCCGGTCGGTGTTCGACACCCTCGACGGCATCAACGTGATGACCGACGACTTCAAGGCGATCATCCCGGAGATGGAGCGTCTCGACACGTTGATGCCGCAGATGGTGGCGTTGATGCCCGAGATGATCTCCACGATGAAGACCATGAAGACCATGATGCTGACGATGTACCAGTCGCAGAAGGGCATGCAGGACCAGATGGCGGCGCAGCAGGAAGACGCTGACGCCATGGGTGAGGCCTTCGACAACTCCATGAACGACGACTCGTTCTACCTGCCCCCGGAGATCTTCGACAACAAGGACTTCCAACGCGGACTCGAGCAGTTCCTGTCTCCGGACGGGAAGTCCGTGCGGTTCATCATCGCTCACGAGGGTGATCCGCTGACACCAGAAGGCATCGCCCGGATCGACAAGATCAAGAACGCCGCGAAAGAGGCGATCAAGGGCACCCCGCTGGAGGGTTCCAAGATCTACCTGGGCGGTACCGCGGCCACCTTCAAGGACATGAAGGACGGCAACAACTACGACCTGTTGATCGCGGGGATCTCTGCACTCGGCCTGATCTTCATCATCATGCTGCTGTTGACCCGCGCCGTGGTCGCGTCGGCGGTCATCGTCGGCACGGTGGTGATCTCGCTGGGGGCCTCGTTCGGCCTGTCGGTGCTGTTCTGGCAGCACATCCTGGGCCAGCCGCTGCACTGGATGGTGCTGGCGATGGCGGTGATCATCCTGTTGGCGGTCGGCGCGGACTACAACCTGCTGTTGGTCTCCCGACTGAAAGAAGAGATCCACGCGGGCATCGGCACCGGCATCATCCGTGCGATGGGCGGCAGCGGTTCTGTCGTCACGGCCGCGGGACTGGTGTTCGCGCTTACGATGATGTCGATGGCGGTCAGCGAGCTGACCATCATCGGGCAGGTCGGTACGACGATCGGGCTGGGGCTGCTGTTCGACACGCTGGTGATCCGAGCGTTCATGACGCCCGCGATCGCCGCGCTGATGGGCCCGTGGTTCTGGTGGCCGCAGCGGGTGCGACGGCGTCCCGTTCCGGCCCCGTGGCCGAGACCTGGTGGCTTGCAGAGTGATCCGGCAGAAGGAGTGAGGGCATGAGACGAGTTCTGATGGGGATCGCTGCGGCGGCGTTGACGGTGGGAGCGCTGGGCACTGCGGCGCCCGCAATGGCCGACCCGGACACGGACTTCGCCAACGAGTTGCACGTCTACGGCATCTACGGGCAGAAGGACTACAACGCCTGGATCGGCAAGATCATGTGCAAGCGCATCTACACCGGTGTGGATCCGGACGTGTTCGCCACGGCGCGCTTCATCCAGATGAACATGGAGAAGGACACCTCGACGGAGCAGACCTACCAGTTCATCGGTGCTGGTCTGCGCACGTACTGCCCGGAGAAGCTGCCCATTCTCGACGCGGCCCGCTAGAGCCGTGCCCTCGACCGCCCGGAGACGGTTCAACGAAGCGGTCACCGGTTTCTGGAGCTTCGCGGCGCCGGTGTACGACACCGCGGTGGTGCAGCGATGGGTGTACCGGCCGGCACAGGACGAGATGATCGCCCTGCTGCAGGCCCGCGGGGCTCGCCGTATCGCCGATATCGGTTGCGGCACAGGGATTCTCGCTGACCGCATCGCGCGAGAGGTGACGGGCGCCGAGGTTAGCGGGGTGGATCTGTCCGACGGCATGCTCGCCGAGGCCGGGCGCCGTTCGAGCGACGTGAACTGGGTCCGGGCGCCGGCGGAGGAGCTGCCGTTCGCCGACGGCAGCCTGGACGCGGTGGTGAGTACGTCTGCGTTCCACTGGTTCAATCAGCCCGCGGCACTGCGGGAATTCCACCGGGTGCTCTCCCCCGGCGGCGTCGCGGCCGTGGCGACGCTGAGCCCGCGCCGGTTGGTGCCGGTCGAAGTTCTCGCCGCGGTGCGGCTGCCGGCATACGACGCGCCCGACCCGGCGGCGATGCGGCGGTTGTTCACCGAGGCCGGCTTCACCATCGCCGATCAGCACCGCGTGAACCGCCCGCTGTGGACGCAGGTGCTCTCCGATCTCATCACCGTGGGCGAGGTATCCCCAGAGCCGAATTGATCCCCAGCTTCTCGGTGGGGTGCGGCGAATTGTCGGTGCTGGCGGGGAGATTGGGGTCATGCCCCCGGTCAGTTCTCTCGCTATCGACGAGCGGCCCTCGGTGCTGCATGAGGAGTTGGCGGAGCTGACGGGCAGCGCAACGCGATCGATGCACGGATCGTGGAGATCGCTGCCGAGATCGACAGCGAGGAGTTGTGGGCGGCTGCCGGAGCCCGGTCGACGGCGGGGTGGCTGGCGTGGAAGGCTGGGGTGTCGCCGTCGCGGGCGCAGACGATCGCCGCGATCGCCCACCGCTTCGACGAATTCCCGCACTGCATCGAGGGGTTGGCGGAGGGTCGTTTTTCGGTCGATCAGGTCGGGGTGATCGCCGAGCGCGGTCTGCCGGGATCCGACGAGCACTTCGCCACCATGGCCCAGTGTGCGACGGTGTCCCAGCTGCGGACCGCGCTGAAGATGCAACCCAAACCCACCCCTGAACCGCAGCCTGAATCCGAGCCCGAGCCCGAGCCCGAGGACGAGCCGACGCCCGTGACAGATCCGGGGCCGGTGCCCTCGATCACCTCGCACAGCGATGAGCAGTACACGTACTGGCGGATCGCGCTCCCTCACGTCGAGAACGCGGCGTTCGAAGCCGCCCTCGCGTCGCACCGCGACGCCCTCGTCACCGAATGGAAAGCCACCGACCCCGACGGACGGGCATCGATGCCCAGCAACGCGGCGGCGTTCCTGCGGCTGGTCGGTGCGAGCTGGGACGCCGAAGCCGCGGCCCGCCCCCACGGGCAACGCACCACCGTGGTCATCCACGTCGACACCGAAACCCGCCTGGCAGCTTTACATTTGGGGCCCGTTCTGCCCGATAGCGATCGCCGCTATCTGACCTGTGATGCCACCTGCGAGGTGTGGTTTCACCGCGACGGGCAGGTGATCGGCGCCGGCCGATCGACCCGCACGGTCAACCGGCGGCTGCGCCGCGCGCTCGAGCATCGCGACCGGGCGTGTGTGGTCCCCGGCTGCGCGGCCACCCGCGCAATACACGCCCACCACCTGGTGCACTGGGAAGACGGCGGTCCCACCGAACTGTGGAACCTGGCCCTGGTGTGTCCGTATCACCATCGGGCCCATCACCGGGGCCTGATCACGATCACCGGCCCCGCCGATCAGCTCGTCGTCACCGACGCCGCCGGCAACGCCCTGACCTCAGCCTCGTTGGCCCGACCACCCACCCAACCACCGCCCGACGTCGCACCATGCCCCGGCCCAACCGGGGAACGCGCCCAATGGTGGTGGTACCAGCCCTACGAACCCCGCCCACCGGACGGCTGAGTCAGAGCCCGAACTGGTCCTCGACGATGCCCAGCCACACCTGGGCGGCGTCGATCGCGACCTTTTCGCTGATGAAGGCGTGCTGCGTGCCGGTGTAGATGTCGCGGAAGGCGCGCTCGAGGCGGCTGCCCTCGCGGATGGCCGTGGTGCCGGCGGCCAGGTGCGCCCACTCTGCGCACTCCCGGGCGGTGTCGGTGGCGTGTACGGCAGCCACCCGCATATCGGCCCGCATCGTCGGGGTCAGCTCGTCGCCCGCCGCGACGGCAGCCTCGGCCGTACCGAACGCGTCGAGCACAAGCAGTCGCGCCGCACGCCATGCGGCGACGTGCCGGGCCAGGCCCTTCTGGAATGTCGGCCGCGTCGCCAGCGCGGCCATGTCGCTCATCCGATACTTGGTCGCGGCGAGTTCAGCGACGTCGTCGAGCATGCTCTTGGCCACCCCGAGCGCCCACGCCGCGTGTCCGGCCGCGGTCACCGGCATCATGCCCATGCGTGTCGCGGGTGACGCACCCCGTAGCGGCTCCCGGGTGAACAACGCGAAGGTGCGGCCATGCGGGACGAACACGTCGTCGATGGCGTAGTCGTAGGAGCCGGTGGCCTTGAGTCCCTGCACGTGCCAGCCGTCGTGGAAATCGACATCGGCGCGAGGCACGATCGCCACCCGCATGTCGGGCACGCCCTCGCTGATCCACTGCATCTCGCCGTCGACCATCGGCAGGAAGCCCGCGGCCACGTACTCGGCGTGCCCCGTGCCCGAACCGAAACTCCATGAGCCGGTGAGCCGGTATCCGCCGTCGACGGCGACGCCTTGGCCGTTGGGGAAGAACTGCCCACCCATAGTGACGTGATTGTCGTGCGCGGTGAACACCTCGGCGAAGCCGTCGTCGGGCAGGTACGCCGCCGCCGCGAACGACGACGGCAGATTGGCGATGCCGACCCACCCGAAAGAGCCGTCCTGCCAGGCCATTTCGATCCAGGTCTCGATCATTTGGGCAAACGACGGCTCGACCCCACCCGCGGGCGTGGGATTGAACGCCGACATCAGACCCGTCGACCACATCATGTCGACGACGCTGGGGCTGAGGGTGCGCTGGCTCTCCGACGCGGCGGCCTGCTCGCGCACCAACTCCCTCATGCCACGAGCGAGGTCGACTACGTCATCACATGTCACCTGCGGGACCGCTGTCACGGCCTCGACGGTAACCCGTCAGGGCAGTGCAGTGAACACATTCACCGGAACTGTCATCGCCATGTCGGGCAACGCGGGTGCCGCGGCCCCGGCCTCGGGACCGGGCAGCGGTGCAACGAGGGGCTCCGCGCCGGGCAGGTGTTGTTGCGCGGCGACCGGGAGATGCGGTTCGGCCGACGGGGCCGCCGCGGCGGCGCCGGTGTTCGTCGCTTCGGCCGCCAGCGCTTCAGGGGCCGGGCCGGGCAGCGCGTCAGGTGCCGGCAGGGTGGCCGCGCCCGACAGGGTCGCGGGGCCCGGCAGAGCCGCGGGCGCCGGCGCCGCGACGGCGGCGGGCGCGGGGACGGCAACGGGCGCGGCGACGCGGACAGGTGCGGCAGCGTATTCGGGCGCCGGCGCGGTGACGACTTTGCGCATCGGCTCGGCTGCGGTGTCGACGGGGGCGGTGACACTGACCCACCCCCGATCGGCAGCGGCGGGCGTCGCGGCCGCGGACGCTGCGGGCTCGACGTGCGGCACCGATCCCGCGGTCAAGAAGATCGCGCCGACGGCAGCCGCGGCGGCGACTCCCATCGCGCCCGCGAGCACCCGGACCGGCCGCTTCCGACGTCGCCCGACGACGCGGGGCAGCGCGACCGTGATCGCCTCGGCAGGGTCCACCTCGGCCAGCGCCGCGCCGTAGGCCAAAGCCACCAGCGGCGGCATGTCGCAGTCTTGCGGGTCGATGAGCACCCGGGTCGCGCACGCCAGCGGCACCGCGTCGACCGTCACGCCGAGCGAGCGCAGATCGGTGCGCAGTTGCCGTCCACACGCCTCGGCATCGGGGGTCCACACCAGCCGTAACCGGTCGACGTCGAGCCCGCACGCCCGAGCCAGACCGTGACCGCCGCGGGCGGCCAGTCGAGCGACATCGACACCCGTGTCGATACCGTCGTCGAGTTCCACTGAATCGTGGTCGACGACGGTGCGCTCGGCTTCGTCCACCAGCGCCCAGGTCACCTCGGTGCTGGTCAACGACAACCCCAGAACTGCGCCCACGGCATCTCCTTCGGGTGTCGAAGCCGGTGTCTGTGGTTCATCGGGCGACCCAGAACCGGTGTTACACCGGCCACATGACGCCGCCGACGGGGAGCCTAATGCCAGCGACGCGATCTCGCGCGTCATGCGTATGAGCAGGGCTTTCGCATCACGTGGCCCCCCGGCCGTTCGGGACCCCACTCACCGACCTCGCCCGAGGCGGACTTGCTGGACACCGTTGATGTCGCGGTAACGTGCGGGCCCGTGGGCAGACATCGCTTAGCCACCACGCGCCGTCCTCGGTGGGCGGCGCCGGCGGCCGCTGTAGCGCTCCCCGCGCTGGCGCTGCTGTGCTCGGGGGCCGATTCGATCCACACCCCGCATTCCGCACCCGCCGACCCAGTGACCGCCACGCCGTGCTGCGCCTCGGTGGTCGCGCTCAGCTCACCGACCGCCCAGTACCGCAGTGTCCCCGCCGACGACGGTTTGCGGCTCGCCGCCTCGCGGTCGATGCACCGCACTCTCGACGCCGCGCTGCCGACCACCGTCGGCTCGGAGACCGGTATGCAGGTGAAGACCATCCTGGTGGCCCGCGCGGTCAGCGCGATCTTCCCGGAGATCCAACGCATCGGCGGGGTGCGCCCCGATGCACTGAGGTGGCATCCCGACGGTCTCGCCGTCGACGTGATGATCCCCGACTACAACTCCCCTGCGGGCGTCGCTCTCGGAGATGCCATCGTGGCGTTCGCGCTGAGCAACGCCGACCGATTGGGCGTGGCACACGTGATCTGGCGGCAGACGATGTACCCGACGCACGGCGCCCCGCATGGCATGACCGATCTCGGCTCGGACAACGCCAACCACTACAACCACGTGCACATCGCCACGCTGGGCGGCGGGTATCCCGCAGGCCCCGTCTACCTGGGCTGATCGACCGGGCTGACGGAGCGCCCGGCTCACCGTCCGAAACCGGCGGCCCGCAGCGCGTCGGCCATCGACCCTCCCGCACTGCCGCTCCCCCGCCGGTCGGTTGCGGCATCGCGGCGGGGACGCTGGTCCGACCCTCGCCGCGGCGCCGAGCGCTGGGCCGGTTCATTGCGCGGGGCGCGGGTTTTCTCGTCGAGCCGCAGGCTCAACCCGATCCGCTGCCGCTCGACGTCGACAGACACCACTTTCACCCGCACCACCTGGCCGGACCGCACCACCTCATGGGGATCGGACACATAGCGGTCGGACATCGCGGAGACGTGGACCAGACCGTCTTGGTGCACACCGACGTCGACGAATGCGCCGAACGCGGCGACGTTGGTGACCACGCCCTCGAGGATCATCCCCTCCTTCAGGTCGGCGACCTTCTCCACACCGGCGGCGAAGCTCGCCGTGGTGAACCCCGGCCGCGGATCACGCCCCGGCTTCTCGAGTTCGGCCAGGATGTCGGTCACGGTGGGCACACCGAAACGTTCGTCGGCGATCTCGGCGGGCCGCACCGATCGCAGCGCGCGCTGGTTGCCGATGATCTCGGCCATGGTCACGCCGGCCCGATCCAGAATGCGGTGCACCACGGGATAGGACTCCGGATGCACCCCGGAGCTGTCGAGAGGATCCTCCCCGTCGCGGATGCGGAGGAAGCCCGCGCACTGCTCGAACGCTTTGGGGCCCAGCCGCGGCACCTCCAACAGCGCGCGCCGGCTGCGGAAGGGGCCGGTGCGGTCGCGATGCGCGACGATCGACTCGGCGAGCGTCTCGGTGATGCCCGATACCCGGGCCAGCAGCGGCACCGAGGCCGTGTTCACGTCGACCCCGACCGCGTTCACGGCGTCCTCGACCACCGCGCCCAGACTGCGGGCCAGGATGCCCGGGGTCACGTCGTGCTGGTACTGGCCGACGCCGATGGACTTCGGTTCGATCTTGACCAGCTCTGCCAGTGGGTCCTGCAGGCGCCGGGCGATGGACACGGCGCCGCGCAGTGTGACGTCCAGGTCGGGCAGCTCGTGCGCGGCGTAGGCCGACGCCGAGTACACCGAGGCGCCGGCCTCGCTGACGACTGCTTTCGTGGGTGCCGCGGCGCCGGCCGCGCGGATCTCGGAGATCAACTCGGTGGCCAGCGCATCGGTTTCGCGGGAGGCCGTGCCGTTGCCGATCGCGATCAGCTCGACACCGTGACGCGCGACCAGCGCAGCCAGCGTGGCCTTGGCGGCGTCCCATTGCTTCTGCGGCTGGTGCGGGTAGACGGCGCAGGTGTCGAGCACCTTGCCGGTGCCGTCGACGACGGCCACTTTGACCCCGGTACGGAAGCCGGGATCCAATCCCAGCGTGGTGCGGTTGCCTGCCGGGGCGGCGAGCAGCAGGTCTTTCAAGTTGCGGGCGAACACGGTCACCGCGTCGGATTCGGCGCGCAGCCGCAGCCGGACCCGCGCGTCCACCGACGCCGACACCGACAGCCGGGTGCGCCAGGCGAACCCGACGACGCCCGCCAGCCACGGGGTGGCAGCGCCGCCGGCGGTCAGGTCCACCTCCAGTGCGCGCGCGATCATCGCCTGGTACTCGGCATCCTCACCGCCGTCGACGCTGAGCGCCAGCACCTCCTCTTTTTCGCCGCGCAATACCGCGAGGACGCGGTGCGACGGCATCTGGGTGAGGGGTTCGCTGAAGTCGAAGTAGTCGGAGAACTTCTGGGCCTTCGGTGTCGCGGCCACGGCATCGGAGGCGGCGCGCGAGCGCACCGTGCCGTGCTGCCAGAAGTGCTCGCGCACCTGTCCGACCAGCTCCGCGTTCTCGGCGGCCCGCTCGACGATGATGTGCCGCGCGCCGTCGAGTGCCGCGGCGGCGTCGCTCACCTCGGCGCCGATGAATTCGGCGGCCACCTGATCGGGAACCAGCGTGGGATCGGCGAGCAGGCGGTCGGCCAGCGGTTCGAGCCCGGCTTCGCGCGCGATCTGCGCCTTGGTCCTGCGCTTGGGTTTGTACGGCAGGTAGATGTCCTCGACACGCGCCTTCGTGTCGGCGGACATCAGCACCTCGACCAGTTCGTCGGTCAGTTTGCCCTGTTCACGGATCGAGATGAGTACCGCGTCGCGGCGCTCGTCGAGCTCGCGCAGATACGTCAGGCGGTCGGCGAGCGTGCGCAGTTGACCGTCGTCGAGGCTGCCGGTTACTTCCTTGCGGTAGCGGGCGATGAACGGCACGGTGGCGCCCTCGTCCAGCAACCGGACGGCGGCGGTGACCTGCCCCTCCCCGACGGCCAGTTCCTCAGCGAGACGGGCAGTTACGGGTTTCGGACGGCGAATCGATGCAGAGCTCGTTGTCACGGCGCAGACCCTACCGAACCCGACCGACAGCCAGGCGTCGCGCACGGAGGCGTGTCCGGCGGCTCAGGCCGCCTTCGTGTGCGGCCGGTCCAGCATGCCGTCACGGAGCCGGTGCAGCGACTGCGTGAGCAACCGGGACACGTGCATCTGGGAGATACCCATCTGCTCGGCGATCTCGCTTTGCGTCAGACCCTCGAAGAACCGCAGCACGATGATGCGCTTCTCCCGGGCGGGCAGCGTCTCGAGTTGTGCGCGCAGGGCGTCGCGCTCTTCGACGAAGCCGATACCCGGGTCGGGCTGACCGAGCCGGTCTGCCAGTGTCGGCCCTTCGTCCTCGTCCCTCGAGGAGCTGAAGTCCAGCGAGCGGGTCTTGAAACCGGCGGCGGCGGTGAGTGTTTCCACCACTTCCTCTGGATCCACCCCCAGCGCAGTGGCGAGTTCACGTGCCGTCGGCGCCCGGCCCAGCCGCTGGGTCAACTCGGCGGTCAACGGGCCGATCGCGGGATAGAGGTCCTTGAGGCGGCGCGGCACGTTGACCGACCAGCTGCAGTCGCGGAAATAGCGTTTGACCTCGCCCATCATGGTGGGGATGGCGTAGGAGAGGAATTCGGGACCAGCCGTCGGGTCGAACCGGTTCACCGCGTTCATCAATCCGACGCGGGCCACCTGAACCAGGTCGTCGTGCGTTTCTCCGCGCCGGTCATAGCGCCGCGCGATGCGTTCGGCGATCGGCAGGCATTGCTCGATGATGCGGGTGCGTAAGCGCTCTCGCTCCACGGAATCCTTCGGGAGCTGGTGTAGCGCGACGAAGGCGTCGTGCAGCATCGCGGTATCGGGGTCATGCGTCATCAAAGGTCGCCTCCTGTGAGTGACAAATGAAGAGGCGGGCGGCTTCGGTGTTGAACCATCCGCGCTGGGGGGAGGGCCCCTCCCGACAAGTATGTCCCGTTTATGTCAGTTCGCTCGGTCGATATCGACGACTTCGCATAGTGGCCCCTGCGACGTCCGCCGACGCCTGAGGCGACGCGGAACGCTTCGCAGCGCGGACTTTTCGTGGTGCGGCACGGGCAGATGGGTACTCACCTGCCATGCCGTCTGCCAGACCCACGGTCACCGCCGCCGATTTTCTGCCACCGACTGACGACCTCGGCGAACTCGCCGCCGCGGCCGATGCGTGCCGCGGTTGCGACCTGTTCGAACACGCTACGCACACCGTCTTCGGCGCAGGGCCGGTCGGCGCGCGGATGATGTTGGTCGGTGAGCAACCCGGCGACCAGGAGGATCGCAGGGGTGAACCGTTCGTCGGTCCGGCCGGGCGGTTGCTCGACACGGCGCTGCGCGAGGCGGGTATCGACCGTGCGCCGCTGTATGTGACCAATGCGGTCAAGCACTTCAAGTTCGTGCCCGCCGAGCGCGGCACCCGCCGCATCCACAAGACGCCGAGTCGCACCGAGGTGGTCTCTTGCCGGCCGTGGCTGCTCGCCGAACTGCGGGTGGTCGACCCCGAGGTCATCGTCTGCCTCGGCGCCACCGCCGCGAAAGCACTGCTGGGCAACGATTTCCGCCTCACCGCTCACCGCGGCGAAGTATTGCGCCTGACCGAGAAATGGGGTGAGGCAGCCGATCCCGCCGTCGTCGCGACCCTGCACCCGTCGGCGGTGCTGCGGGGTCCCGCCGATGCGCGAGAAGACGCGTTGGCGTCGCTGGTCTCCGATCTGCGGTTCGCGGCGGATCTGCTGAGCACGTGAGGAGTTTGTCCCGCCTTGCCGCGGGCACTCCCCCGAAATGCAGCCCAGCAGATTCCGCGCCCTGATCGACGTACCGGGACCCTTCGCCTCGGTTTTCGTCGACGACAGTCACGACACTGCCGACGCCGCCAAGCAGGCCGAATTGCGTTGGCGGGCCGTCACTGAGGACCTGGCCTCCCACGGCGCCGACGATCAGCTCGTCGGCGTCGTCACAGACGCGCTCACCGGGGCGCCGGCCCCGGTCGGTCGCGGCGGCCGCGCGCTGATCGCGACCCGCGACGGCGTCCATCTCGACCAGCGGCTGATCCGGCCACCGGATGCGCCGATCGTGCGGCTGTCGGCCCTGCCGTATCTGGTGCCCGCCGTCGTGCACGGCGTCGACGATCCGCCGTATCTGACGGTGGCCGTCGACCATTCCGGCGCCGACATCACCGTGCACCGGGCCGGACGTACCCGGGCGGTCAGCGTCGAGGGTGACCGCTATCCCGTGCACAAGGCCTCGAGTGCCGAGAGCCCCGGCTACGGCGACCCTCAGCGGACGGCCGAGAACGCGCGGATGAAGAACGTGCAGGAGGTCGCCGAGGACGTGACGGCGACGTTCGAGGACGCCGATCCGGATGTGGTGTTCGTCGTCGGCGAAGTCCGCTCCCGTGCGGATCTGCTCGCCCTACTGCCGCAGCGGGTGACCGAGAAGGTCGTCGAGGTGAATGCCGGGGCCCGCGGCAGCGTCGACGCCGAGGCACTCGCCCACGACATCGACACCCACCTCCGACTACGGCGCGTCGACGTCATAGATGCTGCCGCGCAACGTTTTTCGGCGGAAATCAATCGCGATTCCGGACTGGCGACCGAGGGGCTCGACGGGGTGTGTGCGGCCCTGCGGGAGGGCGCGGTGGAGACGTTGATCATCGGGGATCTCGGCGAGGCCACGGTCGTGATGGGCGATTCGGCGATGACCGTGGCGCCCACACCGGAGGTGCTGTCCGAGTTGGGCTCCGCGGCAACGACGACCGTGCGCGCCGACGAGGCACTCCCGTTCGCCGCGGTCGGCATCGACGCCGATCTGCTCGGTATGGACGAGCGGCTGAGCCCACGCGACGGCATCGCCGCGATTCTGCGCTACGCCCCGCGCACCCCCGCCTAGCTGCTCGCCTCGATCACTTCCATAAGCAGCAGCGCCCCGTTGACCGCACCATCGGCGGCCCGGAACGCGGAGCAGTGCACCCGCACCCGCGCGTCGCGGCCCCGGCGGGTGACGGCGTCTACGGAAGTCTCCTCGAGCGCATCCGGATCGACGAAGACCTGGCCGATCAACGGCTTCACCGCGTCGAGGGGCAGGCCGACGTCCAGTGTCGAGAGCGGCCGGCCGATCACCTCGTCGGCGCGCAGCCCCCACAGTTCCTCACACCCGCGGTTCCACACCAGAACCTTGGTCTGCCGGTCCACCACGGTCATGCCGAACCGGACCGAGGCGATCAGTGAGTCGAGAAACGCTGTGGTCTCGTTGAGTTCGAGGCTGCTCTCGCGCAGCGCGTCGTTGATCGTGTGCAGTTCGTCGTTGGTGGACTGCAGCTCCTCGTTCATCGTCTCGAGTTCTTCGTTGGTGGACTGCAACTCCTCGTTGGTCGTTTCCAGTTCCTCGACCGTCGACTGCAATTCCTCGTTGGTGGTCTCGAGTTCCTCGTTGGTGGACTGCAGTTCCTCGTAGGCCGTTTCGAGTCGGCTGTTGGTGTGGACCACCTTGTCCAGCAGTGCCCGGGTCGCGGTCACGTCGAAGAACACGATCGAGATGCCGACCAGTCCGTTCTGCCCGTCGACCAGCGGGTTGACGTGGATCTCGAACCACACGTCGTCGCTGCCCGGCCGTTGCCAGGTGACATCGGGGATGCGGGCTGACCGGCGTTCCACCTTCGCCTGCTCGACGTAGCCGCGCAGCTCGACCGGACGGTAGGACACCTCGAGGTCGCGCAGGAGCCGGCCGATGTCTCGACCCGAGAGCCCGAACGTCACCTCCGCCTGCTGGTTGACCATGGCGACGGTGTCGTCGCCGGTGACCACGATCTGCGCCACCGGGCTGGCGTGGAAGGCGAGGTCACGTATCGAGTCCAGCGCCGACACCTCGTAGCGGCGGTCCCCGAACGCGGGCGACCGATAGGGCGCGACGGCATCGGCCGACGAGGGCGATTTCCGGAAAAAGCGGTGTTTGAGGTTGATCGGGGTGAAGCGATCGGTGTGGCTGAGCAGCATCTCGGCGTGCCCGAGGAACAGCACCCCGCGCGGGGCGAGCGAGAAATGCAACCGGCTGAGCACATTGGCCTGGGTGTCGGCGTTGAAGTACATCAGCGTGTTGCGGCACACGAGCAGGTCGACGCGCGAGATCGGGGCGTCGTTGACCAGGTCGTTGCGGCCGAAGATCACCGAGCGGCGCAGATCCTTGCGCAACACGTGCCGGCCGTTGACGGGGTCGAAGTATCGGTCGAGCAGCGACAGGGGCACCGATTCCACCGCGCGCGCGTCGTAGGAGGCCATCCGGGCCTCGGTCAGCGCCTCTTCGTCGACGTCGGTGGCATAGATCTTGACGCGCTGCCGGAAGTCGTCGACCCCCATCGCCTCGGCCAGCAGCATCGCCAGCGTGTAGGCCTCCTGCCCGGATGCGCAGCCCGCGCTCCAGATGCGGATCGGATCCCCGGGACCCCGCTGCGCGAGCAGCGTCGGGATCACCTCGTCGCGCACGTAGTCCCACGCCTCCATGTCGCGGAAGAAGCTGGTGACGTTGATCAGGATCGTGTTGAACAGGGCGGCGAATTCGTCGGCGCTGGCCTGCAGCGCGTCGAGGTACTCCTCGAAGGTGCGGAAACCGGCCTGCTCCATGCGGTGCCGCACGCGCCGCATCAGCGAGGTCCGCTTGTAACCGGTGAAGTCGAATCCGCGCGCGTCCCGCAGGTAGCGGAGAAGATCTTCGAAGGTCTCGGCCTCGTCACTGCTGCTGCCGTTGGTATCGCCGTTGATATCGCTCACACATCACCTTGCTGGATCGCGTGCTGGAACACCGGAGAACTTACTCGCCTCGGGACCGGTTTGATGTCGACGCACGGGGGTACCGTCTGCGCACCGGCCGATCTCGAGGTACCCATGCGCAACGAATTCCACGACACGCTCGACATTCTGGTGGCTGACCTCGCCGAGATGTGCGATCGCGCCTCGGCGATGATGCACGCGGCGACTGTGGCCCTGCTCGAGGCCGACGCCGAGCAGGCGGGGCGGATGCGCGGCGATCTCACGCAGTTGAGCGCGCTCGGGGCGTCGGTCAACGACCGCGCCTACCGGCTGTTGGCGCTGCAGGCACCGGTGGCCCGTGACCTGCGCACGGTGCTGGCGGCGTTGCACATCGGCGCCGACGCGGACCGGATGGGCGCGTTGGCCTCGCACATCGCGCGCACCGCCTCGCGCAGCCATCCGCAACTCGCGACGCCCCCCGAGCTCACCGATCTGTACACCGAGATGGGCGCGACGGCCGTGCAGATGGCGGGTGAGGCGCGCGATGCGGTCAGCTCGTTCGACGCCGCGCTGGCCGAGCGGGTCTGTGCCGACGACGAGCGGATGGATGAGCTGCACCGGCAGCTCTTCACCCGGGTGATGGCACCGCAGTGGATGCACGGTCCCCTGGTGGCCTCGGACATGGTCTTGCTGGGCCGGTTCTACGAACGTTTCGCCGACCACGCCGTCGAGATCGCCCGGCGCGTCTATTTCCAGGCCACCGGCGTCACCATGGACAGCGCGGCCCGGCCGGCGTGACCGCGGCTCAGAACCCATCGGCGCGGCCGTTGCCGAGGTAGCGCAGCCCGGCGGCCACGACGACCGCGGGGTCGAGAAGGTTGCGGGTGTCGGCCACCACTGCGCCGGGGGCACCGTCGGCGATCGCCGTCCAGTCCAGGTCGCGGAACTGCGGCCACTCGGTCAGCACGACGACGGCATCGGCCGCTTTGGCGGCCCGATACGGATCGTCGACACCGGTGACCCCGGCGGCCTGCAGCACCGCGGGGTCGATGGCCGAGAGCTGCGGATCGTAGCCGTGGACGTGAGCGCCGGCGGCCGTGAGGTGTGTGCTGACCGCCAACGCCGGTGAGTCGCGGGTGTCGCTGGTCGCTGCTTTGAAGGTCAACCCCAGCACGGTGATCCGGCAGCCGTCCAGTGCGCAGGGCATCGCCCGCTGCAGCGCGGCCAGCACGCGGGCGGGCTGCGCGGCGTTGGTGCGGCGCGCCGCCTCCACCTCGGCCACCGCGACTCCGCGTGCGCGCGCCGAATGCACCAGAGCTGCCGTGTCTTTGGGGAGACACGAGCCACCCCAGCCCGGTCCGGGCTGCAGGAATCCCGCACCGATGCGCGGGTCGGCACCCATGCACGCGGTGACGTCGCCGACGTCGGCGCCAGACGAGTGACACAGCTGGGCAAGGGAATTGGTGTAAGACAGCTTGACCGCCAGGAACGCGTTGCTCGCGTACTTGGCCAGCTCCGCGCTCTCCGGGCTCATCCTCAGCACTGCGGCGGGGTCGGCACCGTAGGCGGCACACACCAGCGCGGCGTCCGCGTCGGCGTCAGCGCCCACGACGACGCGGTCGGGATGGGAGAAGTCGGCGATCGCGCGGCCCTCACGCAGGAACTCGGGGCTGGCGACCACGCCGATGCCGCGCGGGCGCAGACAGTCGATGAGGCGCCGCGTGGTGCCGACGGGCACGGTGGATTTGACGACGACGACCGCGCCGGGGCCCAGCACCTCGGCAAGCCGTGTGGTGGCGGCGTCGAGGGCGTGCAGATCGGCGGCACCGTCGGGGCCGCTGGGGGTGGAGACACAGACGAACACCACATCGCGGTCGGTCAACGCCTGATTATCGGTGCTGAACGTGAGGCGGCCGGAGCCCAGCATGCGGGCCAGCAGCGCGGGCAGGTCCGCCTCGTCGATGATCGGCACCCCCGAGGCCAGCGCCGCCACCTTGCGGTCGTCGATGTCGACGGCGACGACGTCGTGGCGGCGGGCCAGGCAAACCGCGGTCGTGAGGCCGACGTACCCGACACCGACCACACCGATACGAAGAGATGCGCTCATCGGCGTGCCATCAGAGCGGAGCGTGCGGCGTCGAGCACCCGCGGCACCGTCAGCAGCAACAGGCCCGGGTCGGGGGTGTCTGCGTGCGGGTCGCCGCAGTCACCGGCCCACAGCGCGATGTGGCGGCCGTCGCCGCGGGGTCCCCACCGCTTGGGCGGAGTGGGGCCGAACAGCACCACCGACGGTGTGCCGGTGGCGGTCGCGACGTGGCTGACTCCGGTGTCGCCACAGATCAGGAGTGCGCAGTCACTGATCAGCGCCGCCAACGCGAGCAGCCCCGGAGCCGGCCAGATGGCCGTGCGGGGCAGCCCTGCCTCCCTCACCACGGTGCGGACCAGATCCGCTTCGGCCGGCGAGCCGGTCACCACGACGCGGTGACCGTCACCGGCCAGGGCGGCGGCCACCGCGGCGAACCGATGTGGTGGCCACTGCCGTGCGCGCGCGGCCGCCCCCGGGTGGATCACCACCACCCCTGTGTTGTCGCCGTACCCGTCCGGACGATCGATGGCGAGGTCGTCGGCGCGGCATTCGATGCCGGCCCAGTGCAGGAGTGCGCACCAGCGGTCCACCTCGTGCAGGTCGGCGCGCCACGGTGGCCCGGCGATGTCGGGGTGGGCGTCGTGGCGGTGGGTCAGCAGCCGCGCGGGCCGCAGCGCGGCCAGAGCGCTGATGCTCTGCGGGCCCCGGCCGTGCAGGTTGACCGCCAGGTCAGGTTCGCGGGGTGCCGCGTCCAGTGGTCCCAGGCCCGGGGTGTCGACGACGTCGTCGACACCGTCGGACAGCAGCGCGAGCTCGCGGTACTGCCGCGGTGCGGCGAGCAGGATGCGCGCGTGCGGGTAGTGCCGGCGCAGCCCGCGCAACGCGGGGATCCCGGTGAGCAGATCTCCGAGACCCAGTGCCCGCAGCACCACGATGGTGCGCGGCTCGCCGGTCGCGAACTCTCTCAGGGCCATGAGGATTCCGTGGATGCGCACACGACGAGTTCGCGGATCTCGCAGCCCGGCGGCTGGGTCAGCGCGAACAGCACGGTGGCCGCGACGTCGGTCGGTTGGTTGAGCACGGCGTCGGCCGGCGGCTTGTACTGCTCGGTGCGGCCGTCGAAGAACGGGGTGTGCATTCCGCCCGGGATGAGCAGGGTCACGCCGATCTCGCCGGCCAGTTCGGCCGCCAGCGCGCGGGTGAAGCCGACCACGCCGAATTTCGAGGCGCAGTAGGCGGTGGCGTCGCTCACTGCCTTGATCCCCAGCGTGGAGGCCACGGTGACGATGCGGCTCTGTCCGGTCTTCAGGTACGGCAGGGCGGAACGGATGACGGCCGCGGTGCCGAGCAGGTTCACCACGACGACCTGCTCCCACTCCTTGGCGGGCACCTCACGCAGCGTTCCGCACGAGTCGATGCCGGCCGCGGTGAACACGCCGTCGATCTGTCCGCCTGCCTGGTCGGCCAGGTCGGCCACTGCAGCGTCGACGGCGTCGGTGTCGGCGAGGTCGGCGCACACGTGGGCGACATCGCCGGCCGGGCGGGCACGGTCTAACACCAGGGGTGTACCACTTTGTGCGGCAACGGCTTCGGCGACGGCGGCGCCGAGTCCGGACGCGCCGCCGGTGATCAGCACGGCGCCGGGTGAGCGGGTGGTGGGGTTGGTCATGAGCTGCCTTTCACTGGGTCGATCGCGCGGCGGCGATCAGAGCGGACGAGGAGTAGCCGGCGACGGTGGGCACGATCACGACGTCGCCGCCGTAACGGGCCACCACGTCGGTCTCGGGAAGGGTGTCGGCGGTGTAATCGCCGCCCTTGACCCAGATGTCGGGCCGCAGGCGGTCGAGGATGCGTTCGGGGGTGGGTTCGTCGAAGACGGCCACGGCGTCGACGCACGCCAGCGCGGTGAGCACGCGGGCACGGTCGTCAGCGGTCATCACGGGCCGACTCGGCCCTTTGAGCGTTCGCACCGAGTCATCGGAGTTGATGACGACGATCAGCGCGTCACCCAGTTCCCGTGCCGTGCGCAGCAGTCGGATGTGGCCGGTGTGCAGCAGGTCGAAGCACCCACCCGTGGCCACGACCGTGCGGCCCTCGCCGCGCAGGCGTTCGGCCAGCGCCATCGCGTCCGGTTCGGGGTCGGCGAGCGGGCTGCCGTGGGCGGCGGGCGCCGGGGTGGACACCCCGGCGGCACCGCCGGCGGCGACGAACCGCGCGGCGGCGTCCACCGCGGCGGTCACGGCGGCGACGGTGTCGGCCCCACCGGCCAACGCGTCGGTGATGGCGACGGCGAAGCGGTCTCCGGCGCCACAGGCGTCTTTGCGGACGGCTCCCGCCGCGACCCGTTCGGGGATGCCGACGTGCGTGCGCGCGCCATCGGGGCCGAAGACCCGGGCGCCGCGCGCCCCCAGGGTCACACACACGGCGTCGACACCCCAGCGTGCCCGCAGCACCTCGCCGGTGTTCCGACCGGCACCGCAGAAGTGTTGCGCCTCGGCCTCGTTCGGCGTGACCACCCGGCAACCGGGCACCGGGTCGGCGCCGCGCGGATGGGGGTCCCACACCACCGGGATCGTCCTTGCCGCATCGCTGAGCGCATCGCGCAGCGCAGGCAACGCCGCCACACCGCGCCCATAGTCGGCGACGCAGATCGCACCCGCCTCCGACAGCGCGTCGGCGACACCGCGGGGCAGCGGACCGGCTAGCGGGACGGCGTCGCCGCGGTCGATGCGGACCACGGACTGCCCGCCGGCCCGCACCCGAGTCTTGGTGACGGTGCTCCCGCGCATCGGCAGGGCGAGCACCCGCACGCCGGCCGATGCCAGCAACCCGGCGAGGTGCCTGCCCGCGGCGTCGTCGGCGATGCCGGTGACCAGCACGACGTTCCCGTGGGTGCGCGCGGCCAATGCAGCAGCCAGGCCTGCGCCGCCCGGGCGGTGCCAGCCTGCCTCGACGTCGACGACGGGGACGGGCGCTTCAGGGCTCAGTCGGGTTGCGCTGCCGTCGATGTCGACGTCGAGCAGGGCGTCGCCGACCACGACCAACGGGCCAACGAGAGGTCGAGTGCTCATGAGGGCACCGTCCCCAGGATGCGTTCGTCGACGGCCATGCACAGCGCGTGCACGAGCAGCAGGTGCACCTCCTGGACCGTCGCGGTCGACGGTGCGTCGACGCAGATCGCCTCGGTGCAGGTGGCGGCCAGCGGATTGGGTGCCGGGCCCGTGAACGCCCATGTCGTCATCCCGATCTCGTGCGCGGCCTTCACGGCGGTCAGGACGTTCTGACTGGTGCCGCTGGTCGACAGAGAGACCAGCACGTCACCCGGACGGCCGTGGGCACGCACTCCGCGCGCGAAGATCTCCTCTGCGCCGTAGTCGTTGCACACCGCCGTCAGCGCCGAGGTGTCGGCGTGCAGCGCGATGGCCGACAGCGGCCGTCGCTCGTCGGCGAACCGGCCGACCAGTTCCGCGGTCAGATGCTGGGCTTCAGCGGCGCTACCGCCGTTGCCACACGCCAGCAATCGCCCCCCGCCGGTTAGGACGCCGGCCAGCTGCCGCGCCCAGGTGTGCACCTGGTCGATGTCGCCGCTGGCGCGTCTGACAGCGCCGATCAAATCGTCGAAATGCGTTGCGATCACGATGAACCTCCCCTTGCGGTGGTGTGTACTGCGTCCAGCAGCGCGTGGTCGGTGATGCCGTCCAGACAGGTGTGGCGCTCGAGCGGGCAGACGCGGGCGCGGGTATCGCGGCACGGTGCGTCCTGGTCGCCGAGCACGGTGACGGGCACGCCGTACGGCGCCCACCGGGACGCGGGCACGACGGGGGCGAACAGTGACACCACCGGCGTGCCGACCGCGGCAGCCAGATGCGCTGCGGCGGTGTTGGGTGCCACCACCACGCGGGCCGCGGCGAGAACGGCGGCCAGTTCGGCCAACGTGGTCGCACCACCGAGATCGACGGCCCCACCACCTGGACCAGGGCCGGCGACGTGCGCGGTGAGTTCGGTCTCGTCCGGTCCTCCGGTCACCACCACGCGGCACCCGCCGGCGACGAGCGCGGCGACCATCGCACGGCTGCGGTCTGCGCCGGGACGGCGGGCCGGCACCGCGGCGCCCGGGTGGAACACGACGTATTCCCCCGCTCCGATGCGGCGCCGAATCGCCTGCGGCAGAGGCGCCACCCCGCAGACGCGCAGCCCACCCGTATCACCCTGCGGCAGATGGCATCCCGACGCCTCGCTGAGCGATAGCGCGCGCTCCGGTTCCGGGATGTCGTCGGCGACATGATGGCGTAGGTCGAGCAGGCTGCCCGGATAGTCGACGCTGATCGCCCCTATCCAGCCGATGTCGGCCATCCGGCACAGCAGCGCCAGCGGCAGCGGCGACTGATGGAACGAGGTGTAGATGTAGGCCCGCTGCGGGGCGACGTCGCGCAGCCGCTTGAGTAGATCGTCGGCGTGGGCGGCCGTGAGGTCCGGTGCGTCGAAATCCACCCACGGCGCCTGCCATTCGATGACCTCGTCGACGCCGGGCAGCAATTCGGCGGCGGCGCGGCCGCGGGGGCCGGCGAGCATCACCACCCTGTCGTGATGATGTGCGACGGCGCGGATCGCGGGACCGGTGATCAGCACATCGCCCGCACTGTCGAGGCGAGCCACCAGCGCGGTGCTCATCGCGTCTCCCCCAGCACCATGTCCACGGCGGCGGTCAGTGTGGGTGCCACCGCGGCACGCGGATCCCATCGTGCAGCGGAGATCTCGGGGGCGAGTGTCCGTTCGGTGGGCACCAGGATCGCTCGCGCACCTGCGGCCAGCGCGGCGCCGACATCGCCGCCGGTGTCGCCGATCATCACGCAGCGCTGCGGCGGCACACCGAGGGCCGCCGCCGCGGCCAGCACCATGCCCGGGGCGGGTTTGCGGCATGCGCAGCCGTCGTCCTCGCCGTGCAGACACACCTGCCAGCTGTCGAACGGGCCGAGTTGGCCGGCGACTTCGGTGTTCACCTCCCTCACCTGGTCGGGGGTGATCAGTCCACGAGCGACACCGGACTGGTTGGTCGCGACGGCGAGCAGCACGCCGTGTCGGCGCAACCGATCGAGGGCGCGGCGGGCGCCGGGCACCGGCCGCACACCGCGCGGATCACCCAGGTACGGACCGTCCGCGATCAGCGTGTCGTCGCGGTCGAAGAGCACCGCCAGTGGCGGCTCGGGGCGGGCGCGGCGGTGTTGCCACTCCCCGGCGAGCCGGTGCCACGTCGCGAGCGGTGGAATGAGCATGCTGGTCACCGCGATCGGACCGAGCTCGGCCGGCGTGCGCGAGCTCGCTAGGTGGCGGCGCACGGCGAACTGCGCGGTCAGGCCGGCCCACGCCAGCCCTGCGCCCACCGCGGTCCGCCGGTGCCCCGACGCCGTCGCCAGCGCGGCGGCGGCGAGCGCGCCGATGGTGGCGACGTGCGCCGGGAGTCGGCCGCGCCCCTCACCGATGCGGTAGCGCCACCGGGGCCCGAACTTGCGCCGCATCAGCGCGTTGTCGCGATTGCCGACCTGGACGCGCAGCGAGGACCGCCACGTCGCGGGCGCGACCGGGTGCAGGCACCGCCGGTCACCACGCACGATGCGGTGACCAGCAGCCGTCGTGCGCAGGGCGATGTCGGAGTCTTCCCGGTAGGCGCGCGGGAAGCGGTGGTCGAAGCCGCCGACCTCGACCAGCACGTCACGCCGGTAGGCCATGTCGGCGGTGATCCACTGGGCGGTGGCCAGGCGCAGCGTGCGCTGCTCGTCATCGGTGGATCGGCCGGCGGCCTGGCGAGGAACGTCGAGGCGGCCCTGCGAGCCGACGGCTCCGGTCGACTCTGCGGCCGTCAGATCGTGGTGGAGATCGGAAAGCCAACGGGCGGTGGGCATCACATCGTCGTCGAGGAAGCAGACCCAGCGTGTGCGCGCCGCGCGCCAGCCGACGTTGCGGGCCGCGGCGGGTCCTCGTCCCCCGCTGCGGAGCACGGTGACCGGAAGGCCGGAGTGCACCTCGAGGGTGTCCGTGCCGGGACGGTCGTCGACGATGATCACCTCGGCCGGCCGCGGTCCGTCCCCGCGGCCCAGGGCCGTGACCAGTTGCTGCAGCGAGGGCCGGCCGATCGTCGGGATCACCAGGGTGGCGTCGAGGATCATCGGAGGCGCCGAATCACGAAGGGGCCCAGCGCCAGGACGTCGATCGGGGCGCTGCCGAAGCACTCCAGTGCGTCGACGGGGCTGTCGACCATGGGCCGGCCTGCGGTATTGAAGCTGGTGTTGACCAGCACGGGCACACCGGTGCGCTCGGCGAAATGGGCGATGGTGGCGTGCAGCAGTGACAGGGACTCGTCGACGGTCTGCACGCGGGCGGTCCCGTCGACGTGGGTGACCGCCGGGATACGGTCGCGCCACGCCTCGGCGACGTCGTGTACGAACAGCATGTAGGGGCTCGGCAGCGGCCCGCGGCTGAAGATCTCGGCGGCCCGCTCGGCCAGCACCATCGGTGCGACGGGCCGGAACTGCTCGCGGCCTTTGACGTCGTTGAGCCGCTCGAGGTTGTCGAGCCGGCGTGGATCGGCCAGCAGTGAGCGGCCGCCCAAGGCGCGCGGCCCGAACTCGGAGCGCCCCTGGAACCACCCCACCAATTGGTTGTCGGCCAATGCGTCGCCGACCGTGCGCGCGAGGTCGTCGGGCCGTTCGTACCGCACCGCGGCCCGATCGAGGATGGCGCGGATCTCGTCGTCGGACCAGCCGCGCCCGAGCTGCGCTGATCCCATCGGCACGATCGGCTCCCCGGCATCGGCGGCGAGGGCGAGCGCGGCGCCCAGTGCGGTGCCCGAATCTCCGGCGGCGGGCTGCACCCAGATGGTGTCGAAGCCGCTCTCGGCATGAATGCGCGTATTGGCAACGCAATTGAGCGCAACACCACCGGCCAGGCACAGGTTGTCGGTGTCCACCCGCTCCCGCAGCCAGGCCACCAGGTCGAGCAGCACTTCTTCGACCACGAGCTGCACACTGCACGCGAGATCGGCGTGCATCGGCTCGGGACGGTCCAGCGCCGAGGCGTGGGCCCCCGTGCCCGCGACGCGCACCGGCGCGAAATCGGTCCATGCGATCGGCTCGGTGCGGAATCCGCCGTCCGGGCAGGCGTACACCTTCTCCCGCAGGGCATCGATGAAGCGTGGGCTGCCATAGGAGCCCATCGCCATGACCTTGTATTCGTCGCTCGATCGCGTGAAACCCAGGTGCTCGGTGAGGCTTTCGTAGAGCAGTCCCAGCGAGTGCGGCAGGTCCTGGGTGGCCAGCACGTCGAGTTTGTGGTCCCGATAGACCCCGGCGAGCATCGACGTGCGCTCCCCGCGGCCGTCGACCACGAGTACAGCGGTGTCGGGATCCGGCGCCGCCAGCGCGGTGGACGCGGCGTGGGCGACGTGGTGGCGCACATGGCGCACCACGGCCGGGTCCAGGCCCGGCAGGGCCGTGGCGAGGAAACGCGGCGCGCGCTGGGCGTAGAGCGTGCGCAGGTACTCCCAGTCCCGATCCAGACCCTCGGTCTGACCGGACTCGTCGGCCATCAGTGTCGGGTCATAGGAGTAACCGATGGCGTCCAGATCGGCAGGCTCGAGGCCGGCCTCTGCCAGGCACCACGTCGCCGCGGCGACGGGCAGTTCCCAGGTGGAGAACGGCACGGCCTGCTTGCCGTGCTTGCGGCGGGAGAACCGTTCCTCTTCCACGGCGGCGACGATCTCACCGTCGATCACCAGAGCGGCGGCGGGGTCGTGAAACACCCCGTTGATACCGAGAATTCGCATGTCTGGCTCCTTACCTGGCGGCGGGCATGTCGGTGGTGGCAGCCATGTGAACACCTGCGGCGTCGCGGAACCAGCCGACGGTCCTGGCCAGACCGTCGTGATAGCTGACGGCCGGTGTCCAGCCGAGCACGTCGCGGGCCGCGGTGATGTCCGGGCAGCGGCGCTGGGGGTCGTCGGTGGCCGGCGGGCCGAACTCGATGGGAACAGTCGCGCCGACGAGGTCGCGGATGATCTCGGCGATCCGCCGGACGGGCAGCTCCACGGGGTTGCCGATGTTCACCGGCCCGGTGACGGTGTGCTGGGCCAGGGCGATGAGACCGGCGACCGTGTCGTCGACGTAGCACAACGACCGGGTCTGGGTACCGTCACCGGCCACCGTGAGCGGATGCCCGGCCAGCGCCTGGTGACAGAACGTCGGGACGGCACGCCCGTCGTCCGGGCGCATCCCCGGCCCGTAGGTGTTGAAGATCCGCGCCACCCCGATGTCGGTCCCGAGTTCGCGGTGGTGGGCGAACGCGAGCGCTTCGCCGAAGCGCTTGGCCTCGTCGTACACGCTGCGTGGGCCGATGGGATTGACGTTGCCCCAATAGCTTTCGAGTTGCGGATGCTCGAGCGGATCACCGTACACCTCGCTGGTGGATGCGATGACAACCCGGGCGCCGCATCGGTGAGCGAGGTCGAGCACCGTCTGGGTGCCCAGCGCGCCGGTCCGCAGCGTGTGCAGCGGCATCCGTAGGTAGTCCGGCGGAGAGGCAGGACACGCCAGGTGGAAGATCGTGTCGAACACCCCGCGGGCCACTGTGTCCGGCAGGGGCTCGGTCACATCATGAGCGACGAAGCGCACCCCGGGCGGCCAGTCCGTCATGCGCGGCGCGCTGGTCGACAGGTTGTCCAGACTCAGCACGTCCGCGCCGGCAGCGGCCAGCCGGGCACACAGGTGTCGACCCAGGAAGCCTTCACCACCGGTGACCAGCACCCGCGATGCCCGCGTTTGGGGGTGGCCGCCTTGGGTAGCACCATCGGCCATGGTTTCGCCGTCGCGAGGTTCCCGAACCTCGTTCGTCATCGCCAGCCGCAACCGCTCCGTCGAACTGGCGGCAGTACTCCGCCGGCTGCTGGATACGACCGACTCTCCGATCATTCTGGTGGACAACGCTTCTGAGGACGATTCGGTCCCGATGGCGCGGCGTCTCGCAGAAGTCGTCGAGGGCCGTCTCACGGTCGTCGCCCTCGACGAGAACCTGGGGGCGGTCGGTCGCAACGTCGGTGTCGCGCGCGCCTCGACGCCGTACGTCGCGTTCTGCGACGACGACTCCTGGTGGGAGCCGGAGTCGATCGGCTGCGCGGAGTCACTGTTCGACGCGTATCCCACGCTGGCGGTGCTGGCAGCGCGCACCGTGGTGATGCCGGACGGGCGCGAGGACCCGATCGTGGCGGATCTCGCATCGAGTCCGCTGGGGCGTGATCCGGCGCTGCCCGGGCCGTCGATCCTGGGGTTTTTGGCCTGTTCAGCGATCGTGCGGGCATCGGCGTTCGAGGCGGTCGGCGGATTCTCGCCGATCATCCACTTCCGAGGGGAGGAGACGCTGCTGGCCTGGGACCTCGCGGCGCACGGATGGGACCTGTGCTTCTGCGATCGGCTGACCGCGTTCCACCAGCCCTCGACCGTGCGCGGCACCACTGCGGCGCAGGACGCCCGATCGATACGCAACGCCGTGCTGACGACGTGGTTGCGCCGACCGCTGCGGCACTGCCTGCGTGCTGGTGCGAAGTTCCTGCGGGCCGCGGCGACGGACCGCGCCCACGCCGCCGCGCTGCGCGAAGCGGTGCGGGCGCTGCCCGCGGTGCTGGCCGCTCGCCGAAGGCTCCCGGAGGACACCGAGCGCTGCGTGCGTGTGCTCGAACGCGGCTGAGCGGTCATCACGATGCCCCTGCCAGCCGGTCGTACACGGACGCGGTCTCCTCGGCCACGCGCTCCCACGCGTAGCGTTCCTCGATGCGCGCGCGTCCGGCGCGACCGAGAGCCGCACGTACACCCGCATCGGCGAGGATCGAGTTGATCGCTGCTGCGCAGCGGTGCGGATCGCGTGGCGGGACCAGCCGTCCGGTGACGTCGTCGACGACGGTGTCGAGCATGCCGCCCACCGCGCTGGACACCACCGGCACCCCGCAGGCCATCGCTTCGAGCGGAACGATGCCGAACGGCTCGTACCACGGAGTCGCGGCCACCACGTCCGCAGAGCGCAGCAGCATCGGCATCTCGTCGCGGGCGATCGCGCCGTAGAGATGCACCCTGTCAGCGACACCGCACTGCGCAGCCACGGAATTGAGCCGCTGCGCCTCGGCGTCGTGATCCAGTTCGGACTTGTCGGGGCCACCGACGATCACCAGCTCCGCGGTCGGCATCTGCGGCATCGCCCGGATGACGGTCTCGAATCCCTTGCGCTGCACCAGGCGCCCCACCGACACGATCCGTTGGGCGCTGCCGCGCGTGGCGGCCGGCCCGATGTGGCTGAACTCGTCGGGGTTGACGCCGCACGGCACCACGGACATCGCCGCGGCGTCGCGTCCCAGTCGCCGCAGCTCCGCCACCTCGTCGGTGCACGTCGCCGCGACCCAGTCGACGGTGCGCGCCAAGTCCGTCTCGAGGCGAATCCGGTCGTCGGGACTCGTGTCGTCGCGGCCCTGGTGGCGCCGCTTGACCACACCGAGGGCATGGAAGGTCTGCACCACGGGAATCCGGTGGCGCCGCGCGGCCCGCAGGGTCGCCAGCCCCGACATCCAGAAGTGGGCGTGGGCGACGTCGGGCCGCCACCGCGTCCACTCCTCGGCGAGGACGTCACCGAACTCCGGCATGTATTGTGCGAGATCGTCTTTGGGAATTCTTCGCGGCGGTCCAGCCGGGACGTGCACGACGGTGTAGCCGAACTCGGTGTCGACCCGCTCCAACAGGTCGGCGTCGTCGCGGCGGGTGTAGACGACCACGTCGTGACCCTGAGCGGCCAGTGCGGCGGACAGTTCGGCGACGGCCACGTTCTGGCCGCCCGCGTCGACACCGCCCAGCGCTGCCAGCGGACTGGCGTGTTCGGACACCATGGCGATGCGATGTCTGCGAGCGCTCATGCGCACACCTCCTCGATCAGGCGGTCCCAATCGGCGAGGAAGCGATCGAGTCCGTGGTGGGTCAGGGCGTGCTCACGGGCAGCTTTGCCGGCGACGTCGGCGGCGGCCTGGTCGGAGACGAAGTGCGCCAACGCCTCTCCCAGCACCGCGCGGTCGGCGCTCACCACCCCCGCCTCGGGCGGGACCGACAGAGGCGCCATCGTCGCGGCGACGGCCACCACCGGCATGCCTGCGCACATCGCCTCGAGCAGCGACAACCCCAACGACGTCCACCGCGCCGTGTGCAGGTACACCCGGCGGCGCGCCACCTCCGGCAGAACCGCCGCGCCGGAGATGTCGCCGTGGCCGGTCACTGCCCCGGCGCACCGTGAATCTGTGTTCAGCTCTTCGGTTTTCATTCCCCACACGTCCACCGGGACGTACCGGCTCAACGGCGCCAGCAGATCAGCACCGACGGTGCGCCAGCGACGTACCGGTTCGTTGATCATCGCTGCCGCCGCGCCGATCTCCCCGGTGTAGAGATTCCCCCGGTCGGCCACGCCGTGTTCGATGACTCTGGTCGGAGCTGCGCCGTTGTCCCACATCAGTTCGTTGAACGGGGTGACGTGCACAAGCGTCAGATCGCTCCGACCGGCCAACGGATGGACACTGTCGACTGCCGCGGGCCGGGGGGCATTGTGCTCGACGAACACGGCCGGCACGTCGAGGCCCGGTCTGCGACCCAGATACCGTGCCGCAAGCTCGAGATCGCGTGGTCGTTGCAGCACGACGAGGTCGACGTCCCTGTCACGCAGGGCTTCCAGCGGCACCTCCCGCGCCCGCGGCCAGTCACGCCCGGCGAGGCCGCGGCCGTCGTCGTCACGACCGGCGTCGACCGGGATCAGATAGTGGTGCCGCCCTGAGACGAACGACTCCGTCCACGCACCGTGCACGTGCCAGATGAGCACGGTGCGTGGTCCCTGAGGCGAAGGCATGGGGCGCCAAATACCCTTGAGATAATTCGCCAAACGGAACTTCTGAGAAAAGTCGTAAGCGCCCGTGAGCAGCCAAAATGCCAGCTGCAGAGCATGATTGGCGAGGAGTCACCTCCTACGCCGCGGTCCTGTCAGCGTTTTCGTCAGGCGGATACCGTGGTCTGTCGCGCGGCGGTCTGGAACACCGTCTCGGCGTCGACGGCCACGCGTTCCCAGCTGTAGCGCGACCGCGCACGTGCGCGACCGGCCAGCCCCATTCCCTGCCTCAGGACGTTCTGGGCGAGCACCGAGCGCAGGGCGCGGCTGAGTGCCTCCGGATGTCCGGGCGGCACCAGCAATCCGGTCACGTCGGCGATGACGGCATCGCGCGGGCCACCGGCTTCGATGGCCACGACAGCCACCCCGCATGCCATCGCCATGAGCGCCCACCGGGCGTCGGAATCGTAGGGTGACGGGCACACGGCGACGTCGGCAGAGCCCACCCATGCGGCGGCATCCATGTCGTCGACGGCCGCCATCACCCGGGTCCGCTCGCCCACGCCGACGCGCCGGGCGTGGGCGCGTAGCTGCTGCACCGCGGCGCAGTCCGGGGTGCCCGAGCCGAGCACGAGGAGTTCGGCGGACGGCACGGCAGGCAGCGCGGCGATCAGATGATCGACTCCCCGTGGCGCCGCCAGGTCGTCGACGAGCGCGACGATGCGGTGTCGCGCCGTACCGCGTTCCGCCGGCGGTGTCGCGTAGGCGTCGACGTCGATTCCAGAGGGTAAGACCGTCACGCGCGCCCGCGGCGCACCCAGGCGGACGATCTTCGTGACGTCGTCGGTGCACGCGGCCGTGATCATCGTCGCGTTGCGCGCCAGCAGCGTCTCGATCTTGGTGGCCGTCGCCGGGGTAGCCGCAGTCGCCGAATTCCCGCCGGGCCCACCGTCGGACACGCGAGAGAACGCCTGCACCGTCGGGACCGGACGACGATTGGCAGCCAGCGCGGCCGCCATCCCGTAGGCCCAGCCCTGGCAGTGCACGACGTCGGCCGGCTCCCCCGTGTACTCGTCGACCAGAAAGCGGCCCATCTCGCCGATCATCGGCATCAGCCCGGTGTCAGGGTCGGGATCGGCGTCTGTCACGGGAATGGTGACGACGCGGTAGCCCTGGGTCGCATCACGTTCGGCAGCCGTGGGCGAGGCGGTGATCAGACGGACGTCATGGTCACGCCGCGCCAACGCGGCTGCCAGACACTCAGCGTCGGACGGTCCCGAGGCGCCTCCGGCGTGGGTGTCCGCGAGTATCGCGACTCTCATACTTGTCGGGATCCCACAAGTGAATACAGCCAAACAGACAGCGCGCGTACCCTTCGTTCGGTGGATCCTTTCCTTCGCGTCGTGGCTCGTCGGACCGTGCCGCGATTGCCGAAGGTCCTTCGGGGTACGTGCTGCAGATGACGATCGACCGCGCGCTTCGTGGTGTGGTGGCGATGGGCGCATCGGCCGGCGGTGTGGAGGCGCTGTCGCAGGCGGCGGCCGGCTTACCCGCTGACCTGCCGTTCGCGGTCCTGATGGCGTTGCATCTCCCGGCCCAGGCGCCCAGCGTGCTGGCCGACATCATCGATCGGCGCACACCGCTGCGGGCCGTGGCAGCGGAGGACGGCATGTCGATCGAACCCGGCAGGATCTACGTCGCGGTGCCCGGCCGGCATCTGCTGACCCGCGACCACCGGATCGTGCTCTCCGAGGGGCCGACGGAGAACGGGTACCGTCCGGCACTCAACGCGTTGTTCCGTTCTGTGGCAGTCGCATTCGGCCCGCAGGCCGTCGGTGTGCTGCTCTCGGGTGTGCTCGACGACGGCGTGCTCGGCCTGGCGGCCATCCGCTCTCGGGGCGGCACGACCATCTGTCAGGATCCCGAGGAGGCGATGTTTCCCGCGATGCCGCGCAACGCGTTACGCGCCGGAGTCGTCGATCACACCGCACGCGCAGCAGACATCGGCGCCCTGCTCGCGGACCTCCCGCTGACCGGCGTCCGCACCGCGGACACCCCGCCGGACCCGGCGCTGGAATCCGAGAACCGCATCGCGATGTCGCACCGATTCGACGTCGACACCGCGAACGAAACCTTTGATCAGCCCGCCGGTTTCACGTGTCCGGACTGCAACGGCCCACTTCAGATCGCGAGCCCGGAGCACTTCCGGTGCCGCGTGGGGCACGCCTGGACGGCCGAGGCGCTGCTCGGCGCTCAGAACCGGGAGATCGAGAGAGCGCTGTCAGTGGCGATCCAGTCGCTGGTCGAGAGGAGCCGGCTGGCTCATCAGCTTGCGGACAAAGCCACCTCCCCCGCCGTCAAGCAGCGCTACATTGACGTGGCCGGTGCCACGGACTCAGCGCTGGCTGTGTTGCGCGACCGACTGTCGTCGACGCCGGAAGGAATGCCACCGGGAGAATGATCGAGAGCACCGTCGAGATCAGTGTGACCCTGCGCCCGGGGCATGCGCTGGTGACGATGACCGGCACGCTCGACAGCTGGACATACCGCGACGTTCGCGACAGCGTGATCAAAGCGGCTCTCGGCCAGCACGACGCGGTCGTCGTGGATGTCAGTGCTCTCGCAGTGCCTGCGATCACTGCATGGGCGGCCTTCACCAGCGCCCGCTGGCACGTCAGCGTCTGGCCCGACATCCCGGTGATCCTGATGTCCGACGACATCGTCGAGCGAGCGAGGATCCGGCGCAGTGGCGTCACCCGTTTCGTACCGCTGGTGGCGAACGAGGCCGAGGCCGTCGCGACCATCGGAGCCGGAGGATTCCGTCGGCGCGCCCGCCGGGTGCTGAACACTTCGCCGGACAGCGTCGAGGCGGCCCGTCGATTCGTCCGGGAGTGCCTGACGGCATGGTCTCGCCAGGACGTGGCCCCGACGGCGTCGGCGGTCGTCACCGTGCTGGTCGACAACGTGCTGTCGCACACGCGCAGCTATCCCACGGTGACCGTCGAAGCCGTCGACGACCGCGTCACGATCGCGGTCAGCGACGACGACCCGCGCGCCGCCGTCCGCCACGAGTCGGCAGACAACAGCGCCCACACCGTCTCCGGCCTCGCCGTGGTCGCTGCCCTGACCAGAGGATGGGGCAGCATTCCCACGGCGGGCGGGAAGACGGTGTGGGCGCTCATCGGGCCGGAGAACCGGCTCTAGGGTTGCCTACCGCAGGTCGAACCGGTCGTTGTTCATCACCTTGACCCAGGCGGCGACGAAGTCCTCGACCAACTTGCCCTTGCTGTCGTCCTGGGCGTAGACCTCGGCGATGCCCCGCAGGATCGAGTTCGACCCGAACACCAGATCGTTGGCAGTCGCGGTCCACTTGATGTCACCGGTGGCGCGATCGCGACCCTCGTAGACGTTCTCGGTGTTGGTCGACGGCTTCCACTCCGTGCCCATGTCGAGCAGGTTGGTGAAGAAGTCGTTGGTCAGCGCGCCCGGGGTGTCGGTGAACACCCCGTGCTTGCTGCCACCGTGGTTGGCGCCGATCACCCGCAGACCGCCGATGAGTGCGGTCATCTCCGGCGCGGTGAGGTCGAGGAAGTACGCCTTGTCGATCAGCAACTTCTCCACCGGCGTCTTCTCGCCGGGCCGCGCGTAGTTGCGGAACCCGTCGGCCTGGGTCTCCAGTACCGCGAACGACTCGACGTCGGTCTGCTCCTGGGACGCGTCGGTGCGGCCGGGGGCGAAGTGGACGTCGATCTCGAATCCGCCGTCCTTGGCGGCCTTTTCGATCCCGGCAGAGCCCGCCAGCACGATCACGTCGGCCAGCGAGATCTTCTTCCCGCCGGAGGCCGAGGCATTGAAGTCCTGCTGGATCTTCTCCAGGACGGGCAGCACCTTGCCCAGCTCAGCAGGCTCGTTGACCTCCCAGCTGCGCTGCGGCTCGAGGCGCAGTCGCGCACCGTTGGCGCCACCGCGCTTGTCGGTCCCGCGGAAGCTGGCCGCCGACGCCCACGCGGTCTTGACCAGCTGGGGCACTGACAGGCCGGAGGCCAGGATGGTGGACTTGAGCGACGCGATGTCCGACTCGTCGACCAGTTCGTGGTCGACCGCGGGCACCGGGTCCTGCCACAGCTGGGGCTCGGGCACCCAGGGTCCGAGGTAGCGGCTGACCGGGCCCATGTCGCGGTGCATCAGCTTGTACCAAGCCCTGGCGAAGGCGTCGTTCATCTCTTCGGGATGGTCGAGCCAGCGCCGGGTGATCTGGCCGTAGATGGGATCGACCCGCATCGAGACGTCGGTGACCAGCATCGTGGGCTTGCGCGGCGGGCCGCCGAACGGATCCGGGATGCTGGCCTCGGCATCCTTGGCCTCGAACTGCCAGGCACCGGCGGGGCTCTTGGTCAGCTCCCACTCGTTGCCGTAGAGGATCTCCAGGTAGCCGTTGCTCCACTGGGTCGGGGTGCCGGTCCAGACGACCTCCAGGCCGCTGGTGACGGTGTCGTTGGCGTTGCCGGTGCCGAACGGGCACTTCCAGCCCAGGCCCTGCTGCTCGATGGGGGCGCCCTCGGGCTCGGGCCCGACGTTGACGTCGGCCGCACCGTGGGTCTTGCCCAGCGTGTGGCCACCGACGATCAGGGCGGCGGTCTCCTCGTCGTTCATCGCCATCCGGCCGAACGTCTCCCGGATGTCGTGCGCGGCGGCCAGCGGATCCGGCTTGCCTTCCGGCCCTTCGGGATTGACGTAGATCAAGCCCATCGTGGTGGCGCCGAAGGGTTCGGCGAGCTGACGATCGCCGTCATTGGTGCCGTCGTACCGCTTGTCGGTGCCCAGCCAGGTGTCCTCCTGGCCCCACAGCATCTCCTCGGGCTCCCAGATGTCCTCGCGGCCGAACGCGAAGCCGAAGGTCTCGAAGCCGGCCGATTCCAGCGCGGCGTTACCGGCGTAGGCGATCAGGTCGGCCCAGGAGATCTTGTTGCCGTACTTGCGCTTGATCGGCCACAGCAGCCGGCGGGCCTTGTCCAGGTTGGCGTTGTCGGGCCAGCTGTTCAACGGCGCGAACCGCTGTGAGCCCTGACCGGCACCGCCCCGACCGTCGAAGATGCGATAGGTGCCCGCGGCGTGCCAGCTCATGCGGATGAAAAGACCGGCATAGCTGCCGTAGTCGGCGGGCCACCAGTCCACTGAGGTGGTGACCACGTCACGGACGTCGCGCTTGAACGCCTCGACATCGAGCTTGGCGAACTCGGTCGCGTAGTCGAAGTCCTCGCCCAGCGGGTTGCCCTTCTCGTTCTGCTTGTGCAGCAGCGAGACGTCGACCTGCTCGGGCCACCAGTCCTTGTTCGTCAGCGGCGCATGCGCTTTGGGCTCCGGCGAGTCGATGACCGGGTTCTCGCTCTCGCTGTGGCTGTGGGTCTTGGTGTCTGAATGCGGTGGACGTGCATCGGACGAATCAGAGGACACAACATTCCCTTTCGTGGTGGATGACGAGCTGATCACGGATGTGATCGGGGCTGTGAGGTGCAGTCGGGGCACAGGCCCCAGAAGATGACCTCGGCTTCGTCGACATCGAAACCGAGATCGTCCGACGCGGTCAGGCATGGCGCCTCACCCACGGCGCAGTCCACGTCGGCCACCACACCGCACGACCGGCACACGATGTGGTGGTGGTTGTCGCCCACGCGGGCTTCGTAGCGGGCGAGATGACCGGCGGGCTGAATCCGCCGCACGAGGCCGGTGGCGGTGAGCGCGTTGAGCGCGTCGTAGACCGTCTGACGGGAGATGTCGGGTTGCCGGTCGCGGGCTGCAGCGATGATGTCCTCGGTGTCGGCGTGCGGGTGGTGCTCGACGGCATGCATCACCGCCATGCGCGGACGGGTCACCCGAAGGCCCGCTGACTTCAGCGCGTCTGCGTATTCGGGGTCGTCGGTCATCTCCTCGATCTTGGCCCGTTTTCTGGATCAGATCAAGTTTTCCACGCGACTTTTTGCGACGAGTTTTCCGCCGCGTCGTCGTGCGGCCGATTGATGGACGCCCCGGCACCGGTGCCGGCCCCCGCACTGATCCTCGCCGCGACCACCGCGGCGACGAACACCGCCAACGCCACCCAGCCCGAGCCGGTCAGCCCCAGTTTGGCTGTGAACACGAGGGCCACCCCGGCCGCGCACACCAGCGCGCCGGTCACGGTCGCGCGCACGCCGCGGGCATGGACCGGCCGGTCCCACCACGGCAACCGGCGGTGCTCGATCGGCGACAGCACCGTGAAGAACACGGCCATCACGACGGCGAACACCACGGCGCGCAGCGCCAGTTGGCCCCAGAACCCCGGCGCATGCACGTCGTAGGCGTCCAGGCCGACCGCGTGAAGGGCGAAGGCGGTCACGGCGATCGCCGGGATGTGCCAGAGGTAGAGCGTCATCGCGCCGCCGTTGCCGGTGCTGACCACCCGCCACACCCGCGGTCGCTGCGCCCACCGTTGCAGCGCCCCCGCGGCGAGCACGAACGCACACGACATCCATGTGCAGTGCAGCGCCAGCAGCAGCGTGGGCGGAGCGACATTGGACACCCGCTCGGCGCCGGTGACCACCAGCGACACGTCATACGGACCCACCGCGGCGAGACCCAGCTGTGCGGCGAAGGCGACGATGCCGAGCACGGCCGCCCACCGTGCGCTGGTCAAGCGTCGCGCGTATCCGACGCCGATCGCGACCGGGATCAGCCAGACGACGACGAAGTTGGTGACGCCGGCGGTGGGCGTGTGCACGGCGAACCGGGCCGCGTCGCCGAGCGCGGCGGCCGCGAGCAGGCCGGCGACGACGATGGTGACCGTGCGCGCCGCGGCCATCCGGACCAGAGCGGGCACGAAGGCGAGCGTCACCAGGTAGACCCCGAGGAACCACAGCAGCGCGACGCTTTCCCGGCCGAGCCGGGCGGCCGAGTCGGCGCCGAGGGTGAACTGCACTGCCAGCAAGCCCGCCGACCACACCGCGAGATAGAAGAACACCGGCCGGCACAGCCGCTGCGCGCGGGTGAAAAGCCATGCGCCCCAGGCTGTTCCGGTGCGGTACCCGTAGCTGCCCGCGGCGCCCCCGGCCAGGAAGAACAGCGGCATCACCTGCACGATCCACGTGACGGGTGCGATCGCGGGCAATGCGCCGATCAGGTTGGCCACATGGAGGCCGCGTCCGTCGATGGTTGCGAGCAGCAGCGCGCAGTGGCCGAACATGACGACGACGAGAGCCGCGAGTCGGGCGACGTCGACGGCGCGGTCGCGGACGGGGGTCGACACGGTCATAGGACCAGCATGACGCCGGCCGGCGTCGAACGCTTGAGTACTTCTACGCCCGTCGACCGGCGTTCACCGTCAGGGCAGCGCTTCGAGGAAGGCGCTCAGGGGGCCCTCTGATGTCGTCTGCGATGCTCCACCCGGTGTGGCGGTGCTCGCCGGAACCGGCTGCGCGGACTGCACCGGCGCCGGGGCGACGACGGCTTGCACCGGCCCGGCGGCCAGCTGCGATCCGGTGAGATGCGGTTCGCCGATCATCGTGTCGATGGTCTGCGGATCGCTGGGCGTGATGCCGACCGCCGCGACACTGGCGGTGCTGGGCTGCTGGAACTCCTGCACGGTCGTGATCGGCACCGAGATCGGCACCGTGGCCGGGACCGTGGCCGGCACCGTCCCGGTTTGCGACGCGGTCGCGGTCTGCGGTGTGGCCACAGCCGGCTGGACCGTCTCGTCGATGGTGGCCGCGACCGGCGTCGCCGTGCTCGCCTGAGGCTCCTCCTCGGCCGGGGTCACGTCGGCCGGCGCGGAGAACGACCGAGCAGATTCCACCGGGCTGAATGTCTCCGGAGCGGCCACAGGGCCCGCGACCGGCGCGGGCACTGGTGCTGCGGCGGGGACCGGCGGGGCTGACGGTACCGCGGCGGGCGCCGGAGCCGGCGCGGACGCTTCGGTGACGGGAGTGCTCGCGGTGAATCCGCCCGTCAGCGCATAGATTCCGACGCCGGCGACAGCGATCACGCCGGCGGCCGCCGAGACGGGTAGCGGCACGCGGGACACCAGACGCGACAGCACGTTGCGGTGCTCGTCACCGTGCAGGTCGGCGCGGGCCGCGCCGTAGGCGAGCACCAGGTGCGGAGCGATGTGGCGGGCCGTGCGGTTGCGCCCCTCCCGGGCCGCCTCCGGCGTCACCGTCTCCACCGTGTCGAAACCGAACAGGCGCAGTTTGGTCCGCAACCGGATGCCGTGCGCCCGCGCGTCGTCACTCCACGTCAGACGCACCCCGTCGATGTCGCGTTGGCTTTGCAGGGCGAACGCCTGGATGCTGCGCGCCGTGGCCCGGGCAATCTCGTTCGCCGAATCGAGGGTAACCACCTCGTCAGCCAGGATGGTGCCGTCCTTGACGTCGACCAGCGCCCACACCGCACTCTTGGCGGTCAGCGAAAGACCCATAACCACGCGCATAGCTACCCCTGACGACGGCCGGTGATGGCCCTATATCGGCGTGTCCAGGTCGGATGTTACGCACACCACACCGAAATGTCGCCGAACGTGGCGAAACCGCAATTAACCACAGCGGCGAATAGAAGGGTTTAGCTGAGTGGGCAGCTGGCTCAGCTCAGCCCTGCAGGGTCTCCAGGGCCGCGTTGAACGTCTTGCTAGGCCGCATCACCGCGGTGGTCTTCTCCCGATCCGGGTAGTAGTAGCCGCCGATGTCGACGGCCTCGCCCTGCACCGCGTTGAGTTCGGAGACGATGGTGTCCTCCTGCTCGGCCAGCGTCTTGGCCAGCGGGGCGAAGTGTTCGGCGAGCTCGGAGTCCTCGCTCTGGTTCGCGAGCTCCTGCGCCCAGTACATCGTCAGGTAGAACTGGCTGCCCCGGTTGTCGAGTTCACCGGTCTTGCGCGACGGGCTCTTGTTGTTGTCGAGCAGCTTGCCGATGGCGGCATCCAGCGCCTTGCCCAGGATCGAGGCCTTCTTGTTCCCGGCCTTGTCGCCCATGTCTTCGAAGCTGGCCCCGAGTGCGAGGAACTCGCCCAGTGAATCCCAGCGCAGGTGGTTCTCCTCGACCAGCTGGTTCACGTGCTTGGGCGCCGAACCGCCGGCACCGGTCTCGTAGAGGCCACCACCGGCCATCAGCGGCACGATCGACAGCATCTTGGCGCTGGTGCCGAGCTCGAGGATCGGGAACAGGTCGGTCAGGTAGTCCCGCAGGATGTTGCCGGTCGCCGAGATGGTGTCCTTGCCGCGGATCAGCCGCTCCAACGTGTACCGCATGGCCCACACCTGCGGCAGGATCGTGATCTCCAGACCCTCGGTGTCGTGGTCGCCCAGGTACTTCTTCACCTTGGCGCGCAGCTCGTTCTCGTGCGGCCGTTCGTCGTCGAGCCAGAACACCACCGGCATGCCCGACGCACGCGCCCGCGTCACCGCGAGCTTGACCCAGTCCTGGATCGGGGCGTCCTTGACGATCGGCATGCGCCAGATGTCGCCGGCTTCGACGTTCTGGCTCAGCAGCACCTCGCCGGTCTCGTTGTCGACGATGTCGGCGACGCCGTCTTCGGCGATCTCGAAGGTCTTGTCGTGGCTGCCGTACTCCTCGGCCTTCTGCGCCATCAGCCCGACGTTGGGCACGGTGCCCATCGTGGTGGGGTCGAACTGACCGTGGGTCTTACAGAAGTTGATGACTTCCTGGTACATCCGAGAGAACGTCGACTCCGGGTTGACGGCCTTGGTGTCCTTGGTGCGGCCGTCGGCGCCGTACATCTTTCCGCCGAGCCGGATCATCGCCGGCATCGAGGCGTCGACGATGACGTCGCTGGGCGAGTGGAAGTTGGAGATGCCCTTGGCCGAATCGACCATCGCGAGCTCCGGCCGGTGCTCGTGGCACTTGTGCAGATCCTCGATGATCTCTTCGCGCTGCGAGGCGGGCAGCGCCTCGATCTTGTCGTAGAGATCGGACAGACCGTTGTTGACGTTGACGCCCAACTGGTCGAACAGTTCCTGGTGCTTGGCGAACGCGTCCTTGTAGAACACCTTGACCGCGTGTCCGAACACGATCGGGTGGCTGACCTTCATCATGGTGGCCTTGACGTGCAGAGAGAACATCACGCCCGTCTTGTAGGCGTCCTCGATCTGCGCCTCGTAGAACTCGATGAGGGCCTTCTTGCTCATGTACATGCTGTCGATCACGTCGCCCTCGTCGAGCTTGACCTCGGGCTTGAGCACGACGGTCTCGCCGCCCGCCGTCTTGAGCTCCATCCGGACGTTGCGCGCCTTGTCCAGCGTCATCGACTTCTCGCCGTGGTAGAAGTCGCCGCCCTTCATCGTCGCGACGTGCGTGCGCGAAGCCTGCGACCACTCCCCCATGCTGTGCGGGTGCTTGCGGGCGTACTCCTTGACCGCCTTGGGCGCGCGGCGGTCTGAATTGCCCTCACGCAGAACAGGATTGACCGCACTTCCGAGGATCTTGGCGTAGCGCTCCTTGATCTTGCGCTCGTCGTCGGTCTTCGGCTCGCCCGGGTAGTCGGGCAGGTCGTAGCCCTTGGCCTTGAGTTCCTTGATGGCCGCGAGCAACTGCGGCACCGAGGCGCTGATGTTCGGCAGCTTGATGATGTTGGTCTCGGGGAACTGGGTCAGCTCACCGAGTTCGGTCAGGTTGTCGGATACTCGCTGGTCCTCGCTGAGCCGGTCGGAGAACTCGGCGAGGATGCGGGCGGCCACCGAGATGTCACTGGACTTCACGTCGATGTCGGCGGCACCGGCGAACGCACGGACCACGGGCAGGAAGGCGTAGGTCGCGAGCAGCGGCGCCTCGTCGGTCAGGGTGTAGAAAATGGTGGGCTGCTCGGCGCTCATGTGGTGGCCTCCCGGCGTTGAGGTGCGGTCAGTGATCTGTCAGATTCGGGGCGGTTGAAGCCTACCGAACCGGGGTCATCCCCGGTCCGGTCACATCCATGGTTGACCGTCGCGCGGCGCAGGCATCCAATGGCAGCTATGCAGAAGGTGTCGATCGAGGCCTTGGCCCGCCAACAACTCGAGCGGGCGGCATCGACCGGCCGCAACGCCGCCGACACGGTGGTGGGCGGTCACGAACGGATTCTGCGCCAGACCGTGGTCGGGATGACGGCAGGTTCGCAGATGAGCGAACACGCCAATCCGGGCGAGGCCACCATCTTCGTGCTCAGGGGATCCGTGCGGCTGGTCGCCGGCGACGATCAGTGGGACGGCCGAACCGGGGATCTGCTGTTGATCCCCGATGCCCACCACTCCCTGCTCGCGCTGGAGGATGCGGCGATCCTGCTGACGGTGGCCAAGCGGCCCTGACCATCAGCTGGCGCGGATCGCCTCGTCGGCGTCGGCACCGTGGCGCCGGTGCACGAACACCCCGAGCGCGACGATGACGACGGCCGAGATCACCGAGAGGGCGATCGCCTGCTGCTGCTTGGGATCGAAGGCCATCAGCACCAGCACCGCCACGATCAGTCCGATGACCACCACGGTGAGATAGGGGAACAGCCACATCCGCACCGGCGGACGCTCGCCGGCGGCCCGCATTTTGCGCCCGAGGACGAACTGGCTGATCGCGATCACCAGGTACACGAACAGCGCGACCGCACCGCTGGTGGCCAGCAGGTAGCCGAAGATCTTCTCCGGTAGCAGGTAGTTGCCGATGACCGCGAGGAAGCCGACTGCGGTCGAGAGCAGGACCGCCACCCAGGGCGCCCCGTTGCCGGCGATCTTGCGGACAGCCTGCGGGGCATCCCGGCGCTCGCTGAGCGAGAACAGCATTCGGGAGGCGGTGTAGAGCGCGGAGTTCAGGCATGACGCCACTGCCGTGAGGATGACGATGTCCATGATGAGCTTCGAGCCGGGGATGCCGATCGCCTGCAGCGTGGACTGGTAGGACCCGTCGGGCAGCTCGTTGTAGGGCATCAGCGAGACGATGATGAAGATCGAGCCGATGTAGAACAGCGAGATGCGCCAGATGACGGTGCGCACCGCCTTCGTGATCCCTTTCTCGGGGTTGGGTGATTCGGCGGCGGCGATCGTGACGATCTCGGTGCCCATGAACGAGAACATCGTGATCAGCATGCCGGCGATGACGGCGCCGAACCCGTTGGGCAGGAAGCCGTCGGGCTGCCACAGGTTGTCGATGCCGCTGACCTGGGAGTCGGGGATGAGGCCGAAGATCGCGGCCACGCCGACGCCGATGAACGCGATGATCGCGACGACCTTGATCAGCGCGAACCAGAATTCGAATTCGCCGTAGTTGCCGACGCTCGCGAGGTTGGTGATGGTCAGCAGTGCGGTGACGGCGAGCGCCCAGATCCATTGCGCACCACCGATGAGACTGGTCAGGATGTCGGCGGCGGCGGTGGCCTCGACGGGGATGACGAGCACCCAGAACCACCAGTACAGCCAGCCGATGGAAAAGCCGGCCCAGCCGCCGAGCGCGCGGTCGGCGTAGACGGAGAACGAGCCTGTGTCCGGGTTGGCGGTCGCCATCTCCCCCAGCATGCGCATGACGAGCACCACCAGGGTGCCGGCCATGATGTAGGAGAGGATGACCGCGGGCCCCGCCTCGGCGATCGCATTCTTGGAACCGACGAACAACCCCGCGCCGATGATGCCGGCGATGGAGATCATCGTGATGTGCCGGGATTTGAGGCTGGTACCCAGCTTGCGCTCGGTGCCGGTCGACCCCGCAGATCCTGTCCTGACTTCGCTCATCGAGCTCGCCTTTCCTTGACGATCGGCATGCGCCAGATGTCGCCGGCTTCGACGTTCTGGCTCAGCAGCACCTCGCCGGTCTCGTTGTCGACGATGTCGGCGACGCCGTCTTCGGCGATCTCGAAGGTCTTGTCGTGGCTGCCGTACTCCTCGGCCTTCTGCGCCATCAGCCCGACGTTGGGCACGGTGCCCATCGTGGTGGGGTCGAACTGACCGTGGGTCTTACAGAAGTTGATGACTTCCTGGTACATCCGAGAGAACGTCGACTCCGGGTTGACGGCCTTGGTGTCCTTGGTGCGGCCGTCGGCGCCGTACATCTTTCCGCCGAGCCGGATCATCGCCGGCATCGAGGCGTCGACGATGACGTCGCTGGGCGAGTGGAAGTTGGAGATGCCCTTGGCCGAATCGACCATCGCGAGCTCCGGCCGGTGCTCGTGGCACTTGTGCAGATCCTCGATGATCTCTTCGCGCTGCGAGGCGGGCAGCGCCTCGATCTTGTCGTAGAGATCGGACAGACCGTTGTTGACGTTGACGCCCAACTGGTCGAACAGTTCCTGGTGCTTGGCGAACGCGTCCTTGTAGAACACCTTGACCGCGTGTCCGAACACGATCGGGTGGCTGACCTTCATCATGGTGGCCTTGACGTGCAGAGAGAACATCACGCCCGTCTTGTAGGCGTCCTCGATCTGCGCCTCGTAGAACTCGATGAGGGCCTTCTTGCTCATGTACATGCTGTCGATCACGTCGCCCTCGTCGAGCTTGACCTCGGGCTTGAGCACGACGGTCTCGCCGCCCGCCGTCTTGAGCTCCATCCGGACGTTGCGCGCCTTGTCCAGCGTCATCGACTTCTCGCCGTGGTAGAAGTCGCCGCCCTTCATCGTCGCGACGTGCGTGCGCGAAGCCTGCGACCACTCCCCCATGCTGTGCGGGTGCTTGCGGGCGTACTCCTTGACCGCCTTGGGCGCGCGGCGGTCTGAATTGCCCTCACGCAGAACAGGATTGACCGCACTTCCGAGGATCTTGGCGTAGCGCTCCTTGATCTTGCGCTCGTCGTCGGTCTTCGGCTCGCCCGGGTAGTCGGGCAGGTCGTAGCCCTTGGCCTTGAGTTCCTTGATGGCCGCGAGCAACTGCGGCACCGAGGCGCTGATGTTCGGCAGCTTGATGATGTTGGTCTCGGGGAACTGGGTCAGCTCACCGAGTTCGGTCAGGTTGTCGGATACTCGCTGGTCCTCGCTGAGCCGGTCGGAGAACTCGGCGAGGATGCGGGCGGCCACCGAGATGTCACTGGACTTCACGTCGATGTCGGCGGCACCGGCGAACGCACGGACCACGGGCAGGAAGGCGTAGGTCGCGAGCAGCGGCGCCTCGTCGGTCAGGGTGTAGAAAATGGTGGGCTGCTCGGCGCTCATGTGGTGGCCTCCCGGCGTTGAGGTGCGGTCAGTGATCTGTCAGATTCGGGGCGGTTGAAGCCTACCGAACCGGGGTCATCCCCGGTCCGGTCACATCCATGGTTGACCGTCGCGCGGCGCAGGCATCCAATGGCAGCTATGCAGAAGGTGTCGATCGAGGCCTTGGCCCGCCAACAACTCGAGCGGGCGGCATCGACCGGCCGCAACGCCGCCGACACGGTGGTGGGCGGTCACGAACGGATTCTGCGCCAGACCGTGGTCGGGATGACGGCAGGTTCGCAGATGAGCGAACACGCCAATCCGGGCGAGGCCACCATCTTCGTGCTCAGGGGATCCGTGCGGCTGGTCGCCGGCGACGATCAGTGGGACGGCCGAACCGGGGATCTGCTGTTGATCCCCGATGCCCACCACTCCCTGCTCGCGCTGGAGGATGCGGCGATCCTGCTGACGGTGGCCAAGCGGCCCTGACCATCAGCTGGCGCGGATCGCCTCGTCGGCGTCGGCACCGTGGCGCCGGTGCACGAACACCCCGAGCGCGACGATGACGACGGCCGAGATCACCGAGAGGGCGATCGCCTGCTGCTGCTTGGGATCGAAGGCCATCAGCACCAGCACCGCCACGATCAGTCCGATGACCACCACGGTGAGATAGGGGAACAGCCACATCCGCACCGGCGGACGCTCGCCGGCGGCCCGCATTTTGCGCCCGAGGACGAACTGGCTGATCGCGATCACCAGGTACACGAACAGCGCGACCGCACCGCTGGTGGCCAGCAGGTAGCCGAAGATCTTCTCCGGTAGCAGGTAGTTGCCGATGACCGCGAGGAAGCCGACTGCGGTCGAGAGCAGGACCGCCACCCAGGGCGCCCCGTTGCCGGCGATCTTGCGGACAGCCTGCGGGGCATCCCGGCGCTCGCTGAGCGAGAACAGCATTCGGGAGGCGGTGTAGAGCGCGGAGTTCAGGCATGACGCCACTGCCGTGAGGATGACGATGTCCATGATGAGCTTCGAGCCGGGGATGCCGATCGCCTGCAGCGTGGACTGGTAGGACCCGTCGGGCAGCTCGTTGTAGGGCATCAGCGAGACGATGATGAAGATCGAGCCGATGTAGAACAGCGAGATGCGCCAGATGACGGTGCGCACCGCCTTCGTGATCCCTTTCTCGGGGTTGGGTGATTCGGCGGCGGCGATCGTGACGATCTCGGTGCCCATGAACGAGAACATCGTGATCAGCATGCCGGCGATGACGGCGCCGAACCCGTTGGGCAGGAAGCCGTCGGGCTGCCACAGGTTGTCGATGCCGCTGACCTGGGAGTCGGGGATGAGGCCGAAGATCGCGGCCACGCCGACGCCGATGAACGCGATGATCGCGACGACCTTGATCAGCGCGAACCAGAATTCGAATTCGCCGTAGTTGCCGACGCTCGCGAGGTTGGTGATGGTCAGCAGTGCGGTGACGGCGAGCGCCCAGATCCATTGCGCACCACCGATGAGACTGGTCAGGATGTCGGCGGCGGCGGTGGCCTCGACGGGGATGACGAGCACCCAGAACCACCAGTACAGCCAGCCGATGGAAAAGCCGGCCCAGCCGCCGAGCGCGCGGTCGGCGTAGACGGAGAACGAGCCTGTGTCCGGGTTGGCGGTCGCCATCTCCCCCAGCATGCGCATGACGAGCACCACCAGGGTGCCGGCCATGATGTAGGAGAGGATGACCGCGGGCCCCGCCTCGGCGATCGCATTCTTGGAACCGACGAACAACCCCGCGCCGATGATGCCGGCGATGGAGATCATCGTGATGTGCCGGGATTTGAGGCTGGTACCCAGCTTGCGCTCGGTGCCGGTCGACCCCGCAGATCCTGTCCTGACTTCGCTCATCGAGCTCGCCTTTCCTCCGGGCACCGGATGCCCGCCCCACGAACAGGAACACAGCGTGCCCAACCGTCCGCTTTTTCAAACGCGCCGTCACACGCGCGGGAGCCCAACATTGCCCGCGACGACCGTGCGCGGCGTTACAGTGCACGTCGTGCGCACAAATCTGTTAGCCAACGGCCGTGGCCGATGGCTGGCGATCGCCGTGTCGCTGGTGGTGTCGGCCGGCATGTTCTACGCGCAGGACACCGAGAAAGCGGCGTCACCCGCCACCGCGCCGGGGATCGCCGCGCCGGCGGGGCCGTCCTCCGCGCCTGCGGCTCCGCCACCGGACAAGGCCGAACTGCTGGCCGCCAGCGCACCCATCGACGCCCGGGTGTTCGATCTGTCGCTGCCGCGCGGCGTCGCGCCCGAAGGCGGCTTACAGGTCAAGACGATCTGGGCGGCCCGTGCGATCAGCGCGATGTTCCCCGAGATCACGACGATCGGCGGGTACCGGCAGGACCCGCTGAAATGGCATCCGAACGGATTGGCCATCGACGTGATGATCCCGAATTACCACTCCGAGGAAGGCATCGCCCTGGGCAACCAGATCGCCGGCTATGCCCTGGCCAACGCCAAGCGCTGGGGCGTGCTGCACGTGATCTGGCGCCAAGGTCTCTACCCCGGCATCGGGGCACCGAGTTGGACCGCCGACTACGGCAACGAGACGGCCAACCACTTCGACCACGTGCACATCGCCACCGACGGCGGCGGCTATCCGACCGGCAAAGAGTCCTACTTCATCGGGTCGATGCAGCGCTAGACGTACCGGCTAGACCGCGATGCTCGGTGCGCCGCACTGCAGGAAGCTCGCCGACGCCGGGTCGTCACCGCACACCGCGAACAGGTCGACCAGTGTGGTCGTCTCGTCGGGCTGGGGCTCGATCGCCGGTGGTGCCGGCGGCCACAGCGGGAAGATGCTCGCCCCCTCGACCCCGGTGAGCTTCGCGACGATCTGCGCCGCCAGGTTGGTCACGACGTAGAGCAGATCGCCACCCAGCTGCACCGGGATGATGGCGATCTTGGCCACCAGGCTGACCAGCGGAATGCCGAGGTCGACGAGATCCTGCAGACCCCCGGTGAGCTGTTGGGTCGCACCGAACACGAAATAGGGCACCGAGGTCACGATGGTGCGCAGGCTGAGCCTGGCCTCGGTGGCCCGGTCCGGATAGCCGTACTTGGCGATGATGTCGAGCAGTCCGGCGCGCAGGGCGCCGTCGTCGTTCACCGGGTAGACGTTGCTGTCGTCCTGGTCGGTCAGGGACGTCCCGTCCGAGCTCGCGGACGGCGTACCTCCGAACAGGGTGAGCACCGTGGGGGTGACGTCGACGATCGAGTAGGTCAGGTTGATCGCGCCGGAGTCGAAGCCGCCTCCGTTCGCGATCACGAAAGTCGATGTCTCCGGCGGTGATTGGAACCCGTGGCCGATGCCCTTCTGCGGTTGATGCCCGTGATCGGTGACCACGATGATCGTCCACTCCTGGCCGCTGGCCTCGATCGCGGCGAGGATCTCCCCGATGTTGCGGTCGACGTTGGTGATGGCCGCGGCGTACTCCGGTGAGTCGCCGCCGTGCATGTGTCCGTTCTCGTCGACCCCGACGAAGTAGCTGAAGACGAAGTTGCTCACGTTGGCGTTCGCGCCCAGGATCGCGGCCTCGGTGGCGTCGCCGACCCGGTCATCGGTCTTCGACCAGTCGGTGTCGCCGGCGACCTGGGTGAAGAAGATGTTGTTGTCGACCTTGTCCGCACCACCGGTTCCGGCGATGCCGGCGATCACGTCCCAGTCGGAGATCGCAGTGGTCTCGATGCTGCTGTTGAACTGTTCGAGCTGGGTGAACAGCGTCGGCCACGTCGAGTAGGTCCACGGGGTGAAGACGTTGTTGATGACGCCGGTCTTCTCCCCCCATGCCCCGGTCAGGATGGAAGACCACGACGGGTTGGAGATCGTGGTGTGCCCGACGATCGTCGAGGCCGCCGTCGTGCCGGTCTGCATGAGGCTGAACAGGTTGCTGTTCTGCTGGTTGGCCAGGATCTTGCTGAGGTTGGTGCCGTCGATGCCGATCACCAGCACGTTCGGGGTGTCGTCGGCGGCCAGTGCGCTGACCTGCGGCACGACATTGGTCCGCTGCGCCGCCGTCCGCTCGTCGCGTTTCGCGGCAGCGGCCGTGAGCAACGTGGTGAGGGCGAGCGGCGCGGCGGGAGGGGGGCCTTCAGGGGCGTCGGCGCGCGAGACGTCCCTTGCGCCGGCGGTGAACCTCACCGACGTCACAGCGCCGTCTGTGTCGTCTGCCGCGCGATCGGCGGCTCGGACACGGCGAGCCTCCTGCCGTTCGGCGCGACGCGTCGCTGCCGCCTCGCGGGCCTCCTGACGCCGTTGCTGAGCAGCGGCCCGGCGCTCGGCTGCCCGGGATGTCCCGGTCGCGCTCTGCGACGACTCCGGTGACACCGACGCGGACGCCGACGTGTCGCTGCCGGTGTCGTCGGCGTAGGCCACACCCGGAGCAGCCGTCGCCACTGCCCAGCCCACGCCCAGCGTCACGGCCAGCGCCCCGACTCGTCCGATGGTGGTTGCCTGCACCTTGTACTGACCCATGAAGTGTCCCTTCGCCGACCCCCGTGGCGTGTGTTACGGCAAAATTACGCCCCCGTCAGCGAATCGCGTCGGCAATTCGCTGAGATCGTCGTCGTGTCGGCCCTAGAGTTGGGCCGGTGACGAGCCCGCTGCGCCGCGCGTTCCGGCTGGCCGGCATGCGACCGCTCCCCCTCCCGTCGATCGACGCGCCAATTCCTCTGCGAGGCAAGCGCATTCTGTTGACAGGCGCGTCGTCGGGCATCGGCGCGGTCGCGGCAGAGAAGTTGGCCGCCCAGGGAGCGACGGTGTTGGCTGTGGCGCGCCGGGCTGACCTGCTCGCCGAGGTCGTTGCTCGGATCACGGCGCAGGGCGGACAGGCGGTCGCGATGCCGACGAACCTGGCTGATCTCGACGCGGTGGACGCGCTGGCGGAGGCGGCGGGCGCGGTGGACATCCTGATCAACAACGCCGGCCGGTCCATTCGCAGACCGCTGCTCGAATCGCTGGACCGTTGGCACGACGTCGAACGCACGATCGCGCTGAACTACTACGCACCGATGCGCTTGATCCGCGGTCTCGCACCGGGGATGGTGGCGCGCGGCGACGGTCACATCATCAACATCTCGAGTTGGCGCGTGATGCCGGAGTCCTCGCCGCTGTTCGGCGTGTACAACGCATCAAAGGCCGCACTGAGTGCGGTCAGTCGCGTCATCGACAACGAATTGGCCGACGTGGGGATCCGGTCGACGACCATTTACTACCCGTTGGTCGCCACCCCGATGATCGCCCCGACACGCGCCTACGATGGCCTGGCCGCGCTGAGTGCCGATGAGGCTGCCGAGTGGATGGTCGAGGCCGCACGGCGGCGCCCGGTCCGCATCGCACCCCGCAAGATGCTGCCGTTGCGGGCTCTCGATCTGGTGTCGCCGCGCCTGCTCAACGGCGTGATGAAGCGCTCCACCCCGCAACTCGCCCCGACGGGCGGTCGCAGTGCCGGCTGATCGCAGCGGCTACCGCACCGAAAACCTCGCTGCGGGCGCACTTCTCACCACCGCGGCGTTCTTCTGTGTCGCTCTGGTCGGCGCGTTGGCGAAGGTGGCGGGGCAGCACACCTCGACCGGGGTCCTCCTGCTGACCCAGAACGCGATCTGCCTGGCGGCGGTGGCCCCGGTTGCGCTGCGGCACGGTGTGGGGGCGTTGCGAACCCGCAGGGTCGGGTTACATCTGCTGCGCGCTGCCACCGGGACCGGCTGTTGGTATGCACTGTTTTTCGCGATCACCCAGATCCCGCTGGCGAACGCCACGCTGCTGACCTACAGCGCGCCGCTGTGGATGCCGCTGATCGCCTGGGCCGTCACCCGGCAACGTGTGGCGACCGCGACGTGGCTCGGCGCGGCGGTCGGCTTCGCCGGGGTGATGCTGGTGCTGCGGCCGCAGGGCCATGGCCTGAGTGTCGGGGAACTGTCCGCATTCGCCGGCGCGGTGTTGCTTGCGGTCGCGATGATGTCGGTGCGCTGGCTCAGTGCCACCGAACCGACACTGCGCATCCTGTTCTATTACTTCCTGCTGTCCACGGCGATGTCAGTACCAGTCGCGGCCGCGGACTTCGCGCCGATCACCGCGGCGGCGTCGCCGTGGTTGCTCGCCGTGGGCGTCGCACAGTTGCTCGCGCAAGCGCTGATCATCGTCGCCTACCGCTACGCACCGGCGGAGAAGCTGGGTCCGTTCATCTACTCGGTGATCGTGTTCACCGCGCTGATCGACTGGCTGGTCTGGCACCATCGCCCCGCACTGTCGACGTACCTCGGCATGGCATTGGTCATCGGCGGCGGCTTGCTGGCGGTGCGCGCGAAAGCCGCCGCGCCTCAACCTCTTCTCCCACCCCCGCCGTCACCGTGAGGCCGATGCGGCCGCTCGATGATGAACGTCAGTCCCCAACCGCCGTTGTTGCAGTACCAGCACTGGTACGGGTTGTAGGTGGGGATCGCGCCGGGCCCCTGCCCCGTGTTGGCGCCGCGGACGTCGCCCTGGGAGCAGACGGTGGTGCCGGCGGCGCTGGTGCAATCGGCCGCGGCCGCCGGCAGCGCGATCAGTCCGGAACCGATCACGGCCGGCAGGATCGTGACGTATGTGAGCCGCATATCGGCCTCCCGCACACGGCCGCGAGCTCGTCATCGCGGAACCGTACCCGGCGACGATAACTCCCCCGGCCGCTCTCGCCCAAGGGCAAAAAGTCAACGGCGAAGCGTGGAATGCGGGCTCTCGCCGTATTGCTCGCGGTAGTAGACGGCGAAACGTCCGGAATGCGAGAAGCCCCACCGCGCCGCCACCTCGGCGACCCGCACCATGGACCGGTCGCCGGCCACCAAGTCAGCGTGGGCATGGGAGAGCCGGGCCCGGCGAAGGTACTCGGTGGGCGTGCAATGGCAGTGCTTGCGGAACATGTACTGCAATGCCCGCGGCGTCACGTACACGGCGTTGGCGATGTCGACCATGGAGATGTCGCGCTCGGCGTTGTCTTCGATGAAGGCGATGGCGCGCCGCAGCAGCGTGGGGGTGCTGTCGTTCCTGTCGGTCGCGGTCGTCTCGAGGTGGGCGGTGGTGGGGAACGCCGCGAGCACGCCGGCGGCGAGGTAACGGCGCACGTTCCCGATGATCAACGGGCTCCGAGCGGCGAGGGGATCTGCCATCACGGAGTGCTTGACGTGCTGGATCGCCCTGATCAAGTGTGCGGTGGCGATCGGCGACACCGGCCTCGCGGCGGTCAGCCGGATCACGTCGCCGCCACCGGGCGCGGCGGCCACGGTGCCGAGGAGGTGAGCATCGAGTGCGATGGCATCGCACTGCAGCCCGTGGGCATGACCGGTGAAGAACCCGCTGTCATGCGCTCCGACCGCAAGAACGTCCCCCGGTCCGAAGACGTCCGCCTGCTTGGCGTCGGTTCCGCGAACGACCGCGCCGGCTCGGACCATACAGACGACGACGCCGTCTGTCGGGAAGCTCTCGAACTGGAAATCGATTCCGTAGGAGAAGTCATCGAGGGTCAGTTCACCCAGTTCGGCTCGATCGACCCGGACGCGGGCCGAGGTGTTCGCGGTGGGCGCCAGGCGGACCTCGTGGTAGTTGGCGTTGACGAATCTCTCGACATCGTCGAGGTCCTCGCTATCGATCAGGACTGTCATCAGGTACCTCGAGCACGCTAAAAGAGGGAGGCATCCCTGTTGAGCCTGTCACTATTGTGCCCACAGTCGCGCGATGTATTCCAGGCGGCCGGTTTAGAGTTTGCAGCGGTCGAAGTGCAGCGATTCGAGGGGGCGACGTGAGTCAATGGCTGGTGACGCACGTGCCGCCGTGGTTGCTCCTGCTCCTGATGGTCCTGGTCACCGCGGGCGCGGCCGTCGCGATCCAGATGGTGGTGCGCCGACGATTCCCGAATCTGCGCGGCGACGAACACAACGACGTGACCAAGTTCGCCTTCGGTGTCGTCGGTTTCGTGTTCGCGTTCTTCATCGGTTTCGTCGTCTCGGCCATGTGGGGGCAGATCAGCCATGCCGACGGCGTGGTGCGGACCGAGGGAGCGGCCGGGGCGCAGCTCGCCCGCGACTCCGGTGTGTTCGACGAGCCGGACCGCGACCGGATCCGCCAGAGCCTGTTGGCCTATGAGAAGGCCGCGTTGACGGAGTGGGACGAATCGAACGCCGGGCGGTTCTACCCCGAGGCTGATCAGGCGCTGGACCGGGTCTATGCGGCGTACGAGGGTGTGACAGCCCGGACCGATGCGCAAAAGACCCTGCTGTCAACGTCTTTCAGCAACCTCAACGATCTGAGCAAGAACCGCACGGAACGGGTGCTGCAGGCCCGCACGGATACCGGGCCACCGTGGTCACTGTGGGCCGTCATCTTCGTCACCAGCGGCCTGCTACTGGGCTGCGCGATCATCTACGGCGTCGAGAAGCCCGCCAATCACTACGCGATGGTGGCCATCATCGGCACACTCGTCGGCGCGCAGCTCTTCCTCGTGATCGAACTGTCGCACCCCTTCGTGGGGGCCGTGTCCACGGTGCCCGACCCGCTACAGCAGGTCGTCGACATCCTGCAGAGCCAGCGGTAGCGCCAGTCGGTGTCTTCGATCACGTCATTGCTACTGGGTCGGTAGGAACGGCCCCGTGTACTGAGGCGACGGCGTCGGATCAGAGATCCCACCGTAGCTGCTGACCTTCGGGTAGGTCCCGGTCAGGTCGTGCGGGTCACCACCGCCCACCGGCACCATGTTCGCGACGATCGTCTGGGGCTTGATGTCGCTCTTCGCGCCGCCGCCGCTGGACGGGCAGCTGACCGGAGCGCCACCGTCGCTCTGCACGTCCATCTCCTGACCGCTGCAGCTGACAGCATGGCGCACCGGGTTGGCGCCGATGTTGCCTCCCGCGTGCGCAATTGCCGATGTGGCCACGGCCAGGCCTGCCATGAACAGCGCCATGAATACACGCATCATCGTGAAATCCTTTGTCAACGAACGACGTCGACACGACCGTGGCGTCCGTCCGAACACCGCCGACTGCGACATTGCAGAACTCGCCGCGGTGATGAGGCTTCACTCGATGAAACGCCCTGCGTGAGAGGACGTAAAGCGTTCGCGGCAGGTCTGCAGGAGACTGCCTGCCCGCCACAAGGATTCGCTCAGTGGGTGATTCCTTGCCGAGGGCTGCGATGAGGCTGAAAACGCCAGGCCGGTGAGCCCGTCAGGCACCTAGGCCAGCGGCGAGCACGCGGACGCGACGCGCGATGTCGTCGCGGATCAGCCGCATGCGCTCGATGCCGTCGATGCCGCTGTCGGAGGGTTCGACGGTGTCCCATGCTTCGAATCGAGGGCCGGGGACCCGCTCCAGGTGAGCTTCGCGGCCGAGTGTCACGACCACGTCGGCCTCACGAATGATGCTGTCCTCGAGCGGCTTCGGCGCCTCTGCGCTGATGTCGATGCCCACCTCGGCGAGGGCTTGCGCGGACAGCGCGTTGACGTGCTCGCCCGGTCGTGTGCCGGCCGAATGGACGATCACGGAGTCGCCGGCGAGCTGACGCATGAGAGCGGCCGCCATCTGTGACTTGCCGGCGTTCTTCACGCACACGAACAACACCGAGGGCGTCATGCCCACCTCGCCTCCGGTCGGGGCCCGGCGAAACGCGGGCGCAGAGCGAGTGACACGTAGACCAGACCGACGAGGACGGGAACCTCGATGAGGGGTCCGACGACGCCGGCGAGGGCCTGCCCCGAGGTGGCGCCGAACGTTGCGATGGCGACGGCGATCGCGAGTTCGAAGTTGTTGCCTGCGGCGGTGAAAGCCAGTGTCGTCGTGCGCTCGTAGCCCAGCCCGAGTGCGGCGCCGAGTAGATATCCGCCGCCGTACATGATCGCGAAGTAGGCCAGCAGCGGCAGCGCGATGCGCGCGACATCGAGTGGCCGGCTGGTGATCTGGGCGCCCTGCAACGCGAACAGGACGACGATGGTGAACAGCAGCCCGTACAGCGCCCACGGGCTGACTCTCGGCAGGAAGGTCCGTTCGTACCAGTCTCGCCCCTTCGCCCGCTCTCCCAGCCGACGCGAGAGATATCCGGCGAGCAGCGGGAGTCCGAGGAAGATGGTGACGGATTTCGCGATCTGCCACGGCGAGACGTCGATGCTCGTCTGCTGCAGCCCGAGCCAACCCGGCAGGATCGAGAGGTAGAACCAGCCTAGGGCGGCGAACATCAGGACCTGGAAGACGGAGTTCACGGCGACCAGGACGGCGGCGGCTTCCCGGTCACCGCAGGCGAGGTCGTTCCAGATGATGACCATCGCGATACACCGGGCCAGACCGACGATGATGAGACCGGTGCGGTACTCCGGGAGGTCGGGCAGGAGCAGCCAGGCCAGCGCGAACATCAGCGCGGGCCCGATGAGCCAGTTCAGCACAAGGGAACTGGCGAGCATCCTGCGGTCGCCGGTCACGGTGTCGAGCCGGTCGTAACGCACCTTGGCGAGCACCGGATACATCATGATCAGAAGACCCAGGGCGATCGGCAGCGAGATGCCATCGACCGCAATGCCGTTGAGAACCCTGTCCAGACCAGGCACCAGCCGACCGAGCAGCAGCCCGCCGGCCATGGCGACACCGATCCACAGCGGCAGGAATCGGTCGAGGAACGAGAGCTTGTCGACGACGCCGGCGTCGGCCGAGTAGCCGGCCATCAGCAGCGGGCGCCGAAGGTGTCCGAGTCGGCGAGCACGGTGTAGACCTCCCAACGTTCTCCGGCGGGACCACTCACCCACACCTTGTCCTGGGTCGCGAAGCAACAGGTGGTGTTGATCTCTTCCTCGGTGAACAGCCCCTCTCCGGCGAGTCGAGCGATTTCGCTGTGCACGGTATCGCTCGAATCGACCTCGACTCCAAGATGATTGATGGTGCCGCCGTGGCCGGGGTTCTCGAGAAGCACCAGCTTGACCGGAGGGTCTGCGACGGCGAAGTTCGCGTAGCCGGGTTTGACCTTGGCCGGGGCGGTGTTGAAGAGCGCGGAGTAGAACACGATGGCCTCGTCGAGGTCGTCGACGTTGAGTGCGAGTTGGATACGGGACGTCGAGGGCATATCAGCCTCCCTACCTATACGACGTATGTCGAAGTATTGACGACGCCCACGATGCCACCTTTGTGATGAATGTCAAGATGGTGGCACTATGGGTGGGTGCCCAAGAGCTTGCCCACCATCGACATGTCCGGTCCGGTGTGTTGTGCGCCGGTGGCCTCGGGCCCGATGAGCGATGCCGATGCGCTGCAGGTGGCACTGCGCCTGAAAGCCCTGGCAGATCCAGCTCGGGTGAAGATCATGTCGATGCTGTTCAGCTCGGCGACCGGCGAGGAGAACAGCGGCGCGCTGGCGGCGGCGCTCGGGTTGACCGAGTCGACCGTCAGCCATCACCTCGCGCAGCTGCGCCGTGCCGGGTTCGTGGCCTCAGATCGCCGGGGCATGAACGTCTTTCATCGTGTCGCGCCGGATGCGCTGGGCGCGCTGTGCGCAGTGCTGGACCCGAACTGCTGCCGCTAGCCCTGTGCAGCTTCACCCGAAAAGCCAACGCACCTCGGTGGTTTCCGAGCGCCAATCACGGTATTCGAACAGCAGGTTGATCAGGATGGTCAACAGCGCCACGACCAGAGCGGACGAAATCCGTTCGCCGTGACCGCGGATCACATCGGGCCAACTCAGCGAGATCGGGTGAAGGTGGGCCAGCCACAACGACGTCACGAACGTCGCCGCAAGTAGGCCCGCGAGTACGCAGACCAGCGCGAACTCGCGAGGACGCTCGGTACGCACGTATTTCGGGAACCGCAACCTGTGCGGGGTGATGATCTCGCCCTTGGCCACGGCGATGCCGCCATGGCGCTGGCGGATCTCGATATCCGTCTCCAATCCGAGATCGTCGTTGCCGGTGGCCGCTTTGAGCGCGTCCGGTAGGTGGCGGGCCAGCGTGTGGACAGCGGCCTTGATCGCGGAGACGTCGTTGCCGTCGTGGACCAGGCGGATCATCACTGCGCCGTGACGCTCCAAGCTGACCAGCCCCTCGACAGTCAGCCCGACCTGGATGTAGATCACCCCGGCCTGCTGCAGCTGAACACGCAGACTCTCCGGGAACTCCTGCACCAGCGCATCCACCCGAGCCTTCATCCACGGCTCGTCCGGGTCGGCCGAGGGCAGCCAGGTGGTCGGCGCCAGTGCTTCCCTCAGCTCGACCACGTCCAATTCCGGAGAAATCGGCAACGTCAACACCGCACGCATCTGACACCCCGGCTCCCGCGAACACATCAAGGACCGCATGACCGTACGAAATTTGTGGCCGCTGCGCGAGAGATCAAGATCACCACGGGAGGGACGTCGGCGAAAGAATCCGGTCCGGTGCTGCGGGCGCCTCTTGACCACCCCGCATGCCAGCCCGTAGCTTCTCCACTTAATCAAAATTAAAAACCTGCGAGCAGTCGCGGCTCGCGCGTTGCGAGAGTAGGGAATCGTGAATCCTCGCGTGCTGACACTGTGTGCACTCGGCGGGCCCGCTGCTGTGGTGGTCACCCTCGTGGGTTGGCTGATCGCCGGGATGTTGCCCCTACCTCTGGGTCCGGGTGCGCCGATGTCCGAGGTGCGCGCGTTCTACCTCGAGCACCCCACCCTGACCGGTGCGGGCTTCGTCCTCGCCTCCCTGGGCATCGTCCTCTATGCCCCGCTGGTGGCCACGATCAGCATGCATCTGCTGCGGATCGAAGGGCGTCGCCCGGTACTGGCGTTGACCCAGCTCGCCACAGGAACCGCCACGCTGCTGCTCAACCTCTTGCCCATGTTGTTGTGGGCCATGGCCACATTCCGCACCGATCGATCCGATGACACGGTGCTGCTACTGCACGACATGGGCTGGCTCATTCTGTTCCCCGCGATCATGCTGTTCTGTCTGCAGAACCTGTCCATCGGCATCGCAGTTCTCAGCGGCCAAACGGTCTTTCCCCGCTGGGTCGGCTACGTGAACTTCTTCGTCGCCGTGTCGTTCATCCCCGACATCTTCGCGTACTTCTTCCACAGCGGCCCCTTCGCCTGGAACGGGGTGCTGCTGTTCTGGTTGGCGCTCACCACCTACTGCATCTTCCTGTTCACGATGTCGTGGGCATGCCTGCAGGCCAACAAGGCCAACACGGCCAACACGGCCGACGTAGCTGTCGCCGCGTGAGAATCGTCAGCTATGCCGTCCTGTTGGTGGACTGCACTCCCCCATGCTCGGCACCGAAGGCGTCGTAGGCAGCTGCGACGGCGTCGGCTTCGGCGTCCGGATGGTCGTAGGCGATCGCGTTGATCGCTTCGACGGTGGCAGGGCCCAGACCGCACTCGCGTGACGCCGCCCGTCCGTGGGTGAGGGCGCTGTTGAGCAGAACTTGGAAGTTGACTCGCAACTCGTCCTGCGGCGATGAAGAGGTAGGCATTTCCGCCAGCTTAGAGGCCGATGCCCGGCGAGGCGGCCGCCGACAGCGGAGTTTTCGCAGTGTTCATGCGTCGGCAATGACGGCTCGTCCGGCGGCAACCACCCGGCACAGCAGGCCGAAATGGTCGGACGGGAAGACTCTCGGCGTCGTCTGCGAGATCGGTTCGGTACCCAGGAGTCGAATGTCTGCCGGGACCCACTGGTCACCCTTGACCAGGATGCGGTCGAATCGCACCTTTCTGGGCTTGCCCTTGCTGTCGTTCAGCATGAGATTGACCGACGTGTCCTCGGTGAACCCCTCGTCGCTGGGGTGCAGGGTCGGCCATGCGTCGACATAGGAGTCGGGCAGCCTGCTGCCCTCGGCGTTTCGCAGGTTGAAATCCCCACACAGCACGGCGTTTTCGGCGGTGTCGACGGCGCGAAACACCGTGGCCAGCTGGTGCGTGCGAATCTCCGACGCCGACTTGCCGCTTTCCAGGTGTAATGAGCAGATCGTCAGCGCGCGTCCGTTGACCGTCAGGTTCGCCTGGAGCAGGCCGCGCCCGACGCTGCGCGGCAGATGGGTGTAGACAGCATGCGACATCGGCAGGCGCGAGAGAAGCAGCAGCCCGTTCCTGCCGAAGGCGTGACCCGTGGCCGCCGCGCGGTAGTAGTGCTGACGAATCCACGGCTGCGCGAGGAACACCTCGAGAGCCGCGGACGTGACCTCCTGTAACGCGATGACATCCGGGCTGTGCGCCTCGAGCAGGTACACGATGGCGTGGTAGCGCGCTGGCGCGTGGTGATCGCTGAACCAGATGTTGAAGGTCGCGAAGGTCAGCTCGTCGCGCTGTACGGGAATCGCTGTCTCGACGTCGACCCACCGATTCGTACGGGCGTCGAACCCTGCGACGCCAACGCCCCGACGCGGCCGCATCATCTGAGTCAGCCGCCGTCGCTGACGAGACAGGAAGGCGCGCATCACGCCATGGTGTCATCACCGCCACAAAAACCGAGTGGCTGAGCTGCAGATGCAGGAGGAAGTCGGATCCGCCGTCTACCATTCCACCGATCGGCGCCCACCTGATGGAAAGGACGAGACGTGAGTTACACCGCCGCTGACATCACCGAGCTCGACGATGTCCAGCACACCCGCCTGCGGCCGGCGGTCAACCTCGGTCTGGACATCCTGAACACTGCGTTGCGTGAGCTGATCGACAACGCGGTGGAAGAGGTCGCCGACCCCAGCCACGGCGGGTCGACCGTAACGATCACCCTGCACGCCGACGGGTCGGTCAGTGTCGCCGACGACGGGCGTGGCCTGCCGGTCGACACCGACCCGGCCACCGGCAAGAACGGCATTGTCAAGACCCTCGGCACCGCCCGCGCCGGCGGCAAGTTCTCCGCGCACGCCGACGCCACCAGCACCGGGGCCGGTCTGAACGGAATCGGCGCCGCGGCCGCAGTCTTCATCTCCGCCCGCACCGACGTGACGGTTCGCCGGGGCGGCAAGACCTACCTGCAGAGCTTCGGCGGCGGCTACCCCGGCGTGTTCGACGGCAAGGACTTCAATCCCGAGGCGCCGTTCACTCGTGCCGACACCCAGAAGCTGCAGGGCGTCGGTAATCGGAAGCCGAACGCTCACGGCACTGAAGTGCGCATCCTGTTCGATCCCACCGTCGTGCCCGATTCGACGATGGACATCGGTGAGGTGCTGCTGCGCGCCCACGCGGCCGCGCGGATGTCCCCCGGCGTGCATCTTTCGGTCGTCGACGAGGGCTGGCCCGGCGACGAAGTGCCGCCTGCGCTGCTCGAACCCTTCGACGGCCCCTGGGGCACCGACACGCTGCTGGAACTGATGTGCACCGCGGCGGGTAACCCCGCTCCCGCCGTGCGGGCTGTCGTCGAAGGTCGCGGCGAGTACACCACCGGTCGCGGCCCGACACCGTTCCGCTGGTCGCTGACCGCCGGCCCGGCCGAGCCGGCGACGGTGGCCGCGTTCTGCAACACCGTCCGCACGCCCGGTGGCGGTTCCCACCTCACCGCGGCGATGAAGGGGCTCTCCGAGGCGCTGGCCGACCGGGCGTCCCGCATCCGCGACCTCGGCCTGGCCAAGGGCGAAGAAGGCCCGGAGGCACAGGATTTCGCGGCGGTCACCGCCCTCGCGGTCGACACCCGTGCCCCCGACGTGTCGTGGGACTCCCAGGCCAAGACAGCGGTGTCGTCGCGGTCGCTGAACCTGGCGATGGCACCGGATGTGGCGCGCAGTGTCACCATCTGGGCGGCCAATCCTGCCAACGGTGAGACTGTCTCGCTGTGGACCAAGCTGGCGCTGGAATTCGCCCGCGCGCGGCGCAGCGCCGAAGGGGCCAAGGCACGGTCGCGGGCGGCGTCGAAGGCCAAGGGGCTCGGCACCAATCTGTCTCTCCCACCGAAGCTGCTGCCCAGCAGGGAGACTGGCCGTGGTTCGGGAGCCGAACTGTTTCTCTGCGAGGGTGATTCGGCGCTGGGTACCATCAAAGCCGCACGCGACGCGACCTTCCAAGCCGCCTTTCCGCTGAAGGGCAAGCCGCCCAATGTCTACGGCTTCGCCCTGACCAAGGCCCGCGCCAAGGACGAATTCGATTCGATCGAACGGATTCTCGGCTGCGGCGTGCGTGACAGCTGCGATCCCGAACAGTGCCGGTATGACCGCATCCTGTTCGCCTCCGACGCCGATCCCGACGGCGGCAACATCAACTCGAGCCTGATCTCGATGTTCCTGGACTTCTACCGTCCGCTCGTCGAGGCCGGCATGGTCTACGTGACGTTGCCACCGCTGTTCGTGGTGAAGAACGGGGACGACCGGATCTACTGTCAGGACGAGTCCGAACGGGACGCGGCGGTGGCACAACTGAAGGCCACCTCCAAGAAGCGGGTCGAAGTGCAACGCAACAAGGGTCTCGGTGAGATGGATGCCGACGACTTCTGGAACACCGTGCTGGATCCGCAGCGCCGCACGGTGATTCGCGTCCATCCCGACCACGACGAGGCGAAGCTGCACCACACGTTGTTCGGCGGGCCGCCCGAGGGGCGTCGCACGTGGATGGCCGAGATCGCCGCCCGTGTCGACACCTCCGCGTTGGACCTCGACTAGGAGTACTGAAGTGTCTGCCACCCTGGACATCCCTGAACAGAACCCCGACCTGGTGCTCGACCAGAGCGCCGACGACTACTGGAATCACTATCAGCTGACCTTCGCGCTCTACAGCGTCAGCGACCGGGCCATCCCGTCGGCGTTCGACGGGCTCAAACCCGGCCAGCGGCGTCTGCTCTATCAGATGCACGACTCACGGCTGCTGCCCGGCAACAAGCCGCAGAAATCGTCGAAGGTCTGCTCGGCGGTCACCGGCAACCTGCACCCCCACGGCGGCGCGTCGATGTACGGCGCGGCGGCGCTGATGGCCGCGGAGTTCCAGCGCGTCAAAGTCATTGACGGACAGGGCGCATTCCCCCGCATCCAGGGAGACATCCCTGCGGCCGACCGGTACACCGAGATGCGGCTCTCGGCGCCGGGTGCAGCGCTGACCGCGGAGCTCGACGACCACGCCGTGCCGATGGTGCCCACGTTCGACGGGGAATGGACCGAGCCGACGATGCTGCCGGCTCAGTGGCCGGTGCTGCTCTGCAACGGTGCCGTCGGCATCGCCGAGGGGTGGGCCACCAAGGTGCCCGCGCACAACCCACGCGAGGTGATGGCCGCCTGCCGGGCGCTGCTCAAGACCCCGAACATGACCGACGACCGGTTGGTCAAACTCATCCCCGGGCCCGACTGGGGCTGCGGCGCCACCGTCGTCGGCACGGCAGGACTTCGGGAGTACATCACCACCGGCCGGGGTGCGTTCACGGTCCGCGGCACGATCCATGTCGACGGCAAGAACTGCGTCATCACCGAATTGCCGCCCGGTGTTGCGAGCAACACTGTGCAGGAGCGGATCCGAGCGCTGGTCGAGTCCGGCGAGATGTCCGGCGTCGCCGACATGTCCGACCTCACCGACCGGCGCAACGGTCTGCGCATCGTGGTCACCGCCAAGCGCGGCCACAACGCCGAGGACATCCGGACGCAGCTGCTGGCGCTGACTCCGCTGGAGTCGACGTTCGCCGCCAGTCTCGTCGCGCTCGACGAGAACCGGGTGCCCCGCTGGTGGTCGGTTCGGGAACTGATCGCGGCGTTCCTGACGCTGCGGGATTCGGTGGTGCTGCACCGCAGCGAGTACCGGTTGGAGAAGGTGACCGCCCGCCGGCACCTGGTGGCCGGTCTGATGACGATCCATCTGGACATCGACGCGGCGGTCGCGGTCATCCGCGGTTCGGAGACGGTCGACGAGGCGCGGCAGGGTTTGCAGGAGCGGTTCGGGATCGACGCCGTGCAGGCTGATTACGTTCTGGCACTGCAGCTTCGACGCTTGACCAAATTGGACGTCATCGAGCTGCGTGCCGAAGCGGAGAAGCTGGACGCCGAGTTCGCCGCGTTGACCGAACTGGTGACCGACCCGGATGCGCGTCGAAAGGTGATCGATCAGGAGCTCGTCGAGACGGCGAAGCTGTTCAAGGGTCCGGAGTTCGACCGCCGCACCGTGCTCGACGCCGAAGCCACCCCCGTGACGGCGGGCAGTGACGAGGACGGTCCGCGCGAACGCAAGGTCAACACCGCGTGGCGCCTCGACGATCGCGGGGTGTTCTCCGACAGTCACGGTGAGCTGCTCACCTCCGGTCTCGGCTGGGCGGTGTGGAGCGATGGACGCGTGAAGTTCACCAACGGAGGCGGCCTGCCGTTCAAGATCCGCGACATCCCGGTGGCACCGGACATCACCGGGCTGGTGCGCTCCGGTGTACTGCCCGAGGGCTATCACCTGGCGCTGGTGACGCGGCGCGGCAAGATCCTGCGGATCGATCCGGCCGCGGTCAACCCGCAGGGTGCGGCAGGGAACGGCGTCGCCGGGGTGAAGCTGACCGGTGACGGGGACGAGGTGGTCGCCGCGCTGCCGGTGTCGTGTGCCAACGGTGAGGCGATCCTGTCGCTGGCCGAAAAGAGCTGGAAAGTCACCGAAGTCGCCGATATCCCGGTCAAGGGCCGAGGCGGCGCCGGTGTCGGGTTCCACCCGTTCATCAAGGGCGAAGATGCGCTGCTGGCCGCGTCGATCTCACCGACCGGTTATGTGCGCGGCACCCGGACGGTGCGTGCCGAGAGCCGCGCCAAGGCGTCGATCAAGGGTTCGGGAAGCGACGTCACCCCGGCGGGCTGATCAGTCCCCGTACTGCCAGGAGCGGGTGCGCACCGGGGTCACGTAGATGTAGGCGGAGCCCGGTCGCGGCTCGGTGGGCAGTTCGTCCTCCGGCACGCCACGTCTGCGGGCGCCGTGCCGCGCGAGCTCGACGGCTTCTGCGTCGCGGACCACGCGTGCGTGGCCCTGGATCATGACGCCGCGAATGTCGGACATCGTGGACCCGTCTTCGAGCATGATGCTAACCTTCGGATCACGCTCTACGTTGGCGATCTTGCGCGTGTTGTCGCGCACGCCCATGACGATGTCGTCGCCGAGCCGGAAGTAGCCCAGCGGCACGGTGTGGGGAAACCCGTCCTCGTCGAGTGTCGTCAGTGCCGCCCACCCGGGGCGGCTGTCGAGGAAGGCGGTGATCTCGTCGTCGGTGAGTGCGCGTGGCATGACTCGAGGTTACTGCCCGCTGCCGCGACCGAGCTCGCCCAGAACCGACGGGTGATGGCACCGGGACTCGAGGACGAGCCGGTCAACCGGCCAAACGAAGTGTCTCTGAAGGGCTTTCCCCGAATTGTTCACGATACTGACTGGCGAATCGGCCCAAGTGCAGGAATCCCCAGCGGACGGCGACCGTCGTCACCGTGACCGAGTCCGGAGACTGAGAGGCCAATTCGGTGTGCACGTGCTTCAACCGGAGCCGTCGCAGATAGGCCATGGGCGACGGGTGGCCGGACCGTTCGAACGCCCGCTGCAGCGAACGCGCGCTGACTCCAGCTGCTTGCGCCAATTCTGCTGTGCTCCAGAGCTTCTGCGGATGAGCATGCATGAGATCGATTGCCCGCTTCGTCACCGCTGCGCTGGCCGGGTGTTCGTGCGCGGTGAGTGCATCGGTGAAGTTGTGGGGCTGCATCTGCAACAGGCCCTGTATCAAGAGGAGTTGGAGGTTTCCCACCGCGAGCGGGTGGTTCAGCAGGCCTCCGGGCTGCCAGGCTTGCCGCCCGAGCAGCCGCACCAACGAATACCAGTCCTTGGCAGCAGTGGAGCTCAGACTGAGCCGCCGATCGAACACGATCCGCTTCCGAACTGGACGGTCGAGCATGGCTTCGAGTTGGCGCCGCATCTGTGATTCAGGCACCTTGACGCAGACCTGATCGCAGTCGGCGGACCAGGCGAGCCGGCACGGCGTTCCCGGTGTGAAGATGGCGACGTCCCCAGCGGTCGTAGCGACATCCGCACCGTCACGCCATCGATTCATCGCCATGCCGGATACCGGTGCGTCGATGTAGTAGGCGCTGACGTCGTCGGCTCGTATCTCGATATCCACCCCGAAGCCGACGTCGCCGACGGTGACCATGGGGAGCGCCAACGCCTTCATCTGCATCTTCACCGCGGCGGTGTCGATGGGAGCGAGTTCTGCGGCGACATAGAAGCGGCCGACGGCATCGGCCGCCTCGTCGACGTCAGTTGTCCGCACCTCGGCTGCGTGCTCGAACGGCGCGTCGGTCATGTGGTGCCCCCAGCTCGGTGTGCGCAGGCGGCTCGTCGCCGGTCCCCAAATTCTCCCCTGCCCCGCGTCGTTGCGGCCCTCCTTCCAGCATGCCAGCCCGGCTGCCTGGCGCGAAACGGCCACTGCGGAGGCGGTCAGCGGATAGCTAGCGCCCACCCCGCCTGATTAGGTCGCCGGTGGACCTATAGAGGAGGTGACGGAGTGAGCGAAATGGGCGACGTCGGCCGGCAGAACGGACATTCGTTCACGCTGAGACGACTTCCCGACTCGACGAGCATCCTGTTCGTTTCTGGGGACATCGATGATGCCGAGACGGCGGCCATGGGCCGCGTGGTCGCCGATGAACTGACACGGCAACCGGCACAGCTGGTGCTCGAGCTGTCCCGCGCCACGTCGGTCGGTGGCCAATTTGTCACAACTCTCGTCGACGCCTCCTCAATCGCCGGAAAGGCGGACACCTCGTTCTGCCTGGTTGTGTCGCCAACTGGACCTGTCGCCGATGCACTCGCCGCCGCTGATCTGCTCGAGCGCTTCGAAATATTCACATCGCTGCACAAAGCCCAGCTCAAGGCGGACCGTCGTGAGACTCTGGGTGCCGCCGTGATCGAACAGTCGCAACGCGCCCGTGGGCGCGCGCAGAAGACTGTCGACGCAGCGCGGAAGGCGTCTGAGCAGAGCAGGCGTCTGCGACGCTTCGGGCCTCACACGACAGACGATCTGCACCCAGGTGGCACGGACCCGCAGGTCTAGCGCCCTCGTCCCGGCAGGTCACGACGGCCTGGTTTGCGCACCGTCGAGCCGGGCATTGGGCACCGACCTACCCGGCATATGAGAAGGAGCACCATGTCCGCAGCCACCACACGCCACCGACTCCGCGAATGCCTCGACGATGTCGACTTCCCGGCAGACAAGGCGACTCTTCTCGCAGCCGCCGAACGCCATTCCTGCGATGACGACACCATCCGGGCCCTGCGTTCGATCCCACCCGAGACGTATGCCGCATTCTCCGAGGTGCTCGCGTCGGTGCCGCTGACCGACGACGTGATGACCAATGGCGAGAAGGGTGCCGCGCACCGGGTGCCCACCAAGCCGGGTGTCACCGAAAGAGACAGAGACGTGCCGCAGAACCCCATCGCCGAGGAATTGGGTGAGAATCGCAAGAAGTGAGACGTCGACGCAGGTGACACGCAATCAAGGCGCCAGGAGCACGCTTCCCGTGGTCGTGCGGGCGCCGATGTCGGCGTGTGCGAGCGCAGCATCGGAGAGCGGGTACGTCGTCGTGGCCACGGGCCCGAAGACACCGGTCCGCAGCGCATCGAACACAGCTGACGCGGCAGCCTCGACCAGATCGGGAGTGTTGACGTACTGGGCAGTGCTGGGCTGCACGAACCGGACACCCGCTGAGCGGAGTTCGTTGGGGTCGACGTCCGGATAGCCGGCGGCGCCGCCGTACAACACGGCGGTGCCGCCGGGCCTGACGAGCGGCCACAGTCTGGCGAAACCGGTCCCGCCGACACCGTCGAAGACGGTATCGATGCCGCGCTCGCCGGCCGCATACGCGATGGCCTCTGCTGCAGCCCCAGGGGCGGGTGAGACCAAGACAGTCTCGATCCCGGCGGCATGAACCTGTGCCACCTTGGCTTCGGAGCCCACGGTGGCGATGACGCGTGCGCCCATCCAGTGCAGCCATCGCACGAGGAGGGAGCCCACGCCGCCCGCGGCGGGTCCGACCACAACGGTGTCGCCGGCTCGTACGTCGACGACACGCCGAGTGAGCGCCCACACCAGCATGCCCTTGGTCAGTACTGCGGTAGCCGCCTCGGTGGAGATGTCGTCGGGAACGGCGACCAATTGGTCGGCGCGGATGAGTCGGTGTTGAGCGTAGGCGCCCATCGTCGTCCAATAGGCGACGCGATCGCCTTTTCTTCGCTGGTGGACGCCGGGCCCGACGGCGCTGATCGTGCCTGCGGCCTCGAGCCCGAGAACGGCCGGGAAGTCGGTCAGTGGGAACGTTCCGTCCCGGAACATGGTGTCGACGAAGTTGACACCGATGTGCTCGTGGGTCAGCAGCACGTGACCGTCACCGGGAGGCGGCAACGACTCGTCCTCGTAGACGAGGACCTCAGGACCGCCGTGGCGATGAATCCGCACCACCCCGCTCATGCGTTGAGCCCTCCGTCGATGTCGATGGTGGTGCCGGTGATGAAGCCCGCTTCCGGGCCGGCGAGAAACGCGACGAGGGCTGCGATCTCCGAGGGATCGGCGAAGCGTCGCAACGAGTTCAGCGATGCCTGCAGTTCTGCGTTGGGCCCGTCGGCGGGGTTCATGTCGGTGTTCACCGCGCCGGGTTGGACGATGTTGACGGTGATGCCCCGATGACCGAGATCGCGCGACCAGCTACGGGTGTAGGCGGCGAGCGCGGCCTTGGAGGCTACGTAATCGCCGATGCCGGGAAACGGCGCGTGGGAGGCGCCTGCGGTCCCCACGCTGATGATGCGGCCGCCCTCGTTCATCGTCATCACGGCGGCACGGGTGGTGGCCACGACGCCGACGACGTTGGTGTGCAATTGTTCGAGGAAGACGGCGTCATCGCGTCCGGGATCGTCGATGGTGCCGGTCTGGTAGACACCGGCGCTGTTGACCAGGATGTCGAGCGGCCCGAACGCGTCCACCGCGTGGCTGACGAGCCGCTGACATGACGCAGAGTCGGCCTGGTCGGCTTGGACGGCCGCGGCCCGGCCGCCCTGGTGGACCACCTCGTCGACGAGCTGACTGGCGACGTCAGCCGCGCGGGCGTAACTGAAGGTGACGGCGGCTCCGTCGGCGGCCAATCGTTTGGTGATGGCGGCGCCGATGCCGCGCGATCCGCCGGTGACGAGTGCGGTCTTGCCCTGCAGTGGTGTGGTCATCGGTCGGTTGGTCCTGTCGTCGGTTCCGGGGTCGGCATCACAGGGCAAGCTCGGCGGGTAGCGCGCCGAGTTGGACGAGGACCCCGAGGAGGTCGGCGATGCCCCAGTGGTCGGTGAGTTGATTGTGCTGAACGCGGAAGACGTCGATGGTGTCGAACGCGATTGCTCGCCCGGTGCCGGCAACGCCGAGGAACGCTCCGTCGTGGGTTCCGCGATACGTCTTGTAGGTCGTCACCTTGTCGCGATCGACTGTCTGCCAATGAATGTCGGCACGAAAGTCGGGGAATGCTTTGCGCAGTCCGGTGTAGAGGAACTTCACGCCGTGTTTGTCGGCGCTGACGCCGCGCTGGGGGGTGTGGTCGACGAAGTCGTCGGCGAAGATCTCGTCGAACACGGCGAAGTCGCCGTTGTTCTGCACCGCCTCGATGTTGCGGCGCACGATGTCGATCGGTGAAGCGTTCATGGTGGTTCCTTCTCGGAGGGCGGCCTGATTCCGTTCGAGCACAACATGTTTGGATGTTGTTTGGCAGCAGTGTGGCCGGTCGGCAAAACTCCACAGTCCGTCACCGGCAGTCCATCCGCCTCCCTCAACGTTTTGTAGCGATCCTGATAAAACATCGCCCAGTGAACCTACACCAGCGCTGGCCGTCATGAACTTTCCGCAGCCGATGCAGCGGGGCGGTCACCTGGGGTGACGCGAGCGAACAGAGATCAGGACCGCGCGGAACGGCGACGAGGCCGCGCCGGCCATGCCTGCAGGGCGACGTTGGCAGCGGAGCGCAACGCAGCGGGATCGGCCCCGTCTCTGGCGAGGGAGGACAATCCTCGTAACACGATGTCGACGTAGTCGGTCAAGGCCTGCACGTCGGCGTCCTCAGGCACATCGCCGTCGGCGTGCGCCCTCTCCAGTCGCTGACGGATCGCTACGCGACCGGCGTCGCGTTCGAATTCCAGCACGGGATCGGAGATAACCAGGCACCCACGTGGCTGATCGTCACGGGAGTACTCCCGCACCGCGATCTCCAGGATGCGAGCAAAGACCGCCCGGGCACTACGCTCGGCAAGCGCCGGCGGCACCACCCGCGTCGGCGCGCTTACGTAGGCCGCCACTGCCTCGTCGTACAGCTCTTTCTTGCCGCCGAAGGCGTTGTACAAGCTGGGCGCAGAGATGCCCATGGCCTCGGTCAGGTCACGAACGGTCGTGCGTTCGTAGCCCCGCTCCCAGAACAGGTGTTGCGCCTTCACCAACGCCTCGGCGCGATCGAATTCGGGTGGACGGGCCACCGTCCAAGGTTACGGGCCGCATCGCGGTGCGGTACCGGGCATCCCGCGCGCGACTCACCTTCGACCCACCAGGGACTACCAACCCGCCGGCGCCCCCAAAGGCCCCAAACGGAAAAAACCGCGGACCTAAAGTAGGTCCGCGGCTATTCCGATGTCCTGAGACATCACAACGTCGGGCTGACAGTGTGCTGGTTCAGGACATCGGCGACAGATGTCTCGCGTCATTGGCGACAGATGTCTCGGGGCATTGGAGACAGCCCGGCTCGGCGTGATGCTCGGGGATGCCGCAACCCACGTCGAAGGCCCGTCTGGTCCTGACCGCGTTGTTCGTCGACCACCAGAGCCCAGCTGAAGTCTCGGCTCAAGGCCCGCTACGAGGCTGAGGGCCACGCTGCCCTCGAGCCCCGCTCGCGGCGACCGAAAACCTCTCCGGGCGCTACCGCACCGCACGTCGTTGAGCTGATCGTGGGTCTACGCAGCGAGCTGGCCGCCGCCGGCCTCGATGCCGGACCCGACACCATCGCCTGGCACCTTCAACACCGCCACGGACACCGACTGTCCCGCTCGACGATCAGCCGACATCTGGTGGCCGCCGGCCTCATCACCCCGCAGCCCAAGAAGCGACCCAAGTCCTCCTATGTCCGGTTCCAGGCCGTAATGCCCAACCAGACTTGGCAATCGGACTTCACCCATTACCGACTCACCCGCCCTGACGGCCGACCCGGCGCCAGCGTGGAAATCATCAGCTGGCTCGAGGACTGCACCCGCTACGCCCTGCACGTCAGCGCCCACCCTCGCATCACCACGCCGATCGTTGTCACCACATTCCGCACAACCATTGCCCGACAGGGAATCCCAGCCTCCACGCTGACCGACAACGGCATGGTCTACACCGTGCGATTGGCCGGCGGCAAAGGCGGACGCAACAGCTTTGAAGCCGAACTGCGTCGACATCACATCGTCCAAAAGAACTCTCGCCCCAGCCACCCCACCACCTGCGGCAAAGTCGAAAGATTCCAACAGACCATGAAGAAATGGCTACGCGCCCAACCCGGCCAACCGCACACGATCGCCGAGCTCCAGACCCTCATCGATAGCTTCTGCGACGAATACAACCACCGCCGACCACACCGGTCCCTGCCCCACCGAGCCACCCCGGCCGCCCTCTACAACACGATGCCCAAAGCCACCCCCGGACCACCGTCTCACCCCGACGCCCACGACCGCATCCGACACGACACCGTCGACAAAGCAGGGTCGGTGACCCTGCGCCACAACAGCCGCCTGCACCACATCGGCATCGGACGAATCCACGCCGGGACCTGCGTCATCCTGCTCGTCCACGACCTCCAGATACGGGTCGTCAACGCCGCCACCGGAGAGCTGCTCCGCGAACTGACCCTCGACCCAAACCGCGACTACCAACCCACCGGAGCACCTAAAGGACCCACCAGACAACCCCCGAAACGACAACAGCCGAACCTACAAACGTAGGTCCGGCTGTCGCCGATGTCCTGAGACATCACAACGTCGGGCTGACAGGATTTGAACCTGCGACCACTTGACCCCCAGATAGCCGAGCGGCGTTCGCCACTGTTCACACTCGTTCTATCAATGCAGCTCAGTGGGATTTTGTGCAACCACGAACACTGGCGAACACACCCGGTTTTCTCCCTGGTTGGGGTCAGCGTTGGGGTACGGGCAGTGAATGCGACCACGCAGCGGGAGCCTTTCGTAGGAACCCCACAAATTGGCTCGTCGATCGAGTCGCCCGTCGCGGTTCCCACTGGTGGGTAATTCACCCAACCAGCGACCATTCGTTCCACCGGTGGGCAATATCTATGCCCTTTGCGCATATCTATCGCGCAGCGCCATAGCTATCGGCTCAGCCCATATTTTGTAGCGTCGGACAGACTTTAAAACAGTTGTGGCGCAGCGAATTTGACGGACATAGTCTGCCGTCATGACACCTGTACAGCCATCACCCGCCCCACCTGACAACAGCGAGTTGGCGGCTTTCGAAGCTGCGATCTCGGGATGGAACGAGCACCTCGCGTGCGAGATGCCGACCAGAGCCGGCACCGCGTGCGGGCGGCCGGCCCGCTGGCGGCTCAACCTCCACGGGTGCGAGCAGGCGCTGTTGTGTGGCCATCACCTGCGAGCGTGGCAGCGAGCGGCGATCGAGAGCAGCACGGGCCGCTGCGCGCACTGTGGCCGCCAGTTCGACGGGGTCGCCGACGCGTACACGGTGACGTCGCTGTGAGCGCCGCTCCGCACCTCATGCTCGTCCCCGACGCCGACAGCGGGGACCGGGAGCGGGATCTGACGCTGTTGGAGGAGTGGGAGATCTACATGCGCGGCGAGGGCCGCTCGAATCGCACCATCGCCGAGATGCTCGGCCTCATGCACAGGCTGGAGAGGTTCTCGGGCTCGCGACTGGAGTCGGTGCGGACCATCGACATTGCGCGGTTCCTCGGCCAGCCCTCACTCAACCAGAACAGCCGTGCCGCCTACTACGGGTACATCCACAGCTTCTACAGTTGGTGGGAACGCAACGGCGGCGTGAACGCCGCGGCCGGCGTGAAACGGCCCAAGGCACCCAAGGGCGTCCCGCGGCCCATCACCGACCAGCAGGTGCGGGATCTGCTGGCGGTCCGCATGCACCACCGCACGCGGGTGATGATCCAGCTCGCCGCTTTCGCGGGCCTGCGCATCCATGAGATCGCGAACGTGCGGGGCGAGGACGTCGACCCCGTGGCGGGCACGCTGCGCGTCACCGGCAAGGGCAAGAAGACCGCGGTGTTGCCGCTGCACCCGGTCCTCGCCGAGGCCGCGAAAGGCATGCCACGCCGCGGCTGGTGGTTCCCCGGGAACTCGAGGCGCAAGGGTCTCCCGATCCGGCCGCGCGGGGTCGGCGACATCATCGGCAACGCGATGATCCGCGCAGGCATCCCGGGGGGCACCGCGCACCGGCTGCGGCATTGGTACGGGACCACGCTGGTCAGCAGCGGCACGGATCTGCGCACCACGCAGACGCTGATGCGGCACGAACAGCTCAACACCACCGCCCGGTACGTGCTGATCTCGGACCCGAAGCTCAGCGAGGCGATCAGCCGACTGGACCCCACGTGACCGGCGACCGGGCAGCGGTTCGAGTGACCAATGTGACGCGAGGGAAAGAAGTGAAAGAGACACGCCCGGAAACGCGGGCATACGGGGGTGATAGACCCAACACCTACTAGGCTCGGGACCGAGGTGAAGTCCGGGCAGACGTAGCACCGTCCGCCCGGACCCACTTCCGCCGCTGGGGCTAGCAGGTTAGCCCGGGGTGCCTCCAAAGCCGCCCGCGGTGGGTTCGACTCCCACTAGCTCCAGCGCACAACCTTCGGTTGGTGTCCGGTTTCCCGGTGTTCCCCTCTGGCTGGCGAACTCGACTGTAGCGGGATTGTCAACCAATGTCATGCGTAGAGCAATGCGCGTTTCTTAAGATCTTGTCGCATGGCGGTCAAACGACAAACCGCCGATATACCGACGTATGCCCCAATATGCGGCAATCTGCACTCGCATAGTGAAGGGTTTACGCGCTCAGCGCGTAGGTCGTCGCAGCACGATTTACAGGGTCAACGCCGACTCGGTAGGCACTTTCTTAGTTAGCCGCCCGGACCACCGTCTACCAACCTGAGGCCCTCCAGCAAACTTTCGGCATCCTCAGATCTGGTGTCCAAGGTCAGCGGAGCCACCTGCATGCCGGCTTCAGGCATTGTCCGTGAGCGGCCCTACCCTCAGAAGGATGACGCAGTCATGGGATGACGGCCGCTGGGGTCAGACCGAGCTCTACCTCCCGGCGAAGTTGCGGCGAGAAGAAACGCGTGCGCGCATCGAGGCCCACGTCAAGGAGCTGCTCGCCGAGACCGGTGAGTGGCCCGTGGTACTCGGGTGTCCGCACGGCGGACGCCAGGTTTCACCGGACACGCTGCTCTGGCTGATCGAGTATCGAACCGGCCCCGAGGGCCAGGAACCGCGCTGGCGTTCGATGCCCTCACAGCGCCACAGGTGAACGCACCCCCGTGACCGGCGCTCCACCGGTCCCGGTCAGTTTCGCGCAGAAATCGCCAACTCGTTTGCATCAAAGCACCTGCGGCACAGCATTTTTCACCCTGAGCCCACCCCCAGTCGGCCAAAATAATCTGGGGCTCTGTAAAAAAATCGCCAGACCTACCGCGGGGTCTGGGACGGGGGGTGGCCTCAGAAAAACCGGGTGGGGGGTGTCGCGGTCAGTCAGGCCAGTCGAAATAGCGCAGGGTCCCGAGTTGAGGATCTGCGCCCGGATCAGAGGGCCCGGCGGCGGCGAGAGCTGGCCGCAGGTGGTCTCGACTGCCGTCGCCCCGGGACTCATTGCACGACCCGTGCAGCAGCCTGTCCGGCGCGTTGCCGACGGTGCCGTGCTGGGCCCGGGAGCGGGAGTGGTCGGCGTGGAGGGGG
>NZ_QJUA01000049.1 GCF_003254575.1 Mycobacterium kyogaense | reverse complement strand
GGGCGGGTGGCTACGTGGGCCACGGCGTCACCGCGACCAACCTGGCCGGCCGCACACTGGTCGATCTGGTGCTCGGCCGCGCCACGCCGCTGACCGAGCTGCCCTGGGTGGGTCACCGGTCGGCGCAGTGGGAGCCCGAACCGCTGCGGTGGCTCGGGGTGCGGGGCATGTACCTGGCGTACAAGGCCGCCGATTGGCACGAGGCGCGGGGCCGCGCCACGACGTCACCGATCGCCGTCGTGGCGGACAAGATCGCCGGCCGGCCGCACTGATCGGCCCCGAGGCGTTCAATGGAGTGATGACCGACCGCCCTGTGCTCGAACCGACGAGCGAACACCCGATCACCGTGACGCCGACCGGACGCCGAGTCGTCGTCCGCGTCGGCGGAGAGGTGATCGCCGACACCCGTGACGCGCTGACGCTGCAAGAATCCAATTACCCAGCGGTGCAGTACATTCCGATGTCAGACGTAGTGGCCGATCGCCTTCGGCGCAGTGACACCAGCACCTACTGCCCGTTCAAGGGTGACGCCGGCTACTACGACGTCAGAACCGGGACCGAGACCGTCGCCGACGCGGTGTGGACCTATGCGGAGCCCTACCCCGCGGTCGCCGAGATCGCCGGGCACGTCGCGTTCTACCCGAACAAGGCCGACATCGCGGTGGAGCCCTAGCGGATGCCGGAGAGCCGGACCGCCAGTGTCACGTTCCCCGGACCCGCGAGCCCGGCGCTGACACTGTCACCGCTGCGCCGCGGGCGGGCCGATCCGTGCTACCACGACGCCCCCGACGGCGCGATCTGGCGGACCAGCCTGCTGGCCAGTGGTGCGGTGACCGCACGGATCACGCGGGCCGCCGTCGACACCGTCGGGTGCGAAGCGTGGGGGCCCGGCGCCGCGGAGTTCACGGACGCATTGCCCGCCCTGCTCGGCGCCGACGACGACGTGCGTGGGTTCGACCCGCAGGAACCGACCATCGCGCGCGCCCACCAACGCGTGCCGCACCTGCGACTGGGCCGGACGGGACGCGTGCTCGAGGCGCTCGTGCCGGCCATCCTGGAACAGCGGGTGTACGGCAAGGACGCCCGGCGCGCATGGCGCCAGCTGGTGACCAAGTACGGCGCCCCGGCCCCCGGCCCAGCGCCTGCACACATGCGTGTGCCGCCCTCGGCCGAGGTGTGGCGGCGCGTGCCGTCCTGGGACTTCCACCTCGCCAATGTCGATCCCGGCCGGGCCCGGACGGTGATCGGATGTGTGCAGCGCGCCGATGCCCTCGAACGGTTGGTCCAGCGGTCGTGCGAAGCGGCGCGCACCGCGATGATGTCGCTGCCCGGGGTGGGCGTGTGGACGGCGGCCGAAGTGGCCCAGCGGGCTTTCGGCGACGCCGACGCCCTGTCGATCGGGGACTATCACTTGTCGACGATGGTGGGCTGGAGTCTGCTCGGCCATCCGATCGACGACGACGAGATGGTGGTGCTGCTCGCGCCTCTGTCGCCGCACCGGCAACGGGCCGTCCGATTGCTGGAAGCCAGTGGGCTCGCGGTGAATCCGCGCTTCGGGCCGCGGGCGGCCATCCCGAATCTTGCTGAACTGTGACGTCGAGCGCAGACGATTATCGCGCCGACGGCCCGGGTACACGGGGCGGGACATACGAAGGAGCTGTTACATGACTACGTTCACCGTGCCTGGACTGTCCGACAAGGCGGGCGCCGAGGTCGCAGAGTTGCTGCAGAAGGCGTTGAGCCGTTACAACGATCTGCACCTGACCCTCAAGCACGTGCACTGGAATGTGGTGGGCCCCAACTTCATCGGGGTTCACGAGATGATCGACCCGCAGGTCGATCTGGTGCGCGGATACGCCGACGAGGTCGCCGAGCGCATCGCCGCTCTCGGGGCGTCGCCGCAGGGCACCCCCGGGGCCATCCAGAAGGACCGCACCTGGGACGACTACTCGGTGGGTCGCGACACGGTGCAGGCGCACCTGGCTGCCCTCGACCTGGTCTACACCGGCGTCATCGAGGACACGCGCAAGAGCATCGAGCGGTCCGGAGAGCTCGACCCGGTCACCGAGGACATGCTGATCGGCCACGCCGGCGAACTGGAGAAGTTCCAGTGGTTCGTCCGGGCGCACCTGGAGAACTCCGGCGGTCAGCTGGCCACTGAGGGCAAGAAGACCGAGAAGGACGCCGCGGACGCCGCCAAGAGCGCCTGATCGCCTCAGTTTCCCCCGTGATCTGGGGTGCCGCCGGGGAGCGCGTCGTCGCGGACAGGGCGATCGGCGAGTTCCTCGGCGGTACCGAACAGATACGGATAGGCGATACCGGCGACCGCTGCGCCGATGAGCGGCGCCACCCAGAACACCCAGAGCTGCGCCGGTGCGCCGTCACCGTTGAAGAACGCCACACCGGTCGATCTCGCGGGATTCACCGAGGTGTTGGAAATCGGGATCGAAATCAGGTGGATCAGCGTCAACGTCAGCCCGATGGAGAGGCCGGCGAAGCCCTTCGGTGCACGATCGTCGGTGGACCCGAGGATCACCAACAAGAAGATGAACGTCAGCAGCACCTCGGCGATGATCACCGCCACCAGTGAATATCCCCCCGGTGAATGCGTGCCGTAGCCATTGGCCGCCATGCTGCCCGTCGCGGTGAAACCGTCGCGGCCCTTGGCGATCACATAGATCACGGCGCCCGCGACCAGCCCGGCGATCACCTGCGTGACCCAATAGCCGGGTACGGCCTTCCATTCGACGCGTTTCGCCAACGCGGCGCCGAGGGTGACCGCTGGGTTGAAGTGTCCGCCCGAGATCGTTCCGAACGCGTAGACACCGGTCAGCACCGTCAGGCCGAAGGCCAGTGAGACGCCGACGAACCCGATTCCGAGCGACACACCGTCTCCGGCGAGGAATTTGGCGGCGAAGACCGCGCTGCCGCAGCCGCCGAACACCAACCAGAACGTCCCGATGAATTCGGCTGCGAGCCGATGCAGCATCGTCGGTGAGCGCATCGCGGACCCCTCTTTCCATTGATGTGGGCTCCACGGTGACACGACCGCGGCGTCCTCGGCGCACGCCGTATCCGAACCGTTGCGCTATGGAAACGAAGGTTTCATCAAGATCAGCGGTAGGCGGTCAACCGCCCCACCAGGGCCGGGCGGCCGTCTGACCCGACTGCGACGACGTCCGCTGTGGCGGTGCGCCTGCCCATCCGAACGGGTGTCGCGCCGTAATGCGCGCCGGCACCGCCGTGCATCGGACGGAAGAAGTTGACCCGCAGCGAACCGGTGACGAACTCGGCGCCGGGACCACTGTTCAGCGCCGCCGAGCCGACGAGTTCGAGCCCCATCGAGGACACCCCGCCGTGGACCGCCCCCACGCCGTTGTACACGGCGCGATCGTCGCGTTGGACCAACACGGCCGCCGCACCGCCGGTCTCGCCGACCTCGACGGCCATCCGATCCGCGAGCGTCGGCTCGACCACCGGCGCATCCGCGTCGTCGGGCCACGTGACGAGTTCGGCCGGTGCGGGGATGTAGAAGGACCGGACGGTCGCCGTCGCGATCGCGATGCCGTCGACCGACAGCTCGCAGAGCGCCAACGCGGTGTTGCCCTTGGGCCCCATGGCGCGTGCGACGCCCAGCACCGGTCGATCGGGCGCAGCCGCGATCACCTCGAGCGCCCCCGGCGCCACCTCCAGCGCCAGCTCACTGGACACCGTCCACTCGTCCGTCCCGCGCCGGACGTGATTGGCCGCGCCGGCGACATGGTCGACCAGCATCGCCAGCGGCGCGATGGTGGGCAACCCGGTGAGTGGATTGACCAGACCGTCGGTCGGAACGGTCGCTGTCGCCAGGTCGGGATCGCGGTCATCGGTCTCGATCCCGAAGCGTCCGAGCGGATGATTCAGTGGAAAGCGCACCCGACCAGCCTGACGGTCGGCGTACGCCATCGCAGTGGTGGGGCTACTTCGCCTCGAATAGCGTTGCCGTGGTTGAGGATTCGTTGCACCAGACGGGCATGTTCGCTTTCAGTCGGGCGGCCTGACGCTCGGAGGGCAACTCTAAGAATCTCGCCAGGCTTCTAGCAAATGTCGCCAACCTGCAAATGGCACGTCAGGGGGAGGGGTGGCGGCTGTGGCAAATGATGGCCTGGGAACCCGCCAAGGTGTGACGCGGCTCTCATTTGCGGGGGTCGATCGTTGTCGGGGTGAAAGACCGTCCATGGCAACGTTATTCGTCTGTGATCTTGTGGCGGGTGGCGAGATGTGGACTTCGGCCGGACCGATGTGGTTAGGGTCCACTAAGTTGGCATGTCAGGGGCCCTTTGTCATATCGTTTTGAGCACTTGTGGCGCGTGGAAAAAGGGCCGGCGTTCAGTGCTGCACGAAGGCCCCTCCGCCGCCGCCCCGGCTAACGTTCTCGCGCCGAGGTGTCTGAAGAAATAAGGTAGGTGGGAATGGCGCCCAGTCCTCAGGGCCTGTACAACCCCGCATTCGAACACGATGCGTGTGGCGTGGCCATGGTGGCGGATATGCACGGCCGCCGCAGCCGCGACATCGTCGAAAAGGCCATCACGGCGCTGCTCAACCTCGAACACCGCGGCGCCCAGGGCGCCGAGCCGAACACCGGTGACGGTGCCGGCATCCTGCTGCAGGTACCTCACGAGTACTTCCAGGCGGTCGTCGATTTCGACCTGCCGGAGCCCGGGAGCTACGCCACCGGCATCGCGTTCCTGCCGCAGTCGTCCAAGGATGCCGCGACGGCCTGCGAAGCCGTCGGCAAGATCGCCGAGGCCGAGGGCCTGAAGGTGCTGGGCTGGCGGAACGTACCCACCGACGAATCCTCCCTGGGTGCGCTGGCCCGCGACGCCATGCCGACCTTCCGCCAGGTGTTCCTCGCCGGCGCCACCGGAATGGACCTGGAACGTCGCGCCTACGTGGTGCGCAAACGCGCCGAGCACGAACTCGGCACCAAGGGCCCGGGCCAGGACGGCCCCGGCCGCGAGACCGTCTATTTCCCGAGCCTGTCCGGCCAGACCTTCGTCTACAAGGGCATGCTGACCACCCCGCAGCTCAAGGCGTTCTACCTGGACCTGCAGGACGAGCGCCTCACCAGTGCCCTCGGCATCGTGCACTCCCGGTTCTCGACGAACACGTTCCCGTCGTGGCCGCTGGCGCACCCGTTCCGGCGCGTCGCCCACAACGGCGAGATCAACACCGTCACCGGCAACGAGAACTGGATGCGCGCCCGCGAAGCGCTGATCAACACCGACGTGTTCGGCTCGGGCCAGGACCTGGACAAGATCGTTCCCGTCTGTACCCCTGGCGCGTCCGACACCGCCCGCTTCGACGAGGTGCTCGAGCTGCTGCACCTGGGCGGCCGCAGCCTGCCGCACGCGGTGCTGATGATGATCCCGGAGGCCTGGGAGCGTCACGAGTCGATGGACCCGGCCCGCCGGGCGTTCTACCAGTACCACGCCTCGCTGATGGAACCCTGGGACGGCCCCGCGGCGGTCTGCTTCACCGACGGCACCGTGATCGGTGCGGTCCTGGACCGCAACGGACTGCGTCCGTCGCGGATCTGGGTGACCAGCGACGGGCTCGTCGTGATGGCGTCCGAAGCCGGCGTCCTCGACGTCGACCCCGCCACCGTCGTACAGAAGATGCGTCTGCAGCCCGGCCGCATGTTCCTCGTCGACACCGCGCAGGGCCGCATCGTCGACGACGAAGAGATCAAGGCCGAGCTGGCCGCCGAGCAGCCGTACCAGGAATGGCTCGACGCCGGCCTGTTCCAGCTCGAGGAGCTGCCGCCCGGCGACTACGTGCGGATGCCGCACCACCGCGTGGTGCTGCGCCAGCAGATCTTCGGCTACACCTACGAAGAGCTCAACATGCTGGTCGCGCCGATGGCCCGCACCGGCGCCGAAGCGCTCGGATCGATGGGCACCGACACGCCCATCGCGGTGCTCTCCTCGCGGCCTCGCGTGCTGTTCGACTACTTCCAGCAACTGTTCGCGCAGGTCACCAACCCGCCGTTGGACGCCATCCGGGAAGAGGTGGTCACCAGCCTCGCGGGCACAGTCGGGCCCGAGGGCGACCTGCTCAATCCCGACGCCGAGTCGTGCCGTCAGATCGCGCTGTCGCAGCCGATCCTGCGCAACGCCGAGCTGTCCAAGCTGATCTGCGTCGACCCCGACCACGAGATCCGCGGCCACAAGCACGGCATGCGCGCCGCGGTGATCCGCTGCCTCTACCCGGTCAACCGGGGCGGCCGCGGGCTCAAGGAAGCACTGGACAACGTCCGCGCCAAGGTGTCGGCCGCGATCCGCGACGGCGCGCGCATCATCGTGCTCTCCGACCGAGAGTCCAACGAGCAGATGGCGCCGATCCCGTCGCTGCTGTCCGTCGCCGCGGTGCACCACCACCTCGTCCGCGACCGGACCCGCACCAAGGTGGGTCTCGTCGTCGAAGCCGGCGACGCCCGCGAAGTGCACCACATGGCATGCCTGGTGGGCTTCGGCGCCGCCGCGATCAACCCCTACATGGCTTTCGAGTCGATCGAGGACATGGTCGACCGCGGTGTCATCAGCGGCATCAGCAGTGACCAGGCGAAGGCCAACTACGTCAAGGCCGCCGGCAAGGGCGTGCTCAAGGTGATGTCGAAGATGGGCATCTCCACCCTGGCGTCCTACACCGGAGCGCAGCTGTTCCAGGCCATCGGCATCAGCGAGAAGCTGCTCGACGAGTACTTCACCGGGCTGTCCTGTCCGGTCGGGGGCATCGATCTCGACGACATCGCGGCCGACGTCTCCGCGCGTCATTCCCTGGCGTACCTGGACCGCCCCGACGAGTGGGCGCACCGCGAACTCGAAGTGGGCGGCGAGTACCAGTGGCGCCGCGAAGGTGAGTACCACCTGTTCAACCCGGACACGGTGTTCAAGCTCCAACACTCCACGCGCACCGGTCAGTACGAGGTGTTCAAGGAGTACACCAAGCTGGTCGACGACCAGAGCGAGCGGATGGCCTCGCTGCGCGGTCTGCTGAAATTCCGTGCGGGTCAGCGTCCCTCGATCCCGGTGGACGAGGTCGAGCCGGCCAGCGAGATCGTCAAGCGGTTCTCCACCGGCGCGATGAGCTACGGCTCCATCTCGGCCGAGGCACACGAGACGCTCGCGATCGCGATGAACCGGCTCGGTGGCCGGTCCAACTCGGGTGAGGGTGGCGAAGCCACCGCGCGCTTCGACCGCGACGAGAACGGCGACTGGCGGCGCAGCGCGATCAAGCAGGTCGCCTCGGGTCGCTTCGGCGTCACCTCGCACTACCTGAGCAACTGCACCGATATCCAGATCAAGATGGCCCAGGGTGCGAAACCCGGTGAGGGCGGCCAACTTCCGGGGCACAAGGTGTACCCGTGGGTGGCCGAGGTGCGGCACTCCACGCCCGGCGTGGGATTGATCTCGCCGCCGCCGCACCACGACATCTACTCGATCGAGGATCTCGCACAGCTGATCCACGATCTGAAGAACGCGAATCCGCAGGCGCGGGTGCACGTGAAGCTGGTGTCCGAGAACGGCGTCGGAACCGTCGCCGCAGGCGTGTCGAAGGCGCATGCCGACGTGGTGCTGATCTCCGGCCACGACGGCGGCACCGGCGCGACCCCGCTGACATCGATGAAGCACGCGGGCGCCCCGTGGGAACTGGGCCTGGCCGAGACGCAGCAGACCCTGCTGCTCAACGGACTTCGTGACCGCATCGTGGTCCAGGTCGACGGACAGCTCAAGACGGGCCGCGATGTGGTGATCGCGGCGCTGCTCGGCGCCGAGGAGTTCGGCTTCGCCACCGCACCGCTGGTGGTCTCGGGCTGCATCATGATGCGGGTCTGCCACCTGGACACCTGCCCTGTCGGGGTGGCCACCCAGAATCCGCTGCTGCGTCAGCGGTTCAACGGCAAGCCCGAATTCGTCGAGAACTTCTTCATGTTCATCGCCGAAGAGGTCCGGGAACTTATGGCACAGTTGGGTTTCCGGACGGTCAACGAGATGGTCGGCCAGGTCGGCGCACTCGACACGGCCAAGGCCGCCGAGCACTGGAAGGCGCACAAACTCGATCTGACTCCGGTCCTGCACGAACCCGACTCGGCGTTCATGAACCAGGATCTGTACTGCAGCTCACGGCAGGACCACGGGCTGGACAAGGCGCTCGATCAGCAGCTGATCGTGCAGTGCCGGGAAGCTCTCGACGGCTCCGCGCCGGTGCGCTTCTCGACCACGATCGCCAACGTCAACCGCACCGTCGGCACCATGCTCGGCCACGAGGTGACCAAGGCGTACGGGGGACAGGGTCTGCCGGACGGCACGATCGACATCACGTTCAAGGGCTCGGCGGGCAACAGCTTCGGCGCCTTCGTCCCGAAGGGCATCACGCTGCGTGTCTACGGCGACGCCAACGACTATGTCGGCAAGGGCCTTTCCGGTGGCCGCATCGTGGTGCGCCCACCGGAGAACGCGCCGGCGGGTTATGTCGCCGAAGACAACATCATCGCCGGCAACGTGGTGCTGTTCGGCGCCACCAGCGGGCAGATGTTCCTGCGCGGTCAGGTGGGTGAACGGTTCGCAGTGCGAAACTCCGGCGCCCACGCCGTCGTCGAAGGCGTCGGTGACCACGGCTGCGAGTACATGACCGGCGGACGGGTCGTCATCCTCGGCCCCACCGGCCGCAACTTCGCGGCAGGTATGTCCGGCGGCGTCGGCTACGTCTACGACCCCGGTAACGTTCTCGCCGACAACCTCAACGGCGACATGGTGTCGCTGGAGAGCCTCGACGACGAGGACACCGAGTTCCTGCGCGACATCGTCGCCGCGCACGTCGACGCCACCGATTCGGCCGTCGGACAACGGATTCTGGCCGATTGGGACACCCAGTCCGGTTACTTCACCAAGGTGATGCCTCGCGATTACAAGCGCGTGTTGCAGGCCATCGCCGATGCGGAACGCAATGGAGACGATGTGAACGAGGCGATCATGGCGGCTGCAAGTGGCTGATCCGCGCGGTTTCATGAAATACACGCAGCGGGAGACCCCGCAGCGTCGCCCCGTCGATCTGCGCCTGCGGGACTGGAAAGAGGTCTACGAGGATTTCCCTCCCGACCATCTGCAGATCCAGGCCTCGCGCTGCATGGACTGCGGTATCCCGTTCTGCCACAACGGCTGCCCGCTGGGCAACCTGATCCCGGAATGGAACGACCTGGTCCGCACCGACCGGTGGCGCGAAGCGATCGAGCGGTTGCACGCCACCAACAACTTCCCGGAGTTCACCGGGCGGTTGTGCCCGGCGCCGTGTGAGGGCTCGTGCGTGCTCGGCATCAACCAGGATCCGGTGACCATCAAGCAGGTCGAGGTCGAGATCATCGACAGGGCCTTCGACGAGGGCTGGGTGGTGCCGCTTCCGCCGGATCGAAAGACGGGCAAGAAGGTGGCCGTCGTCGGCTCGGGTCCGGCGGGACTGGCTGCGGCGCAACAGCTCACGCGCGCCGGCCACGACGTCACGGTCTTCGAACGCGATGACCGCATCGGTGGCCTGCTGCGGTACGGCATCCCCGAGTTCAAGATGGAGAAGCGCCATATCGACCGGCGCCTCGAGCAGATGGAAGCCGAGGGCACGCAGTTCCGCACCGGCGTGAACGTCGGCGTCGACATCACTGCGGCACAACTGCGTTCGCAGTTCGACGCCGTGGTACTGGCCGGCGGAGCGACCGCGCGGCGCGATCTGCCGATCCCCGGGCGTGAACTCGACGGCATCCACCAGGCGATGGAGTACCTGCCCTGGGCCAACCGCGTGCAGCTCGGCGATCCCGTCGTCGACGACGACAACCAGCCGCCGATCACGGCCAAGGGTAAGAAGGTCGTCATCATCGGTGGCGGTGACACCGGCGCCGACTGTCTGGGCACCGCGCACCGCCAGGGCGCCGAGCACGTGCACCAGTTCGAGATCATGCCGCGGCCGCCGGAGACCCGCGCCGATTCGACGCCGTGGCCGACGTACCCGCTGGTGTACCGGGTCACCTCCGCGCACGAAGAGGGCGGCGAGCGCGTGTACTCGGTCAACACCGAGGAGTTCTTCGGCGAAGACGGCCGGGTGACGGGCCTGCGCGGCTACGAGGTCGAGATGAAGGCCGGCAAGTTCGAGAAGGTCGAGGGCAGCGACTTCGAGATGGCTGCTGATCTGGTGCTGCTGGCGATGGGCTTCACCGGTCCTGAGCGCGAAGGCCTTCTGGCCGATCTCAAGGTCGAGATCAGCGAGCGCGGCAACGTGGGGCGCGACGCGAAGTTCGCCACCTCTGTGCCCGGCGTGTACGTCGCCGGCGACATGGGCCGGGGCCAGTCCCTGATCGTGTGGGCGATTGCCGAGGGTCGCGCGGCGGCCTCCGCGGTCGACACGTACCTGATGGGGCACACGGCCCTGCCGGCGCCCATCAAGCCGACCGCGGTCCCGCAGCGGTAGTTCAGCACACCGGGGTGACGTCGAACCCCGGTCCACACCGCGAGATCACGCTCGCGGATGCCGTCGTCGTGTTACGGCACGCCGTGGTTTCTCGCGAGAGTGTACGGACGGTCGTGGATGCATCGGTTTCGCAACCGTCCGTGCACGCTCGGTACACGAGACGGTCAAAGAACGGTGTCGGCGTGTTAACACCAGCCACATCAGTCACACCAGAAACAGCATATTTTTGTTCGGCGTGCCTTCCGGTGTTTGCCAACGGTCAGGTATCTAATGACTTGGTGAGGGCGCTGCGGTAACGTGGCTCCCCGGTTCAGCTATACGTACACCGCAGGAGTGATCACCGTGTCCATCAACCCGGTTACCCGCACTCGGATCAGTCGTATTACCTGGTCACTGTTCCGTCACCACGTCAAAAGCCGCGAGTTTCCGGCCAAAGCCGAACGCCTGATCACCCCAGACGAACTCGTCCGGTACGGCTTCTAGCGAATTTTGTCGCACCCGTCGATATGCAGACGGGCAGCGAGCGCCGCAACGTAGCCTTCCGTTACCGAATCGTGATCGTCACTGATCTTTGCTGAGCAGACCTGAGTCGCGGATCGCCTCGGCGAGCGGCTCGAGTACCGCGGGGTCATAGGGCGGCGGCAGGTAGATGATCGCCAGATCGAGGCCTTCGGCGCCCAGAGCGATGCAGTCCTCGATGAGCTTGCGATAGTTCTGCTCCTCCAGCCGCACGTGCGACGAGAGCATGATCTCCTTGGGGTCGCGCCCCACGTCGGCGCAATGCCGCTTCAACACATCCCGCTTGCGGGCGAACTCCTCCGGCGTGCCGCCCACGTAGTTCCAGTGGTCGGCGTACTGAGCGGTGATGCGTAGGGTGCGTTTCTCGCCATTGCCGCCGATGCAGATCGGCGGATGCGGCTGCTGCGGGCCCTTCGGCTCGTTGCGGGCGTCCTTGAGCTGATAAAACTGCCCGTCGAAGGTGGTGGTCTCCTGAGTCAGGAGACCCTTGAGCACCTGGCAGGCCTCCTCGAAGCGGTCGAACCGTTCCTTGATGCTGCCCAGTTCGATGCCGTAGGCGCCGGACTCCTCCTCGTTCCACCCGGCGCCGATGCCGAGTTCGAGCCGGCCGTTGGACACGATGTCCAGAGCAGAAGCCATGTTGGCGAGGACGGCCGGATGACGGTAGTGGATGCCGGTGACGAGCACGCCGACACGCAACCGGGTGGTCGCCTGCGCCAGGGCGGTCAGCGTGATCCACCCCTCCAGGCAGGGGCCGGAGGAGTCGGAGAAGATCGGATAGAAGTGATCGAAGGTCCAGCCGGATTCGAAGACGTCGATATCGTCGGCGGCCTGCCAGACGGCGAGCATGTCCGACCAGGTGGTGTTCTGCGGGGATGTCTTGAAGGCGAATCTCACTATGCCGACTCTAGGACGAAATCCTGGAGATGCGCCGATGAGTTCGGCAAATGACCCGAGTCAGCATGGACATGATCGATATGACCTCTGCATGTGCGGGCACCGCGGATCTCGTGCGGGCCGTCAGTGACGATGAGTTGGCGGGGCCCACACCCTGTTCGGAGATGAGCGTGGCGGCGTTGGTGTCGCACCTAGGCGGGCTGGCGGCGGCATTCACCGCGGCGGCCGCCAAGGAGTTCTGCGAGCTGACCGACACCCCGCCGGAGGTGAGCGACCAGCTCGACGACGGTTGGCGGGCGTCGTATCCGGAGCGGCTGACGGCGATGGCCGGGGCGTGGAACGACCCAGCGGCGTGGGAGGGGATGTCGCGCGCCGGCGGGGTGGACTTTCCTGCCGATGTCGGGGGCCGGATCGCGCTGACCGAGGTGGTGGTGCACGGCTGGGACCTGGCCCGTGCGACCGGCCGACCCTATGCGGTGGACGACGACGTCCTGCGCGCGGTGCTGCCGCACGTGACGGAGTTCGCCTCCGGACCGCCGGTCGAGGGGCTCTTCGACGCGGCGGTCCCCGTGAAAAGCGATGCGCCACTGCTGGATCGGGTGATCGCGCTCACCGGACGAGACCCTGCCTGGACACGCTAGGGGGCGACGAGCGACATCAATTCCGTTCCGTCATCGGACAGTTGGATCAGTGTGGTGTTGATGCGCCAGAGATTGCGGGAGGATCCCGGCGCTGAGGTGTAAGACCATCTCTGCGTACACGTGGCAATGTCCACCCCGCGGGATTCGAGACCAATCGAGGGGCTGCCCGAGTTGAACACGGCTGTCTGACCGTCCGTTCCGACGTAGCCCGAGAGGTCCGTCTTGCACAACTTCCCCTTGTTGCCCGTGCGGAGGTCGTACTCCTGCCATTCATCCGCCCCGCTGTAGGACTTGTTGACAAACAGTCGCGATCCGATCATCAAGGCGCCCAGCCCTTTGTCGTATCCGGAGATGTCGGCAAGCGGCAAACCCTCTGCGCTGTACAGGAATGACTGACCGCGCGACGAAACGATCGGAAGGTTGTCGGTCGAGCTTTCGAGAAATCCTGTGGTATCAACCCGTCTGATCGGTTTGCCCGTGATATCGAAGAATGCGATGGCGTCCGGTAGTGGCGCGTTGGCGCGGGTACTGACCTCGAAGGCAAACCCGCCCGGGTAAACAGCGGCCGACTGTGTGTACAGCCCATCCTCCAATTCGGGTGGGACGACTTTGCCGTCTGCGGGCGAGAAAACCACCATGCGGTCAGAACCGGCGCCGCCGGTCGCTTGAATAGCCAACGGCTGAACGCTGAAGTCGGATGTCCCGGTGCCTGGGAGCGCGGCAGAACCATCACCAGGCACGAACCATGTGGTCTCCGCTTTGTCGCCGATCCCAAAAAGACCCCGATGCATTTCGCCGGCTACTGCGTAGATGCCGACTTGCTGCGCTCCGAGATGGCCTGTCGCAGTGGTGATATCGGTTGGTCCGTGATACTCCACAGTGCCGGATTGAGTATCGACGACCCATGCCGTTCGGGGTGATCCAGATGATAGGCACAACACCCGCACCGGTCCGTTGAGGAGACACTTCGGCGCAGCCGGCGATTCGATGGGAACCGCTGGAAACAAGCCATGCCCGTCGCGGACATCGATGCCAGCGAGCCACCATCGATAGTTGCCGTCTCCGGCACGCAACACGAAATAGGCGTTGTTGCCGACGTTCCCGACAAACGGCTGCGACCACAACGGGTCGGTATCGGTCGTGAACTGAGCAGTCGGTGTCGGCCCGCTTGAAGCATCGCTCGATAGGAGGTCTGCAGTCGTCGTGTGCCAGCCTGGTACCGGCTGGGTCTCCACAGCAGCCGATAGTCTCAGCTGCTCTGGGGGGAACCATTGCGGGCGGGATGCAGGCGTCCCCGGGGAATCGCGGTCGGATAACAACGAGGGGATTCCCGCACAGGCGATGACGCTCACAAGCACAACGGCAACGATCAGCCACAGGTGTGTTCTCATAGCGCCCCTGTGGTGGAACGGCCGGCGAAGGCCTCAGTTCGCCTGGCACTCAGCATCTCCGGTGCAGGGAGACCCAACTGCCGCCAGAGAACACTCGCCGATTCGGCCGGATCTCGTCCGAGAACTCTCAGGAGCCGTGCAAGGATTGCGTGTTGGGCTGCGAGAGCTTGTATTCGAGCGATCTCACATACCAGACTGATCTCAACGCTCAGCTCCGATTCAGTCATATGAACGACCTCGTGCGAGAGCTCAACCCGTAGAATCCGCCCACTCATGAGCGCCACGGCCGTGACGGTCCGTTCCGGGTTATGCGCGGTGAACAAGACCGTCTCGACGCTTTCATCGTCGCCAGCCGTATCGTGTCCGCCCTGTGCCGGTCGGTAAACGTCGAGTGCGTCCATCGAACTGTCGTCGGTCGGCTGAGCCGCCAGGTGGAACGCTGCCGAGAGATAGTCGTGGTCATAGGCGTCAGACATGGAGTGGTGTCCTGAGTAAGCTTCCGTCTCTCACACCCGGCATTCGTTACTGATCTTCTTGCCGGACAGATAGTCCACGCTCTGGTAGTTCTTGGATGCGTTCGAAAGCTTGTCTTGCAGCTCGTCAGATACCCGCTGGACGGTCTGTCCGGCGTTTACGCGCGCGGCGTCGATGTCAGCGAGAGCCAATCTCGTGGCGGTGCATATAGCGCCGTGGGTTGCTTCTACTGCACTGGCTGCGCCTCCCGCCGCGCGGTTGGCGCCGGTGAACTTTTCGACGGCTGTCTGCTGATGCTCGGCGAGCTTATCGATGTGTTCGGTCAGGACGCGGAGGTTGTCTTCTCGGTTACCCATCTAGGCTTCGCTTTTCGGTTCTAGTCGGCAGATTCGGCATCGGGACACGTGGGCGTGGCTGCGAGCTTGATGCCCCGCCTTCAGGTACCCCCGTAGGCCGGGGGATCGATTGCGGTGCTGGGCGAGAGAACGGACGACCTGTACTGCTCGACGGCGCGGGCGGACGCGGAGACGCTGCGCGCCCGGGGAGCGTGCCAGCCGGACTCCCTGCGCCTGGGGATGTGGGTGCCGGCCCGCCGTAGGGCGTCGCTGGCGGGCCCTGGTAGGGGACCTCAGGTTCCGGCACAGTGTAGTCGTCGGCTTTTCCGATGCGACTCGGCAGCCTTCCGTGATCTTCGGCTTGCGTGATGATTCCTGCCTCACACCCCTCGGGCCCGCCGGACTTGTCGGATTTTGCGTCCTCGTAGTAGTGCAGATTCGAGCGAAGGCGGCTCGCGTTCTCGAGCGAGTTCTTCGCAAGTACGGCGACCGACGCGCTGGTTGTTGCCAAAGCGGCTGAGGCGGCCGCTAGATCACCCGCAATCTTTCCTGGGACGAGCGGTGGGATGAACATCATCCATGACGTCGCCAAACCGAAGTCGTATAGCTGCTGCGATGCATCATCGAGGCATCGCCGCGTGCGCTGAACTTGACCCGCCTCCGTCGCGATGATGTCAGCTACAGCCTCGTCTGCCACGCTCATCGCTGAGGTGATCCGGCGGTGGGTGGCGTTCGTCCCGGCGTAAGCCTCCGCGGCGGCGCCATCCCACCGGTCGTCCTTCGGCGCGGCATCGATGAGCGTCTCCACGGTGTCTTCCAGCCGACGCGCGGAGTCTCGATACCCGTTGCCCTCGTCGGGGTCGCCCGATCCGGTCAGCGCCTTCTGGCCTTCGATGGCCAGCTGCGCGGCGGCCAGGATCTTCGAATCGGCCAGCTTCGCGGCCGGGCCCAGGTACCTCTTGGGCACCTCACCCAGGCTGACCCCGAGCCCCTCGACACCGTCGAGGATTCCCACGACGTCGCCGATGAGGTTCCGGCCGTCGGTGGTCGCCCCGTGCACGTCACCGCTGAGCAGATTGACGACGAAGCTAGGTGCGTCCGTCACGCCGCTACGTATCCCGTCGCCGATCTGGAACAGATCCTCGAACAGCCCCACCACACCCCCTTCCGTCGGAGAAAACACTAACAACCGGCGAAGAAGGGTCTTGACACGAATTTCTCGACCGGTATCCGGGCACACTGGAGGCATGGATCCGGTCATCGCCCTGCGCCAGATCGCCTATTACAAGGACCGCGCCCGCGACGATCCGCGGCGAGTGATGGCCTACCGCAACGCCGCCGATGTCGTCGAAGCGCTCACCGACGCCCAGCGCGAGAAGCACGGCGCGGCCAACAGCTGGCAGTCGCTGCCCCGCATCGGTCCCAAGACGGCGAAGGTCATCGCCCAGGCGTGGGCTGGGCAGGAACCCGACGTGCTGGTCGAGTTGCGGGAATCTGCACAGGATCTCGGCGGCGGTGAGATCCGTGCGGCGCTACGCGGCGATCTGCACGTGCACTCGAACTGGTCCGACGGGTCGGCGCCCATCGAGGAGATGATGCTGGCCGCCCGCGATCTGGGACACGAGTACTGCGCTCTGACCGACCATTCGCCACGCCTCAAGATCGCCAACGGGCTCTCGCCCGACCGACTCCGCCAACAGCTCGACGTCATCGACGAGATCCGCGAAAGTGTCGCTCCCATGCGCATTCTCAGTGGTATCGAGGTCGACATCCTCGAGGACGGCTCACTCGATCAGGAACCCGAGCTGCTCGAACGGCTCGACGTGGTCGTGGCGAGCGTGCACTCCAAACTCGCGATGGATGCCCCTGCGATGACCCGCCGCATGATCAAGGCCGTCACCAACCCACACGCCGACATCCTCGGGCACTGCACCGGCCGGCTGGTCACCGGTGGACGGGGGATGCGGCCCGAAAGCAGCTTCGACGCCGAGGCCGTTTTCACGGCCTGCCGAGACGCCGGCACCGCGGTCGAGATCAACTCGCGTCCGGAGCGCCGCGACCCGCCCACCCGGCTGCTCACCCTCGCGATGGACATCGGCTGCGTGTTCTCCATCGACACCGACTCCCACGCACCGGGGCAGCTCGACTTCCTGGGGTACGGCGCCCAGCGTGCCCTCGACGCAGGACTGGCCGCCGAGCGCATCGTCAACACGTGGGATGCGGACTCTCTGCTCGAGTGGACTCGCGCCTGAGGTGTCAGTCGGGCAGCATCGGCATCTCCACACCCGTGTCCCGACCGACCAGCACGCCTCGGGTCACCGCCGCGTTGCCGTAGCGGCCCCGCACCCGGTCGATCGCCGCGTCGATGCTCGAGCTGTCGGCGGTGAGGTCGACATGTGAGAAGGGCAGTTCCATCTGCTGCGCACCGTCGCGATCGATGTTGCACACCGCGAACCCCACCAACGTCAGACCACGCTCCGCGATCAGTGGCGCCGCGGCCGCGACCAGCGTCCGCGCCGCCTGCAAGATCGCATCCGTCGATGCAGTGGCCAGCGGGAGTGTGTGTGACCGGGTCACTCGACCGAAGTCGTCGAATCGCAAGCGCAGCACCACCGTGCGGCCCGTTCGATCGGCGGCGCGCATCCGCCGCGTGATCCGATCGACCAGGTTGACGACGACCGCGTCCACGTCATCCGGCGACATCGAGTTGCCGGCGCGCCCCAGCGCGCGTTGAGCGCCCACGGAGCGGCGGCGCTGCCCCGTCACCACCCGGCGGCGATCCTGATTGTGCGCCAGCGCGAACAGTTGCCGCCCCATCGCGCCGCCGACCATCGACCGCAGCGTGGCCTCGTTCAATTCGGCGACATCCGCGACCGTCTCGATGCCGTGCTCGTGCAGTTTGGCCGCGGTCTTCGCACCGACGCCCCACAGCCTCCGCACCGGCAGCGGGTGGAGGAACGCGAGCTCACGATCGGGCGGCACCAGCAGCAGACCGTCGGGCTTGGCTTCCTGGCTGGCCACCTTGGCGAGGAACTTCGTACGCGCGACCCCGACGGTGATCGGCAGTCCGACTTCGTCGCGCACCCGCTCCCGTAGCCGGGCGCCGACCTGAACCGGCGTACCGGAGACCCGTCGCAACCCGGACACGTCGAGAAAGGCCTCGTCGATCGAGAGCGGTTCGACGGTCGGCGTCGTGTCCCGAAACACCTCGAACACGTCCTCGCTGGCCTTCGAATACGCCGACATGCGCGGTGGCACCACCACGGCCTGCGGGCACAGGGCCCGCGCCTGCCGCCCGCCCATCGCCGTGCGCACCCCGAACGCCTTCGCTTCGTAGCTGGCCGCCAACACCACGCCGGCGCCGACGATCACCGGCAGACCGCGCAGCGCGGGGTTGTCCCGCTGCTCGACCGACGCGTAGAACGAGTCGAGATCAGCGTGGAGGATGCTGGCTTCCCCGGACACGAACACATGTTCGCATCCAGCACCGACACAGGGACCGGTTCGGGGCCTGAAGTCTCAGGCCGAATCGCCGTAGATGCTGGTGGTCCAGACGTGCACGAGGTTGTCGAGCACCCGGTGGTCGGGGATTGCCGGCTGCTGCCCGGCGAACGTCGCCGCCATCACCGACTCGTTCATCAGGTTCAGCGCCGTGGCCAGTTCCACCGCGGGCACCGTCACCGGCGCCGCACCCGCGGCCCGTTCGGCCTCGATCACCGTCGCGGAATGGTCGATCCAGCGCTGCATGGATCGTGCCCACATCTCGCGCGCGGCCGAGTCCGTGGTGCGGACCCCGACCGTCGCTGCGCAGACGGCGCGGTGCGCCCCGAACGTGCGGACGAACACGTCGATACCGTGGCGCCAGAACGCCCGACGATCCGTGGGCCGGGCGGCGATGATCTCCGCCAGCGCGGCGTCGGCCTCGGCGATGACCCGCTCCAACAGCGTCAGCAGGACCGCATCCTTGGACGGAAAGTAGAAGTAAAAGGTGGGCCGCGAGATCCCGGCGCCCTTGGCGAGGTCGTCGACGGAGATCTCGGCCAAAGGGCGGTGCTCCAGCAGGCGCTCCGCGGTCTCCAGGATCGCGAGCTCACGGTCGTCACCGGACGGGCGCGAACCGCGCCGGCCGCGGCCGGTACGCGCATGGCTGGTGGTGGTCACTTCCTGCACTTTACACCCTGTTGATATTTTCGACGCACTGTTGACTCGCTCGACGCGGCGTTGAATACTCTGGACATGACCGAGTTCGTCGACGTCGTCATCGTGGGAGCCGGCATCTCCGGCATCAGCGCCGCCTGGCATGTGCAGGACCGCTGCCCCGGCACCAGCTACGTGATCCTCGAGCGGCGGGCCCACCTGGGCGGCACCTGGGACCTGTTCCAGTACCCCGGCATCCGATCCGATTCGGACATGTTCACGCTCGGCTTCCGGTTCAAGCCATGGACGTCGAACAAGGCCATCGCCGACGGCCCGTCGATCATGGCCTACCTCGAAGAAACAGTCGCTGAGTTCGGCATCGACAAGCATATCCGGTACGGGCACACCGTCACCGGCGCCGACTGGTCCGACGACGAGAGTCGCTGGACGGTGACCGTCGAGCGCGACGGTGAACTGGTCGAGATCTCCGCCCGCTACCTCATGGCCTGCAGTGGCTACTACAACTACGACCAGGGTTACGCTCCAGAATTTCCCGGCGCGGCCGACTTCACCGGACGGATCGTCCACCCTCAGCACTGGCCCGCCGATCTCGACTACGCGGGCAAACGCATCGTCGTGATCGGCAGCGGCGCCACCGCAGTCACTCTGATTCCGGCCCTTGCCAATTCGGGCGCCGGCCAGCTGACCATGCTGCAACGATCGCCCACGTTCATCGCCGCGCTGCCCGACGTCGACCCGTTCACCGTCGCGACCAACAAACGCCTGCCCGCCAAAGTCGCCTACGTGCTGAACCGGTGGAAGAGCATCCTCGCGCAATCCGCCCAGTACCAGATCGCCCGCCGCTTCCCCGACTTCTTCCGCAAGCAGCTCCTGACGATGGCCCGCCACCGGCTGCCCGAGGGGTTCGACGTGGACAAACACTTCAACCCTCGCTACAACCCGTGGGATGAGCGAGTGTGCTTGGCGCCCAACGGAGATCTGTTCAAGACCATTCGCGCGGGCAAGGCCGACATCGTCACCGACACCATCGAGCGCTTCACCGAGACGGGGATAGCGCTGTCCTCGGGGCAGCATCTCGACGCCGACATCATCGTCACGGCAACAGGATTGAACCTGCAGCTGTTCGGCGGTGCGACGATCTCACGCAACGGCGAACCGCTGGTGCTCAACGAGTCGATGGCCTACAAGGGCATGATGCTGACCAACATGCCGAACATGGCGTTCACGATCGGCTACACGAATGCGTCCTGGACTCTCAAGGCCGACCTGGTCTCCGAATTCTTCTGCCGTGTCATCAACTTCATGTCCCATAAGGGCTACGACACGGTCGAACCCCGCCACCCCGGCGCCAGTGTCGGCGAGGCGCCGCTGATGGACTTCACGCCGGGATACGTGTTGCGCGCTCTGGATTACCTGCCGAAGTCGGGCTCACGCACTCCGTGGCGCCTCAAGCAGAACTACCTGCTCGACCTGCAGCTGATCCGCCGCGGCAAGGTCGATGACACCGCCTTGGAGTTCACGAAACATCGTGCACCGGTGTCGAGTTCGGTGTGATCAGTCCGATTCGGTGACTTCGACGATGACGATGCCGTCGTCATCGCTGTAGGCGATGTCCCCGGGGGTGAACACGACCCCGCCGAACTCGACCGCCTCGTCGCGCACGCCCTCACCGGTCTTGGTGCTCTTACGCGGGTTGGTGCCCAGCGCCTTGATTCCGATGTCGAGGGTCCGCAGCGTGGAGGCGTCGCGCACTGCACCGTTGATGATCAGACCCGACCAGCCGCTGGCGCGGCCCAACTCGGCGATCACGTCGCCGACCAGCGCGGTGTGTACGGAGCCCGCACCGTCGATGACCAGCACCCCGCCGTCGCCGGGCTCCGACAACACCGACTTGAGGAGCGCGTTGTCCTGGAAGCAGCGCACCGTCGTGATCGGCCCGGCGAACTCAGCGCGCCCGCCGAACTGACGCATCTGCAGATCGCAGCTGCGCACATCGGGGCCGATCTCGTCGACCAGGTCAGCGGTGGGGCGCGGGGTCACAGTCACCGCGCCATTATGCCGTGGCCTCAGTCGTGATTCCGCCGCGCGGCGAGCAGAACCACGACCAGCGCGAGAATGCCGGTGACGGCCGCGGCGGCCAGCGGCAGGCGAGCCGACCGGGACTCCTCCCGGCTGGCGGGTGCCGGTGCCGTGACAGCAGGGCTGGCTGTAGCCACCGTTGATTTCGCCTGTGCAGCAACCTCTTCTGCAGCGCGGGTCACATCGGCAGCGGGCTGAGGGGGAGCGACCTTCTTAGCCGGGGCCTTCTTCGCCGGAGCTTTCTTGGCGGGCACCTTCTTCGCCGGTGCCTTCTTGGCCGCGGCCTTCTTCGCAGGCACCTTCTTCGCGGGGGTCTTCTCCGGCGCTTTCTTGGCCGGCGCTTTCTTGGCCGGCGTCTTCTTGGCCGGAACAGCCGCGGCATCACCGTCGGGGGACACGGCATCCGACCGGTCTTCGGGCCGATCCGACTGGTCCATGTCACCGCTCCTTCGACTGTTCAGGCGTGTGCGTCAATTCATCATGCCAGGCCCTGCGGGGCGCCCGTCTGCCGTGTCAGGCGGTCACCGCCAGCGTCGCCGCAGCGGCCAGCGTGACCGCCATGAGCCCCAATTCCGTGTAGGCGCGGGCCCGGGAGAGCCCTGCGGTGGCCCGGTGGGCACGCGCGTCGGGCAACCAGGATGCCCGGTTGCGCCACGCCAAGGCCAGAAGGACGACCGTGAGCGCCAATTTCGCGGACAGCACCCTTCCCCACCCGGTGGTCACCAGATGCGCGGGTGTCTCGAGCACCGCCAGGCCCGCCACGACCCCACCGACGAGCAGCACGCACACGCTGACCAGTGACAGTTGCGAGAACCGCGGCAACACCCGCGCCCACTGGCCGCGGTGCGAGACCGTCAGGACCAGCGCGGCGAGCACGCCACACCACAGCGCAGCGGCGAGTGTGTGCACCGCGACAGCGATGCCGCCGAGGGCGTCCTCGCCGAGATGGCCCGTCAACGGATGACCCACGACACCGATGGCTGCCACTCCGGCGGTGACCGCAGCCACCGGCGCAGTCCTGGGCGCGAGCCCCGCCGCGATGGCGACCACCGCCGCAGCCGCGATCGTCACCAGCGCGGCCCGGCCGGGTGCGGTCTCGACGCTGAAGTCCCACACGGTGTGCAGGCCGACGTTCCCGGCGCTGCGGCCGGCAGCCTCGGCAGTCGCGAGAACGAGCCGAACCAGCTCGGCCGCCAGCCACATCGCCGAGGCGGCCAGCAGCGGTGTCGTGCCGCGCCGCAGCAGCTCGTCGCGGTATCGCCGTCCGTCGAGAGCGGGCACCACGGTCAAGCCGATGGTCACCACTGCGGCGCCGTCGGCGACCGCGCGCACCAGCGCTGCCGGAAGCCAAGCCCCCGGAAAGGCAAGCGCCCAGGCCAGGACGCACGCCGCGACGGTGACGAGTAGGCCACCCGTCACCGCCCGGCCGTGCGTCATGACCTGCGGCGGACCGCCCACACCGCACCCGCGGCGACCAGGGCGATCGCGCCGACTGCGAACGGCCACGCCGGCAGCCCCGCCGGGGCGGGCGAAGCCGGCTCAGCCTGGGGCGTGGTCGGTGCTGCTGCCGCAGGCGTCGCCGCGGGCGCTGTCGTGCCGGTCGTCACCTGGAACGGCCACGAGCCGGTGACGACGTGCCCGTCGGCTGAGGTCGCCCGGTAGTTGACGGTGTACGTGCCCGCGGGAGCACCGGGGCGAACCCCGATGCTGATCACGGCGCCGTCGACGGTCGGCGTTCCGTCGGCCCACTGTGCGCCGTCCGGGCCGACGACCGTCATCGCGGCGAACTCGGGTTGCATCGTTTCGTTGAAGGTCGCGCTGACCCGGCCGGGGGCCTGGGGCAGCACGGCGTTGTCGGCGGGATCGCTGCCGATGCGGGCGGCATGCGCCCACGCCGGACCGGCGCTGATCAGGGCGGTCAGAACGAGGACCAGTGCCGTCGCCCCCGCCGCGAGAACGTGGACGAGCCGGGGCCGCCCACGGTGAAGTGCATGCATTCGGTTGTCTGCTTCCTGTGTCGGTGGTGTCGGTGTCGGGATCAGCCCGTGACGGGCGGACCCCGATGCGACATCGACGCGGCGAGCAGCAGCTCTGCGAACAGGGGTTGGTCACCGGGAGTGAAAGGTCTCCTCGGGGCGGGGGACACCGTCGCACCCGACGGGGCTGCCGTGCGCCGCACGACACAGACGAGCATGCGGGCGAGCTGCTCGCCCACGCTGATCAGCAGGGCGCCGACGACAACTGCGGCCAGGTGCGCGACGAGCATCGCCCCGCGCGGCGCCGCCGCGTGCGGGTGGCCGACCGCGAGCACTGCGTGGCCCAGGACCTGTCCCACCGCCAGCAGCAGGGCCAGCGGGCCCAGATTCCGCGTCCGCGGCAGCGCTGTGGCCGTCGCGCCGACCGTCGCCCCGACCAGCAGCAGGCCGATGATGGCAGGGCTGACCGCGAGATGGCCACCGCCGGTGGCATGAGCCGCCAGAGACAGCGCCGTGGTCACTAGTCCTGCAGCTGCACCACGCAGCAGGACGGGTTGCCGGACGGGCGCCTCGGACACGGGGTGTGCGGCTGGGTTCAGGCCACGCCGAGGCGAGCCAGCAGATCAGCGTCGATACCGTCGAGCTGCTGGGCGATGGCGGCGTGCGCCGGCTTGCGGCGAGCGGGCGGCATGTTCTCCGCCGCGGTGACGGCGGCCGCCAGGTCGGTGAGCCGCGCGCTGATCGCCGAGGCGAACTGCTTGGTCTCGGCGTCCTTGGGCTTCTTCTCGGTGAGCTGGCGCAGCGACTGCTCGGCTCCGGCGATTCGCGCCGACAACTCGGCGCCGTGTCCGGAGAACTGCCCGAGCTGGCTGACTGGGATGCCGAGGCGATCGGCGCGACGTTCGTCGATCAGCCCCCGCGCCGAGATCGACGCGCGGTACACCAGCGGGATGACAACCGGCGCCAGCAACCGCGACACCGTCAACGCCCGGCGAATCTTGGTGGGAGTGAACAGCTTTCCCTCGCGAGCGGCTTTGAGCTGAGTTTCGGCGACCTTCAGCGCGGTGCGATCGCTGTCGCGCTGCGCGCGCAACTGCGCCCGCAGCGACTTTGAGGCGGCCTTCTGCTCTGCCTTGAAGCGACGGACCTCGTTCTTGGCCGAGAGCTTGGCCTCCAGCTTGGCCTTGGTCTTGATGGCCCGTCTCTCGGCCCTACGGACGGCGCGGGACTTACGTCGCTTGAACAGACTCATCCGCAAAGCCCTCTCCACTGTCGATCGCCGGCGCGCTGACCCACACTATCGTTCGCACCTCGGTGATGAACCGGCCGGAGGGGCAGGACCGGTTGTGCGAGAATCGAGCCTCACCCGGGGTCTACCTTCTCACCCGATACCCGGGAAGGTGGTGACGACGTGGGTCCGCGAGCGCGCAGTGTCTTTGCCGCCTGCCTGACCGTCGGCGGATTGTGGGTCGCAGGCGCCGGAGCGACGGCGTCCGCGGAACCCGCCGACACCGAGACGTCCGCGAGGCCCGCCACCTCCACCGACCGCACCGACGACCCGCCCCGGATCAATCCGCCCCCGACGATCGACGAACCGTCGACCCGTCGCGGGATCGGCACCACGTGGCGGCGCAGCCACCGAGCCGCCCTCGGGCGAGACCGCGACCCGTCTGATCCCTGCGGCGACAAAGGCGGGAAAGACTGCGGACCGGGCTGGCCGTGGCCCTGGCCCTGGCCGGGCGGTGGGCCCGACGACGATCCTGACGATCCGGAGCCACCCGGAATCCCGGCGCCGCCGGAAAGCCATGGCGGAGTCAGCGACCGACCGGCGGTGGCGCCGCGCCCCGGTGGGATCGGCGCACCCGGAGTCGGCGCACCCCAGACACGACCACCTGCCGAGTTGCCGTTCGACCCCGACGTGCTCGACGTCGTTCCCGGCGTCGGGCTGCCGGCCGCCGGAGCGGGCGCGCCGATCAGCCTTCCGGCACTGCCCGTTGTCGCACCGGCCGCAGGGGCCGGACCCGGCATCGGCGCCCCACGTGCCGTCGAGGCCGCCGCGCCACCCGCCGCACCGGCCAGGATCGCGGCCGAACCACCCCCGGCGCGACCGGTGGAGCCCGTGGAGAACGTCCTCGCCGGTCCGCCGCCGTCGGCACGCGTGGGCTACGGCGAAACGCTGCGCACCGCGGGCACCTCGCAGCTGGCCGCTCTCGCGCTTCCCGGCGTCGTCGGCATCCTCATCCTGACCGCCGCCGGCGGCGTGGTCGGCTACCGACAGGCCAAGGCCGGCCAGGTGGTTCGCGCCCGGGGCACAGCACGATTCATGAACTGAGACGATAAGCATGTCGGTACGGGGTAAGCGGCGCATAGTAAAGCTGTCGGAGTGGGGGCCCGAACGGGCAGAGACGGGCGGAAAGGGGGAGCGATGCCTGCGAGCCGGCGAGTGACCCGCGCGGTCGGGGAGGTACTCGATCTGGCCCCGCGGCACGGGGAGATCACCTTGCCGCGGTTGGTTCAGGCGGTCAGTGAGCACCGAGGCCGCACGATCGAACTGACGACGGCCGAACTCCCGCCCGGCGTCTGCGGTCAATGGCGCCAGTACGCCGATCACGACGTCTTCCTCATCCAACAGGGGCTGCCCGCCTGGGACCGGACCCTGGCCCACGAACTCGGCCACCTCGTCCTCGGACACGAGGGCATCCCCGTCACGCAAGCGGCCCGGGAAAGCACCGAGGTGGCCAGCTCGGACCTGATCGGATACATGCTCAACCAGCGCACCGGGTGCATGGGCCCCGCCGGAGAGGACGCCGAGCAGGAGGCCGAGGACTTCGCCGCACTGCTGATCTACCGGCTGGGCCGGCTGCCGTCGGATCGGTCGTCGATCGTGCAGGTGCGCCTCGGAGAGGCGTTTGGTTGATCGTCTGGGTCATCGCCGGTCTCCTGGGATTGGCGACCGGACTTCGCATCGGGTGGGCGCTGGTCAACAAGCAGTCACTGGTCAGCACCGCGATGATCCTGGCGCTGGGCAGCCTCGGCGTGGTCGCCGCGCTCAACTGGCAGCCGCTGGCCCTGCTCATCGACACGCTGGCGCACTGGCCCAACATCGCGATGGGCCTCAGCCAGGTCGCGTTGATCGGGTGTGCCGCCGGGAGCTGCGTGATGATCACGACGGTGTCGAGCCATCGATCACCCGCAGCCGCGAAGAAGATCGCAATGGTGCAGTACGGGGTGGCGACAGTGATCGCCGTGGCCAGCCTCGCCGTGTTCTTCGCGGCGGGACGCAGCACCGAGATGGCGCCGCAGGAGTATCTGCGGCGCAGCCTGGGCGCCGAGGGCGCTTCGCTGCCATGGCTGTTGCCGCTGCTCTACGTGATGCTGGCGCTGAGCTTGGTGGCGTGGGCGGGGCTGCGGCACAGCAACCGGACCCGCCGCGGGCGCGCGCTGTTCGTGTTCACCGTCGGCATCGTGCTGATCGTTGCCGCGTCGGCGTTCTTCCTGCTGCGAGCGGTCGGCACGAGCGGTCTGGTCGGGGTCGGCGCGGCCGCCACACTGCTCGGTGCGGCGATGCTCATCGTGGCCGCCGGCTCACTGCTGCCCAGCTTGGAGGACTGGTTCGGAGCGCGCCGCGAACTCCGCACGATCGGACCGATCCTGGCCGAACTCGGCCGCCGGCACCCCGACGTGGGGATCGGTGTACGACCACGCGGTCCGCTGGTGTTCCGGGTGGCCGAGCGGATGTCGCTGATATCCGACGCGCTGTTCCTCGAAGCGACGGCCGCGGCGGGTGCCCTGCGCCGGGTCGACGCCGGCTCCGGGGGAACCGACACAGACCGCGTCCGGGACGAGGACCTGGACGAATCGAGCGAGCTACAGCCACCCGACGTCACGCCGGAAGAGCAGGCCACCGCGATCGCGGCGTGGATCGCCGACCAGCACGAGTTCCCGGGCCTGCCCTGGTTACGACAGCCGGAGAGTTACTCCGACCGCGAATGGATCCTGGAAATCGCTCGTCAGTACCGGATCCTCGACTCCGGCGGGCAGAAGGCCCACCTTCGCCGGTCCGAGCCGCAGGAGTGAGGGCGGCTAAACGTCGAGGTTCTCTTTGCGTCGCAGCTCATCGACCTTCTGGACGATGTCCTGCTTCGCCTCGGCGGACAGGCCGACCGTGCGGGCTGCGATGCGGCGAACACCCTCGTCCCGCATCCCGGCAAGCAGGGTCAGCTCCTTGTCGAGCTTCTCGTAGTACTCGTCGTCGGTGAAGTACGCGGGCTTGATCCGGAAGAAGTTGGCAAGCGCGGCCATCGTGGCGACGGACGGGTTGGTTCGGTTGCCGGAACGCAACTGAGAGAGATAGGGAGCTGACATGGTGACGCCTTCGGCCTTGAGCGCCGCGATCACCTCGGCGGAGGTGTGGGGCCCACGTCCGGGCGGGTAGACGGTGTCGAACAAGCGGTTCAGGCGAGCGGCAAACGTGTTGCTCATTGGATTGACCTCCAACTACAGACGAGCGATTTTTCAGGGCGGCGTATTTGCTGATCATCGTAGCGACAGATGAGTCCACAACCAAGTGCAAACCACAGAAAAGTGAACCAGGGCTTGCGTCGCTGGTCGCCGCTACTGGTGTGAACGGCGTAGTCGGGACATCTGCCACGGGGCGGGCACGGTGCAGCTAGGCAAATAATAACGCCTGCGTAGCAAGCGTACGCGCAGGTTTTCCGAAGGCGGCGGCAGCGAGTGTGTCGCGGAGGTGGCCGGCAACGACGTCCCGTGCGCGCGGCGAACACACAATTATTTGCTGAGTGTTCGGTCGGTCACGATGTGCTCAGTGAGGTGAGCCGCGCTGCACCACCGGTGATGCGCGAACTCACGCCACCAGACGGCATCGCTGGGCGCGCGACGCTGTCAGTAGCCAATGGCAGGTGGCGAGAAGCGAACGGTCAGGCAGCCAGCAGCATCGCCAGAATGGCGGTGTCCGGGTGGCTGATCGGGTCGAGGCCGACCCTGCTCACCATCGACGTGACGGTGCCATCGGATTCGGCCTCCACCCAGGCCGCCCGGTGTTCGAGGCCCAGATGCGGGAGTCCCGGCAGCAGAACGCACCCCGATGCGGCGCCGGTGCACTCCGGCAGCGACGGGGTGGTCTCCGACGGCGGATGGAGCATCAGCAGTGCGGGCGGCTGACGCTCGGCGAAGTGTCCGGGTGCCACAGCGGCGTCGCCGACCACCGTTCCCTCGGCCACCACCAGGCCCACCGTTCCCGGCTCGGGCTCGTCGGGCAGCTCTTCTCGGGCCCCGAAGATCGTCGTCGTGGACAGCAGACCCGGCAGCGACGCCACCCGAACGGCGACCATCAGAAGCTGCGCCCACTCCTTGGTCGAGTCCGGCCACCGGCCCGAAACCACGAAACCCTTCAGGGACCCACGCGAATGAAACGGTGCGATCTCGATCGCCCGACCGGACCCGAAATCCATCTCGCCTCCCGGCATCGGTGAGCAACAGCCAGACACGTCTGTGGGTCGATTCGCTCAGGATGCGGCAGGTTGCGCCGGGCACGCAAGTGGACACGGCATATCGATACGCCGCAGACACAAACCCGGCCCGGTCGCTGAGGACCGGGCCGGGAGACGGGTGTGCGAGAGGCTCACGCAGGCGGGTAGACGCCCATCTGCTTGCCCTTGTCGGTCTGCCAGAAGATGTCGGCGATCTCGTCGATGGTCTTCAGCAGCTTCTCGGCGACCGCGGTGTCCAGCGACTTCTTGACGTCGCCGGCCCCGTGAACGCCGTCCCAGAACAGCTGGTGCAGATTCGGGAACTGCTCGAAGTGGTCCTTGGTGAAGAAGTCCGCCCACAGGACCATCAGGTGATGCTTGACCTCTTCGGCCTGGCGCTCCTTGATGATGATGGCGCGGGTCTTGAAGTGGTCGTCATCCGAATCATGGTATTTCTGAAGGGTTTTCAGGCACGAGAGAGCCTCGATCTTGGCCTGCGCGGGGTCGTACACGCCGCAGTACAGATCGCAGTGAGCGTGGGCAGGAGTGGCGTTGGAGAACACGGAGTCAAAGAGTCGATGCAGCATGGCTTTAACTTACCCTCAAGATCATGAGGCCTAACCCCGGACGGCCGGTATTTCGGCACGGCCCGCCGGTGCGCCGATTCGTGGTGGTCGAGGATTCGATGCGGCCCACGCTGTCCCCGGGTGACGGCCTGCTGGCGCTGCGGTGCGGGCGCCTCAGGATGGGCCAGCTGCGGGTGTTCCCGGACCCGTCGCGATCGTCGCGCTATCTGGTCAAGCGGGTCGGTCGGGTGCGCCGCGATGCGCGCGGTCTCATGTTCGAGGCGGTGTCGGACAACGCCGACGCGCCGGGCGTGGTCGATTCCCGAACCTTCGGGTGGGTTCCGGCGGACCGCAGCTATCGCGTGGTGTGGAGAGTCCGGCAGACCGGGCCCCCTGGGACGTGATTCAGAACAGGACGATCAGCGCGAGGACACCGAGCAGCACGAGCGCGATCACGCCGGCCCTCAAGCAGGACATCAACTGACTGCGTGTGTACGCGCGCGAAGACGACTGCCACTCCGACGGCGGATAAGCCGATCCCGGCCCTGTGGATGATTGGGCCATCAGATGCTCCTCACCTGCACGTTTGCTTCCTCCCCCACGTGCGCAACCCAGTGACATCTGTCACAGGCGAACGATGTGATCGCGATCATAACCTCATTTGTCCTACGCGGGAAAATCGATCAAACGGTGACGGGCCCGTCAACCAAATCGTTAGGCAGCCGAGACATTTCGCTCTGTTCGCTTCCTGTACTGACGGGTAGCTGTGAGTTTCCGGCACGTTTCGTGGTGTCGTCATCCACAACCCGAGCCCATGGCCTCGACAGCTGCGCTCACAGCCTGTGGATAAATCTGTGGAATCTGTGGATAGGTAGGCGGTCCGGGTCGATTTCGCTGCCGACCGGCCTCGGTGGTGCCGCCCCGCAGCAACGTGTCAGCATGGCCACATGGACGACATCGGTGTGAGGCAAGCGAACGTCGCCGAGGTACCGGCTGAGTTCGACACGGGGTTGGACACTTGGTCCGGCACCGGGTTCGACGCCGGGTCGGGTGGCCCGATCCTGCTCGACGTCCGCGAGAACGACGAGTGGCGACTCGGCCACGCGCCCGGCGCGCGTCACATCCCGATGAGCGAAGTGCCGGCCCGCATGGCCGAGATCCCGGTTGACGCCGAGCTCTACGTCATCTGCCACCTCGGTGGCCGTTCCCAGCGCGTCGCCGACTACCTCGCCGGCCAGGGCTATCAGCCGGTCAACGTCAGCGGCGGCATGGCGGCCTGGGCCGGAGCGGGCCGCCCGGTGGTGACCGACGACGGCCGTCCGGGCTCCGTCTGATTCCCGGCCTGAACCGCCCGTCCAGGCGGCGACATTAAGCTGGCCGGATGATCCAGGTGTGCTCCCAGTGCGGGACGCGGTGGAACGTGCGCGATCGGCAGCGGGTCTGGTGCCCACGCTGCCGCGGCACGCTGCTCGCTCCCGGGAGCGCGGCGCCCGCGCCGGAATGGGGTCGGCGGGACCCGGCGCCCGCGCAGCGACAGCCCACCCCCGGGTTGCCGGCCGGGTTCAAGTGGGTCGCGGTGCGGCCCGGCCCGCCTCCGCCGCCCCGTCGTCCCCGCCGCGATCTGGGCCCGACGCCCCGATACTCGGTGATCCCCAGGTGGGGGCTCGTCGAGCACTTCGACGCCCCCGCCGACGAGAAACCGGTCCGCACCGGCCCGTCCCTGACCGCGGTCCACACCACCCTCGTGGCCACGGCGGCGGTGCTCGGCGCCGCGGCGTTCGTCCACCTGATCCGCTACGTACTCCTCATCATCAACCGCACCGTGTTGCTCAATCCGTGGGTGGCCGGCATCGCCACGTGGGGCGGGGTCGCGGTGAGCGTGGTGGCGCTGTTCACCACTGTCGCCAGCCTGCTGATGCTGACCCAGTGGCTGGTGTCCCGCCGGGCCGCCGCGTACGCCCACCACGGGCACGACGATCCCCGACCGGTTTGGATGCTGCGACTGTGCTGCCTGCTGCCGGTGGTGAACCTCTTCTGGGCGCCGGTGTTCGTGCTGGAACTGGCGCAGGTCGAGGGCCGGCAGAACTGGCTGCGGCGCCCGATCTCGGTGTGGTGGGCGGTGTGGGTGGCCAGCACCGCGGTGTCGCTGTTCTCCATCGCGACCAGCTTCACCACCGATCCGCAGGGCATCGCCGACAACACGGTCACCACGATCGTCGCGTACCTGTTCGCGGCCGGCGCGCTGCTGCTGGCGCTTCAGGTGTTCCTCGGCTTCGAACGACAACCGGTCGAACGGCCGTCGAAGCGGTGGCTCATGGTCACGGCGCCTGAGCAGAAGCAACCGGGGAAAGATTCCTCTGACGATCAGGCGCGTGCGGTTGAGCCCGAAGGGCAGAACCCGGCAGCATAGCGGTATGAACTCCGGCGGGACGTCCGACGGCCACCCCTTTGTGGTGGCCCACCGTGGCGCCTCAGCCGATCTTCCCGAACACACCAGGGCGGCCTATGCGCGCGCGCTCGACGAGGGCGCGGACGCGGTGGAATGCGACGTGCGGTTGACCCGCGACGGGCATCTGGTGTGTGTGCACGACCGCCGCTTGGACCGCACGTCGACCGGTAACGGCCTGGTCAGCGACATGACGTTGGCGCAGCTGAGGGAACTGGACTACGGGTCCTGGCACCCCAGCTGGCGGGCCGACGGCAGCCAGGGTGACACCGGGCTCCTCACCCTCGATGACCTGGTGGCGCTGGTCCTGGACTGGAACCGGCCGGTGAAGATGTTCATCGAGACCAAGCATCCCGTCCGCTACGGCGCGCTGGTGGAGAGCAAGGTGCTGGCGCTGCTGCACCGGTACGGCATCGCCGCGCCCGCGTCGGCGGATCTGTCCCGCGCGGTCGTGATGTCGTTCTCCGCGGCGGCGGTGTGGCGGATCAGGCGGGCGGCACCGCTGTTGCCGACGGTGCTGCTCGGCGAGACGTCCCGCTTCCTCGGTGGCAGTGCGGCAACGACGGTCGGCGCGACAGCGGTCGGACCGTCGATCGCGACGCTGCGCGAGCATCCGGAACTGGTGGACCGGGCCGCGGCGCAGGGGCGCGCCCTGTACTGCTGGACCGTCGACCACTACGAGGACGTGCAGTACTGCCGCGACCTCGGGGTCGCGTGGATCGCGACCAACCACCCCGGCCGCACCAAGGACTGGCTGCAGAACGGTCTGACGGGCGCGGGCCGCGACTGAGCGTCAGGGATTCGAGGCGTCGAGCACGTCCTGGGGAATCGGCGTATCCGAAGCCAGCGCCGAGAACAAGCGTGTCGAGGCGTCGCTGTCCCAGACGACGATCGACCCGGAGCCGTTCTCCGTGAACTCGCCGATCGGCACCGTGATGGTCTGCAGGTCGCCGCGCAGCGCCCACCCCAGCCGCGCGAGATCCCACACGTGGTCGCCGTCGGCGACGGTGACGGTGTCCGCCGCCGCCGTGGCCATCGGGTACCAGCGCAGCGGATTGGCCAGTACCGACGGGCTCGCCGCGCGGTGCACCAGAGCGGACATGAAGGCCCGCTGGTTGGCCATCCGGTCCAGGTCGGCGCGAGGCGTGGCGCGGCTGCGGACGAAGCCGAGCGCCTGCTGCCCGTCGACGTGCTGGCAGCCGGCGGGCAGATTGATACCGGCCAGCGGGTCGTCGATCGGTTCCGGTGGGCACACCGTGACGCCGCCGACCGCATCGACGAGGCCCGCGAATCCGCCGAAACCGATCTCCGCGTAGTGGTCGATGCGCAGGCCGGTGGCCTCCTCGACCGTCTGGGTGAGCAATGCCGGGCCGCCGAGGGAGAAGGCGGCGTTGATCTTGTCGCTGTCGTATCCCGGGATGGGCACGTAGGAGTCGCGGGGGATCGACACCATCGTGGCCGGGGTGCTCGACCCGAGTCCGGGCAGATGGACGAGCAGGATCGTGTCGGTGCGGCTGTTACCCAGGTCGCCGCCCGTCGCGAGCTCGGCCTGTTGTTCGGGAGTGAGGTCCGATCGGCTGTCGGAACCCACCAGCAGCCAGGTCGTCCCGGCGCCCTGGGCGGGCCGATCGGCGTAGTCGGTCAGGGCCGGAACCCGCCGCAGCGTGGTGTCGACCCAGGCGCCGGCGCCGATCATGGCCACCACCGCGACCAGGAGTACGACGGGGATCAGACGCAGCCAGCGCCGAAGGCTGCGCTTCTTCGGCCGTTCGGATCGTGTGCGTCGTTGTGGCGGTGCCGGCGGTGCCCGCGGGCGCGCGGGGGGGTGTCTCTTATACACACCTGACGCCGCCGACGATATGCAGTGGGTAGATATCGGGTGGCGACTGCCCCTTCAACAAAAAAAAAAAAACCAACCCACGAACGTAGTGAACACAATCAAAGTCTAATAAAGAACAACACACAGAAAGAGGCACAAAGTACAGTATCATT
>NZ_QJUA01000048.1 GCF_003254575.1 Mycobacterium kyogaense | reverse complement strand
CCCACACGCCGCTACCAACAGGCCGATAAAACCGCCCGTACCTACCGCACCCGCGAACCCAAACCGCCATCATGAGTGTCAGCGATGTCCCGCGACACAAATGTCAGCGATGTCCCGAGACACCACACGTCGCTGAGCGACGGCAAACACGCCGAAATCGCTCAGCAGCCGACGCGGGTAGGGGTCGCTAGCGCGCCGTCGGCGTCGTTGATCGCCCCCCGCACCAAGTCGAACACCCGCGGATCCCACGTCATGCCCGTATCCCACGGCAGGCCAACCGAATCCGAGACGAAGATGCTGTGGGTGTCGTCGAAGGACACACAGCGGCGGTGCGGCAGCACGCGGTCGCTGATGTCGGTGGCCAGCGCGCTTCGCGTGGTCACGATGCCGTCGTTGGGCCACACCATCGGGTTGACCGGTGCCGGGCGGGTGAAGCGGGCGCCGCCGATCAGGACGACGGGGATCTGGTCCAGCACGCCGGCCTGGTATTCGTTCCAGCCGTGCGGGCCCATCAGATATCCCTGGTTGACCTCCCGCCCCGATCCGGTCTGCAACCGGGTCACCTCGGCGGCCATCGCCAGAGACGCCTTCTCGCAGTAGGCGTCGCCCGCGCAGTCCGCCAACGGGGTGATGCCGTTGGCGTAGTCGGACAGGAACGATCCCTCCCAGGGCGTGCCCAGCGTTGTCAGCGAGCGGATGCGGATCGGCGAACCGAGACTCTGCAGCACGCGAATCGCCGCGCGCGAGTACAGCCCGCCCATCGAATGGCCCACGACGTCGACGACGTCGACTCCACGTGTGTCGTGAAGGTAGGTGAGAAAGCGGGCGAGATGTTCGCCGGCCAAATCGATGGATGCTCTCGAGTCGACGGTCATGATCTCGGGCAGCGTGATGGGGCAGTCGCCGAACGCGCCGAACCCGCCCTGGTCGACGACGGGACCGCGACCGGCCATCGCCGGGGACGTGTAGACGGTGTGGCCCGCGGCGAGCAGGTTCTCCCGCAGCGCGGTATCGGTGTTGCCGGCGGCCAGGCCGGACCGGCAAGCCGCATCAGGGGTGGTGAACGGGCTGACCGCGTCGCCGCCGGAGACGATGACGACGGCGTGGCCGGGTGCCGCGTGCGCAGGGCCGCCACCCAGGAGCGCCGCGAGCACGAGCAGGACAAGGATCGACGCCCACCGCCGCATAGGAACCCCCTCGGTTGCGGGCATGCTACCGAGCGCCGCCGGTCGGCCGCCGGACGAAACCGCGACGGCGCGTGAAAAACTGGACCTCATCATGAGCACTCCAGCCAAGCCCGTCGTCTTCTCCGGCGCGCAACCGACGTCCGACTCCCTGCATCTGGGCAATGCCCTCGGCGCGGTCGCGCAATGGGTCGGTCTGCAGGACGGTCACGACGCCTACTTCTGTGTGGTGGACCTGCACGCGATCACCCTCGCCCAGGATCCCGCGACGCTGCGCCGCCGCACGCTGGCCACCGCCGCGCAGTATCTGGCCCTGGGTGTCGACCCGGCCCGCGCCACGGTGTTCGTGCAGAGCCATGTGCCCCAACACAGCGAATTGGCTTGGGTGCTGGGCTGTTTCACCGGTTTCGGGCAGGCGTCGCGGATGACGCAGTTCAAGGACAAGTCGGCCAAGCACGGCGCCGACGCGCAGACGGTCGGCCTGTTCACCTATCCGATCCTGATGGCCGCCGACGTGCTGCTGTACGACACCGATCTGGTGCCGGTCGGTGAGGATCAGCGCCAGCACCTCGAGCTCGCCCGCGACGTCGCTCAGCGCGTCAACGCGCGCTTCCCCGACACGTTCGTCATCCCCGAAGCGATGATCCCCAAGGCCACCGCGAAGATCTACGACCTCGCCGATCCGACCGCCAAGATGAGCAAGTCCGCGGCCACCGACGCCGGGTTGATCAGCCTGCTCGACGACCCGGCCCGCACGGCCAAGAAGATCCGCTCCGCCGTCACCGACAGCGAGCGCGAGATCCGGTTCGATCCGGAGGCCAAGCCGGGGGTCTCGAACCTGCTGACGATCCAGTCGGCGGTGACGGGCAACTCCGTCGAGGACCTGGTCGCCGGCTATGCCGGCCGCGGGTACGGCGACCTGAAGAAGGAGACGGCCGACGCCGTCGTCGAATTCGTCACCCCGATCAAAGCGCGCGTCGACGAGTACCTCGCAGATCCGGCCGAACTGGAGAACGTGCTGGCGGCGGGCGCGCACCGCGCCCGTGAAGTGTCTGCCAAGACGCTGGCACGGGTATATGACCGGGTGGGATTCCTCGCACCGCGATGACGGGAGGCTGACGATGACGGCGCCGGACGGTTCGGCCGACCCGGAGAAACCTGAGGACAAGCCCGGGTTCCTGGATCGGTGGCGGGCGCGTATGCCGTGGTTCGACCACGTCATGCGGGCCCAGCAGCGCTACAACGACAGCAAGGGCGATTTCTACGCCGCCGGCATCACCTACTTCACGATCTTCGCGCTGTTCCCGTTGCTGATGGTGGGTTTCGCGATCGGCGGGTTCGTGCTCACCTATCAGCCGGAGCTGCTCGAGCAGCTCAAGGGCAAGATCGCGGGCGCGGTCAGCGGTGACCTCGGTCAGCAGGTCGTGCAGTTGATGGAGTCGGCGATCGAGTCCCGCGGCACCGTCGGCGTCATCGGCCTCCTCACCGCGGCGTGGGCGGGTCTGGGCTGGATGGCCAATCTGCGCGAGGCGCTCAGCCAGATGTGGGGCCTGTACCGCGAAGAGCAGTTGGGGTTCGTCAAGACCAAGCTGAGCGATCTGCTGGCGCTGCTGTCGACGTTCGCCGCGATCGTCGTGACGGTCGCGCTGTCGGCGCTGGGCAACGGCTCGGTGATGAAGAACGTGCTCGACTGGCTGGGCTTCCCGGAGTCGCCGGTCATCGGGGTGCTGCTGCGGATCGGATCGATCGCGGTGTCGCTGCTGGTGTCCTGGCTGCTGTTCACGTGGATGATCTCGCGGCTGCCGCGGGAGTCGACGAGCTTTCGCAGCAGCGTGCGCGCCGGCCTGCTGGCCGCGGTCGCGTTCGAGGTGTTCAAGTTGGTGGCCTCGATCTACCTGAAGTCCGTACTGACGGGCCCGGCGGGAGCCACGTTCGGCCCGGTGCTGGGCCTGATGGTGTTCGCCTACGTCACCGCGCGGCTGATCCTGTTCGCGACGGCGTGGGCAGCGACGATGCCGGAGAACATGGTGGAGGCACCGATTCCGGCGCCGGGCCCCGCCGTCATCCGCAATCGCATCATCACCCGGCCCGGGCTCGCGCCCTGGCAAGCGGCGGGTGCGGCGGTGGTCGGCGCGTTGGGCGCGCTGAGTGTCGTCCGGCGCCGGAAGCGCTGAAACGTCAGTGCTGGGGTCTGCGATTGAGCGCGCGGGCGCCCATGATGAGGCTGAACACGATCACGGCGCCGACGATGCCGACGCCGACGCGCACCGGCGTGGCATCCATCTCGGGTAGCGCGGCGCTGGCCTTGCTCGTCGCGGCGGAGGCCGCCGCCGCGTCGGCGTCCGGAGTCTGCAGTGACGGATCCGGTTCGACCAGCGTGCCGACCTTGGTGCCCGGCGCAGTGGCGAAGCCGTAGTCGAGGAGGTGCGCGGCCTGCTCCCAGGGCGCGATCGGTTGCCGGGTGCCGCGCATCAGCACCGCCACCAGGCGTCGGCCACCGTGGTCGGCGGCGCCGACGAACGTCTGCCCGGCATCGTCGGTGTAGCCGGTCTTGCCGCCGAGCGCGCCGGGATAGTTGGCCAGCAGCTTGTTGTCGTTCTCGATCGGGTAGTTGCCGTCACCCCGGCCGGGGAACGAGAACTCCTGCGTGTGAACGATGTCGGCGAAGACGGGGTTGTTCCACGCGTACCGGTAGAACAGTCCGACGTCGTAGGCGGAGGTGCTCATGCCCGGTCCGTCCAGCCCGGACGGGGTGGCCACGCGGGTGTCCCGGGCGCCGAGTTTGTTGGCCAGCGCGTTGAGCTTGGTCAGCGTGGCGTCCATGCCGCCCAGTTGCATCGCCAGCGCGTGCGCGGCGTCGTTGCCCGAGTGCATCAGCAGTCCGTGCAGCAGATCGTTGACGGAGTAGAAGCCACCCTCGCCGACGCCCACCCTGGTGCCCTCGGCGTTGGCGTCCTCCTGCGTACCCGGTACCACCTTGTGCAGGGGCAGGTCGCGGATGGCCTGCATCGCGACGAGCACTTTGATGATGCTGGCCGGGCGGTGGCGGCCGTGCGGGTCCCGCGCGGCGATCACGTCACCGGAGTCGATGTCGGCCACCACCCACGCCTCGGCGGAGACGTCGCCGGGAACCGGGGGAGTGCCGGGCGCAGTGATCACGCCGCAGCCGGACAGGGCGTCGCCACCCATCGGCTTGGGCGGAACGGGCAGCGGCGCCGGCGGATCGCCCGACTCCGGAACCTCGGACGCGTCGACGGCGGGCGGGGTCGCCTCCCGGTAGGGACAGGTGTTCGCCTCAGGAGCGGGCGTCTGGGCCGCAGCGACCGGCGCAAGTGCCAGCATCGCCGCCGTGAGCAGCGCAGACACCCGCAGCGGGAACGTCGTGAAGGTCGCCATCGGGGTTGAAGATTAGGCGATCACGACATCTCGATCGGTGAGCCACGCGGTGACGGATGTGATGAGAGTTTCGCAAGTGACTGGCCACGACGACCTTGGGCGAGGCTCACCTAGGCTGGCGGGACCGCCCGAGCCGCCAGAAAGTAGTCCATGTTCCTCGTCGTTCTCGGCTCGTCCCTCGGGTTGATGACCCTTTATGTCTGGTTTCGCACCGTGCGCTCGACCACCCGCCCGGGGCGGGTGCGCCGGATCCTGACCGCCCTGCTGCTGGTCCTGACCGCGCTGCTGGTGGCGGCGCTGGTGTCCCGGCGCGATCCCGCCGGCTCCGGCTGGCTCGCCTGGCCTGGCTACCTGTGGTTCGGCCTCCTGGTGTATCTGGTCCTGGCGCTGCTGGTCCTCGAGCCGGTGCGCCTGATCCTCCGGCTGACCCGGCTGATGAAAGGCCGGCGCCCCGCCGACGAAGCACCCGATCTCGAGCGTCGGCTCTTCCTCGCCCGCGCGGGCGCGGTGGCCGCAGGCGCCGCGGCTGTCGGCGTGACCGGTGTCGGTGTCGCCACCGCGCTCGGGCCGCCGGACGTGCTCCGCGTTCCGGTGCGGCTGCCGCGGCTGGCCCGCGAGTTCGACGGGTTCCGCATCGCCGTGGTTTCCGACATCCATCTCGGACCGCTGCTGGGCCGCCGCCACACCGAACGGATCGTGCGGATGATCAACGAGACCGAACCCGATCTGGTGGCCGTGGTCGGCGACCTGGTCGACGGCACGGTCGCGCAGCTGGGACCCGCGGCGGCACCGCTGGCCGACCTGGTGTCGCGGGACGGCACGTTCTTCGTGACCGGCAACCACGAGTATTTCGTCGACGACACCGCCGGGTGGCTGACCGAACTCGATCAGCTGGGGGTGCAGGTGCTGCGCAACGAGAACACCCGGATCCGCCGGGGCGCCGCGGCGTTCGATCTGGCCGGGGTCAACGATCTCGCCGGCCGGTCGGCCGAGGAGCCGCCCGACTTCGACGCCGCGCTGCGCGGCACCGACGCCGGGACGCCGACGATCCTGCTGGCGCACCAGCCGGTTCAGGTCGCCGAAGCTGCGCGTCGCAATGTCGATCTCCAGCTGTCCGGTCACACGCACGGCGGGCAGATGTGGCCGTTCCACTATGCGGTCGAGCTGGCTCAGCCCTCGCTCGCGGGCCTGTCGACGGTGGACGGCACGCAGCTGTACGTGTCGCGGGGCGCCGGCTTCTGGGGGCCACCGGTCCGTGTCGGTGCACCGCCGGACATCACCGTGCTCACATTGCGCGGCTGAACGTGTTTATCGGCCTGCGCGGCCGGTTACTTTCTCATCAACTTCACGGCTAACACTGACCGAATCGCTCAGGTGGGCCGAGCACGCTGAAGGAATCGAGGCGATTCAGCGGAAGGACGTTGACATGGCGACAAACGCAACCAACACCAACGCGAGCACCGGCGTGGTCGACCTGCGATCACATCCCGCGTTCAACGCCTCCGAGCGGCGGGCCAGCGCGATGGAAGAGGCGATGCGTCGCCACCCGTCTTTCCAGTCGCGCGCGCACTCCCTCTGACCCCCACGCAAAGGGGCACCTCCGTGAGGAGGTGCCCCTTTGGCGTTTTTGCACTGCTCAGCGCACGTTGACGTACACCGTCTGGTTGCTCACCGAGCGGGTGTTGTCGCCGTTGGAGGTGGCATTCGGCACCGCCTGGCGGACGTCGGGTCCGCGGGTGACGGATACGACCGATGCCTCGTCGAGCGGCGTGGTGCTCTGCCGGTTGACGACGACGTGGTTGCCCTGCGCCTCGAGCGCGCTGATCGTGTCAGCGGCGCTGCCGGCGCCGGACGGGGCTGCCAGCGCGGGGGCGGCGAACCCGAGGACGCCCGCGGTGAGGGCGGCAGCGGCGGTCGTGGTGATCGTGAATGACTTCATGGGGTGCTCTTCCCTTGATCGGGTCGGAGCCGTGGAGCGATGTCGCGCGGTTCTGACTGTGTGAAATTGTCGGTCTGCGATCGGACTTCGTGGTGTGCCCGATCCGCGCGGTATAACCCGGCGCAGCCGAGGATGCTTCCCGAAAGTGGCGCAGTGTGTCTCACGACACCGTGTCGCTCAGCGCGATGCTGCCGAGATACGGGCCCCCGATGCTGCCCAGCCACAGCCGGTCGTTGCTCTCCACCATGCCGGTGACCATCTGCAGCTGCGGGTGGGTGGTGCGCATTCCGGCGACGGCGGTGCCGTCGACGGGGTCGAAGGCGACGACCCACACCACGGACTGGGGCTTGGGCTGCAGCCGTGCAGGCAGCCGCCAGATCAGGGTCCGAAGGAGCGGTGGGCCGGCGGCGAGTCGGTCGGCCAGCTGATTGGCCGGCGTCACCATCGCGCACCAGATGCGGCCGTCGGCGCCGGTCGACAGGTTGTCCGGCATCCCGGGCAGGTTCGAGGCGAGTGGTTGCCATGTCCCGGCGCGCGGTCCGGTGAGCCAGTACTTCGACAGTCGTCGGCCCTGGGTTTCGGCCACGACCAGCGCCGCACCGTCGGCGGTCGGCGTGACCCCGTTGGCGAAGTAGAGCCCGTCAGCGACGGTGGTGACGGTCCCGTCGGGGTCGAGGCGGTGCAGCGCGCCGCGTCCGCGCGCTTCCAGGATCGCGCCCAGGTAGTGGGCAACCGTGAACGCCGTCGTCGACTCGGTGAAATAGATTGTGCCGTCGCTGGTTTCGGTGACGTTGGAGCAGAACTGCAGTCTGCGGCCGGCGATCGTGTCGACCAGGGTCTCGATCCGTCCGCTGCCGGGGTCCAGCGCCAGCAGGCCCCGCGGGCTGTCGCAGATCAACAATCGGCCGTCGCGCGCGAACGCCAGGCCGAGCGGTCGCCCGCCGGTGTTGGCAATCACCTCCGGCGCAGTGCCGTCCGCCTCGAACCGCACGATGCTGCCGTCGAGGGCGCCGGTCCAGAGCCGACCGGCGCCGTCGACGACGACGTCCTCGGGTTCGCCACCCGGTACGGCGGTCAGCGTGATGTCCGCCGACCGGAAGTCTGGCAGGGCCCCCACCGGGGGCGCCTGCCAGCGGACGGGATCGATGGGCGGTTTGGCCATGCCGCCCAGTCTCGCCTACATCCGGCGGCTGGCTTCGCCCAGCACCGAGTGCAGCACGTCGTAGATCGCGTCGAACTCGCGCTGCCCGCAGATCAGCGGCGGGGCGAGCTGCACGACTGGGTCGCCACGGTCGTCGGCGCGGCAGTACAACCCGGCTTCGAACAGGGCGGGCGTCAGGAACCCGCGCAGCAGCCGCTCGCACTCCTCGTCGTTGAACGTCTCCTTGGTGGCCTTGTCCTTGACGAGTTCGATGCCGTAGAAGAAGCCTTCACCGCGGACGTCGCCGACGATGGGCAGGTCGTGCAGCTTCTCCAACGTGGCCCGGAATGCCGGAGCGTTCTCCTTGACGTGGTCGTTGATGCCCTCGCGCTCGAAGATGTCGAGGTTGGCCAACGCGACTGCCGCCGACACCGGATGCCCACCGAAGGTGTATCCGTGCCCGAACACCGTGGAGCCGTCGTTGAACGGTTCGAACAGTCGGTCGCTGGCGATCATCGCGCCGAGCGGGGAGTAGCCCGAGGTCAGTCCTTTGGCGGAGGTGATGATGTCCGGGACGTAGCCGAAATCGTTGCAGGCGAACATCGATCCGATGCGGCCGTACGCGCAGATCACCTCGTCGGAGACCAGCAGCACGTCGTACTCGTCGCAGATCTCGCGGACCCGCTCGAAGTATCCGGGCGGCGGCGGGAAGCAGCCGCCGGCGTTCTGCACCGGCTCCAGGAACACTGCGGCGACGGTGTCGGGGCCCTCGAACTCGATGGCCTCGGCGATCCGGTCGGCGCAGTAGCGGCCGAACGCCTTGGGGTCGGAGCTGAATTGCTCGGGCGCCCGGTAGAAGTTGGTGTTGGGGACGCGGAAGCCGCCCGGTGTCGGCGGATCGAACGGCGCCTTGAACGTCGGGATCCCGGTGATCGCCAAGGCGCCCTGAGGGGTGCCGTGGTAGGCGATGGACCGCGAGATCACCTTGTACTTACCGGGTTTGCCGGTCAGCTTGAAGAACTGCTTGGCCAGCTTCCAGGCGCTCTCGACGGCCTCGCCGCCGCCGGTGGTGAAGAACACCCGGTTCAGGTCGCCGGGCGCGTAGGCGGCGATCCGCTCGGCCAGCTCGACCGCCGGCGGCGTCGCGAACGACCACAGGGGGAAGAACGCCAGCGATTCGGCTTGCTTGGCGGCGGCTTCGGCGAGTTCGGCGCGGCCGTGGCCGACCTGGACGACGAACAGGCCCGAGAGTCCGTCGATGTACTTGTTGCCTTCGCTGTCCCAGATGTGGACGCCTTCGCCGCGGGTGATCACCGTCGGCGTGATGTCCCCGCCGTGGCGGGCGAAGTGGCCCCACAGGTGCCGGTTGGCCCGGGCGCCCAGATCGGAGTCGGTGGTCTGTGCTGTTTCGGAGATGATTGTCATCTAGTGCCCCAATTGTATTGCTGTTTAACGAGTTTCAGGTAGACAAGGGTTTCTGTGGATATCACTCCCGGCAGCGCGCGGATCTGGGTGTTGAGAAGTTGCAGTAGGTGGTCGTCGTCTTCGCAGACCACCTCGACGATGGCGTCGAAGGAGCCGGCGGTCAGCACGACGTAGTCGACGGATTCCAGGGCGGCCAGCTTCTCGGCGATCTTGGTGGTGTCCCCGGTGCAGCGCACGCCGATCATCGCCTGGCGGGCGAATCCGAGTTGCATCGGATCGGTGACCGCGACGATCTGCATGACCCCGGCGTCGACCATGCGTTGGACGCGCTGGCGCACCGCGGCCTCGGACAGGCCGACGGCCTTTCCGATGCCCGCATAGGACCGTCGGCCGTCCTGCTGGAGCTTCTCGATGATGGCCTTGGACAGCTCGTCGAGCTGGAAGGCGGCACCGGGTCGGGATTGGTTCACTCGGAAGGAGACGGGGCCGACGGCGTGCGGAACGCCCGGGTTGACCATGCCTGTGATTGTGCACGGAATCCGTCGTTTCAAGCAACCATAACCATGAAATCACTTGCTGTGAGTCGCTGACGGTGCCGTAATGCGTAGATTTCTCCGGTGCAGGCACGGTAGTTTTGGGCCATGACTGTGGTTTCGGAGACGGATGTCGCCAGCAGCTGGATCGACGGTGAACCGGTACGCACCGGTGGCGCCTCACACACGGTGATCGACCCCGCGACCGGTGCGCCGGTCGCCCAGATGGCGCTGGCCGCCCCCGGTGACGTCGACCGGGCGGTCTCGTCGGCCCGCGCGGCACTGTCGGGCTGGGCCGGGGCCACCCCGGCCGAACGGTCGGCGGTGCTGGCCACGCTGGCCAAGCTCGCCGACGCGGCGGCCGAGACGTTGGTCGCCGAGGAGGTCAGCCAGACCGGCAAGCCGGTGCGCCTGGCCCGCGAGTTCGATGTGCCGGGCAGCGTCGACAACATCGACTTCTTCGCCGGCGCCGCGCGGCATCTCGAGGGCAAGGCGTCCGGGGAGTACTCCGGTGACCACACCTCGTCGATCCGCAGGGAGGCGGTCGGCGTGGTCGCGACGATCACGCCGTGGAACTACCCGCTGCAGATGGCGGTGTGGAAGGTGTTGCCGGCGTTGGCCGCCGGATGCTCGGTGGTGATCAAGCCGGCGGAGATCACCCCGCTGACCACGCTGACCCTGGCCCGGTTGGCCAGTGAAGCGGGACTGCCGCCCGGGGTGCTCAACGTGGTGACCGGCGCGGGCGGTGACGTGGGCACCGCGCTGGCCGGCCACGCCGGGGTGGACATGGTGACGTTCACCGGGTCGACGGCCGTGGGGCGCAAGGTGATGGCGGCGGCCGCGGTCCATGGCCACCGCACCCAGCTGGAACTCGGCGGCAAGGCGCCGTTCGTCGTGTTCGACGACGCGGATCTCGACGCGGCGATCCAGGGCGCGGTCGCCGGCTCGCTGATCAACACCGGACAGGACTGCACCGCGGCGACGCGCGCGATCGTCGCCCGCGAGCTCTACGACGACTTCGTCGCCGGCGTCGCCGAGGTGATGAGCAAGATCGTCGTCGGCGATCCGCAGGACCCGGACACCGACCTCGGGCCGTTGATCACGCTGGCACACCGGGCCAAGGTGGCCGACATGGTGTCGCGCGCGCCGGGCGAGGGCGGACGCATCGTGACCGGTGGCGTGGCCCCGGACGGCCCGGGCTCGTTCTATCGGCCCACGCTGATCGCCGACGTGTCGGAGCGCTCGGAGGTCTACCGCGACGAGATCTTCGGCCCGGTGCTCACCGTGCGCTCGTTCACCGACGACGACGACGCGATCCGGCAGGCCAACGACACCGCGTACGGCCTGGCGGCCTCCGCGTGGACGCGCGACGTGTACCGCGCGCAGCGCGCGTCGCGGGAGATCCACGCCGGCTGCGTGTGGATCAACGACCACATCCCGATCATCTCGGAGATGCCGCACGGCGGGTTCGGCGCGTCGGGCTTCGGTAAGGACATGAGCCAGTACTCGCTCGAGGAGTACCTGTCGATCAAGCACGTGATGAGCGACATCACCGGCGTCGTCGACAAGGACTGGCACCGAACGATTTTCACCAAGCGCTGAGCTGTCACGAGAGTGCTCTCACTGTTGTGATCTCGCCCGGATCGCAACCGTGAATGCACTTTCGCGAAAAAAGGGCTCTCACTCGTCGTCGCGCGGCACCACGATCACCGGCACGTCGACCCCGGCGAGAATCCGCGACGCCGTCGAGCCCAGGAAGATGCGGCGCGGCGCGGCGAACCGGGACGAGCCGACCACGAGTAGGTCGCCGTCGTCCCACTTGAGCTTCTTGAGCGCCGACTCCAGCGTCATGCCGTCGGCCACCAGCGATTCGATGTCCGGTGCGTCGGGCAGCGCCCGCGCGGCGACGGCCTGGTTCTCCTCGGCCGCCGCGACCTGGAGCTGCCGGACCTCACGTGCGCTGCCTGCCTCGGCGAGGTTCTCCGCCGATACCAGTGACAGCATGCGGATGCGCAGGCTCGCGGCGCTGGCGAGTGTGATCGCGAACGGCAGCGGGTTGTCGTCACCCGGCCGGGTGGGCACGGCCGCGGTGATCGCGGCGAAGTTGTCGTCGGGGTCTTCGGCGTAACCGCGCGGCGCCAGCGCCACCGGCAGCGGCGAGGAGTGCAGTAGCGCGCCCGTGACCGGGCCGATCGTGTGCCGCCCGAAGAAGCCGTCGCGCGCCCCACCCACCACGATGAGGTCCGACGATTTCTCCAGAGCGACGTCAACGAGCGTCTGCGCGAACGACTCGCCGACGATCACCGACGAGCCCGCTGTGATGCCGTCGCGGGCCAGTGCCGCGACCGCCCGCGCCACCCACTCTTCGCCGCGTTCGAGCAGCAGACGCTGGTATTCGGCTCGGCCGGGGTGGCCGTCGGGGAGTTCTTCGCGTACGACGAGGACGACGTCGACGGTCGCGCCGAACGTCGTGGCGAGAGCGGCGGCCAGCGCGACGCCGTCGTCGCCGGTCGGCGTGGCGAGGTAGCCCACGGTCAGGTGCATGGCGATTCCTTAGTAGACGTCGGGGACCTGGACTTCGGTGCGGGCGTTGAGAGTTTCCCCGCGGAAGAAGCGTTTGGTGCCGAAGGCGAAGCAGGCCAGCATCAGTGGCACACCGAGCACCAGCATGCCGATGCCGAGCACGAACACCCCGCCGATGGGGCCGAAGGCGGTGTAGCCGTAGTCGGGGGCGATCATGTCCTTGGCGCTGACGATGAACGCGGCGGCCATCGCGAGCCCACCCACGAGGGGAAAGATCCCGCGGAAGAACAGGTTTCGCGCTGATGTGAAGAGCGTGCGGCGGAAGTACCACACACAGGCGAATGCGGTGATCCCGTAGTAGAAGGCCACCGCCAGCCCCAGCGACGCCACCGAGTCGGCAAGCGCGTTCTCGGACAACACCTTCAGGAGCAGGTAGAAGAACAGCGCGGACAGACCCATCACGATGGTCCCGAACGCCGGTGTCATGTAGCGCGGGTGCACGTTGGCGAATCGCTTCGGAATCGCCTCGTACACCGCCATCGACAGGGTGCCGCGGGCGGTCGGCAGGATCGTGGTCTGCGTCGAGGACAGCGCCGACACCGACACGGTGAGCAGCAGTGCCGACGCGGCGACGGCGCCGGCCACGGGTTCGCCGAGGACGGTGAGCACGTCGTCGGTGTTGTCAGGGTTGTTCAGCCCGATCCCGACGTCACCGAAACCCGCGAAGGATTGCAGTGCGTAGGCCACCAGCACATAGGTGCACACCAGGATCAGCGTGGTGATCACCGCGGCGATGCCCGGCGTCTTACCCGGGTCCTTGGTCTCCTCGCCGACCGCCAGGCAGGCGTCCCACCCCCAGTAGATGAAGATGCACAGGATCACCGCGGCCGCGATCGACGACATGTCCAGCCCACTCGGCCAGAGCCAGGACCACTGCGGTGTGATCGCCTGTGCGCCGGCATTTCCCGAGAACACCCTGACCAGCGCGATGATGCTGACCACGATCAGCACACCGAACTGGATGGTGATCAGGATGTTCTGCACGCGTTCGCTGACGACGATGCCGCGGGCCGAGATCAACGTCATCGAGATGATGAAGAAGCAGCCCAGCGACACCGTGGCGACGGGATTGTCGGCCAGTGAATCGAGGCCGAGGAAGTTGTACAGGTAGATCGCGGCGATCTCGGCGACGTTGGCCAGCACGATGATCGCCGACACCGCGAGGCCCCACCCGCCGATCCAGCCGATCCACGGTCCGAACGCCTTGGTGCCCCAGGTGAACGTGGTTCCGCAGTCCGGGGTGTCCTGGGACAGCTCCTTGTAGGCGAAGGCGACCAGCAGCATCGGCAGGAACGCCAGCACGAACATCGACGGCGCCTTCTCACCGACTTCGAGCACCACGTAGCCGAGCGTGGCGGCCAGGCTGTAGGCCGGCGCGACGGCGGCCAGCCCGATCACGACATTGCCCACCAGCCCCAGGGCGCCTGCCTGCAGACCCTTCCCGCCGACCGCGGGTGTCGACGGTTCTTCCGTGATCGCCATGCGCGGAAATATACGGTCCTGTCAGTGAGCTGGCAGGACAGTGCGAGAAACCTGTGGGACTGATCAGCCCCGGGTGAACTCCTCGCCGGTACGCGGGTCGATCGCCCGCTCGCCGGGCGGCAGGTTCGACAGATCAGGCGCGATGACGGTGGGCATCTCCCCGGCGTCGGGCAGGCCGAAGTGCGCCACCGCTGCTTCCTGGTCGGGCACGGTCTCCAGGACCAGGTCGTGGCTGCGCCGGGGGAGCGTGCGGCCGGCGAAGAAGTCCGGTGAGGCGATCCGCCAGATGACCATCAGCACCAGCCCGAGGACCAGCGCGCCGATGCCGACCACGGCGACCGCGCCGACGCCGAAGATCGTCACGTTGTTGCCGTCGTCGTCGGTGAGCCAGTCGGGCTTGGCGTACTGCAGCAGGCCGTAGACGAAGACGACGGTGAGCACGATTCCGCCCAGCAGCGGCACCACGCCGCGCATGACCAGGTCACGGGTGTTGCGGGTCAACGTTTTTCGGTAGAACCACACGCACGCGAAGCCGGTCAGCCCGTAGTAGAACGCGATCATCAGGCCCACCGAGCCGATCAGCGCGGTCAGCAGGTTGGTGCTGATGACGGTGAACAGGACGTAGAACACGGCGGAGACGACGCCCATCGCGACGGTCGACGTGGTGGGGGTCAGGTAGCGCCGATGGATCTTGGCGAACGATTCGGGCAGGGCGCGGTAGACGCCCATCGACAGCGTGGTCCGCGCGGTGGGCAGGATCGTCGTCTGCGTCGACGCCGAGGCCGACGTCAGGATCGAGGCGGACAGCAGCAGCATGCCGAGGTGGCCGAGCACGCTGTCGCCGAACAGGTCCGGCCCGATGGCGGCGAACACGTCGGCGGAGTTGTCCGGATTGCCCAGCCCGACGCCGTCGGTGCCGACGCCGGCGAAGGCGACGGCCGCGACGCTCACCAGCGCGTAGGTGGCCAGCAGCAGGAAGGTGGAGATGACCGCGGCCCGGCCGGGGGTGCGTCCGGGGTCGTCGGACTCCTCGTTGCACGCCACCGCGGTGTCCCAGCCCCAGTAGATGAAGATGGTCGTCAGGACCGCCGGTGCGATGACGGTGCTGAAGTCCAGTCCGCCGGGCCAGAACCAGGACAGCGACGGCATCAGCGAGTAGCTCTCCGCGGTGCGGGTGTACACCTTGACCAGCGCCACGATGGACAGGCCGATCAGCACGACGACCTCGATGGCCAGCAGCGCGTACTGCAACCGTGCCGACACCTCGATGCCGCGGTAGCAGATGTAGGTCATCACGGCGATCCAGATGACGCCGGCCACGGTGGACCAGAACGTGCTGTCCGACAGTGTGGCGGCGGCGCTCCAGCCCAGATCCCCGGCGAAGGTGAACGAGTAGGCCCCCGCGATCTGGGCGAGGTTGGCCATCACGATGACGTCGGCGGCGATGATGCCCCATCCGCCGAGCCACCCGATGACCGGTCCGAAGGCGCGGGAGGCCCAGGTGAAGGTGGTTCCGCAGTCGGGTTCGGCCTTGTTCAGCTCCTGGTAGGCCACTGCGATCAGGTACATCGGGATGAAGGAGATCAGCACGATGGCGGGCGCTTTGACGCCCGACAGGATGGCTCCGCCGCTGGCGATGATGAGGCCGAGCGTGGCGGCCAGGCTGTAGGCGGGAGCCGTGGAGGCCATTCCCACCACGATGCTGGAGACGAGGCCGAGCGCCCCGCCTTTGAGTCCTTTGCTTTCCACGCTGGTCATCGGGGCCCCTCTGCTGGAATCCGTTGTGAACGGGATCACTATCGACTGATTCCGTCGATTCAGCAACTTCACAGCTTCGGAATTCGTTGAAGTTTTTCTGCGGGGCTCGGTGGCCGCCTGCCGCCGTCGTCATCTCCCGGTGGAATTCGACGTGACCTTGCCGCCGATACGTGCTTGGCTTCTCTGTGGGTACTGGTGGACTGAGACCCTGCGGTGTGGCGAGCGCCACGCTTCGTTCGTCGCGACGCTGACCAATCCGAGGCCGGTGGCGCTACGAATCGGTGGTGACGCGGGTCGAGCAGGACGCACCACCAGGAGGGGTCAGCTTGAGGGATGGCGAACGGGCGGTGCCTCGTCTGGTGATGTCGGGCGCGCGGGCGCCCGCGGATCCGCTGGGCGCATGGCGCGACGGACTGCGCGAGTCGGTGCGCAGCCATCTCGCCGAGTTCGTGCGGTCCGAGTGTGCCGGCCGGTTGGCCGCGACGAATGTGGACATCGCCGGCGGCCTGCTCGCCGATTTCCTCGACGGGGGAAAGTACGTGCGGTCGACGTTCATGTATCTCGGATGGCTGTGCGGGGCCGGCGAGGATGGCGACGCGGACTCCGCGGAGCACGCCGCCGCGGTGCGCGCCTCGGCGAGCTTGGAGCTGTTGCACGCATTCGCGCTGATCCAGGACGACGTCATGGACTCCTCACCGCTGCGCCGCGCCCGGCCGGCCGCGCACATCTCGTTCGGCCGGTGGCACCGGGAGCGCGGACTGGCCGGCTCGCCCGATCGGTTCGGTGAGTCCGCGGCGATCCTGCTCGGCGATCTGTGCCTGGTGTGGGCGGAGCAGATGCTGCGCCGTAGCGGCGTCGGGCAGCCCGCGCTGGCCCGGGTGTGGCCCCACTACGACGACATGCGGACCGAGCTGGCGATCGGCCAGTTCGCCGATCTGGTCAACAGTTCACACGCTCTGCCCACCCTCGAGGAGGTTCTCGACGTGCTGCGTCGAAAGTCAGGCAACTACACCGTGCGCAGGCCGCTGGAGATCGGGGCGGTGATGGCCGGTTGCGGCGACGACGTGATCGACGCGCTGTCGGCCTACGGCGCCGCGATCGGCGAGGCGTTCCAGTTGCGCGACGATCTCCTTGGCGTGTTCGGCACCCCGTCGCTGACCGGCAAGTCGGCCGGCACCGACATGGAGGAGCGCAAGGCCACCAGCGTGATCATCGCCGCATACCAGCTGGCCGACAAGCCGCTGCGCGAGCAGCTGTTCGACCTGATGAATCGCCCGCACATCGACCGCGAGGCCGCCGAGCACTGGCGCACCCTGATCGTCGCGAGCGGCGCGGTGGAGTGGATCGAGAGGCTCATCGCCGACCGGCACAGCGTGGCGCTCGACCATCTGGATGCCGTCGAGCTGCCCGATTTCGCTCGAGCCGCGTTGGCCGACATGGCCGTCGCCTGCACCCAGCGGGCGGCGTGATGCGCACCGTCACCGGACGCACCGACCGCGTCGTCATCGTCGGAGCCGGACTGTCGGGGCTCTCGGCGGCACTGCAGCTGGCCGGCCGCGGCCGGGCTGTCACCGTCGTCGAGCGCGGCGCCCACCCGGGCGGGCGCGTCGGACGCGAAGACGTCCGCGGCTACAAGATCGACACCGGGCCCACGGTGCTCACCATGCCCGACATCATCGACGACGCGTTCGCCGCGGTCGGTGACTCGTTGGCGGCGCGGCTGCCGATGGAACGGGTCGATCCGGCCTACGAGGCGCGCTTCGCCGACGGCAGTGCGGTGCATGTCCACACCGACGCCGCCGCGATGGCCGCCGAGGTGGAGCGCTTCGCCGGCCGCGAGCAGGCCGACGGCTATCTCCGCCTGCGGGACTGGCTGACCAGGCTCTACCGCACCGAGTTCGACGGCTTCATCGGCGCGAACTTCGATTCGCCGCTGTCGCTGGTGACCCCGCAGCTCGCCCGGCTCGCCGCTCTCGGCGGGTTCCGCGGCTGGGAACGGATGGTGCGTCGCCACATCACCGACGAGCGGCTGCTGCGGGTCTTCACCTTCCAGGCCCTCTACGCGGGGGTGCCACCGCAGAGCGCGCTGGCCGCGTATGCGGTGATCGCGTACATGGACACGGTGGCCGGGGTGTACTTCCCGCAGGGTGGGGTGCGGGCCCTGCCCGACGCGATGGCCGCCGCGGCCTCTGATGCGGGCGTCGAATTCGTCTACAACGCAACGGTTTCCGAGCTCGAGTTCAGCGGGTCCCGGGTGACCGCGGTGCGGACCGCCGAGGGTGTCCGGGTGCCGGCCGACGCGGTGGTGCTCACCACCGAGCTGCCCGACACCTACCGCTTGGTGCGGCGCACCCCGCGCAGGCCGGTGAAGTTGCGCGCCGCACCGTCGGCGGTCGTCGCGCATGTCGGCTGCGAGGCCGTCGGTGAGGCCGCCGGGCATCACACGATCCTGTTCGGCGACGCGTGGCATCAGACGTTCCGCGACATCATCGACGACGGCCGCACCATGCGTGATCCGTCGCTGTTGGTGACCCGGCCGACCGCGGGTGATCCGTCACTGGCCCCGGCCGGTCGCGACCTGCTCTACGTGCTCGCTCCCGCCCCGAACACCGATGTGGGCGTGGTGGATTGGGACACCGTCGGGCCGGGTTACGTGGACGACATGATCGATGCCGTTCGCAAGCGCGCGCCGGGTGTCGCCGATGACGCCGAGGTGCTCCACGTCGTGACCCCGGCGGACTGGGGCCGGCAGGGCATGGCGGCCGGCAGCCCGTTCGCGTTGGCGCACACGTTCTCTCAGACCGGGCCGTTCCGGCCGGCGAACACGGTCCGCGGCGTCGACAACGTGGTGCTCGCAGGGTCTTCCACCGTCCCCGGGGTCGGCGTGCCGACCGCGATCCTGTCCGGGCGGCTTGCCGCCGATCGCATCACCGGCGTGCACGCCAGCCAGCCCACCTCGGAGGTCAACCGCCCATGATCCACACCGAGCTCGACGCGGCGGGTGTCCGGGACCCGTCGCTGCGCGACGCCTATCGGCAGTGCCGCAGCCTGAACGCCCGCTACGGCAAGACGTTCTTCCTGGCCACCCGGCTGCTGGCGCCGCGCCAGCGCCCCGCCGTGCATGCGCTGTACGGGTTCGCGCGCTTCGCCGACGACATCCTCGACGATCTCGACGATCCGCGCACCGTCGACGAACGTGCCGAGCAGCTGCAGCAGCTGTCGACGCGACTGTTCAACGCGCTGGTCGAGAACCAGCCGTGCGGGGACGACCCGGTGCTGGCCGCGGTGGTGCACACCGCGCGCAAGTACGACATCGGCTGGGATCTGTTCGACGACTTCCTCGCGTCGATGCGGATGGATCTGACGGTGACCGACTATCCGGACCGGGCCGCCCTGGAGAAGTACATGTACGGCTCGGCCGAGGTCATCGGGTTGCAGATGCTGCCGATCCTCGGCACCGTCGTCCCGCGAGACGAGGCCGCCCCCTATGCCGCCGCGTTGGGAAAGGCGTTCCAGCTGACCAACTTCCTGCGCGACGTCGACGAGGATCTGCACCGGGGCCGGGTGTACCTGCCCGCCGACGAGCTCGCCGCCCACGGTGTGGATCGGGATCTGCTGCGGTGGTGCCAGGCCAACCGGCGCACCGAACCGCGACTGCGTGCCGCGCTGGCCGAACAGCACGCCATCACCCGTAGGACCTATGACGAGGCCCAACCCGGTATCGGCAAGCTCGCCCACGCCTCGCGGCCGTGCGTGGCCGCTGCGTCGACGCTGTACTCGGAGATCCTCGGCCGCATCGAGGCGTCGGACTTCGACATCTTCGGGCGGCGCGCCACCGTGGGCAAGCCGCGGCGAGCGGTCGTCGCACTGGCGGGGCTGGGTAAGTCGTGGGTGGCGCGCGCCCGGCACGGCAGCGTGTGATCGGTGGCTCGTGACTGACCGCCGCCGTCAGACCTGGCCCGCCCGCCCCGGGCGTCCCGCGATCACCGGCGACGGTGACACACCCCGCGTGGTCGTGGTGGGCGGCGGGATCGCCGGCCTGGCCGCCGCCACCGGCCTGGCCGAACGTGGGGTCGCTGTCGACGTCGTGGAGCGTGAGAGCTATCTCGGGGGCCGGGTGGGCGGCTGGACCGAGACGCTGGCCGACGGTTCGCAGACCGGGATGAACCGCGGCTTCCACGCCTTCTTCCGGCAGTACTACAACCTGCGCGCACTGCTGAAGCGTGGCGATCCCGCCCTGTCCGCGTTGACGCCGGTGGCCGACTATCCGCTGATCGACGGCGCCGGCCGGCGGGACACGTTCCGCGGCCTGCCGCAGACCCCACCGCTGAACGCATTGGCATTCGCGTTGCGCAGCCCCACCTTTCGACTGCGCGACCTCGTGCGCATCGACGCCAAGGCCGCCGCGCCCCTGGCTGCGGTGTCCGTCCCGGACACCTATCGACTCCTCGACCACCGGGATGCGCAGACTTTCCTGCGCGACATCAACTTTCCCGATGCGGCGCGCCACCTCGCGTTCGAGGTGTTCGCGCGCAGCTTCTTCGCGCGTCCCGAGGCGCTGTCGGCCGGTGAACTGGTCACGATGTTCCACATCTATTTCCTGGGTTCCAGTGAAGGCCTGATCTTCGACGTCGCGAACGCGAATTTTGATGTGGCGCTGTGGAATCCGCTGCGCGACTACCTCAGCGGGCGCGGCGTGGTGTTCCGCACCGGGGTGAGCGTCGACGCGGTGACCGTCGGGGACACTGTGACGGTCCGCACCGCCGGCGGTGACATTCTCGACGCTGACGGCGTGGTCCTCGCCACCGACGTCACCGGGCTGCAGCGCATCGTCGCGGCGTCACCCGAGCTCGGCGATGCACCGTGGCGGGAGCGGGTCGCCGCGATGGGCACGGCGCCGCCGTTCGTGGTGCTGCGGTTGTGGCTGGACCGCCCGGTGCGTCCCGACCGTGCCGCGTTCGTCGGGACGGGTGGGCGCGAGCCGCTGGACAACATCAGCGTCGTCGAACGGTACGAGCGGGAGGCGGCGCGCTGGGCGACGCACACCGGGGGATCGGTGGTGGAACTGCACGCCTACTCGGTCAGCGAACCGACGGACACCGAATCGATGAACACGGTGCGGGACGCCCTGATCGCGCGCATGCACGAGCTCTACCCTGAGACGGTGACTGCTTCGATTGTCGACGAGCGGGTGCTGCTCCGCGGCGACTGCCCACGTTTCGCCCCGGGCGATTATGCCGAGCGGCCTTCGGTGCGCACACCCGATCCCCGAATCATGCTGGCGGGGGACGGTATTCGCATCGATCTTCCGGTGGCACTGATGGAGCGGGCGGCGACGACGGGCTGGACGGCCGCCAACGAGCTGCTGCACAGGTTCGGAGTGGCCGGGCATGAGCTGCACACGGTGCCCAATCAGGGGCGCTCCGGTGTGCTGCGCCGGCTGGCGACTGCGGGGGCTCCCCGATGAGCGAAGACAAGGGCTGGCGCGGCCGCGTCGCCGCGGCGTGGCCGTTCGAGGTTCTTCCGGCGCTGGATTGGGCGGCCCAGACGCCGACATACGCCGACGCCAGCCCCACGCTGATCGCGTCGGCTCTGCGCCGCGCCCAGCGCAGACCCGGAGGCAACTGGTTCGCCTTCGCGGAGAGTTCGACGCTCACCACCTCGGCGCTGGGGACGACGGTCGCCGGCCGGGAGATCGTGGCGTGGCGCGGGGCGGACGGCGGCTTGCTCGTCGCGCCGCGGGCCTGCCCGCATCTGGGTGCCGATCTGGCCACGGCGCCGGTGGAGTGCGGCACCCTGGTGTGCCCGTGGCATGGTCTGCGCCTCGGCGAGCGCAGGCACGGCGCGTGGAAGCCGTACGCCTCGCACGACGACGGGGTGTTGTGCTGGGTGCGCTTCGACGACGCGCTCGACCCGGCGACGTCGCCCCTGTCCGATACGCCTCCGCCGATGCCACGTCCCGGCGACCCGGCGCTGGCGGCGGTCACCCGGCTCGAGGGGGTCTGCGAACCGGCCGACGTCGTGGCCAATCGGCTCGATCCCTGGCACGGGGCGTGGTTTCACCCGTATTCGTTCACGCAGCTCAAGGTCCTCAGTGCGCCGCCGGCCGAGGACGATCTGCCCGAGGCGCTGGATCGCTTCGTCGTCGACGTCACGTTCCGTATCGGCCGCCTGGGTGTCCCGGTGATCGCGGAGTTCACCACCCCCGGCCCGCGAACGGTCACGATGCGCATCATCGAGGGCGAGGGGCAGGGCAGCGTGGTGGAGACCCACGCGACGCCGCTCGGTCCGGGCCCGGACGGGCGGCCGAGGACCGCGGTGGTGGAGGCTGTGATCGCGCATTCCGATCGCCCGCACTTCGGCAAGGGGCTGGTGGCTGGACCGCTGCTGCGGCCCCTGATGCGCCGCGCGGCAGCCAGACTGTGGCGCGACGATCTGGCCTACGCGGAGCGTCTGTTCCAGACCCGGGGTTAGCGGCCCTGCGGGACGCCCGCGTGGTCCAGCAGCGGGATCTGCTCGGCGGCCCACGGGCTGATCGCCCAGCCCAGGCGGGCAGCGGTGCAGGCCTGCTCCCACGGCACCCACTGGTAGTCCATGACTTCCTCCGGATCGGCGCGCACGGGCCCGTCGATGCGTCCGCAGTAGACCGGGCACAGCTCGTTCTCGGCGACGCCGTCGGACGCCACCGCGTAATAGCGGAAATCGGGCAGCACGCAGGTCAGCTCGACGATGCCGACGCCCAGTTCCTCGCCGACGCGGCGGTGTACCGCGTCGGTCATCGACTCGTCGGGGGCGGGGTGGCCGCAGCAGGAGTTGGTCCAGATGCCGGCGAAGGTCCGCTTGTGCAGGGCCCGCCGGGTCAGCAGGACGTTGCCGGAGTGGTCGAAGAGGTAGCAGGAGAACGCCAGGTGCAGCGGTGTCGACTCGTGGTGGACCTGCGCCTTGGGTGCGGAGCCGAGGCGGTGGCCGTCGTCGTCGACCAGGACGACCAGTTCAACGGTGTTCGAAGACGCCATACTCCGCATTCGACGCCACCCCCGCGTCGGATGGGTGTCACCTCATCCCGCGAGCGCTGGGGGCACCGCCCGCTTGCGGGGGAGTGTTTGTACGTCGACGCGCCGGCAGAGCTGGCATTCCGCGTGCGCTCGCGCCACATGAGCGTGCGCGCACGCTCACCCGGTGACCGACACCACCGCCAGCACGGCCACGCACATCAGCACCACCGCGGTCGTCGCGCCGTAGGCGATGGTGGCCGACCGGCCGATCGCGAACTCGCCCATCAGATCCCGGTCCCGGCCCGTGCCGATCATCGCGATCAGCAGCGGTATCAGCAGCACCGCGTTGAGCACCTGCGTGCCGACCAGGATGGTCACCAGCGGCGCGCCGGGGATGAGCACCACCGCTGCACCCAGTGCGGTCACCAGCCCGAAGGATATGTAGAACGTCCGCGCGTCGGTGAATGGATCGTCGAGGGCCGCTTCGACTCCGGCGTATTCGCACACCGAGTACGCCGTCGACAGCGGGAGCACCGAGGCGGCGAGCAGCGCCGCGCAGATCAGGCCGACGGCGAACAGTGTGGCGGCGGTGTCGCCTGCCAGCGGCTGCAGCGCGACGGCGGCGTCGGCGGCGTCGCTGATCGACCGGCCGTCGCGGTGCAGTGTCGCGGCGCAGGCCACCACGACGAAGAAGCCGATGACGCCGGTCAGTACCGCCCCGGTCACCACGTCGATGCGCTCGAACACCAGGTCTTCGGTGCGCAGCTTCTTGTCGACCGCGTAGGACTGGATGAACGACAGTCCCCAGGGCGCCAGGGTGGTGCCGACGGTCGCCGTGACGATCGCGATCGTCGCGCCGTCGGTCGGCATGCTCGGCACCACGAGCCCTTTGGCTGCCGCACCCCAGTCGGGTCGCGCCAGCACACCGGACGCGATGTAGGCGAGGAACACCGTCGACAACGCCAGCAACACGTGCTCCACACGGTGAAAGCTGCCGCGTAGCACCAGCATCGACACGATCACCGCGGCGGCGGGCACGCTGATGTAGCGGCTGATGCCGAACAATTCGAATCCCGCGGCGATGCCGGCGAATTCGGCACAGGTCGTGCCGATGTTCGCGATCACCAGCGCGACCAGCACGGTGCCGCCCACACGGACGCCGTAGCGCTGGCGGACCAGGCCGATCAGGCCCTGGCCGGTGACCACGCCCATCCGTGCGGCCAGGCCGTGGAACATCACCAGCGCGACGGTCGACAGCAGCAGCACCCACAGCAGTTGATAGCCGTGCTCGGCGCCCAGCACCGAATAGGTGGTGATGCCGGCGGGATCGTCGTCGGAGAGTCCCGCGAGAAGGCCGGGGCCGACGACTGCGAGCAGCCCACCGAGGGCGAACCCCTTGCGGCGCGTCATGTGCGACGCGGCCAGACGTGCGAGCGCAGGAACCGCCGGGTGCGGGGGCGGGCAAGACGGCGGCGCCAGGTCAGGGCGTGCTCGGCGGGCATAGCTGCGACGATCTGGGCGGCGGCGGTGTCGGGCAGTGCTCGCAACACACGCTCGCCGACCGCATCAGGTCCGGCGCGGACGATCTCGGCGGCCGCGTGTGGCTCCTGGGTGGCGAGCACATCGGTCGCCGCGCCGGTGTCCAGCCGGGCCACCAGTGTGGCGAGGGCGCGCGCGTCGAGGTGATGCACCGCCGAGCGCGGGGTGGCGAGTTGCACGGCGTGGCCGCGATCGGATGTCAGATGTAGATCACTCCACGCGACGGCATCCCGTCCGGCGCGTGCGGCCAGCGCGCGCAGGCCGAGCCGGCGCAGCACGGCGCCGAATCCGACCTCCACCCCGACGACCTCCATGTGTCCGTCTGGGGTGCGGGCGAGGACGACGTCGGCGACCCGGGCCAGCCGCTGCTCGCCGATGTCCACCACCTGGGTGTCGAGAACGTCGCGCCCCAACAGGATTTCGTCGTCGTCGAGCGCGGCGGCGAGGGAGTCGATCGCGAACCCCGCGGCCTCGCCGGTGAGGGACAGCGAGCCCTGGGCGGCCGACACCGCTGACCACGGAAGCAACAGGTCGTGGGCATGCGGCCGCCGGATCAGCACGCGGTCGATCATCGGCAGCGGGTTCGGGTCGGCGAGGCTGACCGTCAGGTCGGCTACGCGGCCCATCGGTGTCCCGTCGGGACCGCGGAGGGCGGTCCCGACGACCTGGCTCAGCGTCAGCACCTGAGCAGCATGCCCGACTCAGTCGGAGTGGGTGCGCCGATAGTGCCTGCGGGCTTTCATCCGGTTGCCGCAGATCGCCATCGAGCACCACCGCGCGGTGTTGGGCTTGCTGCGATCCAGCAGGAAGAGGTGGCACTCGTCGTTGGCGCAGGGCCGCAGGCGTCCCGGACTGCTGATCCGCAGGGTGTCCCATGCGAGGACGGCCCGGGCGGTCGCGTCGAGGGCCGGGAACCGCCAGTCGACGCCGTCTTCGGTGGTGGTCGGCGTCAGGACCACGCCGTCGAGGAACGGCCTCAACGCCGATGGAGGCTGTTCTCCGCGCACGACCGCCTGCAGTGCGTCGCGGGCGGCTGAGAGCCGGTCGAGGTCGGACGCGTCGATGTGGTGCTCGCGCAGCCATCCGGGGTCTGCGAGGAGATCGGTGGGCACGCCGTCGACGACCGGGGTGGTGTTGAGCAGATCGAGCAGCAGTGTCTCGTCGGCGGGCCCGGCAACGGACAGTTCCATGGCTAACCTCCTAAATGCCATTGACAGGTTACACCCGGCCGGGTTCACTGGGGCTAACCGTTAAAACGATTTTAAGGAGTTACATCATGAGCGTCGTCCATCACCGGTACGCCACCGTCTCCGATCACAAGATCTTCTACCGCGAGGCGGGCACTCCCGGCTCCCCGGTGATCGTCCTCCTGCACGGTTTTCCGACCAGCTCGTTCATGTTCCGCGACCTGATCGGCGAACTCGCCGACCGCTACCACGTGATCGCGCCGGACTACCTGGGCTTCGGCTACTCCGACGCGCCCCCGGTCGAAGAGTTCGACTACACCTTCGACGCGCTGGCCGACCTGACCGCCGGCCTGCTCGACCACCTCGAGGTCACCACGTACGCGATGTACGTGCAGGACTACGGCGCCCCGGTGGGCTGGCGGCTGGCATTGCGCGACCCCCAGGCCGTCACCGCGATCATCACCCAGAACGGCAACGGCTACGACGCCGGCTTCGTCCCCGAGGGCTGGACGGCGGTCTGGGACTACCAGCGCGAACAGACGCCGGAGACGGCCGCCGCACTGCGTCAGTTCCTGTCGTTCGAGGCGACGCGGAACCAGTACGTGGCGGGCGTGCCCGATCCGAGCGTCGTCAGCCCGGACACCTGGCACCACGACTTCGCGCTGCTCTCGCGCCCCGGCAACGACGCGATCCAACTGGCGCTGTTCAAGGACTACGCGAGCAACCCGCGCCTGTATCCCGCGCTGCACGAGTACCTGCGCACCAGCGGGGTGCCGGTGCTGGCGGTGTGGGGTGACAAGGACCCGTTCTTCGGGCCGGACGGTGCCCGGGCCTTCGCCGAGGACGCTGTCGACGCCGAGATCCACCTGCGCGACGGCGGCCACTTCCTGCTCGAGAGCGACCTGGAGGCGGTGACGGGACTCATCCGCGACTTCCTGGCTCGCCGATGGCGGTGAATTCCGCCCCGATGGGTAGAAAGGGCGGGTGGACCGTGGCCAGATTTACAACCGGCATCTCCAATCGTTGGCGAGCGCATCGCTTCGTCTCGTCGCGGTCGCCGCGGCCGTGTGGATTCTGTCGTGGGTGGTCGGCAAGACGTGGGTGATCCTGCTGCCGGTGGTGTTGGCCCTGATCGTGTGCACGGTGCTGTGGCCGCCGGTGCGCTGGTTGCGCGGCAAGGGGCTTCCGCCGGCCGCGGCGGCGCTGCTGATTCTGGTGCTGGCCATCGCCGTGGTGGCCGGCATCTTCGCCGCGGTCGCGCCGGCGATCGTCAGTCAGGTCGGTGAACTGGCCGAACAGGCCACCGCCGGGGTGGTCCAGGTGCGCGACTGGCTGGGCGGCCCGCCGCTCAACATCAGTGACGCACAATTGAATTCAGGTGTCGAGGCGATCAACGACACCCTCAACTCCAGCAGCGCGAAGATCGCGTCCGGATTGTTCACCGGCGTCGGTGCCGCGACGTCGGCGCTGGTCACCCTGTTCACCGCGATCGTCGTCGCGTTCTTCTTCCTCAAGGACGGGCCGCGCTTCCTGCCGTGGCTGCGGCACGTCGCGGGCAGGCCCGCGGCCCCGCACCTCGCCGAGATCCTGCAGCGCGTGTGGGCCACCCTCGGCGGGTTCATCAGGACCCAGGCGATCGTCAGCCTCGTCGATGCGGTGCTGATCGGCATCGGGCTGGTCGTCCTCGGCGTCCCGCTGGCCTACGCGCTGGCGATCCTGACGTTCATCGGTGGCTTCGTCCCGATCGTCGGCGCGTTCGTCGCCGGCGGATTGGCGGTGCTGATCGCGCTGGTCGCCAACGGGCCGGTGAACGCGCTGATCGTGCTCGGCATCATCGTCGCCGTGCAGCAACTCGAAGGCAACGTGCTGCAGCCGTGGCTGCAGGCGAAGTCGATGAAGTTGCACGCGGTGATCGTGCTGCTGGCGGTGACGCTGGGCGCGTCGCTGTTCGGGGTGATCGGTGCGTTCCTGGCGGTGCCGGTGGCAGCGACGGTGGCCGTGGTCCTGCGGTACTACGACGAGCAGGTCGCGGACACCGTCAGCGCGCGAACATCAACGCCCGCTTGACCTCTTGGATCGCCTTGGTCACCTCGATGCCGCGCGGGCAGGCCTCGGTGCAGTTGAACGTCGTGCGGCAGCGCCACACCCCGTCGACGTCGTTGAGGATGTCGAGCCGCTCGGCCGCACCCTCGTCACGGCTGTCGAAGATGAAGCGGTGCGCGTTGACGATCGCCGCCGGGCCGAAGTACGAGCCCTCGCTCCAGTACACCGGGCAGCTGGTGGTGCAGCAGGCGCACAGGATGCACTTGGTCGTGTCGTCGTAGCGGGCGCGGTCGGTCTGGCTCTGGATGCGTTCGCGGGTGGGCTGGTTGCCCGAGGTGATCAGGTACGGCTTGATCGCCCGGTAGGCGTCGAAGAACGGTTCCATGTCGACGACGAGGTCCTTCTCCACGGGTAGTCCGCGGATCGGCTCGATCGTGATGGTCAGCTGCTTGTTCGAGTTCTTCGGCAGCATGTCGCGCATCAACACCTTGCACGCCAGGCGATTCACGCCGTTGATGCGCATGGCGTCCGAGCCGCACACCCCGTGCGCGCAGGACCGGCGGAACGTCAGCGTGCCGTCGAGGTACCACTTGACGTAGTGCAGCAGGTTCAGCAGCCGGTCGCTCGGCAGGCACGGCACCCGGAAACTCTGCCACCCCGCGTCGTCAGGCGACTCCGGGTTGAACCGCGCGATCTTCAGCGTCACCATCACCGCGCCCTCGGGCACCGGCGGAGTGTCTTGCTTGTCCAGAACAGGCGCGCTCATGTCAGTACTTCCGTTCCATCGGCTCGTACCGCGTCTGCACCACCGGCTTGTAGTCCAGCCGGATGTCGCTCAGCAGGTCCTTACCGTCCTTGTAGGCCATGGTGTGACGCATGTAGTTGGTGTCGTCGCGGTTGGGGTAGTCCTCGCGGGCGTGTCCGCCGCGGGACTCCTTGCGGTTGAGCGCGCCGACCACGGTGACTTCGGCGAGCTCCAGCAGGAACCCCAGCTCGATGGCCTCGAGCAGATCGCTGTTGTAGCGCTTGCCCTTGTCCTGCACGGTGATTCGGGCGTAGCGCTCCTTGAGCGCGTGGATGTCGGTGAGCGCCTGCTTGAGCGTCTCCTCGGTGCGGAACACCGCGGCGTTGTTGTCCATCGACTGCTGCAGCGCACCGCGGATGTCGGCGACGCGCTCGTTGCCGTGCTCGGACAGGATGTCGCCGACCCAGCCGACCACCATGTCGGCGGGCTTCTCGGGCAGGTCGACGAAGTCGTGTCCCAGTGCGTAATTCGCCGCGGCGATGCCCGCGCGGCGGCCGAAGACGTTGATGTCCAACAGCGAGTTGGTGCCCAGCCGGTTGGCCCCGTGCACGGACACACACGCGCATTCGCCGGCGGCGTACAGACCCGGCACCACGGTGGTGTTGTCCGAGAGCACCTGCCCGTTGACGGTGGTCGGGATGCCGCCCATGACGTAGTGGCAGGTCGGGTAGACGGGCACGAGTTCCTTGACCGGGTCGACACCGAGGTAGGTGCGCGCGAACTCGGTGATGTCGGGCAGCTTGGCCTCGAGCACGTCCTCGCCGAGGTGGCGCACGTCGATGTAGACGTAGTCCTTGTTCGGTCCCGCGCCGCGGCCTTCGAGCACCTCAAGAACCATCGAGCGCGCCACGATGTCGCGCGGCGCGAGGTCGACGATCGTGGGCGCGTAGCGCTCCATGAATCGTTCGCCTTCGCCGTTGAGCAACCGACCGCCCTCGCCGCGCACGGCCTCGGAGATCAAGATGCCCAGGCCGGCCAGGCCCGTCGGGTGGAACTGATGGAACTCCATGTCCTCCAAGGGAAGTCCCTTGCGGAAGACGATGCCCAGCCCGTCGCCGGTGAGCGTGTGCGCGTTGGACGTGGTCTTGTACATCCGGCCCGACCCGCCGGTGGCGAACACGATCGCCTTGGCGTGGAAGACGTGGATGTCACCGGTGGCGAGCTCGTAGGCGACGACGCCGGTGGCGACCGGACCCGATGACGTCTCGGTCATGGTGATGTCGAGGGCGTAGAACTCGTTGAAGAACTCCACGTCGTGCTTGACGCAGTTTTGGTACAGCGTCTGCAGGATCATGTGGCCGGTGCGGTCGGCGGCGTAGCAGGCCCGGCGCACGGGGGCCTTGCCGTGGTCGCGGGTGTGCCCGCCGAAGCGGCGCTGGTCGATGCGGCCTTCGGGGGTGCGGTTGAACGGCATCCCCATCTTCTCGAGGTCGAGCACCGCGTCGATGGCCTCTTTGGCCATGATCTCGACCGCGTCCTGGTCGGCGAGGTAGTCGCCGCCCTTGACGGTGTCGAAGGTGTGCCACTCCCAGTTGTCCTCTTCGACGTTGGCCAGCGCGGCGCACATGCCGCCCTGGGCCGCGCCGGTGTGCGAGCGCGTCGGGTACAGCTTGGTCAGCACGGCGGTGCGCACCCGTGGGCCGGCCTCGACGGCGGCCCGCATGCCTGCGCCGCCGGCACCGACGATGACGACGTCGTAGCGGTGTTCTTGAATCATCGTGAGCTCCCGATCAAGAGATGGATGCGTCGAACGTCAGCAGTACGTAGGTGCCGAGCACCAGCACGAACACCATCGACAGCGCCAACAGCGTGTTCAGCCAGAACTTGGTCGAATCCTTGCGGCTGTAGTCGGCGATGATCGTGCGCATGCCGTTGCCGCCGTGCAGCTGGGCGAGCCAGAGCAGCAGCAGGTCCCACGTCTGCCAGAACGGCGAGGACCAGCGCTGCGCGACGTAGTTGAAGTCGATGCGGTACACGCCGCCGTCCCACATCAACATGATGAACAGGTGGCCGAGTGCCAGGAAGACGAGCACCAGCCCGGAGAAGCGCATGAACAGCCAGGCGTACTTCTCGAAGTTCGGCATGCCGCCCGCGCGCCGCGGCGCCCGGGGGTTGTCGAGGCTGGCCGGCCGGTCGTGGCTGCGCTGCATGACCGGCGCGCTGCCGCCGCGATCGCTGATGTGGTCGTACGGGTTCTCCGCCATCAGAGGAACCTCTCCGCCATGTGCATGCCGATGACGCCCACCGAGACGATCAGCACCGTGAGGAACACGCCGGCGACGACCCAGAGCATCTTGCGCTGGTGGCGCGGTCCCTCGGACCAGAAGTCGATCAGAATCACGCGGATACCGTTGAGCGCGTGGTAGAGCACGGCGGCGACGAGGCCGAGCTCCATCAGGCCGATGATGGGTGTCTTGTAGGTCTCGATGATCTCGTTGTAGGCCTGCGGGCTGACCCGCACGAGCGCGGTGTCGGTCACGTGGACGAACAAGAAGAAGAAGATCGAGGCACCGGAGATCCGGTGCAGGACCCACGACCACATCGCGGGATCGCCGCGATACAGGGTTCGTCGGCGTGACGGCTGCGAGCGCGGTGCCGCAATGCCGTCCGATGATGTTGCCGTACTCATCTGACCCCTCCAACGCCATCGGTGGATGCTCGGAAGATGTGCCCGTCGGCTGGCTCTCCGAACCTCGCAGCGACTCTAATCTCCTTTGTACTGTCGAACGAACTAGCCTGTGGCCGTATGCCCACCGAAAAGGGCGGTTATTAGGGTCGCCTATCTGATACCGCCGGTCATGGAGCAGGGGGTTCGGAATTGATTCAGAATCGGCTGGACAAGCCGGACGTGAGCGCCGAAATAGATTGGGAGTTGTTGCGGCGCAAGGCAATAGATGTCTCCACGCACGCCTATGCACCCTATTCGCGGTTTCCTGTCGGGGCGGCCGCCCTGGTCGACGATTACCGAATAGTGACCGGCTGCAATGTGGAAAATGTCTCATATGGCCTGGGTCTCTGCGCGGAGTGCGCAGTGGTCTGCGCCCTGATTTCCGGCGGCGGTGGCCGTCTGCTCGCACTGGCCTGTGTAGGTCCCGACGGGGCGACCCTGATGCCGTGTGGGCGCTGCCGCCAGGTGCTGCTCGAGCACGGCGGGCCGGGCATGCTCGTCGACCATCCGGCGGGGCCGCGTCCGCTGAGCCGGCTGCTGCCCGACGCCTTCGGGCCTGACGACCTGGCGCGCTCCTCCGAGGAGATCGGGGAAAGCTAGTGACGCAGAACACATTCGATGCTCCCGGCCCGATGTCGCATCTCGATGCTCCGTCAGTCATCCGGACCAAGCGGGACGGCAATGCGCTGTCCGACGCCGCCATCGACTGGGTGATCGACGCCTACACCCACGACCGCGTGACCGACGGGCAGATGGCGGCGCTACTGATGGCGATCTTTCTGAAGGGCATGTCCGGCCACGAGATCGCGCGCTGGACCGCGGCGATGGTGGCCTCGGGGGAGCGCTTCGACTTCTCCGATGTGGGCCGCCCGACCGTCGACAAGCATTCCACGGGCGGGGTCGGCGACAAGATCACCATCCCTCTGATTCCGATCGTGATGGCCTGTGGCGGCGCCGTTCCGCAGGCGGCGGGACGGGGGCTCGGGCACACCGGCGGCACCCTGGACAAGCTCGAGTCCATCTCCGGATTCACCGCCGAGATCACCAAACCGCAGATTCACCAACAACTTCGGGATCTCGGTGCGGCGATCTTCGCCGCCGGGGAGCTGGCCCCCGCGGACCGCAAGATCTACGCGCTGCGCGATGTCACCGGCACCACGGAGTCGCTCCCGCTGATCGCGAGTTCGGTGATGAGCAAGAAGATCGCCGAAGGTGCTGCCGCGCTGGTGCTCGACACCAAGGTCGGTTCCGGAGCGTTCCTGGCCACCGAAGCGGAGTCGCGCGAGCTGGCGGCCACGATGGTCGCGCTGGGGCGAGAACACGGGGTGGCCACCCGCGCGCTGCTGACCGACATGGAGGTGCCGCTGGGGCGCACGGTCGGCAATGCGGTCGAGGTGGCCGAGTCGCTGGACGTCCTCGCCGGGGGTGGACCCGAGGACGTGGTCGAGCTGACGGTCGCGCTGGCGCGGGAGATGTGCGACGCGGCGGGCCTGGACGCCGTCGATCCGGCGCAGACATTGGAGGACGGCACGGCGATGGACCGGTTTCGCGCGCTGATCGCCGCGCAGGGCGGTGACCTCGCGGCTCCGTTGCCGATCGGTGCCCACAGCGAGACCGTGGTGGCCCCGCGCGGTGGCACGATGGGAGACATCGACGCGATGGCCGTGGGACTGGCGGTGTGGCGGCTCGGGGCGGGCCGCTCGGCGCCGGGTGAGCGTGTGCAGTTCGGCGCCGGGATGCGCATCCACCGCCGGCCCGGCGAACCCGTCACCGCGGGGGAGACTCTGTTCACGCTCTACAGCGATACTCCCGAGCGGTTCGGCCCGGCGCTGTCGGAACTCGACGGCGCCTGGCGGGTGGGAGACGAGGCGCCGCCCGCGCGTCCGCTGATCATCGACCGGATCACGTGAGGAGAGTCAGATGACGACACCGTTGACGCTGGAGAACATCCGGCAGGCGCCCAAGGCGCTGCTGCACGATCACCTCGACGGCGGGCTGCGTCCGCAGACAGTCCTCGAACTCGCCGAGGAGACGGGCTACGACCAGCTGCCCGAACACGATTCCGAGTCGCTGGCGACGTTCTTCCGCACCGCCGCGCACAGTGGCTCGCTGGTGCGCTACCTCGAGCCGTTCGCCCATACGGTCGGCGTCATGCAGACGCCCGAGGCGCTGCATCGGGTGGCCTTCGAATGCGTGGAGGACCTTGCCGACGACAACGTCGTCTACGCCGAGATCCGGTTCGCTCCCGAATTGCACATCGACGGCGGGCTGTCGCTCGACGCGGTCGTGGAGGCAGTGCTGGCGGGCTTCGCCGACGGGGAGAAGGCGGCCGCGGCACAGGGGCGTCCGATCGTGGTGCGCTGCCTGGTGACCGCGATGCGGCATGCCGCCCGCTCTCGGGAGATCGCTGAACTTGCGATCCGGTTCCGCGACCGCGGCGTCGTCGGGTTCGACATCGCCGGTGCCGAGGCCGGATACCCGCCCACCCGTCACCTCGACGCGTTCGAGTACATGCGAAGCAACAACGCCCGCTTCACGATCCACGCCGGTGAGGCGTTCGGGCTGCCGTCGATCCACGAAGCCATCGCGTTCTGCGGGGCCGATCGGCTCGGCCACGGCGTCCGGATCGTCGACGACATCACCGTCGATCCGGACGGCACGCCGCGGCTCGGTCGGCTGGCGAGCCTGCTGCGTGACAAGCGGGTGCCCTTCGAGATGTGCCCCAGCTCCAATGTGCAGACCGGCGCGGTCGGCAGCATCGCCGAGCATCCGTTCGACCGGCTCGCCCGGCTACGGTTCCGGGTGACGGTCAACACCGACAACAGGCTGATGAGCGACACCACGATGAGCCAGGAGATGCTGCGGCTGGTCGAGGCGTTCGGCTACGGGTGGAGCGATCTCGAGCGGTTCACGATCAACGCGATGAAGTCGGCGTTCATCGCGTTCGACGAGCGGCTCTCGATCATCGACGAGGTGATCAAGCCGCGCTACGCAGTCCTGATCGGCTAGCGATTTCGGCGTGCTCGTCGTCGCTCACCGACGTGTGGTGTCTCGGGACATCGCTGACATTTGTGTCGCGGGACATCGCTGACACTCATGATGGCGGTTTGGGTTCGCGGGTGCGGTAGGTACGGGCGGTTTTATCGGCCTGTTGGTAGCGGCGTGTGGG
>NZ_QJUA01000047.1 GCF_003254575.1 Mycobacterium kyogaense | reverse complement strand
GGGGCGGCAGCGCGGGATCAGCCGGGGATTCCTGACCCATCAGCACCACGGGGGCCGGCGGCGGGGGCACAGGCGGCGCCAACTGCGGATCGACAGGCGGGGGCACGTCGGCAGCGGCCGGCGCGGGCAGGAACATGTGGTGGGTGAACTGACTCTGGTAGGCGCCGCCACCGCCGACCTTGACGCCGCGGCCACCCTCTCCGGAGGAGACAGGCGTGCCGTCGGGCAGCGTCACCGCGGTGTGCCCGCCGTTCCAGCCGACCACGAGCGCGCCGGGCTGCGTCCCGTACTGGAACCCACGAGCCTTCAGCGCGCCTTCGATGTTGCCGGTGTTGAAGCGGTCCCCGAACACGGGTCGACCGGTCGCCGCGTTGGTCACCCAGGATACGAGACCGGAGCAGTCCGTTCCGGTCGGTGAATCTCCGCCGCTGATGTACGGAGTTCCCGACACCTGGTTGACGAGCGTCAAGAGTGTGGCGAGTTCATACATGCGGCCGGACGCTAGCAGAGGGTCTCTAATACGGCCAAAATGTGTGACAGCGGGCACATTACACGTTCAGAGAAATAATCTGTCACGAAAATACATGTCGCAGAGACGTTTTCAGTGCCAGCCTGAATCTACAGAAAACACCTGCACAACAACGGTATTGATCAGCGGCGGACGACGAGTAACGGGATTCGCTGTTCGGCCGCTGTGAAGGAGCCGTGCTGACCGATCAGCGAGGATTCGATCGGCTCGACTGTGCGCCGCACCACACCCGATGCCCCTCGAGCGGCCACCACCACATCCCCGATGCGCTGCATGGCATCGTCGGTGACCCGCTCCCCGAACCAGCCCGCCGCCACCGCGTCGTCCCGGGCGACGACCCAGGCCCGCTCTCCGAGTACCTCGCCCCACGCCGCCAGCACGTCGTCACGGGCGCCGGGGTCGACATACACGTGGCGGGCGCGCACCTCGCCGCCGATCGCGGCTACGCCGTCGTGCAGCAGCGGCTCGGCGTCGACGTCGGTGACGTCGGCGCCGAGACTCACCATGCCGTGGTCGGCGACCACCGCCAGCACGCCTCCCGGCGGCAGGACCTCGGCGATCGACTCGACCATCCGATCCACCTGGCGCAGCTGCCACCGCCAGGCCGGGCTGCCCGGACCGTGCAGGTGACCTACCAGGTCCAGATCGGCGTGGTAGGCGTAGCAGAACCCGCCGTCGGCGAGCGTCGTGCCGACTGCCGCGACCAGGTCGCCGATCGCGTGCACTCCGACATAGCTGCCACCGCGCAGCACCGCCCGGGTCAGGCCGGAGCCGGCGAACTCCGCGCCGGAGATCACCCGCACCGACACCCCTGCTGAGGCGGCACGTTCGAACGTCGTGGTCCGCGGCTGGACGTGCTCGGGCACCGCCTGCTCCCGCAGATCATCCCCCCAGGGGTGGGGACGCCACCGCAACGCGTTGATGACACCCACGTCGGGCAGCCGGAAGGTCATGCCCACCACGCCGTGTTCGCCGGAACGGCAACCGGTGCCCACGGCGGCGAGCCCGGCCGCCGTCGTCGCCGGATATCCGGCCGTCAGGGTCGGCCCGCGCAGCGTCGCCAGGAACGGCGCGTCGGAGAGGTGGGCGTCGAGAAGCTCGGCACCGAGGCCGTCCACCAGAAGCAGGCAGGCACCGGCAGCCTCGCCGGCGGCGCCGAACCGGTCGCCGAGCCGCGCCGAGAACCCGGCGACCCCCATGGCCGCCAGCAGCGACGGCGCCACGTCGGCGAGGTGGGCCGCCTGGGGATCCGGCCGGGGCAGCTCCATCTACGAGTGGGGGAGACGGACCACCTGGACGAAGAACTCGTCGATCTGCCGGACGGCGTTCATGAACTGGTCGAGATCGACGGGCTTGGTCACGTACGCGTTGGCGTGCAATTTGTAGCTGCGCAGAATGTCCTCCTCGGCGGAGGAGGTGGTGAGCACCACGACCGGGATGTGGTTGAGCTCGGGGTCGCTCTTGATGGTCTCGAGGAGCTGCCGCCCGTCGTACTTGGGCAGGTTCAGGTCGAGCAGCACCAGGTCCGGCCGTGGCGCGCCTTCGTACTTGCCTCGCCGATACAGGAAGTCCAGGCCTTCCTCGCCGTCGTGGGCGACGTGCAGATTGTTCTTGATCTTGTTGTGCTCGAACGCTTCCCGGGTGATCAGCTCATCTCCCGGATCGTCCTCGATGAGCAGCACGTCGATGGCACGTTCAGCGGGGGTCATGACGACGATCCTTCCATCAGGGGTGCTGCGGTGTCGGTGTTCGCCGTCTCGGCGTGCGCGGTGGGCAACGTGAAGAGAAAGCGGGTGCCGTCGGTGTAGTCGTTGTCGATCCAGATCGTGCCGCCGTGGTGCTCGACGATCTTCTTGCACAATGCCAGACCGATGCCGGTTCCGGTGTAGGCATCGCGTCCGTGCAGCCGCTGGAAGATCACGAAAACCTTCTCCGAGAACTCCGCGGCGATCCCGATTCCGTTGTCGCTCACCGAGAACAGCCACTGGCCAGGCTCGCCGGATCCACACTCGATCACGACCCGAGGCGCAACGCCCTCCTGGCGGAACTTCACCGCGTTCCCGATGAGGTTCTGCCACAGCATGGTCAGCAGCGTCGGATCGCCCATGATCGTCGGTAAGCCACCGGCGGGCCGCTCGATCGCCGCGCCCGTCTCCTCGATCGCCGCGGCGACATTGGCCAGCGCAGAGTCGAGAACCGTATCGAGATCGACAGAGGTCTCGGTTGCGTTGAGACGGCCCACCCGGGAGAACGTGAGCAGATCGTTGATGAGTACCTGCATCCGCTTGGCACCGTCGACGGCGAACCCGATGTATTCGGTGCCGCGCTCGTCGAGCTTGTCGCCGTAGCGCTTCTCCAGCAGCTGGCAGAAAGAGGCGACCTTGCGCAGCGGCTCCTGCAGGTCGTGGGACGCCACATAGGCGAACTGCTCCAGTTCGGCGTTGGAGCGGCGCAACTCGTCGGCCTGTTCATCGAGCGCCTCGGTGGCCGCCCGGGACGCCTCCAGCTCGTCGACGATCCGCTGGCGCATGTTGTCGACGTCAATCGCGATCAAGCGGATGTCCCGCGGACCCTGCGGCACGATCTTCTCCCCGAAGTTCCCCCCGGCGACACGACGACACGCCTCGGCCAGCCGCCCCAGCGGCCTCACCAGGGCGCGCCGCAACACGACCCCCAGCACCACCATCGTCACCAGGAACGCGGCGAGCATCGCGACCAGCACGCCGTTACGCCACGCGCTGATGGATGCGAGTTCGGCGATACCGTCGCTGCGCGCTTCGGCGAGATGGGTGTTCTGCTGATCGAACAGCGCACGTAGCCGGTCGAACTCCGACTTGCCGATCTCGGTGAGCGCAGGGGAGATCGCATTGCGCATCCCCGGCTGCACCGCGGCGATGACGGGTTCGGCGTAGTTGTCCCGCCACGAGCCCGCCGCCTGCTCGATCTCGTCGAGGTCGGCGAGGAGGTCAGGCCGCTTCTGCTCGAACTGGCGTAGATCGGCCGAAGCCTTCGATTCCGTCTGCCGGCCGTTGTCGAAGGGCGCGAGGAATTGAGCATCGGAGGAGATCACGTATCCGCGGACCGCGGTCTCCTGATCGCGCAGCGCCGCCTGCAGCTGGTAGGCCGCCACCCGCGCGGGCCCCACGTTGCTGGTGAGTTGGTTGGACACGCTGTCGGTCCGGGCGAGCAGCACCGCGGTCGTGACGGCGCCGGCGAGGACGACGATCGCCATGATCGACAGCACCAGGTACTGCCAGCCCTCGACGGTCAGAGCGCGCATCCCGCGCTGATCGGGGCTCATCGCGCCGTCCTCTCCACTCGCACCACGGCGATGTCGTCGGCCATCCCGCCGTGCGACTGCGCCTGCTGTTCGACGGCGTCGATCAGGGCGTCGACGAACTGCGGCCCGGGCAGGTGAGCCAGCGAGCGGGCGAGCTGCAGCAGCCCGTCCTCTCCGAGCCGTTCGTTGCCGCGGCCGACGTGCCCCTCGAACAGTCCGTCGGTGAGCAGCACCAGCCCCTTGCCGGGCGGCAACTCCACCGGTTGCGGCGTCCAGTCACCCACGTGCAGCCCGAGCGCCGGGCCGCCGGCCGGTTCGACCCAGTCGACCGTGCCCCCGCCGTGCAGCAGCATGCCGGGGTGACCGGCCCGCACCGCCGTGACCGCCGATCCCTGGGGAGGGATCGCCACACTGAGCACCGTGGCGAACGTTCCTCGGCCGGCCCGTTCCGCGCGCAGGATGCGCTCGAGTTGACGCATGCGCTCGGCGCCTCGCAGCCCGGCGAAGGTCAACGCCCGCCACGCGATCCGCAACGCAACGCCCAGCGCGGCTTCGTCGGGGCCGTGCCCGGCGACATCGCCGATCATCACGTGCACCGTGTGGTCCGGGGTCTGGACGATGTCGAAGAAGTCGCCGCCGAGCAGCGCGTTCTGCCGGCTCGGTCGGTACTGGGTGACGATGCTGACGCCGGGGTCGTCGAGCAGCAGCGGCGAGGGGAGCAGCCCGCGCTCGAGCCGGGCGTTCTCCTGCTCGCGTGAGCGCGTCGCATGCAGGTCGACGGCGGTCAGTTCGGCGCGCTTGCGCTCGATGGCGTAGAGCACGGCTCGCCGCAGTGTTTCCGGGTCGACCCTGCCCTTGACCAGGTAGTCCTGCGCCCCGGAGGCGACAGCCGCCGACGCGACGTGCTCGTCGTTGAGGCCGGTCAGCACCACGACGGGAACGGTTGCGTCGCAGGCGGCGATACGTGCCAGGCCTGCGACGCCCTCGGTGTCGTGCAGGTGCAGATCCAACAGCACGCAGTCCGGGCGCGATCCGTCGATCGCCTTCTCGGCGTCGGCCATCGTCTCGGCCCACACCACTGCCATGTCGACGCCGGCGTCGGCGATCAGTTCTTCGACCAGGATCGCGTCGCCCCGGTCGTCCTCGACGAGGAGGACCTGCAGCGGCCCCGTGTCGCCCGGAACAGTCATCTGGCCGGGTAGGTCGGCGTACGACTGGTCACGCACGGTGGCATCTTCGATTGACGATCTGGAAGACATTACCCGGGCGTTCACAGGTTCGTCAGAACCGGGTTGCGGCGGCGTTGCGGCACTCCCACGCCCAGGTTCCGCTGGTAACCTCCCACCGGTCGCCGGCGTCGTCGCCTCGGGGAGGCGACCTGTGCGTGGCCCCGAGGTTCGACGCCGTCGTCACTGCTTCGAGGTTCGTCGAGGTGGTTCGTCGAGATCGAAATGAGTCGTGTGCGCACCGGTGAGATCAGAGCCCTGTCGGGCCTGCGCATCGTGGCCGCGCTGTGGGTTGTGCTCTTCCACTTCCGGCCGCTGCTGGCCGAAGCGTCGCCCGGGGTGCGCAGTGCGCTGGCGCCGATCCTGAACGCCGGCGCCCAGGGCGTCGACCTCTTCTTCATCCTCAGCGGCTTCGTGCTGACGTGGAACTACCTCGATCGGATGGGCGAGGCCTGGTCGACCCGCGCCACGTTGAGATTCCTGTGGCTGCGCCTGGCCCGCGTGTGGCCGGTGTATCTGGTGACCATGCACCTGGCCGCGGCGTTCGCGGTGTTCACCCTCTACGTGGGACGGTTCCCGCTGCCGCCGGACGTCATCGCGTCACTGAACGCGTTGAGCTGGCTCAAACAGGTGTTTCTGGTACAGCTGTGGTTCCAGCCGTACTTCGACGGCTCCAGCTGGGACGGTCCGGCCTGGTCGATCAGCGCCGAGTGGCTTGCCTACCTTCTCTTCGGCGGGCTGGTCCTGGTGGTGTTCCGCATCGCTGGCGTGACCCGCGCGCGGGGGCTCATGTGGCTCGCGGTCGCGGCCGCCCTGGCGCCCACGCTGCTGCTGCTCGCCCACGGCGTCTTCTACACCCCGTGGAGCTGGCTGCCCCGCATCATCATGCAGTTCACCGCGGGGGCGCTGGCCTGTGCGGCGGTCCGCCGGCTACAGCTGTCCGATCGGGCCCGCCAGGCCGCCGGCCTGGGCGCGCTCGCTCTGGGCGCCACGATCATCGGTGGCCTCTATCTCCTGGACGCCTATCCGCCCCAGGACATGCTCGACGCCGGCGGGCTCGTCGACGTGCTGTTCGTCCCTCTGGTGATCACGCTGTCCATCGGAGCGGGCACGCTGCCCGCGCTGCTGTCGACGTCGGTGATGGTCTATCTCGGGCACATCTCGTTCGGGCTGTACATGATCCACGAGATCGTGCACACGATGTGGAACTGGGCGGTCCAGCAGTTCGCGATCACGCTGGTGCCCAGCTGGTCGGCGAAATTCACCGTGCTCGGCCTGGTGCTCGTGTCCGGCCTCCTGGCCGCCCTGCTCTACCACGTCGTCGAGGAACCGGCGCGCCGCTGGATGCGCCGGATGATCGAGCCCCGCACGCCACCGGCTAGCCTCTCGGCTTCGCCCCAGGGACGGCTGCAGCCGGTCACCGCGCGGGCGGGATGACGACATCGTGATGCGCGGCGAGTCGGCGCGCCGGCCCGACGGGCCCGACCCTAGGCTGGTCCAGTGAGTCGTGTGCTGACGTGGATCCTCGCTGCCGCCATGCTGTTCGGCTTCTTCAGCGCACCCGCTCCTGCCGTCACTCACCGCCAGGTGCAAGCCCTCGACTACGCCGTCAACCGAGTCGCCGTGATCGGCGATTCGTACACCACGGGCAGCGATCAGGGCGGCAACGGTCCGCAGGGCTGGGCGCCGCAGGTGTGGCAGGCGCTGAGCAATCACGGCATCCCGGTCACACCCACCGTGGCCGCGGAGGGCGGCGCCGGATACTGCACACGCGGCAACCGCGGCAGCGTCTTCGAGGACCTCACGGTGCGGGCCGTCAAACCCAACGACACCCTGGTGGTGTTCTTCGGGTCGCGCAACGACATGAAGGTCGAACCGACCCGCCTGTCGATCGCGATGTACGGCACGCTCAACTTGGCTCGCCAGATCGCCAGGTCGGCGAAGATGCTGGTCATCGGGCCGCCGTGGCCGACGGCCGATCCGCCGCCGGAGGTTCTGCGGATCCGCGACATCCTGAGCTATCAGGCCCAGCTCGCCGGGGCGACGTTCGTCGATCCGATCGCCGCCCGGTGGTTCGTCGGGCGCCCCGACCTCATCGGCGCCGACGGTGTGCACCCCACCGATGCCGGCCACACGTACATGGCCGACAAGATCGCGCCGCTCATCGGCACCCAACTCGCGCCGTACTGAGAACTGTTACGGTGCGCGGATGATCCGCAGCGTGGTGCTCGCCAAGCTCAAGGGCGGTTATGACGCCGCCGAACTCGCGCAGATTCAGCAGGGTCTGCGGAATCTGAACTGCCCCGGCACGGTGGCGTATTCGATGGGCTCGGATGCCGGCCTGCGCGAAGGCAATTGGGACCTCGTCATCGTCGCCGATTTCACCGACGCCGACGCCTATCGCGGATACGACGCCGACGACGAGCACAATGCGCTGCGGGCGCGCCTGGCGCCGATGATCGAGCAGATCGCGCGGGCGCAGATGGAGCTTCCGGCCTAGCGGCCATATCTCTGCGTGAACGCGCGCAGGATCGCCATCGGGTGGGTGACCGGGCGGCGGCGTGCGGCATCTTTGAGCGTCTCGGCGGTGTCGGGCGCGAAGTAGCCGTCGTTCTTGTAGGCGTCGATGCGGGTGCACAGCCCGTCGGCGTCGAGCTCGGGATGGAACTGCGTGGCATACACGTTGGCGCCGACGCGGAACGCCTGGACCGGGCAGTCGGCGGAGCGGGCGAGCCGGGTCGCGTGGTCCGGCAGCACCGAGGCCGCCTCCTTGTGGCCGCCGAACGCGTCGAAAGTGTCCGGCAGGCCTGCGAAGAGGGGATCGGCGCGCCCCTCGTCGGTCAGCTCGACGGTCAGCGGCCCGACCGGTTCGCTGTGTGAGCGGTCGATGCTCGCCCCGACCGCGGCGCCGAGGATGCCGATGCCGTAGCAGCACCCCAGGAAGGGGAAGTCGGAGGCGACGACCGAGGCGACGAGGTCGGCGAGCTCGCCCTCGACACGCTGCTGCACCGGTGATTTCGTGGCGGGATCGTCGCTGACGGTGAACGGCCCGCCGCCGAGGATGATGCCCGACCAGTCCGCCAGATCGAGGTCGCCGAGCGGTTGATGGGTGAGCCCGATGCGGTGCAGGCTCTGCGTGTCGAGCCCGGCGAATCGCATGACCGCGGCGTACTCGTCTGCGGCCGCGTCGTCCTCGCCGCGAATCGACAACAGCAGGAACGGGGCACCGGCCACCGGACCAGCGTAGTCACGGGCTAGCTTGTCGGTCAGTGAGAACTTGGATCGATCTCGATGACGCGCCCGTGTTCGCGATCCCGGCTGCCGGCGGCCCCCGCTACGGGGTCCTGGTGGAGGGGCCGCAGGGGTGGGGTGAATTCAGCCCGCCCCCTGGCGCTTCCGCCGAGCTGGCGGCTCGCTGGCTGACCGCGGCCATGGAGCCGAGCACGGTCGGCTGGCCCGACGCGCTGCGCGGCCGGGTGCCGGTCGACGCCGCTCGCCCGACGGTGGCGGTCGGCCGAGACATCGACGCTGCGGTGATGCTGATCCGGGAGGCCGCACCGGACGTGGCGCACCTCATCGACTGCACCGCTGAGCAGGCCGCCGCGATCCGGCGCCGCGTCGACCTCCCGGTCGCCGTCGACGCCGACGTGCTCGCCGCAGATCCCCAGTGCGCCGACGTCGTCGTACTGCGGTGCGGTCGCCTCGGCGGGGTGCGCCGCGCAATGCGTCGCGCCGAGCGGCTCGGGCTTCCGGCGCTGGTGGCGTTCAGCGGAGCCACCAGCATCGGGGTGGCCGCCGACGTCGCGCTGGCCGCCGCGCTGCCCGACCTGCCCTACGCCTGCGGCCCGGTGCCGCAGTGGCTACGCGACGGTGACGTCGTGTCGAGCGCGCGGTCACTCGGCACCTCCGACGGCTACCTGCCGGCCGCGCCGATGCCCGCCGGGCCCGACGCGACCCGCCTGGGGCAGTTCCTCGTCACCGACGCGGCCGTCGTCGCGCAGTGGCGCGATCTTCTGCGCCGCGCCGCCGCGCTGCTGTAGCCCTCAGTCCTGCTTGGCGATGAGCCGGGTCAACGCCTCGCGATCGGGATTGAGCAGCTCGTCGATGCGCGGCTGGTTCACGTCGGCGACGATGATCTCGCCGACTTCCTGGTAGACATCGCTGAAGATGCCGTGGCTCTTCATCTTCTCGGTCTGATAGATGTTGTCCTCGGTCGGCGTCACGTAGTACACGATCTCGGCTTTGAAGCGGTGGATGAGCCACAGGTGGATCACGTCCATCAACCGCTTCTGCCGAAGCTGCTCGGCGAAGGTGTTCTGGTCACGCACCGTCAGGATGCTGCGGCCGTGCCGGTCCTTGATCGGGTCGACGACGACGTTGGCCAGCGGCTCTTCACCCTCACCGAGTATCTGCAGGTCCAGCACGTCCGAGCCGGCACGCCGCGGCCGCAGCTGCACCCGCAGCCTCTCCGGCAGCTTGTTGTGCTCGCTCCACAGCGCCAGCCAGTCCTCGAGCAGCTTCTTGGGCACCTCGGTCTGCACCAGGTGCTGGTGCTGCGTGGACCCCTTGCCCATCGACTTCGTCGTCGCCGTGCGGCCGGACGACGCCGCCAGTGCGGCATCGGAGCGCGGGCCGCCGACGAGTGTCTGCGGGGTGCGGTAGGGCGATTCGACGAGGCGCATCTTGCGCTGCAACCGGGCCAGCGCCAGCATTCCCTCCTGGCGCAGCGAGGTCGCGAACTCCTCGGATGCCACGCCGTCGACCTGGTGGCCGCCGTAGGTGATGAAGTTGAAGACGAAGCCCATCTTCCCGATTTCCTCGGGGAAGGCACGCATCTCCTCGTCGGTCATCCCGGTGGTGTCCCAGTTGAACGACGGGGAGAGGTTGTAGGCCAGCATCTTGTCGGGATAGACCGCGTGGATGGCGTCGGCGAACTCCTTCGCGTCGGCCAGGTCGGCGGTCTTGGTCTCCATCCACAGGATGTCGGCGAACGGGGCCGCGGCCAGGGACTTGGCGATCGCGTACGGAATGCCGCCGCGTACCTGGTAGTACCCCTCGGGCGTCTTGGCCCGCTCGCAGTCCCACGCGACATCGGCCCCGAGTTCCTTGGCCTTCTCCCGGGCCACGTAGAGCGGCGCACGTTCGGCGAACGAGCGCCACTGGCTGGCGCTCATCGCCGCCGATTCGCCCTCACGCTCGCGGAACTCGAGCAGGTCGGCCACCGCGCCGGCGTAGGTGTCGAGGCCGGCGTCGTCCTGCCAGGCGTCGACGAAGCGGGACTCGACGGTGTCGAACGCCGCATCCAACGACTGCTCGGCGCCGTCCTGCCATGCCGCCGCGGTCTGGTCGATGAGGTCCAGTACGCCCTGGCGACCCAGCCACGCTTCGGCGGTGGCGTACTCGCCATCGGGGAGCGCGTAGAGCAGGTGGCCGTTCAGCTCGGTCACGCCCTTGTCGTAGAAGCGGCGCACCATCGCCAGGAAGCAGGACTTGTACGACGGGATCTTGAGGTTGGTGACGCCGAGCAGGAACGGCTGGTCTCGTTCGTCGGCCCGGCTGTCGATCAGGTTGGCCGCCTCGGCGTCGGTGCGCGCGACGATGATGCCCGGCACCCGCATGATGTCGAGTTGGAAGCGCGCGGTGTTGAGCCGCTTGATCTGCTCGTCCGAGGGCACCAGCACCTTGCCGCCCTGGTGGCCGCACTTCTTGGTGCCCGGCCGTTGGTCCTCGATGTGGTAGCCCGGCACTCCGTTCTCGACGAAGCGCCGAATCAGGTTGCGCACGTGGGGATCTCCGCCGTGACCGGTGTCCGCGTCGGCGATGATGAACGGCCGGTAGTCGTATTCCGGCGTGGTTGCGCGTTGCTCGGGGGTCATCTGGAGCCGCAGGTACTGCTGGTTGCGGTCGGCGGTCAGCAGCGCGCGGACGATGCCGGCCGCTTCCTCGGGCACCTGGCTGAGCGGATAGCTGGCCAGGTCGGGTCCCGGATCCTCGCTGATGGACCCCTTCGCCGAGGTGGCCCAGCCGCCGAGGTAGATCCCTTCGATGCCCATCCGTTTCATCACCACGGCCTGGCCGGGGGAGTAGGGGCCGAACGTCGTGATGCTCCTGCCCTGGGCGAACAGCTCACGCAGGTGGGGGTGGAACGCGGTGGCGGCCTCGCGCGCGACCGGGTAGTCGGCGGGAATCGTGCCGCGCTGCTCGGCGACCTGACGCGCGGTGTAGAGCCGGATGATGCCCTCGAACCGGGGGCTGTCGAAATAGCGTTGGGTGTCGACGACATCGCGCTCGAACGGTGTCTGCGGCGCGAGGTCAGCTTCGGTGATGGCCATGACCCACCCTAGAGCGGGGCCCCTGGGGACGGGGGCCTATTTGGTGCCGAAGATGCGGTCTCCGATGTCGCCGAGGCCGGGCAGGATGTAGCCGTTGCTGTCGAGCTCCCGATCGATGGCAGCGGTGTAGATCGGCACATCGGGGTGAGCCTGCGTCATCGCCGCGATCCCTTCCGGGCAGGTGACCAGGCAGACGAACTTGACCGATTTCGGGTTGAGCTCGCGCACCCGCTCGACCGCGGCGGTCGCCGAGTGGCCGGTGGCCAGCAGAGGGTCGAGCACGACGACGTCGCGCTCGACCAGGTCGCTGGGCATTTTGAAGTAGTACTCAACCGTCACTTGCGTTTTCGGCTCGCGGTAGAGCCCGATGTGGCCGACGCGAGCCGACGGCACAGCGTCGAGCATCCCGTCCAGGATGCCGGTGCCCGCCCGCAGCACCGAGACGAACACCACCTTCTTGCCGTCGATGACCTTGCCGGTGGTGGTCTCCATCGGGGTGTCCACCTCGACGTCGTGCAGCGCCACATCGCGCAGCACCTCGTACGCCATGAGCGCGGACACTTCGCGCACCAAGCGGCGGAACGTGTTGGTCGATGCGTCGCGGCGGCGCATGAGCGTGATCTTGTGCTGGACCAGTGGATGGTCGACCAGGGTCACCCCGGATGTGGAGGAAGTCATCTAGAACACCGTCCCGTCACTGAGCACGTTCAGCGGAGGCAGTCCGCCACGCAGCCGCTGCGCGGTTTCCCGCCCGGCCGCCCAGGTGCCGCCCTCCAATACACACGCAAGCGGCATGGTCGCCTCGTCGACGCCGAGGAGCGCACGCACCAGCGGGGCGATCTCGTCGAGCAGGGCGACGGTCAGTCCACGCCACTCGACCACCGGTTCATCGCCCGGCGCCCAATCTTTCTCGGCCCACCGGGGGTCTCGAAGCCGCAGCACGCCACTGTCGAGCAGCAGTCCGCCGTTGCGGTATTCGGGCAACCCCGTCAGGGTGTCGATCCCGGTGACCGTCACCCCGGCCCACTGCAGCGGTTCGATCAGCGAGTAGGTGAGCCACTGCGAGAGCTTGTGCAGCGGCAGCCAGCCGGCGGTCGCGCCTGGGCCGTCCACCGCGCCGTGTCGCCAGCAGTCACCCAGTGGTTCGGTGCCGATCACGTTGCCGGACGGCCAGATTCGTGACAGCGAGGTGAGCAGGTGGACCAGCAGGTCATGGGCGTCGACGACGCCCGAGGACGCCGACGAAGCGTCGAACAGTCCACCGGGTCTGCCGGCCGGCCCGAACACCTCGGGTTGCTCGGCGAGCGCGGCGCCCAGGCTGCGCATCAATTGGACCCGGCCCGCCAGACCCACCAGCGGATTGTCGGGGGAGACCTGCAGCACGGCCGCGAGGTCCTCGACGGTCAGAGCTCGCAGCGCGTGAGCGTCGACCTGCAGCGGGTGGTGCGGGTCGCTGGAGAACGCGCCGTCGACGAAGCCGTGCCAGCTGGCCACCGCGAGACCTTCGGAACGCTGATAGCGCACTCCGTCCTCGAGGAACCCCCAGTCCGCACCAGCTCCGGCGTCGAGTAGCACGCTCACCACGGTCAGGTCGATCATGGCGCGGGCGCGATCAGCGGCGGCCGCATCGTCGAGTCGCTCGGTGAGCGCGCCGGCTCGGTCGACACCGCCGACGCCGAAGTGGCGCCATCGGCTGTGTGGGGGGATGTCGAGATCGGGGAACCTGCTGCGGGTCAGCGTCGCCACGGCGTCGGCCACCCGCTCCACGGCATCGTCATCAATCGTGAACCACGGGGAGTCGCCCGCCCGGGCACGGTCGAGCAGCGACGTCGACCGCGTCCGCACCGCCGTCGTGGTGCGTAGCACCCCCGCGGCCTCTGCGGCCTCGGCAGGGGCCGTCACCCCTGCAGCCCCCTGCCTTTTGCCCGCTTGAGTTCTTCGGCATCGGGGACCTCGCCGGGCGTGTAGTAGCCGGCTGCCATCTTGGCGTCGATCTCCACACGGGCGTCGGCAGGGATCAGCTCGTCGGGAATCGAGACACGTTCACCCACGTCGATACCCGCGCCGGTGATCGCGTCGTACTTCATGTTGCTCATCGACACCAGGCGGTGGATCTTCGTCACCCCGAACCAGTGCAGGACGTCGGGCATCAGTTCCTGGAACCGCATGTCCTGCACGCCCGCAACGCATTCGGTGCGGGTGAAGTACTGATCCGCGGTGTCGCCGCCGGCCTGCCTCTTGCGCGCGTTGTACACCAGGAACTTGGTCACCTCGCCCAGCGCGCGACCTTCCTTGCGCGAGTACGCCACCAGTCCCACCCCGCCGCGCTGCGCGCCGTTGATGCACTCCTCGATGGCGTGGGTCAGATACGGGCGGCAGGTGCAGATGTCGGAGCCGAACACATCCGAGCCGTTGCACTCGTCGTGCACGCGCGCAGTGAGTTCGACGGTCGGGTCGGCCAGGTCTTCGGGCGCACCGAAGATGTAGACCGTCTGGCCGCCGATCGGCGGGAGGAAGACCTCGAGATCGGGGCGTGTCACCAGTTCGGGATACATGCCGCCGGTTTCCTCGAAAAGTACACGGCGCAAATCGTTTTCGCTGCAGCCGAAGCGGGCGGCGACGCCGGGCAGGTGCCACACGGGTTCGACGGCGGCCTTGGTGACCTGTGCGGCGCCGGTGTCGAGCAGGGTGCGGCCGTCGGGGACCAGCCGGCCCTTGGCCAGCGCGTCGGCGATCTCGGGCAGGATGACCTGCGCCTTGGTCACCGCGATGGTGGGTCTGATGTCGATGCCGGCGGCGATCTGGTCTGCGAACGCGTCGGTGACCATCGCCCCCCAGGGGTCCAGGCTGGCGATCGTCGTCGGATCGGTCCACTGCGGGAACGGGCCGATGCGATCCGTCGGCGCGGTGTCGGTCAGGTCCGCGCGGTGGTCGGCGGAGAGCTTGCCCGCGGCGACGGCCAGCGCCCGGTACACGCCGTAGGCGCCGCTGTGTGCGCCGATGACGTTGCGGTACGTGCGAGCGGTGGTCCCGACGATCGGTCCGCGCTCGGCGGCCGTCGGCGCGCCCCAGTGCACCGCGGGCGTCGGTGCCCCCGCTGTGCGACGTCAGTCGGACGTGTCCGGTGCGCATCGGTGTCCTTCGGTTGGTCGGTCCGAGAGAGAATCCGCCAGCTTAGTCACTACGGCGCGGATGCGCCCGAGATCTCCTGCGGCCACGTCTCCCGCCGGTGCGCGGCGTCGAAGAACATCCATTCGTACCGGGAGGTGGTCACGAAATGCGCGCGCGCGACGGCTTCGTCGGCGTCGGTCAGTGTCGCGCCCACCCGGTCGGCGAGCGCGATCACCTCGCTGACCGTCGCGGCGAACTCGTCGCCGCCGTAACTGTCGATCCAGCGCTGGTAACGCGGGTCGGTCGACCCGCGGTGAGCCAGCTCGGCCCCCACCTCCGCGTAGATCCAGTAGCAGGGCAGGACCGCGGCGAGGCCGTCGGCGAAGGAGCCCCCGTACACCGTCGAGATCAGGTAGCTGTTGTACGCCAGCGTGGTCGGCGCGACGGCGACGTCGTCCACCGCGTCGGCCGACAAACCCAGCGCGGGCAGCAGCTCACCGTGCAACTCGAGCTCCACGTCGAACACCTCGGCCGCGTGCCGGTTGAACATCGCGGTGTCGGCGAGCGTGCCGGCCTTGGCGCCGACCACGGCGAGCGCCCGGGCGTATGCGCGCAGGTAGTGCACGTCCTGGGCCACGTAGTGGGCGAAGGCCGCCGAGTCGAGGGTGCCGTCGGTGAGGCCGGTCAGGAACGGGTGGGCGATGATCGCCTCGAAGATCGGGGCGATCTCGGCCCACAGTCGCGTGCTCCAGGAACCGGCCAGGCCCGAACCGATGCGGGGCTCGAAACCACCACGTGCCGCGATGCGCGAAGTCATGGCGTCATCCTGTCAGCGATGATTTCTGCGTGCCCGTCCGGTCAACACCGCTGACCCGTTGCCCCACCGTTGACAGGATGGTCAGATGACGCAGCCCGCCCTTCCCCCCGTCGTCGACGCCGCCACGTGGCGTGCGCAGCTCGACGAGCTGCGCGCCCGCGAGAAGGCTGCCACGCGCGAACTCGACGCCATCGCCGCACAGCGCCGTCGGCTGCCGATGGTCGAGATGGACGACTACACGCTGATCGGCGCGGACGGTCCGATCCGGCTCGCCGACATCTTCGACGGCCGTTCGCAACTCATCGTCTACAACCACATGTGGAGCGACGGGCAGACCTGGCAGTGCGGCGGCTGCACCGGGTTCACCTCTCAGTTCACCCGACTGGAATTCCTCGACAGCTACGACGCCCGGTTCGTCATCGTCACGGCCGGCCCGATCGCCGAGGCGCTGGCCTACAAGAAACGGGTCGGGAACCGGATGGAGTGGTATTCATCCTCCGAGAGTTCGTTCGCCGCCGACGTCGACGCGGCGCCGGGGACGGGGTTCGCGGTGAACGTGTTCCTGCGGGACGAGGATCGCGTCTATCGCACCTGGCACACCAACGGCCGGGGCACCGAGGCGCTGAGCCACTCGTTCGCGTTGCTCGACATCCTGCCGTGGGGCCGCCAGGAGGTGTGGCAGGACTCGCCAGAAGGCTGGCCGCAGCGGCCGACGTACTCGGGCTGGCTGGATTCGCCCGACATCGCCCGCGTGTACGGCGATCCAGCTGTCTGACCCGGACGCGACGAAACGCCGGCCGCTTGGCACACTGTGCGCATGGCACAGATAACTTTGCGCGGAAACCCGATCAACACCGTTGGAGAGCTTCCCGCTGTCGGATCGCCGGCGCCCGGGTTCACCCTCGTGGGAACGGATCTCGGCACCGTCGGTGACGATCAGTTCCGCGGTAAGCCCGTGCTGCTGAACATCTTCCCCTCGGTCGACACGCCGGTGTGCGCGATGAGCGTGCGCACGTTCAACGAGCGCGCGGCCGCGGCCGGCGGCGCCGTGCTGTGCGTGTCGAACGATCTGCCGTTCGCCCAGAAGCGGTTCTGCGGCGCCGAGGACATCGAGAACGTGACCCCGGCATCGGCGTTCCGCGACAGCTTCGGCGATGACTACGGCGTGAAGATCACCGACGGACCGATGGCCGGCCTGCTGGCGCGCGCGGTCGTGGTGGTCGGCGCCGACGGCAATGTCGCCTACACCGAGCTGGTGCCCGAGATCGGCCAGGAGCCCGACTACGACGCGGCGCTGGCAGCCCTGGGCGCGTGACGCGCGACACACCCTAGGCGGCGAGACGCCGGCATAGGTCACCGTTCGATTCCGGTCGGGCATCTGATTGATCCGCAGTCCTGCGACGACGTAAAAACACCCGCTCAGGTGGTGTAGAAGTGGTCATAGTGACTGTTGTTATCAATGTGATCAGTGCCATCCCTGGCGCTGACACCTCGGAAAGCGGTGAAAGTGTCATGCGAGCGGTTCGTGGGTTTGTCGTCGGAGTTCTCGGGCTGGCGCTGAGTCTTGCGCTGGCGGTCGGGGCGCCCGGCCTGGCAGCGGCTCAGCCGACGCGCTCAGCCACGAACCAGAAAGCCGTGGAAGTCGTCATCGCCCGCGCGCTGTCACAGCGTGGCGTGCCCTTCGCCTACGGCGGCGGCGGCGCGTCCGGGCCCAGCAAGGGCACGGCCGCCGCGCCCGCCGATCCCGCAGTCCCCGATCAGGCTGCGGCCGACGCTTCGGCACTGGACCTGACCACACCCGGGCTCAATCTGCCCGCCGCCACCACCCCGACGCCGGCGCCCCGGGTCGAGGTGGTGGGCTTCGACGCCTCCGGCCTGATGGTCTACTCCTACGCCGGAGTGGGCGTGAAGCTGCCGCGCTCGTCGGGCGAGATGTACAAGGTCGGCCAGAAGGTGATGCCGTCGCTGGCACTTCCCGGTGACCTGCTGTTCTACGGTCCGGACGGCACCCAGAGCGTCGCCCTGTTCATCGGCAACGGGAAGATGGTCGAGACCACCGACTCCGGCGTCGCCGTCTCGCAGGTGCGTACCAAGGACATGGCCCCCTACCTGGTCCGCATCATCGCCTGACCGATTGCGCGACAGAGGGATTCGTACCCGCAGGCAGGACGCCTAGGATACCGGCATGAGCCTTCGACCCGGACGGTCCGTCCCGATCGAGGCGGGCTTGCTGCAGATCGAGGACTGTCTGGCTCCTGACGGCAGTATCGACCTCCCCGACGACATCACATTCGTCTCGCTGATCAACCGCAACGTCGCACACGTCGGCGACGAGGTGGCCTACCGGTACCTGGATTTCTCCGGCCCCGCCATGCAGGTCCGCGAAATCACCTGGAGCACGCTCGGTGTGAGGATGGCTGCGATCGCCGCGCAACTCCAGCGCGTGACCGCCGCGGGGGAGCGGGTGGCCGTCCTGGCCCCCCAGGGACTCGACTACATCACCGGATTCTTCGGCGCGGTCAAGGCCGGCACGGTCGCCGTTCCGCTGTTCGCGCCCGAGTTACCCGGCCACGCAGAACGTCTCGATGTGGCACTGCACGATTCCCGCCCGACCACCGTCCTGACGACCCGGGCGGCACGGGAATCGGTGGTCGCGTTCCTGGACCAGATGACGGGACTGGACCGGCCCGCGATCATCACCATCGACGACGTACCCGACAGCGCGGCAACCGAGTTCGTCCCGACGAGCATCGGGGTCGACGACGTCTCACACCTGCAGTACACCGGCGGGGCCACCCGCGCGCCGGTCGGTGTCGAGATCACCCACCGGGCGGTCGGCACCAATCTGGTGCAGATGATCCTGTCGATCGACCTGCTGGACCGCAACACCCACGGGGTCAGCTGGTTGCCGCTCTACCACGACATGGGTTTGTCGATGATCGGGTTTCCCGCCGTCTACGGCGGCCATTCGACACTGCTGTCGCCGACTGCCTTCCTGCGCAGGCCCCTTCGCTGGGTGGAGGCGCTCTCGGCGGGGTCTGCGACCGGCCGCGTGGTCACCGCCGCGCCCAACTTCGCCTACGAGTGGACCGCGGCGCGGGGCGTACCGGCCGCCGGCTCGGACGTCGACCTGGCCAACGTCGTGCTGATCATCGGATCCGAACCGGTCAGCCGTGCTGCCATGGACGCCTTCACCTCGGCGTTCTCCGGGTTCGGCCTGCCCGCCACGGCTTTCAAGCCCTCCTACGGGATCGCCGAGGCGACGCTGCTCGTCGCGACGACCGCGCCCACAGCCGCTCCCCGCGCTCTCGCCGTCGATCGCTACGAGCTGGCCCGCGGCGTCGCGATCCCGGTTCCAGCCGACGAAGAGCGGGCGGTGACGCACGTGTCATGCGGGCAGGTGGCCCGGAGCCAGTGGTGCGTGATCGTCGACCCGGACACCGCCGGCGAGGTCCCCGACGGACGCGTCGGGGAGCCGTGGGTGCAGGGTGACAACGTCGGCCGCGGGTATTGGAACCGCGTCGACGAGACCCGCCGCGCATTCGGCGCGCACCTGGCGTCCACCCTTGCCACGGGTAGTCACGCGACCGGCGCCGATCTCAGCCGAACATGGCTTCGCACGGGCGATCTGGGTTTCTATCTCGACGGCGAACTGTATGTCGTCGGCCGCATCGCCGATGTCGTCGTGCTCGGCGAACAGCGCTATTCACCGCTGGATCTGGAGGCGACCGCCGCGGATGCCTCTCCGATGGTGCGACGTGGATACGTCGCCGCGTTCGCGATTCCCGGCGATCGTCTCGTGATCATCGCCGAGCGCGCGACGGGACTCGGCCGCAGCGACCCGGGGGCCGCCACCGAGGCCGTCACGGCCGCTGTGCTGCAACACAATCAGGCGCCGGTGAGCGACGTGCGGGTGGTCCCGGCCGGCGCGATTCCACGCACCACCAGTGGCAAGTTGGCCCGTCGCGCCTGCCGGGACGCCTACCTCGCAGGCGCCTTCGATCAGGTCACTGCCACCGACTAGGTGACAGAGACGAAGGGACTCAGGACATCCCTGACGAACTGCGTGACGTTGGTCTTCGGGTTGCTGTCCGGAAAGCTCACCGTGGCAAGCACATTGCCACCGGCATCGGCGAAATTGCCGTCGGCCCGGTCCTGGTGCGACGAGGAGGTCACCAGGATGATCCCCGACGTGCCGGCGTCGCGGGCCAGCGGCACCGAGAACTGCGCATTCTGCACAGTGCTGTTGGCTCGATCCTCGACGATGATCCTGTCGTCCGGAAGCCCCAGAACGCGCAGGGTCTTGCGCATCTCGCCGGCCTCTGTCCGCCCGTTGTGCGGGTTGCCGCCGGTCACGATCACCGGTGACTGCGGAAACATCTGCGCCACGGCGAGCCCGGTGAGCACACGGGTGTAGAGGATGGGCCGCATCGTGCCGTTGTCCTTGAGCCCGTAGCCCAGGATGACGATCGCCGGCTTCGAGAAGTCCTTCGCCACAAGGGGAGGGGCCGCCTGCGCGCTCGGGGCCACGCCGAGGAGCGCCGCGAGCATCGCCGTGAGCGCGACTGCCAGTCGCGCCGCGGCGCCAGAAGTGGTCACGATGGTTCATCGCCGCGCAGCCGCCGGGTATTACGGTCCGGTCTCGATGAACCAACGATGCGCCGACGATCCGCCGTCCTCGTTGGCGTGATGAGCGCGCACGTGGTCTGGTGGAAGGCGATGTCTTTTCCTCCCAGCACCCTTGCGCGTGCGGTTCTGGCCACCACCGCCGCCGCTGCGGCCCTGCTCGCGGCCGCGCCGTCGGCCTCTTCGGCCCCTGCGTCGGACAGTCAGGGGTACGTCGACTCCACCGCCCGGTGCGCGGCCCCGGCGACCGTCGTCGTGTTCGGCAGCACCTCGGGTTCTCGCGTGGCGATCTGCAAGAGCGCGGACGGCGACCTCGAATACCGGGGAGTGCGGGTCCGCGACGGCGCCAAACTGATCGCCCCGGCCTCCCAGTCCGCCGACGGCGCGTTCACCGCGGCCCAGGACGGAATCGAGTACATGGTGACCTCCGACGCGTTGGTCATCAGCGCCGGCGAGAAGGTCATCCGCGACGAGGAGATGCTGGACTTCCACCGACCCGGCTCCGCCGCCGCGACGCAGGCACCGAAGACCTCGAGCACGCCCTTGCCGCCCCCGTTGCCTGCCGAGGTGGGCGGCGACGGCAGCTGACAGGCTAGGAGGGCAGGATCGTCACCTCGTCGCCGACGCGCAGCGTGCCTGAGCTCAACAGCCGGCAGACGGACCCACCGCGCCGGGACATCGCGGCTGCCGCGCCGGGGCCGATCCAGTCGTCGAGCAGCCTGCACGGCGCGCTGAGCCGTACCACTTCGAGGTCGACATCTCCGATCCGGATGCGGGTGCCGGGCTTGGTCGGGATGTCACCGCTGTCGACGGTGATGTTGCGGCGGGTCGCGCCGGCGTCCACGGGCCGACCGAGTTGAGCGGCGGCGGCATCGAGCGCTTCGCGAGACTGGAGTGTCACGTGCCGGTGGCGGGTTCCGTGGTAGCGGTCGCCCACCAGCCCCTTGCCCTCGTCTGCGGTCACCGACTGCACTGACCGTGTCGGGATGCGCCGCCCGGGCGCCACGTGGATCTCGACGATGTGCACGGTTGGGGAGCCTACGCACCGCCCCGCGGCTCTGAATGGCGTCACGATTTGCTCATATTTGAGCCCTAATTAACTGACGTACCCGTCAGCAAATGTATAGGTGACAACATTTCCTTGCGTTTCAGTGGACAATTCATCACATTCTGGATACGTTTCTCGCGGTCGGGGCCACACACAGCAACTTGGAGGGTCGCGTCATGCGCACTACCGCACGTTCTTATGTCACCGCCGGCGTAGCCCTGATGGGGGCTGGAGTCATCTCCGCGACGCCGGTCACCCCGAACCTCGACCTGCAGATGAAGAGCTACGACGTGGGGCTCGTGGCCGCCACGCAGAGCTGCGCCGCGGGCAGCGCGAGCGCCCTGTGCGCGACACCGGCCGGGATTCCGTCGGCGACGACGTTCGCCACCACGACCGACAGCACGAACATTCTCAACATTCCGGCGAACCTGTTTATCGCACTGGCGAATACGCCGTACAACTTCTTCAACGCGTTGGGCGAGGGTGACGTCGCACTCGGCTCTGATCCCAACGGTGACTTCAGCTTCCAGCCCACCTACGAGGGAGTGACGCTGACCCAGCCGGAGGGCAGCGTCGTCGGCCTCGGCCGCAACCTGCGTTACACCGGGAACTGGTGGGTGTACAGCCAGACCAACATCCTGGGCACCGACCCGGCGGATCCGTCGCGGTACCAGGCGTTGACCAACGTGCTCGTGCCGTTCCCGGCACTGTCGGTGCCGCTGGGCAACATGGTGGCCGCGATCGCAGCCTCGCAGCTACCGATGGACACGGGGTGCACGGGAACCGGCCCCGGGGCGTGTGATCATCCCGAAGCCATTCTCAGCAAAATGTTCGACCTTCGTCATGTGGTCGCGCTGTTTTCGCCCGATGGCTACACCTATCCCGAGACGCGGGCCGGCATCACCTGCAGCGCCGACGGCCAGTGCTACGTCAAGGACGAAGACGGCCCCGAGGTGCCCTGGTCCGGCCAGACCGTCAAACTCGACGCGACCGCACCGTTCACCAGCTTCTACAACAGCCTGACCAAGACACCCGACTTCTCCGAGATCAAGCCGGTGACACCGCAATTCGTCGCGGGCAGCCTGACCAGCCTCGGGAACGGCCTCAACACCGACTTCAATCCGTTCGTCCTGGGCACGCAGTGCGCAGTGTGCGCGCCGTTCGTGCCCAACCCGGAGAACAAGCCGATCCCGGGGCCGGTGTTCACCGACCCCGACGCCTCGACCACGACGACGCTCGCGGCCGGTGAGAAGACCGCCGCGCCCGAGACCACGACAGCCACGAAGTCCGTCGAGAAGGCAGACGACACGGCCACCGAGACCCCCGCCGCGGCGGACACGACAGAAGCTGCGTCGGACACGACCGAGAGCACGAGCACCACGTCGGGCGGCAAGCACCGTAAACCCACTGCCACCAGCACCACGATCAAGCAGGTGCGGGACTCGATCAACACCACCGTCTCGAAGGTGACCGACAGCCTCACCAAGAAGCCGAAGGCCACCGAAACGAAGACTGAATCGAAGACCGAGTCGAAGACCGGGTCGACCTCCACGTCGAGCGCCAAGAGCGGCTCCTCGGCCAAGGGCGGTTCCGAGGACTGACCGCGGCGCGGGCGGGCGGCGTGATGCGCGCCGCCCGCCCGCGACCACGCTCAGAGGTAGGGGTCGGCCCAGGCGCTGATGATCCGTGCGGCACGGGCCGCCTGGTTCTTCTCGGTCAGAAGGTGGTCGGCACCCTCCAGAGAGACGAAACTGCGGGGATGCCGTGCGGCACGGAAGATGTCGCTGGCGTTGCCGATGCCGACGGTGTTGTCGGTGGGCGAATGCATGACCAGCAGCGCACGTTTCAGGGTCTTGATCCGCTCCCGTAGGTCGGCGTTGCGGACGTCCTCGATGAAGTGCCGTCGCAGGGTCAGCGCCTTGCCGCCGATGAGAAGCGATGCCTCACCGTCGGATTCGATGCGTTCGACCAGCGCGTCGTAGATGTGTTCTACGTGAGCCGGTTGGAACGGGGCACCGACACTGGCAACCGCCGTCACCGTCGGGCACTCATGGGCGGCCGCGATGGCGGCCGATCCGCCGAAGGAGTGGCCGACCAGCAGCCGCACCTCGCGCTCGCTGTCGTTCATGAACTCGACCGCGCGCACGGTGTCGGCGACCTTGTGGGAGAACGATCCGTCACCCCAGTCACCTTCGGAATGGCCGAGGCCGAGATTGTCGAAGCGCAGCATCCCGATGCCTTCGCCGGCCAGTTGCTTGCACATGCGGCTGGCCGCCGGGCAGTCCTTGCCCAGTGTGAACCCGTGCGCGAAGACGCCCCAGCCACGGACCTCGCCTTCTGGTGCGTCGATCAGTCCGGCCAGTGCCGGACCGCTGCTGCTGGGGAACTTCACGCGTTCTGCCACGCCGCCATCCTCTCAGTTCATTCGGTGACGCATCCTGGTGAGGGACTGCCGACGGGAGGAGACCTGACAATGAAGGTGCGGTTCGGAGTCAGCATGGGCACCGATGTGGGCCCGGAGGCGTTGCCGGATGTCGTCGACCGTCTCGAGGACGAGGGGGTCGATTCCCTGTGGTTTTCCGAATTGGTGTACTCACCGGCGATCGATCCGACGGTCGGCATGTCGTTCGCCCTGGCCCGTACCCGGCACCTCAAGGTGGGGACGTCGGTGGCGGTCCTGCCCGGCCGTCATCCGGTGCTGGTCGCCAAGCAGTTGCTGTCGATCGCAGCGCTGGCTCCCAAGCGGGTGCTGCCGGTGTTCGGCTTGCGCTCGGCGCTACCGGTCGAGCGTGACCTCTTCGTCGTTCCCGACGGCAAGCGCGGCGCGGTGTTCGACGAGTCGCTGATCCTGCTGCGACGTGTGCTGCGCGAGGACGTCGTCTCGTTCTCCGGGGAGTTCTTCTCGGTTCGCGACGTCGAGATCGCGCCGAAACCTGCTGAGCCAGTCGACGTATGGCTCGGCGGGTCGTCGCCGGCGGGGTATCGACGCATCGGTACCCACGCCGACGGGTGGTTGGGTAGCTTCCTCACCCCTGAGGAGACGCGCGCTGCACTTATGGAGATCCGCGCGGCCGCAGAGAAAGCCGGGCGGCGCGTTCCCGACGACCACTTCGGCATCAACGTGGCGGTCGGCACCGGCGACCTTCCGAGCTCGGTGCAGGCGGCGGTCCGGGCGCGACGGCCCGATGTCGATCCTGCGGAATTGGTCGCCCCCGACTGGCCTGCGCTGCACGCGATGCTCGACGGCTACATCGACGCGGGCCTGACGAAGTTCGTCATCCGCCCGCTCGGCTCGGCCGGCACGGCGGGCTTCCTGGACAGGTTCGTCAAAGAGCTTCTGCCGCGCCAGAATTGATGCCACAAACGGTGAATGCACCCGGCGGGACGCCGCACGTGCCACACTGCCAACTGTGATCGAGTTTCTCTCGGACCTGCCGCCGGGCGTGGTGGGATTCCGGGTGTCGGGCCGCCTCGACGGTGCAGAACTGCGTCACGTGCAGCCCCGGCTCGAGCAGATGCTGGCGGCGGGGGAGATTCGGCTCGTCGAGGTCGTGGCCGATGACTACGAGGGATTCGGGCCGGGTGGTCTGGCGCAGGATCTTCGGCTGGGGCTCGATGTGGTGATGCATCATCACGGTGCGTTCCGCCGCATCGCCGTGGTCACCGACAAGGACTGGGTGGTGCATGCGCTGCACGCCTTCGCGTGGATGGTTCCCGGCGAGGTCGCGCTCTTCCCGCTCGCGGAGCTGGACGCGGCGGCCAGGTGGGCCGCCGCATGACGCGCCGAACACTCGACCGCGCCGCCGTCGTCGCAGGCGGCATACGTCTCACCTCGGGCGTCTGGTTTCTGGTCGACCCGCTGCGGGCGAACCGCTTCTGGGGCGATCCGGCAGATCCGCCTCCGACCGCGCGGTTGCTGCTGCGCTCGATGGGCTATCGCGATGCGCTGATCGGCGCGCTGCTGGTTTCCGCGGCGGTGTCGGGGCGCGATACTCGCGGCTGGTTCCTCGCCTCGGGCGGCGCCGACGCGGCCGATCTGCTCGGCGGGATGAGTGTGCACGATCATCTGAGTCGCTCGCAGCGGCTGATCGGACTCGGCGGCGCGGTGGCCGGTATCGGCGTCGGGGCGTGGGGAGCGCTACGGCCCCGTCGTTCCCGCGGGTGATCAGCGCCGGCCCAGTAGCCACGCCCGACCGTCGCCCTCACCGGTGGCGATCACGTCGAGATCGGCGAACGCACGGGTGAGTTCGCCGGCCGGTGCCCGATACCGGCCCGGGGCTGCACCGACCTCGCTGAGCACGCTGACGGCGAGCAGCCCGCCGCGCGCCACCCGATCGACCATCGCCTCGTACAGCGCGGGCGCGCGAAACATGTTGCACAGCAACACGTCCACGGCGTCGCCGGGCGGCAGGCCATCGTCGAGATCGGCGACCGTGATGTGGCAACGCTGCAGGCAGCCGGCGGAAGCGGCCAGCGCCCGCGCCGCCTCCACCGCGGCGGAGGACACGTCGTAGGCACGAACCGTCAGTCCGTGCTGCGCCAGCCACACGGCGGCGGTGCCACGCCCGCACGCGAGCTCGAGCGCCGTACCGGAGCAAGGCACCAGGTCGGCGAAAGGGCGGAACGAGGTCGGCAGCCCGCTCTCGTCGACGCGGAGCGGGGGTAGCGACCGGTAGCGCTCCTCCCACCGGAGCCGATCGTCCTCGGACACGCCGTCATGGTAGGTCGGCCGCCCGGATGCGGATCGGGCCGCGCCACTCGCCGCCAGGATCGAGAACCTCACCGCGCTGGGTGATCTGCACGAGGCCGCGGCGCGCGAGGCTGCGGGAGATGTCGCGGGCGGCATCCATGGCGGTTCGCCAGTCCGCGCCGCCGACCGCGCGGGCCGCATCTGACGGGCAGGTGCTGCTGCCTGCGCCGCGGTGACCTGCCAGAGCGCAGATCGCAGCCTCCAGTCGACGCTCGAGTGGCCCCTCGTCCAGTGCGACGCGGGCGACACCGGCGTGCGGTCCTGGCCCGTCTGCGATGGTCTCCAGTTCTGTGCGCAGCCGGTCGGACATCGCTCCAGTGAAGCAGGTGCATCCTGTGAGGTCTGCCACACCAGGCGTTTAACCGCGGCGGGGAGAGGCTAGTAATCAGCCGTACTCAGTGTCGGAGGGCCGGCCAGGCCCGAAAGGGGAGTTACACCGATGAAGTTGACTCACGTTCTTGCCAGCGCAGCCGTGTTCGGCGGCCTCACCGCGGGCGCCCTGGGTGTCGCCGGTTCTGCCGCCGCACAACCGGGCTGGACGCCGCCGCCGGTCCCGCCCGCCGGCCCCGACGCCGGTACCGCACCGGCCTCGGCCCCGCCGAAGCCGGTCGACCCGACCTGGGCCGCCGGCAATCCGCAGGTGTGGGATGAGGGCTGGCAGCACTGGGGTGTGTGGCTGAATGGCGTCTTCGTTCCGACCTACTGATCGACCGAGCACGATGCGATGGCCGCCGCGGATCCCACGGGTCCGCGGCGGTCTGCTGTCATGAGCACCGACGACGACGGGCACTACGTCGTCATCAAGGGCAGGAGGTGGCGAGCCACCGACCCCGCTATCCCGAAACCCCGCCGAGACGAGCTGACCCACATCCTGATGGCGTGGCGCCGCGAGGTGCGGCGCACGCTGGGAACACCGCAGGAAGCCGCTGCGCGCGCGGGCGTGCAGGCATCCAAAGTGGCTCTGGGCGAACGAGGTTCGCCGCCGTGGTGGGAACAGTCCGCCGATGAACGCCGCGCCCGGTGGGAGGCTCCGGTGGAAGGGCCCGAATGAAATGAACCGGCCGCAATGGTTTCCCGTTGCGGCCGGTCCTGATTGTGGATCTGCGCCTCAGGCTCCCAGAGTGCGCTGGATGTCGGGCTTCATGGCGTTCAACTGCGCGCCCCAGTAGCCCCAGCCGTGAGTGCCGTTGGCCGGGAAGTTGAACGTCGCGTTGCGGCCACCGTCACCGACGTAGGCCTTCTGGAACGCCCGGTTGCTGTCGCCGGTGATGCCCTCCAGCACCTGACCGGGGATGTCACCGCCGCCGCCGAGGTCACCGGGCCGTCCGTTGCCGGTGTAGATCCACAGCCGCGTGCCGTTGGCGACCAGCCGCCCCGCCTGCAGCGTCGGATCGTTGCGCTGCCATGCCGGCCCTCCGCCGGGGCCCCACATCGCGGTGGCGTCGAACCCGCCTGCGTCACGCATCGCGAAGCCGACCAGCGTCGGCCACAGCCCCTGTGACAGGTTCAAGAACCCGGACAGCGATGCGGCGTAACTGAATTGGCCGGGGTGATATGCGGCGAGGATCAGTGCGGCACTGCCTGACATCGACAGACCGACGACAGCGTTGCCGCTGGGCGAGATGCCCTTGTTGGCCGCCAGGTAGGCGGGCAGCTCCGAGGTCAGGAAGGTCTCCCACTGATAGTTGTACGTGGTGCCGTTACCGACCGCCGGGCCTTGCCAGTTGGTGTAGAAGCTGGACATGCCGCCGACGGGCATGACCACCGAGAGGCCGGATTCGTAGTAGTTCTCGAACGCCGCGGTCTCGATGTCCCAGCCGCTGTTGTCGTCGCGGGCGCGTAGCCCGTCGAGCAGATAGACCGCCTTGGGGCCGCCGCCCTGGAACTTGACCGGAATGTCGCGACCCATGGCCGCCGACGGAACCATCAGCGTCTCGACGGGCAGGCCCGGCCGAGAGTAGGCCGCGGCGGTTGCGGATCCGCCGACAACTGCGACGAGCCCTGGCAGCAGCAGCGCCACCATCGCGCCGGCGAGCAGCCGACGTCTGAATGCGAGCAGATACCTCATGTGTTCGTGTGCCGTCCTCTCCACCGCGCGCCCTGCGGCGCGCGTCCCGGGAACTGTCAGCGGTCGGCATGCAAGCCGAGGCGATGCCGTTGCTTTACATCGCACCCGCGTCGACTACTTCGTCACGTGACGTATCGGTGTTACGGGTGTGAAGGTTTCGTCACATTTCGCCAGGGCATCCGATCGCCATGACGGTGACGAGCGAACACGTACACGAGCTGCTGGCTGCTGACTCCGATGCGGTCCTGGTGCTGATCGCGGGCCGCGTCGAGGTGATCTCGGGCGCCGACATCGAAGGTGATGACTACCGCGGCGCGCTCGAGGTGATCTCGCGGGCGGATCTGCTCGAGCGCACCGGAGGGGAGGCCGACCTCGATGACAGTGAACTGGCGGCCCAGGCCGCGGCGCTGGACACCGCCATCACAGAACTCGGCGGCTGACGTCAGCGGTCAGCGTGTGGCCGGTGCCTTTCCACCAATTCTCGGCACGCCCGCGAGAAGGCCACGCTGGGGCACGCCGAGGATCGGTTCGACGGCCACGCCGAGTTCGGTGAGTACGTCGTTGGCGGCCAGCACGCCCGACATCGCCGAGCGTTCCATGAGCCCGGACAGGTAGGGGGTGTCGACGTAGTCGCCGGCCACCCGCAGGCCTCGTGCGTCGGTGCGCACCGTGGGCCGGGTGCCGGCAGAGCCGGGTGGGAACGCGGGCGCGGTCGCTTCGAGTCGGTCATGGGTGTGCACGATTCGCGCCGTGGCGGTCTCGGGCCACAGGGTCGCCAGTTCCTTGCGCAGGGCGGTGGCGGCGGTGTCGGCGTCGGGCAGGCGGCACGAGTAGGAGTGCAGTTCGACGATGGACCCGCCGGTGGCGCGCGCCCAGTCCACGCTCGGCTCTTCCAGACGCGAGTACACAGCGATCGAGTCGAGCGTCGGCTGTCCGCTGACGGCGCTGAACGGTGCCCGGTCCGCCGCGACATCGCGGTCGTACCAGATGCGACTGACAGCGAAAGGCGGTGCCACGGAGAGGTTCTCGCAAGACTGCACCAACCGGGGGGCCGCCTGCGCGGTCCCCGGCGATCGACTCATGACGTCTTTGAGGGCTCCGGGATCGAGCGCCATGATGACGTGCCTGGTGTCGATGGTTCCCGCCGTTGTGGTGACCCGCCAACCGTGGCCGTTCGGTTCGACGGATACGCACCCGGTACTCATCTGGACGTCGGCGCCGTGGCGGTCCAGGTGGCGGTGTAGGGGATACCAGATCGCCGTGGCGTAGTCGGTGGACGGGACGTCGAAGCCGATGCCTTCGGGGTTGCCGAGGAAGTAGTAATGGAACATCGCGATCAGCTCGGCTGCTGAGAGCTGACCCTGATTGCAGAAGAACGACCGCGCGAAGGCCTCGAACAACATGCTGCGGCTGCGCGCGGTCATCCCGAAGCCGTCGAGAAACGCCGCGGCGTCGATGTCGTCGAAGTCCGTGTACGTGCTCGCCCGGTCGTATGCCAGCAGTGCCCGGCCGGTGTCGGCGTCGGCTCGCAGCAGCTCACGGCGCGTCAGGCTCTTGGACCGCAGCGCGAGAGCCAACAGGTTCAGCGGGGGAGCGGCGGGCAGCCCGGAGAGGTCTTCGGCGGGCCACTCGGCCGAGATCACCGGATAACTCTTGACCGGCGCGAGAAATGACAGCGCCGGATCGGCACGCCGCAGGATCGCCCGCCATGTGTAGTAGTGCCGGAAGAAGGCGTGGAAACCGTGCTCGATGATCTGCTCGGCGCCGTCGGGCAGCCGCTCCGGCCAGGCTCCCAACCGGCCGCCCAGATGGCCGGCCGCCTCGAGCAGAGTGACCGCGACGCCGCGCTCGGCGAGCACCACCGCAGCCGAGACACCGGCGATACCACCGCCGACGACGACGGCCTCGGTGCCGGCGGGTACCTGCTTCGGCTGCAACGGATCCGCTACCACCAGGCGGCGGGGCCGCATGCGCAGCGGCGCAGCGCGACTGGTCATGACGTCACTCATCAGGGCGGCTCCTTGCCGTCGATCGGTCTGCGCGGGCCCGGCTGAACACCCGGGCCGCGAAAGGCACCGCGACCACCCCCATCAGTAGTCCGCCGGTGATCGCCGAGCCGGGCAAGCCGAAGAACACCGCGTGCGCCAGCACTGACGAGAAATAGACCCACAGGTAGAGCGCCGACGCGGGCCTCGAATCCGCCGAGTGGTCACCGGACGGCAGGAGCAGGTGCAGGGCCACCATCATCGCCGTGGAGACCAGGAGCCAGCCGCCGTAATTGGTCAGCGGTATCCCGGGAATCAGCGGCAGCGTGTAGGTGGCGTCGAACCATCGCCAATGGCCCGCCGCGACCATCTGCGGATCGAGGAAGACGTCCCATGCCGTCAGCGCGTACGCGGCCACGGCCACGACGGCGGGGCCCCGCCGGGCCAGGGTGCGGCCCACCACCAGAGCCGGCCACGCCATCATCACCCAGGCCATCGGCACGATCACTGGGACGCCGAGGACTTCTGGCCCGAGGGTGCCGGTATAGGTGTAGCGGCCGAACGGAATTCCGCTCGCGACGCCGACTGCTTCGGCGATGAGGCCGCCTCCGCCTGCCACGCCTGCCAGCGTCAGCGCGCCGCGCAATCCGTGCACGCGCCCGACGTCGGCCAGGGAAGCGAGAAAGAAGATCGCGACGCTGCACACTGTCACCGGGGTGCGCCACGCCTCCGGCATCAGCGGATAGACGATCTGGACGACGACCGCCGAGGCGACGAGTGCCCACACCGCGGGTCCCCAGCGCACCGGCGAAGCGTGGGCGCTGGGCACCGCTACCGCCACCCGCCGAACCTCCGCCTCGAGAGTCTGTCTGACCGTGCGGCCCGTGTCGCCGCCGCTGCGCCACCGCCGAACTGCGTAGAGTTTGCAGGTGCCCGATGCGCGCCTTGCCGAAATCCTACGCGCCGCGACGGCGCTCGGATCGGCGCTCGCCGTGGTGGGCACGATGCACGAATTGGTGAATCTGCGGGTGTTGCGCCGGCCGAGCGATCACCCGGAACCGGTGGCGTCGGCTGTCTCGGTGTTGATCCCGGCCCGCGACGAGGCGCACCGCATCGCTGCGACGATCCGCTCGGTTCTCGCGCAGCAGAGCCTGCCGAACATGGAGATCCTGGTGCTCGACGACGGGTCGACCGACGGCACGGCCGATGTGGTGCATCGCGCCGCCGGTGGTGATCCCCGGGTGAAGGTGCTGACGGGTTCGGTGCCGCCGCTCGGCTGGCTGGGCAAGCCACATGCGTGCGCGCAGCTGGCCGAGGCGGCCCGCGGCGACATCCTGGTCTACGTCGACGCCGATGTGGTTCTCGCGCCGACGGCCGTCGCGGGGGCCGCCGAGATGCTGCAGAGGCAGCACGCCCCGGATCTGGTCAGCGTGTGGCCACGGCAGGTGGCCGCAGGCGCCCTGGGCCATCTCGTCCAGCCGCTGCTCGCGTGGTCGTGGCTGACCACCGTGCCGCTGCGGATCGCCGAACGGTCGCGGCGGCCGTCCCTGGCGGTGGCCAACGGGCAGTTCCTCGCCATGCGGGCGGACGCGCTGTCCTGCGCGGGCGGCTGGGCCGCGGTGCGCGACGCCGTGCTCGACGACATCGGACTGGCGCGCGCGGTGCGGATCAGCGGTGGACGAACCGGTGTCGTCGACGGCTCCGCTGTCGCCACGTGCCGGATGTATGCCACCGGACGCGAACTGAGCGCGGGTTACCGGAAGTCACTGTGGGCCGCGTTCGGATCGCCGGCCGGTGCCGCGGCCGTCGGGGCGGCACTGTGCCTGGTGTACGTCCTGCCTCCTGCCGCAGCGCTCACCGGTTCGAGGATCGGGGCGCTCGGCTACGTGGCGGCCGTCGCCGGCCGGTTGCCGGCCCGGCGCTGGTGCGGCCGCGGCGGCGCGGGGGATGTGCTCGACGCCGCCGGCCATCCGGCGTCGGTGGTGGCTCTGCTCGGGTTGTTGATCTCGTCGTGGTTCGGCCGGCGGCGCGGCACCCTGCGGTGGAAGGGCCGAGCCGTATGAGTCGCGTGGTCGTGATCGGGGCCGGCCTGGGCGGGTTGGCCGCAGCGGCACGGTTGGCCGCGCTCGGCCATCAGGTCACGGTGTGCGAGGCCGCCGGGACCGTCGGCGGCAAGCTGGGGGTCGTTCAGCGCGACGGCTTCACCTTCGACACCGGCCCCTCCCTGCTGACGATGCCGGATCTGCTCACGGAGTTGTTCACCGCCACCGGCGGCCCGTCGGACCTGGCCGTCGAGCGCGTCGACCCGGCGTGTGCGTACCGCTTCGCCGACGGCACCGAGCTGACGCTGCCTCACGACCCGGCAGCGGTGCAGACCGCGATCGACGACGCACTGGGCCAGGAGGCGGGGGAGTCCTGGCGGCGTCTGCACGGACGAGCCCGGCGGCTGTGGGAACTGGTCGGAGAACCTGTTCTGCGCCAACCTATTTCACTGCCAGCCCTGGCCAGGATGAGCGTGCGGCCGGCCGACCTGAAGGCGGTCGCGCCGTGGCGCACGATCGACGGCCTGGGTCGGTCCACGTTCGCCGATCCGCGGTTGCGGATGTGGCTGAACCGCTACGCGACCTACTCCGGGTCCGACCCGCGGCGCACCCCGTCGGTGCTGGCGGTCACGTCGTTCGTCGAGCAGGAGTTCGGCGCCTGGTACGTCCCGGGTGGCCTGCGCCGGATCATCGAGACGCTCGCCGGACGCTGCGCCGAGCTCGGTGTCGAGATCCGGACCGATTGCCGCGTCGACGCAGTGGTCACCGGCGGCGGGCGGGTGTACGGCGTGCGCTGCGGCGGCACGACCGTGCCCGCCGATGTGGTGGTCAGTGACGCCGACGCCAGAGTTCTGTACGAGACGCTGGCCCCTGCGCCGGCGCGGCTCGCCCGGCGGTTGCGCCGGACGCCGCGCTCGATGGCCGGTTTCGTCACGATGCTGGGGTTGTCCGGTCGGGAGCCGGGCGCCGCGCACCGCATCTTCTTCCCCGGCGACTATGACGCCGAGTTCGATGCGATCTTCGGCAGGCGTCCGGCGCCGGTCGCGGATCCGACGGTGTACGTGCACGCGCCCGACGACCCGGCGCTGCGCCCCGACGACGACACCGAAGGCTGGTTCGTACTGGTCAATGCGCCGGCCCATGACCCGATGGGCGGGGTGGACTGGGACGCGCCGGGGCTTGCCGAGAGGTACGCCGAGCGAATCCTCGATGTCCTCGCCGAGCGCGGCGTGAACGTTCGCCCCCGACTGCGCTTCTCGGAGGTCATCACGCCGGCCGATCTTGAACGCCGTACCGGCGCTCCCGGCGGGGCGATCTACGGCACCGCGTCCCACGGTCCACGGGCCGCGCTGCGTCGACCGGCCAACCGCAGCCCGATTCCCGGCCTGTTCCTGGTCGGCGGGTCGGCACATCCGGGCGGCGGCATCCCGCTGGTGCTGATGTCGGCCGAGATCGTCGCGGGACTCATCGGCCCGGCGGGAACGACACGGGCATCGACCGGCGGATTCCGTTGAGCAGCTGCGCCATCCCGACCACGCCGACCGCGGTCCACACGATCGTGAAGACGCTGGCCCACTGCCAGCCCGGCCCCGGCGTCCCGCCCGGGAACACCGCGACCGCACCTGCCGCCATCGCGACCACGATCAGGCGGGTCGGACGTTCGGCGACGGTGACCGCGCCGACACCCGGCATGCCGACGGCCTGCGCGCGGGCCCGCACGTACTCGAGCAGGAGCACCGACGTCACCGCGGCGAGCACCCAGCCGAGCGGGGCACCCAGCGCCAGGAGCACCGCGCCGAGCAGCAGATCGCCGATGCGATCGGCAACCGAGTCGACGAGCGCGCCGAGCGGACGGGCCCGTCCGGTGCGCAGCGCGACCGCGCCGTCGAGGCCGTCCAACACGCCGGCGACCAGCACGAGTGGGACGACGAGCGCCGGCCATCCGGGTCCGGCGACAACACCCCAGGCCGCGGCCAGCGCGAGTGCGCCGGCCAGCGACAGGACGTCGGGCGGAATCCGGGAGACGGGCCCGCCCGACAGCGCTCGCATGATGCGCAGCCAACCGCGGACCACCCGCGAGGGCTGCACGCCGCCGTGCAGATCTGACCACCCCGCGTCGTCGCAGCCGCGCCCAGCGGGTATGTCAGAGACCATGCTTTCAGCCTGCCAGCGCTGCCCGGGACCCGTGGGTGACATGCCGTGAGTCGATTGCGACAGTTCGCCTCCGGCGTCCGAACGACGTTTCCGGGCAGCGATCTCGCGTTGTGGGCAGCCGGCGCCACCTATTTCGGCGTCATCGGTCTGGTGCCACTGGCGCTGGCGGCGCTGTGGGCGGTGGGCGCGCTGGCGGGGCACGACACGGTCACCGCGGCGATGGGCGCGGCGATCGACGGGTTGCCCGGCGGTCACGGCACCCCGGAGGCGTTGCGCACGCTGACCCGGGTGGCGCTGTCGATGTCCTGGGTGCAGGCGCTCGTCGTGCTGTTCCCGGCGAGTCTGTACGGGGAGGGTCTGCGTCGCGCGTTCGTGCAGATGTCCGCGGAACCGGATTCGCTGACGGGGTGGCGCGGCCGGGCCGGGTTGTTGGGTGTGGCGGCGGTGGCCCCGTTTCTGGTGCTGGCGGTGTTGCTGTCGGCGCCCTATGTCGGGCCGCTGTACACAGCCGGCGGATGGTCGCTGGTGTGGGGTGTGTTCGTCGCCTTCCACATCGTGTGGGTGACCGTGTCGACGGCGTTGCTCGGGGTCTTCGGGCTCATCGGGCCCGGCCGCATCGGGTGGCGGGCGTTGGCGATCGGCGCGTTCGCCACCGGATCGATTCTGTCGGGCTTTCTGCAGGGCTTCGTGTTGTTCCTGGCGATCCCGATCCCGTGGTCGGCGCCGTTCGGTGGTCTGCCGATCATCGGCGCGGTGACGGCGTTGGCGCTGTGGCTCTACATCATGCACATCCTGGTGCTGTGTGGCTTCCGGGCCACGGTGGTGCTCGACCAGATGAACCGGGCCTCTCACCGAGAGAGCTGACGTGGGGCCGTGTGATGCCTCAGGACATCGGTGACAGTTGGTGTATCAGGACTTCGGTGACGGTTGTCGATCTTGGCGCGGGCCGCGTGCTTGGTCGTTGCCGACGTATGTCACCCCGGGTGCGAGGCGACCGCCACGGCCCGCTGTTTGACCTCTACACCCAGTTGTGACGGGCTGGACTTCGGCCGTCGCGTCCGAGGCTTCAGTGCCGCGGCCGGCCCATCTGACATCACGCGTGCACGCAACTCGTGAACGACTTTCGCGAGATTCCCTGCAGTGTCACCGATGTGATGAGGCAGAACTGTCACCGATGTCCTGACAGATGACGACGGTCGGACCGCTCAGAGTTGTGTCTTGAGTCAAGAAGGTGGCATGTTTTGGTTGGCGAGGTAGGCCTGTTTGGGGGTGTGGTCTGCTAGTGCTTGGTGGGGTCGGATGGTGTTGTAGATGATGCGGAATCGGTGAACTTCCATGTCGAGGGCGTCGCCATCGCCGATGTAGCCGCGG
>NZ_QJUA01000046.1 GCF_003254575.1 Mycobacterium kyogaense | reverse complement strand
CCTGGCAACATGCCTCCTCGCCCGCAGGGTCCCCGCCCCGGCGGCGGTCCCCGGCCCGCAGGCGGTCCTCGCCCCGGCGGCGGACCCCGTCCGGCACCTGGTGGTGTCGGTCGCCCCGGCGGCGGCGGCGGTGGCGGCGGCGGTAACTACCGCGGTGGCGGTGCCGGTGGTGGCGGCGGTGCGCCCGCAGGCGGCGGTTTCCGTGGTCGTCCCGGTGGTGGCGGCGGAGGCCGTCCCGGTCAGCGCGGAGGCGCGGCAGGCGCGTTCGGTCGTCCCGGTGGTGCAGTCCGGCGAGGCCGTAAGTCGAAGCGGGCGAAACGCGCTGAGTACGAGAACATGCAGGCCCCGGTCGTCGGTGGCGTGCGGTTGCCGCACGGCAATGGCGAGGTAATCCGGTTGCCTCGCGGCGCGTCGCTGGTCGACTTCGCCGACAAGATCAACGCCAACCCGGCCTCGCTGGTCCAGGCGCTGTTCAACCTCGGTGAGATGGTCACTGCGACCCAGTCGGTAGACGATTCGACGCTCGAGCTGCTCGGCAGCGAGATGAACTACGTCGTGCAGGTCGTGTCCCCGGAGGACGAGGACCGCGAGCTGCTGTCGTCGTTCGACCTCACCTACGGCGAGGACGAGGGCGACGAGGACGATCTCGAGTTCCGTCCGCCGGTGGTCACCGTCATGGGTCACGTCGACCACGGCAAGACCCGACTGCTGGACACGATCCGTAACGCCACCGTCCGCGAGGGCGAGGCCGGCGGCATCACCCAGCACATCGGCGCCTACCAGGTCCTCACCGAACTGGACGGCAACCAGCGACTGGTCACCTTCATCGACACCCCGGGCCACGAAGCGTTCACCGCCATGCGTGCCCGTGGCGCGAAGGCCACCGACATCGCGATCCTCGTGGTCGCGGCAGACGACGGTGTCATGCCACAGACGGTGGAGGCCATCAACCACGCGCAGGCGGCCGACGTGCCGATCGTCGTGGCAGTCAACAAGATCGACAAGGAAGGCGCGGACCCGGCCAAGATCCGTGGCCAGCTCACCGAATACGGGCTGGTCGCCGAGGACTTCGGTGGCGACACCATGTTCGTCGACATCTCGGCCAAGCAGGGCACCAACATCGACGCCCTGCTCGAAGCGGTCATCCTGACAGCCGACGCTGCGTTGGACCTGCGGGCCAACCCCGACATGGAGGCCCAGGGCGTCGCGATCGAGGCCCATCTGGACCGTGGTCGCGGCCCGGTGGCCACCGTGCTCATCCAGCGCGGCACGCTGCGCGTCGGCGACTCGATCGTTGCGGGTGATGCCTATGGCCGCGTGCGCCGCATGGTCGACGAGCACGGCGAGGACGTCGCGGAGGCGCTGCCGTCGCGGCCCGTCCAGGTCATCGGCTTCACATCGGTGCCAGGCGCAGGTGACAACCTGCTCGTCGTCGACGAGGACCGGATCGCCCGGCAGATCGCTGATCGCCGAAGTGCACGCAAGCGCAACGCGCTGGCCGCACGGACGCGCAAGCGCATCAGCCTCGACGATCTCGATGCAGCGTTGAAGGAGACTTCGCAGCTGAATCTGATCCTCAAGGGCGACAACTCCGGCACCGTCGAGGCGCTGGAGGAGGCCCTGCTCGGGATCGAGATCGACGACGAGGTGGAGCTGCGGGTCATCGACCGCGGTGTCGGTGGTGTCACCGAGACCAACGTCAACCTGGCGTCGGCGTCGGACGCGATCATCATCGGGTTCAACGTGCGTGCCGAGGGCAAGGCCACCGAGCTCGCGAACCGCGAGGGCGTCGACATCCGCTACTACTCGGTGATCTACCAGGCGATCGACGAGATCCAGGGTGCGCTCAAGGGCATGCTCAAGCCGATCTACGAGGAGAAGGAGCTCGGCCGTGCCGAGATCCGGGCGATCTTCCGGTCGTCCAAGGTCGGCAACATCGCCGGTTGCCTTGTCACCTCGGGCATCATGCGTCGTAACGCCAAGGCGCGTCTGCTCCGTGACAACGTCGTCGTTGCGGAGTCGGTCACCATCTCGTCGCTCAAGCGCGAGAAGGACGACGCCACCGAGGTGCGGGACGGGTACGAGTGCGGTTTGACGCTCACCTATTCCGACATCAAGGAGGGTGACGTTATCGAGGCGTACGAGCTGGTCGAGAAGGCGCGCACCTGATGACGGACGGTCGACATGGCTGACCCCGCGCGGGCGAAGCGGTTGGCCAAGCGGATATCCACGATCGTCGCGTCGGCAATCGAGTACGAGATCAAAGACCCTCGGCTCGCCGGCGTGACGATCACGGACGCCAAGGTCACCAACGACCTGCACGACGCCACGCTGTTCTACACGGTGCTGGGTCGGTCCCTCGACGAGGAACCGGACTACGAAGGCGCCGCCGCCGGGCTGGAAAAAGCCACAGGTGTGCTGCGCACGAAGGTCGGTGCCTCGCTGGGGGTTCGGTTCACCCCGACGCTGGCGTTCGCGCGCGACACCGTCCCCGACGCGGCCAACCGGATGGAAGAGCTGCTGGCCCGGGCGCGTGCCGCGGATGAGGATTTGGCGAGAGTTCGGGAAGGTGCCAAGCACGCAGGCGACGCCGACCCGTACCGTGTAACTGGGGCGGAGGACGAGGGCCGGGGGCCAGACGAGGCGGACGCTGAGGACACCGGTGACTTCGACACGCTCCATGACAGACACGACCGCTGACGCCTTGATGACCGGTGCCCGGGTCGACGCCCGAGGCGCCGCAGACCTGGTGTCGTCCGCCGACTCGGTCAGCGTGCTCTGCCATGTGCATCCCGACGCCGACACCGTGGGCGCGGGTCTGGCGCTGGCCGTGGTGCTCGATCGGATCGGTACCAGCGTGCAGGTCACCTTCGCCGAGCCGCAGGACCTTCCCGATTCTCTGGCGACGCTGCCCGGTGGCCGGCTGTTGGTGGCGCCCGAGGACGTGCGCCGTGACGTCGACCTGGTCGTCACGGTCGACGTGCCCAGTGTCAACCGACTCGGCGCGCTGGCCGACCTGGTGACCGGCGACCGCCCGGTGCTGGTCATCGACCATCACGCCAGCAACCAGCTGTTCGGTACGGCGAACTTCGTCGATGCGGCAGCGGATTCGACGACGATGCTGGTCGCCGATCTGCTCGACGCGTGGGGGGAACCGATCGACGAGGCCGTCGCGCACTGCATCTACGCAGGGCTGACCACCGATACCGGATCGTTCCGCTGGGCCAGTGCCCGGGCGCTGCGGCTGGCCGCGCGGCTGGTCGACCTCGGCATCGACAACGCCGGTGTCAGCCGGGCGCTGATGGACACGCACCCGTTCGAGTGGCTGCCGATGTTGTCGCGTGTGCTGGGCACCGCGCAGCTCGACACGCAGGCGTGCGACGGTCGCGGCTTCGTCTACGCCGTGGTGTCACACCAGGAGTGGACCGACGCCCGGCCCGAGGAGGTCGAGAGCATCGTCGACATCGTGCGTACCACGCAGCAGGCCGAGGTAGCCGCGGTGTTCAAAGAGATCCGGCCGGCGCAGTGGTCGGTGTCGATGCGTTCCAAGGCACTCGACGTGTCGACGGTCGCGGCGACGTTCGGCGGCGGTGGGCACCGGTTGGCCGCGGGGTTCTCGGCCACGGGCAGCGCCGAGGATGTCGTGACGGCTCTGCGCAGGGTTCTTGGCTGACTTTTCTTGTCTGACACCGACGGGGCCTTGGCGCCCGCCACCAGCCGGCGGATCGCCGCCCTGGCCTTCCCGGCGCTCGGCGTGCTCGCCGCCGAACCTCTCTATCTCCTCTTCGACCTCGCCGTCGTCGGACGCCTCGGTGCACTGAGTCTCGCCGGGCTGGCGATCGGCGCGCTGATCATGGGTGTGTTGAGCTCGCAGCTGACGTTCCTGTCCTACGGCACCACCGCTCGTGCGGCACGCTTCTACGGCCGTGGCGAGCGCGCCGCCGCGGTCGCCGAAGGCGTGCAGGCGACGTGGTTGGCGGCGGCGATCGGCACGCTGGTGGTCGTCGCGGTCCAGATCTTCGCGGTCCCGCTCGTCACGGCACTGGCGGCCGGCGGTGACATCGCAGCGACGGCTCTGCCGTGGGTGCGCATCGCCAGTCTGGCGGTCCCGGCCATCTTGGTGGCGGCTGCGGGGAACGGCTGGATGCGCGGGGTGCAGGACACCGCCCGGCCGCTGCGCTACGTCGTGATCGGGTTCGCCATCGCGGCGGTGCTGTGTCCGACGCTCGTATACGGCTGGTTCGGCGCGCCGGCTCTGGGGTTGACCGGTTCGGCGGTGGCCAACGTCATCGGCCAGTGGCTGGCGGCCCTGCTGTTCCTGCGTGCACTGCGGGTCGAGCGGGTACCGATCCGCCCGCACCCGGCGGTACTGCGCGCCCAGCTGGTGATGGGTCGCGACCTGGTGATCCGGACGATGGCATTCCAGGCGTGCTTCATCTCGGCGGGTGCGGTGGCTGCACGGTTCGGTGCCGCGGCCGTGGCGGCGCACCAGGTTGTCCTGCAGCTGTGGAGTTTCCTTGCGCTGGTGCTGGATTCGTTGGCGATCGCAGCGCAATCGCTCGTGGGCGCGGCGCTCGGTGCGGGCAGGCTGCGGCACGCGCAGTCGGTGGCGTGGCGGGTGACGGTGTTCTCTGCCGTCGCGGCCTGCGTGCTGGCGGCGTTGTTCGCGCTCGGCGCTTCGGTGCTGCCGGGGGTGTTCACCGACGATCGCACGGTGCTCGACGAGATCAGCGTGCCGTGGTGGTTCCTGGTGGCGCAGCTGCCCGTCGCCGGGGTGGTGTTCGCTCTCGACGGCGTGCTGCTCGGTGCGGGCGACGCCCGGTTCATGCGGACGGCGACGCTGGCCAGCGCACTGCTGGGGTTCTTGCCCCTGATCTGGCTGTCGCTCGCGTTCGGGTGGGGGCTGCTCGGCATCTGGTCGGGGCTGAGCACGTTCATGGTGTTGCGGCTGGCGTTCGTCGGCTGGCGCACGCTCTCGGGTCGCTGGCTCGTCCCGGGCTGACTCTCAGCGCACCTGGCTGCGGCCGCGCTCGATCACCGAGGCGCGGCTCGTCGCGACGTCGTCGCCGGAGGTGCTCTTCATCCACTCCCGCGCCGAGGCCGCCTCCAGCCACAGCGCGCCACTGGTCTGTGTGTCGTCGATGAGGTGGTAGGACTTCATCAGTGCACGCACGGCCTTCTGGTTGTTCCCGACGATCGACGTCGCGACCTGACGCGCAGTGTCGAGAAGTTGATCGTGCGGCACGACCTGCGTGACCAGGCCGGTGCGCAGCGCCTCCTGCGCCGACAGATAATCCCCGGTCATGCTCATGCGGCGCGCCATCCCGACGCCCACCTTCTGCGGCAGCCGAACCGAGAGCCCCCACGTCGGCAGAAGTCCCACCCGGGCGTGGGTGTCGGCGAACCGCGCGTGCTCCGACGCGATCAGAATGTCGCAGTACAAGGCGATTTCGAGCCCACCGGTGACCGCCGCGCCGTTGATCGCACCGATCACCGGCTTCGACATCGGCGGCCACTTGGGGGAGATGTCCGGTAGCTCTGTGGTGTCGCCGAGTTCCTTGAGGTCCAGTCCGGCGCAGAACACCGGGTCGGCACCGGTGATGATGACGACGTCGACGGCGTCGTCGTTCTCCGCCTCGCGCAGCGCGCTGTAGAACTGGCTGCGCAGCGCCGCGGACAGCGCGTTGCGCGCATCGGGTCGGTTCAGCGTCAGCGTGCGAATCCGATCGCGCGTGTCGATGAGCAGGACGTCGGAGGCGTTGGTCATTCGCTCACCGTATCGGGGCACCCGCCCGCGCCTATCGTGGAGGTCATGTGCCGAAACATCACCGAATTGCGTGGTCTGGAACCGGCGGCGACCGACGAGGAGGTCGAGGCCGCCGCGCGTCAGTACGTCCGCAAGGTCAGCGGTATCACCCGACCGTCCGGGGCGAATGTCGACGCGTTCGAGGCCGCGGTGGCCGAGGTGACCGCGACAACCCGGCGCCTGCTCGCCGGGTTGCAGCCGCGCAGACAACCTCCCAAAACCGTTCCGCCCCTTCGTCGTCCCGAGGTGCAGGCTCGCCTCGCCCGATCGTGACCGCGACGCTGATCAGCCCCGGGCTCAAGGAGTGGAGCGCGGCGGTGCATGCGCTGCTCGACGGCAAGCAGACGGTGCTGCTGCGTAAAGGAGGGATCCACGAAAAGCGCTTCGAGGTGGCTGCGCCGCGTTTCCTGTTGTTCCCCACGGTGGCGCACAGCCACACCGAACGCGTGAGACCCGAACACCGCGATGTGCTCGGGCCCGCGGCGGCGGACAGCACCGACGACGAGATCGTGGTGCGTGCCGGGGCCCGCGTGATCGACACGATCGAGGTCAACCGCCCTGACGAGCTCGACGACATTGCCGACCAACACATCTGGACCGCGAACTCGGTACGCGAAGATCGGCTGGACTTCCGCCCCCGGCATCGGCTGACCGTGCTCGTCGTGTCCGCCGCGGCACTGGCCGAACCTGTGACGCTGCCGCGCACCCCCGACTACCGCGGATGCACCAGCTGGGTGAACCTGCCGATCACGCCCCGGTGGGGTCCGCCCGTGCACGACGACGCGACGCTGCGTGAGATCGCCGCGCGCGTGCGCCGCTCAGTCGGCTGACGGCAGCACCAGCCGGGACCGGCCGTCCAGCGTCACCGTGTGCCTGGCTGTCGTCAATGTCGTTGCTGTGGAGAGCGTTTCGCCCGAACCCAGGTTGCGGACGAACCGGGGGTGCGATCCGCCGGCGATCAGGACCCGAATTCGGGATCCGGCGGGGAAGACGCGGGCCATCGCGTCGAGATCGATCCGCACACTGTCCGCATCGGGCACTGATGCGAGGTATCCGTCGCTGACATTGCGTGAACGACCCTGTGCGTCGACCTCACTGAGGCGGACGAACAGGTCGTTGTACGGGTTCGCGCATCGGTGCGCCAGCTCCACGAACGGCTCGCCGATCACCCGGAGATCGGCTGCCAGGGGTGCGCTGGTGAAGGTCAGCACGTCGGCGCGACGGGCGAGTGCGGTGTCGTCGCGGTAGCCGGCGGCGGGGGAGAGCAGCCGACCGCCGATGGTCGGGGTGGGGTCGGAGGGGTCGTAGACGAAGGTGGCCTCCCCGGCCGGTGCCGGTTGCTCTGCGCCGAGACGACGCGACGGCTGCAGATGGAACACCTGCTCGGTCGACGCGGGCGGCCAGTCCGGCAGGTCGTACCAGCCGGACCCCTCCCCGGCGCCGCCGACATGGATGCGCACCGGTGAAGCGCGCCGCAGTGGGGCGCCATCGGGATCGGCGCCGAGGTGGGCGCCGAGCCAGTCCAGCGATTCGCGCAGTGCGGTCGGTGCCGCGCTCGTCATCATGTGCGAGTGGGTCCACGGGCCCACGGTCAGGCCCGTCGTCACCCCTCGGGCATGCAGTCGGCGGTACTGCTCGAGCGTCTGCTCGAGGAACAGGTCCTGCCAGCCGCTGAACAGCAGCACCGGGACATCGGTGCGCTCCAGGGCGTCGCCGAGGTGCAGGCCCGTCCAGAACGGGTCCGCGCTGTCGGGGTGATCGAGCCAGGATTCGAACCATCTCGCCCCGTCACCGAGCAACGCCCGGCTGGACTCGCCGAGCGGCACACCCAGCGATGCGGCGGTGACATGCCGCTGCGCGCGGGCCTGCCGCAGGAGCTGCCGCACCCGGTGCCCGTCCTCCTGACGGCCGACCAGATCGCTCCACCCGAGGAAGTCGTTGAGCGCGAACGAGCCGGTGCCCCAGCGCGGCCCGGTGACGTCGTGGGGGCCCACAGTGATGACCGCGGCCTTCAGTTCGGGTGGCGGATCGGCCAGCAGCGCCCACTGTGTCCAGCCGAGATAGGACAGTCCGATCGTGCCGAACGTGCCGGTGAACCACGGCTGCTCACGCAGCCACGCGACGGTGTCGGCACCGTCGTCGACCTCGTGGACGAATGGATCGAACGCACCACCTGAGCCGAAGGTGCCGCGCACGCTCTGCAGCAGCACGTGGTAGCCGCGTGCGGCGTACACCTGCGCGTACAGCGCCGCGAACGGCCAGGCCCGGCCGTAGGGGCCGCGCACCAGCAGGGTTCCCGCGGGGGTTCCGCTGCGCGGTGCGTAGTGGTCGGCGACCAGGTCGATCCCGTCGCGCATCGGCACCGGCAGGCTGCGCTCGACGTCGACCTCGGTGCTCGGCGGCGGGAGATGGAGCAGGCTGGCCAGCCTGCTCGTCACGGCTTGCTTGGCACTCACCTGCGCCAGGCTACGGACCGCGTCAGAACGTGTAGAACGGTGCCAGCTCGTGGGCCCGCTGCAGGTTGGTCTGCATACAGTCCGGGTCCGGCTCGGAGTAGATCGGTGAATAGAACAGCGACTGCTGGATCACGCCGTAGCTGGTCTTGAACGCGATCATGCAGGTGATCCACCACCGGTTGTTCCAGTCGGTGGGCTTCATGATCCAGTACTGCGCCGCGCGGTGGCCGTCGATGTCGAGCTCGACCGCGTCGGGGGGCAGCGTCTGCTCGTAGGTGCGCCACACGAACGCCTCGACAGCCATCTGATAGTTGCCGGCGTCGTAGTGGCAGCGCAGAGCGTCCTCGGGGGCGGGCGGGGTGTAGGCCAGCCCGATGCGCTGGACGACGTCGAGCGGGATGTCCCGGCACGGATCGAACGGGTCGGGGTCCACGGTCGCGATCACCGGCGACTTGATCGTGGTCATCGGAATGTCGGTGGATCTCAGCTGGACTGCGTCCGGACCGGCCGCCGGGTCCGGTTGCACCTGGGACACCACCACCACAGCGGCGACGAGAGCACACAGTGCCGACAGCAGTCGCGCCTTCGCGAGCATCGCACCCCTCAAATCCTGATTCGGCCCCGTCCCTGCCCGGAGTGTAACGGCCGGTGACCGGCCGCACGGCAAGACCTTAGAACCTGTTCTAGTTGCCGGGCGGCGGGGGTGTGCGGGGCACCAGTAGGCTGACAGGTTGTGAACTCCGAGGATCGCCGCCCGACGCTGTGGGCGGTCAGCGATCTTCACACCGGGCACACCGGGAACAAGCCGGTCACCGAGTCGCTGCACCCCGCGTCGCCTGATGACTGGCTGATCGTCGCCGGCGACGTGGCCGAGCGCACCGACGAGATCCGGTGGGCGCTGGACCTGCTGCGCAAGCGGTTCGCGAAGGTCATCTGGGTGCCGGGCAACCACGAGTTGTGGACCACGACCCGCGATCCGATGCAGATCTTCGGCAAGTCCCGCTACGACTACCTGGTCACCATGTGCGACGAGATGGGTGTGATCACCCCCGAGCACCCGTTCCCGGTGTGGACCGACGAGGGTGGCCCGGCGACGATCGTGCCGATGTTCCTGCTCTACGACTACTCGTTCCTGCCGCAGGGGGCGGGCACCAAGGCCGAGGGTCTGACGATCGCCAAGGACCGCAATGTCGTGGCGACCGACGAGTACCTGCTCTCGGCCGAGCCGTACTCCACGCGCGACGCATGGTGCCGCGAGCGGGTCGCCTACACCCGCAAGCGGCTCGAGGACCTGGACTGGATGGACCAGACCGTGCAGGTCAACCACTTCCCGATGGTGCGCGACCCTTGCGACGCGCTCTTCTATCCTGAGTTCGCGATGTGGTGCGGCACCACCGCGACCGCGGACTGGCACACCCGTTACAACGCGGTGTGCTCGGTCTACGGTCACCTGCACATCCCGCGGACCACCTGGTACGACGGGGTGCGCTTCGAGGAGGTGTCGGTCGGTTACCCGCGCGAGTGGCGGCGCCGTCGGCCCTACCGGTGGTTGCGCCAGATCCTACCCGATCCGCAGTACAGCCCCGGCTATCTCAACGAGTTCGGCGGCCACTTCCAGATCACGCAGGAGATGCGGGATCACGCCGAGAAGATGCAGCAACGCATCAGGGACAGGGCATGATCGCCGCAACCCTGCTGGCCGGCGTGCTCCCCGGTGACCTGGATGGGCTGGCCGCGGCCGAATTGTATTCCGATCCCTGGGAATTGGCGCCGCTGCCCGAAGAGGAGCCGCTGATCGCCAAGTCGGTGCCCAAACGCCGCAACGAATTCATCAGCGCGCGTTACTGCGCGCGCCAGGCGCTCGTCGAACTCGGCGCAGAACCTGCCCCGATCCTCAAGGGGGACAAGGGCGAACCGCGTTGGCCCGACGGGTTCGTCGGCAGCCTGACCCACTGTGAGGGATTTCGCGGCGCCGCGGTCGGGCGCAGCGAGCGGGTCCGCTCGGTGGGTATCGATGCCGAACCGAGCGGGGTGCTGCCCGACGGTGTCCTCGACGCGATCAGCATCCCGGCGGAGCGCTCGGAACTGAGCGCCCTGCCGTCCGGCGTCCACTGGGATCGAGTGCTGTTCTGCGCCAAGGAAGCCACCTACAAGGCGTGGTTCCCGCTGACGCGGCGGTGGCTCGGGTTCGAGGATGCCCACATCACCTTCGACGTCGACGGATCGGGTCAGGCCGGCACGTTCACCTCCGAGATCCTGATCGACCCCGAGGCGCTGTCCGGTCCGCCGCTGACGGCTCTGAACGGTCGGTGGGCGGTGCGAAGCGGCATCACGCTGACCGCGATCGTGCTGTGAGCGCGCCGGGCCTGGTCATCGTCGACAAACCGGCCGGGATGACGAGCCACGACGTGGTGGGCCGGTGCCGCCGGCTGTTCGGTACCCGCAAGGTGGGCCATGCCGGGACGCTGGATCCGATGGCGACCGGGGTGCTGGTGGTCGGCATCGACCGGGCCACCAAGATCCTGGGTCTGCTGACCGCGACCGACAAATCCTATGACGCGACGATCCGGCTGGGGCAGACGACGACCACCGAGGACGCCGAAGGCGAACTGCTGCAATCTGTGTCGGCGGCTGAGGTGACCGACGAGCAGATCGAGGCCGCGGTGGCGCCGTTACGAGGAGCCATCGAGCAGATCCCGTCCGCGGTCAGCGCGATCAAGGTCGCCGGCAAGCGGGCCTATCAGATGGTGCGCGACGGGGAGACGGTCGAGTTGGCCGCCCGTCCTGTCCGCATCGACCGCTTCGACGTCCTGGCGGTGCGCCGCGGTGGAGGTGTCGTCGATGTCGATGTGGCGGTGGACTGTTCGAGCGGTACCTACATCCGAGCGCTCGCCCGCGATATGGGGGACACGCTCGGGGTGGGGGGTCATCTCACCGCGCTGCGGCGCACCCGGGTGGGCCGGTTCGGACTCGACCACGCCCGCACGCTGGAGCAGCTCGCCGACGCGCCGACGTTGAGCTACAGCCTCGATGATGCCTGCCTGCAGGCGTTTCCGCGCCGAGACCTGACCGACGCCGAGGTGATCGACACCGGACACGGCCGTCAGTTGGCGGCCGCCGGTGTCGACGGCGTCTATGCGGCGACGGCACCGGACGGCCGGGTGATGGCACTGCTGCGCGACGCCGGGGAGAGAACCGCCTCGGTGGTCGTGATCCGGCCGGCGACGCTGTAGAGCCACTGGTCGCGAATGTCGTTCGCGTGCTCCGCGATATCGTCGGAGCTCGAGCCCCGACTGCTATGCGTAGAGCTTCTCGAACTTCTTGATCGACGCGTCGAGGTCGCCCTTCACCGCACGTGATGCCGCGGCACCGATCGGTCCGAACAACGGTGCGCCGCCGAGATCCATCCGGAGGGTGAATGCGCACCCGTCCTTGGTGTCGGCGACGTTCATCGAGAGCTTGTACCGGGTTCCTCCGACGCCCTCGCCGCTGATCGCCAACGTCTTGGGGGGATCGAGCTCGCGGACCGTCCACGTCACACGGTTGCGCATTCCCTTCGCCCCGGCGACCCCCACGATCGTGGTGCCGACCGCGAGTTCGCCGGGCAGATCGGAACGCCAGCCCTGGTGCAGCACCATCCAGTCCCCGAGCGTGGACAGGTCGGACACGTGCTCCCAGGCATCGTCGGCCGACATCGGCAGGGATCGGGACAGTTCGAGTTTGGCCATCTCGTGCGTGCTCCTATGCAATCACTGTGCAATGACCCAGATTGCTTCTGCGGCTGGGCTTCCCAAATCGACGGTCATCTCGTCCGGTCCGTCGCTGTCGTGAGGATTGTGCACGGCGACCGAGATCATGCCGGCAAAATCGCGTCGCGCGACCACCCGGATGTGCGAATCCAGGTTGATGCCCACGGAGTCGAAGTAGCGCAGCATCTCCGGATCGGCGTCGGAGATCCGGGCGATCGTGCCCGCCTCGCCGTTCTGGCAGGCCGACAGCTGGCGGGCCGGCGGTGTGGGCACGCGGCCGTCCGCGGCAGGAATCGGATCCCCGTGCGGATCGCGCGTCGGGTAGCCGAGCTTGGCGTCGATGCGGTCGAGCATCCGGTCGGAGACGGCGTGTTCGAGCACCTCGGCTTCGTCGTGCACCTCGTCCCAGCCATAGCCGAGCTCGCGCACCAGGAAGGTCTCCATCAGCCGGTGGCGGCGGACCATGGCCAGCGCCGCATGGCGTCCCGCGTCGGTCAGCGTCACCGCGCCGTACTTCTCGTGATCGACCAATCCCTGGTCGGCGAGCTTGCGGATGGACTCCGACGCGGTGCTGGCCGAGACGCCGATTCGCTCGGCGAGCAGCTTGGTGCTCACCTTTTCGTGGGACCACTCCTGCGCCGTCCAGATGACCTTCAGGTAGTCCTGGGCCACCGTCGTCAGCTCCGGCGGCTTGGCTTCAGGACTCATAAGTCCAAGAGTTTAGGCAAACATCACCTGATCCGGTGATGCTGCTTCGCCACAGTTCGAGCCGGCGTCGCCGGCACGCCGTAGGCTTGCGGCGTGCAACGCTGGCGGGGTCAAGACGACATCCCCACCGACTGGGGCCGGTGCGTCGTCACCATAGGGGTGTTCGACGGCGTCCACCGGGGTCATCAGGAGTTGATCAACGGCGCGGTCAAGGCCGGCCGCGCCCGGGGCGTACCCACGGTGCTGATGACCTTCGACCCGCATCCGATGGAGGTCGTGTTCCCGGGCAGTCACCCCGCCCAACTGACGACGCTGACCCGGCGCGCCGAGCTCGTCGAGGAGATGGGCATCGACGTGTTCCTGGTCGTCCCGTTCACCGCCGACTTCATGAAACTCACGCCTGAGCGCTACATCCACGAACTGCTCGTCGAGCGCCTCCACGTGGTCGAGGTCGTGGTGGGGGAGAACTTCACGTTCGGCAAGAAGGCGGCCGGCAACGTCGAGCTCCTCCGCAAGGCCGGTGAGCGGTTCGGGTTCGCGGTGGATTCGCTGAGCCTGGTGGCCGAACACCACCGCGACGAGACGGTCACCTTCTCCTCGACCTACATCAGGTCCTGCGTGGATGCCGGTGACATGGTGGCGGCCGCCGAGGCGCTGGGCCGCGCGCACCGGGTGGAGGGCGTGGTCGTACGCGGCGACGGCCGAGGCCGCGACCTCGGCTTCCCGACCGCCAACGTCGCCCCGCCCATGTATTCGGCGATCCCCGCCGACGGTGTCTACGCCGCGTGGTTCACGGTGCTGGGGCACGGACCGGTCGTCGGCACCGTGACGCCGGGGGAGCGTTACCAGGCGGCGGTGTCGGTGGGGACCAATCCCACGTTCTCCGGCCGCACCCGCACCGTCGAGGCGTTCGTCCTCGACACCAGCGCTGATCTGTACGGTCAGCACGTCGCCGTGGACTTCGTCGCCCGGCTGCGGGGCCAGGAGAAATTCGACTCGGTGGACGAGCTGATCACCGCGATGAACGCCGATACCGACCGCGCCCGCACGATCCTGTCGGCCCGCTGAGCGCATCGCGCGAATTGGGGCTGCATCGCCGGCGCTGCTAGACTCCTCGCCGACCTGGTGCGCGCTGCAGTTCGCGGTGGCCGCGCCCTCAGATTCTCACTCGCGGACCGAATCGATGGAGTTGTTTCGTGGCGCTCACTGCCGAACAGAAGAAGGAAATCCTGGGCCAGTACGGCCTGCACGACACCGACACGGGGTCGCCGGAAGCCCAGGTCGCCCTGCTGACCAAGCGGATCTCGGATCTCACCGAGCACCTCAAGCAGCACAAGCACGATCACCACTCGCGCCGCGGCCTGCTGCTGCTCGTCGGCCGTCGCCGCCGGCTGCTCAAGTACGTCGCCCAGGTCGACGTCGCGCGCTACCGCTCGCTGATCGAGCGCCTCGGCCTGCGCCGCTGACGCGCTAACGTCACACGGGTGGCAACACCCGATTACGTCCTCGGCAGCGACGACGCCGAGATCGCCCGCCTGCAGGGTCAGGCCGCGATCATCGCCGAACCCACCGACATGCTCTTTCGGCGTGGCGGGCTGCGTCCCGGCATGCGCGTTCTCGATCTGGGCAGCGGTCCCGGCGACGTGTCGTTTCTCGTCGCCGGCATCGTCGGTGACGAGGGTTCAGTTCTGGGGCTCGAGCAGGACCCCGCACAGCTCGCCGTGGCCGGACAGCGCCGCGAGCGTCTCGGGCTGGGCAATGTCATGTTCGAGCAGGGCGACGCTCGCACGTTCGTCAGCGACGAACCGTTCGACGCCGTGGTCTGCCGGCTGCTGCTGATGCACCTACCCGACGCGGTCGACGTGCTGGCCCACCACCACCGCAACCTGCGTCCGGGTGGCGTGTTCATCGCCGTCGACTACGACATGACCGGCGCCCGGGCGCTGCCCGAGGTCGACCTCTTCACCCGTGTCGGTAACTGGATTCAGGCCGGCTTCGCCCACGCTGCGGCCGATGCGGCGGTCGGGATGCGATTCCCCGTCCTCTTCGAGCAGGCCGGCTATGCCGATGTCGGCACCCTCGGTCTGCAGGTGTACTTCCCGCCCCGGGCACGCCAAGCGGCGGGTTACGTCGTCGGGGTGGTGCGGGCTCTCGAGGACGCGATCATCGCTTCCGGCGCGGCCACAGCCGACGATCTGGACGTCGCCACGCTCGAGCAACTCCTCGGCGAAGCGATCGAGGAGCGCGGTGCAGTGTGGACGATGCCGACGATCGTCGGCGGATGGGGCCGGCGCGCCTGACCGTCGTTTTTCGCCGGACACGGGCCGCAGAGTACGATGGCCTGGTTCGGCTCCGGGTTTTCTCGAGGCGGACACCTGGGTGCGGTCATCGCAGACCCGCGAGTGCCGTTCCCGCACGTCGCATCGCCGACCCGCTCGATCGCGCGGTCTTCGGTAGTGGCTGCCGGATAGGAATGCCGGCAGCTTCGATCGATGGCCGTAGCCGCATCGAAAGCGGTGGTCGACGCGCTGTGACGACGCAAAACAGCGAATTGATCCAGAGAGGCCATACGGACGTCCATGTCTGTAGTTGAAATTGAAGACGGCGTGTTCGAAGCCACCGCCGTGATCGACAACGGGAGCTTCGGCACCCGCACCATCCGGTTCGAGACCGGCCGGCTCGCCCAGCAGGCCGCCGGCGCCGTCGTCGCGTACCTCGACGACGAGACCATGCTGCTCAGTGCCACCACCGCCAGCAAGGCGCCCAAGGAGCACTTCGACTTCTTCCCGCTCACCATCGACGTCGAGGAGCGGATGTACGCCGCGGGCCGCATCCCCGGCTCGTTCTTCCGCCGCGAAGGTCGCCCGTCGACCGACGCGATCCTGACCTGCCGTCTGATCGACCGGCCGCTGCGCCCGTCGTTCGTCAGCGGGCTGCGCAACGAGATCCAGGTCGTGGTCACCGTGCTCAGCCTGGACCCCAAGGACCTCTACGACGTGTTGGCGATCAACGCCGCGTCGGCGTCGACCCAGATCTCCGGCCTGCCGTTCTCCGGCCCGGTCGGCGGCGTGCGCGTCGCTCTGATCGACGGTCAGTGGGTCGCGTTCCCGACCGTCGAGCAGCTCGAGCGGGCCGTGTTCGACATGGTCGTTGCGGGGCGCAAGGTCGAAGATGACGTCGCGATCATGATGGTCGAGGCCGAAGCGACCGAGAACGTCATCGAGCTGGTCGCCGGTGGTGCAGGTGCGCCGACCGAGACCGTCGTGGCCGAGGGCCTCGAAGCGGCCAAGCCGTTCATCGCAGCGCTGTGCGACGCGCAGGCCGAGCTGGCCGGCTCGGCCGGCAAGGAAACCGCCGAGTACCCGCTGTTCCCCGAGTACGGCGACGACGTGTACTACTCGGTCGCCTCCGTGGCCACCGACGCGCTCTCCGAGGCGCTGACCATCGCGGGCAAGAACGAGCGCAACGACCGCACCGACGAGATCAAGGTCGAGGTCCTGCAGCGGCTGGCCGAGCAGTACGCCGGCCGTGAGAAGGAGATCGGCGCCGCGTTCCGCTCGCTGACCAAAAAGCTTGTGCGCCAGCGCATCCTGACCGACCACTTCCGCATCGACGGCCGCGGCGTCACCGACATCCGCGCGCTGTCGGCCGAGGTCGCGGTGATCCCGCGGGCCCACGGCAGCGCGCTGTTCGAGCGTGGCGAGACCCAGATCATGGGCGTCACCACCCTCGACATGGTCAAGATGGCCCAGCAGATCGACTCGCTCGGGCCCGAGACCTCCAAGCGCTACATGCACCACTACAACTTCCCGCCGTATTCGACCGGTGAGACCGGCCGCGTCGGCTCGCCCAAGCGGCGCGAGATCGGCCACGGAGCGCTCGCCGAGCGTGCCCTGGTGCCGGTGCTGCCGAGCGTCGAGGAGTTCCCCTACGCCATCCGTCAGGTCTCGGAAGCGTTGGGCTCCAACGGGTCCACCTCGATGGGCTCGGTGTGTGCCTCGACCCTGTCGCTGCTCAACGCCGGTGTGCCGCTGAAGGCGCCGGTCGCGGGTATCGCGATGGGTCTGGTCAGTGATGACGTCGAGGTGGATGGCAAGACCGAGCGCCGCTTCGTCACGCTGACCGACATCCTGGGCGCCGAAGATGCCTTCGGCGACATGGATTTCAAGTGCGCCGGTACCAAGGACTTCGTCACCGCCCTGCAGCTCGACACCAAGCTCGACGGCATCCCGTCGCAGGTGCTGGCCGGTGCGCTGGCGCAGGCCAAGGACGCGCGCATCACGATCCTCGAGGTGATGGCCGAGGCCATCGACGCCCCCGACGAGATGAGCCCGTACGCCCCGCGGATCACCACGATCAAGGTGCCGGTCGACAAGATCGGTGAGGTCATCGGGCCCAAGGGCAAGATGATCAACTCGATCACCGAGGAGACCGGCGCGTCGATCTCCATCGAGGACGACGGCACGGTGTTCGTCGGCGCGTCCAACGGCGAGGCGGCGCAGGCGGCGATCGACAAGATCAACGCCATCGCCAACCCGCAGCTGCCCAAGATCGGCGAGCGGTTCCTCGGAACCGTGGTCAAGACCACCGATTTCGGCGCCTTCGTGTCGCTGTTGCCGGGTCGTGACGGGCTGGTCCACATCAGCAAGCTGGGCCGCGGCAAGCGCATCAACAAGGTCGAGGACGTCGTCAAGGTCGGTGACAAGCTCCGCGTGGAGATCGCCGACATCGACAACCGCGGCAAGATCTCGCTGGTGCTGGTGGCTGAAGAGGCTGCCGAAGCGACCACCGAAGCCGCCGGTACGGAAGCGCCCGCACCCGCCGATGCCGCGACCGCCAGCAGCTAGCGCGGCGGCACTGCGCCGGGTGCGCGGCGGTGGCGACGCGGCCGAGAAATCGACCGCGATCCGTCGCACGGATCTGCCCGGTGGCCTGCGTGTGGTCACCGAGCGGATTCCGCACGTGCACTCGGCGTCGGTCGGGGTGTGGGTCAACGTCGGATCGCGCGACGAGGGTCGCAGCGTGGCCGGTGCCGCGCACTTCCTCGAACACCTGCTGTTCAAGGCGACCCCGTCCCGCACCGCCGTGCAGATCGCCCAGGCCGTCGACGCCGTCGGCGGTGAACTGAACGCGTTCACCTCGCGCGAGCACACGTGCTACTACGCCCACGTGCTCGACACCGACCTCGCGCTGGCCGTCGATCTGGTCGCCGACGTGGTGCTGCGGGGGCAGTGCTTCGCCGACGACGTGGAGGTCGAACGCGACGTCGTGCTCGAGGAGATCGCGATGCGCGACGACGATCCCGAGGACACCCTCGGTGACGTCTTCCTGTCGGCGATGTTCGGCGACCATCCGGTGGGCCGGCCCGTGATCGGCAGCGTGGAATCGATCTCGACGATGACGCGCGCGCAGCTGCACTCCTTCCATCTGCGCCGCTACACCCCCGACCGCATGGTGGTGGCGGTGGCCGGCAACATCGATCACCGTGAGGTCGTCGCGCTGGTGCGTGAGCACTTCGGCGACCGGCTGGTGCGCGGCCGCACACCGATCCCGCCCCGCAAGGGTGCGGGACGGGTCAGCGGTCGGCCGACACTGGAAGTGGTCAAGCGCGACGCCGAGCAGACTCACCTGTCCCTGGGGGTCCGTACCCCGGGCCGGCACTGGGACCAGCGCTGGGCGCTCTCGGTGCTCAACACCGCCCTCGGCGGAGGGCTCAGTTCGCGTCTGTTCCAACAGATCCGGGAGACCCGCGGCCTGGCGTACTCGGTGTACTCGACGGTCGACACCTTCGCCGACAGCGGGGCGCTGTCGATCTACGCGGGCTGCCTGCCCGAGCGCTTCGACGAAGTCGTGCGTGTGACCACCGACGTGCTGGCCGAGGTCGCCCGCGACGGCATCACCGCCGATGAGTGCCGGATCGCCAAGGGCTCCCTGCGGGGCGGTCTCGTGCTGGGGCTGGAGGACTCGGGTTCGCGGATGAACCGGTTGGGCCGCAGCGAGCTGAACTACGGTCAGCACCGCACCATCGCCGAGACGTTGGCTCGCATCGACGAGGTCACCCTCGATGACGTGAATGCCGTTGCCCGACAACTGCTCACCCGCCAGTTCGGGGCGGCCGTGCTGGGACCGGTACGGGGCCGGCGGTCGCTGCCCCGGCCGCTGCAGACGATCGCCGGATGACGGTCTCCCGGCGCGGACTCCTCATCGGCGGGCTCACCCTGGCCGGTCTGGCCGCCTGTTCGCGATCGACTGTGCTGGCGGACCCCGCCGAGCCGCTGCCGCCGATCGGTGATCGGCTGGCCGCGCTCGGGCGCCGGCACAACGCCCGGATCGGCGTGTACGCCGTCGATCTCGGCTCGGACCGCACCGTCGAGGTCGGCGCCGACGACACGTTCGCGATGTGCTCGACCTTCAAGGCCTACGCGTCAGCGGCGGTGCTGCAGCGCGCGCAGCAGGGCAGGTTGGCTCTCACCGACGCGATCGCGGTGCAGCCCAGCGATATCCGACCCCACTCACCGGTGACCGAACCACGGGTGGGCTCGACGATGACGCTGGCGGAACTGTGCCAGGCGGCGCTGCAGGAGAGCGACAACGCCGCGGGCAATCTGTTGCTGGGCACCCTGGGCGGCCCGCCGGCGATCACCGCTTTCGCCCGCAGCGTCGGTGACGACCGCACGCGCCTGGACCGGTGGGAAACCGAACTCAACACCGCAGTACCCGGCGATCCGCGCGACACCAGCACGCCACGTGCCCTGGGTATCGGCTACCGGGCCATGTTGACCGGCGACGTCCTCCATGTGGCGCACCGCCAGAAGCTCGAGGACTGGATGCGGGCCAATCAGACGTCGAGCATGCGTGCGGGCTTGCCGGACGGGTGGGCGACCGCGGACAAGACCGGCAGCGGGGGATACGGGACCACCAACGACGTCGGCATCGCCTACGGGCCGCAGGGGCAGCGGTGGCTCCTGTCGATCATGACCCGTTCGGCCACAGACGATCCCGACGCCGACAGCTTGCGACCGTTGATCGGCGAGATCGCCGCGGCGGTATCGCCCGAACTATCCCAGCCGGCGTGAATTGTCGCGGTGTAGCAGGAAGAAGTACGGCTTGCGGATGCCGCGCAGATCCATCGCACCCAGCACGCTCTCCTCGCCGAGCCGACGGAACACGTCGTTGATGGGCAGCTGGTCGTAGATCATCGTCGCGGTGTCCACTCCGCGGTAGCGCGTGGTGCGCAGGCGCGCCTTCGGTCCGCGGGCGGCGAGCACAGGCCGCAGCGCGGCGATGAGCCCCGAGAGATCGCGGTCCTTGAGCCCCGGAATCTTCGTCGCGATGCCGAGCCCGGCGAACGCGGGTAGCGGATTCAGCGGCCACAACCCGGAGCTGTCCCGGGTGGGGAACAGCAGCGGGTGCACGGTCTCACTGTCGGTGTACTGCTTGCCCCACCAGCCGCTGGCCTCGAGCATGCCGTCGAGGGGGTGGCCGGTCGGGACCTCGGCGCCGTGCCAGGTGCCGAGCATGAACTCGGTCTCGACGGCGGGCAGCGAGTCGAACAGCGCCAGCGCATCGGCCGTGGTCGTGGGGGCGCTGGGGAGCACATCGCGAAGGAGGTCGGAGGGCAGCTGGGTCGGCACAGACATGCCCGCAGTGTACTTGACACCCGTCAAATAGGGCACACTGCAGACATGCCGGACGCTCTTTGCCCGTGTGGAACCGGTGTGGTTGCGCACCAGTGTTGTCTGCCTCTGCTCAGCGGCGAGCGTCTCGCGCGCACCGCCGAGGAGTTGATGCGCTCGCGCTACACCGCGTTCGCGGTCGGCGACGCCGACCACCTCTGGCGTACCTGGCATCCGCGCACCCGTCCAGAGGAGGTGACGATCGACCCGGCGGTGCAGTGGACCGGCCTCGTGATCCTCGACGTCGACACCGATACCCCGAACAACGACGACACCGTGGAGTTTCGAGCGACGTATCGGGACTCTGAAAGCCAACGAACCGGGACGCTGCATGAGCGGTCCCGGTTCGCTGTGAGAGCCCGTCGCTGGTTCTACGTCGACGGGGAGGTGTTCTGAGAGGGCGTCAGGCCAGCAGGCCGGCCGGATCGGTGAAGGGCAGACCGAGGTCGGTGGCCACCTGCTCGGACAGCAGCGCCCCGTCGTGCGTCGACAGGCCCTTGGCCAGCGCGGCGTCGGCGCGGCAGGCGTCGCGCCACCCCTTGCCCGCGAGTTTGAGCACGTAGGGCATGGTCGCGTTGGTGAGTGCGTAGGTCGACGTCCGCGGCACCGCGCCGGGCATGTTGGCCACGCAGTAGAACACGGTGTCGTGCACGGCGAACGTGGGATCGTCGTGCGTGGTGGGCCGGGAATCCTCGAAGCAGCCGCCCTGGTCGATGGCGATGTCTACCAGTACTGCGCCCGACTTCATCTCTGCGACAGTCGAATTCGTGACGAGCTTGGGTGCCTTGGCGCCCGGGATCAGGACCGCCCCGATCACCAGGTCGGCTTCCTTGACCGCGGCCTCCAGGTCGAGGCTCGAGGAGTAGCGGGTCTCGATGGCGCCGCCGTACTCGGCATCGATCTTGCGCAGGGTGTTGATGTTCAGGTCGAACACCGTCACGTGGGCGCCCATGCCCCAGGCCACCGCTGCCGCGTTGTCACCGGCCATGCCGCCGCCGATCACGACGACCTTGGCGGGAGCCACGCCGGGAACGCCGCCCATCAGAACGCCGCGTCCGCCCTGCGTGCGCATCAGGTGGTACGCACCGACCTGTGCCGACAGTCGGCCCGCGACCTCGCTCATCGGTGCCAGCAGCGGCAGAGCGCCGTCGGCGGTCTGCACGGTCTCGTAGGCGATGGAGGTGGTGCCGGAGGCCAGGAGGGCATCGGTGCACGGCTTGGAGGCCGCCAGGTGGAGATAGGTGAACAGCGTCTGGCCGGCCCGCATCTTCGCGTACTCCGGCTCGATGGGCTCCTTGACCTTGAGGAGCAGTTCGGCTTCGCCCCACACCGTGTCGGCATCGGCGACGATCTGCGCGCCCGCGGCCTTGAAGTCGCCGTCGGTGATGGCCGAGCCATCGCCGGCGCCCGACTGGACCAGCACGTCGTGGCCACGCTGGGTCAGCTCGGCCACGCCGGCGGGCGTGATCGCGACCCGGTACTCGTTGTTCTTGATCTCGGTCGGCACACCGACACGCATTTTTGCTCCTGAAAATCGGGGGAAACTGGGGCAGACTTGCCTCAAGTGTGAAGAAACATCGATGCATACACAATATTCATGACGAAGATTCGATAGTCTGCGTCCATGTCAGAAGAATCGACGGCAACCCCTGCGTCATCGCGGACCTCGTCGAAGGATGTTCGGATCATTCTCGATGATGTCGACCGACGCATTCTGACCGCACTGCACGCAGACGCCCGGCTGCCCAACAGCGCCCTGGCCGAACTCATCGGCATCGCGCCGTCCACGTGTCACGGACGGGTGCGACGACTGACCGAACTCGGCGTCATCCGCGGCTTCTACGCCGACATCGATCCGGCGGCGATCGGGCTGACCCTGCAGGCGATGATCTCGGTGAGCCTGCAGGCCAACGCCCGCGGCAAGATCCGTAATTTCATCGGTCAGATCCGGCGCAAGCCCCAGGTGATGGATGTGTACTTCCTCGCCGGCGCCGACGATTTCCTTCTGCACGTCGCCGCCCGCGACACCGACGATCTGCGAAAGTTCGTCGTGGAGAACCTCAACGCCGACGCGGACGTCGCGGGCACCCAGACGTCGCTGATCTTCGAGCATCTGCGCGGCGCATCGCCGCTGTGAGACGTCAAGCCGTGGCGAAGCGGCGCAACCAGGAGAACCACTGCGCCATGCCCTCGCCGGTCTTGGCGCTGACCGGCAGCACCGTGGCGCCCGGATTGATCTGCCGGATCCGGTCGGTGTAGGTGGCGACGTCGGCATCGAGGTAGGGCGCGAGGTCGATCTTGTTCAGCAGCACCACGTCGACCGCACGGAACATCACCGGGTACTTCAGCGGCTTGTCCTCGCCCTCGGTCAGCGAGTAGACCATCGCCTTGGCGTGCTCGCCCACGTCGAACTCTGCGGGGCAGACCAGGTTTCCGACGTTCTCGATGATCACCAGATCGAGAACGGTGAGGTCCAGCCCCGTCAGAGCCCGGTGCACCATCGGGGCGTCGAGATGGCATTCACCGCCAAAGCCGTTGTCGGTGTTGAGCAGTGAGATCTGTGCACCCCGACCTGCCAGGCGGGCGGCGTCGAGGTCCGTGGCAATGTCCCCTTCGATGATTCCGACCGCGAGCTCACCGGCCAGTTCGTCGAGGGTCGCGCTCAACACCGCGGTCTTGCCGGAGCCCGGCGAACTCATCACGTTCAGTGCGCGAACTCCGTTGTCGGCGAACATCTCCCGGTTCTGCGCGGCGAGGACGTCGTTCTCGGAGAAGATGGCCTCGAGCACATCGATGCGCTGTCCGGCGGTCTGGTATCCGCTGTGATCGCCGTGCCCGTGCGTGCCGTCGTGCTCGTGGCTGTGCACCGTGCCGTCATCGTGGCGATGGAACCTACCCACGGTGCCGGCCCGCCGGCTCGGTGGCTGCGTCGGTCGTGGTGCAGGTGGTGATGTCGATCGAGGTCACGAGGAACTCCTCTCCGCGGATCACCGTCACGTCGGCGCTCCCGCAGGCCGGGCAGCACACCGACCATCGAGAGGTGATCTCCGATTCCTGCCCGCACACACGGCAACTCACCGCCGCGGGCACCTGCTCGAGTTCCAGCGCCGCCCCGGCCAAGCCGTCGTGTTCGGCGACGACCGACCAGCAGAACAGCAACGAATCCGCGACCACCTGCCGGAGGGCGCCGACGCGCACCCGGACCACCTCGACCGGTCGGCCGTCGGCGTGGCTGCGGACCACGCCGGCGATGGCGTGGCACAGGGACAACTCGTGCACACGGTCAGCGTAATCCCGACGGGGGGTCGGAATTGCGCAGAAGTGTCTGCCGGATTTCGATAGTTGGGGACGCCGCGCGGAGTTAGCCTGGGGCGACGCAGCGTTCGAGGAGTCCGCGCCATGAGCGCACACATACGTGTCTGGGTGAGCGTCACCGGGGTGGTCCAGGGAGTGGGATTCCGCCCGACGGTGGCCCGCATCGCCGCGGCGCATCAGCTGAGCGGGTTCGTGCGCAACGACGCGGGTTCGGTGCAGTGCGAATTCGAGGGTCCGAGCTCGCAGGTCGACGCGGCGATACATGCCCTGCGGACCGATCCGCCGCCGCTCGCCCGTGTCGACTCCTTCGACGTCACGGCCCGCCCGCTCGGCGGCGATCCGGGATTCCACATCGTCGACAGCGCCGCGAGCGGTGACGAGAATGCCCGCACGCTGGTGCCTCCCGACATCGCGACCTGTCCGGACTGTCGCCGTGAGCTGTTCGATCCCGCGGACCGGCGTCACGGTCACCCGTTCATCACGTGCACCAATTGCGGGCCGCGCTACACGGTGATCACCGACCTGCCCTACGACCGGCCGGCCACCACGATGGCCGGTTTCGGTCTGTGCGCGCGCTGCGCCGCGGAGTACGCCGATCCGGCCGACCGGCGCTACCACGCCCAGACCATCGCCTGCCACGACTGCGGGCCGCAGCTGACGTGGGACGGGCCCTGGTCGGGGGGAGCTGCTCTCGAATCCGCCACGGCGGCACTGCGGGCAGGCATGATCGTCGCGATCAAGGGCGTCGGGGGCTACCACCTCGCGTGCCGCGCCGACGACGACGAGGCCGTCGCTGCGCTGCGGCGACGAAAGGGCCGGCCTGCCAAGCCGTTCGCGGTGATGGTCGCCGATGTGGACGCGGCCCGGCGGATCTGTGTGGTCGATGCTGCGGCCGAGCGCGCCCTCACCTCGTCGGCCGCGCCGATCGTGCTGCTGCCCGCACACCCGGGCAGCGTCAGCGTCGAGGTGGCGCCCGGACTGGGCGATCTCGGGGTGATGCTGGCCTACACTCCGGTCCACCATCTGCTCCTCGCCGGGTCGGACGTTCCCGCGTTGGTGATGACGTCGGCGAATCAGGGTGGATCCCCGATCGTCTTCCGCGACGAGAACCTCGACTGGATCGACGGTCTGGCCGACGCCGTGCTGGGCCACGACCGACCGATCCACGTGCCGTGCGAAGACTCGGTGGTGGGGATCGCCGACGACGGGGCAGAGATCCCGCTGCGGCGGTCGCGGGGCTACGCGCCGCTGCCCGTCGCGCTCGACGTGCCGGCGGCGACGATTCTCGCGACCGGCGGTGATCTGAAGACCACGTTCGCGCTGACCGACCTGCGCGGACGCGTGCATCTGTCCTCGCACCTGGGTGACATGGCCGACCCCCGCACCCAGGACTGCTTCACCGCGGCGGTCGACCACCTGATGTTCCTGACCGCCACGGTGCCAGTCGTCGTCGCGCACGACATGCACCCGCGATATGCCACGACTGGGTGGGCGCAACGCCACGGCGGCCCGCGGGAGGCCGTACAGCACCATCACGCACACGCGATGTCGTTGCTCGCCGAACATCGCATGCTCGGCCGGCCGATGCTGGCGATCACCTATGACGGAACGGGTTTCGGCACCGATGGCACCATCTGGGGAGGCGAACTGCTCGCGATCACGGGGGCCACGGAATTCACGCGGGTCGGCCACCTGGCGCCGTTCTGGTTGCCGGGTGGCGAAGGCGCCGTCCGCCAGCCGGCGCGTATCGCACTCGATCTGCTGCGACGCGCGGGCATCGATCCGGCCGACGACCTCCCTCCCGTCGTGGCACTGGGGCCGACGGGCATGCACGTGCTGACCCAGCAGCTCGAGCGTGGCGTGGGATGTGTCCCGACGACGAGCATGGGGCGGCTCTTCGACGCCGTCGCGAGTCTTCTCGGGGTCTGTCAGCAGGTGACCTACGAGGGCCAGGCCGCCGTGGAGATCGAGCACCTGGCGCGCCGCGGGCGTCCCTGTGCCGCAGTGCGATTGGATGTCACCGCCGGTGTCCTCGATCCCGCGCCGGTGATCGCCGGCCTGGTGGAGGGCCTGCGCGCAGGTGCGGCGCGCGAAGACCTGGCGCGGAGCTTCCACGACGCGGTGGGTGATGCGACGGTGCGCGCCGCAGCGGCCGCCGCCGCCGACGCCGGCATCACGACCGTGGGCCTGACCGGTGGGGTGTTCGCCAACCGCCTGCTGCTGGCCGGAATCTCGGCGGGCCTGCGCGCCCGAGGACTGACGGTGCTCACCCACGGGGTGGTGCCGTGCAACGACGGCGGTGTCGCTCTGGGGCAGGCCGCCGTCGCGGCGCTGCGCCTGGCGGCGGCTCGAGAAAGGAGTGGGCCATGTGTCTCGGTATCCCCGGCAGGGTGACCGCGATCTGGGACGAGGCGGGGACGCGGATGTCGACGGTCGATTTCGGTGGCACCACCAAGACGGTGTGTCTCGCCTATCTGCCGGACATGGCGATCGGCGAGTACACGATCGTGCACGCCGGCTTCGCGATCACCCGGCTCGACGAGGAGTCGGCGCGCCAGACATTGCGCATGTTCGCCGAACTGGGTGTGCTCGACGAGGAGCTGGCCGGCGAACAAGGCGTGGCGAGGAGGGACACGGCGTGAAGTACCTCGACGAGTTTCGCGATCCCACCGCAGCGCGGGCGTTGGTGGACGCGATCCACCGCCGCGCCAGCAAGACCTGGACGGTGATGGAAGTCTGTGGTGGACAGACGCATTCGATCATCCGTAACGGGCTCGACCAGCTGCTCGACGGTGCGGTCGAGTTCATCCACGGTCCGGGCTGCCCGGTCTGCGTGACACCGCTGGAGATGATCGACCGCGCGCTGGAGATCGCCGCGCGGGACGACGTGATCTTCTGCTCGTTCGGCGACATGCTGCGGGTGCCCGGTAGCACCCGGGATCTGTTCTCGGTCCGGGCCCGCGGCGGGGATGTCCGCGTCGTCTACTCGCCGCTGGACGCCACGCAGGTGGCCGCCGACAACCCCGACAAGCAGGTGGTGTTCTTCGGCGTCGGCTTCGAGACCACTGCGCCGGCCAACGCGATGGCGGTGCTGCACGCGCAACGGCTGGGGCTGACGAACTTCTCGGTGTTGATCTCCCATGTGCTGGTGCCGCCCGCGATGACCGCGATCCTGTCCTCGCCCACCAACCGCGTGCAGGGTTTCCTGGCCGCCGGGCACGTCTGCTCGGTGATGGGCACCTCGGAGTATCAGCCGCTGGTCGACCGGTTCGGGGTGCCGATCGTGGTGACCGGCTTCGAACCACTCGACCTGCTCGAAGGCGTACGTCAGGTGGTCGACCTGCTCGAGGACGGGACACCGGAGCTACGCAACGCCTATCCCCGCGCCGTGTGCGACGAGGGGAACCCGGCAGCCCGGCAGACGCTCGCCGACGTGTTCGTCGTCACCGACCGGCAGTGGCGGGGCATCGGAATGATTCCCCGGTCCGGCTGGACGTTGGCGGCTCAGTACAGCGACTTCGACGCCGAGCGGCGGTTCGGTGTCGGTCACCTGCAGGTCGCCGAGTCCGCGGAGTGTCATGCCGGTGAGGTGCTGCAGGGGCTACTCAAACCCCACGAGTGTCCGGCGTTCGGACGCACGTGCACGCCGCGCACCCCACTCGGCGCCACGATGGTGTCCAGCGAAGGCGCCTGTGCGGCGTACTACCAGTTCCGGCGTCTGGCCAATGTCTGAGGCGCCGGCGTCTGTCGACCCCTCGGACTGGGTGTGCCCGCTGCCGCTGCGGGAGACGGCCCGGGTGGTGCTCGGCCACGGCGGCGGCGGCGTGCTGTCCGAAGAGCTGATCGAGAATCTGTTCCTGCCCGCGTTCGGGGGACGGGCCGGCCCGGCGCGGGATTCCGCGGTGCTGCAGACCGGCGCGGGCCGCATCGCGCTGACGACCGATTCCTATGTGGTGCAGCCGTTGTTCTTCCCCGGCGGCAACATCGGCGATCTCGCCGTCAACGGCACCATCAACGATCTGGCGTGCAGCGGCGCCCGCCCGATCGGCATCACCGCCGGCTTCATCCTCGAGGAGGGGCTGGAGCTCGACGTGCTCGGGGCGATCGCCACCGCGATGGGGGCTGCGGCCGCCGCGGCGGGTGTCCCGATCGTCACCGGTGACACGAAGGTCGTCGGAAGGGGCGGTGCCGACCAGCTTTTCGTCAACACCGCGGGAGTGGGAGTCGTCCCGCCGGGAGTGGAGATCGGGCCCGAGCGGGTGCGCCCGGGGGATGTGGTGATCGTCTCCGGTGTCCTCGGCGAGCACGGCGTGGCGATCATGAGCGTGCGGGAGGGCATCGACTTCGGCACCGAGGTCCGCACCGACAGCGCGCCGCTGCACCGGCTGGTGGATTCGATGCTGGCTGCAGGTGGACCCGGGGTGCACGCGCTGCGTGACCCGACTCGCGGAGGGCTCGTCGCATCGGTGGTCGAGATCGCGCGGGCCGCGGCGGTGGGGGTCGAGCTCGACGAGGCCTCGATCCCGGTGCCCGAAGCCGTCGCGTCGGCCTGCTCGTTTCTGGGCCTGGATCCGCTGCAGGTCGCCAACGAGGGCAAGATGGTGGCCTTCGTGGCGGCCGAGGCGGCCGAGGCCGTGCTGGCCGCGATGCGCGCTCGCGCCGAGGGTGCGGAGGCGGCGGTGATCGGCCGGGTGGTCGCCGAACATCCCGGTATGGCCGTCACGCGGACGCCGTTCGGCACCACCCGAGTGGTGGAACGTGAACTCGGCGAGCAACTTCCGCGAATCTGCTGACGCCTCAGCGACGCAGCGTCTCCGACGGCGCCTCGCCCCAGCGTTTCCGGTACTCGACGGAGAAGCTGCCGAGGTGGTGGAAGCCCCACCGCTCCGCCACGGCGGTGACGGTGACGCCGTCCGTGGGGATGGCGTCGGTCAGTTCTTCGTGCACCCGCTCGAGCCGTCGTTCCCGGACGAACGCCATCGGCGACATGCCGAGCTCCGACCGGAAACCCTGCTGGATCGACCGGACGCTCATGTGTACCGCCGACGCCAGGGAATCCATCGTGATCCGTTCGGCCAGATGGTCTTCGATGAAATCCATCGCCTGCTGGATCACGGTGCGGCGCGGGTCGGGGGATGACGGCGCGGTGATGTCGGCGTGATAGTTCGACGGCTGCAGGTAGAGCAGGCTGCTCATCACCAGTTCCTCGACGGGTCCGATGGCGCGACCCTTCTGGATGAGTGAACCGGCGTGGTAGACCTCGGTGTGCACCAGCTGCACCGCGGCGTGCCACCGCATGGCCGCCTCCGTCGCCAGATCGAATTCCGGCTCGAACACCAACGGCCGCAGTAGGTTACGCCCCAGCAGCCGGGTCACGTGGGCGGTCATCGCGTGCGCTTCGATGCGGATCAGCAGCTGCGGGGTGTCGACGCCGAGTTCCAGGCGTAGCGGCACCCCGGGACTCGACACCAGCGAGCGCATGGTGTTGGCCTGAAAGGTGGCCGACGGATGGACCACGGTGGCGACGCCGTTCATCGGCATGTGCACGCCGTAGTAGCGGCCGGACTCGGGGATCACGATGGTCGCGGGGACATGCAGATCCAGGTAGAGCATGCTGACGTTGCGTAGCCGCACGCCGTGCATCGTGGCCGCGAATCCGTGCGCTTCTGTGGGATCGACCGTCAGGCTCAGCGGAGACAGGGCACGACCCATCAGCCGCGCCGCAGTGGGGATGTCCTCGGTGTAGAAGATCTCGTGACCGGTCAGCGCCGGCGGGACGCCGCGGGAGCGCACCTTTCGGCGGACCGGATCACTGGTGCGGCGGATGTCGATGTAGCCCAGACGCGTCAGGCGAGACATCAGGCCTGAGGCGTGGGTGCGAAGGCAAGGCTAACTTTGCGTGCTGCACAGAGGTTTCGGGATCGCACGGCAAGACTCCTAAACATCGGGCTCGCTTCAGCGTAGCCATCTGTGCGTAATCCTGATAGGTGTTGCGCGAAAGCGATAGGCAGGGCGGAGTCGGCTGAGTACCTTTGGGGGGCAGTCAGCTTCCCTCGTGCGGGGGAGCCCTCGTGGGAGGTTCAGCATGGGAGCCAACGGAGAAGCCAGAATCCCCGTCTTGGATCCGCCGGTTCCCGCCGGACCGTCGGCCGCGATCCGCGATCGTCTCGACGATCCCCGCGTCGCCGACGCGCTCACCACGTTGCTCGAGCACGCGGACCTGCTCGCGGTGCTCGTCTCCGGCCTCGACGCGTTCGTCCGCCGCGGTGACGACATCACGGCGAATCTCACCTCGGCCCTCGGCGAGTTCAAGGGCGAATCTGCCCCGCTGAGCCAGTTGTCGGCGAGCTTGAGTCAACTGTCCGGCGCGCTGGTGCATGCGGCGCCGGCGCTGACCACGCTGTTGAAGTCACCGTTGACCGAGCCCGCCGGAGCTGAGGTGATCGCGGCGCTGGGCGAGGCCATGGTGTCAGCGCGCCAGTCAACCGCGCCGACGCCACGCGGAGTGCGCGGCCTGTGGAAGGCGGTGCGCGGTGCGGCGAAAGACCCCGACGTCACACGCGGTGTGGTCTATCTGCTCGAGACAGCCCGCATCTTCGGCCGACGAGTCTGAGCGCACTGCAACACAACAGAATTCGCCCCGTACGGCTTGGCCCGGCGGAAATCGAGAGGAGTCCCCATGGCATCGGTGCTGTGGTTCCAGGGTGGTGCCTGTAGCGGCAACACCATGTCGTTCCTCAATGCCGAGGAGCCCAACGTCGTCGACCTGATCGTCGACTTCGGTCTGGACCTCCTGTGGCATCCGTCTCTGGGGCTGGAACTGGGGCAGAACGCGCAGAAGCTGTTCTCCGACTGCGCGACCGGGCAGCGACCGCTCGACATCTTCGTGTTCGAGGGAACGGTGATGGAGGCCTACGGCGGGCGTGCCGACATGTTCGCCGACCGCCCGATGAAAGACTGGGTGACCGACCTGGCCGGCGCCGCGCAGATCGTCGTGGCCATCGGCGATTGCGCCTGCTGGGGCGGTATTCCGGCGATGGAGCCCAATCCGTCGGGCTCCACGGGGCTGCAGTTCCACAAGCGGGAGAAGGGCGGCTTCCTCGGTCCGGACTTCCGTTCCAAGATGGGCCTGCCGGTCATCAATGTGCCCGGGTGTCCGGCACATCCGGACTGGATCACCCAGATCCTGGTCGCGCTGGCCACCGGGCGCGCCGGCGACATCACACTCGACGATCTGCACCGGCCGGAGACGTTCTTCAAGACGTTCACCCAGACTGGGTGCACCCGCGTGCAGTTCTTCGAGTACAAGCAATCGACGATGTCGTTCGGCGAGGGCACCCGAACAGGTTGCCTCTTCTACGAATTCGGCTGTCGCGGCCCCATGACGCATTCGCCGTGCAACCGCATCCTGTGGAATCGGCAGTCTTCCAAGACGCGGGCGGGCATGCCGTGCCTGGGCTGCACCGAGCCGGAGTTCCCGCACTTCGATCTGGCGCCGGGCACGTTGTTCAAGACCCAGAAGGTCAGCGGCATGATCCCCAGGGAAGTGCCCGAGGGAACCGATCATCTGACGTACATGGGCCTGGCCGCGGCGGCGCGCATCGCAGCGCCGCAGTGGTCCAAAGAAGACATGTTCGTGGTCTAGGGCCACCGGAAGGGATAGTGATGACGTCACAACTGGATCTGTTCGTCAGCCCGCTGGGCCGTGTCGAGGGTGACCTCGACGTCCGCGTCACGATCGACGACGGCGTCGTCACGTCGGCCTGGACCGAGGCTGCGATGTTCCGTGGGTTCGAGATCATCCTGCGCGGCAAGGACCCTCAGTCCGGACTGGTGGTCTGCCCGCGCATCTGCGGTATCTGCGGCGGCAGCCACCTGTACAAGTCGGCCTACGCGCTGGACACGGCCTGGCGCACCCACATGCCGCACAACGCGACGCTGATCCGCAACATCTGTCAGGCGTGTGAGACGCTGCAGTCGATCCCACGCTATTTCTACGCGCTGTTCGCGATCGACCTGACCAACAAGAACTACGCCAAGTCGTCGCTCTACGGCGAGGCCGTCCGACGCTTCGCTCCCTATGTCGGGACCAGCTATCAGCCCGGAGTCGTGCTGAGCGCCAAACCCGTTGAGGTGTATGCGATCTTCGGTGGTCAGTGGCCGCACTCGAGTTTCATGGTGCCCGGCGGCGTGATGTGCGCTCCCACGCTGAGTGACGTCACCCGGTCGATCGCGATCCTGGAGCACTGGAACGACAACTGGCTGGAGAAGCAGTGGCTCGGGTGCTCGGTCGAACGCTGGCTGGAGAACAAGACCTGGGAAGACGTGCTGGCCTGGGTCGACGAGAACGAGGCGCAGTACAACAGTGACTGCGGGTTCTTCATCCGCTACTGCCTCGACGTCGGCCTCGACAAGTACGGCCAGGGCGTCGGCAACTACATCGCCACCGGAACGTATTTCGATCCCACGCTGTACGAGAACCCGACCATCGACGGACGCAACGCCGCGCTGATCGGACGCTCCGGCATCTACGCCGGCGGCACCTGGCACGAGTTCGATCAGGCCAATGTCCGCGAGGACGTGACGCACTCGTTCTATCAGGGGGACCGGCCGCTGCACCCCTTCGACGGAGAGACCATCCCGATCGACCCCGAGCTCGGCCGTAAACAAGGCAAGTACAGCTGGGCGAAGTCGCCCCGCTATGCGGTCGGCGATCTCGGCAACATTCCGCTCGAGGCGGGTCCGCTGGCGCGGCGGCTGGCCGCGGCCGGCCCGAATGCTGCCGCCCATCAGGACGACGATCCGTTGTTCCTGGACATCATGAACAAGATCGGCCCGTCGGTGATGGTGCGTCAGCTCGCCCGTATGCACGAAGCCCCCAAGTACTACCAGTGGGTGCGCCAGTGGCTGGACAATCTCGAGCTCAAGGAGAGCTTCTATTCGAAGCCGACCGAGTACGCCGAGGGCAAGGGGTTCGGGTCCACCGAGGCCGCGCGCGGTTCGCTGTCGGACTGGATCGTCATCGAGGACAACAAGATCAAGAACTATCAGGTGGTCACTCCGACCGCGTGGAACATCGGCCCACGCGACGGCTCGGACGTGCTCGGCCCGATCGAGCGGGCGCTGGTGGGCTCGCCGATCGTCGACGCCGAGGACCCCGTCGAACTCGGCCACGTCGCCCGTAGCTTCGACTCGTGCCTGGTCTGCACCGTGCACGCCTACGACGGCAAGAGCGGCCGCGAGCTGAGCAAGTTCGTCATCAACGGGATGGTGTGACCTGTCTTCTGCAGACATGGCCGACACCCCGGAGGCGCTTCTGGAGCCGCCGGGATGCGACGTGCTCGTCGTGGGATGCGGGAACCTGCTGCGCGGCGACGACGGAGTCGGGCCGGTCCTGGTGCGACACCTCTGGGAGCGCGGTGTTCCCCACGGAGCGAAGTTGGTCGACGGCGGCACGGCGGGGATGGATGTCGCGTTCCAGATGCGTGGTGCCCGCCGGGTCGTCATCGTCGACGCGGCAGCGACCGGCGCGGCGCCGGGGACCATGTTCGAAGTGCCGGGCGCTGAACTCGCCGAACTTCCGCTGCAAGGCCTGCACACCCACTCGTTCCGATGGGATCACGCGATCGCGTTCGCGCGCTGGGCGTTGGGCGGCGACTGCCCGACCGACATCACCGTGTTCCTGATCGAGGTCGCCGGTGTGGAGATGGGCGCTGAGTTGTCGGCACCGGTGACCGCAGCCATGGAGCAGGTCATCGACAGGATCGAGCGGCACTTCTTGGCTCCGCTGCGGCCGGACGCCGACCGGGACGTGACCGTCGAGTTCACCGCCGACGGTTATCTGCGCCTGGACGCCGCCACCGCGGCCGCCCTCTTTCCGTCCGATGCCGTCGCCGCAGTGCTGCGCGACGACGAGTTCTGGCTGATCCCGCTGCGCGGACCACGCAGCGGCGGGCTCCTGCTCAAACAGCGCACACCCGCCGGTGACCGCAGCGTCCTGGTGAGCGAGGTGCTGCGAAACAGCCCGCTGCACGGCGTGTTCCGCGGGTGCTGGGACGATGAGCAGACCGCGCTGCGGATCCCGATCGCCGGACGCCGGGAGCGGGACGGGTGATCGGCGTGGCTGACCCCTCCGACGTGGCACGCACGGTCGAGACCGTGGTGGTGCCCGAGCGGGGCCAGTGGGTCGTCGAGGTCGTGGTCGTGTTCGACGACGGGGTGGTGCGCACCCGGATCGGCACCTACCGCAGTCGCCGGCGGGCCGAACTGGCCGCCGATCTCATCAAACGTGCCGCGGAGCGGGAGCTGTGATGGTCCAGGGAGGTGACATCGTGGTCGAACCGCCGGTGACCGAGGTCGCTGTGGTGACGCGCCCGCAGCCATTGGGTGTCTTCGGCCTACCGCTGGGCTACTTGCTGATTCCCGCGGGGACGGATACCGATGCGGCGCGCATCGCCCTGATGTCCGGGCGGCTGCCGGACGTGTGGCCGGAGCGCCTGACCGCACACCGGCACGCCCACGAGGGAGATCGCGAGGCCGCGTTGGCGGCGCTCGACGGCGACGATCCGGTCTCGCGCTACAACCGTTTCGTGCTGGACCCTGACGCGGCCGATCCGGCGCTGCTGCGACAGGACCTCGGGACCCTCGGTGTGCTCGTGGACGTCGTCCAGTTCGTCCTCGGACGAAGCACCACCGTGCCCGATGCCACCGGGCTCGACGGCGAAGTGTCGGCCGCGGTGCTCGCGGTGGCGGCTTCGGCGGCCATCGACGACGGGCGACATGACGACGCGGTCGCGCTGCTCGACACCGCCGCCGAGACTGCGACGTCGGTGAGCCGCGCGCTGGCCGGGGTGCTGGTGGGCGCGGCCGCGGTGTTGTGCAGCGACCTCGCGGAGCCGACGGCGCTCACCCGCCTGCAGCGGGCGCTCGCTCTGCTCGACGAGGCCGACGGGCTGGCGGTCGTCCGAGCCGAACTCCACCTCACCGCGGCGGGAATTCTGCACGAGCAGGCGGCGCAGCATCCCGAGATGATGCCGGCGGCCATCCCGCACTATCACTCTGCGCTGCAACTGATCCGGCGCGAGGACGCCCCGGTGCTGTGGGCGTCCGCGCACGCAGACCTCGCCATCGCCTACCTGACGATGCCGATGGTGGAGGCGTCGAGCCAGTTGCGGCTCGGCATCGCCGCGCAGTCGCTGCGTCAGGCGCTCACCGTCTTCACCCGTGAGGACCACCCGCAGCGATGGGCCAGCGTGCAGCTCAACCTCGCGAACTCGTTGGTGTACAGCCCGTCTCGGCACCGGCAGGAGAACCTGGTGGAAGCCGTCGAGATCTACGAGGCGGTGCTGGCGACCCGGGGGCGCGACAGCGATCCGCAGGGCCGCGCCCGGGTGCTGGCCAACCAGGGCAACGTGCTGGCCCACCTCGGCGTGTTCGACCAGGCGAAGGCGAAGCTCTACGAGGCGCGGTTCTTGTTCGAGGAAGCGGGTGACACCGACTCGGTGCGGTCCGTGCGCGGTGTGCTCGACGAGATCTCGCGGGAGGGCGCGCGATGACGGTCACCGACGGTGTGGGTCTCGAGGAGCTGGCCGGCCGGGTCGACGCGGCGGTGGGCGCGCTCGCCGATCTGGAACCTGCGGCGCGGGCTGCCGCCGAGGAGTTGAAGGCGGCGCTGGAAGACATCCATCGTGCCGGGCTGACGACCATCGTGACGCGGATGCGAGCCGACGACGGAGCGCGCCCGCTGCTGTTCGATCTCGTCGACGATCCGGTGGTGCGCATGCTGCTGACGCTGCACGGCATCCTGCGGCCCGACCCGGTGACACTCGCCGAGCGCGCGTTGGCCGGGGTGCGCCCGCAGCTGCACAGCCACGGAGGCGACGTGGCCCTGGTGCGCGTGGACCCGCTCGACGGCGGGTACGTTGCCGTCGTTCGGCTCGAGGGGGCCTGCAACGGCTGCTCGATGTCCTCGGTGACGCTGCGTGAACTGGTCGAAGAGGCTCTGCGACAGGGACTTCCGGGACTGCGGAGAGTCGAGGTGGCGCCCGCCGAGCCCTCCCCGGCGCTGATCCCGGTCGAGGCGTTGCGGATGCCGGCCCGGCCGGTCGAGGACGGTTGGGTGCGGGCAGGACGTGCCGAGGAGATCGCTGTGGGCGAGATCGGCGCACCGTGCGACGGTGTCATCGTGGTCAACGTCGGGCAGCGGCTGGCGGCCTACCGCAACGAATGTGCGCACGAGGCGCTTCCGCTCGACGATGCGATCATCGACACGACGGCGGGAACGCTGACGTGTCCGTGGCACGGATTCTGCTTCGACGCCGCGTCGGGGGAGTGCGTCTCGGTTCCCGGTGTGCAACTCGAGCAGCTGCCGCTGCGCGTCGACGAGGGAGTGATCTGGGTTCGGACCGGCCGATGAGTCGCTACACGGTGCGGCGCACGGTGGCCGGCCGCCCTGCCGGGCACACGCCGACCGCGGTGCTGGCCGACGACCACACCGGCGGCTGGCGCCCCGCGACCTGGCTGGGTGCACCCGCGCCGGGTGGACTGGCCTTACCGCAGGCGGCGCCGAGCATGTCGTGGATGTATTCGCCCCGAGGCGTTTTCGTCGACGACTCTCACCTCGTCGTCGCAGATTCCGGCAACCATCGGGTGCTCGTCTGGCACGGTGTCCCGAGTGCCGACGAGCAACCGGCCGACGTGGTGCTGGGGCAGGCCGACGGGTGCACGGAGGGCCGGGCCGCGGCGGGCCGTGGCCCGGAGCGCGGCATGAATCTGCCGACAGGCGTCGCGATCGTCGACGGCCGGCTGATCGTCGCCGACGCGTGGCATCACCGAATCCTGATCTGGAACTCGGTGCCGCAGCGCGACGATGTCGCCCCCGATGTGGTGCTGGGGCAGAGCGATGCCGTGTCGGTGGAACCGAACGCGGGCGGCGAGTGTTCCGCGGCGACGTTCTACTGGCCGTTCGGCTTCGCGGTGCTGGGCGGGCGGTTCTGGGTGGCCGACACCGGTAACCGGCGCGTGCTCGGCTTCGATGGCGGCATCCCCGATCCGGGGCAGCCGGCGGACATCGTGCTCGGCCAGCCCTCGCCGCATTCGCGGGAGGAGAACCGGGGGCAGGCGCCCGGCCCGGCGAGCTTCCGCTGGCCGCACGCCATCACCGGCACCGACGAGGTCATGCTGGTGGCCGACGCGGGTGATCACCGGGTGCTCGGCTGGTCGCCGCACCCTGCGTCCGATCGCGCAGCGAATTCGGTTCTCGGGCAACAGGACTTCTGCTCAGCCGAAGAATGGCCGTACGGGCCGCATTCGGGTGACCGGTTCCGGTTCCCCTACGCGGTGGATCTCGATGGCGACACCCTGGCGGTGGCCGACACGGCGAACAACCGTGTGCTGTTGTGGGACGGGATACCGGCCGAGCCGCTCGGCGGCCGGCCCGCCGATCATGTACTGGCCCAACCCGGCTTCACGTCGAACGGGGAGAACCGATGGGCGCTGGTGGGGCACGACACGCTCTGCTGGCCGTATGGGCTGAGCCTGCACGGTGAGGTGATGGCGATCGCCGACTCGGGTAACAACCGCGTGATGGTGTGGCGGCGATCGTGAGACCGCGCATCGTGCAGTGCGACGGCCAGATCGGCTTCCGTTGGACCCGAGCCGACGGCACGGCCACTACGGTGGCCGAGCTCGTCGCTGGCAGTGATGCCGAGGAGGAACCTGAGCGTCTCACGGCCACACATCTCGCCGCACTCGACGACGCGATGATCGAGGCGGCCCGCCGCTTCGGTGAGCTACTGGGTGCGGGCCGGCGGCCGACTGCACACGAGCGGGGGGACCTCGCGGAGCTCTACCGCTGCCTCGACGATGCCTGTCTGGATTACTCGAGTGCTGTGGATCTTCTCGGGATGAGCCCCGACTCCCGGGCGGGGCGGATCGTCGGGACGGCAGTGCTGATGTCCATCCTGGCGCGGCAGGCGCTCGACATGCTGGGTCCGGCGCCGCTGGACGGCTCGTTGGATGAGCCGGCGCTCGGGGTGGTCGGTGGATACGGGGAGATGGTGCAGGTCGATCCCGATCGCCCGTGGAAGGGCGGTCGGTGGGTGGTGCGTACCGAATCGGGTGCGCGGCTGCCGCTCACGTTGTCGATGATCCTGTTCGACAGCTCGGGCACCAACGCAGATGCCGCCCGCGACGAGCACTGCGAGGCGCTGCGGACGGTGACATCGACTGTAGGACAGTCAGATTCGGACGTGTATGACGCGGCCTGCGCGCTCGACTGGCTGCTCTACGACTACCTGATGGCCCACCGCGACGGGCCGGACAGTGCCGAGATCGTGTTCGCCAAGGGCCGGGACGGGGACGCCGCGGTGGTGGTCGCCGCAGCGGCGGCATCGGTGCGGGCCAGGGCGACGTTCGACCCGGCACTCGCCCTCAGGCGGGGGTGAGCGTGACGTTGTGCAAAGAGACCGCGACGTCGGTGGGCAGGATGTCGACGAACGTGGGCTCGGTGCGGAGCGCATCTCCGGTGGCGATGATGTTGCCGCCGATGCATGGGAAGTCGCGACAGCGGAACCAGTACCCGGGCGGGCTCTGATAGGGCTGCATGCTCGGCGACTGATCGACGCGGTAGCGGCCCGGCGGGATGAACGACGTCGACCAGCCGTCGCGCGGCTGAGTCGTCACGCCGAACACGCCGTTGCTTCCGTAGTTCGGGGCGGCGAACGCGGGCGCAGCCAGAACGCACCCCACGGCAACGACGCCGGCGGCAGCGGTTCCGACGACAGGGGCGACCTTCATACGGTCGACACTAACCCCGCCGCTACGGTCCGTGGTCGTCTTCGGGTAGGAGGTGGCGTTCTGGGTGGTGGTAGCCATTAACCCGCCGCGCGTCGCGGCGTCGGCCGGTATCGAGGTCGGGTGGGGGTAGCCATTCGGTCTGGCCACGGTCGTTGACTGTGGTGGTCCAGCTGGTCTGTTCGATCATGCGGTTGTCCGGCCCGCAGGCGAGGGTGAGGTTGGTGATGTCGGTGGCCCCGCCGCTCTTCCAGTCGTCGATGTGGTGGACCTGGGTCCAGTAGCCGGGCACCGTGCAGCCGGGTCGTGTGCAGCCCCTGGCCGAGGAATGCAGCACAATTCTTTGTGCCGCCGACGCCAGCCGTTTCGTGCGGCCCAGATACAGCGGTTGATTGGTGTGCTGATCGAACACCGCCAGATAGTGGTGGGAGTGGGAGGCCATCCGGATCAGATCCGCCATCGGCACCAGCGACCCGCCGCCGGTGACCGCCACCCCTGCCGACTTCTCTAGTTCCTGCAAGGTTGTGGAGACGATCACGGTGACCGGTAACCCGTTGTGGGAGCCGAGTTTCCCGGAGCTCAGGGCCATGCGGCCGACGGCGAGCCACGCGTCGTGGTTGCGCTGGGCCGCGCTGCGCGTGTCATCCCGACGCTGTCGCTCGTCGGGCTCTGCGTCGACGCAGGGTGTCTCGTCGTCGGGGTTGCACATCCCCGGTGCCGCGAGCTTGGCCTGGATGGCTTCGTACGTGGCCCGTGCTTCCGGGGTGATCCAGCCCGAGAGGCGGCTCATCCCGTCGGCCTGCTGCTCACCCAGTGTGATCCCGCGCTTGCGGGCGCGGTCGGCGTCGGTGGGTTCGGGACCGTCTTGGTCGATCATCGCCGCCAACCGATCCGCCGCCTTGCGCAGATCCTCCGGCGTCAATCCGGCGCCCAGCGACGCCAACTGTCGGTCGGCGGCGGCGCGGGTGCCGACATCGACCCACATCGGCAGGTCCTGGTGGAACGTCGCGATCACCGCGACATGCTCGCCGTCCAGGGTGCCGGCGTTCTGCGCCGCGGCGGTGGCCTCCCAGACCGGCGGCAACGGTTCCCCGGTCAACGCTTGGCGCGGGCCCAGGTGCGCGGCATCAGCAAGTCGGCGTTTTGCCTCTTTATCCGACACCCGCAGCGCGGTGGTCAGCACCTTCTTCCAGGACGCTTCCCCGAGTCGGCGTGGCTCCGTCTCTGTCGTGAGCCGAGCCAGGATCTGATGCTCGAGCGCCGGAACCGACCGCACCACCGTGGTCACCTCAGCCAACAGAGCCACCAACTCCGGGTGGGTCAGCGTGTCGCAGGCCTCAGACAGGATCGCCAGCTGAGCCCGCATCCCCTCCACCGCACCCGCGTGTCATCTCTCAGGACATCGGTGACAGTTCTGCATCAGGACATCGGTGACACTTCGGGTGGTTCTGGTGGTGACACTTCCGCCCCGAGGCTGCGGGGGTGGCTGTCAATGAACCCATCGATCCTCGCGTC
>NZ_QJUA01000045.1 GCF_003254575.1 Mycobacterium kyogaense | reverse complement strand
CGACCCGCAGCCCGGACACCGGTATCGAACCGGACTTTCCCACCCCGCGGCCCACCCGCTCGACACCGCCGCCGAGCACTCCCCCACCTGCGCCGCCGTCCACCACCGCCCGCGCACCATCGGGCGAGGTGCTCAGCCCGCAGAACGGCTACGTCTTCATCCAGACCAAGTCCGGCAAGACCCGCTGCCAACTGGACGAGCAGGAAGTCGGCTGCGAATCGGCCTTCACCAACGCGCCCGAGGTCGAGGGCGAGCCTGCCAACGGCGTGCGCTTGACCGCCGACGGCCGGGTCAGCTGGGTGCTCGGCAACCTCGGCGCGATTCCCGCCGTCACGCTGGACTACAGCACCTACTCGGCGCTCGGCTGGACCATCGATGCCACCGAGGACGGCACCACCTTCACCAACGACGGCACCGGCCACGGCATGACGATCAGCACCGAGGGCGTCTCGAGTTTCTAGAACTGCCCCGCCGGGAACAGGCGGTGGGTGCACTCACACGACCTCGTCATCATCGGGGCCGGCTCGGGCAACATGGTCATCGACGATCAGTTCGCCGATCTGGACGTCGCGATCATCGACGATCGCAAGTTCGGCGGTACCTGCGTGAATTACGGATGCATCCCGTCGAAGATGCTGTCCTACACCGCTCAGGTCGCCGACACTGTCGGCACGGCTGAGCATTTCGACATCGACGCCGGCAACCCGCACGTGCGTTGGCCGGACGTGCGGGATCGCGTCTTCAGCAGAACCGACGCACTCGCCGATGAGGGCGAACAAGGCCGCCGCGACAGCGATTTCATCACCGTCTACCACGGGCAGGCGCGCTTCACGGGTCCACGCCGGATGGAGATCGCGACCGACGACGGCACCGTCGAGATCGAGGCCGAGCGAATCGTGATCGCGACGGGCAGCCGACCGGTGGTGCCCGACGCCGTCGCGAATTCGGGGCTGCCCTACGAGACCTCCGACACGGTGATGCGACGCGACACGCCACCTGAGCATCTCGCGGTGCTCGGCGGCGGATACATCGCCGCCGAACTCGCCCATGTCTTCGCCGCCGCAGGCAGCCGGATCACGATCATCGAGAAGTCGGGGCGTCTTCTGGGTGGACCGCAGGACGACGCCGTCCGCGACGTGTACACCGACCTGATGCGCGACACCTACGACGTGAGGTGCGGCACCGAGCTCATCGAGATTTCCGGCAGCCCAGGCGATCTCAGCATCGAGCTCGACGACGGCACGTCGGTGAAGGCAGACGCGCTGCTGGTGGCCGCGGGACGGCGCCCCAACAGCGACCACCTCGATGTCGAGAAGGCGGGCATCGACACCGACGACGACGGGCGCATCGCCGTGGACAGCTACTGCCGTACCTCCGCCGCGGGAATCTTCGCCCTCGGCGATGTCAGCACCCCGGTCCCCCTCAAACACGTCGCCAATCGCGAAGCCGGCGTCGTCAAACACAATCTGCTGCACCCCGACGACCTCCGCGAGATCAGTCACGATCTCGTGCCGTCGGCGGTCTTCACCAGCCCGCAGATCGCATCGGTCGGCCGGACCGAAGACGACTGCCGGCGTGACGGACTCGACTTCTCCGTCGGCGTCGCCGAGTACTCCGACGTGGCCTACGGATGGGCCATGCAGGACTCGACCGGGTTGTGCAAGGTACTCGCCGAACCCGGCGGAGCGATCCTGGGCGCCCATCTGATCGGCGACCAGGCCGCCAGCCTCATCCAGATTTTCGTCGTCGCCATGAACTTCGGCATCACGGCGCACGACCTGGCCGGTCGGCCGTACTGGATCCACCCGGCGCTCACCGAAGTCGTCGAGAACGCACTGTTGAACCTCCAGGAGTCAGCCACATGACCGTCGCCCCCTTCGTCCTGGTGCTCTTCGGCGCCCGCGGCGACCTCGCCCGCCGCATGCTGTTCCCCAGCATCTACCGGCTCGCCGCCGCCGGGCACTTCCCCGACGACTACGCGATCATCGGATCGGGACGCAGCGCACCCGACAGCCTCGATGACTTCCGCGAGTCGGTCCGCACGGGACTGTCCGAGTCGATCGACGACCTCGACGCAGAGGTCGTCGAGAAGCTGTTGCAGCGCCTGTCTTTTCAGACCTCGAACGCCGACGACGGCGCCGATCTTGCGTCGGCGGTGACCACGGCCAAGCCCGATGTCGGCGCCGACGCCCAGACCGTGATCTACCTGTCGGTGCCACCTACGGCGATGGAGCCGATGATTGCGATGCTGGGCCGCGAAGGGCTCGCCAAGGACGCCCGGATGATCATCGAGAAGCCGTTCGGAACCGACCTCGACAGTTCGCGCGCGCTCGATGCCACGGTGTCATCGGTCACTGACGAGAGCTCGGTGTACCGCATCGATCATTTCCTGGGCAAGGAGGCCGTGCAGAACATCCTCGCTCTGCGTTTCGCGAATGCCATCATCGAATCCGCCTGGAACAGAGAGCATGTCGAGTCCGTGCAGATCGATGTGCCCGAGGATCTCGGACTGGAGGGCAGGGGGAGCTTCTACGAGTCCACCGGGTGTTTCCGTGACATGGTGACCACTCATCTGTGCCAGGTGCTCGGGTTCGTCGCGATGGAACGGCCGGAGACCGTGGACGCCGACGCTTTGCGGGAAGCCAAGGCCGCGGTGTTCCAGGCGATGCGGCCGCTCGACCCAGACCGGGTGGTGTTCGGGCAATTCGACGGCTACCGCGACGACGACGATGTCGCCGACGATTCGCAGGTCGAGACGTTCGTGGCACTCGAAGCCTTCGTCGACAACGAGCGTTGGCGCGACGTACCGTTCTACCTCCGTACGGGAAAGGCATTGGCGGACAATCGACGCAGTGTCACGGTGACGTTCCGCACACCGCCGTCCCCATTCGACGGTGACGCACCCCAGCCTGATCAGCTTGGCCTCGAACTGGGCCAAACACCATCGGCCACAGTGGTTCTCAACGTCAAGCGACCTGGCCCGGACACCGTCGTCGAACCGCTGCGCTCTCAGCTCGACCTGGCCCGGACCGAGCACGAGGACGACGCGCTGGAGGCGTACGAGCGGCTGATCCTCGATGTCATGCGCGGCGATCAGACACTGTTCGCCCGCGGCGACGAAGTCGACCGGCTCTGGCAGGTGTGCCAGCCCGTGCTCGACAACCCGCCGTCCGTACAGCCGTATGCACAGGGGTCGTGGGGACCGGAATCCGCGCTGACGCTGCCCGGTCCTCGCGGGTGGCGGCTACCCGATGCCTGATGGCCCGTCGATCGCGCACCACGGACTGATCGGCGATCTGCGGACCTGTGCGTTGGTCGCCACCGATGGCACCATCGACTGGTTCTGCGCGCCGAGGTTCGATTCCGGCAGCGTCTTCGGAGCGATCCTCGACACCGACGCCGGCGGCAGCTGGACGCTGACACCCGTCTGCGACGCCGCCGGGTCACACCAATTCTATCTGCCCGAATCGGCCACGCTGATCACCCGTTTCCTGACCGAGCACGGGGTGATCGAGATACACGACTTCATGCCGGTGCTGCGGCCGGGCGATACCGAGCACCGGCAGCGTCTGGTGCGCCGGATCGTCGCGGTGCGAGGCACCACGACCGTGCGGATGACCCTCGACGCACGACCGGACTACGGCAGAGCGCGGTTCGCGGTGACATCGCGCGCCGGCAGGGTCGATTTCCGCTCCGACCAGTTGGGGATGACGTTGGCCTCGAGTATCGATGTCACCGTGGACGACGGGGTGGTCAGTGCCGAGTTCACGGTGCGCACCGGCGAGGTCGCGCAGTTCGTACTGGAGGTGCTCGACAGCCCCGACACCGATGCCGACGACGCTCACGACGTGGACGCCCTGTTCGAGACGACTGCCCAGTTCTGGCGGACCTGGCTGGCGACGTCACGCTACCGGGGCCGTTGGCGCGAGATGGTGGAGCGCTCGGCGATCACGCTGAAGCTGCTCACTCACGAGCCGTCCGGTGCGATCATTGCAGCGCCCACCACCAGCCTGCCGGAAACCATTGGCGGAGAGCGTAACTGGGACTATCGATATGTGTGGATGCGCGACGCGGCATTCAGCCTCTACGCACTACTGCGCCTGGGCTTCAACGACGAGGCCAACGCCTTCATCGAATGGCTGTCTCGACGGCTCGGCCGCGGCGAGCGGGAAGCCGATGGCCTGGGGCCGCTGCGCGTCCTCTACGACATCGACGGCAACGCACCCGAGGAGATCGAACTCGACCATCTCCGTGGGCATCTGGACTCGAAGCCGGTACGGGTAGGCAACGCCGCCGCCGAACAACTCCAACTCGACATCTATGGCGATCTGATCGATTCGGTGTATCTGTTCAACAAGTACGGGGCCGGAATCAGCCACGACGCCTGGTCTGACGTCAGCTATGTCATCGGCTGGGTGGTCGACAACTGGCAGCGCGACGACGCCGGAATGTGGGAGGTCCGCGACGACGACAAGGCGAACACCACCTCGAGGCTGATGTGCTGGGTCGCGCTGGAACGCGCCATCCGCATCGCCCGGCAGCGCGGTCTGCCCGCCGACCTGGTGACCTGGTCGCGGGTCCGCGACGAGATCTACGAACGGATCATGACCGCGTGCTGGAACGCCGAGCTGGAGACGTTCACCCGGTTCGAGAACGACGACACGCTCGACGCCGGTGTGCTCCTGATGCCGATGGTCAAGTTCATCTCGCCGATAGATCCGCGGTTCCTGTCCACTTTGGCCGCCATCGAACGCCAGTTGGTCACCGACAGCCTGGTCTTCCGGTACGACGACAGCGACGGCCTCGACGGAGAGGAGGGCACGTTCTCGTTGTGCACCTTCTGGTACGTCGAGGCACTCACTCGGGCAGGGCGGTTGCGGGACGCTCAGCTGGCGCTGGAGAAGATGTTCACCTACGCCAACCACGTGGGTCTCTACGCTGAACAGGTGAGCGCCACCGGCGATCAGGTCGGCAACTTCCCGCAGGCCTTCACCCACCTGTCGTTGATCAGCGCCGCGATCAACCTCGATCGCGCGCTCGGCTGAAAGGAACCGCACCCATGACCGTCGCCCAGCGGGAACGCGCCGCCCTGGTGTCCACGTTCCGCACCCTCACGCCGGACTCTCCCACCCTCTGCGACGGATGGGACGCCCGTGACCTGGCCGCCCACCTCGTCGTGCGGGAACGCCGCCTCGACGCCGCACCGGGCATCCTCATTCCCGCGCTGGCCGGGTACACCGACCGCGTGCAGAAGCAGGTGTCGGCGGCGACGGACTGGGAGGCCCTGGTCGATCAGGTGGCCGAAGGACCGCCGCTGTACTCGCCGTTCAAGCTGCTCGATCCGATCGCCAACGTCGCCGAGATGTTCATCCACAACGAGGACGCTCGCCGAGCACAGCCGGGCTGGGAGCCACGGCCGCTCGACGATCAGACCGTCGCCGCGCTGCGCCGTCCGGTCGCGATGATGTCGCGGATGACGCTGCGGTGTGCCCCCGCCAAAGTGGTCCTGCAGACACCCCAGGGTGAGCGGCTCGCGACGGCGGGGCGCGGCCCGACGCTCACCGTCATCGGAGACCCCGGCGAGCTGTTGCTGTTCATCACCGGCCGCGACGAAGCCCAGGTCGAGTTCGACGGCCCACCGGAGCTGGTGGCCGAGGTGAAGGCCGCCCGCGGCGGCCTGTGACGCAAGGAGAAACCCATGGACTTCCGCATCTTCGTCGAACCCCAGCAGGGCGCCACGTACGCCGACCAGCTCGCCGTCGCGCAGACGGCCGAGAGCGCCGGCTATTCCGCCTTCTTCCGATCCGACCACTACGTCGCGATGAGCGGCGACGGGCTGCCCGGCCCCACCGACTCCTGGGTGACGCTCGCGGGCCTGGCCCGCGAGACGTCGACCATTCGCCTCGGCACCATGGTCACCTCGGCGACGTTCCGGCACCCGGGACCGCTGGCCATCTCGGTCGCCCAGGTCGACGAGATGAGCGGTGGCCGTGTCGAATTCGGTATCGGCGCGGGCTGGTTCGAAGCCGAGCACAAGGCGTATGCGATCCCGTTCCCGCCGCTGGGCGAGCGGTTCGACCGGCTGACCGAGCAGCTGGAGATCTTCACCGGGCTGTGGACCACCGAGACCGGCCAGACCTTCGACTACGCCGGCACGCACTACGACATCACCGACTCCCCCGCGCTGCCCAAGCCCGTGCAGTCGCCCCACCCGCCGATCATCATCGGCGGCGGCGGCGCCAAACGGACTCCGGCGCTGGCGGCGCGCTTCGCCGCGGAGTTCAACATCCCGTTCGTCCCGCTGGACACGCTGAGCACGCAGTTCGCCCGGGTGGCCGACGCGGTCGAGGCGGCGGGCCGGCCTGCCGATTCGATCGTCTACTCCGCGGCCTTCGTGCTGTGCGCGGGCCGCGATGACGACGAGATCGCGCGCCGCGCCTCCGCCATCGGGCGCGAGGTCGACGAACTGCGGTCGAACTCCCCCACTGTCGGCACTCCCGACGAGATCGTCGACAAGCTCGGACCGTTCGTCGAGGCCGGCGTGCAGCGGGTGTACCTGCAGCTCCTCGACATGTCCGACCTCGACCACGTGGACTTCTTCGCCGAGGCCATCGCACCCCAGCTCGGCTGACTCAGCGGACCCAACCGGCCCGCGGTTACTATCGGTGGCCGTGACCAGGCCGGATCGAGACGAGGGCGCGCATCGCGATCCGTCGGACGTCCCGTGGCACAACCGCACCTCGACACTGCTCGGCGTCAGCGTCGTGGCGCTGGCGGTCATCGCGGCGCTCGTCGCCGGCGGACTGTGGCTGGGCCGCCAGTTCACCGAGCCCGAGCAGGCGCCGCTGAACTACGTCGACCCCACGTTCACGAGCAACTCCGCACCGGCATCGTCGACACCGACCACCACCGAGACGATCACCAGCACCAGCCCCCCGATGACCACCGACATCAACCCGGAGTCGACGACGCCCACCACGACGGATTCGGAGACGCCGAGCACGTCACGGACGCCGCGCACCTCGCGTACCCGCGACGATGACGGCGAGGGGGACGGGGACACCACGACGACGCGCAAACGCCCCAGAACCAACGTGACACGCACGCTCTACCCGGGCACGTAGCGGCGAGAGCCTACTATCGGGATCCGTGGCGCGATACGGATCCGGTGACGACGAGAACTACTACTCCGACGACGATGCGACCCAGGTCAGCAACTACGGGCAGGGCGGCTATCCGGATGACTATCAGGCTGGCTACGACCAGCCCACGCCGTGGTACCGCAAACCCGCCGCGCTGGTGGCGTTCGGCGCGCTGGGCGCGGTCATCATCGCGCTGATCATCTTCGGGCTCGCCAAGGCCATCACCGGGGATGCACCGTCGGAGCCGAGCACGTCGCTGACACCGCTGACCTCGAGTTCGGCGCCGGCCCTCACGTCGAGTTCGACGGCAGGCGAGACGACCGAGACCACCACCGAGACCACGGCGCCGACCACCACGACCACGACGCCGACCACGACCGAGACCACCGCACCGACGACCACCACGACAACGACGACTCAGCCGTCGACGTCGGTGAGCACCAGCACGAGCACCGTCACGCAGACGGAGACTCAGACGCAGACGGTGACGCCGTCGTCGGCTCCGCCACCGGCGCCGTAGTGGTCGCGGGCGCCTCGCTGGTGGGTGCCTCGCTCGTGGTCGCAGGCGCCGCGCTGGTGGGTGCCTGAGTCGTTGTCGGCTGCGCAGACGACGACGGTGCCGGCTCCGGCGTGGATGACGGCGCCGGCGTGGGGCTGGGCTTCGGCGTGGGTGCAGGGAACGTGAACTGCGGCAACGGAAGTCGCGGCCACACCGGCGCGGGCACCGCGGGAGCCGGCGCGGCGGGAGCCGGCGCCGCGGGAGCCGGAGCCGGAGCAGGCGCAGGCGCAGCGGGAGCCGGCGCGGGGGCGGCCTGCTTGGCGACCACCTGACCCTGGGGCGCCGCCGGCGCCGGGGCCGCCTGGACCGCGACGGGCTGGGGTGCGGGCGCCGCAGCTTCGACGGTCTGCGTGGCAGCGTCGGCCTGCGGTGACTCCGCGGGTGGCGCCGCCGCCGGTTCGAGCGCGTGCATGGCGACGGGCGTGCTGATCCCCGATGCCGGTGAGGTCTCGTCGCTGCGGGCGATCTGGCTGGTGAGCATCACCGCCGCCGTCGCGATCGCCGCGACGCACGCCGCGCCGGCCAGCCACACCGGGGCAGCCACGCGTTTCTTCGCCGGGGTCTCCTCGGCGCCCTGGCTGAACTGCACGACTGGGCGCGCCGCACCCGTGTCCGCTACTGCCTCGGTGTCCGCTGCCGGCATGGCGAATTCGGTCTCGGCCGCGTCGTCCTCCTCGGCCGACCAGGCCAGCGCAGGCACGGCAGGCGCCAGCATGGTCGCGGCGGCCGGGACCGCGACGGTCGCGGCCTGCTGCTCGACACTGCGCAGCGCCAACAGCTCGGCGCCCGTGGCTGCGGCGATCTGCGGATGCACGGTGGTGCGCACCGGGGCGCGCAACGCGTCGGAAAGTCGTTGTGTCACCAGCGGAATGCGAGCCCCACCCCCGACGGTGACCACGGCCGTCGGCGTGACCCGAGCACGGTTCAGCACGTCGACGATCGTCGCCACCAGGCGATCGAGCGGCTCGGCGATCAGCGCCTCGAGCTCACCGCGCGTCACGCGGACGGGGCCGCAAGCGCCGGCCACGGCGGTTGCGGTCACCTGCGACAGCCGTTCTTTGGCGGCCCGGCTCTCCGCGCGCAGGTCGAGCAGCGAGGCCACCGCGGAGGTGCCTGCCGGGTCGAACTCCAGGCCGTCGATGACGTGGCGCAGCAGCGCCTGGTCCACGAGGTCGCCGGAGAACTCGTCGCAGCGCACGATCGGTCCGATCGGCGCGAAGCCTGCACCGGCGTCGGCGAGGGTGATGCTCGTGCCGCCGGCGCCGAGGTCGACCAGCAGGACCACGCCGCGCGCCGGCAGGCCGGGGCCGGCGGCGACGGCCGTCAGGGCCGCGGTGGCCTCGGATACGACGTGCAGGTGCGGTGCGACGGCGCGCAGTGCGGCGACCGCCCCGTCGGACCAGTGTCCGGGTACCGCGACCGCGCCCAGCTGCGGCCGGTATCGCGGGGAGGCCTGCCGGGTGGCCGCTTCGATCGCGGCGGCGGCCAGGCCGTCGGCGCGGTGCGCGGAACCGTCACCGGCCAGCATCGGCACCGGGTCGCCGACGCGGTCGACGAACCCGGTCACCGTGACGCCGGGCCGGATCGTCACCGCCGCGGGCCGGACGATCGGCCGGCCGCCCGTCACGGCGACGAGGTTCGCCGATCCCAGCGAAATCCCCACAGAAGAGCGCATACCTCTTAGTCGTTTTGCGCAGCCGAAACGTTAAGCGCACAACGAGATGTCAGGAGTACCCGGCGACCAGCGCCTCGGCGCTGCGCACCGCGGCCCGGCAGGCCCGCGTCGTGAACGGATCGTTGAGCGGATGCTCGGCGCGCCGACGCCAGCGTTGGGCTGCGGCGAACGCGGCCCTGGGACCGTCGTCGGCCGTCTCCGGCGTCAGCCCCAACCGGCTCGCGGGGTCGGCGCCCGAGCCGCCGATCAGCCGTCGCAGTGAGGCCATCTCGTCGGGGTTCAGCGTGGTCGGGCGGGACCGCAGCGCGCTGAGCAGCCGCAGCTCCTCGAAGGCGTGCGTGTCCGCCAGCAGCGGCTCGATGTCGGCGAGGATGTGCGGCGTCGCGGGGATCGGATTGCGGGTGACGATCTCCCGCAGCGTCAGCAGCGCGGTGTGCGCTTTGAGCAGGTCGGAGCGCTGCGCGAACTGCTGGTCGATCACCTCGCGCAGCGCGACCAGCCCGCTGCGGTCGAGCAGCTCGTCGGCCAGGGCCACCGAGTCGCTGACCCCGGCGCGCAGCACCGCGATCGAGATCCGGATGCCGAACATCCCGAACCGGTCGAGCAGCGCGGCGCGGGTGGCGGCGTCCACGGGCAGGGTGGTGTCCTCGCGGACGAACCGGTCGACCGACAGCATCGCCTTCGTCAGCTCGGTGGAGTCGACGCCGGCGAGCTTCTCCAGCGCGACGAACTCGCTCTGCCGCAGCGTCCGCGCCGTCAGCGCGAGCAGGCCCGACACCGGGACCACGGCCTGACAGATGCCGGTGCGGTCCATCTCGGCGGTGAAGCGCTGGGCCACGTCGCGGGCGGACATCATCGCGTCGATGCGGCCGGCCCCGATCTCGTCGGCCCGGGACGCCACCCCGATGACGCCGAGCGCGCCGGCCGAGCCGCCGACCAGGTCACCGATCTGTTGGAGCAGCGCGATGTCGGCGGCGTTGAGGGTGCGCAGCAGGAACACGACGGCGTCGACGCGCGGTATCCCGTCGGCGGGGACCAACAGCCGCAACGTGCGAGCGGACACGTCGCGGGACAGCGACGACGTGCCCGGGGTGTCGATGATCGTCGCGTCGATCAGCTCGGCGGCCGGCCATTCGACGTCGAGGTCGACGACGTCCTCCGGGTCGAGCCGGGCCAGGTCGAATGTCAGGCCACGGTCGGTCGGGTCCCGCGTGATCGGGACGTTGGAGCGGTGCCCGTCGCGGTGGTTGGCGCTCACCCGCGGCGTGGGTCCGTGCCGGAACCACGTGACGATGCGGGTGGCCTCGGTCGCGTCGGTGGGGGCGATGGTGTCCCCGACAAGGGCATTGACCAGCGTCGACTTACCGGCTTTGAGGGTGCCGGCGAGCGCGATCCGCATCGGCTGGTTGAGCCGGTGTCCCACGCGGGACAGCTCATGATGCAGCGCGGGGCGGTCGCGGTAGGCAGGGTCGGCGCGGTAGGCGGCGATGGTGCCGCCGAGGATTGCCCGCACGCGGTCGCTGGTGCTCAGTGCCGTCCCGTCCTGCTCGCCCGACTGTTTAGCTCTTCGAGCTTAGTGACCCTTCCGCGGCGAGCTTGTCGGCGTGCTCGACGACCTGGCGCAGGATGTTGAGCTGCCGTTCCAGTTCTTTGACCCGGCCCGCGTGTTCGGTCTCGGCCACCTTCGCCGCGGCCAGCGTCGCCTGCAGGGATTCGTTCAGTGAGCGGCTGGTCTGGTTGGCGATGTCGCGGTAGTGGTCGCGCAGCTGGCGCTGGATCGCCTTGAGCCGGTCGCGGGACTCCTTGCCGACGACGAAGGCGACGTCGTCGACGAATCGGCGCACGTTGCTCTTGGCCTCGCTGCGCACCCGCAGCATCCGGTTCTCCATGTCCTCCTTGTACGCCTTGCGGCCGAGCACGAAGCCAGCGCCCAGCGACAGCGGGTTGAACATGCCCAGGCCGGCGAACGAGGTCAGCATGCCGAACATCAGCACGCCGCCGTAGGAGCCGCGCATCCCGGTGACGACCTTGTGGCCGAACTTGATCGGCTTGGCTTCGAGGTGGGCCAACGAGGAGAACTCGGCGAACTCCGCACCCATCGCGCGCGGATCCAGGTCGGGCATCCGCACCGCGTCGAGGCCGGCCTCGGAGAACGTGCGGGCCACCTCGGCGGCCAGCGCCTCCGCGCGCCGGTAGGCCCACACGAAGTTGTCGCCGACCGCGGTGGCCACCGCATCTTCGAGTTCGGCGCCGATCTCCGCCCACTGCAACGTCGGGTCGCCTGCGTCGATCACCGCTTCGGTGTGGAAGGTGATGGTCCGAAACCGTTGCCGCAGATCGTGATCCACATCGGCGGTCAGGTCGGCGATCCCGTCGGAGAGCACCTGCTGCCACAGCGCGGTCTGCTGCAGCGCATCCTGGGCCTCCTGCTTGCGCGCCTCCAGGTCGGCGGTCAGCTTCTCCCGGGTGTGCGGGTCGTTGAGCGCGGACAGTTCGGCCTGCGCGGCGAGCATCAGATGTTCTGCGGCGGCGCGGATGTCGCCGAGCGCGTGCTCGCGGACGCGGTCCTTCTGCCGTCCGAGTACCTCCTCGGACAGGAACCTCACGATCGCCGGGAAGTTGGATTCCTCGTTGAGTTCCTTGTCGTTGAGCGCCACGGCGTGGCTGCGCAGCACCGACGACGCGGGAATCAGCGGTGTGGAGACCCCGGCACGGCGCAGGTGTGCGGCGTTGGCGTCGACCACCTGCCGCCAGTGCGGGTACAGATCGGTCTTGGTCGCCACGATCACCGCGACGGGACAGACCTCGAGCGCCTGGCGCAGGAACGTCATCTCCGGCTCGGTGAACTCGGCGCTGGTGTCGCTGATCAGCAGCATCGCGTCGGCGTCGGGCAGCAGCCCCAGCGTGGCCGACAGGTGCGGCTGCCCGTGCCCGCCCACGCCGGGGGTGTCGACGAACGCGAGGCCCCCTTTGAGCAGCGGGCTCGGCGCCGTCACTTCGATGCGCAGCACGTCACGGCCCCGGGCCGCCGGAGCCCGGCGCAGATCGGTGCCCAGGTCGGTGACGGGGATCTCGACCAGCTCCGGCTCGTCGCCGTCCGGGCGCCCGACCACGAGGCGGGCGGACGCCGGCTCGCCGTACGACACCACGGTGGGCAGCACGGTCGACTCGTCGTCGCCGACGCGGGCCACCGGCATGTTGAGCAGCGAGTTCAGCAACTGACTCTTGCCCTGTTTGAGCTGGCCGGCGATCACGACCCGGATCTGCGGGTCCTCGACGCGGGCCTTCGCCCGGGAGAGCCGGGCGACCAGGTCACCGCGCTGACGCGTCTCGGCGATCGTCCTGGTGTGGTCGAGGAGTTCGATCAGCACGCGGGTCGGTTGGGTCATGACGGCCCCTCCTTCGCCTTCGCTCTGGGTGTCAACGGTAAACGCCGAGCTGGCGGGGACCGGTGCGGTCCCCGCCAGCGGGTGGGTGGATCAGAACACGTCGAGCGGGGCGACCGCGTTGTGCGAGGCCACATCGTTGTGAGACGCGACGTCCGGATTGTGGGAGGCGATGTCGGTGTGCGACGAGAGCCCGGTGTCGTTGCCCGAGAACAGCGACGTGTCGGTGTGGTTGCCCGATCCGATCGCGGTCTCGTTGCCCGAGCCGATGTTCGACTCGTAGCTCGAGGAGTGGTCCTCGATCGACGTGTCGTGCGAGGTCTCGGTGTGTACCGACGTGTTGGTGGACTCATCCACCGAGTTGTGGCTTCCGGAGTCGCCACCGATGGTGGTCTGCGTGCCGCTGTTGGCGTGGCTGTCGGAGACGATGATCGAACCGGCGTTGCCGCCGTCGCCACCGGCGGAGTTGCCGCTGCCGATGCCGAGCAGGCTGCCGCCGCCGTGCGAGCCGCCGCCGTTGCCGCCGGACAGGTCGTTGTCCTTGATCACGGCGCCGGAGTTGCCCGAGACCACGTCACCGCCTGCGTGCTGGCTGTTGTCCTCGATCTCGTTGCCGCGGCCCACCGCGACGTGCGAGCCCGACCCGGCCAGGATGTCGCCGTTGTTGACGTCGTTGTTGTTGCCGAGCACGGCGCCGTCGCCGCTGACGATGTCGCCCTTGTTGTCGCCGTCGACGACCACGCCGCCGTTGGTGGCGGTGTTGGTGCTCTTGTCACCGAGGGTGATGTCGCCGAAGCCGAGGTTGAAGGCGCCGTTCTGGGCGTTTGCGCCGGCATCCTGGTTCGGGCTCGCGATCGGGATGTTGTTGTGGCTGGCCAGGTCGGTGTTGGTGTTCGGGGCGAAGGTGTTCTGCGGGGCCCAGGAGGTCTGGGGGGAGAACGGCGAGGCGAAGTTGGAGGCCAGCTGGTGGTGATCGGCCACGGCACGCTGCAGCCCGACGATCGGGTCGCCGCCGCCGAGGGCGTATCCGGCCGGTGCGGCGGTGGCCGCGACAGAGGCGAGCTGGGCGGCGGTGACGTTCGGCAGGCCGGCGTCGCGCAGCGCGCCGTCGGGGTCGATGACGAACGACGCGGCCGACGCGGGGCTGCGGAACAGGTCGAGGATGAAGTCGATCAAACTCGTCATGGGAGTGCCTTTCGGGATGTCTCACCGGACTGCCCGGCGATCTGGAGACCACGTTATGGGCCGCGCGACCGCCCGGAAACGGGGCTGACACCCGCCACTGCAAAACCCCGATGCGGGATTCTCCTCGTCCCCCGTTAGGGGATTAGGGGGTATGCCGGGGTTCCTGGGGAGCGCCCTGTCTGCGCAGCTCACACATGCAAAAAGCCCGCGCAGGGGGGGCTGCGCGGGCTCTTCGGGGAACGGATCAGTGGAACAGATCGATATCCGGCAGGTGGTCCACCGGATGGACGTCACCGGTATCGCTGACAGCGTGGGTCCAGTGCTCCTGCGCGACCGGCTCGACCAGCGCCAGATGATCGGCTCCCGGGTCGTCGAACTGCACCGACGGCACGTCAGGCAGGGATTGGGCCGTTGATGCGAGATCCAATGGTTCGTCGAGGTGGTCGACGATGGCGGGCACGGAATGGTCGGCGTCGATCGCGGTGCTGATGGTCGGGACGTGATCGTCGAACGCGTCGAAGGCGGCGGTGGCAGCTCCGCTGGACCAGACGTTGGCGGTGTCGATTCCGGTGTCGATGCCGTGCTCTGCGCCCAGTGCGTCCCAGCTGTGGACGGGTGCCGCCATCGACAGCGACTCCGAGACAACAGGCAGGAGGTTCTGCACATCAGCGCTGGTCACATCGGTGAGGTGGGCATCGGCGAGAGCCTGCGCCGGATCGGCGGCATAGGCAGCTGCCGCAGCTGGATCGCGAACCAGCGACACCACGAAATCGACCAGTGAGTTCGCCACGTCCGGACCTTCCCCTCGCATCTTTCTCGAAGCAGTGCGTGCACCGATGCTATCGGCGAGAGCGGTCCCGGCGGATCGGTGCTCTGCCCACCTCGCCGCCGGGGCCATTAGGGGATGTCCCGTTAGGGGCGGGCACGACACTAGGGGCGCCTGCCCGGCCAGCGGACGTCCCACCATTAAGGTGGTGGGCGGTCCGTCCGCGGGGACGGGCCGCCCGAGAACAGACGGGCCGAGGAGGGACTGCACCGCCATGACCGAACCACTGGGGTTGTCGATCGGGATGACGAACCTGGTGGCCGCGCGCGTCGGGCGGCCACCGGTGACGCGCCGGTCGATCCTGACCGTCTATCCCGACCGCGCCCCGGAGGTCGGGGTCCCGACCGACGGAGCGCACCCCGGACTGGTGTTGAGCGGCTTCGTCGACCGAGTCGGCGATCCGGTCCCTCTGGTGGCTGCCGACGGCTCGGCTCACCGCGGCGAGGTCGTACTCGCCGAGGCACTGGCCGCGATGGCGCGCCTGGTCGACGGCGGTTCCCCGGTCGCCATCGCCGTGCCCGCCCACTGGGGGCCGGGAACGCTGGGCGCCCTGCGCGGTGCGCTGCGGTCCCGTCCGATCCTCGCCCCCGACGGCGTGCCCGCCGCCCTCATTCCCGACGCCTCCGCGGCGCTGGCCGCGTTGCAGGCCGCGCCGGGTCTGCCCGACCAGGGCGTGGTGGTCCTGGTCGATCTCGGCGGCAGTGGAACCAGCGTCACCCTCGCCGACGCGGGAGCGAACCTCGACCTGGTCGGCCAGACGGTGCGGTATCCGGACTTCTCTGGTGACGCGGTCGATCAACTCCTGCTCGATCACGTGCTGTCCGGTATCGCCGACGCCAACGATGCGGACCCGGCGGGTACGGCCGCGGTCGGCTCGCTGGCCCGACTGCGCGACGAATGCCGTCAGGCCAAGGAGCGGCTCTCGGAGCAGACCGCGACGGTGGTGCCCGCCGAGCTGCCCGGCGTCCGGTCCGATATTCGCCTCACCCGCCCCGAACTCGAGCAGCTGATCGCCGAGCCCCTCGGCGGTCTTCTCGCCGTCATCGACGATGCTCTCCAGCGTGCCGCCGTCCCGCCGGCCGGCATCTCAGCCATCGCGACCGTCGGCGGTGGGGCCGCCATACCGCTTGTCACACAACGACTTTCAGAACATCTCCGAGCACCGGTGATCACCACGCCGGAGTCGGCGCTCAACGTCGCGGCAGGTGCGGCCCTGGTGGCGAACCAGAGCCTGGATGCGCAGGCCGCCACCGGACTCGCCCCCGCCGCCGGGGAGCCGACCGCGATGGCGCCGGCGGCGTGGGCCGCGGGGGCAGCCGGTTTGGCCGCCGGTCAGGCCGCTGACGACGGGGCCGCGTCGGCGACGTTCCGCGCCCTCGCGTGGTCGCAGGACGACGATCCGGGTGCCGAACCCGTGCCCTACACCGGCGCGGAGTACGTGTCCTCCCCGGAGCCGGCGCGGCCGCCGATGGCCTTCGCGCCAGAAGACGAACCGTACGACGAGCCGGCGCCGCTGCCCTGGTACAAACGTCCGCCCCTGCTGTTCGGCATCGCGGCAGCCGCGGCTCTGCTGGCGGCCGGCGGACTGGCCATCACTTTGACCAGCTCCGACGGAGATCCAGGCACGGTCACCGAGACCGCGACACCGCCCGCGGAGTCGTCGCCCGTGGAGCTGCCGCCGCCGGTCACCACGGTGACGATCGGCTCGGACGGCATCGCGACCACGACCGTCAGCCAGCCCCCGCCGCCACCGCCGCCGTCGACCACGGACACCACCGCGCCGTCGTCGACGACCACGACGACGGCACCGACCACCACCACGACGACGACGAGCACCACGACGACCACCACTGCGCCGACGACCACGACGACGCGCACCACGACCACCCGTCCGACGACGACGCAGCCGCCCACGACGACGGCACCACCGGTGACCACGACAGCCGCACCGCCCACCACGGAGGCGCCGCCGGTCGTCACGACGGTCGTCCCGGACGCTGGCGCCTGACCTCGGCGATGACCGGTCCGGGGGTTCGGCTCACCGATCTGCCACCGGCGGCGCGAGAGGTGGTCGGCGCAGTCGAGCGCGACCCTGAGGCAGCCACGAAGCTGCTGGTCACCGGCGGTATCGGGACAGGTAAGTCGACCGTACTGGCGGCACTGCGGCAATCACTGCGCACCGCAGGCCGCCCGGTGCTGTCCCGGCCGCCCCGTCCGGGGGACAGCGAGGGCGCGGCGGTGCTCGTCGACGATGCCGATCTACTCGACGGCGACGAACTCGAACAGCTCAGCGAGCTCGTCGCTGATCCCGGCGCGACTGTGGTGATCGGTGCGCAGCCTCTGGCGCATCACCCGGCACTGCGTCGCCTGTTCCTCGCGCTCGAGCGCGAGAACCTTCCCGTCGCGCTCGGTCCGCTGTCACCGGTCGACGTCGGCAGGACCACCGCCGCCGCTCTCGGCGAGCCCGCTGCGCCGGAACTGGTCCGAATGCTCGTCGGAGCCACCGCCGGCCTGCCGTTTCTGCTGGGACCTGCGATCCGCTCGGTGGATCAGGGAGTCCCAGCCGTGCGCCAGGCCGCCCGGTTCGGGCTGATCGAACGTCTCCGGCGCCTCGACGAACCGCTGCTCGACACCCTGCTCATCTCGTCGCTGGCCGGCGACCTCGGCCCCGATGACATCGCGGCCGGTTTGGCCATGACGCCCGATGCCGCCCGCGCGGCCGTCGATCGGGCTCGCGCCAGCGGACTCCTCGACCCGTCGCTTCCCCCCGGGTTCGTGCGCGAAGTCCACGACGCCGTCGCCTCCATCGCCGGCGCGGCGCGCCACCACGACATCGAGGTGTCGGTTCTGGCGTCGCAGGTCGCGTCGTCGACGTTGACGCCGGAGCTCGCGCTGCGGCTGGCGGAACACGGGTTGCGCGACGAGCGGCTGGCAGCGGCGCTGACCGAGCTAGCCGGCCAGGACACCGCCGCACCCGCACGCGCGGCGCGCCTCTATCGGGCTGCGGCACGGGCGGGCAGCTCGGTGCCCGGCGCGCACCTGGCGGATGCGCTCGCGTTGACGGGTGATTGCGCGACGGCGGCGCGGCTGGCCGATGACATGCTGACGGCCCCCGACGCCGCGGACCGGGCGGCCGCAGTGCGTATCGCGGCGAGCATTGCGCTGCATGACGGCAACTCGGCGCAGGCCCGCGATCTGTTCGCCTGGCTCGGACCGACCGCCGACGGCCACGACGACGCCAACGTCGCTGCTGCAGCGACGATCTCCGCGATGGCGGCGGGTGACGGGCCTGCCGCTCGAGCCGGCACCCGGGGCATCTCGACGGGACCGCCGACCTCGGTGGCTCGGGCGGCCCGCGCAGTCAGCGACGGCCTGGTCCTGACGCTCGACGCGCCCTATCCCGTGGCGCTCACCCGCCTGAGCCAGGCGATCGGCACCGAGGCGAGCCCGTCTCTCGTCACCCCCGACACCCCGGCCGCACTGGTCACTCTGGCCGCGCTGCACGGCGGCGACCCGGTGCGCGCCCGTTCGGTGATCGGACGTGCGGTACGCGACCGGGCACCAGAGGGGACCGGCGACGAGGTCGCGGGTGCGATCTTCGTCACGCACCGGCATCGCCTGCTGCAGGGCTGGACCCTGATGCAGGACGGCCATCTGCAGGCGGCCGGGGCCGCGGTCGCCGCACTGTCCGGCAGGCAGCTGCATCGTCGCGACGCACTGTGGGCGTCGGCGCTGCACACGGCCATCGCCCGCCGCGGCGGTGACACCGGCGCCATGCAGCAGCACTGGTACGCGGCGATGGAGGTGCTCGCCGAGTGCGCGCCGGATCTGTTCTCGCTCCTGCCACTGGGCGAACTCTGGATGGCCGCCGCCCGGATGCGTCAGGTCGACCGGCTGCGTCACGCCGTCGACCAGGCTTTCGAGGTGCTGGCCGGACTCGGCGATCCGGTGCTGTGGTCGGTTCCCCTGCACTGGGCAGGCGTGCACGCCGGCATTCTCGCCAATTCCCCCGCTGACGTGGCACCGCACGGCCAGGCGCTGACCGCTGCCGCTGCGCACTCGCCGCTGGGGAAAGTGCTGGCCACCGCCGGACGAACGTGGCTGCGGGTGCTCGCCGACGCGGTCGACGTCGACGAGGTCGCAGCCGCGGCGCGCGGGCTCGCGCACGTCGGCCAGACCTCTGATGCGACGCGACTGGCCGGACAAGCCGCGCTGCACACGACCGATCCCCGGGTGTCGCAGGCGATGCTGCAACTGGCCCGCGATCTCAAGCAGGCGGTCGCAGCACCGGAGGCGGCGATCGACGTGGCCGACGCGCGTACGCCCACCCGGCCGACGACCGTGCGGGCACGGCCCGCCGCGCCGCTGTCCGAGCGCGAGCGGGAGGTGGCCGAGTTGCTGCTGCAGGGGCTGCCCTACCGCGACATCGGGGCCCAGCTGTTCATCTCGGCGAAGACTGTGGAGCATCACGTCGCCCGGATCCGGCGTCGACTGGGGGCCGAATCGCGCTCGGAGATGCTCTCGATGCTGCGCGTGATGTTGGCCCCCGCTTCCTGACCAACCGGTAGTTAGGGCGACCTTCGTAGCGCCGATTCCGCGCATGATGCGACTATGAGCTGGCAGCGAGCTAAGTTACTTGTCAGTAACATGGTCTAAGTTACCCACTGGTAACCAGAACCGGAGGATGCGCGTGGAAACCCAGATGCTGATCAGGATCATCGTCGGGGCGCTGATGATCGTCGTCGTCGGGCTGTTGGCGGTCAAACGCGTGCTGTGGCTGACCAAGCTGATCCGATCCGGACAGCCGCTCAGCGAGGGCAACAATCGCAAAGACAACCTCGGCAAGCGCATCACCACGCAGTTCGAAGAGGTGTTCGGCCAGACCCGCCTGCTGCGGTGGTCGGTGCCCGGCATCGCGCACTTCTTCACCATGTGGGGCTTCTTCGTCCTGGCCACCGTCTACCTGGAAGCGTTCGGGCTGCTGGTCGTGCACGACTTCCACATCCCGATCGTCGGCCGCTGGGACGTGTTGGGCTTCCTGCAGGACTTCTTCGCCGTCGCCGTGCTGGCCGGCATCATCACGTTCTCGATCATCCGCATCGTCCGCGAGCCCAAGAAGCACGGCCGCGACTCCCGGTTCTACGGGTCGCACACCGGTGGCGCCTGGCTGATCCTGTTCATGATCTTCAACGTCATCTGGACCTACGCGCTGGTCCGCGGCGCCGCGGTGGTCACCGGCAACCTGCCCTACGGCAACGGTGCGTTCTTCTCTCAGCTGATGGGCGCGATCCTGCGGCCGCTGGGCGTGCCGGCCAACGAGTGGATCGAGACGCTGGCGCTGCTCGCGCACATCGCGATCATGCTGGTGTTCCTGTTGATCGTGCTGCACTCCAAGCACCTGCACATCGGCCTCGCGCCGATCAACGTCACGTTCAAGCGCCTGCCCAACGGGCTGGGGCCGCTGCTGCCGGTCGAATCCAAGGGCGAGCTCGTCGACTTCGAGGATCCCGCCGAGGACGCTGTGCTGGGCCGCGGCAAGATCGAGGATTTCACCTGGAAGGGCTACCTCGACATGACCACCTGCACGGAGTGCGGGCGTTGTCAGTCGCAGTGTCCGGCGTGGAACACCGGTAAGCCGCTCTCCCCCAAGCTCGTGATCATGAACCTGCGCGACCACATGTTCGCGAAGGCGCCGTACTTCCTCGACGGCAAGGAATCGCCGCTGCAGAACACGCCGGAAGGCGGTCTGGGCGAAGAGGTTCGCGGCGAGAAGGAGAGCGAGAAGCACTCCCACGAGCACGTCCCCGAGTCGGGCTTCGAGCGCATCCCCGCCGATTCACCGCTGCAGGCGACCCGCCCGCTGGTGGGCACCCTCGAGCAGGGCGGCGTGATCGACCCCGACGTGCTGTGGTCCTGCACCACCTGCGGCGCGTGCGTCGAGCAGTGCCCGGTGGACATCGAGCACATCGACCACATCGTCGACATGCGCCGCTACCAGGTGATGATGGAGTCCGAGTTCCCCGCCGAGCTCAGCGGCCTCTACAAGAACCTGGAGAACAAGGGCAATCCCTGGGGCCAGAACGCCAAGGACCGCACCAACTGGATCGACGAGGTCGACTTCGATGTGCCGGTGTTCGGCAAGGACGTCGAGTCGTTCGCCGGTTACGAGTACCTGTTCTGGGTCGGCTGCGCCGGCGCGTACGAGGACCGGGCCAAGAAGACCACCAAGGCCGTCGCCGAGCTGCTGGCCACCGCCGGCGTGAAGTACCTGGTGCTGGGCGAAGGCGAGACCTGCAACGGCGACTCCGCACGCCGCTCCGGCAACGAGTTCTTGTTCCAGCAGTTGGCGGCGCAGAACGTCGAGACCCTCAACGGCCTGTTCGAAGGCGTCGAGCGGGTGGACCGCAAGGTCGTCGTGACCTGCCCGCACTGCTTCAACACACTGGGCCGCGAGTACCCGCAGGTCGGCGGCAACTACACGGTGCTCCACCACACCCAGCTGCTCAACCGGCTGGTGCGGGACAAGAAGCTGATCCCGGTCAAGCAGTCCGATGGTGGGATGGACATCACCTACCACGACCCCTGCTACCTGGGCCGCCACAACAAGGAGTACTCGGCGCCGCGTGAGCTGATCGGCGCGTCGGGCGCGAAGCTGACCGAGATGCCCCGCCATGCCGAGCGCGGCCTGTGCTGCGGCGCCGGTGGTGCCCGCATGTGGATGGAAGAGCACATCGGCAAGCGCGTCAACGTCGAACGCTCCGAGGAGGCCGTCGACACCGGCGCATCGGCGATCGCGACCGGCTGCCCGTTCTGCCGCGTGATGATGACCGACGGTGTCGACGACGTGACGTCGACGCGCAGCCTGGAGAAGACGCCGGAAGTTCTCGACGTCGCGCAGCTGCTGCTGGGCTCGCTCGACAAGACCGGCGTCACGCTGCCCGAGAAGGGCACCGCGGCCAAGGAAGCCGAGGAGCGCGCGGCTCGCCTGGAAGCTCAGGCGGCGTCGGCCCCGGCCCCGGTCGAGGAGAAGGTCGAGACGCCCGCACCTGCTGAAGCGAAGACCGAGACCGCACCGCCTGAGGCGAAGGCTGCCGTGGCGGCACCCGCCAAGGGCTTGGGTATCGCCGGTGGGGCCAAGCGTCCGGGAGCCAAGAAGGCTGCCCCGGCCGCCGCGCCCGCGGAGGACAAGCCGGCCGAGGCCACCTCTGCCGAAACCGCAGCTCCGGTCAAGGGCTTGGGCATCGCGGGTGGCGCAAAGCGTCCGGGCGCCAAGAAGGCCGCGGCGCCGGCCGCCGAGAAGCCGGCCGAGGCCACCGCGGAGGCTCGTTCCGAGGCGCCTGCCAAGGCGGAGCCCGAGGTCAAGGGCCTGGGCATCGCGTCCGGTGCCCGTCGTCCCGGCGCGAAGAAAGCTGCCCCGAAGGCCGCCCCGAACGAGGGTGCGGCGACCGTCGTGCAGCCGGCGAACGTCGAACCGGACAAGGCCAAGGCCGGCACCGAGCCGGCCGACACCGCCGACTCCGACCGTGGCCTGGAACCCAAGCCGGAGCCCGAGGTCAAGGGGCTGGGTATCGCCGCGGGCGCCCGTCGCCCCGGAGCGAAGAAGGCACCCGCCGCTGCGGCTCCCGCTGCTGCACCGAAGTCCGAACCGGCACCGGAGCCTGAGCCGGAGCCCGCCGCGGCGGAGCCGGAGCCCGCACCTGAGCCGTCGAGCAACGGCAGCAGTAATGGCTCGAGCAATGGTTCCGGCAGCGGTGAAGCCCGCATCGTCGGTGACGAGCCGCCGGTGAAGGGCCTCGGCATCGCCAAGGGTGCCCGCCGCCCCGGCCGCAAGTAACTCCTCGAACGTGGGCCCTGTGTACGGATTTTCATCAGATCCCGTACACAGGGCCCACGTTCGGCAAGCGGTATTGCTGCTCGCGACGGCGGCTTTGGCGTTTTCGGCCCTGTACGCACCCTCGCACGCCAGGGCCGCGCAGGACACGTGCGTGCTGATCGACACCGATCTCGACATCGACGACATGATGTCCATGCCGATGGTCGTCGGCAATCGCCACGTCGCAGCGGTCGTCACCACCGAGGGGTTCACGACACCGGAGCTGGGCGCGGCAGCGACCAGTCGGCTGCTGGCAGAACCCGGACAGCGCACGATCCCCGTGATCGTCGGTGCCGGCATCGGTCGATCCGAAGCCGACATCGCTTCCAGCTTCGGGGATTTCGTACTCGTCTTCCGCCAGCTGATGGATCGGCTCAACAACTTCCTGCCGGCCCCCCTACCGCCCACTCCGCGGCAGACCGGCTATGTGCAGCAGGTCGTCGACGCAGTTGCGAGTTGTCAGCGGGTCGATGTGCTGCTTCTCGGCGCCTTCACGTCGTTCGTGGATTACGGGCCTGCGATCAAAGCGAGGATCGGGCGCGTCGTGATCTCGGGCCGTCCGGTGAACGCCGACAGCGATCTCGAAGCCGTCGAGTCCTTCAACTGCAGCTACGACAGACGTTCGTGCGCAGAGGTTTTCCACGAGCAGCTGCCCGGGCTGGAGCACAGTTTCGTCGATGTGCCGCGCAGTGACTGCGATCTGACGCCCAACCGTGCGGGGTGCGAGGGCACCGTCTACGGCCCGACGCTGGAGATGGCGCGATCACTGGGGCCGACCGGTCTGCCGAACACGCTCAAGCAGATCATGCTCAACCATCCGAATTCGTGGGCCATCGACACCTGGGAGAACTCTGGCTACGGCGGCCGATCGTTGTTCTGGGATCAGTCGGCCGCCTTGGACCTGCTCGCACCGGAGCTGTTCCGCGACGTCGGCCCGTACCGGGAAACGACGCTGAGTCCTGGGGACATGCAACGCACGTGGGTGGACTTCACCAACCGTGCGGCGTCATACGCCTAGTGGATATCGGAAATCTGCTGGACAGCGCGTGGGAGGATCGAACGTATGAGTACGCATCAGGTGCCCTGGCAGACCGGAAGTGGCCAGCACGCGCGTCAACGCGAGTTCACGCAGTCCAGCAAGCTGCAGGACGTCCTCTACGAGATCCGCGGACCCGTACACGAGCACGCCGCACGGCTTGAGTCCGAGGGCCACCGCATCCTCAAGCTCAACATCGGCAACCCCGCGCCGTTCGGCTTCGAGGCACCCGACGTCATCATGCGCGACATCATCGCCGCCCTCCCCTACGCGCAGGGCTACTCGGATTCGAAGGGCATCGTCAGCGCCCGCCGTGCCGTGTTCACCCGCTACGAGCTCGTCGACGGGTTCCCCCGCTTCGACATCGACGATGTGTTCCTCGGCAACGGCGCTTCCGAGCTGATCCAGATGGTGTTGCAGGCGCTGCTCGACAACGGCGATCAGGTGCTGATCCCCGCGCCCGACTATCCGCTCTGGACTGCCTGCACATCGCTGGCCGGCGGCACCCCCGTGCACTACCTGTGTGACGAGACGCAAGGCTGGAATCCCGACGTCGCCGACATCGAGTCGAAGATCACCGACCGCACGAAGGCGATCGTGGTCATCAACCCGAACAACCCGACTGGCGCCGTGTACAGCCGCGAGACCCTGGAGCAGATCGCCGAGCTGGCGCGCAAGCATCAACTGCTGCTGCTCTCCGACGAGATCTACGACAAGATCCTCTACGACGACGCCAAGCACATCTCGATGGCGTCGGTCGCACCGGACGTGCTGACGCTGACCTTCAACGGATTGTCGAAGGCGTACCGGGTTGCCGGCTACCGGTCGGGATGGTTGGTCATCACCGGCCCCAAGGAGAACGCCGGCAGCTTCATCGAGGGCATCAGCCTGCTGGCGAACATGCGGCTGTGCCCGAATGTGCCTGCCCAGCATGCGATTCAGGTCGCGCTGGGTGGCCATCAGAGCATCGACGATCTGGTGTTGCCCGGCGGCCGGCTGCTCGAGCAGCGCGACGTCGCGTGGGGCAAGCTCAACGACATCCCCGGTGTGTCCTGCGTCAAGCCTCAGGGCGCTCTGTATGCGTTCCCGCGGCTGGACCCGGAGGTATACGAGATCCACGACGACGAGCAGTTGGTGCTCGATCTGCTGTTGCAGGAGAAGATCCTCGTCGTGCAGGGCACCGGATTCAATTGGCCCACACCGGATCACCTCCGCATCGTGACACTGCCCTGGGCGCGCGATCTGTCCAACGCCATCGACCGGTTGGGTAACTTCCTGGTCAGCTATCGGCAGTGACCGGGCCCAGGACGCCGCGCTCGTTCAGCGTCGACGCCCACCGTCCCGTCTCCGCCCTGATCTCGCGGCTGAAGATCGACCACCGTTCCTGATGCCCGAAACAGTCCCGCAGAGTCGCCACATAACCGGTCAGCGTGTCGATGTCGTCGATCGCGGCGAGGTAGCAGCACGTGGTCTCGTACGCGATGAGCAGGTTGTTGCTGACCGCGTATCGAACCAACGCCGCTGTGGAGTCGATACTTTCGAGCGCGTCGAGTAACCTGCCGAGTCCCCGACACAACTGCTCGGTGAACGCCGTCATGTCCGTGTCCGGGCGGATACGCAGTTCGTAGGGCAGCTCAGGCACCAGTGATTCCCAGCGACGCTGCAGCAGGCACCTGTTCGCGCAGGTCCTCGGCCGGTCCTGTCCGGCACACGCCGAATCGATCTCGGTCGATGCCACCCCGACGTTGACGAAAAAGCCATGCCAGCGCACAGACCCGTTGTGCCAGTTCTCCTGGAAGCCGATCACGTCGTCGAGCGCTCCCCGTCGACGGTGGAACTCGTTGTCGATTCTGACGAAGCCTCGTGCCCCGAGAAAGAGCGCGACCTCTGTTGACAGCATCGACTCATACGCGCGCTTCATCGCCACCGTGTTGTTGTCTCGTCGAGTCACGTCCACCCCCGGTCAGATCGATTGACAAGAAGACTAAGCCGGTCGAAGGGGGCTGTTCCGCAGCAATTTCGGCGGCAGGTCAGGTGGCCCATCCAGCCGCACCGCCTACTCTGTCGAAGGTGGCGCACTCGCATTCCCATTCGCACTCGCTGGGTGGTCCGTCGCCACTGGGGCCCCTGGCCGCGAAGATCGTCGTCGCCCTCCTCGCGCTCAGCGGTGTCGCGGTCGTGATCGGGTTGGTGCTGCTGTGGCCCGACAGCCAGAAGGCGGACATCCCGCTGCCGTTCCAGAACAGTGCCGGCGGTGCGGTCACCACGGAGGCGGGCCACGTCGTCTCGAGCCGGACCGCGACCTGTGGCAGCCCCTCGGCCGGCGCCGTGCTCACCGCCGATCCGCTCCCGGCCCCCGGTGAGGGAGCCCAGTGCGTGCAGACGCTCGTCGACATCGATTCCGGGCCGAACCAGGGCGCGACGACGTTGCTCGAATTCAGCGGCGGCCCCGGGCAACCGCATCTCGCCGTCGGCGACGACATCCGCGTCAGCCGACAGGTCGACGACGCCGGGACCACCAGTTACGCGTTCTTCGACTACGAGAGGACGTGGCCGCTGACGGCGCTGGCCGCGGTGTTCGCCGTCGTGATCGTCGCGGTCGCGGGGTGGCGCGGGCTGCGTGCGCTGGTCGGCATCGTGATCGCTTTCGGGGTGCTGGTGGTGTTCCTACTGCCGGCGTTACGTGACGGAGCGCCCGCGATTCCGGTCGCGGTGGTGGCGTCGGCGGCAATCCTGTTCGCGGTCATCTATCTCGCGCACGGGGTCAGCCTGCGCACCAGCGCGGCGCTGCTGGGCACACTGTCCTCACTGCTGCTCGCCGCGCTGCTGTCCTGGGCCGCAATCGAAGTGGCCCACCTGACGGGGTTGTCGGAGGACCAGAACAACGAGGTCGCCGCGTACCTGGGCAACGTGTCGATCACCGGATTGCTGCTGGCGGGCTTCATCATCGGCTCTCTCGGCGTGCTCAACGACGTCACGATCACTCAGGCGTCGGCGGTGTTCGAGCTCGCCGGGGTCGAATCTGCCGGCCGCCGGGCCGTTTTCGTGGGCGCGATGCGGGTGGGCCGCGATCACATCGCCAGCACCGTGTACACGCTGGTGCTCGCCTACGCGGGCAGTGCGTTGCCGCTGCTGCTGCTGTTCAGCGTGGCCAACCGATCGCTGGGCGACGTGCTGACCAGTGAGAGCGTGGCGATCGAGATCGCCCGGTCGGCAGTGGGCGGCATCGCGTTGGCCCTGTCGGTGCCGCTGACGACCGGCATCGCCGCGGTATTGGCGACGCCGCGCGCAGCGTCCTAGACCACGGGCGCGATGGTGTGCACGGTGGTGAAGCCGTCAGCGCTGACCGTGGTGACGTACACGGTGCCGTCGGGGCCGACGACGGGGATGGCCGTCGGTCGCGTGCCGTCGTCGAGATCGAGCACCTTGGTCACTCCGGTCGTGGTGAATGCGTACACCGCTGGGTCGTCGGGCGCGTTGTTTGCGACGTAGCCAGTGCCGTCGGGCCCGAACGCCAGCGTCTCCACGGGGTAGATCGGGTACGCCGTGGTCACGGGATGTGTCAGCGTCTGGGCCACGCCCGTCAATCCGGTCGAGTCGAAGCCGACGATCTGCAGGCCGAGAGCGGGATCGTTCCGCAGGATCAGGTAGCCGCTGCCGTCGGGGGCGAAATGGACGTCGGCCTGACCGCTGCCGAGCACCGGACCTCGCACCTCGGGTGAGAAGCTGTCGTTCGACAGGGTCAGCAGGATCTGCGCGGTCGCCGGCCCGCTGAGTGGACGCACCTGGTTGATCTGATAGGCCGCGCCGTCGGGGCCGAAGAAAACGCGGCCCGGGACGGTACCGGCGGGCAGCACGATGGTGCGGTTGATCGAGCCGTCGGGGTTCAGCACCGCAAGGTAACTGGAGCCGTCCGCGGTGTAGGTGACGTATCCGTTGTCGTCGGTTTGTTCTCCCCCGCCGAGAATTTGATTGTTGGCGGTCGGGAATGGTGCGGTCCCGGGGAGGGTCAGTGTGCTGCGTGTGGTGCCATCGGGACTGATGACGACGACCGGTGTGCTGGCCGGGTCTTGGATCACCGCGTAGATCGTGCCCTCTGCACCAACTTGCAGAGCGCGCACGCGTGCGTCGATGATCCTCGGCGTGGTGATGGCGGTCGGGTTGATCTTGTAGATCGAGGTGGAGCCCTCACCCTGGTCGACGTTCCCGGCATAGGTGACGGTTGCGAGGTAGATGCCGTCGTTCTTCACGGTGTAGATGCTCGGCAGACCCGCCACGGTCCGAATGGTGCTGTCGCCGTCTCGCATCGTGTAGATCCGAGTCGTCTTGCCGCCGAACAGCGTTCGGGCCCCCACGGGCAGGTAGATGTATCCATCCTCGCCGCGGATCGGGTCCATTCCGTCAGCACCACCGGGCAACAGGAACGTTTTGGTCTTCCCGTCCGGTCCGATGGCACGCAGCGTCCGACTGCCGAACTGGGTCGACACCAGGTACGCACTGCCGTCGTTCGCGAGTGTCACGCTCGTGTCGAAGGCGTATGTCCGCACCGTGCTGGTCGGCGAGACGCGGACCGTGCGGTAGCCGATGTTCCCGATCGGACTGAAGATGAAGGGGATGTTGGTGCCGAAGTACAGCGAACCGTCGGCCCCCACCTGCGGCCTCCCGCTGGTGAATCCGGCGACCGTCGCGATCTTCGTGACCTCGCCCTGACTGTTCACCGACCACAGCGTGGAGCGGGTGGCGCGCTCGTTGGTCGTGACGACCACCAGCGAGCCATCCGTCCTGGCGACCGGGATCGAACTACCAAATGGCACATCGGGAAACGCGTCGCTCGTGGTGATCACGTGACCGTCCCGGTCGATGATGCTGACCCGGGTTCCGTCCGCATCGGTGGTGACCTGATAGATCGTCCCCGTGGCACCGACAACCACGGGCCCCTTGGGCACCCCGCGAATCTCGGTGTCGGCGGGATCAGCATCGGCGGCGGGGCTCGCCTGCACGGCACTCGACGTCGCGGCCTCCGCTGCCCTGTCGGCCCGGCGCTCCTCGACGTGCTGGCGGGCAGTCGCGAGCATCGTCAGCAGCAGCGGCGCGGCGGCGGGTTCGGAATCGTCGTCCCGCGGTGTCGCAGTCCGCGGCGTGAACAGCGGCTTGAACAGCCGGCTGCCGGCTGGCGTCTCGGCGTCCTTCTTTGCCTCCGCGTCGTCGTCTTTTGGCGCCGCAACCGTTCTCGCTTCGTCGTCAGAGCTTTCGCTCTCGGTGGTCTTCGCCGTCGCGGCGCGCTTGGCGCCAAAGCCCCGCTTCTTTGCGGACTTCTCAGCAGGCTTGTCCGCCGACGCTTTCGAGGGACCGGCAGTCGCACTCACCGAGGGAGTGTCGTCGGGCGCCGCCCAGGCGACCGTCGGCACCGCGGCGATCGCCGAACCGATCCCCAGCGCCACGGCAAGCCCCCCGACGCGACCGACGTACTTCTCGAACCCCATGCGCCCTCCGATTGTGTTGTGGTCGTTCATGTTCAGACTGCGTTCGGCGGCGCGATGGTCCGCACGATGGTGAAGCCGTCGGCGGTGCCGGTGGTGACGTACACCGTGCCGTCGGGTCCGATGACGGCACCGGAGGCCGGTGGCGTACCGGCGAGGTCGAGGACCTTGGTCACCCCGGCCTTGGTGAGTGCATACACCGCAGGGCCGTCGGGATCGTCGGTGGCGATATAGGCGGTGCCGTCAGCAGCGAATGCCAGCGCCTGATCGGGACTGATCTTATAGCCGAAGTCACGGCTATCCCTGACCGTCAGTGTCGTTCCCGTCAGCCCCGAGACGTCGAAGCCGATGATCTTGACCCCGAGTCCAGAATCGGGCCGCACCAACAGATATCCGCTGCCGTCGGGGCCGAACTGGACGTTCAGCGGCGGCAAACGGTAGTCGGCCTCCGAGTTGAGGACGGGCGAGAACAGGTCATTCGACAGTGTCAACAGCACCTGCGAGTGGTACGTGCTATCCGGATCCAGTGTGTAGTTGAGGAGGTACGCCGCCCCGTCCGGGCCGAAGAACACGGGGCCCGGTTCCGTGCCGGCCGGAAGCTCGATGGTGCGATCGATGGACCCGTCGGGGTTGAGCACGGCGAGGTAGCTGGTGCCATTCGCAGTGTAGGTGACGTAGCCGTGGTCATCGGTCTGCCCGCCGTCGCCCTCCACAAGCGTTGTGCCACCGGGTAAGTCAACGGTGGTCTGGCTGGTGCCGTCGGGACTGATCACCACGACCCGTGTGCTGTCAGGATCCTTGAGCACCGCGTAGATCGTGCCGTCCGCCGACACTTGAAGGCGGACGCCAATGTCCCCTGTGAGACGCCCCTGGATGATTCTCGGATCGGCGATCGCCGTCGGGGTGATCTTGTAGATGTAGGTGGTGCCGTCACCCAGATCGATGTTGCCTGAGTAGGTGTAGGTTTCGAGGTAGACGCCGTCGCTCTTCACGACATAGCTTTCGGGCACACCTGTCAGCGTCTGCTGTGCGATCTGTGTACCGTGCATTGTGTACAGCTGAGTTGTTTTGCCGCCGAACAACGTCTGGACAGGGACGGGCAGATAGAGGTAGCCGTCTTCGCCGACGATGGGGAAACCGTATTGGATCTCCCCGGGCAGGACGACCGTCTTGGTGGTGCCGTCCGCCCCGAACGCGCGCAACGTTCTCCCCGACCCGGTGGGCAGCAGGTACACGCTGCCGTCAGGCGCAACGGAGACCCTCGTCTGCGGCGAATACGTCCGCACGGTGTTGGTCGGCGAGACTCGGAATGTGCGGTAGCCGACGAACCCGATCGGGCTCAGGAAGAACGGAATGTCGCTGTGGAAATAGAGCGATCCGTCCGCCCCGACCTCGGGTGCGTCGGCGAAGCCCCGGACCGTCGTGATCTTGGTGAGGTCGCCCTGCTCGTTCACCGACCACACGGTCGAGCGCGTTCTGCGCTCGTTGACCGTGATGACGACGACCGACCCGTCGGGTCTGGCGACCGACGTCGACGCCGGTACCGGCGCATCGGGGAACGCATCGCTGGTGGTGATCACGTGACCGTCCTGGTCGATGATGCTGACGCGAGTTCCGTCCGCATCGGTGGTGACCTGATAGATCGTCCCCGTGGCACCGACAACCACGGGTCCCTTCGGCACCCCGCGGATCTCGGTGTCGGCGGGGTCTACCACCGCGGAGGGACTCGCCTGGACGGCACTCGACGTTGCCGCCGCAGCGGCCCGGTCGGCGCGGCGCTCCTCGGCGTGCTGGCGGGCCGCCGCGAGCATCGTCAACAGCATCGGCGCAGCCGCGGGCGACTCGGGCTCCTTCTCGGGCTGGGCGGCAGCACGCGGTTGAAAGAGCGGCCGCACGGTCTTCGTGACCGGCTCCTGCTCGTCGGCAACCGGCGTCGAAACGACCGCAACGTCAATCGAACTCGTCCCGGCGTCGGTCGGCTTGCCCCGGCGCCCTTCGAACACCCGCTTCCGAACCGGCCGGTCTTCGCGGGCCGCCTTCGGCTTGGTCAGCGCCTTCGCGGGACGATCGACCACATGCCCGGCTGCCGGCGCTGACACGCTGGTCGAACCCGAGTCGTCGGTGTCTGCCCACGCCACCCCCGGCACCGCCGCGATCGCGGAACCGATTCCCAGAGCGACGGCCAATCCCCCGACACGACCGACGTACTTCTCCCACCCCATGAGCCCCCCTCGGCGTCAAATATGACAGCAAAGTTACGGGCAATACGGACGTATGGCAATCAAAACTTCCGCGAGTCGGGTCAGCGGTCGAGCAGCTCCAGCAGATACGCGCCGTATCCGGACTTCAGGAGTTTATTTGCGCGCGCGGCTAATTCGTCGTCGCTGATGAAGCCGACCCGCCATGCCACCTCTTCGGGCACGCTGATCTTGAGCCCTTGCCGGCGTTCGATCGTGCGGACGTAGTCGCTCGCGTCGAGCAACGAGTCGAACGTGCCGGTGTCCAGCCACGCCGTGCCGCGGGCGAGCACCTCGACGCTGAGCCGGCCCTGCTCGAGGTACCGCTGATTGATCTCGGTGATCTCGTACTCCCCACGCGCCGACTTCCGCAGCGAGCGCGCGATCTCGATGACGTCGTTGTCGTAGAAGTACAGGCCCGGCACCGCGTAGTGCGACTTCGGTGTCGCCGGTTTCTCCTGTAGCGACAACGCCGCCCCGTCGGCGGCGAACTCGACGACGCCGTAGGCCGACGGGTCGGCCACCCAGTACGCGAAGATCGCTCCACCCTCGACGGTGTGAAAGCGCCGCAAGCTGGTGCCCAGCCCCGGGCCATAGAAGATGTTGTCGCCCAACACAAGTGCCACTGAGTCGTCACCGATGTGGTCGGCACAGATCACGAAAGCCTGGGCGAGGCCGTCGGGTTCGTCCTGGACGGCGTAGCTGAGGTTGATGCCGAAGTCCGCCCCGTCGCCGAGCAATCGACGAAAGGCGGGCGCGTCCTCGCGGGTGGTGACGACGGCGATGTCACGGATACCAGCCATCATCAGAGTGGACAGCGGATAGTAGATCAGCGGCTTGTCGTAGACGGGAAGCAGCTGCTTGCTGGCTCCCATCGTGATCGGATACAGCCGCGTGCCCGAACCGCCGGCCAGGATGATGCCGCGCATCAGCCGGTGAGGTCTGCTTCGGTGAGCTCTGTGGCGGCCAGCGCGGCGGCCAGATCATCGTGCCGGAACACCGATGTCACGTGATCGGCGACCACCCTGAAGGCCGACGCCGCCGAGCCCGAACCATCGACCTTCTCCTCGACCACGACGACGCCGTCGTGCACGTAGATGCGGCCGGGTTCGATCGTGCGGCCCAACCCTTGGGCCCAGTCACGCAACGCGCCATGGCCCTGCGCCGCGCCGTGAGCGTCGCCGATCTCGATGTCGTCGCTCGACAACGACAGCAGCGTGTCGACGTCAGCGGCGTTGAGGGCGTCGTGCCAGGCGAGAACGGTCGCCATCTCCGAAGTGGTCATGATCGAAAGCTTAGGCCGCTCAGAACGGCGTGCGGTCCAGCCACCCGTCCCAGACGGCGGTGTCGCCGTGCACCTCGAGCCCGGCATCGGCGGTGCTGATACGGCGCACCGTGGCCAGCAGCAGATCCTTCGCCGGCCCACGCAGCGCGACATCGCCCTTCCCGTGGTCGTGAGACCACCACACACCTTCCTCGTCGTGGACGATCATCCACTCCCCCGTCGGCCCCAGTTCCTCATCGGTGGCGTGCAAGTGGATGGAACGACCTCGGTCCAGTGCCGGCGGCCGCCGCCGGTCCTCCGTCACCCGGTCGATCCACTCGCTCAGCGCATCGGCGGCGAGATCCGGCGCCAACTCGAACGGGACGCCGAGCGCCAGAGCGGCGTCGGCGCGGTGCACGGTGGCCTCGTGGAGCCGCCGCCGTATCCACCAACCCGCCGGCCGGGGCCCGACGAACGTCCACACCCGGGTCTCGGGGCCTACGCGGTCGATCGCGTTGCTGATCAGTTCGGCCCCCGCGATCAACCAGTCCGCCGCCGCATCGGGGTCATCCGGCGGTTTGCCGTCGCGCACGTCCCTCGGATCGAGCTCCTGGTTGCGGCGCTCGAGGATAATTTGTGCGGCCCAACGGTTTCCGCGTCCGACATGGCGGAACAACTGTTTGAGGTTCCAGTCCCCGCAGGTCGGCACCGGCGTCGCCGGGTCTCCCGTCCGGATCAGATCGCCGAAAGCTCGAGTCTGCTCGAGCAGAGCTGCTCGGAAGTCCACCTCCTCACGCTAGCGCGGTGCGCGCGCTCCCAAGCGTGATCGGCAATGTTGACCACCCGCGCAGCACGCGGGTGTCCCGCCGCTGGGCTGCTCCGGCGAGTTGCGCACCGGGGTAGCGCTCGAAGAAGGTCCGCAGCCCCACTTCACCTTCGGTGCGGGCCAACGCGGCGCCGAGGCAGAAGTGCCGTCCGCCGGAGAATGACAGGTGCTTGCCCGCGTTCTCGCGTTCGATGTCGAACCGGTGCGGATCGGTGAAGACCTTGGGATCGCGATTCGCCCCGGCGAGGTGGAGGATGATCAGCTCCCCCCGGGCGATGCGGGTGCCGGCGATGTCGACGTCTCTGCGGGCGAAGCGGGCACTCATCTGCACCGGGGAGTCGAGCCGGAGGATCTCTTCGACGGCGGTGGGCCACAGCTCAGGGCGGGCGGCCAGGGTCTCGAGGTGCTCGGGTGTCTGCAGCAGCATCCGGATGCCGTTGCCGAGCAGGTTCACCGTCGTCTCGAACCCCGCAGCCAGGACGAGGCCGGCGGTGGCCAGCAGTTCCCGCTGCGAGAGCTGCGCCCCCTCCTCGGCCTGGGCGCTGGCCTGGATGAGTTGGCTCATCAGGTCATCGCCGGGGTTGCGACGCAGCTCGTCGAGGTGGTGGGTGAGCCACGCGTTGAACCCGACCAGCCCTTCGTGAACGCTCGTGTACTGCTTCCAGGACAGGCCGATGTCCAGGCTGGGCGCGGCGAGTTCGCCGAACCGCAGAATCTGCTGCCGGTCATTCTCGGGCACACCCAGGATGTCGCTGATCACTGCGACCGGCAGTTGGGCGCAATACGCCTCCACGACGTCCACGACTCCGGACTGACCCTCCATCCGGTCGAGCAGCTTGTCCGCGGTGTCCTGTACGCGGTCGCGCAAGGCGGCGACTGCGCGGGTGGTGAACACCGACGACACCATTTTCCGGCACCGGGTGTGGTCGGGCGGCTCGATCGAGAGCAGTGACGGCGGCTCGATCGGGTGCAGCAGCCCGGTGCTTGTCTTCTCGTTGATGCGTTGCAGTACTGCCGGCAGGCCGGCGCCGAGACTCATGACGTGGAAGTCGTCGGACCGCAGCACCTCGTTGGCGACGGCGTGGTCGAACGTCATCAGCGCCGTTCGGGAGCGCACGACCGGGCCGCGGGCGCGCATCTCGTCGGCGAACGCCGCCGGATCGGCCCGTACGGCGGGGTCGGCGATCAGCCGCGCCTGCGGATCCCCACGCCGCGCGCCGACTGTGGACAGGCCGCGGACGATGCCGTGCAGGACCAGCCATCGGAGCCGATGTCGGAATCGAGACATCACCCGAGCTTAAGCAACGGCCGCAAGTCATCCAGTCGATCGAACAGATGCCAGATGTATGACGACGCCCCGTTCTCCCGATGGGCGTGCAGCTCGGCCAACTCCGGGTCGTTGCGATAGCTGTCGAAAGCCTCCCTCGAGTCCCACTCGACAAGGATCAGCACGGTGCGGGGCTCGATGTCTCCGGTGACAGATTCGTCGAACTTGCCGAGCGCCACCACCCGGCCGCCGTGTTTGGCGACTTCCTGCGGTGAACGCTTCGAGTACGCGCGGTACTCGGCGGGATCGGCGATGTCGAAGAGATTCAATGCGTAGACGGTCACTCCTCGACGCTACGACCCAACGCATAGAGCTGCCAGCCGGCCTGCCGCCACCGCTGTGAGTCGAGGCAATTACGGCCGTCGACAACGACTTTGGTACGCACGGTGCCGGCGAGCGCTTCGGGGTCCAGGTCGACGAACTCGGCCCACTCGGTCAGCACCAACACGGCGTCGGCGCGGTCGCAGGCCTCGGCGACCGAGGTCGCATAGGTCAGGGTCGGGAAGAGCCGGCGGGAGTTCTCCATCGCCTTGGGGTCGTAGACGGACACGGTCGCACCGTTGAGCTGGAGCAATCCGGCCACGTTCAGAGCGGGCGAATCCCGGACGTCGTCGGACTCGGGTTTGAACGCTGCACCCAGAACGGCGACGTTCGCGCCGAGCAGAGAGCCGCCGCACGCGGTGGTGGCGAGTTCGACCATGCGGGTGCGGCGGCGCATGTTGATGCTGTCGACCTCGCGAAGGAACGTCAGCGCCTGGTTGGCGCCGAGTTCACCGGCACGGGCCATGAACGCCCGAATGTCCTTGGGCAGGCAGCCACCTCCGAAACCCAAGCCAGCGTTGAGGAACCGTCGTCCGATACGCGCGTCGTAACCCAGCGCATCGGCCAGCGTCGTCACGTCGGCGCCCGCGGCTTCGCAGACTTCGGAGATCGCGTTGATGAACGAGATCTTCGTGGCGAGAAACGCGTTGGCGGAGACCTTGACCAGCTCCGCAGTCTGCAGATCCGTCAGCAGGAACGGCACCCCGTCATCGAGCAACGGCGCATACATCGACCGGATGGCATCCTCGGCCAGCCGCGAATCCCTCTGCACACCAACGACGATCCGATCCGGATGCAGCGTGTCGTGGACGGCGAACCCTTCCCGCAGGAACTCGGGATTCCACGCGATCTCGACAGCGATCCCCTCCGGGCTCAGCGCAGCGGCGCGCTCGGCGAGATCGGCGGCGGTGCCGACGGGCACGGTGGACTTCCCGACGATCACCGCGGGGCGGCGCAGCTGCGGCACGAGTGCATCGATCACGGCGTACACGTGTCGCAGATCCGCGGCGTATTCGCCCTTCTTCTGCGGTGTTCCGACGCCGAGGAAGTGGACGTCGGCGAAGTCAGCGGCTTCGGCATAGTCGGTGGTGAAGCGCAGACGGCCCGTATCGAGGTTGCGCCGTAACATCTCCGGCAGTCCCGGCTCGTAGAACGGGACGTCGCCGCCGGCCAGCTTGGCGATCTTGCCGGCGTCGACGTCGACGCCGATCACCTCGTGGCCGAGTTCGGCCATCCCGACGGCGTGGGTGGCGCCGAGATACCCGGTACCGAAGACGGTGCATCGCATAGTGCCTCTGTAGCTACCCGGTATGAGGCGATCGGAACGTGACACTGGCCGCGAGATCAACGGGAGGTGACGGTCGCGTGCCGCGAATGTGGGATCGGTAGCGGCTCGTGTGGCCTGTACTGCTTCCATGAGGACAACACCCCTGCTCATTTCAGGTGTCGCTGCGGCGGCACTGCTCGCCGGCTGCGGTTCCGACCGCACCGACACTCCGCCGACGACGGTCACCGTGACCGCGACGCCGTCCGCGACCACGACCATTTCCGCGGCACCCGTCCCCCCGACGCCATCCCCGACGACGGCCGCGTCACCGACAGAGTCCGCGCCTGCGGTGCCGGCGGCGTGCGGCAACGACGACCTGACCGTCGCGGCGGGACCGATGGCCGAGGCCGACACGCTGCGCCGGGTGGACGTGACGTTCACCAACAGCTCGGCGCAGACGTGTGTACTCGTCGGCTATCCGGGTGCCGACCTGGTGACGGCAGCGGGCGGGGTGCTGGTGCACGTCGCGCGCCGGCCACAGAACTCCGCCCCGCATCTGGAGCTGCAGCCGGGCGAGAAGGCCACCGCTGGCGTGCAATCGTCCGCGGTCGACACCAGCACGGGCAGCGGATGCGGACGGACCGGAACGCTCGTCGTCACCGCGCCCAACACCACGAAGTCGCATCTACTGGCGGTGAACCTGCCGATCTGCGACGCGACGATCAGCTCGGTCGGCTAGCTGCGGTACCGTCCTCCAGTGCCGTCCTCGACCATGCGAGCGGCGGTGTCGTAGAGCGCCTGACCGTGCAGCGCGAACAACGCGAGCAGATCCACACTGTCGCCACCGATTTCCTTCGCGATGAAGAGCCCGTCGGCTCCGGCCATGGCATACGTCGACAGCTGACGGACCTGTTCCTCGGTCAACCCCATGCCCATGTCACGAATGCCGGCCGAGAGCGCGTCGAAAGCCTGCTGGCGGACCTTGACGAACATCGCCCGCGCCTCGGGTTCGACCGGGCGGCGCTCCAGGGCCAGCATCAGGCCGAGACGGAGGAAGTCGGGCGAGTCCAGTAGCGCTTTGGCCGTCGCCATCGCCACCTCTCGCAGACGTTCGGGCGCCGTGACGTCGTCGGGCAGCTGCCACACGGTCAACCAGTGGCCGAAGCTCCGTTCGATGACCGCAGCGATCAGGTCGTCCTTGTCTTTGAAGTGCCAGTAGATCGAGCTCGCCGGCAGGCCGCATTTGGCGCTGACGGCGCCGATACTGGTGCCCTCATAACCCCGCTCGGCCGCGATTTCGGTGGCTGCGTCGAGGATGCGTCCGCGGGACAACTCACCGTCGGCGCGCCGCTGCCGGCGCTTGGGCTGCTCAGCCATGTGCGTTTCACCCCTTGACCATGTAGTGATCGCTACATTACCGTAGCGATCACTACAGAGCAAGCGAGGAGCAGCCATGGATGATCGGACGATGTTCGACGTGGCCATCGTCGGATACGGCCCGGTGGGCGCCACCGCGGCCAACATGCTGGGCCGCCGCGGGCTCGATGTCGTTGTGATCGAACGAGATCCGGATGTCTACTTCCGGGCCCGGGCCATCTCCGTCGACGAGGAGGTGATGCGCATCTGGCAGCAGGTGGGTCTGGCCGACCATCTCGCCGCCGACATGCAGCCGGGCACCGGCGCCGACTTCGTCGATGCCGCCGGAAAGACCTTCGCCACCCTGCTACCGGTCGACCGGGGCAACGGACATCCTCCGCAGCAGTTCATCTACCAACCCGCGGTGGACAGGACGTTGCGCGAGGGCGTCGACCGGTTACCCAACGTGTCAACCCTCTTGCGTCACGAATTGTTGCGTGTCACACAAGGTTCCGACGATGTCGAGTTGATGCTGGCAGACCTGGACCGCGACGCGTTCCGGCGCATCCGTGCCCGCTACGTCATCGCCGCTGACGGCGGATCGAGCACCGTGCGCGGACAGTTGGGCATCGGGTTCGGCGGCCGCACCTTCTCTCAACGCTGGATCGTGATCGACACCAGGGTGCTACGGGAGTGGCCCGGTCACGATCGACTGCGCTTCCACTGCAACCCCGAGCGCCCGACCGTGGACTGCCCCACTCCACTCGGGCATCACCGATGGGAGTTCCCAGTGGCAGACCACGAGGACGAGAGCCGCCTCCTCGCCCCCGAGTCGATCTGGGATGTGCTGCACGCCCAAGGGATCACCGAGGAGAACGTCGATGTCATCGGCACCGCGTGCTACAGCCACCACGTACGCTTCGCCGACCGCTGGCGAGTCGGCAGGATCTTTCTCGCCGGCGACGCGGCGCATGCGATGCCCCCGTGGATCGGCCAGGGCATGTGCGCCGGTATCCGCGACGTCGCCAATCTGTGTTGGAAGCTCGACGCCGTGCTGGCCGGTTCGCTTCCCGAGTCGGCGCTGGACAGCTACCAGACCGAGCGGATGCCGCACGTCAAGGAGGTCACCCGCCGGGCGGTCAAGGTCGGACACCTGATCGTCGAGCGAAACCCGTTGCGCGCCAGGCTTCGCGACACCCTCTTCCGCACCGTCGGCAGAATCCCGTACGTCACCACCTGGCTTCGCGAGCACCGCTGGCTCCCGGATGCCCGCTACCGAACCGGCCTGCTGGCCGGCAACGGCAACCCCGCAGTCGGCTGGCAGATCCCCCAGCCCTGGGTCATCGACGGCAATGGCGACCGCGTCCGCCTCGACGACGCCCTCGGCGCGTGGACGGTACTGCACGTCGGGACACCAGCACGGTGGCAGCAGTGGCGCGCAGTCGCGGTTCCGATCGTCGAGATCCTCCCCCCGGGTAGTGCGCCGACAACCGGCGCTCTGGTCGACCGCGACGGCACGCTGATCGATTGGCTACGGACGCGAAAAGCCACGGCCGTCGCGGTGCGGCCCGACGCATTCGTCTATGCCGCCGCCGACGCCGACCAGCAGCTGCCGGCTCCTCCCACGGGATTCACCACCACTTCACCACGGAGACAACAGGTATGACCACCACGAGCACTGAGCACACGGTCCCCGTCAACGGAGCAGAGATCTTCCTGACCGACACCGGCGGTGACGGGTCACCCGTCGTCCTCCTGCACGGCGGCGGCCCCGGCGCCTCGGGGGTGTCCAACTTTTCCCGCAACGTCGAGGCGCTCGCCGCATCGCACCGGGTGATCGTGCCCGACATGCCGGGCTACGGCCGGTCGACCAAGTACGTCGATCACAGCGATCCTTTCGGGTACCTCGCCGACGCGGTCCGCGGCATGCTCGACGAAATCGGTATCAGGCGAGCACATCTGGTGGGGAACTCCTACGGAGGAGCCGCCGCACTGAGATTCGCACTGGACACTCCGCAGCGCGCGGGGAAACTGGTGCTGATGGGTCCCGGTGGTATCGGCACCACCCGCGGGCTGCCCACCGCAGGTCTGAAGAACCTGCTGGCGTACTACGGCGGCGACGGACCGAGCCGCGAGAAGCTCGAGACCTTCATCCGCAACTACCTCGTTCACGACGGCGCCTCGGTGCCCGACGACGTGATCGAATCCCGCTATCAGGCCTCCGTCGATCCGCAGGTGATCGCCCATCCGCCGCTGCGGCGGCCGTCAGGGCTGCGAACGCTGTGGCGCATGGACCTGACCCGCGACAGACGGCTCCGGCACCTGCCGAACCCAACCCTGGTGTTGTGGGGTCGAGACGACAAGGTCAACCGCCCGGCCGGCGGCCCGATGCTCGTCGACATGATGCCGAATGCGGAGCTGGTGATGACGTCTCGCACCGGACATTGGATGCAGTGGGAGCGCGCCGAACTGTTCAACGAGCTCGTCGCCGGCTTTCTCTCCGCCGAGTCTCGTTGGGAGGCAGCGTGATGACGAAAGACGTCTTCGGCAGGGTGCATCTGGGCTACGTGGTGATCGAGACCGGCAGGTTCGGGGAGTGGCGGCGCTTCGGCCGCGATGCCATCGGCATGCATGTGGACGACACCCTCGCCGATGTCATGCGATTCCGCCTGGATGACAATGCTTGTCGATTCCTGCTGCAACGCGGACCCGCGGAGGACGCGACCGCGCTGGGCTGGGAAATCGACGACCACGACACCTTCGACACCGTTGTGGGCCGCGTGCACGATCACGGCGTCACGCTGACGACAGGCACCGACGAGGAGGCCGAACTCCGCGGCGTGGAGCGCTTCGTCCGCTTTCCCGGACCCAAGGGCCTGTCCCAGGAGGTCTACGTCAATGCCCGGCCGGTGTCATCGCACGCACGGCTGGGCGTCCCCGGTGGATTCGTCACGGGCCGCGACGGCATGGGCCACGTCGCGATCGCCACCAAGAAGCCACAGCAGATGCACGGCTACTTCCGCACTGTGTTCGACGCGCGCCTGTCGGACTACATCGACGAGACGATCAGCGGGCTCAAGTTCAAGATCCGCTTCCTGCGCGTCAACGAGCGCCACCATTCCGTCGCGATCGCATCGGTGAATCGCTTGCCGCTCAACCCGATTCGTACCCGCATCCAGCACTGCAACATCCAGGTCGCGGAGCTCGACGACATGGTGGCGGCCTACCGCAGGGTCAAAGACCTCGGCTTCGACATGGCACTCTCGGTGGGCCAGCACACCAACGACAGGGAGCTGTCCTTCTATGCGGTGTCGCCGTCGGGGTTCGAGTGGGAGGTGGGCTGGAATCCCATCGTCGTGGACGAGACGACGTGGGAGCCGACCACTCACCAGGGCATCAGCATCTGGGGCCACACCCCCGAGGGGCGCAGCATCGTCACCACGCTGGAACGGTTCTCGGCGGGTGCGCGCTCACTCTGGCGCACCGAGGACGGTGTCCCGGCTCTCGCTGGAGCTGACCGCTAGCCGCGGCCACCACCGGGCGCGCAGAAGATCAGGAAGCACTTCTCCCCGCCGGAGGAGCCGCTACCCGAGCTACCGCGCGACGACGAACCCGAGTCACCCGAGCCTCCGTAGCCACCCGAGCCGCCATACCCGCCCGAGCTGCCATAACCACCGGAACCGTAATCGGCACTGCTCCGGCCGCTGCTCGGTCCGGAGTTGGAGCCCGGCCACTGCGGCGTCTGCGGAACCTGCGGAACCTGAGGCACCTGCGGTTGGGTCACCGGCGGCGTCCACGGCGGGGTCTCCGGTTCTTCCGGCTCAGGCGCTTCCGGCTTGCTCGGCCACGTCCACGCGGGCTTCGGCGGCGAGAACACCGGCCACTGCCGCTGCGGCACGACGATGATCGGCCGCGGCACCACAACGGGCGCGGGGACCGGTGCGACGACGGGCGGCGGCGCCACCGGGACCGGCGCGGGTGCCGGGGCGGCGGGTGCGGGTGCGGGTGCTGGGGCGGCGGGAGCCGGTGCGGGTGCCTGCTCGACATAGACGGTGCGCGGCGCCTGCTGGGGCGTCTGCTGCACCGCGACCGGCACCGGCGGCTTGATGGTCTCGGCC
>NZ_QJUA01000044.1 GCF_003254575.1 Mycobacterium kyogaense | reverse complement strand
ATCACCGGGACCGCGGATGCGGCGGTGCTGCTGGCGCCGGGGTCGGCGGTCGGGGGCGCGGCGGGGCAGCTGCTGGCGGCGCTGGTGGCCGCGGGCGCGATCGCCGCCTTCCTGGCCACCTCGTCAGGACTGCTGGTCAGCTTCGCCGGTGCGCTGGCCACCGACGTGCTGGGGGGACGTGTGCGGGACTTCCGGGTGGCCGCGATCATCGGCGGACTCGTTCCGATTCCGTTGGCGCTGGCTGCGTCCGGCGGTCTCGAGCTGTCCCGCAGCGTCGGGTTGGCCTTCGCGGTGGCGGCCTCGACGCTGTGCCCGCTGCTGGTGCTCGGCATCTGGTGGCGGGGCCTGACCGCCGCGGGCGCCGGGTGGGGGCTGGCCGTCGGAGGGCTCATGTCCGGGGTGGCGGTCACCGTCGCCGTCGCGGGAGGCGTCGACGAGAACGTCGCCGGTGGATGGCCGGCGGTCCTGATCGGATATCCGGCGGCGATCAGCGTGCCGCTGGCGTTCGCGACGATGATCGTGGTCAGCCGGCTCACCCGTGCGCCAACGCCCGCCGACGTCGCGCGGACGTTCGCGCGCATGCACCTGCCGGAGAACCTCGGGATGGTCGTCGACCGCGTGCCGGACACATAAGCCGTTCGTGAGCCGTTCGTCGTCACCGACCGACCGCTCACCGCAGCGCTGCCGGACCTCGCCGTGTTCACCCGATTGTGCCTGTTGTTGTGACCCACATCTCAACTAGCGTCCTCCCCACAGCCGGTTCACAGCAGTCAGGAGCGTCATCACCGTGTCCGACACCGACCTACCCATCCGCCCGGACGCGATCAGCGGCGAACGCTATCTCGAGGTCCAGGCCAGCCCTGAGTTCCAGGAGCTGCGAAACAGATTGCGCCGCTTCGTTTTCCCGATGACCGCGGTCTTCCTGACCTGGTACGCGGTGTACGTGCTGCTGGGCGCCTTCGCCCACGACTTCATGGCCACCAAGGTCTGGGGGGACATCAACGTCGGGCTGATCATCGGCCTGGGGCAGTTCCTGTCGACCTTCCTCATCACCGGCCTCTACGTCCGCTTCGCCAACCGCGAGCTCGACCCGCGCGCCGAGGCGATCCGCACCGAACTGGAAGGCGACCTCCGATGACCACTGTCCTGGCAGCGTCCGAGACCGTCGGCAACCCGATCGCCAACATCGGCATCTTCAGCCTGTTCGTCGTCGTCACGATGGTGGTGGTGATCCGCGCCAGCAAGCGCAACGCCACCGCCGACGAGTTCTTCACCGGCGGCCGCGGCTTCTCCGGCCCACAGAACGGCATCGCGATCGCCGGCGACTACCTGTCGGCGGCGAGCTTCCTCGGCATCGCCGGCGCGATCGCGGTCTACGGCTACGACGGCTTCCTCTATTCGATCGGCTTCCTCGTCGCCTGGTTGGTGGCGCTGCTGCTGGTGGCCGAATTGCTGCGCAACACCGGCAAATTCACGATGGCCGACGTGCTGAGCTTCCGGCTCAAGCAGCGCCCGGTGCGACTCGCCGCGGCCACCAACACGTTGACGGTGTCGCTGTTCTACCTGCTGGCCCAGATGGCCGGGGCCGGCGGCCTGGTGGCACTGCTGCTCGACATCCGCAGCCGCACCGGCCAGTCGGTCGTCATCGCCGTCGTCGGTGTGTTGATGATCGTCTACGTCCTGGTCGGCGGCATGAAGGGCACCACGTGGGTGCAGATCATCAAGGCGGTGCTGCTCATCGTCGGCGCCGGCTTCATGACCGTGATGGTGCTCGCCAAGTTCGGGCTGAACTTCTCCGAGATCCTGGGCTCCGCGCAGTCGGCGATCAGCGGCGCCACCACCGGAGGCGTCGCGAAGCGCGACGTCCTCGCCCCCGGCGCGCAATACGGCGGCTCCCTGACCTCGCAGATCAACTTCATCTCTCTGGCCCTGGCGCTGGTGCTGGGCACCGCGGGCCTGCCGCACGTGCTGATGCGCTTCTACACGGTGCCGACGGCCAAAGAGGCGCGGCGAAGCGTGGTGTGGGCGATCGCGCTGATCGGCGCCTTCTACCTGTTCACGCTGGCGCTCGGCTACGGCGCGGCCGCCCTGGTCGGCCCCGACCGCATCCTGTCGGCCGCCGGCGGGGTGAACTCGGCGGCGCCGCTGCTGGCATTCGAGCTGGGCGGGGTGATCCTGCTCGGTGTCATCTCGGCGGTGGCGTTCGCGACCATCCTCGCCGTCGTCGCCGGCCTGACCATCACCGCGTCGGCGTCGTTCGCCCACGACATCTATGCGTCGGTGCTCAAGAAGCACAAGGTGACCGAGGCCGAGCAGGTGCGGGTCTCCCGGATCACCGCGGTGGTGCTCGGCGTGTTCGCGATCGGCCTCGGCATTCTCGCCAACGGCCAGAACGTCGCGTTCCTCGTCGCGCTCGCATTCGCCGTCGCCGCGGCGGCCAACCTGCCGACGATCGTGTACTCGCTGTACTGGAAGCGGTTCAACACCCGCGGCGCGCTGTGGAGCATGTACGGCGGGCTGATCTCGACGATCGTGCTGATCGTGTTCTCCCCCGCGGTGTCGGGTGCCAAGACCTCGATGATCCCGGGAGCGGATTTCGCCTGGTTCCCGCTGGCCAACCCGGGCATCGTGTCGATTCCGCTGGCGTTCGCGCTCGGCATCGTCGGCACCCTGACCTCCTCGGACCGCGGCAACCCCGAGGTCAACGCCGAGATGGAGGTGCGGTCGCTCACCGGTATCGGCGCAGAGAAGGCGGTCGCGCACTGACCCCGTCTGCGGAATAGCCTCGGCGGGTATGCCGCTGAGAATGTCCGTGCACCGTTTCTCGATGGCTCTGCTGGCCTACGCGTTCGCCGCGATCATGGTCGGCACGACGCTGCCCACCCCGATGTACGCGCTGTTCGCCGAGGAACTGCACTTCCACGTGCTGACGACGACGATCATCTTCGCCGCCTACGCCGGCGGGGTGCTGGCCGCGCTGCTGCTGTTCGGCCGCTGGTCGGACGTCGTGGGTCGGCGGCCCGTGCTGCTGGCGGGCATCGCGATGGCAGCGGCGAGCGCCGTGGTGTTCGTGCTGGCCGATTCGGTGCCCGAACTGCTGATCGGCCGCGTGCTCTCGGGGTTGTCGGCCGGCCTGTTCACCGGGACGGCGACGGCGGCGGTGATCGAGGCGGCGCCGGAGGCGTGGCGGGGGCGCGCTGCCGCGGTCGCCTCGGTGGTCAACATCGGCGGGCTGGGTCTGGGTCCGGTACTGGCCGGCGTGCTCGTGCAGTACGCGCCGCGGCCGCTGGACCTGAGCTTCGTCGTGCATCTGGCGTTGACGGTCGCCGCCGCGGTGGCGGTGCTGTGCTCGCGGGAGACCTCGCCACGGCAGGGAAAGCTCGGATTGCAGCGTCTCGCCGTGCCTGCCGAAGCGCGGTCGGTGTTCGTGGTGGCCGCGCTGGCGGCGTTCGCCGGGTTCGCTGTCACCGGCCTGTTCGCCGCGGTCGCACCGTCCTTCCTGGCCGAGGTGATCGGCATCGGCAATCACGCCCTCGCGGGACTGATCGCCGGCACGATCTTCCTCACCTCCGCGGTCGCGCAGGTTGTGGCGCGGTCGATGAATCCCGAACGTGCGGTCGCGCTGGGCTGCGCGATCCTCATCGCGGGGATGGCGACGCTCGCGGTGGCGCTGCACGCGGGCTCGCTGCCGGGGCTGATCGCGGCGGCCGTGGTCTCCGGTATCGGCCAGGGCATCAGCTTCAGCCGCGGGTTGGCCGCCGTGTCCGAACGCACCCCGCCCGACCGCCGCGCCGAGGTCAGCTCCACCTATTTCGTCGTCGCCTATGTCGCGATCGCAGTCCCGGTGATCGGCGAGGGCCTGGCCGCCCAGGCGTGGGGGTTGCGCACCTCGGGGGTGGTGTTCGCGATCGCGGTCGCGGTGCTCGCGGCGGGCTGTCTGATCGCGATCCTGAGTGCTTCTACTCATTCGAAGGATGCCGCGCCGCAGCTAGTTTCGGAGCATGAGTCCTCGGACGCCGTTTCCCCGCCCCGATGACGTAGAGGCTGCCACCCCGCCCGAGCGGGACCGCGCGATCGACGTCATCCGCATCACCGCTCTGGCGGGCGTCGTGGTGGGCCACACCGTGATGGCCACCAGCACGATTCGCGACGACGTGTTCGTCTGGACCAACCTGCTGTCGGTGTCGTCGGTGTTCCAGGCGCTGACGTGGGTCTTCCAGATCATGCCGCTGTTCTTCTTCGCCGGTGTGGCCGCGTCGGTGCAGACCTGGACGCCCGGTACGAGCTGGGGTGGCTGGCTGACGCGCCGCTGCACGCGGCTGTACCGGCCGGTGTTCTCCTACCTCGCGTTCTGGGGCGTGACGCTGGCGGTGGCGAAACAGGTGCTGCCGGTGCACGTGTACGAACCCGTGGCCGGCATCTCCATCCAGCTGCTGTGGTTCCTGGGCGCCTACGTACTGGTGCTCGCCACGGTGCCACTGCTGGCGCGGATCACCACGACCCGCCGCTTCGTCGCCACGGTGGCCCTGCTGTACGTCATGGTCGCCGCCGTCGACCTGCTGCGCATCACCCGCGACGGCTTGTCTGCGCTGGGCTATGTCAACTTTGCGATGTGGTTGATTCCCGGGGCTTTCGGGGTCGCTTATCGGCGCGGCCTGGTGACCGGGCGTGCTGCGCTGACGACGGCGGCGGTCGCGTTCGGTGTCAACGTGGCGCTGGTGGCGTCGGGCCCCTACGAGCTCAGCCTGGTGGGGTTGGAGAGCCAGCAGCTGAAGAACATGACACCGCCGTCGCTGCTACTGGCCGGGCACGCAATCATGATGTGCGCGTTGGCGATTGCGGCTGCACCGGCAATCGGACAGTGGGCGCGCCGACCGCGGGTGTGGTGGGCGACAGCCATCGGGAACAGCGGCGCGATGACGCTGTACCTCTGGCACATCCCGCCGCTGCTCGCCGTGCATCTGGCGTTCGACTACCTGGGCTATCCGCGCTTCGATCCCGCCGCGCCGCTCTTCCTGGTGGTGTCGGTGCTGCAGGTGGCGATCATGGCGGTGGCAGTGGGCGCGGCGTTCGTCCTGCTGCGGCCGCTGGAGAACGGGCCACTCCCCTGGTGGGACGGCGGACGTGTCGCCCGGCCGGGGTTGCGCAGTGCGGCGGTCGGGACCCTGCTGTGCATCGCGGGGGCAGCGACGCTGGCGTCGGTCGGCTGGGGCCTGAAAGATCTGGGCCTGCCGTTGGTGGCGGTGATGCTGTGTGCCCTGGCAGCCGCACGGGCGCTGGCCGACGAGCAACGTGCGGTCACCCAGCCGCCGCGCGAGGCGGCTGCCGCCGGGAGGTGAGCTATCCGCTCTTGCGGCGGAACTCCCGACGGTTCTCGACCGGGCCGTGCGCCCGGGGCTGCTTCGTCCCTCCGTCGCGGTGCGAGGAGCCGCCGGCCGCCTGGGCCTTCTTGCGCTCCAGCGCCTCGCGGAACTTGCGCTTGTTCTCGTCCTCCGGAGTATCCGACGGCGCGGCCGACTCGTGGGATGCCATGGCGCAAGCGTAGCGGCTCAGCGCTTGCCCGGCGGCATGCCATAGAGGTGTCCGATGGGAAGGCGCATCAACACCCTCCGGTCGTCGACCATCGCCCGGCGATAGTCGTCCCAGTCGGGGTGCTCCCCGGCGATCTCACGGTAGAGCGCGACCAACCCTTCGACGGTGTCGTCGTTCGGGTTCGCCGCCGGCGGCGTGAGAATCGCATCGCCTTCGGCCACCGCGTAGGCCCACCCGTCGTCGGAGCTGACATGGATGGCCGCACGGGGATCGCGGCGCAGATTGCGCGTCTTGGCTCGTGGTTCGGTGATCGAGACCGAGATCGTCAGCGTGCGCGGATCGAAGTGATAGGACACGTTCGACAGTTGCGGTCTGCCGTCGCGCTTGAGGGTGGCCAACACGCCCAGCGAGTTCCCGGCGATCAGCGCCAGCAGCTTGTCGTCGAACACATCGCGTGTCATCACCTGAGGGTACGTCGGCGCGGCGAGTGGAATGATCGAACAGGTGGACCTCCTGGCAGAGTGCGGCGCCCCCGAGATGACTCCCCCATGACCCGGTATGTCGCACTGCTGCGGGGAGTGAACGTGGGCGGCGTGAAGCTAAAGATGTCCGACGTTGCGCACACCCTCGAGCAGGCCGGCTTCACCGATGTGAGGACGGTGCTGGCGACGGGCAACGTGTTGCTGAGCAGCAGGGCCGCCGCCGCCGGGGTGCGTACGAAGGCCGAGAAGGCGCTGCGCGACGAGTTCGGCTACGACGCATGGGTTCTGGTGTACGACCTGGACACGCTGGCCGAGATCTCGGCGGCCTACCCGTTCGAGCGGGAGCGCGACGGTCACCAGTCCTACGTCACGTTCGTCAGTGACCGAAAGGCGTTCGACGAGTTGGCGAGCCTGTCGGCCGGCCCGACGGAGAAGATCGACGCCGGCGACGGTGTCATCTACTGGCAGGTCCCCAAGGGATCGACCCTCGACAGCACCATCGGCAAGACCATGGGCGACAAGCGCTTCAAGCCCTCGACCACGACGCGGAATCTTCGCACCATCGACAAGCTGCTGGCCGGCTGACCAAGGAGCATCACACCGATGACACGTTCACCCAAACACACCGCCGATCTGACCGGGGTCTCGGAGACCGCGTTGATGACGCTCGCGGTGCGGGCAGCCGAAGCTCGCCGCCCCGACGGCATCATCGACGATCCGATGGCCATCCACCTGATGGATTCCATCCACTTCGACTTCGCGAAGTTCGGCTTCACCCGCCGGCAGGATATGGCGTTGCGGGCCAACCTGTTCGACAAGTACACCCGCCGCTATCTCCGCGACCATCCGAAGGCGACGGTGGTGGCGCTGGCCGAGGGTCTGCAGACGAGCTTCTACCGACTCGACACCACCGGCGGAGTCGGCCACGACTTCTCGTGGCTCAGCGTCGACCTGCCGCCGATGATCGAGCTACGGCGGGCCATCCTGCCTCCGTCGGATCGCATCACCGAGCGCGCACAGTCGGCGCTCGACTTCAGTTGGATGGACGAGGTCGACCCCGACGGCGGGGTGTTCATCACCGCCGAGGGCCTGCTGATGTACCTGCAACCCGATGAGGCGATGTCGATCATCTCCGCATGCGCCTCCCGCTTCCCGGGCGGTCAGATGATCTTCGATCTGCCGCCGTCGGCACTCGCCGCGCTGGTTCGCCGCGGGATGCCCGCCTCGCTGCGCTACCGGGTTCCGCCGATGCCGTTCTCCCTGACCGTCGCCGAGGCCGCCGACCTGGCCAACACGGTGCCCGGGGTCCGAGCCGTGCACGACCTGCCGGCCGAACCGGCCCGGGGGCGGCTGCTCAACGCGATCATCTGGACGTGGCAGCGGTTGCCGCTGCTCGACCCGCTGCGGCCCCTGACGACACTGCTCGAATTCGGCTGATCAGCCGAACGCCGCCTCCACATAGCGCAGCGCCTGCCCTTTGCCGACCCCGAGAGCCTTGGCCGCCGACACATAAGTGTGCGCTGCGGTCGCCAACGCGGAGTCGGCGGGGTCGGAGCTGGCGACGAAGGTGCCGAATCTGCCGCGGGTTTCCAGGATGCCCGCGGCTTCGAGTTCGCGGTACGCCCGCGCCACGGTGTTCACCGCCAGCCCCAGCTGCCCCGCCAGTTCCCGCACGGTGGGCAGGCGCGTGCCCGGGGTGAGCCGGCCGTCCCGGATGCCCTCGATGATCTGCGTTCTGAGCTGGTCGAACAGCGGCCGGGCCGCCTGCGTGTCGACGTGTACCCAATCCCCCAACTCGGCCACGTGCTCAGTATCACTCACAGCGACTAGTTTGGTGGAGTGCAGGTGACGGTCTTCAGCGGCGCCGGGATCTCGGCCGAAAGCGGTGTGCCGACGTTCCGCGACGTCGAGACCGGGCTGTGGGCCCAGGTCGACCCCTACGAGATCTCGAGTTCGGAGGGCTGGCAGGCGCATCCCGACCGGGTCTGGGCGTGGTACCTGTGGCGCCACCACATGATGGCCGCCGTCGAACCCAACGATGCGCACCGCGCCGTCGCAGCGTGGCAGGACTACGCCGACGTGCACGTCGTCACGCAGAACGTCGACGATCTGCACGAGCGGGCCGGTAGCACGCAGGTCTACCACGTCCACGGCAGCCTGTTCGAATTCCATTGCGACCGTTGCGGAACCGCGTACCCGGGCGAGGTACCCGACATGCCCGAGCCGGTCGAATCCGTCGATCCCCCGCGGTGCGGGGTCTGCGGAGGACTGATCCGGCCGAACGTGGTGTGGTTCGGTGAGTCGCTGCCGGACCGGGCATGGCAGCAGTCGGTCGACGCGGTCGTCGGCGCCGATGTCGTCGTGGTGGTCGGAACGTCGTCGGTGGTCTACCCGGCCGCCGGCCTCCCCGAGTTGGCGGTGGCCAGCGGAACCCCGGTCATCGAGATCAATCCGGAACCGACGCCACTGTCACGCAGCGCCACGGTGTCCCTGCGCGAGAAGGCGGGCACCGCACTGCCCGGCCTGCTGCAGCGGCTGCCCGCCCTGATCGGCTAGCGTTCTCGCGCACCGATCAACGCCTCGGAGATCACCCCGGCCGCCTTCTCGAGCGCGGGCACAGCACGAGCGATCACGTCTTTGCCCATCCGTGCCACCGGACCCGAGATGCCGATGGCCATCGGAGTCGGAGCACCCGGCACGGCCATCGCGACCGACCGGACGCCGATCTCGAACTCCTCGTCGTCGACGGCGTACCCGTCGGCGCGCACGCGCTCCACGTTGGCGAACACCGCGGACAACGTGGCCGCGCTGTTGCCCGTCGGCGCCGGCAGTCCTGACTGCGTCACCAGTTTGAGGATGCGCGCATCGTCGAGCTCGGCCAGGACGGCTTTACCGACACCGGACGTGTGCAGGCCCACCCGCCTGCCGACCTCGTCGGCGGTCCGCATCATCTGCGTCGACGCGACCTGCCCCGTGTAGATGACCATGTCGCCGTCGAGCACCGCCAGACTCGCCGTCTCGGCCAGCTCGTCGACCAACGACTGCAGCACCGGACCGGCCACCGCACCCAACTGCCGATTGGCGACCACTCCGAGTCGAATCAGCCTGGGGCCCAACGCATAGCGACGATTAGGTAGTTGGCGCACGTAGCCGAGGGTGACGAGGGTGCGCAGCAACCGGTGGATCGTCGGCGGCGGCAACGGAGACTCTGCGGACAGTTCGGTCAGCGAGCACTCCCCGCCCGCGCGCCCGATGAGTTCCATCAGCTCGAATGCACGCTCGACCGACTGCACGCCGCCTGATCTGTCCGCCATGTGTCCACTCCTGGCCCGCCGATGTGCATCCATTGAACAGGCCGGAATCGAGTTCCACAATATGGAAGTCTTCGTCCGCACTGCGGCGTGCCGTGTACATTTCGCAGCTCACGAACTAAACTCCACAATGCGGAATTCATGCGAGATTTCTCCACGCCGACAGGGGGCCAGACGTGACACGATCCCTCGGCGACGCGGTGCTCGCCGACATCGATCGCCGTCTCGCGGCCGCCGATGCCCGATTCGCGGATCGATATCCCGGTGACGACGGCCGCCGGCAACCGGTCCACACCGTCTACATACCCGGTGACAAGTATTCGGCGACCATGCCTGCCGAATGGGGATCTGCAGCGCTGGCCGCCGCGAATGACGCGCACGGACTCGACGCGATAGCCGACATGGTCGGCGCGAGCGGTGACACCGATTGCGAACCGGCGACTCTCGCGGCACTGGTCGAGAACAAGCTCACCACCGAGCCGATCGAAGACCTCCGCATCGACTTCGAAGACGGGTACGGCACAGTCGACGACGCCACCGAGGACGCCGACGTGACGCGCGCGATCACCGCGCTGCGCGGCGCGCTCGACGCCGGCACCTCGACACCGTTCGTCGGGACGCGCTTCAAGTGTCTGGAAGCAGCCACCCGGGCACGCGGGCTCCGCACGCTCGACATGTTCGTCAGCGGACTCGTCGACAACGGAGGTCTGCCGGAGGGCCTCACGCTCACGCTGCCCAAGGTGACATCCGTCGAGCAGGTCGAGGCCATGGTGGCGGTGGCGAGTGCCCTGGAAGCCGCGAATGGATTGCCGGACGGGCGGATTCGCTTCGAAGTCCAGGTCGAGACACCGCAGGCGATCCTCGGCGCCGACGGCCGCGCGCCCGTCGCTCAGTTCATCCACGCCGGTGCGGGCCGGGTCAGCTCGCTGCACTACGGGACCTACGACTACTCGGCCTCCCTCGGTATCGCCGCCGCTCACCAGTCGATGGAGCACCCGGCGGCCGACCACGCCAAGAACGTCATGCAGACCGCCGTCGCGGGCACCGGCGTCCACCTGTCCGACGGCTCGACCAACATCCTTCCCGTCGGCGACCCCGACAACGTCGCGATGGCATGGAAACTGCACGCGCGCCTGGTCCGACGCCATCTCGAACGCGGCATCTACCAGGGCTGGGACTTGCATCCCGCTCAGCTCGTCACCCGATACCTGGCGACCTATGCGTTCTATCGCGGCGCCTTCGCCCCGGCCGCGACCCGACTGCGCAATTACGTCCACGGGCTCGACTCGACCGTCATGGACGAGCCGGCGACCGCGCGTGCACTGGCCAACGTGATCCATCGCGGCAGCGTCTGCGGCGCCCTCACCGACGACGAGATCGAAACGGCCGTCGACCTTCCCCTGTCCTCCGTACGCGACATCGCGCTCGGCCGCCCACCAAGGAGCATTCCGTGACCCACGCGAAGACACGAGCGTCGTACTACACGCCCCGCGGCGGCCTCCCCCCGCAGACCGATCTGCTGACCGACCGCGCGATCGTCACCGAGGCCTACACGGTCATCCCGCGCGGCGTCCTCTCCGACATCGTCACCTCGGTGTTCCCGGAGTGGACCGACACGCGTGCGTGGATCATCAACCGCCCTGTCGCCGGCGGCGCGACGACGTACTACCAGGCGATCGTCGAGGTCGCACCCGGCGGCGGAGCCAAGCGCCCCGAGCCGCAACCCGAGGTGGCCGGCTTCCTGTTCGTGACGTCCGGCGCGCTCACCGTCGATGCGGCAGGTCAGTCACAGACCCTCACCGCGGGCGGCTTCGCGTACCTTCCGGCGGGCACCGAGTGGTCGGCCGCCAACGACGGCGACGAGACCGCGACGTTCGTCTGGATCCGCAAGCGCTACGAGGCCGTCGAGGGGCACACCCCGTCGGTCCTGTTCGGCAACGAGCAGGACATCGAGCCGTCAGCCATGCCGGGAACCGACGGCAAGTGGCGCACCACGCGCATGCTGGACCCCCAGGACCTGGCATACGACATGCACGTCAACATCGTCACGTTCGAGCCCGGCGCCACGATTCCGTTCGCCGAGACCCATGTGATGGAGCACGGCCTGCTGATGCTCGAAGGCAAGGCGGTCTATCACCTCAACGGGGACTGGGTCGAGGTCCAGGCCGGCGACTTCCTCTCGCTGCGGGCCTTCTGCCCTCAGGCGTGCTACGCGGGCGGGCCGTCGAACTTCCGGTACCTGCTGTACAAGGATGTCAACCGCCAGGTCATGCTCTGACCCGATTCGGTTGCGCTACAACCGGAACGGCCAGCCGGTGACCTTCTTCGCGCGCGGCGTCGCATAGGTCCGCACCTTCGACGTGGACAGGCCCATCCGGACCAGACCCTCGGCGATGGTCACCGCCGAGCGGACTCCGTCGACGATCGGGACGCCGGTGGCGGCCCGTACCTTCGCCTCGAGTTCGGCCATGCCGCCGCACCCGAGGCAGATGACCTCGGCGTGGTCGCGCTCGACCGCCTCTCGCGCCTGACGCACGATCGCCTCGACCGCCCGGTCCGGATCCGACTCCAGTTCGAGGACACCGAGTCCCGAGGCCCGCACCGACGCGCACCGCGCGTCGAGTCCCGCGAGCTTGAGACGGTCTTCGATCAGCGGGACGGTGCGGTCGAGCGTGGTGACGACCGAGTACTTGTGTCCGAGATACATCGCGGTCGACGCGGCCGCCTCGGTGATGTCGACGACCGGGACGTCCAGCAGTTCCTGCAGGCCCTCACGGCCGTGCTCGCCGTACCCGGCCTGGATCACCGCGTCGAACGGTTCGGGGTAGGACGTGATCGCGTCCATGACGGCGATGGCCGCGAGATAGCTCTCGAAGTTGCCCTCACACGAATCCGCGCCGAAACGCGGTGTGATGCCGACGATCTCGGTATCCGGCGATGCGACCCCGCGCGCCGACTCGGCGATCGCGTCGGTCATCGACGCCGTGGTGTTGACGTTGGCCACCAGGATTCTCATCGCGGTCCTAGTGGGTGCTCGCCACGGCGATGGGCTCGCCCGAGACGTCCAAGGTGTTGGGCACTTCCTTGACGATGTCGGCGGGCGCTTCGATGATGCGCCCGTCGATACGGAACTGGGCGCCCGCCAGCGTCACGACGATTCCGCCGAACACCAACATGTTGAGCGGGATTCCCCAGAAGTTGCCCGCGACGATGGCGCGCTTCGACGTGGCGTTGCGGGTGAAGTCACAGAAGTTCAGCACGAACGTCCCGTAGATCGCGACCCACAGGCTGGCCCCGCCGACGATCTGCAGCCACATGTCGACACCGGTCAGCGAATCCGGCGTCGTCCACGCGATGGACCAGTCGGCGCTGCTGAGCATCCAGATCGCGAGCGCGACCATCGTGATCAGAATGACCGGACCGGCGAACGCCTCGTACTTGCGGATCATCTCCATGCCGTAGCTGACGATGATGACCTGGACCACCCACAGCGCGACGAATGAGATCCACCCGAGGGTCGACAGCCCGAGAACGCTGTTGGTGTCGAGCGTCGCGGCCGACGGTGCCAGCGCGACGATCAGGATGCGCAGCACCACGGAGGCGAGGTAGGTCTGGATGCCGAACCACGCGATCGCGACCGCGCCGCGGATGACAGCGGGTATCTGGGCGCCGCGGATGCCGAACGAGATGCGGCTCATCACCGGGAACGGAACGCCGGTCTTCTCCCCCATGAAGCCGGACAGGCTCAGCAGCAGGAAGAGGAAGGCGCCCCCGAGCCCGAGCACGAGCAGGATCTGCCACCCGCCGAGCCCCAACGCGAAGAGACCGATGGCGAACGAGTAGTTGCCCAGGCTGTGAACATCGTTGGCCCACAACGTGAAGATGTTGTAGGCACTCCAGCGCCGCCCCTCGCGTCTGATGGGTGCGAGATCGGGGTTGTACAGCGACGGACTCACCCGAGCGGCCGCGGCGGCGTCGGTGGTGAAGCCACGGCCGGGTTCATCGACGAGTTGGGAGGGCTCTGTGCTCAATGGACACGCCTGTCACAGTCGGAGCTCCGACGCCCGGCGCCGTCGCTGGAATTCCATCTTGTGGAAGAAATATTCCACTGCGGCTCAAGTAACTCGCACGCAGGCGTCACCTGTCAAGCATCTGACGCGATTGACTGTGGCCCCGCTCACCCCTACAGTCGCGCACAGACTGGAATCGAATTCCACGATGAGGAATTCACGTACGTCGTAACGGAGGGTATCCATGACCGTCGACGCCCCCACGAACCGACCGGACTTCGACCTGGTGGTGCGCGGTACCCGCATGCTGACGACCGCGGGGATCGTCGCGAGGGAGATCGGTGTCCGCGACGGCCGCATCGTCGCGATCGAGCCGCTGGGCAGCAACCTCACCGGCGCTGAGACGATCGAACTCACCGACGAGCAGGTGATGATCCCCGGCTTGGTCGACACGCACGTGCACGTCAACGAGCCCGGGCGCACCGAGTGGGAAGGGTTCGACTCCGCCACCCGAGCGGCGGCGGCCGGCGGTGTCACCACGTTGATCGACATGCCGCTGAATTCGATACCGCCGACGGTCAACGTCGACGCGCTCAACGCCAAACGGCAAGCGGCGACGGGCAAGCTGCACATCGACGTCGGATTCTGGGGCGGCGCCATCCCCGGCAACACCGGCGATCTGCGGAGTCTGCACGACGACGGGGTCTTCGGGTTCAAGTGCTTCCTGCTGCATTCCGGTGTCGACGAATTCCCGCACCTCGACGCGGACGAGATGGAGAAGGACATGGCCGTGCTGGCCGGCTTCGACTCCATGATGATCGTGCACGCCGAGGACTCCCGCGCCATCGACCGCGCGCCGACGGCCGAGGGAGACCGCTACAGCCGGTTCCTCGCCTCGCGGCCGCGCGGCGCCGAGAACGTGGCGATCGCCGAAGTGATCGAGCGCGCACGGTGGACCGGTGCCCGCGCACACATCCTGCACCTGTCGTCCTCGGACGCCTTGCCCATGCTCGCGACCGCCAAGCGCGACGGTGTCAGGATCACCGTCGAGACGTGCCCGCACTACCTGACGCTGCTCGCCGAGGAGATCCCCAACGGTGCAACGGCATTCAAGTGCTGTCCGCCGATCCGTGAGGCGTCGAACCGGGAACTCCTGTGGCAGGGTCTGCTCGACGGCACCATCGACTGCATCGTGTCCGATCACTCACCGTCGACCGTCGACCTCAAGGACGTCGAGAACGGCGACTTCGGTGTGGCGTGGGGCGGCGTCGCGTCGCTGCAGCTCGGCCTGTCCCTGATCTGGACGGAGGCCAAGCGCCGCGGGATCGCGCTCACCCAGGTGATCGACTGGATGGCGGCGAAGCCCGCCGCGCTCGCCGGGTTGACCAACAAGGGCAAGATCGCGCTGGGGCATGACGCCGATTTCGCGATCTTCGAGCCCGAGTCCGCACAGGTGGTCGACGTGCACAGACTGCATCACAAGAATCCGATCAGCCCCTATGACGGGCGCGCGCTCGCCGGTGTGGTGACGAGTACGTGGCTGCGCGGCAAGGAGATCGACTTCACGACTCCGCAGGGCCGGATGCTGCGCCGCGGCGGCGTCTAGCGGGGGCCCGCTCCCGTCAGGATGCCGGCTTCACCGCCCGGCCGATCGCGACCTCGGAGACCGGCAGCGGCACCCACCGGGGCATCGTGTACTCCCGGCGCCCTTCCAGCGCGAATCCCGCGGCCGCGATGGTCTCCTCGGTGTGGCGATGCGTGTGGCAGTTGCCCGCCAGCCGGGGCCAGATCGTCGCGTCGGCGACCTTCTGCAAGCCGCCCCTGACCCCCGGTTCGGCGATGTGTTCCAGATAGCGCATCACGCCCCCGGGTTTCAGCAGCGAAAAGAGTTGCGCCACAACATCGCTGGGGCGCTCCACCGAACACAGCACCAGTGAGCACACCACCGCGTCGAACTGTTCACCGGTACCGAACCCTTCGACGGTGTCGGCCGTGAGCGTGACGGGCACCGCGGCCAGTGCTGCTGCGTGCTCCGCGACGGCGGCGAGCTTTCGCTCGGGCTCGACCGCGACGACCTCGGTGACCGTGGCGGGATAGAACGCGAAGTTGGTTCCGGTGCCCGCGCCCACCTCGAGCACCCGGCCCGTCAGACCGGCCAGGTTCTCCCGGCGCAGCCGCCGCACCGTTTCGGGCTCTCGGGCCGACATCACGGTCCACATGCGCGCGAAGAAGGGATTATCGACAGTGGTAGCCATCAGCGAACTCCTCAACGCCCCCGTCAGGTCTCCCGCAATCCTATGCGCTGGTGCAGGCGGGCCAACGGCGCCGGCGCCCACCAGTTCCACCGGCCCAGCACGTGCATGAAGGCGGGCACCAGCAGCATCCGCACCAACGTCGCGTCGGCCAGCACGGCGAGTGTGAGACCGACGCCGAACATCCGCATGAACGACACCTGCGCGGCGATCAGGGCCGCGAACGAGATCGCCATCAGCAGCGCGGCCGCCGTGACCACCCGGCCGGTGCGGGCCAGCCCGAGCGCCACGCTCTCGTCGTTGGCCGCCGCGCTGCGGTCCGACGCCAGCCAGTACTCCCGGATGCGGGAGACCAGGAACACCTCGTAGTCCATCGACAAGCCGAACGCGATACAGAACAGCAGTACCGGCATGTTGGCCACCAGCGTGCCTGTCGGCGTCGTGCCCAACGCTCCGAGGTGACCGTCCTGGAAGATCCACACCAGCGCACCGAACGCCGCAGTCAGCGACAACACGTTGAGCACCAGGGCTTTCAGCGGCAGCACCACCGACCCGGTGAGCAGGAAGAGCAGGACGAAGGTGATGGCCGCGATGACACCGAGCACCGCAGGCAATCGTGAGGTGATCGATGCGGAGCTGTCCCGGTTGATCTGCGCCAGCCCGGTCAGCATCGCCTCCCTGCCGTCAGGCGTCTCGACGGCGTGCAACCCGTCGAGCTGGGTCTCCGACGCGTCGGAGAAGAGCGGCGCCGTGCTGCCGACAGTCAAAAACGCTCGCCCGTCGGCCATTCCGGTCGCAGCTGCCGGCGGGCCCACCTTCGCCCCGTCGACGAACGTGCCGCCCGGCGCCGACACCGTCGTCACGTCGCCGACCCGGGACAGCGCCGCGGCATACCCGTCGAGCTCTTCGGGGGTGACGTCACGGACGTCGGGCAGCACGACGACCACGTTGTTCGACGAATCGACCGCGAAGTTCTCCCTCATCTCGTCGCCGACCTGGCGCGCCGAGGCGGACTGCGGCAGCACCCGGTCGTCGGGGAAGCCCCATTTCGCCCCGAAGAACGGCAGACCCAACAGAAGGAGAAGTGTCACCACAGCCAGGCCGATCGGAATCGGGCGACGCATCACGAACTTCGTCGAGCGGTACCAGAACATCTGCTCGATGGGCACGGGTGCCGGTTCGGGTCGCCGTGGGAGGCGGCGCGGCAACCGGCCCAGCAGGCGACGCACGTCGAGAGAATCGAGCCGGTCACCGGCGAGCGCGATCGCCGCGGGCGCCACGACTATTGCCGCCAGCGCCGCGAACGCCACCACGGCGATCCCGGCGTAGGCGAATGATTTCAAGAAGTACATCGGGAAGATCACCATCGCGACCATCGACAGCGCCACCGTCAACGCCGAGAACAGCACGGTGCGGCCCGCTGTCGTCATCGTGCGGATCAGCGCACGCTCACGGTCCGCGCCATCGGCGAGTTCGTCGCGGTATCGGCTGATGATCAGAAGGGTGTAGTCGATGGACAGCGCCAGGCCCATCGCGATCGACAGGTTCAGCGCGAAGATCGACACGTCGGTGACGAGCGTGACGGTCCGCAGCACAGCCATCGAACCGAGGATCGCGAACCCGCCCACAGCCAGCGGCAGGCCGGCCGCCAGCAGCCCACCGAACACCCACACGAGCACCACGAAGCTCAGCGGGATCGCGATCGACTCCATCAGCAGCAGATCGCGTTCGGTCTGCGCATTGATCTGCACGTAGGTCATCGCGACGCCGCCCGCGCGCACGGTCACGCCGTCGCGGTCGTACAGCAGGCGTTCGTCGAGTTCCTCGGCGTGGCGCTGCGCGCCGGTCTCCCCGCCGGTGATGCCGGCGAGAATCAACCCGGTCTTCCCGTCACGGCTGGCCAGTGCCGCCGCTGCCTGCGGCGGGGCGGTCCACGCCGAGGTGACCTGACTGACGTGGGGCGAGGCGGCCAGCCCCGCCACGATCTCCGCGGCGACCGGACGCGCCGCCTCGATACCGCGGTCGGAGGTGACGCTGACCAGCAGGTCCATATCGCCCTGATCGAAGTGGTCGATGAGGATCTGGGATGCCCGAGCCGATTCCGAGGTGGGATCACCGAACCCGCCCGCGGACAGCTTCCCGGCCACCGGGATGCCGAAGATTCCGCAGGCCACCATGACCAGGGCCGCGGCCGCGAGGATGCGGCGCGGAGCGGCGATGGCCGACGACGCGATCCGTTGCAGCACCTTCGCCTCCTGCGATGACGCCGCCATGGTAGCCGCGCCGGCGACCGCCGAACCCGGGCTGAACCTACCCGCCGGTAAGAATTGCCACAGTTTTCCGAAACGAGGCTCAAAGATTCCTTAGAGCTCGTGGTTACTGTTCAGTACATGTGGATCGACGACACCAATGCTGATGTCATCAAGGTTGATTTCGACGCCCTTTACCACGGCGATGTTCTCGTCGAGGGATTGACGTCGGAACAGCTCGACGACGAGCAGACTCTTCCTACTGCCGTGTGACAAAGAGCGCGCGCCCTCTCGGACGCGCGCTCTTCACCGTGTAGTACGACCCTGCTAGACCGCTGAGGTCTGTGCGACCATCCCGGCCAGCCGGCCGCGGATCAGGTCCTCTGCCTCGGCCACGATGCGCGACACCAGGTCGCCCACCGTCGGAATGTCGTTGATCAGGCCCATGGCCGTGCCGACAGTCCAGATTCCGGCGTCGACGTCGCCGTCGTCGAACACCCTTCGGCCCCGCGAGCCGGCCACCAGATCCTTGACGTCGTCGAACTGGCCGCCGCCCTCGAGGATCTCGACCACCTCGCGCGAGACCACATTCGATGCCACCCGCGCCGTGTTGTGCAGGCTGCGGAAGATCAGCTCCGTACCCCGCTCGTCGCCGGCGACGATCGCCTCTTTGACGTTCTCATGGATGCACGACTCGACGGTGCACATGAACCGCGACCCCATGTTGATGCCGTCGGCGCCCAGCGCCAGCGCCGCCACCAGACCCCGCGCATCGGCGAACCCGCCGGAGGCGATCATCGGGATCTCGATCTTGTCCGCGGCCGCCGGGATCAGCACAAGGCCCGGAATGTCGTCCTCGCCGGGATGACCCGCGCATTCGAAGCCGTCGATGCTGATGCCGTCCACACCCAGGCTCTGCGCCTTGACCGCATGCCGCACCGAGGTGCACTTGTGCAGCACCTTGATGCCGTTGTCGTGGAACATCGGCAGGTGTGGCGCAGGGTTGGATCCCGCCGTCTCGACGATCTTGATACCGGCGTCGACGATCACCTGGCGGTACTCGTCATAGGGCGGCGGATTGATCGTCGGCAGGATCGTCAGGTTCACCCCGAACGGCTTGTCGGTCAGATCCCGCGTCTTGGCGATCTCGTTGGCCAGATCCGCCGGCGTCGGCTGCGTCAACGCGGTCAGAAAACCCAACCCGCCCGCATTGGCCACGGCCGCAACCAGTTCCGCGCGACCCACCCACTGCATACCGCCCTGGGCGATCGGATGCTCGACACCGAAGGTTTCGGTGAACTTCGTCTTGATGGCCATGGTCTACCGCTGTCCTCTGCTCTTCGCGCAAGCGCTCATCGCGGGGCCATCCGGATCGCGCCATCGAGCCGGATCGTCTCCCCGTTGAGCATCGGGTTCTCGACGATGTGCGTGGCGAGCGCGCCGTATTCGTCGGGGTCACCGAGGCGGGCCGGGTGAGGCACCTGCTTGCCCAGCGAGGCCTGCGCCTCCTCGGGCAGCGAGCCCAGCAGCGGGGTCTTGAACAGGCCCGGCGCGATGGTGACGACGCGGATCAGATCACGCGACAGGTCGCGCGCGATCGGCAGCGTCATGCCGACCACGCCGCCCTTCGATGCCGAGTACGCGGCCTGCCCGATCTGCCCGTCGAACGCGGCCACCGACGCGGTGTTGATGATGACGCCACGCTCACCGCCAATGGGCTCGGTCCTGGCAATGCGTTCTGCCGCAAGGCGAATGACGTTGAACGTACCGATCAGGTTGACCTCGACGACCTTGCGGAAGCCGTCGAGAGGGAAGGGCCCCTCTTTACCGAGCGTCTTGATCGCGTTGCCGATGCCCGCGCAGTTGACGTCGATACGGACCGGCCCCATCTCCTCCGCCGCGTCCAGCGCAGCGGCGACCTGCTCGGGATCGGTGACGTTGGCCTCGACGAACTTGGCGCGCGGCCCCAATTCGGCGACCGCCTCGGCGCCCTTGAGGTCGATGACCACGACGGATGCGCCTCGGTCCAGCAGGCGCTTCGTGGTCGCGAGACCGAGACCGGAGGCACCTCCGGTGACGACCGCGACCGCGTCCTTGATCTCCATTGATCGGTTCCTTTCTGTTGGCTAAATCCAGTCCTGCAGAACAGCTTCGGTATCGGCTCCCGGTACACCCGGCGCCTTCGGGGCGTCCGTCACACTGCGGGAGAACCGCGGCGCCGGCGCCGGGTACAGGTTCCCGTTCTCGCGGTAGAAGGTGTCACGCTCGGTGTTGTGCGGCTCGGACTCGACCTCGGCGAAGGACAGCACCGGGGTGACGCAGGCATCGGTACCGGCGAACACCGAGGCCCAGTGGTCCCGATCCTGCGCGCCGAATGCCTCGGTCAGCCGCGCCCGCAGCTCGGGCCAGCGGCTGACGTCGTTCTGGCCGGGCAGATCACCGGCATCGAGCCCGAGGCCCTTGAGCATCTCGGCGTAGAACTGCGGCTCGATCGCACCCACCGCGACGTAGCGGCCGTCGGCGCACGTGTAGGTGTCGTAGTAGGGCGCACCGGTGTCGAGCATGTTGGTTCCGCGTTCGTCGCTCCACATGCCGGTGCCGCGGAACGCCCACATCATCGCCATCAGCACGCTGGAGCCGTCGACCATCGCGGCGTCGATCACCTGCCCCTTGCCGGAGGTCTGACGCTCGAAGAGAGCAGCGAGGACGCCGACGATCAGGAACATCGACCCGCCACCGAAGTCGCCGGCCAGGTTCAGCGGCGGCACCGGGCGCTCACCGGCCCGGCCGATCGCGTGCAACGTGCCGTTGAGCGAGATGTAGTTGATGTCGTGACCGGCCTGCTGAGCCCGCGGTCCGTCCTGGCCCCACCCGGTCATCCGCGCATAGATCAGGCGCTCGTTGACCTTCGCGCAATCCTCGGGCCCCAGGCCGAGACGTTCGGTGACCCCGGGACGGAACCCCTCGATCAGCACGTCGGCCTTGGCGATCAGGGAGAGCACCTTCTCGACGTCGGCCGGGTCCTTCAGGTTGGCGCCGATCGAACGCCGGTTACGCAGCAGGTAGTCCCCGCTCGGCGCACCACCGCCCTTGCCTGGACGTTCCACGCGTACGACATCGGCGCCCAGGTCGCCGAGGATCATCGCCGCATGGGGTCCGGGGCCGATGCCGGCCAACTCCACCACACGCAGTCCCTGCAGAGGTCCAGCCATCTCCACCCGTCCTTTTCGTCGGTCGCTCGGTCGAGCCCGACATAGCTTACTTGTATAACCTTCTCGACCCACCTAGGGTGCCTGACTATGTCAACGACGCAGGATTACGCGGGTATCGACGACCTTCGGGTGAGCCGCGAGGGCGGTGTGCTGACTCTGCAACTGCACCGCCCGGACAGCCTGAACTCGCTGACCGCAGCGATGTTGACCACGCTGGCCGACGCTCTGGACCGCGCCGCGGGCGACCCCGAGGTGCGGGTGGTGCGCATCGAGGGGGCCGGGCGCGGCTTCTCCTCCGGCGCGGGTATCAGCGAGTCCGACCACGCCGATCCAGACGGGGCGGGAACGCCGGCCGAGGTGCTCGACGCCGCCAACCGCGCCATCCGCGCGATCGTGGCGCTGCCGCAGCCGGCGGTCGCGGTGGTGCAGGGGGCGGCAGCGGGTGTCGGGGCGTCACTGGCGCTGGCGTGTGATGTCGTTTTGGCCTCGGAGAAGGCATTTTTCATGCTGGCGTTCACCAAGATCGGGTTGATGCCCGACGGCGGGGCCTCGGCATTGATCGCCGCGGCGGTCGGGCGAATCCGGGCGATGCGGATGGCGCTGTTGGCCGAGCGCATCCCCGCCGCACAGGCCTTCGACTGGGGGCTGGTCAGCGCGGTGTTCCCGGCTGATGACTTCGCCGCCGAGGTCGACGCCGTCGTCGCCAGGTTGGCCGCCGGACCCGCCGTGGCACTGCGCAAGACCAAGGACGCGGTCAACGCCGCGACGCTGACCGAACTCGAGGGCGCCCTCGAGCGCGAGAAGCAGGGCCAGCTGATACTGCTGGACGCCAACGACTTCCGCGAAGGAGCGCGTGCGTTCCAGCAGCGCCGGGAGCCCACCTTCACCGACACCTGACCCACCCCCGCCCAAACCGACATTTGGGCGGAAAAGTGCGAGAGACTCTCGCCCTTTCGCCCATCTGGGCGCAAGCGCGCCTCGAAAATCGTTCGACGCGAGCACCACTCGTCGGCCACCATCGACAAGTGAGCACGGACTACCACATCGAGACGCCGGCGGCAGAAGCCCGCTGGCGCGTGCTCGCGCCCTTCCGAATCCGCGAGTACCGCCTGCTCATCGCCGCCGTCTCCCTGTCGATCTTCGCCGAGGGCATGTGGGCGGTGGTGATGACGCTGCAGGTGATCGCCATCGACGACGATCCCACCTCGCTGTCGCTGGTCGCGACCTGCCTGGGGCTCGGCCTGGTCGCCTTCGTCCTCGTCGGCGGCCTGGCCGCAGACCGGCTCCCCCAACGCGGCATCATCATCGTCGTCGAATTCGTCAACACCACAGTGGTTTCCGTCATCGCGGTGCTCGGCTTCGCCGGCACGCTGCAGATCTGGCATCTCGCGATCGCAGCCGGCGCCCTGGGCGTAGCCGCCGCGTTCTTCTTCCCGGCCTACAGCGCCCTGCTCCCGCGCATCCTGCCGGCCGAGCAGCTGCTGGCCGCCAACGGCGTCGAAGGCGTCGTACGCCCGGTGTTCCAGCGCGCCGCCGGCCCTGCGGTGGCGGGCGTGCTGATCGGCGCGACGTTCCCGGCCGCGGGCGCACTCGTGGTGGCGATCCTGTTCGCCATCGGCCTCGCGCTGCTCATCGCGACCCGGCCGGCCGGCACACGCGTTGTCACACAACCGAAGTCGCACCTGCTGCGCGATCTACGCGAGGGCTTCGCGTTCGTGTGGCGCACACCGTGGCTGTTGTGGACGCTGCTGTTCGCCAGCGTGTTCGTGCTGGTGGTCCTGGGCCCGATCGAGGTCCTACTGCCCTTCATCGTCGGCGACAGGTTCGCCGACGGCGAGAAGACCTATGGTCTGGTGCTCGCGTTCTTCGGCCTCGGCAGCGCGCTGGGTGCGCTGACGGTGTCGTCACGGCAACTGCCCCGCCGCTATCTGACGGTGATGATGACGATGTGGGGACTGGGCTCGATACCGCTGGCGGTCGTCGGCGTCACCTCGTCGTTCCCGGTGATGGCGCTGGCCACCTTCGTCATCGGCGTCACCGACGGCGCGGGCATGGTCATCTGGGGCACGCTGCTGCAGCGGCGGGTACCGCCGGAGATGCTGGGCCGCGTGTCCAGCCTGGACTTCTTCGTCTCACTCGCGTTCATGCCGGTGTCGTTCGCGATCATCGGCCCGCTGTCGAAGGTGGTGTCGATGCCGACGATCTTCCTCACCGCGGGCCTGGTGCCGGTGCTGCTGGCGGGCATCGCGATGGCCGCCGCCCGGATGCGGCGCGACGAGGTCGCGCACCCGCTGGATTAGACGCCGAACAGCGGGGGCAGGGCGAGAACCATCACCAGCCCCCAGAAGAAGTGCGTCAGCATCGGGGCGAGTACTCCGCCGGTGGCACGGCGCTCCAGCGCGCACACGGTGCCCAGGACGATGGCCGCGAAACCCAGCATCGGGTTACCGGTGGTGGCCGCGGTCGCGATCACATACAGCACGGTCGAGACCAGCACCGGCTTGTACTTCCACAGCGCCGTGTAGAGCGCACCACGGAAGAACATCTCCTCGGCCAGGCCGTTGATCACCGTGATGAACGCAATCACCCACAGCGGCGCGGTGTTCACGTACTCGAGCACGCTGGTGATGTAGTCGCGCACCGGCGGGATCTGCCGCGCCACCAGAGCGCCTACGACGAAGATCGCGCCGAGGCCCAGGCCCACGCCGGTACCGGTGATGACCGGGCGCTGGTTACGGCCGCGGAAGCTGACATGCCCCCAGTGCAAGGGTCCGGACAGGAACGCCCCGATGGCCCACACCGCGGCCAGCGCCAGCGTGAGCCACACGAAGGAGCTGTCCCCGGGCGGACGACTGAGCGAATAGCCGAGCAGTGCCGCGCCGATCAGCAGGAACACCCCGACGACGAACTTGCGCCGGGTCACCATCGACGGCGGCTCGTTGAATGCAGGCGCCTTGGTGCGCGCGATCTGCTTGATCTCGCCGGACAGCGGCGTGTGCTCTGAGCTGTTCACGCAGTACTCCCCCTGGGCACCAGTCCGATCACGTGATCCAGACCGGTGCGGACGGCAGCGGCGACGGGTTTGGGCACCAGACCGATCAGTCCGAGTACCGGGTGGACGACATGCGGCGTCACAGCGGAGGCGATCTGCCGCAAACGCAACGCGTCGCCACCTGCCCAATCGGGATCGGTGTCGGCGAGGTGGTGGGGGTCGGCGAGACGGTCGACGGGTCGGCGCGAGGGGCTCGTCACGGCTGCGCGAATGGCGTCCTCGACACTCGTGAGTCCCTCCGGCGGGTCGGGCACGTCGAGCCCGTTCTGGGTCGCCATCATCGGGAAGTCCAGCGACTCGATCAGGTCGCCGGCCAGACCGCCGGGCACCGGCAGGATGGCGCCGCTGACCTTCGACACCAGACCGGTGTCGATGCCGTAGACCGGGACCGGGGTCCGGAAGATGCCGGCGATGCGCGCGTAGGTGCGCAGCAGATCGCCGTACGTGGTGGTCTCGGGTCCCCGGATGTCATAGGAGCCCGCGGGGACCGTCTCGTCCGCTGCGGCCACCAGGTAGTACAGCACGTCGCGGATCGAGATCGGGTCGATCGGATTGGCCGACCACTCGGGCATCGGCAGCAGCAGGAACCGGTCGGCGACGTAGCGCATCATCTCGAAGGACGTCGACCCCGCCCCGAGAACGATCGCCGCGCCGAGCCACACGACATCGGGTCCGCCGTCGATCTGCAGCGCGTGCGCGACCTCGGCCCGGCTGGCCAGGTGTTCCGACAGCGGTCCGCCGTCGGCGGCCTGCGGCACGAATCCGCCGAGATAGACGATGCGGCGCACCCCCGCCGCCTTGGCCGCCTCGGCGACAGTGGCAGCGGCCTCGTTGTCGGCCTCCCGGAAACCGGGTTGGCCGATTCCGTGCACCAGGTAGTAGACGACGTCGATCGGACCGGCCTCGTCGAACGCCCGCCGCGCCGACGCTGCGTCGCCGGCATCCAGTTCGACTGCGGAAACACGGTCGTGCCAGCCGAACTCGCGCAGCCTTTCGGGATGGCGGCTGACCGCGACGACGTCGTTGCCGGCGTCCAGGAGAGACGCGACCAGGCGAGAGCCGATGTACCCGCTCGCGCCGGTGACCAGAGTCCGATTACCCACGACTGGCCTGTACCCCAACCGCCGCTATGTCAGACGTTGCCTGTGTCACGGTGCAATTTGACCAGCTCCTGGTACAGCAGCGCGTTGGTCCGGATGCCGTCCTTCTCGGCGTCGCCCAGCTCGCGGCGCACCTTGGCGGGCACCCCGGCGACCATGTGTCCCGCCGGGATCTGCGCGCCCTGCGACACCACCGCGCCGGCGGCGATCAGACATCCCGCGCCGATGGTGGCTCCGTTGAGGACCACCGCTCCCATCCCGATCAGGGTGTCGTCGCCGACGGTGCACCCGTGCAGGACCGCGTTGTGGCCGACGGTCACGCCGCTGCCGATGCGCGCAGGGAAACCCGGGTCGACGTGGATCGTCACGTTGTCCTGGATGTTGCTGCCCGGCCCGACCTCGATGTCCTCGGTCTCGGCGCGCAGCGTGGCGCCGTACCAGACGCTGGCCCCCTCGGCGAGGATCACCCGGCCGACGAGGGTGGAGTTCGGCGCGGCCCAGCTCTGCGGATGCAGCGTAGGCGCGTGCCCGGCGATGGGGAGGATCAGCGGCTCCGGCATGGCGCCATCGTAGGGTCGGCTGCCGCATGCTCGGCAGGCGCGTGCGATCCTCTCGTCGTGACGACCTCCGACTCGACAATGACGTCGACCCCCACCGCCCGCCAGATCGTCGAGGGCGTCGATCTGACCGGTAAGACCGTCGTGATCACCGGCGCGACGTCGGGACTGGGCCGGGAGTCGGCCCGATGCCTGGCCCACACCGGTGCACGAGTGGTCCTGACGGGTCGCGACGCGGCGGCGCTCGCCGATACGCAGGCGTGGGTTCGCGAGCAGGTACCGCAGGCGTCGACCGCGACGGTGCGCATGGACCTCACCTCGCTCGAATCGGTGACTGCGGCAGCGGCGGAGATCAGCGACCTGACCCCGGCCGTCCACGTGCTGATGAACAACGCCGGGGTGATGTTCACGCCGTTCGAGCGCACCGTCGACGGGTTCGAGATGCAGTTCGGCACCAACCATCTGGGTCACTTCGAGCTGACCCGCTCGCTGCTGCCCGCTCTGGTCGCTGCCGACGGCGCGCGTGTGGTGAACCTGTCCTCGGAAGGTCATCGGCTCGGCGACATCGACCTCGATGACGCCAACTGGGAGCACCGCGACTACGACAAGTTCGTCGCGTACGGCGCATCGAAGACCGCAAATGTGCTGCACGCGGTCGAACTGGACCGACGCCTGCGCGACAGCGGGGTGCACGCCTATGCGGTGCACCCCGGCATCGTCGCCACCTCGCTGGCCCGGCACATGGACGACCAGGACTTCGCCGACCTGACCCGGCGTGGCCGCACCAACCGGCAGTTCACCACGCCCGAGTACGGCGCGGCGACGCAGGTGTGGGCCGCGGTCAGCGACGACGTGACCCCTGCTGGGGGTGTGTATCTGTCCGACTGTGCGGTCGCCGAGGCGGCGGCGTATGCGGTGGACGAGGCCCGCGCGCTGGAGTTGTGGCAGCTCTCCGAGCAGCTCTGCACGCCGGCTGTCGGCGCGCGATAACCGCTGGTCAGCGGTTCTTCTGTAACGGTTCGTGGCACAACCGCGACACATTCTCGACTTGGTCGTGACCCGAGCGTGCGCTTAGCATGCCAAGCGACCTGACGAGCATGAGGAGCAGAACGTGAAGACCCGCCCCAGCAAGGCCATCGGCATCGCTGCGAGTGCCACCGCGATCGCCCTGTCGGTTCCGCTGGCTGTGACCGCATCCGCCGAGCCGACCACGACCACCGTGACGGCTGAGATCCCCGACCCGCAGGGCAAGTGCGATCCGTTCAAGCAAGCAGTGCCGAACTGGAAGAGCCTGGCCAATGTGCCCGTCAGCAAGGTGCTGGCCAGCATCCCGGACATCAGCTCGTTCAACGCCGCGGTGTCCGGCCAGCTGAACCCGGCCGTCAACATCGACCCGGTGCTCGACAACGGCCCGTTCGTGGTGTTCGCGCCCACCAACGAGGCGTTCGCCGAGCTGCCGCCCGAGCAGCAGGAGATGCTGCGCACCGACCCGGCCGCGCTGACCAGCCTGCTGTACTACCACGTCTTCCTCGGCCTGCTGGGCCCCGATGACGTCAAGGGCCAGCGGCCCACGCAGGAGGGCACCGAGATCGAGGTGACCGGTTCCGGCGACAACCTCAAGGTCAACGAGACCACCCAGGTGGTGTGCGGTGGCATCCAGGCGGAGAACGCGCGGATCTACCTGGTCGATCACGTGCTGAACCCTGCGGACGCGCCGGCCCCGAAGACGTCGACATCGACGAGCACGTCGGCCACGTCTGAGGCCCCGACCACCGCGGCCACCACGTCGGCTGCGCCGCTGCCGGCCCAGACGCCGACCACCCCGGCCGCAGAAGCCCCGATCGGTTAGTGATTTCGGCGTGGTTGTCGTCGCCTGGCGACGACAACCACGCCGAAATCGTTTGTTCTACAGGCCGAGGTCGCGGCCGATGATCTCTTTCATGATCTCGGTGGTTCCACCGAAGATCGTCATGATGCGCCCGTCGACATAGTCACGGCAGACGCGGTACTCCATCATCCAGCCGTAGCCGCCGTGCAGCTGCAGGCACTGATCGACCACCTTCTTGGCCACCTCGGTCGCCCACCACTTCGCCTTGGCCGCTTCGACGGCGGTCAGCTCGCCGTCGACGACGGCCTGCAGGCACCGGTCCACGTACTGCTCGGTGACATCGAGCTCGGTGTCCATCTCCGCGAGCAGGAACCGGTTGTGCTGGAAGCTGCCGATCGGCTGGCCGAACGCCTTGCGATCCTTCGCGTATTGCAGTGTCTGGCGCCAGGTTTCACGCGCGCCGGCGATCGCGGAGATCGCGATCGACAACCGCTCCGAGGGCAGGTTCTGCATCAGGTGGTAGAAGCCGCGACCCTCCTTGCCGAGGATGTTGGCGTTCGGCACCCGCACGTTCTCGAAATGCAGTTCGGCGGTGTCCTGGGCGTGCATGCCCATCTTGTCGAGCTTGCGGCCGCGGGTGAAGCCGGGCATGTCCCGCTCGACCACGAACAACGTGAACCCCTTGTGGCCCGCGTCGGGGTCGGTGCGGGTCACGACGACGACGAGGTCGCTGTTGATGCCCGAGGAGATGAAGGTCTTGGACCCGTTGAGGATCCAGTCGTCCCCGTCCCGCACGGCCGAGGTGCGGATGCCGGCGAGGTCGCTGCCTGCGCCAGGCTCGGTCATCGCGACCGCGATAATCGTCTCGCCGCTCGTGATACCCGGGAGCCACCGCTCCTTCTGCTCGTCGTTCGTGAGGTCCTTGAAGTAGGGCCCGACGACGTCGTTGTGCAGGCTCAGCCCCGGTGCGGGCACACCGGCCTTGGCGATCTCCTCGTCGATGATCGCGTTGAACCGGAAATCGTCGGTGCCGCCACCGCCGTACTCCTCGGGCATGTTGAAGCCGATCAGCCCGTGCTTGCCCGCCGCGACGTAGGCCGACCGGTCGATGATGCGATCGGCCTCCCACTTCTCGGCGTTGGGCACGAGTTCGCTCTCGATGTATCCCCGCACGGTGTCGCGGAACGCCTCGTGCTCGGCCTCGTAAATGGTGCGCTTCATACCTGTTCCCTCACTTGGCTTTCCATACTGGCTCCCGCTTCTGAGCGAATGCCAGCGGCCCTTCCCTGGCATCCTCGGAGCTGAAGACGACGGCAATCTCACGTCGCGTGCGCTTCCAGCCGGGTTCGTCGTCGACGACGAGACCGTCATCGGCACCGACGGCCACCCGCTTGCTGGCCTGGACGGCCAGCGGGGCGTTGACCGTGATGCGTTGCGCCAGCGCCAAAGCCGCATCCAATTCGGTGCCGTCCGGTACCACCTCGTTGATCAGGCCCCAGCTCAGTGCTTCTTCCGACGTGATCGGCTCGCCGGTGAACATCATCTGCAGCGCCACTTTTCGCGGAATCTGATCGACGAGGCGAAACACCCCACCAGCCGCCGCGAAGAGACCGCGCTTGACCTCCGGCAGACCGAATTTGGCGCTCTGTCCCGCGACGACGAGATCACTGGCGAGCGCCAGTTCGGTGCCACCCCCGAGAGCTGTGCCGTTGACGGCGGCAATGGTCGGCTTGTCGATGAAGTGGCGGACGTAACCGGCGAAGCCCCACTTCGGCTGCTCCGGGTGACCGATGTCCTCACCGCGCGAAAGCGCCTTGAGATCCGCTCCGGCAGAGAAGGACTTGTCCCCCGAGCCGGTGATCACCACCACCCACACGTCGGGGTCGTTCTGCGCCTCCTCGAGGGCATCACCAAGTGCGATCGACACGGCCGAGTTGATGGCATTGCGCGCCTCAGGCCGGTTGATCGTGATGACCATGACGTTGCCGCGGCGCTCGACCAGCGCGCCCGGCGCCTCGCTCACAGCAGCTCCAGGATGGTGGCGTTGGCCTGGCCGCCGCCCTCGCACATCGTCTGCAAACCGTACTGAATCCCGTTGTCGCGCATGTGGTAGAGCAGCGTGGTCATGATCCGGGCGCCGGAGCCGCCGAGCGGGTGACCCAGCGCGATCGCGCCACCGTTGGGGTTGAGCTTCTTCTCGTCGGCGCCGATGTCCTTGAGCCACGCCATCGGCACCGGTGCGAATGCCTCGTTGACCTCGAACGCACCGATCTGATCGATCGAGAGCCCGGAGCGCTTGAGCGCCTTCTGCGTCGCCGGGATCGGGGCGGTCAGCATGATGACCGGGTCGGCACCCGCCAGCACCGCGGTGTGCACCTTCGCCAGCGGCTTGAGGCCGAGTTCGTTGGCCTTCTCGGCCGACATGAACAGCAGGGCCGCCGAGCCGTCGGAGATCTGAGAGCTGTTGCCGGCGTGAATCACACCGTCTTCACGGAACGCGGGCTTGAGCTGACCCATCTTCTCCAGGGTCGTGCCGCGGCGGATGCCCTCGTCCTTCAGCACAGGGTTGCCGTCCTGGTCTTTGATCGCCACGATCTGATCCTCGAAAGCGCCGGCATCCTGTGCGGCGGCGGCTTTTTCGTGCGAGTCGAGGGAGAACTGGTCGAGATCGGTACGGCTGAGGCCCCACTGCTCGGCGATCATCTCGGCGCCGATGCCCTGGTTCGGGGTCTTGCTGTACCGGTCCTTGAAGCCCGCGGGGTACGGGTTTCCGCCACCGGCCAACGACGAACCCATCGGGGTCCGCGACATCGACTCCACACCGCCGGCGACGACGACGTCGTAATGTCCGGCGACCACACCGGCCGCGGCGAAGTGCACCGACTGCTGGCTCGATCCACACTGACGATCCACGGTCACCCCGGGCACGGACTCCGGCCATCCGGCCGTCAGCAGAGCGGTGCGGGCGATGTCGAGCGCCTGCTCGCCGGCCTGCATGACACAGCCCCAGATGACGTCGTCGACCAGCGCGGGGTCGACCCCGGCCCGCTCGACGAGACCGTTGAGGACCTGCGCGGACAGCTCGGCCGGATGCACTCCGGAGAGTCCGCCGTTGCGCTTGCCGACAGGGGACCGCACAGCTTCGACGATGACGGCTTCTGGCATGGAAAGACACTCCTTCATTGGACGGATTCTTCGAAGTTAAACGACAAGGTTTACTAGGTCAACTTGCTCATGCACGGCGGGCGGCGCGGTCCGCCGCGTCGATCAATTCGTCCCGGAACAGCGGGTGTGCGATAGCGGCCAGCGCATGGCCGCGCTCCCGTACCGTCAGCCCCTCGAGCTCGGCAGCGCCGTACTCGGTGACGATGACGTCGACCTGGTGGCGCGGCGTGGTGACGATCGCGCCGGACGCGAACTGCGCCACGATGCGGGAGTGCGGAACGCCGTCGCGCTCGAACGTGGACGGCAGGCAGATCAGCGACCGGTCGGACAGTTCGAGCCCGACGCCGGCGACGAAGTCCTCGGCGCCACCGATCCCGCTGAACTGTTCGTCGCCGATCGTGTCGGCCACCACCTGGCCGTGCACGTCAACCGCAAGCGCGCCGTTGATCGAGATCATGTCCGCGTTGGCCGCGATCACCTCCGGCGCGTTGACGACCTCGACGGGCAGGAACGCGACCTCGGCGTTGCCGTCCAGCCAGCTGTAGAGGTCCGGCGATCCGAACGCGAACGTCGTGACGCTCACACCGTCGTACTGGCCCTTGCGCGCGTTGGTGACCTTTCCCGCCTCGTGCAGACGCATGCACCCGTCGGTGAACATCTCGCTGTGCAGCCCGAAGTCGCCGGCCTCCCCCTCGGCGAGCAGGGCGGCGATCTGGCTCGGGATAGCGCCGATCCCGGTCTGCAGCGTGGCCCCGGAGGGGATGAATCCGACGACGTGCCGGGCGATCGCGGCGTCGGTTTCGGTGGGCGCCGCGCTCGGCAGCGAGAGCGGCGGCTCCGTCGACGGGATCAGCACGTCGATCTCGTCGACGTGCAGCGCGTGGCGATGTCGCTCACCCCACCCCCCGGTGCGCGGGAACCCCTCGGACGCCTCGACGACCAGCAGCCGGTCCGGATCGGAGCCGGCCCGGTGCAGTTCGGCGACGGTGGCACCGGCGTGCAACGACAGCGAGCACCAACCGTCGGCATCCGGCGGCGTCGCGACCGTGGCCATCACGCGGGGCCGCTGCCGGTGCAGCAGCGGCCCGAAACGCCGGAAGTCGGCCGGCATGAAGTCGACGTCGGCGCCGGAGTCGCGCAACGCGCGTTCGAGCGGACCGTAGAAACCCGACAGGTAGCGGACCCCCGGGCGGGAGAAGAGTTCGGTGCCGACCGCCAGCAGCGCCCCGTACACGTGCAGCGCCGTCCAGTCCGTGCGGGCGCCGAGCGCTCGCAGGAAGGCCGGCGGCTGCCCCGGTCCGAGCGGGATGCCCAACGTGTCGGCGGGGCGCAGCCGCTGCGCGGCCCGCTCGGCGGTCAATTCCTCCGGCATGCCGCTACCCTGCCATGCAGGTCATCGCGTCCGACGGACAAACACCGGTCGATTCCGACACCGGCAACATCGCCCTCACATGGTTTACTGAGTTGCACAGCTCGCCGCACAACGCGGCGGCAGGACCCTGTTCAGATCGTGGAGACATCGTGACGCGAAGCACCCGGTTGGCGCCGATGATCGACGCGACCGGCGCGCGGCCTGGGGTGCGGTCACCGAAGACCGCCGAGCTGGTCGCGGGCACGCTGCGTCGCATGGTGGTCGACGGGCAGCTGACCGACGGGGATTTCCTGCCCAACGAAGCCGAGTTGATGGCCCACTTCGGGGTCAGCCGGCCGACACTGCGCGAAGCCGTCCGCGTGCTGGAGTCCGAGCGGCTCGTCGAAGTGCGGCGAGGATCGCGCACCGGGGCACGCGTGCGGGTGCCCGGGCCCGAGGTGGTGGCCCGGCCGGCCGGGCTGCTACTCGAACTCTCCGGCGCCACGATCGCCGATCTGCTCACCGCGAAAGCCGGCATCGAACCGCTCGCGGCACGTCTGCTGGCCGAATCCGGCTCGGCCGAGGCCTTCGCCGAACTCGACGCACTGCTCGAGGATCTGGTGGCCCAGGGCTGCGAGTCCGACCGGCTGGCCGAGAACACCGGCACCTTTCATCTTCGGGTGGTGCAGCTCTCGGGCAACACGACGCTGTCCATCGTCGCGGGCATGCTGCACGAGATCACGGTGCGGCACACGGCCTTCGTGTTCAACGAGCGCAGGCCCGTGTCGAAAGCCGACTACGACAAGCTGATTCGCTCCTACCGCAAGTTGATGACCTACCTGCGGGCCGGCGACGCCGCGGGCGCCGAGCAGCACTGGCGCAAGCACCTCGACGTATCGCGGGAGCTGCTGCTGACCGGTCTGGAGAGTGTGCCGATCCGCGACGTGATGGGCTGACTCAAGCCGTTTCGGACATGTCCTTACGCCACGTGACGTGTACCGGCACGGTGTCGTCCCACGGCTGCCGGGTCACCATGTCGGCGACCAGGATGTACCCCCGCTCGAACTCACCCGTCGCGGCGTCGACCAGCCGGTACTCCTGACGCTGCCGGTGGATCGGCTGCGCGTCGAGCAGCAGCACGCGCACCTCCCCCGGCTCGAAGTGACAGCGCTTCTGCAGCGCGGCGATCAGCTGCTCGTTGTGCATGTGGCCGTCGCCGAAGTTCCACCCGATCGCGGTGCTGCAGATGCGTTCTCCGTCGGTCAGCACGTAGTCGGCTTCGTCGTGTCCGGCCATCAGCCGGTGCGCGAGGGTGAACATCGCGCGGCCATGGGTGTTGAACGAGCGGAAGGCGTACCCCATGTACTGGTACATCTCGGCGGTCTCGCGGCTGCCGTAGAACTTCTCCATCTGCGCCGCGGGCATGCTCGCGATCGCGACAACGCCGGCGGCGATCTTGGCGTCGGCCGAGGGCTTGACGCACCACAGCGACGTGTCCCAGTTGCCCGCGTAGTAGCGCATGCCGGGCAGGAAGGACACCTTGCGCGGGAACAGGTTTCCGATCGCGACGGTGCCCGCGGACACCGCGAAGAGCACCAGCGGCCACGGACTCTGCAGATCGCCCAGCCCGATACCGGCGTTGCCGACGAACAACGCCAGCACCGAGAACATCATGAAGACGTTCCACTCCAGCGGCACCCCCATCGGGATCGCCGACAGGATGCCGAAGTGGAAGCACAGCATCACGAACGCCGCGATCGCGGTGACCCAGCCGCCGTGGGAGAAGAACAGCACCAGCGGCACGAGCATCTCGATGGCCGTCGAGACGTGCGCCAGCACGCGCGATGCCCGACCGGGCCGCAGGTCGTCCGGGAAGTGCTCGAAGAACTTGCGTTTGATCCAGCGTGGGCGGATCACCGGGTTGTTGCTCATCATCGTCGAGATGACGAAGGGGAAGTGCTTGTTGAGCTTCGACGTCGCCGCGCCCATCCAGATGACCAGACACACCAGCTTGGCCGCGATCACGATGTCGGCGCCGGTGAACAGGAAGCACACGGCCAGTGCCCCGTAGACCTCGCCGCGCGCGGCCAGGAACAGCACCTTGTCGCGCAGCCCGGCGAGGGCGAGCAGCGCCAGGATGGCCGCGGTCTGCCAGACCGGCAGCACCCCGATCTGCGAGCCGAGCTCCGGGATGGGTCCGGTGCCGTCAGAAAACAGCGCAACCAGCAGCATCACCAGCAGGGCGCCGTAGAGCACCACGTCGACCGGCGTGCGGGCATCCCCGCGGGTCAGCGGGATCCGGTTCGGCCACGGTGGTAGCCGAATGGTGCTGGGCCGCAACCAGTACAGGATCGAGCCCATCGGCGGGAAGAACCGGTTGTTCAGCGGTCCGAAGCCGCAGCCCAACCCGATGATCTCGAACAGCATCGTGTAGAAGACGACCTTCTGGTACACGATCGGCTCGTGGTACCAGGCCGCGACATCGGTGAACCCGTCGATGCCCGTGGTGGTCAGAACCACCAACCACGCGACGAGCACGTAGAGCAGGATCTTGACGACGTAGAACAGGTGCATCACCACCGGCGTGCCGAAGCCCACCTCGGCCCAGTGTCTGGCCATCGGGACGATCCGCTCCGCGCGGGTTCCCTTGCTCCATTCGGCGTAGTCGACGACGGGTGCGTCTTGCTTGAGAAACCCCATGGCTCCCCAGACTAGAACGTGTTCCAGTTCTTGTGGCCGCGAACAGACACAAACTCGCGTGGAATTGCGGCGTGTCGCGCGAGTATGCGTCTGCTCGCGGGGGTCAGGTGACCCTAGGGGTCAGGTGACCCTAGGGATCAGTGACTCAGATCAGGCAGGCACCCAGTTGCCGTGGAAGCCGGCGGGCACGCGGTGCGGCAGCTTGATCGCGGCCACATCGTCGAGGGTCTGCGCGTCGAGGATCACCAGCTCGCTGGAATCGGTGGCCCGGTCGTACACGTAACCCATCAGCACGCCGCCGTCCTCGTCGGCATCGGCGGCGTTGGGTTCGAACACGAACTCGCCGACGGCCTTCCCGGCCCCGAACGAGCGCGCCGCCGAATTGTGGCCCACCAGATCGTGTTTGAACAACGTTTCCTCCCCCTCAGCAGAGAAGCCGGGCGCATACCCGTAGCGGTGCCGCTTGCCGACGAGCCTCTCATCGACGCGGGGGAATTCCTGCGGGCGGTCGTCGATGCGTGACTCCCGGACCTTGCCGTCGGCCAGATCGACCGTCCAGCGTTCGAGTGTCGGCAGCCCGTCGTTGGGGCCGAGATGGTCGGTGGCGAACATCTTCGGGTGGCGAACGACGTCGAGCACGACGGTGTCGCCCGAGTCGTAGGCGTTCATCGGGTGGAAGACATAGCAGGGCTCGACGTCGAACCAGCGGACGTCGGCGTTGCCGCCCTCGCGCGGCATCACGCCGACCCGTGCGGGATAGCGCGGGTTCCACGAGTACGGGAAGCGACGGTCGGCGCTCGGCGCGGCCGGCATGCGTGCGGCCACCGGGTCGGGGATGCGCACCCGACCGAGAAGAGCCGACATCATCAACCGGGCCGGCAGGCGCAGTGCCCGCGGCACGGTCATCTCCACGGCCTGCTCGACGTCGAACGTGACGGGCAGGTCGTAGAACACCACATACCGCTCGGTGAGCGAGAAGTCGTGCATCATCGGACTTCCCGTGACCTCGATGTCCACGGTGCGGCGGGCGCGACCGTCGACTCCGATCACGGAGTACTGCACGGTGTTCTTCTGGCCGAGGCGGTAGGACACCGCGTGCAGTTCCCCGGTCTCGGGGTCGCGCTTGGGGTGCGCGGTGTAGCCGCCGCGCACCGTGCCGTCGAAATCGCAGACCCCGACGGTGTCGAGTTCGTCGGTGAGTTCGTAGGCCGCGACGCCCGACTCGATGAGGGCCAGCGTCTTGCCGGCGTGGCCGATCACGTTGGTGTTCGCGCCGATCGGCGACACCGTGTACCGCTGATCGGGCACTGTCTCGCCGAGTGCACGCGCCGTGCCCGGCCCGCGGACGAAGCGGTTGCGGTACCACTCGGCGCGGCCGTCACGCAGCCGGATGCCGTGCACCATGCCGTCGCCGACGAACCAGTGGTACAGCTTCGGATCGATCTCGCCGATCGGGTTGGGCCCGTTGCGCAGATACCGACCATCGAGGTGCTCGGGGATCGACCCGGTGACCTCCAGGTCGGTGAGCGTGACTTCCTCCGACAGCGGCGCGTAGACGCCTTCGAGGTAGCGATTTCCCATGTCCGCCTCCTATAACAGCGTTATCGTGCGTCTTGTATAACACCGTTATGGCACGATGGCAACCATGAGCTCGATGCCGGAAGCCCTGATCGACGCCGGGGTGCGCCTCCTCGAACGCGACGGCGTGGCCGCGTTGCGCGCACGTGCAGTGGCAACCGAAGCGGGAACGTCGACGATGGCGCTGTACACGCACTTCGGCGGTATGACGGGGCTTCTCGATGCGATCGCTCGGGAGGTCTTCGACAGGTTCACCGCCGTGCTCACCGAAGTGCCGCTGACCGACGATCCCGTGGCCGACTTCCTGGCCATGGGGTTGGCCTATCACCGCTTCGCGATGGCCAACCCCCAGCGCTATCAGCTGATGTTCGGCACGTCCGCCCCGGCGTCCATCGCCCAGCACCGGTCGGATCTGACGACGACCGGCAACGCCACCGATCGCGCCGAATGGGCGGCCTCGTTCGGCGCGCTCCGCAACGCCGTGCACCGGATGATGGCCGCCGGACGTATCCGACCCGACGACGAGAGTTCCGTGGCTGCTCGACTGTGGAGCCTCAACCATGGCGCGGTGATGCTCGAGACCGCCGGCTTCTTCGGCCACGAGGGCCACGGTCTGACACAGGTTCTGGGGCCCCTCATCATCGACGCGCTGGTCGGGATGGGCGATGATCGCGAGACCGCGCAGCAGTCGTTGCGGGCGGTCGCGGAGAGAAGCGAGCCTGCCGCTCAACCGAGTTCGTGAACGAGCCGCTCGGTGTAGGCGTCGATGTCGCCGATCGCCGACTCGGCGGCGTAAAGACTGATCGCGACGGTGTCGCCGATGCCGTGCACCCCGTGCGTGAGACCCATCATCGGCGACAGTGCGGGAAAGCCCGCGGTGAGCACAACAGGCGCGGCACCGAAGGAGAGGTCCGCCCGCCCCCTGTTCACGCTGGAGACGACGGTGTTGCCGGCGACCGTCGGTGAGCGTTGCGCCGGGTCGAACTGCCCCATCCCCCACCGCAGCAGCGCGGCCGGGATGGCGGCGAAGGACGTATCTTGCGCGGCCATCGCCGGATGCGACACCCGCCGGCGGCGCCGGAGCAGGTCCTGGACGATCGCCTGCGCCCGCTGCCGATGCGGCAGCTGCGGGTAGAGCCCGACGCCGACGTTGCCGAAGTGGTTGTTGGCCCGACGCACACCGGGTTTCGCCATCGGAATCTCCGCACCGAGCCGCTCCGGATCGTCGCCGGACGCCCGCAGGTGCGCGGACAGGGCTGCCGAGATCGCGGAGAGCGCGGCGACGGTGACCGTCGGACCGGCCAGCTCATCGCGACGGCGGACGACGGTGCGGACGTGGACCGCGCCAACCGGCGCGGTGTTGCTGCGCAACGCCGGGCACGACACCGCCGGCGCCGGAACGAGTCCCGCGTCGGTGTCCCGGACGAGTCGGCGATGCGCACGGGCAGCGGCCGCCGACCGATACACGAAGCCGTGGGTCGGCAACGGCCTCACCGCCTCCAGGGCCCCCGCGCGCCCGAAGAGCCGAGCCGCCAAAGCCGACGCTCGCCCGCCGTCGGCCAGGGAATGCGAAATCTGCAGCACCGCAATTGATCCCGCACCGACACCAGGGAGCGCGTCGACGTCGGGAAAGACGTGCAGCCGCCACGGGTGGACATGGGCATCGACCTGATCACCGGCCAGCGCGGCCACCGTCGCGAGCGCACCCGCCCACGTGGTCGCGTCGTGCACCACGAACTGGTCGGCACCCACGTCGCATCGCTGCCACACCGGGTAGCGCCACGGGCCGCGATCGCGAACCCTGACCCTCAGCTCGGCACAGCGGGAGGCAGCGTCACGGACCCCCGCGAGCGCCGCCGCGGCGTCGACCGGTGCGCCGAAACCGTAGAGCAGGAACTGGTCGTTCGGGGTCGCCGCCGACAGCAGGAGCATCTGCGCGTCGACAGCGGTGAGTCGGCGCGACGTCATGACGCCAAGGCTAGGCTGACGCCATGACGCTGCTGCCACCTGTCTCGGAGACCGGGGCGGTGCTCGTCACCGGCGCATCGTCGGGCATCGGCGAACAGATCGCCCGCGAGTTCGCCGCCCGCGGCTACCCGGTGGTGCTGGTGGCCCGGCGTGCCGACAAACTGACCGCGCTGGCGCAGTCCCTCGACTCCCGCGCCTATGTGCTTCCCGTCGACCTGGCTGATCCGGCGCAGCGGGCCACGCTGCCCGATCAGGTGGCCGCACTCGGGGTGACCGTCGAGATACTCGTCAACAACGCCGGCATGTCGAACCTGGGACCGGTCGCGCGGGTGAGTGTGTCCGACGAACTGCGACTGATCGAGCTCGACGTCGCGGCGGTGGTGGATCTGAGTGCGCGATTCGTGCCCGCGATGGTGGCACGCGGGCGCGGCGCGGTGCTCAACGTCGCCTCGGTCGGCGCGTTCGGGCCGGTGCCGTTCCAGGCCTCCTATGGGGCGGCCAAAGCGTTCGTGCTGTCCTACACCGAAGCCCTGCGTGAGGAACTGCGGGACAGCGGCGTGACCGCGGCCGTGGTGTGCCCCGGGCCCGTACGCACCGAGTTCGGCGCTACCGCGGGCATTCCCGACGAGGAGGCAGAGAAGATGCTGCCGCCGTTCCTGTGGGAGCAGGCCGATGCGGTGGCGCGCACAGCGATCGACGGCCTCGACAAGGGGCGCGGCGTGATCGTTCCCGGCGTGCCCAACAGGGCGGCTGCGCTGCTCTATCGCTATGCACCGCACCGGCTGCTGCTGCCCTTGCTGGGCCGCAGCCACCCCGGTCGCAGGACGTGATCAGACCGGGTCGAACTCCGAGATCAGCCAGCGGTCACCAACCTTCTCGAGCGTGACACGCACGCTCGAGTTCGTGTCGGTCGGAGCGTCGTTGCCGACGGTGACGGTCTGATTGACGAACACCAGCACGACAGCCTTCTCGGGCGTGGCGGACACCGACGCCGCGGCGGGCACGGACGCCACGGCAGCGATCTGCTTCTGCTTGGCGCCCGGGATCACGACGTCATTGGTCAGCGACGTGTACGAGTCGCGGAACTGGCCGGTGAGCAGATCACGCGCGGCGCCGAGCTGCTGCTCGACCTTGTCGGGCGTGTAGGACAGCAACGCGACTGTGCCGTCCCGCGCCGCCTGCATCGACGTCGCCGCGGCGACCTCACCGTTGCGCACGCCGTTGTCCTGCCACTTCAGGTAGCCCGCACCCAGGGCGAGGAGCAGCGCCAGCGCCGGCAGCACCGCGAATGCGACGACCCGCGACCAGGTCGGCCGACGCCGCGTCGCCGGGGCGGCCGCGCCGCTCTGGTCCTCGATCGGTGGGGCCTCCTGTGCCGTCGACGTCTCGTCGACCGTCTCGTCGGCGGTCTCGGCGGTCACCTCGGTCACCTCGGTGCTCTTCTCGTCGGTCACGGCACGAACTCCACGTTGGACACCTTGGCCTCGTCGCCGATCTTCTCCACCGAGATCCGCATCCGCCAGGCTCGCGGCTGTTGTTCGGGGGCCCCGGCATTCGTCGTCTTGACGTTCACCGCGACCAGCACCTCGGCCTCGTTGTCCGTCGAGGACTCCAGGCCCGCTTCGGCGATGGTCCCCTCGGACTTCGATTTCGCCTGCTTCACGACATCGGCGAACGCCTGGGCTCGCTTCTGGAAGTCGTCATAGAACGTGCCTGTCGCCGAGTCCAGGATGCGCTGCACGTCGGCGTCGGCCTCCTGCCAGTCGATCGTGGTCAAGTTCAACGCACCCTGGCGGCCCACCTGCAGGAACAATTCGTGAGCCTGCTCGGCCCGCTGCGACTCCCAGGTCCGGAATCCCAGCCAGCCCGTCAGACCCGCGAGCGCCACGACGCCGGCCAGTCCCCCGACGAGCGCGATCTTCACCGAGGACCACGGTTCGCGCGGCGGCCGCGCGTCGGCGTTCTCGTCGGTGTCGGCACCGTCGGTGTCGGCGCTGTCGGTGTCAGCGCTGTCGGTGTCTGTCGGTTCGACGCTGGTGTCCGGTGCTGTCTCCGTCACTTCCCCTTCGGGGGGAGGAGCATCGTCTGCCATGTCTTCTCCTCTGCGGCACCGTTGGCCAGATTGGACTGTGTGTAGACACGTCCGTCCGGTCCGACGTACGTGCCGCTTGCCGGATCGTATTCGGCGGCCGCGATCGGCGGGGGCGCGGGTTGCGCTGGAGCAGCTCCGGTGGGTGGGATGTCCGGCGGAATGTCGGGCACGGCCTGCCCGGACGCCGTGGCGTTCGGGTCGCCTTTCCAGTTGTATCCGTCGTTGAGCGGCACGTACACCTCGTCGCTCTCACATTCCTGCCACGTCGGCGCCCGCTTGCCGGGCCTCTCGACGCACGGCAGGTTGCGGGCGCCGCGCACGTTGAACGGCGCGTCCTGCGGCACCCTGCAGTAGACGTTGCCCGGCGGACGGTCCGGATAGTCCTCGAACGTCGGCACCCGCCGCTGCTGCGCGGGCAAGAAGCCCGTGGTGCACGGTGGCGGCAACGCCTGCGGGGGCAGCGGGATCGGCGCCGGGAAGGCCGGGATCGCGAGGTTGAGGTTGAAGTTCAGCGCATCACCCATGTAGTCCTGCTTGGTGTTGCGCTTGTGCACGCCGACGGCCTGGGTGACCGCGGTGCCCTGCGGCAGCAGCACCAGCAGCTGCTCGAGGCTGGGCTGGTAGGTGACCAGCACCTCGCCCACGCTGGCGAGATTGGCCAGCACGATCGGCAGCGTGGGTCGCAGCCGGTCGAACAGCGCCCGCACCTCTTCGGCGGCACCCGGGCCCTTGTCGAGGATGCCGCCCACCGCCTGGTCCTGCCGCTGCAGTTGACCGGTGACCGTCGCCAGGTTCGACGCCCAGGCCCGGATGGAGTCCCCGGTCTCGATCTGGCTGTCCAGCACCGGCTGCGACTGATCCACGACGGTGATCAGCGAGTCGAGATTCGCGCGGGCGTCGATGGCCAGTGTCGAGCTGCCGCTGACCAGACGGCGCAACTCCGGACCCAGGCCGCCGACGGCGGTGTACGCCTCGTCGACCACGGTCTGCAGGTTCTCCTGCGGTATCGCTTGCAACCCTCGATTGGTGGCGTCCAGGACGGTGTTCGTGTCGGTCGGCACCGTCGTGCGGTCCTCGGGAATGACGTCGCCGTTGCGCAGCATCGGGCCGCCCGCGCTGCGCGGTAACAGCTGGACGAACTGCTCACCCACCGCGGACACACTGTGCACTTCGGCCTCGACGTCGGCGGGGATCGGGACGTCGGAGTTCAGCGTCAACACCGCGGACACCCCGGTGTCGGTCAGCGCGATGCTCTTGACCTCGCCGACCTCGACGCCGCGGTAGGTGACGTTGCCGCGCGGGTACAGGCCGCCGCTTTCGGCCAGCTTCATCGTGACCTGGTACTGCCCGACGCCGAAGAACGCCGGCAACCGCATGTAACCGAAGACCATGATCGTCAGCGCGATCGTCGCGATGAGCGCGAAGATCGCCATCTGCAGGAGTATTCGCCGCGTCAGCCGCATGTCAGCGCCCCTGGTCGAATCGGTACGGGGCCACCAGCGGGTTGCCCGCGGTGCCGGGACCACCTGCATTGCAGGGGCTCGGGAACTGACCGATGGTCCGGCCCCACTGCAGCTCCAGCCACGTCAGGTCGCACTCCCACCGCGAGCCGGTGAAGATGCCCTGATCGATGCGGCTCAGCGTCAGATCGAGGACCAGCGTCAGATTGGCGTAGTCACCGCGAATCCAGTTGGTCAGCGTTTCCTTCGGGAACGGGAACGTGGGCAGGAAGCTGAGCGCACGGGTCAGCGCCGGTCCGGCATTGGCCAGCTGCTCCACCGTCGGACCGAGATCGCGGAGCTCGGCGACGAGGGCCTCCTTGGTCTGATTGACCGAATCTGCGGCCAGTGCACTGAATCTGCCGAGCTGCGTCAGCGCCTCGGCCAGGTTCTTGCGTTGGTCCTTGAGCACCGACAGAGCGTCGGGAATCGTCTTGAGCGCCTTGTCCACGACCGGTTTCTGGTCGGCGAACTGCCCGACCAGGTTGTTGAGGCTGTCGGCGGCGTCGATGATGTCCTGCTTCTGGTCGTCGAGGTAGCCGATCGCGAGGTCGAGTTGCTCGATCAGGCTGCGCAGGTCACCTTCCCGCCCGGCGAACGCGACGCTCAAGGCCTCGGTGATGTCCTGGATGTCCCCGATACCGCCCCCGTTGAGCAGCATCGCCACCGCGGCCAGTGCCTGCTCGGTGGTCGGGAACGCCTTCGACGACGACAGCGGGATCAGCGACCCCTGGTGCAGTCGGCCCGCCGGGGCGACGTCGGTGGGCGGGGCCAGCTCGATGTGCTGAGACCCCAGCAGGCTGGTCTGCCCCAGGGTCGCGGTGGCGTTGGCGGGGAGCACGACGTTGCCGTTGAGTTCCATCGTCACCAGGGCGTGCCAGCCCTGGCGCTCGATCTTGCGGACGTGGCCGACGTTGACATCACCGACGCGCACGCGGGAGTTCGGTTCGATCGCGTTGACGTCGGGCATCTGCGCCTCGATGGTGAACGCCCCCGGCCCGGTGCCTTCGACGCCGGGCAGCGGAACCGAGTTCAGGCCACGCCACTCCGAGCAACCCGACAGCAGTCCGACCGAGACGACCGCGACGGCGGCGGCGCGCACCGCGGGCCTCACGGCGTCCCTCCCGGGGGCACCATCATGCCCTGCAGGCCGGCGGCCGGGTCGGGCGTGGTCGGAATCGCCTCGGCGGGCAGCAGCGGGCCCATCGACGGGGGCAGCGGCGCCCCCTCGGTGGGCGCTTGTGCCGGGCCGGGACCCGGCCCCTGAGCGACGGACGGTGCCGAGGGGCCTTGCGGCGGAACATAATCGGGCCGCAACCAGTCCTCGCTGTAGGTCAGCTCGTTGGGCCGGGTGCTGGCACCGACGAACACGTTCTGCGCGACGGGCAGGAAGTTGTACTGCCGGTTCTTGATGATGGGCGCCAGGTACTGCACGCACAGCTTCGCCGACTCCTCGGCGCCCAGCCGGGAGGCCGCCTGGATGGCGCCGCACAGGAACGAGATCGGATCGGAGAAGTTGTTGATCATCGGGACGCTGCTGACCGCCCCCTGGGCCGGCTGCCAGATGTTCACGTAGTTCTGCAGCGTGTTCGGGCCGACGTGCAGGAACTGCTTGAGATCACCGAGGCTGTCGGTCAGCGCCTGGGTGACCCCGGCGAGCTTGTCGGAGGTGGTGCCCAGCGATTCGCGATTCTCGGCCACGAACGTCTGCACCTCGCCCACCACGGCATTGAGATCGCGGACGGCGTTGGCCACCTCGTCGGGATCGTCGGCGAGGAGTCCGGTCACGCTGGCGAGATTCTGGTTGAGCTGGCGCATCACGTCGGTGCTGTCCTGCAGCGCCGACACCAGGATGGCCAGGTTCTTGACGGTGGAGAAGACGTTGGTGCTCTTGTCGCCCAGCGCTGAAATGGCTTGCGACAGTTTGATGACGGCGTCGCGGATGTTGGCGCCCTGGCCCCGCAGATTGTCGGCGGTGGTGTTGATCGCCGAGCCCAGTGGGCTCACACCGCCGGGCTCGGTCGGCTGCAGGCTGTCGGCCAGCTTGGCCAGTTGTTCGCGGACCTGATCCCACTCCACAGGCACTGCGGTGCGTTCCCGCGGGATCACCGCGTCATCGCGCAGGACGGGCCCGTCGGTGTAGGCGGGCGTGAGCTGGATGCTGCGCGCCGTCACCAGAGTCGGCGACAGGATCGCCGCCTTGACGTCGGCAGGCACCTTGTACTTGCTGTCGTACCAGAAGCTGACCTTCACCGACTCGGGCTGCGGCTCGATCGATTCGATCCTGCCGACGGGCACCCCGACGATGCTGACGTAGTCGCCGGCATAGATGCCGTTGGTGTTCTCGAAGTAGGCGACCGCGTGGGTGCGGTCGATCCGATCGGTGGTGCGAAGCAGCACGACGACACCGCCGGCGAGGATCACCACCAGCGCGGCGATGAGGAAGGTCCGCGGCATACGCGTCACTGGCCTCCTCCATCTGCGGGTGTGACGGGCGGGATGCCGCCGGGCGCCGGCACGTACTGCGGCAGAGGTGTCGGCCCGGGGGTCGATTGCAGGTTCGGCGGGGCCTCGGCGGGCGGGCCGGGCGGCCGGCCGCCCGGCGGCGGCGCCGGCAACGGCTCACGGTCGGGGTAG
>NZ_QJUA01000043.1 GCF_003254575.1 Mycobacterium kyogaense | reverse complement strand
CGACACCTCCGGGGCGTGTCAGGAGGTCCGCGCGCGTCAACACACGGACCCAAAGGAATCGGTTACAGATCCCTTCCTGACACCTCCGGAGGCATTTGAGAAGGACTAACTCGATCTATATCAGCGGCCCGCCAGGAGCTTGTCGAGCAGGTCGACGAATGCGTTCGGATGCTCGGGTGTGCACGCGGGCCGCGGGAAGGCGCCGCGGACGTCGAGGGTGACGAGCGTGGACTTGCGCGGCCGGTTCACATCCAGCGGGAGCCAGCACCGTAAATCAGTGCCCCACAGGCGGAACCGCGACATGAACAGCCCCAGCGGGCTGACGTGGTAGCCGCGGATGTCGCGCAACGGGATGATCTTCGAGGTGCCTGACGGGAAGTGATAGCGGCGCAGGGTCAGTGCTTCGCGGTCGAGCTGGATCAGCCCGTCGTCGTAGAACGGGCTCGAGACAGCACCGGCGCTCACAGTTTCTGCGACCTCAGCTCGTGGCCCTTGGTGGTCAGGCACCGTCCGCTGTCCAGATTCCACTGCCAGCCGTGCAGATTGCAGGTGAGCGTATTGCCCTCCACCACACCGAATTTCGACAGATCAGCCTTCAGATGGGGGCAGCGGCGCTGGATTTCGTAGCCCTCCAGCGTGATCGAGGCGGTGTCGTCGTGCGCCTCGGCGAACCAGCCGTCGGCGTAGGCGATGCGCTCGTCGGTCAGGCACTTGAAGAACGTGTACAGGTATTCGTTGTATCCGCCGACCCGCCAGGCCCGGAACCGCGTGGACAAGAAGATGGTGTTCACCCAGTCCGGTTCCCGGTCGCGCACGACCGTGCGTACCAATTCGGCCGGTATCTCGAATCCGTACCTGAACTTCTCATCCGAGATCGGCTCGCGCACAGAGCGTTTGGGGAAGTCCAGCACCACCGTTTCAGGCCCCAACCGCAGCTCCACGGGATAACCGATGCCGTCGCAGATCTGGTCGGAGGCCGACATGATGGGTTCGAACAGTTCCCGTAGCGGCGCGAGCAGTGGCTCTCCGTCGGCCGGCGCCCAGGACGCCTTCTCGGCGGCGAGCACCGGGGCCATCCGCTCCGCGTACGCGTCGATGTAGTCGGCCTTGCCGGTGGTGAAGATCGCTCGGACCTCGTCGTCGGGTGCGGGGTGACGCAGCGAATCCAGTTGTGAGCCGGTGAATTCCGCAGTCGATCCGGGGATCATCAACAGCCCGCCGGTGTGCCCGTGCGAGGCCATCTGGTCCAGGAACACCACCTGGTCGGGGAAGATGTTCGCCGGATCGCCGTGGTCGTCGTTGAGGTCGCGCAGCTCCGGATCCAGGAAGCACGGCGGACCGGCCGAGGGCACCACCCAGGTGGCGCCGACCTGTGCGATGTACTGCCGGCACCGGTCCATCTGACGCTGGCGCTTCTGCACACCGAACGCGTACTTGGCCCGCTCGGGCATGTCGTAGACCATCGGGTACCAGATCGCCCCGGAGTACTGCAGCATGTGCACGTCGATCTCACCGAAGTCGGCGGCCAGCACGTCGAGATCGACCGGCCGGGCGTCGTTCATGTTGAACGCCACCGTCTCGCCGTCGGAAACCACGAGACCGGAGTCGCCGATGGGGCCGTCCGCGGGAGCCCGCAGCGCGATGATCATCACGTCGAGGTCGCCTTTGGGACCGCTGACGCGGTGTTTCACCGAATCGGTGGTCTCGAAGAACTGGTGGAAGCCGAGCTTCTCGAGCTCACGGCGTAGATCCGGCACCGGGTAGTCCGGCAGCAGCACGACGGCGTCCTTGCGGACGTGATCACGCAGGATCACCGGGTCGAAGTGGTCCTTGTGCAGGTGCGACACGTAGAGATAGTCGACGTCGCCCAGCGCCGCCCATTCCAGACCGCTGTTGTCAGGGAACGGGAACCACGAGGCGAAATACGCCGGCGTCACCCACGGATCGCACAGGATGCTCCCGGCCTTGGTGTCGATGCGGAAGCCGGCGTGCCCGACACTGGTGACCTGCACAAATACCCCTCTGACGACTGCTTGCTCGTCTGTCAGCTTAGCCCGGCCGCGCGGGCTCGTCGTCCCACCGCTGCCGGTAGAACGCGATGCGTTCGGCGTCCGGTGCCACCCCGTAGGCGGCGAGCAGCACCGCCTCCCACTCGCCACCTGGATAGTTCCAGTCCAGCGACATCGTGGCGATGGCGAGGTCGGCCCACAGGTCAGCCACGCCGAGGTCGCCGAGGTCGACGTGGCCGGCGAACGAGCCGTCGTCAGCCATCAGGGTGTTGGGGGCGCAGGCGTCGCCGTGGCAGACCACGAGCCGCGCAGGTGGGGGAGCGCCCTCGCCGATCCAGGACGGTGCGCCGAACGGACAGTCCGCGACGGGCAGTGAGTCGTGCAGCGCGCGCAGTCCGGCACCGATGGCCCGCGCGGCGGTCTCCGGTCGGCCGGTCCACCGCGCGTCGACGGCCGAGCGACCGGGCAGGGCCGCGGTGTGCAACCAGCCGCGACCGCTGGCCAGCACCTCGGGCACGGTCGCGTGACGACGAGCCCACGCCAACCGCACCGCCTCGTCGTCGAGCAGATGGGCGACCCCGTCGGGATAGGTCTTGACGAACGCTGTCGGTGGATCGCCGACGGCGAACGTGACCCCGCCCAGTTCGTTGACCCACACCGCAGCCACCGGCAGGCCGCCCGCTATCCGGGACACGACGGCCGGCACGGGCAGCGGTTGGCTCGGCGTACTCACGGCGAGCCCCACTGTGCCACGCACTACGCTGGCGCCTGTGGAACCGGTATACGGCACTGTCATCCAGCTCGCCCGGCTCGTCTGGCGTGCGCAGGGCCTGACGTTCACCGTCACCGGCGTCGAGAACCTGCCCCGCACCGGCGGTGCAGTGATTGCGATCAACCACACCAGCTACTTCGACTTCACTTTCGCCGGGCTCCCCGCTTACCGGCAGCACCTGGGCCGCAAGGTGCGGTTCATGGCGAAGAAGGAAGTGTTCGACCACAGCGTCACCGGGCCGATCATGCGCAGCCTGCGCCACATCGCGGTCGATCGCGACAGCGGTGCCGCGTCGTACGCGGAGGCGGTGCAGAAGCTCAAGGACGGCGAGTTCGTCGGCGTCTATCCCGAGGCCACGGTCAGCCGCAGCTTCGAGATCAAGGACTTCAAGTCCGGTGCGGCGCGGATGGCGATCGACGCCGACGTGCCCATCGTGCCGCACATCGTGTGGGGCGCTCAGCGCATCTGGACCAAGGGCCACCCGAAGAAGATGTGGCGGCCCAAGGTGCCCATCTCGATCGCGGTCGGCGCACCCATCTACCCGACGCTGCCGGCCGCCGAGCTGACCGCGCTGCTGCATTCGCGGATGCAGCATCTTCTGACCGAGGTGCAGGACGCCTACGGCCCGCATCCGCCCGGCGAATTCTGGGTGCCGCACCGCCTGGGCGGTGGCGCTCCGACTCTGGCCGAGGCCAACAGGATGGACGCCGACGAGGCGGCCGCCAAGGCCGCCCGTCGCGCCGGCCCGTCCACCGAGGCGCCGGGGTAAGCCGTGGAACCGGTCTTCCGCTCGCTCGAGATCGCGGCGATGCTGGCGGTGCGGGCCACCGGGACGACGATCACCTTCCGCGGGTTGGAGAACATGCCCACCTCGGGGGGTGCTGTCGTCGCGATCAATCACACCGGTTACGTCGACTGGCTGCCCGCGGCGTTGGCCGCCATGCGCCGGCACCGCCGGATGCGGTTCATGATCAAGGCCGAGATGAACGAGGTGAAGACCGTCGCCTATCTGATCAAGCACACCAAGACGATTCCGGTGGATCGAAAGGCCGGCGCCGAAGCCTACGTCCATGCCGTCGAGGCGCTGCGGGCCGGCGAGATCGTCGGGGTGTACCCGGAGGCCACCATCAGCCGCAGCTTCGAACTAAAGGAGTTCAAGAGCGGGGCCGCCCGCATGGCGCGGGAGGCGCAGGTGCCCATCGTGCCGCTGATCGTCTGGGGAGCGCAACGGATCTGGACCAAAGATCAGCCGAGAGCGTTGGGCCGCAGCAAGATCCCGGTCACCGTTGCGGTGGGCGCGCCGGTCCCCCCGGACAGTGATGTCGACGAACTCAGCGGCCGGATGAGGGCGGCGATGACCGAGCTGCTGCACGACGCGCAACAGGGCTATCCGGCGCCGCCCGGGGCGCCGTGGCTGCCGCGCCGGCTCGGCGGAAGCGCACCCACCCCGGTCGAAGCCGCCCGGATCGAAGAGGCGGAGCTCGCCGAGCGAGCCCGCAGACGGGGAGAAACCGCGTGACACCCGAACTGGTCGCGACCGATGTCGACGGCACCCTGCTCGACGACGACGAAACGGTCAGCCCGCGCACCCGAGAGGCGGTGCGCGCCGTCGTCGACTCCGGGGCGCAGTTCGTGCTCGCCACAGGCAGGCCGCCCCGATGGATCACCCCGATCGTCGACCAGTTGGGTTTCGCGCCGATGGCGGTGTGCGCCAACGGCGCAGTGATCTACGACCCGTCGGCGGATCGCATCGTCAGCGCGCGCACGTTGTCCGCAGACGAGCTGGGGCAACTGGCCGAGGTCGCCGCACGGGTGATACCCGGCGCGGGCCTCGCGGTCGAGCGGGTGGGCAGGACCGCCCATGACGCCGCCACTCCGCAGTTCGTCAGCTCGCCCGGGTATGAGCACGCGTGGCTGAACCCGGACAACACCGAAGTGTCGCTGGAGGATCTGCTCAGCGCGCCCGCGGTGAAACTGCTGATCCGCAAGGCGGGCGCCCGCAGCGCCGACATGGCGGCGGCTCTGTTCGAACATGTCGGCACCGCCGGCGACATCACGTACTCCACCAACAACGGGCTGATCGAGATCGTCCCCACCGGCATCAGCAAGGCGACGGGTATCGCGGAACTGAGTGTCCCGCAAGGGATCGACGCTGCCCACATCGTGACGTTCGGAGACATGCCCAACGACGTGCCGATGCTCGCGTGGGCGGGGTTGGGGGTCGCGATGGGCAACGCACATCCCGACGCCGTCGCGGCCGCAGACGAGGTGACGGCCACCAACGCCGAGCACGGGGTCGCGCGCGTGCTGGAGCGGTTTTGGGGCTAGCCGGACGACGATCAAGCGGCGAGGTACGAGCCGCGTTGAGAAGTCCGGCAATTGGGTCGGAGCCGGACGACGATCAAGCGGCGAGGTACGAGCCGCGTTGAGAAGTTCGGCAATTGGGGCGAGTCACGCCGGGTTGATCGGGGGAGTGAAGCGCTCGAGTTGGACGGGGTTGTCGACGGGGCGGGTCAGTTCGACGGGGATGCCGTCGGTCACCCGGGTGACGGTGCCCTTCTCCCGGTCGAAGTTGAGGGTGCCGTGTTGGAAGTTCTGCACGATCCACAGCGGTTCGGCGATCTCGGCACTGGTCGGCAAACCCAGCGCGCCCCGCTCGAATCCCAGTGTGCCCCAGGCGTTGTACAGTTCACCGGTGATCGGCTCGGCGCCCGTGGTGGGGGACCAGTAGACCGCACCGTGTTCGAAGGTGGCGTAGCGGGTCGCGCCCTCTCCGGAGGCCTCGGGCGAGGTCGGCTTGCCGAGGTAGCTGTTGATCCCGCCCAGCTTGTCCCACGTGGTGAAGATCGCGCCGCCGCGCAGCTGCTCGATGAGTAGGTCAGCTCCGGGTGGCTCGTTGAATGCTGCTGCCATGTCCCGGATCTGGGGCATCACCGCGTAGGCGGCGTTGCCCGGGCACTCGGTGTTGCCGACGTCGCGGTGGGTGAAGATGGTCGGCAGCGTCGGGGACGAGCCGAACGGGAATTTCGTGAACGCTCCGCCCTCGGACGGCAGCACCACGGTGCCACGTGGGTCGACCCCGGCCTGACCCAGCACCCAGCCGAGAAGCCGTGCCGTGGTGCGTAATTGGATGGGCGTCGGCGGGACGTCGGTGAAGTTGCCGAGCATGGCGACGCCCCACGTGTTGTGGTTGAACCCGCCGGTGTGGCTGCCCTCGACAGGTCGGGTCATGCCGCCGGCCCGACCCTCGAACACCTGCCCGTACTTGTCGACCAGTGCGTTGTAGGCGATGTCGCACCAGCCGAGGGTGCGCGTGTGGTACTCGTAGATCGAGCGGACGATCCCCGCCGAGTCCTGTGGGGTGTAGTCGTTGCTCCCCGCGGAGTGGTGCACGACGCCGGCCTGAATCCTGCTGTCGTAGCGGGGTTCTCCGCAGCGCATCGATTCATCGGCACCCCATGCGGCGCGGTTGATGATGCTGGGCGGTTGCCCCGGCGGTGTCGCCGCGTTGGGGAGGGGGAGCAGATCGACGGGCGTCTGTGGCGGGCTGATGAGGACGGCGTTGATGTTCTCGGCAAAGGGCTGTTCGACGGTCGCCGGGATGTAGCCGAGCGCCGGACGCGGCCCCTGCGCGGGGGCCGCAGGTCCGGTCACGGGAGCGTTGGGCGGCCGGGTGACCTCGATCTGCACCGTCGTGGTGCGGCCGACGAACACGGGTTCGGTGCCGCGCGGTGCGTCGTGGCTGGTCGGGCCGACACCCTCGAGGGCCTCGGCGTCGAACCAGGGGCCCCAGCTGCCGTCGGATTTCTTCGCCCGCACCCGGGCGGTGGTGCCGGTCAGATCCCCTGATGTCAACGCGACCATCGAGAACGGCGTGTCCTGGTGGATCTCGCGAACGGTGCGGCCTCCGCCGAGTTCGGCCAGCGGCCGCGATGCCATCTGCGGCGCGGCGATCGCGGGGGTCGGTGCAGGGTCAGCGCTGATGATCGCGCGTACGAGCAGCGCGGTGAGCAACACCGTCCCCGCCAGCGCGACGATCAGTGTCGACCTCGGACCACGACACAGCACGGGCTGATGTTACGTATGTGTCAGCTGTTACTGGTGTTCCGACACGCAGACACGCAGACACGCAGACGCGCCGACGGCACCGCAGAGCTCGTGGCTTCTGCGGTGCCGTCGTCGTGGGTGGCTGGAGTCGATCAGGCGCCGGCGTCGAGCGCCGCTTCGGCGGCCCCGAGCCCGGCCTGGGCCGGGGCAGCAGCCGCGCTGGCCGCGTCGACCGCTGCCGCGGGTGCGGCGGCCGCCGCTGCGGCGGGGGGCTTGACCGCGGACATGATCGCCGGCATCAGCACGCCTTTGAGCAAGTCGATGGCTTCTCCCGCGCCCAGCGAGTTGGCCGCGCTGGTCAGGTCACCGAGCAGGCCGCCGCTGCTGGAGGCCACCGGCTGGGTGGCGGCCAGCGACGGGTCGCCCAGGATCGGGTAGCCCGTGCCGAGCGCCGGATCGAGTCCGACGGGCGCAGAGATCGGCACCTCGCCCGCGCCCGTGAGCCCCGACGTCGAGATCGGGGCCGCGCCGAGCACGGGGTCGGTCAGCGCCGGCGGAGTGCTCAGCCCCGGGGTGGTGAGCCCGGCCGGCGTGGTCAGCGACGGCGTCGTGAGTCCGGGTGCGGTCAGCGCGGGATCGGTCAGCGACGGCGTCGTGAGCCCAGGAGTGGTCAGCGACGGTGTGGTCAGGCCGGGCGAGCTGAGTGCCGGGTCGGTCAGCGACGGGGTGGCACCGATCGGGCTGGTCAGCGCGGGATTGGCCAGGCCTGGGTCGGTCAGCGACGGGGTGCCGAGGCCCGCAGAACCCAGGCCGGTACCCAGTCCGGTGCCCAGGCCGGGCGACAGGGTGGTGGGTGAGCTGGCTCCGGTGCCGGTCAGCAGGCCGGTGGGCAGCGGGGGCAGGTTGATGCCGAACTGCGAAAGGCCCTGCGACAGCGCGGAGATCAGCTCGCCGGGCAGATCGGTGATGGTGGCGGCCTGACGGAACTCGCGGTGCTGCGGCTGCGGGGACGGCGAGGTCAGCTGGGTGGTGGCGACAACTGCAACGGGACCTGCGACGGCCAGAGCGGCGACTGTGCTCAGGGCTGTCGAGAGCCGGCGGCGACGTCGGTTCGGCACGGAAGTCTCCTCAATACATGGACTACAGGCGGTAGATCGCGGATTTGTCGTACGCGTTTGATGGTACTGATGTGACTAGTGGGACCAGAGTGACGATATGGAATCGTGAGCTAATCGCGACCTCCGCCGTTGCGCCACCGCGGGGCGGGCACCCGCCGTCAGATACCCTTGCTGCCGATGTTCTCCTCTGATTCCCGCTCACCCGAAGGTGCCTTCGACCTCTATGTCGTCGGCTCCGGGTTCTTCGGCCTGACGATCGCCGAGCGGGTGGCCACCCAGCTCGACAAGCGGGTCCTGGTCCTCGACCGGCGTTCCCACCTGGGCGGCAACGCGTACTCCGAAGCAGAGCCGCAGACCGGTATCGAGGTGCACCGCTACGGCGCGCACCTCTTCCACACCTCGAACCAGCGGGTGTGGGACTACGTGCGGCAGTTCACCGACTTCACCGGCTATCAGCATCGGGTCTTCGCCCTGCACAACGGGCAGGCCTACCAGTTCCCGATGGGGCTGGGGCTGGTCAGCCAGTTCTTCGGCCGCTACTTCACCCCCGACGAAGCGCGCGCGCTGATCGCCGAGCAGTCGGGCGAGATCGATACCGCCGACGCGCAGAACCTCGAGGAGAAGGCGATCTCGCTGATCGGTCGCCCCCTGTACGAGGCATTCGTCAAGGACTACACCGCCAAGCAGTGGCAGACCGATCCGAAGGAGCTGCCCGCCTCGACAATCAACCGGCTGCCGGTGCGCTACACCTTCGACAACCGGTACTTCAACGACACCTATGAAGGTCTGCCGGTCGACGGGTACACCGCATGGCTGGAGAACATGGCCGCCGACGAGCGGATCGAGGTCCGTCTGGACACCGACTGGTTCGACGTGCGCGATGAGCTGCGGGCCGCCAACCCCGATGCGCCGGTCGTCTACACCGGCCCGCTGGACCGCTACTTCGACTACAGCGAAGGTCGGCTGGGCTGGCGCACGCTGGATTTCGACCTCGAGGTGCTGCCGACCGGAGATTTCCAGGGCACCCCGGTGATGAACTACAACGACGGTGACGTGCCGTTCACCCGTATCCACGAGTTCCGGCACTTCCATCCCGAGCGGGCCTACCCGACCGACAAGACGGTGATCATGCGGGAGTACTCGCGGTTCGCCGAGGCCGACGACGAGCCCTACTACCCGATCAACACCGAGTCCGACCGTGCGCTGCTGGCGTCCTACCGCACCCGGGCCAAGGCCGAGACCGCTTCGGCGAAGGTGCTTTTCGGCGGGCGACTGGGCACCTACCAGTACCTGGACATGCACATGGCGATCGCCAGCGCGCTCAACATGTACGACAACACGCTGGCGCCGCATCTACGTGACGGTGCGCCGCTGGTCGAGGAGACAGACAGATGACAACCAGCGACATTCCGTCCGGCGCACTCGCCCCGGGTCAATCTCAGGCGGTCAGCCCGCTGGCTCGGGTGATCCTGCCGCGACCCGGCGAGCCGCTCGACGTCCGCAAGCTCTACATCGAGGAGTCGGAGACCAACGCCCGGCGCGCACACGCGCCCACCCGCACCACTTTGGAGATCGGCACCGAATCCGAGGTGTCGTTCGCGACGTACTTCAACGCGTTCCCGGCCAGCTACTGGCGGCGCTGGTCGATCCTGGAGAGCGTCGTGCTGCGGGTCGAGCTCACCGGCAGCGCCCGCGTCGACGTCTACCGCAGCAAGGCCACCGGTGCCCGGATCACCGTCGGCGGCGCCCCCGTCGTCAGTAGTGGCGACGAGCCCGCGGTGGCCGAGTTCGAGATCGACCTCACCCCGTTCGAAGACGGCGGCTGGATCTGGTTCGACATCACCACCGATTCCGCGACGACCCTGCACCACGCGGGCTGGTACGCGCCCATCCCGGCGCCCGGCCGCGCGAACGTCGCCGTCGGCATCCCGACGTTCAACCGGCCCTCGGACTGCGTCAGCGCTCTGGCGGCACTGACATCCGATCCGCTGGTCGACGAGGTGATCAGCGCCGTGATCGTCTCCGACCAGGGCACCAAGAAGGCCAAGGACCACCCGGGTTTCGCCGAGGCCGCCGCCGCCCTGGGCAATCGTCTGTCGATCCACAATCAGCCGAACCTCGGCGGATCGGGCGGCTACAGCCGCGTGATGTACGAGGCGCTGAAGAACACCGACTGCGAACAGATCCTGTTCATGGACGACGACATCCGGATCGAACCCGATTCGATCCTGCGGGCCCTGGCGATGAATCGCTTCGCCAAGGTGCCGACTCTGGTCGGCGGCCAGATGCTCAACCTGCAGGAGCCCAGCCACCTGCATGTGATGGGCGAGATGGTCGATTCCGAGAACTTCATGTGGACCGGTGCGGTCAACACCGAGTACGACCACAACTTCGCCAAGTACCCGCTCAACGACGAGGACGAGTACCGCAGCCGGCTGCTGCACCGTCGCATCGATGTCGACTACAACGGCTGGTGGATGTGCATGATCCCGCGCCAGGTCGCCGAGGAGCTGGGCCAGCCGCTACCGCTGTTCATCAAGTGGGACGACGCCGACTACGGCCTGCGCGCCGGTGAGCACGGCTACCCCACGGTGACGCTGCCGGGGGCAGCGATCTGGCACATGGCGTGGAGCGACAAGGACGACGCGATCGACTGGCAGGCCTACTTCCACCTGCGCAACCGACTGATCGTGGCGGCCCTGCACTGGGACGGCAACATCCGCGGGCTGTTGCGTAGCCATCTGAAGGCGACGCTGAAACATCTTCTCTGCCTTGAATATTCGACAGTCGCCATCCAGAACAAGGCGATGGATGATTTCCTCGCCGGGCCTGAGCGCCTCTTCTCGATCCTGGAGTCCTCGCTGCCCGACGTCCGTGCGATGCGTCAGGAATACCCCGACGCGGTCGTCCTGCCCAGCGCCACGACGCTGCCCACCCCGTCGGACAAGCGCTGGCGCAAGAAGGTGGAGATCCCGACGAACCCGGTCGCGATCTCGCTGCGGCTGGGCCGCGGCGTGGTGCACCAGCTCAAGCCCCACGACCCCGAACACCACCAGCGTCCGCAGGTCAACGTCGCCACCCAGGACGCGCGGTGGTTCTCACTGTGCAACGTCGACGGGGTCACCGTGACCACCGCCGACGGCCGCGGTGTGGTCTACCGCCAGCGGGACCGCGAGAAGATGTTCGAGCTGCTGCGCGAGTCACTCAAACGGCAGGCGCTGCTGTCTCGGAAGTTCGCCAAGATGCGCAAGGTGTACCGCTCCGCGCTGCCGATGCTGACCAGCACGCAGAAGTGGGAGAGCGTGCTGCTCGAGAGTTCCAGCTCAGAAACCGGCCGTGGTTGAGACCCCGCGCGGCGAGGATGCCGTGCTGGTGGCCGTGCAGTCCGCGGTGGCCGAAAAGCCGGGCGTGCTGCCGGCGGCGCGGGCGCTGTCCCACTTCGGTGAGCACAGCCTCGGCTGGCTCGCCGTCGCCGCGCTCGGTGCGTGGCTGGTGCCGGCCCGGCGACGGCAGTACGTCACAGCGGGTGTCGGGGCGTTCGCCGCGCACGCCGCCGCAGTCCTGATCAAGCGCATCGTTCGTCGTGCCCGCCCCCATCATCCGGCGATCGCGGTGAACGTCGGCACCCCCAGCCGGCTCAGCTTCCCGTCGGCGCACGCCACGTCGACCGCTGCGGCCGCGGTGCTGCTGGCCCGTCCCACCGGACTGCCGCTGCCCGCCCTGCTGGTCCCGCCGATGGCGTTGTCGCGCTTGGTGCTCGGCGTGCACTATCCGAGCGACGTGGTCGCCGGGGTCGCCGTCGGCACGGCCGTCGCCGGCGTGGTCGCCAGAGCCGCCGAGGTGCTCGAAGGAGGATCGCGATGAGTACATCCCAGGTCCGCGAGACGGGATCGTCAGCCGGACCGCCCAAGAGCCTGCCCGCGGGCATCATCAAGGCGATCCGGCCGCGGCAGTGGGTGAAGAATCTCCTCGTGCTGGCCGCTCCGATCGCGGCGTTCGGTGGCACCGCCCGCTACGACTACGACCAGATGGCGATCAACATCGTCATCGCGTTCGTGGCGTTCTCCATGGCGGCCTCGTGCATCTACCTGGTCAACGACTCGCGTGACGTCGAGGCCGACCGTGCGCACCCGACCAAGAGGTTTCGGCCCATCGCCGCAGGGGTGGTTCCGCCGTGGCTGGCCTACACGCTGGCGGTGGTCCTCGGGGCGGCGTCGCTCGGGATCTCCTTCCTCGCCTCGCCCAACCTGGTCGTGGTCATCGCCGTGTACATCGCGATGCAACTCGCCTACTGCTTCGGTCTGAAACACCAAGCGGTGCTGGACATCTGCATCGTTTCGTCGGCCTACCTGATCCGCGCCATCGCCGGCGGTGCCGCCGCGGGCATCCCGCTGTCGCAGTGGTTCCTGCTGGTGATGACGTTCGGCTCGCTGTTCATGGTGGCCGGGAAGCGCTATGCGGAACTGCAACTGGCAGAACGCACCGGCGCCAAGATCCGCAAGTCGCTGGAGAGCTACACCGCGTCCTATCTGAGGTTCGTGTGGACGGTGGCGGCGACGGCGATGGTGGTCTGCTACAGCCTGTGGGCCTTCGAACGCGACGGCGCCAACGCCTCGTGGTACGCGATCACGATCATCCCCATCACCATCGCGATCCTTCGCTACGCCGTCGACGTCGACGGTGGACTGGCCGGAGAACCCGAGGAGATCGCGCTGAAGGACCGGGTTCTGCAGCTACTGCTGCTGGCGTGGATCGGGACCATCGGTGCCGCAATCTTCTTCAGCTGAGCGCGTCACCTCCGCAGCGGCCGACCGGCTGAACCGCTGGCCGGCCTTCCCGTACCACCCGTGGGTGCGGATCAGCCTGTGGGTGAGCGTGATCGCGGTGGCCGCGCTGTTCGGCTGGGGCGCCTGGCAGCGCCGGTGGATCGCCGACGACGGCCTGATCGTGCTGCGGACGGTGCGAAACCTGTTGGCGGGCAACGGTCCGGTGTTCAACGCCGGTGAGCGGGTCGAGGCCAACACCTCGACCGCGTGGTCCTATCTGGTGACGCTCGGCGGGTTCGTCTCCGGATCGGCCCGGCTCGAATACGTCGCGCTCACGCTGGCTCTCGTGCTCAGTGTGCTCGGCGTGGTCCTGGTCATGCTGGGCACCGCGCGGCTCTACGCCCCGGGGCTCGGCGGCCGGCGCGCGATCTTCCTGCCCGCGGGTGCGCTCGCGTATATCGCTGTTCCGCCGGCGCGTGACTTCGCCACCTCCGGGCTCGAAAACGGTTTGGTGCTGGCCTATCTCGGCCTGCTGTGGTGGATGATGGTGTGCTGGTCGCAGGCCCCGCGCCACGGCGGCGCATCCCGCGGATTCCAGATCGCGCTCGCGTTCGTCGCGGGGTTCTCGGTGCTGGTGCGTCCCGAGTTGGCACTGATCGGCGGCGTCGCACTGGTGATGATGCTCATCGCCACCACCGGCTGGACCGCCCGGCTGATCCTCGTCGTCGCCGGCGGCCTGATTCCGGTGGCTTATCAGATCTTCCGGATGGGTTACTACGGACTGCTGGTGCCCGGAACCGCGTTGGCCAAGGACGCCTCGGGCGCCAAGTGGGACCAGGGTTTCGTGTACCTCGCGAACTTCAACCGGCCCTACCTGCTGTGGGCGCCGGCGATTCTGCTGATCGGGCTCGGTCTGATGGTGCTGCTGCTGCGCGGTCGGCCCCAATGGGTGCAGCGCGGCACGACGCGGCAGGCCGGCTGGCTGGCCCGCACCGTGCAGAGCCCGCCCGCGGTGGTGGCGTTCATGCTCGTGTCGGGCCTGCTGCAGGCGGTGTACTGGATCCGGCAGGGCGGTGACTTCATGCACGGCCGGGTGCTGCTGACCCCGATGTTCTGTCTGCTGGCCCCGGTGGCGGTGATCCCGCTGCTGCTGCCCGATCGCACCCGGATGGCCCGCGGCGCCGGGTACCTCTACGCCGGGGCCACGGCGGTGCTGTGGCTGGCCGTGGCGGGATGGGCGCTGTGGGCGGCCAATTCGCCGGGCCTGGGGGCGGATGCCACCCGGGTCACCTACAGCGGCATCGTCGACGAGCGCCGGTTCTACTCGCAGGCCACGGGGCACGCCCACCCGCTCACAGCGGCCGACTATCTGGACTACCCGCGGATGCGGGCCGTGCTGACCGCGATCGCGAACACTCCCGACGGGGCGCTGCTGCTGCCGTCGGGCAACTACGACCGCTGGGACGTGGTGCCCGCGCTGCCGCCGCCTCCGGAGGTCCGCGCAGCGGCGGTGGGCGGCTATGTCGGACCGCACACGGTGTTCTTCACCAACCTCGGCATGCTCGGCATGAACGTCGGTCTGGACGTCCGCGTCATCGACCAGATCGGACTGGCCAACCCGTTGGCCGCGCACACCGCGCGTCTGACCGACGGCCGGATCGGCCACGACAAGAACCTGTTCCCCGACTGGGCGGTGGCCGAGGGCCCCTTCCTGAAGGAACCGCCGTGGATTCCGCCGTATCTGGACGAGGACTGGATTCGGCAGGCCGAGGCCGCACTGAAGTGCCCGGAGACCGACAAGGTCCTCGAGGCGATCCGCGCGCCGATGGGGATTCGGCGATTCCTGTCCAACGTCGTTCACGCCGCGGAGTACACCCGCTACCGCATCGACCGGGTGCCGTTGTACGAGCTCGCCCGGTGCGGTCTGCCCATCCCGGAGCCCGTCAATCCGCCCTATACGGGGCTGGCTCCGACCGGGCCGTGAGCCCCACGATTTGGCCGGGCGTCATGGTTTCTGCTTTCGTAACATGAGGGACTCCCGCAGCAGATATGCCTGATGGGCATGGGACGACGGGTCGCGAGCGCGTATCGCGGCGACAAGAGACGGCCACAAAGGTGTGGTTGACTACACGGGCACGAGGCCGGGTCGGGGACCGGCGGCTGGTTGCTGCTGTACGAAAAGATGGGACACAACAAAGCATGAAGTTCGGTTCAAGGCTGCGCGCCAATGCGCGACGGCTCACGATCGCGGCCCTGGTGGCAGCCGTGTTGCCCGCCGTGATCGGTGTCGTGGGCGGCTCCGCAACGGCGAGCGCGTTCTCACGCCCAGGTCTGCCGGTGGAGTACCTGATGGTGCCCTCGGCCGGTATGGGTCGCGACATCAAGGTGCAGTTCCAGAGCGGCGGACCCAACGCACCCGGTATCTACCTGCTCGACGGTCTGCGTGCACAGGACGACTTCAACGGCTGGGACATCAACACCCAGGCGTTCGAGTGGTACCTCGACTCCGGCCTGGCGACGATCATGCCGGTCGGCGGCCAGTCCAGCTTCTACAGCGACTGGTACAAGCCGGCCTGCGGCAAGTCCGGTTGCCAGACCTACAAGTGGGAGACGTTTCTCACGCAGGAGCTGCCCGCCTACCTCGCGGCCAACAAGGGTGTGAACCCCAACCGCAACGCGGCCGTCGGCCTGTCGATGGCCGGCTCGGCCGCCCTGACGCTGGCGATCTACCACCCGAATCAGTTCCAGTACGCCGGGTCGCTGTCGGGCTTCCTGAACCTGTCCGAGGGCTGGTGGCCCGCGCTGGTCAACATCTCGATGGGTGACGCCGGTGGCTACAAGGCCAACGACATGTGGGGCCCGACCGAGGACCCCAACAGCGCCTGGAAGCGCAACGATCCGTTCGTCAACATCAACAAGTTGATCGCGAACAACACCCGCATCTGGATCTACTGCGGTAACGGCAAGCCTTCTGAGCTGGGCGGCAACAACCTGCCCGCCAAGTTCCTCGAGGGCCTGACCATCCGCACCAACCGGACGTTCCAGGAGACCTACCTGGCCAACGGCGGGACCAACGGGGTGTTCAACTTCCCGTCCTCCGGTGCTCACGACTGGGGCTACTGGGGCCAGCAGCTCCAGCAGATGAAGCCCGACGTGCAGCGCGTGCTGGGCGCCGTGCCGCAGCCGTCGGCTCCGGCGGTGCCGGTCGACGCCGCGGCCAACGGCGGCTAGTCCGTTCACCTCTGAACCACACTGACGGCGGTGTCCCCTTCGGGGGCCACCGCCGTCAGTCGCTTTGCGTCCCGGCCCGTCGGGGTGATGTGGTTCACTACGTTGCGGTCGGTGATTCGAGAGGTGGGGTTGATGCGTGGGCTGATCCGGACATTGATGGCTGTCGTGCTGGCAGCCGCGGCAGGCTTCGCCGGCGGGGTGGCTACCGCCCACGCTCAGGGCGTCGAGATGCTGATGGTGCCGTCGGCGGCGATGGGCCGCGACATCCCGGTCGCGTTCCAGGGCGGCGGCCCGCACGCGGTGGTCCTGCTCGACGCGTTCAACGGCGCGCCCGACGTCAGCAACTGGGTGACCGCGGGCAATGCGATGAACGCGCTGGCCGGTAAGGGCATCTCGGTGGTGGCCCCGGCCGGTGGCGCGTGGAGCATGTACACCAACTGGGAGCAGGACGGCAGCAAGCAGTGGGAGACGTTCCTCGCCGACGAACTGCCCAACTGGCTGGCCGCCAACAAGGGGCTCGCGCCGGGCGGCCACGGGATCGTCGGCGCGGCCATGGGCGGCACCGGCGCGATGACGATGGCGGCCTTCCATCCCGACCGCTATCGCTTCGCCGGGTCGCTGTCGGGCTTCCTGACGCCGTCGAACACGACGATGAACGGCGCGATCACCGCGGGGCTGGCGCAATTCGGCGGCGTCGACACCCGCAACATGTGGGGCCTGCCACAGCTGGGCCGGTGGAAGTGGCACGACCCCGACGTCCACGTGCAGCTGCTGGCCGACAACAACACGCGCCTGTGGGTCTTCAGCCCGTCGACCACCACCTGCACCGACGTGCCGGCGATGATCGGCTACTGCGACCAGGCCCAGGGCAGCAATCGCGCGTTTTATCAGCACTACCGCTCCGTCGGCGGCGGTAACGGCCACTTCGACTTCCCGGCCGGTGGCACCCATGACTGGGGAACGTGGAGCGCGCAGCTGGGGGCGATGAGCGGAGAGCTCGCCACCACGATCCGGTAGGCGAGCGCCGGCAGGCGCTGGTCGGGAGCCCCGGTACGTTGGAGACCGTGCATCACAGGTCACGGTCCGCGTTGGCGGGTGCAGGTGTGGCGGGGTGTGTGCTGGTCGCCTCGTCCTGGCTGGCCGGTTGCGGGGCCGCCGACGAGATGGTCGCCGGGCCCGCTTCGGAAATCGAGCCGTCGCCCGTGCACGGGCAGGGCGGCGCGCAGTTGCCCGGGCAGCCCGCGCCGGATAACACGTCCAACGCGCTGGTGGTCACCCCCCGCGAACGGGCCTATCTCGACGCGCTGCGCTCCGCGGGGGTGGCGCCGTCCAGCGATCTCGCGGCCCTGAGCATCGGCTCGTACGTGTGTCAGGCCCGCGCGGCCAGGCAGACCGATCAGGCGGTGTGGGACTTCGTCGCGCCGCTGGTCCGCAATGACGCGAGCGAGCCGACCTCCGAAGGTGTCATGAGCTCCGGCGGCGCGCCGCCGTCGGCGAGTCATCTGCACGCCGAGACCGCCGACTACATTCGCATCGCCACCGATCAACTCTGCTAGGAGCTCCCGAACCCATGGCCAAGACCAATCGGCGTAAACGCCACCGCCTTCTGGCGCTGTTCGCCGCCGGCGCGGTGGGCCTCGTCGTCGTGCTGATCGTCGCCGTCGTGATCGTCGTGCTGCGGCGGCCCGACGGTGGCTCGACGGCGATTCCGCCGACCGCGCTGCCTCCGACGGGGATGCCGTCCGGGTCGCCGGGTGCGCCCAGCAAGCCGCGGCCGGAGTTCCAGGACGCGAGCTGCCCCGACGTCCAGCTGATTTCGATCCCCGGCACATGGGAGTCGTCGCGGGCGCTCGATCCGTTCAATCCCGTGCAGTTCCCGGCGGCGCTGCTGCTGCGCGTCACGAATCCGATCCGGGCCGAGTTCGGGAACGATCGGGTCGAGGTGTTCACGGTTCCGTACACAGCCCAGTTCCACAATCCGCTGTCGGCCGATCAGCAGATGTCCTACAACGACAGCCGGACCGAGGGCACCCGGGCGGCCGTGCAGGCCATGACGGACATGAACAACCGGTGCCCGCTCACCAGCTACGTGCTGATCGGGTTCTCCCAGGGCGCGGTGATCGCCGGGGACATCGCCAGCGACATCGGCAACGGCCGGGGCCCGGTGGACCAGGATCTGGTGCTCGGCGTGACCCTGGTCGCCGACGGCCGCCGCCAGGACGGCGTCGGCCAGGACATCGGGCCCAACCCGGACGGCCAGGGTGCGGAGATCACGTTGAACGAGGTGCCGACGCTCTCCGCGCTGGGTCTGACGATGACGGGTCCGCGGCCGGGCGGTTTCGGCGCGCTCAACGACCGCACCAACGAGATCTGCGCGCGCGGCGATCTGATCTGTGCGGCGCCGTCGTCGGCGTTCAACATCACGCAGTTGCCGAAGACGCTCGAGGTGCTCAGCGGCGGGGCCGGACAGCCCGTCCATGCGATGTACGCCACTCCGCAGTTCTGGAACATCGACGGCCAGCCGGCCACCGATTGGACGCTGAACTGGACGCGGCAGCTGATCGATAACGCTCCGCAGCCGAAACATGGCTGACACGTGACCGCGAAAATTTGGCGGCAGTCAGGGCGTCGCCTAACATTAAGGGAAATCTAAGACACGCTCGGAGAGCACGTTCTCCGAGGACGCGGATGGCGGCTCAGGGGCGGGGGGCCGTCACCCCGGTACGATTTCGGGGTTTGGGATTCATCCCATGTGATTGGAGTTGAGATGGCGTTCCACAACCCGTTCATCAAAGACGGGCTGATCAAGTTCCCGGACAGCGGCAACCTGGTCAAGCACGTCGAGCGATGGGCCAAGGTGCGCGGCGACAAGCTGGCGTACCGGTTCGTGGATTTTTCGACCGAGCGTGACGGGGTGTACCGCGACCTCAAGTGGGCCGACTTCGGCGCCCGCAACCGCGCCATTGGCGCCCGCCTGCAGCAGGTCACCCAGCCCGGTGACCGCATCGCGATCCTGTGCCCGCAGAACCTGGACTACCTGGTGGCGTTCTTCGGCACGCTCTACGCCGGCCGGATCGCCGTGCCGCTGTTCGACCCCAACGAGCCCGGCCACGTCGGCCGGCTGCACGCCGTGCTCGACGACTGCTCGCCGTCGGCGGTCTTGACGACGACCGCGGCCGCAGAGGGCGTCCGCAAGTTCTTCCGCACCCGGCCGGCGAACCAGCGTCCGCGCGTCATCGCCGTCGACGCGGTGCCCACCGAGGTCGGCTCGACGTGGGAACCGGTCGATGTCCAGCACGACACGATCGCCTACCTGCAGTACACGTCCGGCTCGACCCGCATCCCGACCGGTGTGCAGATCACCCACCTCAACCTGGCCACGAACGTGGTCCAGGTCATCGAGGCGCTCGACGGGCAGGAGGGCGACCGGGGCGTCTCCTGGCTGCCGTTCTTCCACGACATGGGCCTGATCACCGTGCTGTTGTCGCCGATGCTCGGGCACTACATCACCTTCATGACGCCTGCCGCGTTCGTCCGCCGACCCGGTCGGTGGATCCGGGAGATGGCGCGCAAGGAAGGTGACACCGGGGGCACCATCTCGGTGGCGCCGAACTTCGCGTTCGATCACGCGGCCGCGCGTGGTGTGCCCAAAGAGGGCGAAGAGCCCATCGACATGTCGAACATCAAGTGCATCCTCAACGGCAGCGAGCCGATCTCGGCGGCCACGGTCAACCGGTTCAACGAGGCGTTCGGCCCCTTCGGCTTCAAGCCGCAGGCCATCAAGCCGTCCTACGGCCTGGCCGAGGCCACGCTGTTCGTCTCGACCACACCGATGAACGCCGAGCCCCGGATCATCCACGTGGACCGCGACGAGCTCAACAAGCACCGCTTCGTCGAGGTGCCCGCCGACTCTCCCAAGGCGGTCGCGCAGGCCGGCGCCGGCAAGATCGGTGTCGCGGAGTGGGCGGTCATCGTCGACGCAGACACCGCCAGTGAGCTGCCCGACGGCCAGATCGGGGAGGTCTGGATCAGCGGCCAGAACATGGGCACCGGCTACTGGGGCAAGCCCGACGAGACCACCGCGACGTTCCACAACATCTTGAAGTCACGCACCGAGCCGTCGCACGCCCAGGGCGCCACCGACGACGCGACGTGGGTGCGCACCGGAGACCTCGGCGCCTACCACGACGGCGAGCTCTTCATCACCGGCCGCACCAAGGACCTCGTCATCATCGACGGCCGCAACCACTATCCGCAGGACCTGGAGTACTCCGCACAGGAGTCGACCAAGGCGCTGCGCACCGGGTTCGTCGCCGCGTTCTCCGTGCCGGCCAACCAGTTGCCCGACGAGGTGTTCGCCGATGCGCATTCGGGTCTCAAGCGGGACCCGAGTGACACGTCCGAGCAGCTCGTCATCGTCGGCGAGCGCGCACCGGGCGCCCACAAGCTGGACATGGGGCCGATCGCCGACGACATCCGCGCGGCGATCGCGGTGCGCCACGGTGTGACGGTGCGCGACGTGCTGCTTACTCCCGCCGGCGCGATCCCGCGTACGTCGAGCGGCAAGATCGGCCGCCGCGCCTGCCGCTCGGCATACCTGGACGGCAGCCTGCGCAGCGGCAAGGTGGCCAACGCCTTCCCCGATGAAACGGACTGACGTCCACCAACAGCAACGGCACAGGCGGCCCTCGGCTGCCTGCCGATCGTGAGGTAGTGAACATGGCTGAGCCGCAGAACAATCCGCGCGTACCCGACATGACCGTGAACGAGATGCGGGAGTGGCTGCGCAACTGGATCGGCAATGCCACCGGGCAGTCGCCGGACTCCATCAGCGAGTCGACGCCGATGGTCGAGCTGGGTCTGTCCTCGCGTGACGCGGTGGCCATGGCCAGCGACATCGAGGACCTGACCGGCGTGACGCTGACCGCGACGGTGGCGTTCCGGCATCCGACGATCGAGTCGCTGGCGACGGTGATCATCGAGGGTGAGCCCGAAGAGGATCTGGCCGCCCTGGACGCCGAGGACTGGTCACGCCACGGGGACGAGGGCCGACTCAACATCGCGATCGTCGGTGTCGGCACCCGCTTCCCCGGGGACATGAACACCCCCGACCAGACGTGGGAAGCGCTGCTCGAGGGCCGCGACGCGATCACCGATCTGCCCGAGGGGCGGTGGTCGGAGTTCCTGTCGGAGCCGCGTATCGCCGAGCGGGTGGCCAAGGCCCGCACCCGGGGCGGCTACCTGTCCGACATCAAGGGCTTCGACGCCGAGTTCTTCGCGCTGTCGAAGATGGAAGCCGACAACATCGACCCGCAGCAGCGGATGGCGCTCGAGCTGACATGGGAAGCGTTGGAGCACGCCAGGATTCCCGCGTCGAGCCTGCGTGGCGGCAATGTCGGCGTGTTCGTCGGCAGCTCGGTCAACGACTACATGTTCATGTCGGTCGCCGACCCCACCGTCGCTCATCCCTATGCCATCACCGGTAACTCGAGTGCGGTGATCGCCAACCGGGTGTCCTACTTCTTCGATTTCCGCGGCCCGTCGATGGCCATCGACACGGCCTGCTCGTCGGCGCTGGTGGCCGTGCACGAGGGCATGAAGGCGCTGCGCGCCGGGGATGCCGACGTCGTTCTCGCCGGTGGGGTCAACGCCCTGATCACCCCGCTGGTCACGCTCGGCTTCGACGAGGTCGGCGGCGTGCTCGCCTCCGACGGCCGGATCAAGTCGTTCTCCGCCGACGCCGACGGATACGCCCGCTCCGAGGGCGGCGGCATGATCGTGCTCAAGCGCCTCGAGGATGCGCGCCGCGACGGGGACGACATCCTCGCCGTGATCGCCGGTGGTGCGGTCAACCACGACGGCCGCTCCAACGGCATGCTGGCGCCGAATCCCGACGCCCAGGAAGCCGTGCTGCGCAGGGCCTACAAGGACGCGGGTATCGACCCGCGCTCCGTCGACTACGTCGAGGCGCACGGCACCGGCACCATCCTCGGCGATCCGATCGAGGCCGACGCGCTGGGCCGCGTCATCGGCCGCGGTCGTGCCGCCGACAAGCCGGCCCTGCTGGGTGCGGTGAAATCCAATGTGGGGCACCTGGAGTCGGCCGCCGGCGCGGCGAGCCTGGCCAAGGTGGCGTTGGCGTTGCGCAACAACAAGATTCCGCCGTCGATCAACTATGCCGGCCCCAACCCCTACATCGACTTCGAGGGCGAACACCTCAAGGTGGCCGACACGGCGACCGATTGGCCGCGCTACAGCGGCCGGGCCATCGCCGGTGTGTCCGGTTTCGGTTTCGGCGGCGCCAACGCCCACCTGGTGGTGCGCGAGGTGCTGGCCAGCGATCTGGTCGAACCTGCTCTCGAAGCCGACGTCGCGGTCGTGACGCCCGCCAACGACGACGCCAAAGCCGTGTACGTGGGCGGCGTTCGGATGGACGAGTACGGCGAATTCCTCGACGACGATGACGACGACGCGCTGGACACCCCGGCGGCGACCGCCGAGGGTGAGTACGAGCTGCCGGGTCTGACGGACGAGGCGCTGCGGCTGCTCGAGATCGCCCGTGAGCAGCAGGCCGCCGCGGATGCCGAGAATCCCCCGACACCCATTGTCCCGCTGGCAGTCTCGGGCTTCCTGACGTCACGCAAGAAGGCTGCCGCCGCCGAGCTGGCGGACTGGATCGACAGCCCCGAGGGGCGCGCGTCGTCGCTGGAGTCGATCGGCCGCTCGCTGTCGCGGCGCAACCACGGCCGCTCACGCGCGGTGGTGCTGGCCCACGATCACGACGAGGCGATCAAGGGTCTGCGCGCCATCGCCGACGGCAAGCCCACCCCGCTCGTCATCAGTGCCGACGGCCCGGTCACGAACGGGCCGGTGTGGGTGCTCGCCGGATTCGGTGCCCAGCACCGGAAGATGGGCAAGAGCCTCTATCTGCGCGACGAGACGTTCGCCGAGTGGATCAACAAGGTCGACAGCCTCATTCAAGACGAGCGCGGCTTCTCCATCCTGGAGCTGATTCTCGACGACGCGATCGACTACACCGACGAGACCACCGAGCTGCCCATCGAGAAGGTGCAGCTGGCCATCTTCGCGCTCCAGATCGCGCTCGGTGAGCTCCTCAAGTCGCACGGCGCGAAACCCGGTGCGCTGGTGGGCCAGTCGCTGGGCGAGGCGGCCGCGGCCTACTTCGCCGGCGGCCTCTCGCTGGAGGACGCGACCCGTACCATCTGCTCGCGCAGCCACCTGATGGGTGAGGGCGAGGCGATGCTGTTCGGCGAGTACATCCGGCTGATGGCGCTGGTGGAGTACTCGGCCGACGAGATCGAGACGGTGTTTTCGGACTTCAAGAACCTCGAGGTCTGCGTGTACGCCGCGCCGACGCAGACGGTGATCGGCGGGCCGCCCGACGAGGTGGACGCGATCATCGCCCGCGCCGAATCGGAGGGCAAGTTCGCCCGCAAGTTCCAGACCAAGGGCGCCAGCCACACCTCGCAGATGGATCCGCTGCTCGGCGAGTTGGCCGCGGAACTGCAAGGCATCGAACCGCATCCGCTGCAGGTCGCCTACTACTCGACGGTGCACGAGGGCAACCTCATTCGTGCCGGCGCCGACCCGATCCATGACGTGGACTACTGGAAGAAGGGGCTGCGGCACAGCGTCTACTTCACCCACGGCATCCGCAACGCCGTCGACAACGGGCACACCACGTTCCTGGAGTTGGCGCCGAACCCGGTCGCGCTGATGCAGGCCGGTCTCACCACTGCGGACGCGGGATTGCATGACGCGCAGCTGATTCCGACGCTGGCGCGCAAGCAGGACGAGGTCGACTCGATGACCACGGCCATGGCGCACCTGTTCGTGCACGGCCACGACCTCGACTTCCGCACCCTGTTCCCGCGGACGTCACGCGGGCTGGCCGGGTCGCTGGACTTCGCGAACATCCCGCCCACCCGGTTCAGGCGCAAGCCGCACTGGCTGGATGCGCACTTCACCGGCGACAGCTCGTCGGTGATGCCGGGCAGCCATGTGGCGACGCCCGACGGTCGGCACGTGTGGGAGTTCTCGCCACGTGCCGAGGCTGACCTGGCCGCGCTGGTGAAAAGTGCTGCGGCGATGGTCCTTCCGGATGCCAAGCTGGTTGCCTCCGAGCAGCGCGCGGTCCCTGCGGAGGGCTCGCGTCTGGTCACCACGCTGACCCGCCATCCTGGCGGGGCGAGCGTGCAGGTGCATGCGCGGATCGACGAGTCGTTCACCCTGGTCTACGACGCGATCGTCAGCCGTAACGGTGCGCAGACCGCGCTGCCGACGGCCGTGGGTGCGGGCACCGTCGCCGAAGTGGCTGTCGCGGCGCCGGTCGAGGAGCCCGAAGAGACACCGGGGTTCGAGGCCGACAACCTCACTGCCGGGGCCAACCTCGGTGCGAGCTTCGCCAAGTGGTCCCCGGAGTCCGGCGAGACCATCGGTGAGCGGCTCGGCACGATCGTGGGCTCGGCGATGGGGTACGAGCCCGAGGACCTGCCGTGGGAGGTGCCGCTGATCGAGCTGGGCCTGGACTCGTTGATGGCGGTGCGCATCAAGAACCGCGTGGAATACGACTTCGACCTGCCGCCGATCCAGCTGACCGCGGTGCGCGACGCCAACCTGTACGCGGTGGAGAAGCTGATCGCCTACGCGATCGAGCACCGCGACGAGGTGGACCAGCTCGCCGAGGCCCAGAAGGGCAAGACGGCGGAGGAGATCGCGGCCGAGCAGGCCGAGATGATGGGCGGGGCGAGCACGGTCGCCGAACTCGAGGCCAAGCTCGCCGAGGCGGGTCACCCCATTGCGGCACCGGCAGAGCAGGACGCGACGCAGATCGCGACCGACAGCGTCGAGGCCCAGCAGGACCTGACAGTCCCCGCTCCGCTGTCTGATGTCGCGGTCCCCGCTCCGCCGACCGACCCGTCAGGCCCGGGCATCCCGCCCCCGCCGACCGATCCGTCCGGTCCGAGCGCCCCGAGCGCCGACAAGCCCAGCGCCGCGAGCCTCGCCGCGAAGGTGCTGACGCAGGAAGCGGTCACCGAGGCGCTCGGCGCAGACGTGCCGCCGCGTGACGCCGCCGAACGCGTCACGTTCGCGACGTGGGCGATCGTCACCGGGAAGTCGCCGGGCGGCATCTTCAACGACCTGCCGTCGATCGACGACGCCACCGCGCAGAAGCTGGCCGAGCGGCTCTCCGAGCGCGCCGACGGAGAGGTGACCGCCGAGCAGGTCAAGGCCGCCGGCACCATCCAGGACCTGTCCACCGTCGTGCGCGATCTGATGGACGCCGGTGAGGTCGACGGGTTCGTCCGCACGATCCGGGCCCGGCCCGAGGGGTCGACGCGCATCCCGGTGTTCGTGTTCCATCCGGCGGGCGGGTCGACGGTGGTGTACGAGCCGCTGCTCAAGCGGTTGCCGCCGGACACCCCGATGTACGGGTTCGAGCGCGTCGAGGGTTCGGTCGAGGAGCGGGCCGCCGAGTACCTGCCGAAGCTGCGGGAGATCCAGGGCGACGGCCCCTACATCTTGGTCGGCTGGTCGCTGGGTGGGGCTCTGGCCTATGCCTGCGCTATCGGGCTCAAGCAGTCCGGCGCCGACGTGCGCTTCGTCGGGCTGATCGACATGGTCCGGCCGGGCGAGGAGATCCCGCAGACCAAGGAGGAGACCCGCGCCCGCTGGGATCGCTACGCGTTGTTCGCGCAGCGCACCTTCAACGTCGAGATCCCCGAGATCCCGTACGAGGAGCTCGAGGCGCTCGACGACGACGGGCAGGTCCGCTACGTGCTCGACGCGGTGCAGCAGGCCGGGGTGGAGATCCCGGGCGGCATCATCGAGCACCAGCGGACGTCGTACCTGGACAACCGGCTGCTCGAGACCGCCGAGATCCAGCCCTACGACGGTCACGTCACGCTGTACATGGCCGATCGCTACCACGATGACGCGATCTTCTTCGAGCCGCGCTACGCCGTCCGTCAGCCCGACGGCGGGTGGGGCGAGTTCGTCGAGGATCTCGAAGTGGTGCCGGTCGGGGGCGAGCACATCCAGGTCATCGACGAGCCGTACATTGCCAAGGTCGGGGCTCACCTGAGTGAGGCGATCACCGTGATCGAGAGCGAGAGCAAGTGACCACGAAAACGACGGCGGAACTGCTGACCGAGCTTCGGGAGAAGCTGGAGCTCGCCAAGGAGCCGGGCGGCGAGAAAGCCGTCGCGAAGCGGGCGAAGAAGGGCATCCCGAGCGCCCGGGAACGCATCCACGAGCTTCTCGATCCGGGCAGCTTCCTCGAGATCGGCGCACTGGCGAAGACCCCCGGTGATCCCGACGCGCTGTACGGCGACGGTGTGGTCACCGGGCACGGCACCATCAACGGTCGCCCGGTGGGTGTGTTCAGCCACGATCAGACCGTCTTCCAGGGTTCGGTCGGAGAGATGTTCGGCCGCAAGGTCGCCCGGCTGATGGAGTGGGTGGCCATGGTCGGTTGCCCGATCATCGGCATCAACGACTCGGCCGGCGCGCGCATCCAGGACGCGGTGACATCGCTGGCGTGGTACGCCGAGCTGGGCCGCCGCCACGAGATGCTGCGCGGGCTGGTGCCCGAGATCTCGCTGATCTTCGGTAAGTGTGCCGGCGGTGCGGTGTACTCGCCGATCCAGACGGACCTGATCGTCGCGGTGCGCGACCAGGGCTACATGTTCATCACCGGCCCCGACGTCATCAAGGACGTCACCGGTGAGGACGTCACGTTCGACGAGCTCGGCGGCGCCGACGTCCAGGCGCAGCGCGGCAACATCCACAAGGTCGTCGAGTCGGAGGCGGCCGCGTATCAGTACGTGCGCGACTACCTGAGCTTCCTGCCCGCCAACCACTTCGACGACGCGCCGATCGTCAACCCCGGGCTGGAGCCGGAGATCACGCCGCACGATCTCGAGCTCGACACGATCGTGCCTGACTCGGACAACCAGGCCTACGACATGATGGAGATCCTGCTGCGGATCTTCGACGACGGCGACGTTTTCGAGGTCGCCGACCAGCGTGGCCGGGCGATGATCACGGCGTTCGCCCGGGTCGACGGGCGGCCGGTCGGGGTCATCGCCAATCAGCCGATGGTGCTGTCCGGCGCCGTGGACAGCGAGGCGTCGGACAAGGCATCGAGCTTCATCCGGTTCTGCGACTCGTTCAACCTGCCGCTGGTGTTCGTCGTCGACACCCCGGGCGCGATGCCCGGTGTCGAGGAGGAGAAGAACGGCATCATTAAGCGTGGCGGTCGCTTCTTCAACGCGATCGTCGAGGCCGATGTCCCGAAGGTCACCATCGTGGTCCGCAAGGCCTACGGCGGCGGCTACGCGGTGATGGGGTCCAAGCAGCTCTCGGCGGATCTGAACTTCGCGTGGCCGACGGCGCGCATCGCGGTGATCGGCGCCGAGGGTGCGGCCCAGCTGCTGGTGAAGCGGTTCCCGGATCCGACCGCGCCCGAGGTGCAGAAGATCCGCAAGGACTTCATCGAGGGCTACAACCTCAACATGGCGACTCCGTGGATCGCGGCCGAACGCGGATACATCGACGGTGTCATCGAACCGCACGAGACGCGGCTGCTGCTGCGCAAGTCGCTGAAGCTGCTGCGCGACAAGCAACCGTTCCCGAAGGTGCTGCGCAAACACGGCCTGACGCCCATCTAGATCAGTGGTGGGGTTGGATAGAGCCTGTGTCGACTGACTTCACCGGGCTGCGTCGGGGTGCCCCCCTGGGCGATCCACGCCTGGACCTGTGCGATCTGTACGTGTTCCCGTCCCCGCACGATCCGGGGCGCACCGCGCTGATCCTGACCGCGAACCCGAACGCGGATGCGATGCATCCCGACGCGGTGTACCGCATCGCGATCGACAACGACGGTGACCTGCGCAACGACATCGTGTTCAACTTCACCTTCAGTGAACCGGTGAACGGGCGCCAGAAGGTCGATGTGCGGCTGGCTCTGCAGGCCGAGGCACGCGTCGACGCCGCGGTGGGGTCGGAGATCTTCGGCGGGCTCGACGTGTCCTTCGAAGACGAGCCGCATCTGTGGCGGTCGCGGTCGGGATCGTTCTCGTTCTTCGCCGGGGCGCGCACCGACGCTGCGTTCCCCGACTCGAAGGTCATCGCCATGGCGGTGGAATTGCCGACGGCCTATCTGGGCGCCGCGCCGGACGTCCGCATCTGGGCGCGGTGCAGTGTGAACACCGACGGCACGTGGCGCCATGTCGACCGGGTCGGCCATCCGTGGGTGAGCGGACTCTTCCCCGACGACGAGGAACTCGCCGAGTTCAACGCCGACGAACCCAACCGGGATCAGGGCCGGTGGATGGGGCACCTCATCGATGTGTTGGCCGAGACCGGCGGCTACACCCGCGCCGAGGCCATCGATGCGATCGCCACCGAGGGCACGCTGCCGGACGTGTTGACCTACAACCCGAGCAAGCCCGCCGGGTATCCGAACGGGCGCGGGCTGCGCGACGACGTCGCCGACTACCGCTCGCGGTTCTTGACCAACGGCCGCACGACGATGACTGACTTCGCGCCGGGCGGGGATTTCCTGCCCGACTTCCCGTACCTCAGCGCACCGTAGGGGTCGGGCGATGCCGCTGACCGATGGAGACGTGATCGCGGGCTACACGGTCATGCGGCTGCTGGGCTCGGGGGGCATGGGTGAGGTGTACCTGGCGCGTCATCCACGGCTGCCCCGAAACGATGCGCTCAAGGTGCTCTCCGCCACGGTCTGCGCTGACATCGAGTACCGGGAGCGGTTCAACCGGGAGGCCGACATCGCGGCCACGCTGTGGCATCCGCACATCGTGTCGGTCCACGACCGCGGGGACTTCGACGGCCGGCTGTGGTTGTCGATGGATCACGTCGAGGGCACCGACGCGGCGCGGCTGCTCGCCGAGCGCTACCCCGACGGCATGCCGCCCGATCTGGTGGTGCGCATCGTCACCGCGGTGGGGGAGGCGCTCGACTACGCGCATGCCCGCGGTCTGCTGCACCGCGACGTCAAACCGGCCAACATCCTGATCGCCGACCCGGACACCGATGACGAGCGAATCCTGTTGGCGGACTTCGGTATCGCCCGCCGCGTCGGCGAGGTCAGCGCGCTCACCGGCACGGACATGACGGTCGGCACGGTCGCCTATTCGGCGCCCGAGCAGCTCACCGCCGACAAGGACATCGACGGCCGTGCCGATCAGTACGCGCTGGCGGCGACGGCCTACCAGCTGCTCACGGGGTCGCCGCCGTTCCAGCATTCGAACCCGGCGATCGTCATCAGCTCGCACCTGTCGGCGCGGCCGCCCTCGATCGCGCAGGCGCGGCCCGATCTGTCGGGGCTGGGCGGGGCGCTGGAGAAGGGGCTGGCCAAGTCGCCGGCCGACCGGTTCGAGCGCTGCATCGACTTCGCGAGGGCACTGGCCAACCGGACGGGCATGGTGGCGCCGGCGCTCGGGGTCGATCCGCACGCGACGATGCCGGCGCAGGCCGCAGCGGCCGGACCGCGCCACGCGAAACCGGATCGGGCTGCTGCTCGTTCACGCGGCCGCAACCTGGCGGTGGTGGCGCTGGTGCTGGCCCTGGTGGCGGTCGCCGCGACGTTGTTCGTGGTGCTGCACGACGAGCCGGCGAAGACGGACACGGTGGCGGTGCCCGTGGTGGTGGTGGGCGCCGATTGTGGGACGTTGGGCGCGGCCGGGATCACCGAGCAGAAGGCGCAGGCCTACTGCGCGAAGGTGAGTGGGTCGGATCAGCAGCTGTGGTCGCTGTATTCGTCGGACATCGCGAAGCCGACGGGCACCGGCGACGTCCCGGTGCAGGTGTGCGTGCAGCAGACGAATCGGTCTCAGGCGGACTGCCAGGGCGACATCGCGCGGGAGAACGCCGACCCCGCCGCGAATGATACGACCGAGCCGACGAGCTAGATTCCTGAGAGCCCCAGCCACTCGTCGACGGCGAATCCGTTCTCGCGGGCTGAGATTCGTGCCCCGCCCCGGCCGGGATAGTGCGCGGGCACCACCGTCGCGCCGCGCCGCGCCGCCTCGGTCAGCACGCGGTGGCGGGTGTGCGCCGCGGCGGCGGGGTCCTCGTCGAACGCGCACGGATCGTCCGGGCGAACCAGTTGGATCGGACAGTGGGTCAGGTCGCCGACGAACACGGCGGGTACACCGGCGTCCAGCCACACCACCGACGAACCCGGCGTGTGACCGCCCGCGGGCCGCAACCACAGCGAGTCGCTGAGCTGATGGTCGCCGGAGTAGAGCTCGGTCTGATCGGCCACAGGTAACACGCTGTCGGCGAACACGATTCGCATGCTCTCATTGGTGCTGTCGCCGTCGGGGGAGAAGTGACGGTAATCGGCGTCGGGCATCAGATAGCGCGCATTGGGGAACGTCGGCACCCAGGCCCCGTCGACGAGGCGGGTGTTCCAGCCGACGTGATCGGTGTGCAGGTGGGTGTTGACCACGACGTCGACGGACTCCGGTGCCACGCCGGCATCGGCGAGTGCGTCGAGGTATCCGGTGCTCAACTGGTGCAGCGGCGGGAAGTGCGGCCGGTGGCGATCGTTGCCGACGCCGGTGTCGATCAGCACGGTCATGCCGTCGACCTGCAGCACCCAGGTCTGCATGGCGATTTTCCATTGATCGGCCGCCCGGTCCCAGAACGACGGCTCGAGCAGGTCGGCGTTGTCGCTCCACGCCTGGGCGGGGGTCTGGCCGAACAGATCGGTGCGCATCTGGACCCGCAGCTCGACGACGCGGGTCAGCGTCGCCCGGCCGAGCGCGACGCGGTCGGTCACGGCTCGAAACGCATCGGCCCGGGTGAGAACAGCCCGGAGTGGGTGGCCTCGCCGAGATCGATCTGCGCCGGCTGCGCATCGACGATGGTGTCGAACCGGCGCAGCGAACCCCAGTCCTGGCCCCAGTCGTGCGACAGGTAGGTCGACATCACCGAGGCCCGCAGGAGGAGATCGGTGATGCCCAGCAGGCCACCGTTCTTGCCGTCCTGCCACGTGTCGGTGCTCTGCAGCTTGGCGAAGTAATCCGGGGAGATCCGGAACTTCGGGATGTCGGTGACGCCGTTGGCGTGCAGCATCGGTTGCTGGCACGGGAACACCAGCCCGACCGCCCAGTCCATCAGCACCGGCTGGGTGGAGCCGATGTACTCCTGCACCGAGCGCACCTCCGGTACGCGCGGGGGCGTGACCGCCACCCAGTCGCCCTGGCCCAGCGACAGGTCTTCGGCGACCACCCGGACGGCAACGGCATCGGCGGGGATCTCCGGGCGCGGGTAGCGCAGGTTGCGCCATGACGGTGTGGGGCCGATGTCGTAGGGGCGCACGCGCCCCGCCGGCACGGGTGCGCCGTCGGGACCCTTGGTGGCGTACTCCAATTCGACCGCCTGACCGGATGTTTCGCCGTTGGCGACGCTCATCCCGGCGATGGTGCCCGACGCGGTGACGACGACCAGCGGATGCGCGTCATCAGGTGCGGGAAGCGCATACCACGCTGAGGTGAGGCGGCTTTCCTGTTGTGCTGCAGTCGAATACGATCCGGCCACCGGCACCCGGGCCGGGTCGAGACCGTAAGGCAACGGAACTGTGGATCCGTTCACCCCGGGCCGGGACAGCTTGACCGGTCGATTCCAGTCGTAGTCGGTGCCGGGCTGTGGATTGTTGAGCCGGATCGCCTCGGCGATGATCTTCTCCGGAACGCCGTTGGGGGAGAAGCCGGTCGGCGTCGCACCGCCCAACGGTCCCAGCGGGCCGTAGTCGCCCGGCAACGGGGATAGGAAGCCGGCATTCGAATCCGGTTCCACCAGAACGTCGTCCGCCAGCCCGCAGCCGCCGGCCAACCCGCGTACGTTGGCCCAGCCGTTGGAGTAGGTCGGGTACTGGCGGATCACGCCGATGGCCATCGAGGCGATCGACACCACGACCATCAGCGCCGCGGCGATCGGGATCGGCGCGGTGGTCAGCAGGCGGACCACCCGTGGTTCCCGCCGCGGTCTCAGGTGCAGCCAGAACGCGCACAGCGCGGCGAGTGCGAAGAGCGCGAAGAACATCGTGCTGATGCTCACGCCGCCGATCTTGGGCACCGAGTTGTTGAACGGCACACCGAAATTGGAGACATACCACCACCCGTTGGTGGAGGCGAAGCACAGCGCCAGCACGAAGAACACCAGCGACAGGAACGTCATCCGGTTGCGTGCCGAACGCAGCACCACCGGTGACACGATGACCGTGGCCAGCGCTGCCATCGCGCCGCCCACAGCGGCGAACAACCCGAAGTGATGGATCCACTTGGTCGGGGTGAACATCAAGAAGAAGATCGTCGCGAAGATCACGCCCATCAGCCGCCAGGCCGGGCCGCGGGCCACGCCCGGAACGCGCTTGCGCCGCAGCATGACGAACAGCGACGGGAACAGGCACATGGCGGTGAACAGGAACGCCACCCGGCGTTCGATGGCGCCATCGGTGGTCGGCAGGACCAGGTAGTAGTACCGCAGGTTCTCGGTGTACCACTCCTGGCTCGGGCCGATCGCGGTGCGGATCTTGGTGGCCTCCAACACCGTGGCGATGGTCTGGTCGGCGAACACCACGGTCAGGATCACCGTGCCCGCGGCCAGCAGCGGCGCGATCAGCGGCAAGATGCCGACCAGCGCGCGACGGCGCATCACGATGCGCAGGATGGGACGGCCGCCGGCGATCAGGGCGGCGACCGCGATCAGTCCGGTCGGCTGGATGCCGAGCGTGAACGCCGCGGTGAGGGTGGCCAGCGCGGCCGGGGTGAGCCGGCCGGAGGTGATGGCCCGTTCGATGAGTACGTAGGTGACCAGGGCGCCGGTGGCGATCTGCCCTTCGGGGCGCAGACCGTTGTTGAACGGCATCCACGCGGCCAGCAGCACCAGGCCGGCGGCCCACATCGCGGCCCGACTGGACGACACCGCGGGGCCGAGCCTGGGCAGCACCTCGCGGGAGAGCAGCAGCCAGCAGATCAGCGAGCAGATCAGATCGGGCAGGCGGATCCACAAGCTGGCGTCGCTGACGTGGGTCATCAGCGCGAGCACGTTGTAGTACCAGCCGAACGGGTCCTCCGGGCTGCCGAACCAGCGGAAGTAGTTGGCCATGTAGCCGGCGTGATCGGCGGTGCGGGCCATCTGCATCTGATAGCCGTCGTCGCTGGAGCCGGCGCCGATCACGTACCAGAGCAGGAAGCCGCCCACGACGACGATGTCGACCACGCTGAACGTCCGCCAGCGCGTCGGGATCACGCGGTGCATCCGGCGCCCGTCGAGGCGGTCCAGCCGCCACAGGGCCAGCAGCGCAATCACCGTGGAGACCATCGCCAGCAGCATCGCGGTCAGCTTCAGGGCGCTCGGATGGCTGGTGTAGCGGGTGTCGATCGTCGCCGAGAACTGCATACCGGGCGGTGCCGGACCGACCAGGTCGGTGAACACGCCGACGATGGCGGGCCGCAAGTTCGGATCGGCGTAGCCGGTGCGCTGCGGTTTCCCGGCGTCCGCGCCGGACACCTGGGTCAGGCCGACGAAGTCGGCGTACGTGCCGTCGTGTGAGGACGTGATGTCGAGGCGCTCGCAGCCACCGACCCGGTTGCGGTTGACGCTGGCGATGACGACGTTGCGGACGATCACGTCGACGCGGGACGCGGTGACGTTGACCAGCATCGCGTTCAGGGCCGCGTCGCGCCCCTGGGCCGGGGCGGTGCCGAGAACGAGACCGCCCCTGGCCGGCATCCCGGAGAGCACGGGGCACGGAATGGACGCCGACAGCGAGACCGGAGCCTGCGCGATCAGCGGCGCGGTCACATTGGCGAGCCGGTCCTGCTGCGGCCAGTTCAGCGTCGCCGTGGTCTGGATGACCGGCAGCAGCGGCGTCGCCACCGCCAGCACGAAGCCGAGCAGCCCGGCGATCGTCGCGACCCAGCGCGCCACCTTCACGTCGTTCATCACGGGAGGGCCCTGATCGGTCCGCCCCGGCTCCACCCGAACACTCGTGTCGACCCTTCCTCGACGACGGCGTCGGGTGCCTCGTCGCGCGGCACGACGCGGATGTAGCGCTCCAAGGCTCCCCAATCGCGGTACCAGTCATTGCGCAGGTAGGTCGGTATCGCCGCGGTCCGCAGCAGCGCCTGAATGAACAGGAACGGTCCGCCGGACTCGGCCGACTGCCACTGGTTCGACGACACCACCATCTGCTTGAAGTTCGGGATGATGCGGTACTGCGGCAGCTCGGCGATGCCGAGATGCTCGGCGAACGGCCGCTGGCACGGGAAGTTCGCCGCGGTGGCGATGTCCATCAGCACCGGGGTGTCCGACCCGAGGAACTGCTCGGCGGTCTCCAACACGGGGACCCGGGGCGGGGTGAACCCGAACCACTGGTCCTCGGACAGGTTGGGGTCGTCGGCGACGATGCGGGCGACGTTGGCTTCCGGCGGCGCCGTCGTCAACGGGAATCGCAGGTTGCGCCAGGCCTTCTGCTGGAAGATGTCGATCGGCTGGACCTCGTTCAGCGCCTGGTAGGAGCCGTCGGGCCGGTGCACCCCCCACTGCAGCTTCAGCGACTGGCCGTAGTTGAAGGAGCCGTCTTCGTTGTAGTACCAGATGGCCCCGGCCGCGGCGACGCTGACCAGCGGCCGGTCCGGGGTGCGAGGCGGCAGTTGGTACCAGGCCGAGGTGGCCTTGGCGGCCACGGCGTTCTCGCCGAAGCTGCCCATCACCGGCGTGCGCTTGGGGTCGAGCCCGAATGGCAGGAACACGCGGGAACCGTTGACGCCCTCGGGCCCGTAGCCGCCGCCGGTGCCTGCCGCGTAGCCGACGCCGATGTTCGGTTTGTCGACCGGTCCGTCGGTGTTGACGGTGCCGGGGTTGGCGGCCACCGGCTCGGCCGGCTCCAGGGTGTCGCTGACGCCGTTGGGGGTGAAACCGACCGGATCCTCACCGCCGAGCGGGCCGTACTGTCCCCAGCGTTGGCCCGGAACCGGTTGCAGCATCCCGGCATTCGTATCGGATTCGACGAGGACGTCGTCGGCCATCGCGCAACTGTCTGTGCTCAGACCCGAGCGCAGCGCCGCGATGTTGGCCGCGCCGGTGGTGTAGACGGGATAGCGGCCGGCGGTCGCCTTCAGCATGGAGCCGAGCTCGAGGACCACCATGATGATCGCCACGACGAGCAGGGGTGTGGAGGCCAGCGCCCGGTTGCGGCCGGTGTCGGCGACCTGGGTGTGGCCCGCGTAGTCGATGCGGAAGTGCAGCCAGGCGGCGAGCAGGCCGCCGGCGATGGCGAGCACCAGGAAGATCGTGGTCACCGGGAAGTGGGCGATCACCGGCTGTTTGTCGAACCACGGCACGCCGTAGTTGCCGACGTAGAACCAGCCGTTGATGCCCGACGTCGCCCAGGCCAGGACGAACAGCAGTGCGGTCACGTACAGCGCCAGGTTGCGCCGGCTGTGCAGTCCGACCCGGGCGAACGCGAACGCGGTCACCCCGCCCAGTGCGCCGGCCAGCCCGGCGAACGCACCGAGCTGGACGGCCCATTTGGTGGGTGTCAGCGTCAGGAGCAGCAGGCCGATCGCGGTGGTGCCCGTCAGCCGCCAGACCGGCCCGCTCACGGCACCGGGTACGCGCCCGCGGCGCAGCAGCACCACGATCAGCCCGAACACGCACAGCAGCAGCACCAGGACGGCGAAGCGACGGGTCAGGGAGCCGTCGACGCTGTCCTCGACGGTCAGGAAGTAGTAGCGCAGGAACTCCTGGTACCAGGGGATCGTCGGTCCGACGACGTACTTGATGCGCACCGATTCGGCGACGGTGGCCAGCGTCTGGTCGCGGAACACGATCACCGACACCAGCGACACCGATGCGAGCAGAGGCAGCAGGGTCGCGGCGAGCCCGTCGGTGCGGCGGCGCGCGGAGACGATCCGGGTGATCCCGCGGGCACCGACCAGCAGCGGCGCCACCGCGACCAGACCCTGTGGGGCCAGCGTCACCGAGAACATCGCGATCACGATCGCAACGGCCGCCGGCCACAGTCGTCGGGTCCCGAGCGTCCACTCGACCAGCATCAGCACCGCGACCACCGCGAAGGCGATCAGGGGTTCGGGGCGCAACCCGTTGTTGAACGGCAGCCACGCCGCCAGGAAGACCGCCGCGGCGGTCCACGTGGCCACCCGGTTGGCCGCGACTCGGCGGCCCAGCCGCGGCAGCAGACAGCGGCTGACGATCAGCCAGGTGCCGATGCCGGCGAGGGTGGCGGGCAGCCGCATCCACACCCCGGCGGCGCTGATCGAGGCCAGATGGGCCAGCACGCTCTGATACCAGTCGAACGGCGCCTCGGACGCCCCGAAGTAGCGGTAGTAGTTGGCGGTGTAGCCGGCCTCGCCGGCCACCCGCGCCATCGTCAGGTTGTAGCCGTCGTCCGACGACTGTGGGCCGACGATGTGCCACACCAGCAGCCCGCCGATGACGCCGAGGTCGCCCACCCAGGTCGCCCAGCCGACGCGCCGACGTGCGCGCGGCGGGCGTCGTCCGGACACCCGGTCGAGCAGCGCCAGCGCGATGATCGACCCGACCACGCACACCACGCCGAGCGCCATCACGAGGGTCTTCAGTGCCGTCGGGCTGGTGATGAAGCGGGTGTCGACGTCGATGCGCGCATTGAGGCCCGATTGCACCGGGACGCGGAGGTCGGTGAACACTCCGGCCACCTGCGGGCGTTTGTCGACGCTCAGCGTGCCCGTCGCGCCGGGGATGCCGACGAAGTCGGCTCCGACCGCGCCGACGTTGGCCCACAGGCGCAGCTCGCTGCAGGCGCCGCGGTTCACGTCCTGGCGGGGGGCGACGGCGGCGACGGTGTCGCGGAACGCGACGTAGACGACGTCGGCGTTGGCGCGCACGAACAAGCCGTTACGGCCGGCGTCGATGCCGCCGGGCGGGATCGTCGAGAAGACCAGCCCGCCGTCGGCGGGCAGGCTCGCGACCGCGGAGCAGGGGATCGTGACGTCGAGCGACTTGGGGGCGCCGGAGACCAGCGGCGCGGTGATGTCGCTGACGGTGCCGTCGGCGTCGGCGCCTTGGGGCCACATGATCGTGGCGGTCTGCTGGGTGACCGGAAGCAGCGGTGCGACACCGCAGCACAGGATGCCCAGGAGTCCCAGAGCTCCCGCGAGGATCGCGACGAGACGGGAACTGCGGGCAGGCACGAGGCTCGATGGTAGACGGGTCTAGGACAGACGCAGCGGCGCCGGGCTCCACAATCCGCTACGCGTTGCCGAACCGAGATCCAGGCGAGCGACGTCGGCGCCCGGGTAGTACGGCGTGAGCTGCTGCAGCGCGCCCCAATCGCGGGACCAGTCGTACTTCAGATACGTGGGCACGGTGGTGGCGCGCAGCAGGAGCTCGGTGATGCCGAGCGGCCCGCCGCCCAGGTAATCCATCACCGGGGAGTTGGCCTCGGCGCCGAAGCGGTCCGGCAGGATGCGCCACTTCGGCACCTCGATGACGCCGTTGCGATGCCCGAACGGGCGCTGGCACGGGAACGCGAGCCCGACCAGCCAGTCCAGCATCACCGGGTCACTGGAACCGACGACGTCCTGCAGGGTGCGCAGCGTGGGGATCCGGGGCGGGGTGACGGCGATCCAATGGGTGGGGCTCAGATCGTCGTCGGTCGCGACCAGCCGGATACGGGTCGCGTCGGAGGGGATGGCCGACAGCGGCGCGCGCAGGTTGCGCCACGCGGGGGCCGCGCCGACATCGGCGAAGCTGATGCTGCCGCCCGCTTCGTCGTCGTCGCGCGCCCACTGGACCACCAGGTCGTCGGGGTCGAATCGGCCGGCCGCCGACACCACGAGCAGCGAGTCGGAGCGATCGCCGTCGCTCCAGCCGGCGGGCAGGCGGTACCAGGCCGAGCGCAGGAACGCCGGCGCCTGGGTGCCGCTGCGCCAGCTGCCCAGCACCGGGGTGCGGGCCGGGTCCAGGTTGTAGGGCAGGCGCGCGCGGGAGCCGTTGATGCCCGCCGCCGCCGTTGTGCCGCCTTCGGTACCGGCCTCGCTGCCGGTGACCACGCCGCTGTCGGAGTCGGCGAAGTTGTCCGAGCCGGGTTGTTCCATCACCGGGTCGGCGGAGACGTCGGCCGGAATCCCGTTGGGGCTGAACCCTTCTGATCGCTGTGCGCCCAGCGAGATGCTGACAGGCGTGTCGATGGGGGTGAGGATGCCGGCGTTGGGATCCTGTTCGACCATGACGTCTTCGGCCATGCCGCAGGTCTTTCCGGTCAGCGCCTCGAGGTTGGAGCGCCCCACTGTCCAGGCCGGGTACTGGCCGGTCATCGCCAGCGTCAGGGAGCCCACCTCGAAGATCACCAGCGCCCAGGTGGCGATCGCCAGCGGAGCCCGCGCCATGTTCCGCCAGCGCCGTGGTGGGCCGTCGGGAGCACCGTCGCGACCCGAGAAGTGCAGCCACGCCGCCACCAGCAGCGCGAGCACCGACAGCCCGAGCAGCATGGTGGTGAAGCCGAAGTGCCATTCGGGGAACGAATTCGACCATGGCACACCAAAATTGGAGACGTACCACCAGCCGTTGACGGTCGCGAACGACAGCGCGGTGACGAACAGCACGGCCGCGGCGAACACGGTGCGGTTGCGGCGCGAGCGCATCGCGGCGGCGGAGACCGCGACGGCGGCCAGCGCGCCGAGGCAACCGGCCAGCCCGGCGAACACCCCGAAGTGATGCGTCCACTTGGTGGGGGTGAACATCAGGGACAGGAACGAGATGATCGTGATGCCGACGATGCGTCGGCTGGGTCCGGGTGCGGTACCGGGGATGCGGCCCTTGCGCAACGCCATGGCGACCGAGACGGCCAGCGCCAGCAGCAGGGTCAGCACCGCGAACCGGCGGGCCACCGAGCCGTCGGGGCTGGTGGTGAACAGCCGCGAGTAGCGGATGTGCTCGTCGAACCACGCCAGGCTCGGGCCGACCGCGGACCGGAAGGTGTTGCCCTGCAGTTCGGCGGCCAGTGTCTGGTCGCGGAAGATCAGGAAGATCGTCACGGTGCCGGCCGCGGCGATCGGCGCCAGCAGCGCCCAGTACCCGAACCTCGAGACGTGCGCGGCCACAATCGTTTTCAGCGGCCCGATGGCGACCAGCAGGGCGCCGATGGCCGCGATGCCGGTGGGTCCGGAGAACAGCGTCAGAGCCCCGATGATCACGGCGATCGCGACCGGCAGCAGGCGACTGGTGGCCACTCCGCGCTCGACCGAGCACCACGTCAGCAGGATGCCGAGCGCGATGATCGGCTCGGGCCGCAGCCCGTTGTTCAGCGGCAACCAGAACGCGAGGAAGAGCCCCGCGGCCGTCCATGCGGCGGCCCGGCTGTGCTTGACCGCATCGCCGAGGCGGGGGATCACCTCGCGGCTGATCACCCACCAGCAGGCCAGGCCCATCAGCAACGTGGGCAGTCGCATCCACACGCTGGTGGTGCTGACGTGGGCCCACAGCGCGAGCAGGTCGTAGTACCAGCCGAACGGCGCCTCCGGGGTGCCGAACCAACGGTAGTAGTTGGCCATGTAGCCGGCGTTCTCCGACACCCGCGCCATGGTCAGGATGTAGCCGTCGTCGGCGGTGTTGGCGCCGACGAAGTGCCACCACACCATCACGGCGGTGAGCAGCCCGTCGAGCGGCGACAGCGACCACCACCGCGGCGGCAGGAATCGCTTGTGCCTACGGCCGTCGGCGCTGTCGAGCACGTGCAGCGCCCCCAGCGACACGATCGTCATCGCGACCCCGAGGATCATCGCGACGAGCTTCAGCACCGTCGGCGAGGTGCTGTAGCGGGAGTCGACGGTGGCCGAGAACTGCATGCCGGGCGGGGCCGGGCCGGACAGATCGGTGAAGACGCCCACGATCTGCGGGCGGAAGTCGTAGCCGCTGCGCTCGCCGCGCAGCGGTTCCCCGGCGTTCGACGAGTCGGGTGGCTGGGTGAGTCCGACGAACTCGCCGGTGACCTTGTCGGCGTGGGCGGTGAACGTCAGCTCCCGGCAGGCGGGGCTGAGCACCTGGTCCAGCGGGGCGCTGACCACCGGGGTGTTGCGCACGATCACCAGCAGGTCGTTGTTGACCCGTTCGATGAGCAACCCGCGGTCGACGGCCTTGGGCGCCTGCCTGGGCACCGTCGACAGCAGCACCGAGCGGCCGGGCCGATCCAGCCCGGCGGCGGCCTGGCACGGGATCGTGATGTCGAGGTCAGTGGCGACATAACCGATGAGTGGGGCGTCGACGCTGGCGAGCACGCCGTCCTGCGGCCAGTTGATCTGCGCGGTGGTCTGGGTGACCGGCAGCAGCGGCGTGGCGATCGCCAAGACCGTGCCCAGCAGCCCGGCCACGATCGCGATCAGGCGCGCGGTGCGGTGATTGCCGCTTGTCGCCCGCTGCTCCGCCACGGGGCTAGATCGTAGAGGGCGTACGGATGGCCAGCACGAACGGCCCGATCGTGGACACGTCGAAGCGGGGATCGTCGAACAGTGCGTCGTCGAGGGCGACGTGGTAGCGCCGCACGTTGGGCTGGTTGGGGTAGACGTCCGACGCCAGCCGCAGTGTGTAGGTGTCGTTTGCGCCGCGGCGCATCAGGAACACCGTCGGCGGCGGCCACGGCAACGCGTCCAGGGCCTTGATGAACTGATCGGCTGTGGTCAGCATGGACCAGCCTTCGATGGCGCCGGCCCGCTCGGTGAACTGGGCGAGCGGGTTGGCGTAGTGAGAGGTGAGGCCCTGGAAGCCGTAGTAGGGGTAGTAGGACAGGAAGCTGTAGTCGGCGGTCATCACCACGGTCTCGTTGCGCGGCCGGCCGGTCACCTTCTGGATCTTCGCGTCGACCTCGCGGTAGTACTGCTCGGCACCTGGCGGTCGGCGGTCGGCGCGCTGCCCCGCGCCGTCGGTGTCGGTGTAGGCGACGACGATGTCGGAGCGCAGCACGTCGGGGATGTCCTGGCTGAAGGTGAGCGCGCCCAGCGCGCCGACCGCGGTGGCCACGGCGACGACGCGGTGGGTGTTGGCGGTGCTGACCCGGGCGGCCAGTGCCTGTGCGGCTTCGAGGAAGCCGAACGCGCCGGCGGCGGTCAGCAGCACGGTCAGCGTCGGCTGCAGCCGGAAGGACAGCAGCGTGGTGCCGACCAGCGTGGTCAGCATCGACAGCAGCGACCACGCGTAGACGGCGAGCACGGCGACGGCCAGTGCTCCTGCTCTCGTGGAGCTGCGCGCCCGGATCACCAGCCAGAACGTGCCCAGTAGACACAGCGCACCCAGCAGCGTGAACTGCAGCATCGGGAACGACAGCTGGGCGCCGTCGACGGGTAGGTAGTGCTGTGCGGTGCCACGGTCGGCGGGCGTGCCCTTGGCGGCGGCGATCAGGTACGGCCCCCACCCGATCAGCGCGATCACCCCGGAGATCACCGCGATCACGGCGAGGCGGGCCAGCGGGTCCCAGTGCCGCCGCGCGATGGCGAGCAGCACCGCCATGATCGTCAGCGTGAAGGCCGCGTAGGCCAGCAGCAGCGTGTAGAACAGGGCCGCGCCGCCGAGGAAGATCCCGACGGCGATGACAGCCGCCCAGCCGCTGTATGCGTTACCCCGCGCGCGCAGCCCCGACCACGCAAGCACGAAGATCGGCGGCAGCAGCACGGTGATGATCGCGGCGTACGGCTCGGCGGGGGTGTAGGCGAGCGCGGCGGCGGCCGTGGCGGTGCTGACCACGAGCGCGTACTCGAAACGGACCATCGCCGCCCACAGCACGAAGGCCAGGACGATAGCGATCGTGATCGAGGCGACCGACCACGGCTTGAACATCTCCCAGGCCGGTGTGCCCGTCAGCGCGGCGAGCCGGCCGCCGAGCCAGAACCAGCCCGGCGGGTAGAACGGCGGCAACCCGATGTAGGTCATGTCGTGCAGGCTCGCCGAATCCGTCAGCCGGGTCAGGTATTCGGTGCGGAACTGCTGGTCGACCGAGATGCCGAACAGGTACAGCTTGGTGGCGCCCAGCGGCATGGCAATGGTCACCACGGAGAAGGCGGCGAGGAACAGCACCGCGCCGAGGCGGGCCAGCGTGCGGCGGCCGCGCCGCCACAGCAGCCCGGCGGCGAGAAGCCCTGCCAGACAGACGACCTGGCCGACCGTCGTCAGTGCGTGCAGCTGATTGGACGAGTTGTACGCCGGCCATTCGACGCGGGCGATCGCGGTCAGGCTCACAACGGCGACCGCGGCGGCGATGAGGGCCGCGACGGCCATCTGGCCGGCCACTCGAACCGGCGCGGCCAGCGCGCTGGGCATCAGATGGGCAGCTTGCGGAAGATCGGGCGCGGGATGTGGCGCAGCACCATCATCACGTAGCGGAACGCGCCGGGCGCCCACACCAGATCCTTGCCTTTGGCCGAGGCGGTCACCGCGAGCTCGGCGACGTACTCCTTGTCGACGGTCAGCGGCGCTTCCTTGACGTGCGCGCTCATCCGGGTGCGGACCTGGCCGGGGCGGATGACGAGGACGCGAACGCCGTACTCGCGCAGGGCTTCTCCGAGGCCGAGGTAGAAGCCGTCGAGGCCCGCCTTGGTGGAGCCGTAGACGAAGTTGGAGCGCCGCACGCGTTCGCCCGCCGCGGAGCTCATCGCGATGATCTGACCGGACCCCTGCGCACGCATCTTGTCGCCGACGAGCACGCCCACCGACACGGCGGCGGTGTAATTGATGTCGGCGATCTGGACCGCTTTGCGCTGGTTCTGCCACAGCTCTTCGGCGTCGCCTAACAGACCGAACGCCACGATCGCGACATCGACGTCGCCACTGGCCCAGGCCTTCTCGATGACAGCCGGATGGCTGTCGGTGTCGATGGCGTCGAAGTCGATGACCTCGACGGCCGAGGCACCTGCGTCGCGCATCTGGGCTTCGGCAGCCTCGCGGAGCGGATCGCCCGGCATACAGGCCAGGATCACCCGGGCCTTTGCGTTGCGCAGGTAGCGCGCGCAGATGGCCAGCCCGATTTCGGAGGTACCCCCGAGCAGCAGGATGGCCTGGGGATTGCCGGTGGCGTCAAACACCATTTAGAGGAGCTCCAGTCGTCGAGCCATGTCGGAAGCGAAGACCCCGGCGGGATCGACCTTGCGGCGCACCGCGATCCACTCGTCGATGCGGGGATACATGGCGTGGAAGGTTTCGGCCGTGGTGCGGGAATCCTTGGCGGTGTAGAGGCGGCCGCCGAATTGGAGGACGCGCTTGTCGAGTCCGTTGAGGAACTCGTTGAGTCCCGGTTTGATCGGGAAGTCCACGCACACGTTCCAGCCGGGGATCGGAAAGCTCAGCGGCGCTTCGTTTCCCGGTCCGAACAGTTTGAACACGTTGAGGAACGAGTAGAACCCCGAGCGCTGGATGTCGACGAGTATCGCCTTGAACTCCTCGACGGCGTCGGTGGGCACCACGAACTGGTATTGGCCGAAACCCAGTGAGCCGTAGGCCCGGTTCCACTCTCCGAACATGTCGAGCGGGTGGTAGAACTGCGTCAGGTTCTGGACCTTGCCGCGGTAGGTGCCCGATTTGCGGTACCAGAGTTCGCCGATCGGCATGAACGTGTACTTGTTCGCCAAGCCGTTGGGGAAGACGTCGGGCAGTGTGAGCAGTTGCGGTGCATCGAATTTCAGCGGGTTCTTCTGCAGCTTCGGCGGGAGTTGGTCGAGGGTCGCCAGCGAGCCGCGGGAGATGGCCGCGCGGCCCAGCTTGGGCGGGGCGCTGATCGCGTCGAACCAGGCGCTGGAGTAGGTGTAGTTGTCCTCGGTGCCGTCGCTGTGGAAGGCGATCGTCTCGTCGAGGCTCGCGGTGACGTCACCGTCGGCGATGAAGTACGCGGTCTCGGTGGGCGTCATCGCGATGGTGGCACGCAGGATGATGCCGGTCAGCCCGTTGCCGCCGACGGTGGCCCAGAAGAGCTCACGCTCGGGGCCGTCGGGAGTGATCGTGCGGACCTGTCCGTCGGCGGTCAGCAGCTCCATCGAGCGCACGTGGTTGCCGAAGCTGCCGGCGCTGTGGTGGTTCTTGCCGTGGATGTCGCAGGCGATGGCACCGCCGATGGTGACCTGGCGGGTGCCGGGCAGCACCGGTACCCAGAGCCCCAGTGGCAGCGCCGCGCGCATGAGTTGGTCGAGGTTGACGCCGGCATCGACGTCGACGATCGCGTCGTCGGTGTTGATCGCATGGATGCGGTTGAGCGCATTCATGTCGATGACCAGGCCGCCGCCGTTCTGGGCATTGTCGCCGTAGGAACGGCCGAGGCCACGCGCGAGTATTCCCCGGTCGGGGTCCTCGGCGGCGCGGGTGACGGCCTTGACGATCACCTCGGGATCCGGCGTCGTCAGCACCTGCGCGACGGTCGGGGCGGTGCGCCCCCAGCCGGTCAGGCGCTTGGCGATGGTCGGAAACTCGGTGCGAAACATCGTCACAGAGGGTACCGCTTCGCGGCGGCCGTCCGGTGCAGCGCGAGCGTGGCGCGGAGGTCGTCGAGCAGCGGGTCGACGAAGTCCACGCGGTGTTTGGCGTCGGTGGCCGCGCGGGCGCTGAGGTACATGAAGGTCAACGCGATCAGGATGAGCGTGATGTGGGCCAGCGCCTGGTCGACCGGGAGCGTGATGTCCAGCCACTGGCTGCGCGCCGGATTCCCGTCGGTCAGGTGGTCGAGAACCGTGCCGTTGAGCACCACCAGCCCCATCACGAAGAAGATCACGCCGGTGACCAGGGCGAGGACCAGCGCCTGGATGCTCTGCGCCAGCGACACCACGGCGACGACTCTGGCTCGCTCCGAGCGTCGCAACGGTGGCTCGGTGTCGGCGATCAGGGGACGGCAGGCGTGGATCGACTCGGTGACCGTGAAGGCCAGCGCGATCGCGGCCATACAGCACACCAGCAGCCAGATCCGGGTGGTTTCCAGGTTGGCGGCGATGTACCAGACGGTGTTGTTGAAGAACACCAGAAGGGTGAGCAGGACGACCGGCAGGGCACGCGCGAGCAGTTGGGCTGCAGAGCGAAGGTGGGTGAACGTGGTGCGCAGCGCCCAGCCGAGGATCGCGCCCATCCCGGTGCCGGTCGCGGCGAGGATGACCAGGACGACGGCGACGTCGACGGCGTCGGTCCGGAACGCGGTCCAGCCGCCGGCCTGGTAGGTGTCCGAGGCCAGGCCCACCACGATCGAGGCCCACGCGATCAGCCCGCGTGCTCGCGGGCTCGTGATGCGGCTCACCGCGAACGCGACCAGGGCCATCAGGGGCAGCAGCGCCGCCAGCACCACGAGCACCGACCAGTCGGCGAAGGACGGGGACGTGCTGATGTCGATGTCCTGGTCACCGGAGGCGATCAGGACGTAGAGCTCGAGCACCATCAGCGTGGCCCAGGCGGCTACCCCCGGTGCTGACCGGCGCACGACTGCGTGCCAACCGTCGGTGACGAGGGCCTCTCGAGTTGCCGGGCGGACGGTCATCGAAGCCGGAAGATGACGGCCCGCTGCACGATGAAGTTGATGACGGTCGCGGTGCCCTGGGCGATGACGAAGGCGACCGGTACCCGCCAGGGCTGGTTCTCGAACTGCATGTAGAAGACGTAGTTGATGCCGACCTGGACGGCATAGGTGACGGCGTAGAGCACAACGACCGCGATGAAGCGGGCCCGGCTCGGCGGCGCCTGGAAGGTCCACCGCCGGTTGATCAGGTAGGCGGTCGTCGTCCCGGCGATGAAGCTCAGCGTCTTCGCGACGTTGACATGCAGCCCCGCCGCGAGGAACGCAACGTAGAGACCGAAGTCCACAATCGCCGACAACCCACCGGTCAGGACGAATCGCCAGATCTGCGTCGTCAACGGGAGCTGTGGTGACATCGGAGGCTCGGCCACCCGGGCAGCTTACGGGCTGGCGAATGAAGACCCGTGCCATGCTGATCGGAACTGAGCCGAGCCGCGGAGGCGCATGTGGTCGTAGTTCACGTCGAGCGCACGATCGATGCGCCCCCTGAGCCGGTGTTCGCGTGGCTGGCTGACCCCGAGAATCTGCGAACCGCGCCTCTGATCTTGCGGGCGAGGTGGGCGTCGGGTTCGCCGTCCGCAGGTGTGGGCGCGTTCAGAGAAGCTGTTGGAGTGGGGATGTGGTTGCGAGAGGAGATCACTGCATTCGATCCGCCGCAGTCGTACTCCTATCGGATCCGTCGCTCCATTCCGGAGTTCGTCCACCAGGGTGGCTCGATCACCGTTGAGCCGGTGGGAGAGGGTGCCCACGTCACGTGGGTCACCGAATACACCCATCCGAGCTACTGCGGTGGGAAGGCGCTCGAAGGTCTGACTGCTCGCCTTCTGCCCTGGAATTTCCAGGTTGTGCTCGACCGCTGCGCTGATGCGGTGGAGGCTTAGGACCTTCAGAACGGTGGAGGCCCGTGTGGTTCGGCCCCGAGTTTCTGGTTCAGACGGCGGGCCGCGGTGACCGCACGCGCCCGGCTCTGGGCGCGTGTGCGCCGGCGCCGCGGCATCATCGCACCGCGCGCCTCGCACGCCGGCGGCCGCGGAGGATCGGCGTCCCACAGCGTGCCGGTCGGGCGGCACAGCGACGGAAACAGATCTCGACTGCCCGGATACGTCGTGTACTCATGGCCGGTCGGACTGGTCCAGATGACCGTGCCGTCGGGCAGCTGACGATCGTGCCATCCTTCGAGACCGGCCCAGAACGTTTTCAGGAGATGATGAAAACGGCACAGCGCCTTGAGGTTCGATGCGTGCGTGGGCCCGACGGGATACGGGACGGTGTGGTCGATGTCGGCTTCGGTGGCGGGCACGTCGCAGCCGGGGAAGCGACAGGTGACATCCCGGCAGCGGATGAATTCGGCGAGCGTGCGGGACGGCACGTAGCGCTGTTCGGGCGGCGCATCACCGGGATGGACGATCTGTCGCAGACGAGCGCGGGCCAGGTTCAACGCCTCCACCGACGTGACCCCGGAACCGAAGATGAGCGCGGGCTTGTCCTTGCGAGCGGGCTCCTCGGTGACCCTGTCCTCCTCCTCGTCGATGGTCTCGCTGTCGGCGATCACGTAGACCGTCGTGTTGGAGCTCGGCGTCGGTCCGGTGGCTGCGTCGCAATCGTCGAGACCGCACTGGCACACCAACGCGTCCAGCCCGACGCCGACGGCGCTCAGTGCGTCGGCCCGGCGGTTCTGCAGGGTGCGGGGGTCCGCGGCGCAGACGGTGTGCGCGATGGCCTCCAGGCGATCCTCCAGCGCGGTCGCGTCGGCGGCCGGCAGCAGCGCCCAGACGCTCGTGAAACCCGGTACGTCCGAGGGCGAGCCGAACTCGACCCGCCGTCCCGTCAGGGACTCCACCACCTGGCGCAGCGCGATCGGATCGTGCGCCAGCACGGTCGCGTCGATGGCCTGCTCGATCTTCTTCTCCGAGAGCTGACCCCAGCGGTCGACGCGGTCGGCGATCGCCGCATCGACTTCGGCCATCACCGCCGGGTCGATCACCAGCCCGGTGCGGTAGACGATCTTGCGGATCAGCAGATCGCTGATGAGTCCCTCGGCGAACAGCGCCGCCACCCGGGGTAGCCGATCCCTCAGCGCCACCGCGCGTCGGATCTGATGCAGTGCCAGCCCCTGAGTGACGCCGACGGCCACCGCCAGCTCCGCGGCGACCGCGGCGTCGGGATCGAGCCACCATCCGGAGCGGTCCTCGGCGTCGACCCCGGTGCGGCGGGTGAACAACTCGGCCATCACCGCCATCTTGCGGGCAGCGGCTGTGTTCTCCTCGCGTGCCCACTCCCGGGCAGCGTCGATCAGATCGGCGGCTGTCAGCACGCGCAGATCGGAAACTTCGAACACATGTTCGAGTGTACCGACCCACCCCGACAAGTTTCAGTTGCCATCTCTCAGGACATCGGTGACAGTTCTGCATCAGGACATCGGTGACACTTCGGGTGGTTCTGGTGGTGACACTTCCGCCCCGAGGCTGCGGGGGTGGCTGTCAATGAACCCATCGATCCTCGCGTC
>NZ_QJUA01000042.1 GCF_003254575.1 Mycobacterium kyogaense | reverse complement strand
GGACCGGACGAGCGGGTGGACGACCCGTTCGCGCGGGCTGGGGCACTGGAGGCGTCGGTGGTGGGCTCGGGGGAGTAGTCGACGAGGAACTCGTGCCAACTCGGGTCCACCGACGAGGGATCCTCGCGGAACTTGCGGTACATCTCTTCGACCAACCACTCGTTCTGACCGAATGGTGAAGGTGAATTCACGGCTGCTGTTCGCCTCAATTCTTCGTTTCCGGCCAGTGCTCCGCGGCAGCCGGCCACCCCTTGATTGAACCCGGTGTGCGGTCACCCGCAATTCCGCCTCGTCAAGGCTAGCGCTTCGGCGACCGGCGGGACCAGGCAACGTGGGTATGGGTCGTTGTGGTCATTACGGACATGGCCGACCGGTGAACGACCGGCGACGCGCCGGTGCGCCGGCGCCGCTCAGGTGGGCGGCGCGGGCAGCAGATGTAACGGTGACGGCCAGCGCGGGGGCGGTGGCCCGAAGGCACTGTGGGCGTTCTGCACGATCTTCTTGCTCATCATCCGATTGCCGACACCCCCGACGACGGCGCCGATGCCGACGGGCAGCATCTTGCCGAACATCATCGCGCCTCTCTTGAGCGTGTAGCGCTTGACGAAGTACTTCAGCAGGCGGTTGTTGAGCTGTGACACCGCAGGCAGCGGCAGCGACGCGGCACCGTCGGACAACCAGCCGCCGCTGGTCCGTCCGCGGCCGAGCAGATCAGCGATCGCGCCCTTGCTGTCGTCACCGACGAGCACGGCCAGCACGAGGGCGCGGCGCCGCTCGCGTTCTTCGGCGGGTACACCGTGCACTTCGGCCACCGCCAGCACGAACACCGCGGTGGCCTCCAGGAACACCACCGTCTCCCCGGCGACCGCGGACATCGCGACCAGGGTGCCGATGCCGGGGAAGGCGGCCGCGGAGCCGACCGCCGCTCCGCTGGCCATCACCGCGGCCACGTAGTGCTTCTCCAGCTTGGTGATGATCTCGGCCGGGGTGGCCCCTGGGTTGCTCTCGCGCAGTCGCGCCACGTAGGCGCGGACCGCCGGACCCTGCACCCGGGCGCCGCGTTCGATGATCTGGCTGAGCGCCTTCGCGGCGGCGCTGGGATCGTCCTCCTGGACTGCGGGCTCTTTGCTCTTCGCCCGTGACCATGCACTCATCGATCGGCCTCTCGTCGAGTGGACTCGTTCCCAGGTTAATGCCTGGAAACACCTGGGAAACGATTCACCACCCGTCCGGGGTACCCAAAGGTGACGGCGATCACTGTTCGCCGAGAGGGGAAGAATTCACTGGGAAGCCGCGCTAACCAATTGCATGGCAGTATCCCCAGACGTGGACCTGACGCCCCTCGAGACCGACGCGAGTCGGGGAGTGGGTGAATCGCCGGCGACCCCTCCCAGCCGCCTGAAGATGATCGTGGTACTCGGCCTGCTGGTCGCGCTCGGCCCACTGACCATCGACATGTACCTGCCGGCGCTCCCGAGGATCGCCGACGAGCTGTCGGTGACGTCGTCGGTGGCGCAGTTGACGTTGACGGGCACGCTGGCCGGTCTGGCGCTGGGCCAGCTGATCATCGGTCCGCTGTCCGACTCTCTGGGCCGTCGCAAGCCGTTGATGGCCGGCATCGTGCTGCACATGCTGGCCTCGCTGCTGTGTCTGTTCGCGCCGAACATCGCGGTCCTGGGTGTCGCCCGCGGCCTGCAGGGTGTCGGCGCGGCTGCAGGCATGGTGGTGGCGATCGCGGTGGTGGGCGATCTGTATAAGGACAACGTGGCGGCCACCGTGATGTCGCGGCTGATGCTGGTGCTCGGTGTCGCGCCGGTGCTCGCACCGTCGCTGGGCGCGGCGGTGCTGCTCAACGCGTCCTGGCATTGGGTGTTCGCCGCCCTGGTCGTGTTGGCCGGCGCCATCTTGGTGATGGCCGTGCTGGCCCTGCCCGAGACGCTGCCCGTCGCGCACCGGCGACCGTTGAAGGTCGGCGGGATCGCCCGGACCTATGTCGAGCTGCTGCGTGACACCCGGTTCGTGATCCTGGTGTTGGTCGCGGCGCTCGGTATGAGCGGATTGTTCGCCTACATCGCGGGCGCCTCGTTCGTCCTGCAGGGCCGGTACGGCATCGGCCAGACGGCATTCGCGCTGGTGTTCGGCGCCGGCGCGATCGCGCTGATCGGGTCGACGCAGTTCAACGTGGTGCTGCTGCGCCGGTTCTCCCCGCAGCGGATCATGGTGTGGGCGCTGGCGGCAGCGTCGCTGTTCGGTGTGGTGTTCGTCGCGCTGGCCGCTGCGCACGTGGGCGGGCTGGCCGCGTTCGTCGTGCCGGTGTGGGCGATTCTCGCCGCGATGGGGCTGGTGATCCCGAACGCACCCGCGGTCGCGCTGACGCGGCATCCGGATGCCGCGGGCACGGCAGCGGCACTGCTCGGCGCGGTCCAATTCGGCCTGGGTGCAGCTGTTGCGCCCCTGGTCGGGGTGCTGGGCAACGATGAGCTGGCGATGGCCTCGGTGATGGCCACCGGCGTGGTGGTCGCGTTGGCGGCGCTGCTGCTGACCGGAGCGCACCGCGCACCTGCACCCGACTTGTCGTGAATGGCGCCGATCCGTAGCGTCGGCGCGGTCCATCTCCCACCTGTCATTGCGGATTGTCTTAGACCATGCTCGATTTCGTGACGCCACGCGCCCCAGGGGCCAATCCCTGGCACGCCCTGTGGGCGCTTCTCGTCGGCTTCTTCATGATCCTGGTCGACGCGACGATCGTCGCCGTCGCCAATCCGGCGATCATGGAGGCGCTCGGCGTCGGATACGACGCGGTGATCTGGGTGACCAGCGCCTACCTGCTGGCCTACGCCGTGCCGCTCCTCGTGTCCGGTCGCCTCGGTGACCGCTTCGGTCCGCGCAACGTCTACCTCGTCGGATTGTCGGTGTTCACGCTGGCCTCGCTGTGGTGCGGATTGTCCGGCAGCATCGGCATGCTGGTCGCCGCCCGGGTGCTGCAGGGCGTCGGTGCCGCGCTGCTCACGCCGCAGACGTTGTCGGTGATCACCCGGACGTTCCCCGCCGAACGGCGAGGCGTCGCGATGAGCGTATGGGGTGCGACGGCCGGGGTGGCCACGCTGGTGGGCCCGCTGGCCGGAGGCGTGCTGGTCGACCACCTGGGTTGGCAGTGGATCTTCTTCGTCAACGTGCCGGTGGGCGTGATCGGTCTGGTGCTGGCACTGCGGCTGGTGCCGTCGCTGCCCACCCAGAGCAAACACGTCGACCTGCTGGGCGTGGCGCTGTCCGCGGTCGGGTTGTTCCTGATCGTCTTCGGTCTGCAGGAGGGGCAGGCCCACAACTGGGCGCCCTGGATCTGGGCGGCGATCGGGGTCGGGATCGCGGTGATGGCCTGCTTCGTGATGTGGCAGTCGGTCACCCGCGGCGAGCCGCTCGTACCGCTGGCGATCTTCGGCGACCGCGACTTCTCGATGTCGAACCTCGCGATCGCGACGATGGGGTTCGTCGCGACGTCGATGATCCTGCCGCTGATGTTCTACGCCCAGGCCGTCTGCGGTCTCACGCCGACGCGAGCGGCGCTGCTGACCGCGCCGATGGCCGTGGCGACCGGCGTGCTCGCGCCGATGGTCGGCAAGATCGTCGACCGCGCGCACCCGCGCCCCGTGATCGGATTCGGGTTCTCGGTGCTGGCCATCGGGCTGACCTGGCTGGCGATCGACATGACCCCGACCACGCCGATCTGGCGACTGGTCGTGCCGCTGACGCTGATGGGCGTGGGCATGGCGTTCATCTGGTCACCGCTGGCGGCGACGGCCACCAGAAATCTGCCACCGCATGTGGCCGGGGCCGGCTCCGGGGTCTACAACACCACCCGCCAGGTCGGCTCCGTGCTGGGCAGTGCGGGGATGGCCGCGTTCCTGGCGGCACGGCTGGCGGCGGAGATGCCGGGCGGGGCCGGCGGCGGGGGAGCATCGGAGGGCGCGGTGGCGCAGCTGCCGGGCTTCCTGCACGCCCCGTTCTCGGCGGCCATGTCGCAGGCGATGCTGCTGCCGGCGTTCATCGCGCTCTTCGGCGTCATCGCAGCGCTGTTCCTCACCGGCGGGGTGGGGCGGCGGTGGGCGCCGGCTGAAGACACGCGAGCGGACGCCCGAACCGACACCGGCGAGGACGGGGATTGGGTTGATGACGACTGGGTCGATGACGACGACTACGTCGAGTACCTCGTCAACCGGGATGTCGACCGGGATGTCAGCCGGGAGCCTGACCGCGACACGTCCGACACTGATGTGCTGGACCGGGTCCTCGCCGAACCCGACAGCGGAGGGCGCCACGCGCGCGGCTAACCGCTCTCCATCAGCGCGCTCAACTGGTCGTTGGTCTTGGTCAGCGCTGTGGTCAGGGCGCCGAACGCGCGATCACGCACGCGAATCTTGTCGCCGAAATCAGGGAAGAGGTCGCGCAGCACATTGAGCCGGGAGGTCTTCAGCCAATCCATCAGCTCCGGGTCTTTCAACCAGCGCACCTGAGCTTTGTTGTCCGACAGCAGGATTCGTAGCCAGTCCAGCGGAGCGTCGGGGTGCGTGATGGGTGCGCACAGGTCGTTGCGGACGGCGTCGTCGGCGTAGGCGGCCTCCACGTGGGCGATGAACGCCGAACTGAACACCTGCTGGCATCCCCGCACGCTCTGCAGCGTGATCCGGTCGCCGTCGAACACCGGCACCGACTGCGGACGGGGCAGTCCCTGCGTCGTGCAGTCCACGTACAGCGACGGCGTCGATACCTCGATCTCTCCGTCGCGCAACACGATTCGGTCGTGCTCGGCGCGTTCGAGGTGGCCGAGCCGGACCACGTCGTCGATCAGGCGAAGCTGGTCCAGCTCACGGGAAGACACGATCGCGCAGTGATACATCGTCGGCGTGACGGCGGGGTCGAGCCGGAACAGGGTCGCGTCCGCTTCGAGGCGGGCGAACAGGTCGTCCACCGAGGTCGCCTCGGCGATTGCGGCCATCCGCGAGGCGATCGATTCGCGAAAGCTCTTCACGAACTGCCCGCCGGGCTGGATGTGGGCCCGGTTCATCAGCCACGAGTCCCGCGGCATGATCCACCGCACGTTCTGCGGGGAGACACCGGAGCGCAGCAGCCACAGACAGCAGTCCATGCCGGTCTTGCCGCCGCCGACGACCGTGTAGTGCCCGCGGCCGGCCGCGCGGCGCGGCAGATCGTTGGGGGTGATCGCCTCGATGCCGTCGGCGACCGAGAACGGTGCCGAGCGCATCGACTGCACCACGGTCAGCAGGTAGGTCGCGTCGACCACGCGGCGACGCACCGTCACCTGGTGTTCGGTTCCGTCGAGAGTGCGAAACCTGTTGTCGCCCACATGGTGCGAGGACGGGAAGTAGTGCAGCCGGCCGGTGGGCAGCATCTGGTGACGCATCACCTGGTCGTAGTAGGAGCACACCTCGTGGCCGGTCGCCAGCTCGAAGAACCCTTCGTTGGGCCCCGACTGGTCGATCCAGTCCTCGTTGCCCAGCGCCCGCGAATTCACCCCGTAGTAGGACGAGGGCTGGTGCAACCGCACGAACGGATACACCCAGTTCCAGTGCCCGCCCGGCTGGTGGTTCTCGTCGACGAGCACGACCGTCGCATCGGTTTCGGTCAGCAGCGTGTCGACGAACGCCATCCCCATCGCGCCTGCGCCGATCACCAGGTAGTCGGCCTCGATGCTCGTCATCGCCGCCACGCTACGGGACATCGGCGCTCAGCCGAACAACACCGCGGGGTTCAGATACCCGGTGGGGTCGAAGGCGGCCTTGACCGCCCGCATCGCGGCGATGTCGGCGTCGCTGCGCGACATCGAGACGTAGTCCCGTTTGCGGGTGCCCACACCGTGCTCGGAGCTGACGTTGCCGTCGTGGCGGGCGATCAGCGCCATCATCGCGGTGTAGAGCGCGTGCTCGGGCTCGCCGGTCAGTGCACACCGCACGATGTTGAGGTGCAGGTTGCCTTCGCCGACATGCCCGAACAGCACCGGGATCGCGTCGGGCGCATGCTCGGCGACCAGCGCCACCGCGTCGGCGGCGAACGCCTTGATCGACGAGAGTGGCAGCGACACATCGAATTTCAAGGGCGGACCGTAGACGCCGAGCACGTCGGCGACCGCCTCGCGGACCTGCCAGAGCCGCTGCTGCGCTCCCGTGTCGACGCCGACGGCGGGTTCGCCGACCAGGTCGGCGTCGGTCAGAGCGTCGGCCAGCCGCTCGGTCAGGTCGGTCTCGCCGGCCAACTCGATCAGCAGCAACCAGTCACCGTCGACGGGGGCGGCGACACCGACGTGTTCGGCGGTCAACGCGCTGGCCCGGGCGTCGATGAGCTCCAGTGCCGCGATGCCCGCCATGTCCCGGAACACCCGTGCGGTCGCGAGCAGCGCATCCAGATCGGCGTAGCCGCAGATCGCCGTGACGCGGTGGCCGGGGGCGGGGTGCAGCCGCAGGTCCAGTCCGGTGATCACCCCCAGCGTGCCCTCGGCGCCGACGAACAGAGACGCCAGGTCGTATCCGGTGTTGTCGCTGCGCACCTGGCTGTGCCGGTGCACGATCGACCCGTCGGGCAGCACGACGTCGAGGCCCAGCACCTGTTCGCCCATGTTGCCGTAGCTGACGGTGCGTAGCCCGCCCGCATTCGTCGAGGCCATCCCGCCGACGGTCGCCGAGTCGCGGGCGGCCAGGTCGACTCCGAACACCAGGCCGGCCGCTGTCGCGGCCCGCTGCACCTCGGCCAGCGTCACCCCGGCGCCGACGTGCACGCGGCGCTCCGCGGTGTCGACGTCGCCGATCTCACGCAGCCGCTCCGTCGAGAGCAGCACGTCGTCATGCTCGGGCACAGTGCCCGCCACCAGCGATGTGCGCCCGCCCTGCACGGTCACGCTCACCCCGGCGTCACGGCACGCGGTTAGCACCGCGGCCACTTCGTCGGCGGAGCCGGGACGCACCATCACTGCCGCCCGGCCCCGGTAGCGCCCGGTGTAGTCGGTGCTGCGGCCGCTCAGCACGTCGGCGTCGGTGCTCACCTGCGAGGCGCCGACGATCGCCGCGAGCTGTTCTGTCAGCGCTTCGGTCATGGGCCCGGTGTATCACATGCGGACAGCGACAGGAACGCGCCCAATTCGACCAGGCGATCGGGCGTACCGGGCAGGTATCCGGTGAGCTGCGGTGACCGTACGATCACGGCCAGGTACTTCGCCCGGCTGACCGCGACGTTGAGCCGATTCCTGTTGAGCAGGAAGGCGATTCCGCGAGGAGCCTCGTCGATCGAGGACGCCGTCATGGACACGAACACCACCGGCGCCTGCTGACCCTGGAACTTGTCCACGGTGCCCACTCGCACGTCGGGATATCCGGCGGCGTCGAGGTGGTTGCGCACCTGCACGACCTGCGCGTTGTACGGGGTGACGACGAGGACGTCGCGCTGCGCGAGCGGGCGCGTGCCGTCCTCGTCGGTCCACTCGGCGCCGAGCAGGTCACCGATCGCGGCGACGATCGCCGAGGCCTCTTCGGGGCTGTCGGTGACGTTGCCGTGGTGGGGGACGGCCAGCGTGCGGATACCGGGCGCGACGCCGGCGAGCGTGCGCGCGGCGGTCACCGGTTCGTGGGACTGCAGCCGGTTGTCGTAGGACAGCCGCGACACCCCGCGGCACACCTGCGGATGCATCCGGTAGGAGCAGTGCAGGAAGTAGCCGCGCTCAGGAGGCAGGGTGTGGTGGCCGTCGACGAGCCACGCCAGTGCCGAGCCGTCCACCGGTTCCGGGTGGGTGCCCTGGCTGACCTGCGGCAGCTGTTGCGGATCGCCGAGCAGCAGCAGACTGCGCGCCGCGCGGGCCACCGCGATGGTGTTGGCGAGGCTGAACTGGCCGGCCTCCTCGACGACGAGCAGGTCCAGCGAGCCGGCCGGCACCTTGGTGGCGCTGGCGAAATCCCACGCGGTGCCCCCGACCACGCAGCCCTTGTGACCGGCGATGAAGTCGGCGAACTGCGGGTTGGTGATCTCGGTCCAGGCGCCGTCGCCGGAGCTGAGCTTCTTGGCCACCCGCGTGCCGTCGACACCGGCGCGCAGGATGCCGGCGAACAGGTTCTCCACGACCGCGTGCGCCTGCGCCACGACCCCGACCCGCCAGCCGTGGTCGTCGATCAGCCGGGCGATCACCTGGGCGGCGGTGAACGTCTTGCCCGTGCCGGGCGGACCGTGCACCGCGAGGTAGGACGCGTCGAGATCCAGCAGCGCGGCCGTGATGTCGTCGACGACGACGCCGGAGTCGGGCAGCGCAGCGCCGCTGCGGGTGCGCGGGGCGCGGCGCAGCAGCAGATCGGTCATCGCGCCGGGGTGCACTCGGGGCAGCGTGGCGGCGACGTCTGCTGCGGTCGCGGCGATGGACTCCGATAGCGGTTTGGTGCTGATCGGCGGCCCTGGCGTCAACGCGAACGGCACCTGCGTGAAGACGTCGCCGTCTTTGGGTTGGCGCTCGATCACGGTCACCTCGGTGGGCGCGTCGACGTTGTCGCACTCGATCACCGACACCGTGGCGAACCCCCGACGATCGGGGTCGTCGGCCAGGCCCGCGGGAGCCGGCGGATCGTAGAGCGCGTACATCTCGCGAGCCAGGTCCCCGTTGGCGATCTCACCGCGAAGCACGATGCGTCGCTGGGGTTTACGGGCCCGCGGCGGTGTGTGCCAGTCCTCGGCGATTCCGGCGCTCTCGACCAGGAACACCCCGCTCGCATCGGCCCACTCCTCGACCGGATTGTTCACCCGGTCGAAGTGGCCCCACCAGAACGGCTTGTCCTCCCGCTGGTGAAAACCCTTGGCCGCGGCGATCATCGCGATCGCCGTCTGCTCGGGCGTTCGCTGGTCCACACCGTCGCCGGCGAACTTCAGCAGTCGGCGTTCGACCGCATCGGGCGCGGCGGTCTGTACCGTCGCCCCGTCGACCGGCACGGGTCCGCGGGGCGGGACTCCGGCTTCGATGGCGCGCGCCACCAGCCAGTCGCGCAGCCGGCGCGTCGAGCGACAGTCGTAGCGGTTGTACTCCTCAATCTCCTTGAGCACCGTCGCGGCGTCGTCGGCGCGGCCGCCATCCCGTAGCTCGCAGTAGTGGGCGTACTCGGTGATCGACGCGGTGGCGGTGGTGACCTCACCGTCGCGCAGCTCGTTGCCCATGTAGAGCGGTTCCAGGCTCTTGATGCTGTAATTCTCGGTGCCGACCCGAATGCTCTTGCGCACCAACGGATACAGGTCCACCAGCACGCCTTCGCGGAGCAGCTCGTCGACATCGCGTTCGCCGACGCCGTAGCGGCCGGCCAGCCGCAGCAGCGTGCTCTTCTCGTAGGCCGCGTAGTGGTAGATGTGCATGCGGGGGTAGCGCCGCCGGCGCTTGCGCACCATGTCGAGGAACGCGATCAGCGCCGCGCGTTCGTCGGCGCGGGTGTGCGCCCACAGCGGCGAGAACTCGTCGGCGACGGTCAGCACGCCCCACAGGTATTCCAGACCCCATTCGTGGCCGTCGGCGGTCCACAGTGGATCGCCCTCGAAGTCGAAGAACAGATCGCCTTTGTCGGCGTCGGGCAGCACCATCAGCGGCTGCGGATCGACGACGCGGTAGGGCGGTTTGCCGTCGACGCGGTCGGCGAGCTGAAGGCGGGCCTGGCCAGTCAGCGCGGCGACGGTGCGTGGTGGCAGGTCGGGCACGGCGCCCTGGTGAGCGGCGAGTTCGCGCACGGTCGTGACGCCCGCGTTGAGCAGCCGGGCGCGCTGGCTGACCCGCATACCCGCGACCAGCAGCAGATCGTCGTGCGCGCGGACCTGCTCCTCGCAGTCGGCGCAGCGGAAACACGCGCGCACCGACTCGTCCTCCCACGACGCCGGGGTCCCGCCGGCCTCGTGCCGGTCCAGCAGCTGCTGCAGCGCGGCGCGGCGGGGTCGGTACACCGGCAGGAGCTCGTCGACCGGATAACTGACGATCGCGCCGTCGCCGAGGACCAGGTCGACCTCGGGCGCGACGGGGACCCCCGCCGCGATGAGGGTGTCGACGTAGGCGGCCAGCTGCAGCAAGGCCTCGACCTTCACCGAGCGGGCCAGCTTCGTGTCGCGTAGGCGATAGCGCGGGCCCTGCTCGGACTCTTCGAGCAGGAGGAAGTCGGCGAACCCGACAAACCGGCCGTCGAACATCGCGGCCTGGTAGATCACCGGCGCCCGCCGCTCGATCGCCCGCAGAGTCTGCTCGGCCGCCGCGGTCAGGCCTGCGAGTGTGTAGTCCGGCCGGCCGATGACGGTGATCTCGGCCTCGTCTTCGGCATCGTCACGCAGCGCGTCGAGGTGGCGCCGCTCGTGCTCGTCACCCAATTGCGATGTGCGGACGAGCATCTCGTCATCGCCGGCGACTGCCGTGGCGCGGCCGAGCTTGACGTCGAACGAGCGCAGCAGCGCGTACTCGCAGCGGGCGGCCGCGGCGAGATCGGAGGCGCTGTAGACCACCCGGCCGTCGATGACGAACACGCCGCCACTGTAGGGCAGCCCACCGACGCCCACCCCCGCCGCGGAACTTCATTCCCGGTCGTGGTGGAGCCGAAATCGCAGCCCTGGCTTCTCACTGGCGGCTACGGCCGACGACCTCAACGCGGCGTGTTGCCGATCAGCTCCACCCCGCTGCCGTTCCATCGGAACTTCACGATGCTGTCGAGCCCGGGCATGCCGCCGGAGTACTTCAGCGCGACCGTGTCGCCCGTGGTGCCGACGCCGTCGATCCCGTTGAAGCCGTACGTGTCGGGCACCCCGGTGGGGATGAACTTGCCGCGGTGGAACAGCACGGCGCGAGTGTTGGGGTTCTGCGAGTTGGTGTTGGCCTTGACGATCACCGCCGAGAGCTGAGCGCATTCGTTGTAGTTGCCGGCCACCGGTTCGGGGTTCCAGCCCTGCTTGCTGCGCGGGTCGCGGGGGAGTTCGGACACCGCCTTGGCGATCTCGGGGGAGGCCAGGTCGGTCGCGCAGGGGTCTGCTGCGGGCGCAGGCCCCGGCGGCGGCCCAGCAGGTGCCACCGTCGGCGGCGGTGCCGCCGTCGACGCCGCCGAAGCCGTCGGACCCGGGGTTTTCGACGCGGTCGAATCACCTGACCCGCAGCCGGCGAGAACCAGGGCCGCGGCACCCATCACAGCTGCCCACTTCACAACAGGCGACCGTACCGGCATCGCGGCGGCACCGGCCGTCAGGCACGCGGCAGGACATGAGGAGGGAGAGAGGCGGAAAGGGCACTAGACTGCCACCACGATGACCTCCTCGGATGTGACCCCCGCCAGCACGGATCTGCCTGTCAGCCCGACCTTCGCCGACCTGCAGATCCACCCCTCGGTGCTGCAGGCGGTCAGCGACGTCGGCTACGAATCGCCGTCGCCTATCCAGGCTGCGACGATCCCGGCGATGCTGGCCGGCTCCGACGTCGTCGGTCTCGCCCAGACGGGAACCGGCAAGACCGCCGCGTTCGCCATCCCGATCCTGAGCAAGATCGACACCTCGAGCCGCGCCACCCAGGCGTTGGTGCTGGCCCCGACACGTGAGCTCGCGCTGCAGGTGGCCGAGGCATTCAGCCGGTACGGCGCGCACCTGAACGTCAACGTGCTGCCGGTGTACGGCGGCAGCTCCTACGGGCCTCAGCTCGCCGGCCTCAAGCGGGGCGCGCAGATCGTCGTCGGCACGCCGGGGCGCGTGATCGACCATCTGGAGAAGGGCACGCTCGACGTCAGCCACCTCGACTACATGGTGCTCGACGAGGCAGACGAGATGCTGCAGATGGGCTTCGCCGAGGACGTCGAACGCATCCTCGCCGACACCCCGGAGTACAAGCAGGTCGCGCTGTTCTCGGCGACCATGCCGCCGGCGATCAAGAAGATCACCAACAAGTACCTGCACGATCCGGTCGAGGTCACGGTCAAGTCGAAGACCCAGACGGCCGAGAACATCACCCAGCGCTACCTGCAGGTGTCCTACCCCCGCAAGATGGACGCGCTGACCCGGCTGCTCGAGACCGAGCAGGGCGACGCGATGATCGTCTTCGTCCGGACCAAGCAGGCCACCGAGGAGGTGGCCGAGAAGCTGAAGGCCCGCGGGTTCGCGGCGGCCGCCATCAACGGCGACATCCCCCAGGCGGTCCGTGAGCGCACGATCAACGCGCTCAAGGACGGGTCGATCGACATCCTGGTCGCCACCGACGTCGCCGCCCGCGGTTTGGACGTGGAGCGGATCTCGCACGTGGTGAACTTCGACATCCCGCACGATCCGGAGTCGTACGTGCACCGGATCGGGCGTACCGGCCGGGCGGGCCGGTCGGGCACGGCGTTGTTGTTCGTGACGCCGCGCGAACGGCATCTGCTGGGTGCCATCGAGCGGGTGACGCGGCAGAAGCTGGTCGAGATCGAGCTGCCGTCGGTCGAGGACGTCAACGAGCGTCGTGTGCAGAAGTTCCGCGATTCGATCACCGAGGCGCTGGCGGCACCGGGCATCGAGTTGTTCCGAACCTTGATCGAGAACTACGAGCGCGACCATGACGTGCCGATGGCCGACATCGCTGCCGCGCTGGCGCTGCAGAGCCGCGACGGCGAAGCATTCCTGATGACCGAGCCGCCGCCGGAGAAACGCCGGGACAAGAAGGACCGACCGGATCGTGCCGACCGTGACGACCGAGGACCGCGTAAGCAGCGGGAGCGGCGCAGCGATCTGACCACCTACCGCATCGCGGTGGGGAAGAAGCACAAAGCCATGCCGGGTGCGATCGTCGGCGCCATCGCCAACGAGGGCGGTCTGCATCGCAGCGATTTCGGTCACATCGCGATCAAGCTGGACTACTCGCTGGTGGAGCTGCCGGCCAATCTCTCGCGGGAGACGCTGAAGAAGCTGGAGAACACCAGGATTCAGGGTCAGTTGATCAATCTGGAACCCGATCGCGGGCCGAAGGCGCGCCGCAAGACGCACTAGCGCCCGATGACGCTGTCACGAGACGCCGACGCTCAGGGTGGCCTGGAGTCGGTGACCCCGACCGGCCGGGTCGACTCTCTGACCGGTATCCGGGCCGTGGCGGCACTTCTGGTGGTGCTGACCCATGCGGCCTACACCACCGGTCACTACGGCCAGGGTTACGTCGGGCTGATGTTCTCCCGCATGGAGATCGGGGTGCCGATCTTCTTCGTGCTCTCGGGCTTCCTGCTCTTCGCGCCGTGGGTGAACGCCTGCGCTGCAGATGCGCCCGCCCCGTCGGTGACACGCTATGCGTGGCATCGGGTGCGCCGCATCATGCCCGCGTACGTGGTCACCGTCGTCGCGGCCTACCTGGTCTACCACTTCCGTACGGCCGGGCCGAATCCTGGGCACACCTGGGAGGGTCTGGCCCGCAACCTGACGCTGACCCAGATCTACACCGACAACTATCTGTATTCCTATCTGCACCAGGGACTCACGCAGATGTGGAGCCTCGCCGTCGAGGCGGCGTTCTACGTCGCGCTGCCACCGATGGCCTACCTGCTGCTGGTGGTGTTGTGTCGCGGACGTTGGCGGCCGTGGCTGCTGCTGGCCGGACTGGCCGCGCTCGCGGCTTTGTCGCCGGCCTGGCTGTGGCTGGTGCACACCACGTCGTTCCTGCCCGATGGCGCGCGGCTGTGGCTACCGGGGTACCTGTCGTGGTTCGTCGGCGGCATGGTGCTCGCGGTGCTGGCGGCCATGCGGGTGCGCGCCTACGCGCTCGCGTGCCTGCCGATCGCGGTGGTCAGCTACCTCATCGTGTCCACACCCATCGGCGGGGAGCCGACGACATCGCCTGCGCTGTTGTGGGAAGCGTTGGCCAAGAGCGCGTTCTACGCAGTGATCGCCACGCTGGTCGTGGCTCCGCTGGCGCTGGGCAACACGGGTCTGTACGCGAAGGTGATGGCGAGCAGGCCGATGGTGTTCCTCGGCGAGATCTCCTACGAGATCTTCCTGATCCACCTCGTGACGATGGAACTCGTGATGGTCGAGATCCTGCAGTATCCGATCTACAACGGTTCGGTGTGGTTGCTGTTCCTCGGGACGATGGTGGTGACGGTGCCGCTGGCGTGGCTCCTGCATCGCTTCACCCGGGTGTGACGACACGGGGTACGACGAACTCTGCGAGCATCTCGGCTTCGTCGCCCTCGTCGCGGCCGGGGAAGACCAGGAAAGAGGTCAGCACCCGCACCAGCCAGCGGGCTCGCTGTTCGACACGGTCTCCGAAACCCAATGAGCCGACGAACATCTCGGTCAGCGTTGCGATCACCGGTGACTGCTCGGCCATCTCGCCGCCCAGCGGACGCGCGGAGGCGGTGAACCAGGATGCCAACGCGGGGTTCTCGCGAACCATCCGCAGGCAGCGGAGCATGCCCTGCACGAGGCGCTGTTCCGGATCGGTGATCGAGGCGAGCTCATCGGTCAGCTCGCGGTAGATCCGGTGCGTCTCTCGGTGAACGTAGGCGGTGTGCAGCGCTTCGCGGTTCTCGAAGTATCGGTAGAGGGTTGCTCTCGAACACCCCGCTGCCGAGGCGATCTCGTGCATGCCGACCGTCGCGGCGGGCTGGCCGGCGAACAGTTCGCCTGCTGCGTCGAGGATGCGTTCGGCAGCGATCTCGGTGCGCTGCGCGGCCAGCCAGTCGCGGCCGCTCACCGGGTCACCGTGATCGGCACGGACAGCGGTCGGCGCACGTAACTGCCGCCGGCCCAGACGATGCCGTCCTCGTCGACGGTGAACTCCGGTATCCGGGCAAGGAGTTCGGTCAGTGCCACTCGCGACTGCATCCGGGCTGCCGCCGAGCCCAGGCAGAAGTGCGCGCCGTGGCTGAACGTGAGGATGTTGCGCGGGTTGCGCGTGACGTCGAGTTCGCCTGCATCAGGACCGTATTCGCGTTCGTCGCGGTTGGCCGAACCGTAGAGGAGAAACACTTTGCGGCCTGCGGGAATGGTGCGGTCGCCGATCGTGACGTCGCGGGTGGTGGTCCGGGCCAGACCCTGCACCGGGGAGGTGAGCCGCAGGAACTCGTCGACGGCGCCGGGGATCAGGCCGGGATCGTCGACGAGGAGGAGGCGTTGATCGGGGCGCTGGTGCAGCAGTTGCACCGAGCCGCCGAGCATGCCCGTGGTGGTGTCGTTGCCGCCGGTGACCATCGTGAAGGTGAACGCGAGAACCGAGAGCACGCCGGCGATGTCACCGTCGGCGCCGACTCCGGCGGCCACCAGGTGAGAGACGGTGTCATCGGCCGGTTCGACGCGGCGACGCTCGATGAGTGCGGTGAAGTACGCCATCATCTCGCCGAGTGCGTCGCCGAGCCCGTCGAGTGAGCCGCCGATGCCACCGTCGGCGGTGTTGGCCGCGACGATCGCCTCGGTCCAGCCGTCGAACTTGCCGCGGTCGGCCTCGGGTACGCCGAGATAGTGGGCGACGACCATCGACGGCAGCGGCTTGAACAGTTGGGCGACGATGTCGCCGCCGCCGTTGGTGCGCAATCTCTCGATGCGTTCGACGACGAACTGGCGCACCGTCGGCTCGATCGCCTCGACCTGGCGCGGGGTGAAACCGCGTGACACGAGCTTGCGGAACTCGGTGTGCGTCGGGGGATCCCGCATCACCATCGGTGGGTTGTCGGCCAGGCCGATCATCTCGAGTTCGCCGTAGTTGACGGTCAGCCCCTGTGCCGAGGAGAACGTCTGATGGTCGCGCGCTGCGGACCAGATGTCGGCGTGCCGGGAGAGCACGTAGTAGTCGTGATCGGGCCGGTCGGTGGGGACGACGTGGTGGACGGGGTCGTGCTCGCGCAGCGCGCGGTACATGGGCCATGGTTCGGCCCAGGTGTCAGCAGTAGCCAGGGTGAAGTGGGCCGGGGCTGCGTGAGACAAAAGCGCTGACATGTCTCGTGTCTACGACAGATAGCGCCCAGTGTCAATATCCATCAAAAAGATTGATCTGCCCACTGTGTGTCCTGTTTCGGTCAGGTTTGACAGTAAGTGGGACGAGAGCCGACAGCCGCCGCTGACAAGACAGTGCGTGGGTGCACGAGATGCAGGCCTCATTGTTGAGGCCGCAGTTCGTGCCTGCGGCGCCCCGCGTTATCGGTCTGAGGATTCACCTCAGGGCGCGGTGGTGGTGTGGGTCTCGGGAGACTAGGACTCCGAATGGCGCTCGGGGACGTGGGAACGTGCCCAGTGCGCGAGCACGGCGGACAGCAGGGCGAACTTGATCAGTGCTGCGCGACGGGCACGTACTGCGTGCGTTCGGCGATCCCGGCCCCCCAAGATGTTCAGCAGCGCTACGCCCTCTGCGGCGTCAGCGGCCACCGCCGCCCCGCAGGCGAGCTGAGCCCACGGAAACAGTCGACTACCCGAGCGTCGCCGTGCGAGTCGGCGATCGGCGCCTTCTGCGAGCAGCACCGCGAATGCTCCGTAGGTGGTCATGTAGCCGAAGTCGAGCCACAACGAGGTCCGTGCAGCGGCAACACCCTTCGGCCCCCAGCTGTCGATCATCGAGCTTGCCCGGTCCGGGGTCCCGGCCAACTCGAACGCGATGATTCCCGGACCGCCCGTCGCGCGCATCACGCGCTCGAGCCGCAGCATCACCACTGTCGTAGCCAGCCACAGCCCACCCGCCCATCGGGTGGCCGTGCGTACCTGACCGTCAGTCACCGAATGCACCGACCATGAGAACGCCATGGGAGATGTTAACCCCGAGCCGCAGACCGGAAATCGCTGGTGTCGTGGCAATCGTCTCGAATCTCAGACGTCGACAGGAGGCATTGAGACGCGCTCATGCCGCGAGACGTGGTGCCGAAAGATGGCAAAACTCTAGGACGAATCCGCCATGACAGACCCTGGGACACATCACATCGCCGCAGTTCGCTGCTCGATCAAATGACAGCGAAAGCGGGAATCTGCACAGGAGAAAGACCCGGGGAGAACCGCCGGCTGTTCCACGCGCGAAGCGCGATAGGTCAGATTCACGTTGCTGTGCAACGTGATTCGATGGCCGGCGCGTCAGGGTTCGCTGAGGACTTTCGAGGCGATTCGGAACGCGGTGTTGGCGTCAGGCACGCCGCAGTAGATCGCGGTCTGCATGAGCAGTTCCTTTATCTCGTCTTCGGTGAGCCCGTTGCGGCGGGCGGCGCGCACGTGCATCGCCAGCTCTTCATGATGACCACGGGCGACCAGCGCGGTCAGGGTGATCATCGAGCGGCTGCGGCGGTCGAGGCCGGGCCGGGTCCAGATCGTGCCCCAGGCGTATTCGGTGATCATCTGCTGAAAGTCGGCGGTGAAGTCGGTGGTGGCCTCGACGGCGCGGTCGACGTGGGCATCTCCGAGCACAGCGCGCCGCACAGCCATGCCTGCGGTGTGTACCCCAGCGGTGGTCTCGTGGCGGACGGTGTCGACACCGCAGTGCACGGCGATCAAATGGGCCACCGTCGCCGGTGATTCGGCGGGTGCCAGATGCCCGATCCCGTCGAGCACCACCAGACGGCCGTCGGCCACCCCGGAAGCAATGTGTTGCAATGACTCCGGCGGCGTCGGGATGTCATGAGTGCCCGCTACGGCCAGCACGGGTGCCTCGATCTCCGCAAGCCGGTCGGTCACGTCGAAGCCCGCCAAGGCTTCGCAGGTCTGGGCGTAGCTCTCGGCATCGGTGTCGCGCAAGGCGGCGAGCAAGGCGGTGGCACGGTCGGTTTGGCGGTCGGCGAACCCGGGGCCGAACCAGCGTTCGGCTGAGCCGGCCAATAGGGCCGTCGTCCCGCCGCTGCGAACGGTGGCGGCGCGGTCGTGCCAGCCGTCGGGGGTGCCGATCTTCGCTCCGCTGCACAGCACCGTGGCCGAGGTGACCCGGTGTGGTGCCTCCAGCATCAGTTGTAATCCCACGGCCCCGCCGACGGAGTCGCCCGCGAAGTGGAACGTCTCTGCGCCGAGCCGGTCCGCCAGCGCCAACACCGCAGCGGCGAGGTCGGTCACGGTGAACGGTTCGCCCGACGGGCTGCGACCGTGCCCGGGAAGGTCCCAGGCGACGACGCGTAGGTGGGTCCGCAGATGGCGGGCGGCCGGTGCCCACAGGGTGTCGGCCGAGGTGCCCAGCGACGGTCCGAGGAGCAGAACGGGTGCGTCGACGGGACCTCCGGCGTCGGTGCCGACGAGTCGGGGCAGGGTCATGACACATCCTTGAGGCGGTGGGCGGCGAGGTGTCGGGCTGCGCGGTCCAGTGTGGCCTCGACCAGCCGGTCGGTGATGCCGAGGTAGGTCGAATCTGGTTGTCGGCCGGCGAGTGTGGCCATGGTGCGTTGCTCGGCGCGTAGGTCGCCCGCAGCGGCGAGGTTGGCCGCGGCCCGGTCGGGGTGGACCCGTAGTCCGGTGATCAGATCCGTGGCGTGGGCGGCGGCGACGACGGTGCGCCGCGCAAGGGTGGCAATGGTTGCCCATTCGGCGTGCCAGGCGCCGTCGGCGCGTTCGTCGACGCTGAGGGCGGCCGCGGTGTGAAGGGTGCCGGCCAGCGGGCCGGCGGTCAGCGCGGCGCGGCGGATCAGTACCGAGCGGACCGGGTTGCTCTTGTGCGGCATGGTCGACGAGCCCCCGCCGCTGCCCTCGGCGAATTCGCCGATTTCGGTGCGACTTCCGGTGGCGACGTCGGCCGCGAGGTGCCCCCACGCGTCGCACAGCCCAGCCAGTGCGTCCCCGATCCGGGTCAGGGGTGCCCGCGTTGTCTGCCAGGGCGGCGCGGCGGCCAATCGGAGCCGGCGGGCCACGTGCTCGGTGAGGTGGAGTGCGTTGTCGGCCGAGCCGGTCAATTCGACGACCGCGGCCAGAGTTCCGACCGCACCACCGAACTGGACGGGTAGTCGGGTCCGAAGGGCGACCATCGCGTCGGTCGCGTCGAGTAGACCGCTCAACCACGCGGCCACCTTCGCCGCGACGGTGCTGGGCAACGCGGCCTGTGTCAGGGTGCGTGCGGGCATCGGCGCGTCACGGTGGGTGACGATCAGCGCCGCGAGGACCTGGATCTGAGTCGCGATCTCTTCGCTCAGCCGTGTCAACACGTCGCGGAGGCACAGCATCAGCGCGGTGTCGACGACGTCCTGGCTGGTGAGCCCGCGGTGCAGCCACCGTGACGTCGGCTCCGGGGTTCGTTCGCGCAGTAGGTTCACCAGCCCGGACACGGGGCTGCCGTCAGCGTCAGCGAGGAGGGCGATCCGCTCGACGTCAACGGCGGTGTCCAGGGTGAACTCGGCTTCGGCAGGCGCGACCCCTGCCTCGACCAAGCCGTCGAGCCACGCTTGCTCGACGGCGATCATGGCGCGCAGGAACGCAGCCTCGCTCATCGCGTCCCCGGCGAGGTGGTCGCCGGGCCAGAAGAGGTCGGTCACGCCTGATGGCTCGGGTAACGCAGGAATACCGTCTCCCGGGGGCCCTGCAGGCTGACGTCGAACCGCAATCCGTCTCGATCCGGTGTGGCGATCAGGGTGTCGCGTCGCTCGCCGGGCAGGGAGGCCAGTAGCGGATCCTGGTCCAGGTGATCCCCGGGGAGGTAGGCCCGCGTGAACAACCGGTTGAGCAGGCCCCGGGCGAAGATGGTCACCAGGATGAACGGAGCTGCAGTGGGCTTCGTCGCACCGGGTGGCACGGTCGAGAAGGAGTAGTGGCCCTCATCGTCGGTCGCGGCGCGGCCCCAGCCGGTGAACGTCCAGCCGTCTCGATGCAGGGCACCGCTGGCGGTGGGCACGCTGCCGTTGGCGTCGGCCTGCCAGATCTCCAGCAGCGCGTCGGTTACCGGGGCTCCGTCGCCGTCGGTGACCACGCCGTGGAAGCGAATGGCCCCTGGCGAGCCGGGCGGCACCAGTTCCGAGCCTCGGTCGAACGGCAGCGTGTAGCCGAAGAACGGTCCGACGGTCTGGCCGGGCGTCGCAGTGAGCACAGTGGTCATCCTTTCGAATCCTCCATCGGTGTCCGCGACGCGCCGGTCAGCACGATGTCCCAGCGGTAGCCGGTGGCCCATTCGTGGGTGGTGACGTCGTGGTCGTAGGCGGCGACCAGTCGGTCGCGGGCCTTGCGGTCGGTGATCGCCTGATAGATGGGGTCCAGGGCGAACAGTGGGTCGCCGGGGAAGTACATCTGGGTGATCATCCGCTGGGTGAACTCGGTGCCGAACAATGAGAAGTGGATGTGCGCCGGGCGCCACGCGTTTCGATGATTCTTCCACGGATATGGTCCCGGCTTGATCGTGGTGAATCGGTAGTTGCCGTCGTCGTCGGTCAGGCAGCGGCCGGTTCCGGTGAAGTTCGGGTCGACCGGCGCGGGATGCTGATCGCGCTGGTGGATGTAGCGCCCCGCGGCGTTGGCCTGCCAGATCTCGACCAACTGGCGGCGCACCGGATGGCCGTCGCCGTCGACGATGTGGCCGGTGACCACCATCCGCTCGCCGATGGGCTCACCGTGCTGGCCGATGGTCAGGTCCGATTCCAGGGCCCCGACGTCGCGCGGCCCGAAGCACGGGGTCCAGAGCTCCACCCCCTCCGGATCGGCGTGGTGCAGGTCCTTGGTCGGGTACCGCAGCACGCTGCTGCGGTAGGGGGCGTAGTCCCTGCGTGGTTGGGTCTCCTCGACCCCCGCCCGCTGGTAGGCGGACTCGATCGCCTTGATCTCCGCACTCACCTCGGCCTGACTGCTTAGAGGGTTCACGCTGTCATGCTGACGCGTTTGCGTGATCGAGGCTACAGTGCCTTTTCACTGAGCGGAAGCAGCGCGAGGGCGGTACGCGCGTCTGGTTGGGGACGCGATGTTGTCCGAAATGCCCCGGCGGCTCAGCGGGCTGTGCTTTCATTCAGTGGAAGCGCTGGAGTCGGAGCGGAGGTGACGGCGTGGCGGGCAACGTGTCGCACCCCGGCCAGTCCGTGGCGTCGCGCACGTTGTCACTGCTGGGCACCTTCGACACCACCCACCGCCGGCTCACGTTGACCGACATGGCGCGGCGCGCCGATCTACCCGTGCCAACGGCATATCGGTTGGTCAACGAACTCCAGGAATGGGGCGCGCTGACCCGAACTCCATCCGGCGAATACGTCATCGGACGCCGTCTCTGGGACGTGGGACTACTGGCGCCGACGCAGACCGGTCTGCGCGAGATCGCCTCGCCGTTCCTGCACGACCTGTACGGAGCGACGCTGGCCACGGTCCACCTCGCCGTCCGAGAGGGCACCCAGGCCCTGTACCTCGACCGGCTCGCCGGCCATGCGTCGGTCCCGGTCGTGTCCAAGATCGGATCACGACTTCCGTTGCACGCCACCGGTGTCGGCAAAGTGCTCTTGGCTCACGCCCCGGCGGCTGTCCAGGAAGACGTGATGTCGCACCTGCAGCGCGTGACTGCTCGCACCGTCGTGCATGCCGGCGTATTGAAGGCTCAACTGGCACGAGTGCACCGAGACGGCTACGCCACCACGGCGGAGGAGATGACGCTGGGCGCGTGTTCGGTGGCAGTGCCGGTGTTGCGGCAGGAGACTGCCGTGGCGGCACTGGGTCTGGTGTTACCGACTCTCAAGCGCGACAAGCTGCGCTTGGTAGCGGCATTGCACGTTGCAGCGCAGGGGATCTCGCGCAGCCTGTCTTGAGCCGTCCCCGCGTGCGGTCAGTCGATGTGCAGCGGTAGCCCGGCGTAGTTCTCTGCCAGGCCCATCGCCGCGGCGCGACTACTGCACACCCATCGAAGCTGCGCCTGCTGGAGCTGCGCCTCGAACGGGTCGTCGCTGATGTGCAGCATGCTGGTCATCCACCAGGAGAAGTGCGTGCAGCGCCAAACCCGCTGTAGTGCGGTGTGCGAGTAGTTGTCGGCGAGCGTGGGGTCGTTCTTCTTGATCAGCGCAGTGAGCGCGGGCGCCAACACCGAAACGTCGGCGATCGCCAGGTTGAGGCCCTTGGCGCCGGTTGGCGGGACGATGTGGGCGGCGTCGCCGGCCAAGAACAGCTGCCCATGGCGCATCGGAGTCTGCACGTAGCTGCGCATGGGGAGCACGCTCGACTCGGTGATGGGGCCGGTCTGCAGCGACCAGCCGTCGATGCCGGCCCCCAGTCGGGTCGACAGTGCGTCCCAGATCCGTTCGTGCGACCACGATTTCACGTCGGTGTCGTTGGGTACCTGCAGGTAGAGCCGACTGACGGTCTCCGAGCGCATGGAGTGCATCGCGAACCCGTCGGGATGCCAGGCGTAGACGAGCTCGTCGGTGGACGGTGCGACGTCGGCGAGCACACCCAGCCACGAGTAGGGGTAGACCTTCTCCCACACCTGCTTGACGGTCTGTGGGATCGCCGCGCGGCTGGGGCCGAACGACCCGTCGCAGCCGGCGATAACGTCGGCGTCGAGGCGGTGCGCCGTCCCGTCGGCGGTGAAGGTGACATAGGGCCGCTCGGAGGCGATGTCGTGGATCGCGACGTCGCCGGCTTCGTAGACGATCTGCTGGCCAGCCGCCCGCCGTGCGGCGACGAAATCTCTCTGCACGTCGGTCTGCCCGTATACCCACACGCTGCGTCCGACCAGGTCGACGAAGTCCAGATGATGACGTTCCCCCGGTGTCTGCAGATAGATGCCGCGGTGCTCGATTCCTCTGTGCGCCAAGCGGTCACCGAGGCCGGCCGAACGCAGTAGCTCCACCGACGAGTGCTCCAGGATGCCGGCCCGGATCCGTGAGAGGACGTACTCCTCGGTGCGCGCTTCCACGATCACCGAGTCGACGCCGTCGGCGGCGAGCAGTTGGGACAACAACATGCCGGCAGGGCCGGCGCCGATGATGGCGACTTGGGTGCGCATGCCGCCAGTGAACGGCACCGGTTGGCCGTTCACCCACCCTTTGCTTTCACTCACCGAAAAGGCGCGGCATCGGTCCGGTCAGCCGGTCACGGACGGGTTTTCCGCATGTTGAGAGAAGCACTTTCGACTCGCGCACGCCACGAGGCATCGTGTGTGAGCCGCAGTACACCCGGTATGCGGATGTGTCTCGACACACAACTCGCGATTCTCACCCGGAGACAACCCATGATTCCTCCAGCCGTTGACCAGGGGGTGCGGGCGCCTCGCACTCTGCCGCCCGAAACGCGCACGCAGATTCGACGAAAACTGCTCAGTGGTGGGGGAGCCTTCGCGCTGCTCCTGGTGCTGACGATACTCATGCTGTTCACCCCGGTCTTCGACGGCCATGTCGGCGGTGTGGGCATCGGCTACATCGTGGCGTTCTTCAATTTCCTCGTGGTCTTGACGATCGCCATGGAGCACTGCGTGCGCAGCAACCGACTCGACGATGACGGCGGGGCCGCCTGATGCATGCGTTGTCGATGGTCATCGTGGCGGTCATCGTGGTTGCCACCCTGGGGCTGGCTGCGCTGGCGGCGCGGCGTAATTCCGATGCCGGGGACCACTACGTGGCCGGCCAACGTGTCAGCGGGTGGCAGAACGGGCTCGCCATCGCTGGCGAGCAGCTTTCGGCGGCCTCACTGTTGGGCATCACCGGAGCGGTGGCGTTGACGGGGTTCAGCGGTTTCTATCTCGCCATCGGTATCCCGACCGCCTTCCTGCTGGTCCTGCTCATCGTGGCCGAACCACTGCGCAACCTCGGCAAGTACACCCTCGCCGACGTCGTGTCGTTTCGGTTCGATGGTCGACTGCTGCGGGCATCTGTGGCGGTCACCACCCTGGTGATCAGCGTGATCTACATGATGATCCAGTTCGTGGGAGCCGGCATTCTCGCCGAACTCCTTCTGGGCGTGCCATTTTCGGTGGCGGTCGTGGTCCTGGCGGTCCTGATGACCGTGTACATGTTGCTCGGCGGAATGGTCGCCGCCACCCATATACAGGTCTTCAAGAGTGTCCTGCTCCTCGCCGTCGTCTTCATTCTCCTGTTGTTCGTGATCTCCCGGACGGGATGGAATCCCGTGGGCCCCCTCGTGGAAGCGTCCGCCAAGTTCGGCCCCGAGGTGGTCAGCGCGCATCGGCTCGACTCCGCCTCGGCCTGGAACAACGTGTCACTGATCATCGGCCTTGGCCTCGGCGTGATGGGGCTGCCCCACGTGATGCTGCGGTTCCTGACGACGAAAAACGCCCGCGCGGCACGGACGTCCTCCCTGATCGCGATGTCCATCTTCTCGGTGTTCTTCCTGCTGTTGCCGATCTTCGGCTACGCCGCCCTCAACGAGGTCGGTCGCGAGAGAATCGTGGCCGACAACAAGGGCGGCAACTTGGCAGTCGCCCGCCTCGCGGAGGCCGTCAGCGGCAACATGCTGCTCTCGGTGCTTGCCGGTGTGGTGATCGCCACCATCCTCGCGGTCCTCGCCGGCATCGCCATCGCCGCGTCGGGTGCAGCGGCACATGACCTGTACACCAACGTCATCAAACGCGGTGACGTCAGTCCTCGCCGGCAATTGATCGTCGGTCGGGTCGCCGGTGTCGTCATCTCGCTACTGGCGATCGTGCTCGCCCTCGGGGCGCAGAATCTCAACATCGGCTTCCTCGCAAACGTCGCCTTCGCGATCGCCGCTGCCACCCTGACGCCGGTCCTGGTACTCACGATCTACTGGCGCGGATTCAACAGAACCGGTGCCCAAGCCGCCATCACCGGTGGGCTGTTGCTGAGCATCGTGCTCGTTGTGATCGGCCCGAACGTGATGGGCGGCGGCGCAATCTTCCCGCTCAGCATTCCGGCAATCGTGACCGTCCCCGTCGCGTTTGCGCTCGCCTGGCTCGGCACCTTGGCCGGGCGCCGGAACGGCGATGCCCACGGACGTCCGTACGACGAGATCGCAGTCCGTGCGTTCCCACCGCGGCGCGGCGTCGCGACGTCCGACGCCCGATGAGTTCCTCGCCGATTTCCTTCGAAAACTGGAGTTACAGCTGATGACCACTGTTCGTGACCAGACGTTCGACATCTTCCGCCGGTTGGGGATGACGACGATCTTCTCCAACCCCGGATCCACCGAGGTGTCTCTGCTCACCGACCTCCCCGACGACCTCGACTTCATCCTGGGCTTGCATGAGGCGTCCGTGGTCGGAATCGCGACCGGGCACGCACTGGCCGCCGACCGCCCCGCTCTGGTCATCCTGCACACCACGGCCGGCCTCGGCAACGCCGTCGGTGCACTGGCCACGGCACGGTGCAACCGGGCGCCGCTCGTGGTCATCGTGGGCCAGCAGGACCGACGTCATCTGGCGCTGGAGCCATTTCTGGCCGGCCACTTGTCCAACCTGGCGGGTGATTACCCCGTCTGGGTGGATCAACCGGCCCGGCCCCAAGACGTGCCCGGGGCGATCGCGCGAGCCTGGCACGAAGCCAGGATCGGTCGCGGCCCGGCGTTGGTCATCGTCCCGATGGACGACTGGCTTGCCACCGCGGCCCTGGACGAGGTCGCCGCACCGGTCCGGATGCTCGTCGATCGGCTGCCGCGACCCGATTCGGTGACAGAGGTCGCCGAGTTGACTCGCAACAGCAGCAATCCGGCGCTCGTCGTCGGAGCCGGACTGGACAGCGCCGCCGGGTGGCGGGCGGCCACCGCACTGGCCGAGCGACTCGGCTGCCCTGTCTATCAGGAATCCTTTGGTGCCCGTGCGGGTTTCCCGCAGGATCACCCGCAGTTCGCCGGGCATCTCCCGGCCGGACGGTCCCGGCTCAGAGAGGTACTCCGGCCGCACGACCTCGTCGTCACCATCGGCGCGCCGGTGTTCCGTCAGTACCCGTTCGAGGACGGACCCCTGGTGCCCGACGGCACATCGGTGGTCGTGGTCACCGACGACGGCAACGAAGCTGCCCGCAGCCCAGCCGATCTCGCGATCCTGGCCGATCCGGCCGAATTCGCCGCGATGCTCGCCGCGGAAGTGCCGACCCGTCCCCAGATGGCGGCTCCGGCCCGCCAGGCGCAACGGCCCGCCCCGGTGCAGCCCGGCTCGGCGCTGCGCGCAGCCGACGTCCTCACCGCGCTCAGTGACCGGCTGCCGAGCAACACAGTTGTCGTAGAGGAAACCCCTTCGAGCCGACCCGACCTACACCGGCTGCTGCCCGCCCGCGAACCACTCGGTTTCGTCAGCGCCGCCATGGGCGGGCTCGGTTTTGCGATGCCGGCGGCCATCGGGTTGAAGATGGCTGCCCCGGAGCGTCCGGTGGTAGCAGTACTCGGCGACGGCTCGTCGCTGTATTCCATCCAATCACTCTGGAGCGCAGCGCGATACGACGTCGGTACCCTATTCGTCGTCCTGGCCAACGGCCGCTACGCGATCATGGACCGGCTCGCGGAGAAGGAAGGCACCGGACCGGCGCCCTGGCCTGCGTTCGAGGAAGTCTCGGTCAGCGGCCTGGCCACCAGCCTGGGTTGTCCGGTCAGCCGCGCCGCCGGGCTCGCCGACCTTCTCGAGATCCTCGACGAAGTGATCCCGACCCTGTCCACCCGTAAGAGCCCACTGGTCCTGGAAGTCGCGGTCCAGGCCGACCGAGACTTCCAGCCCTGACCTCCACCATCCCGATCAGAAGGAACCCCATGAACGACACTCCAGTAAAGGTCACGATCTTCGGCGGTGCAGGCGGGATCGGATCCTCCGTCGCCTTCAACCTGCTTCGCGGGCGCGCGACGTACGACATCGTCATCGTCGACACCAAGCCCAACATGGTGACCAGCCACGTGATGGACATGCAGGACATGGCCGGCATCGACGGCTTCTCGACGGTCCGGGGCGGCACCGCCGACGACGCGGCCGATTCCGACATCGTCATCCTCAGCGCCGCCGTCCCCCTGCGCCTGAACACCTCCCGATCGGTGTTCCTGAATGACAACGCCCGGATCGTCGACGAGCTCGCCGTACCGCTGCTCACGTCCGGCTGGGACGGTGTGCTCGTCATGCTCACCAACCCGGCCGACGCGCTGGCCACCTGGCTGCATCAGCGCACCGGGTTCGATCGGCGAAAACTGCTGGGTTACACACTCAACGACAGCCTGCGGCTGCGGACCGGTCTGAGCCGGGCGTTGGGCGTCTCGGCGCACCGCGTCGAGGCGTGGGTGCTCGGCGAACACGGTGCCGGGCAGGTCCCGCTCTATGACAACGTGCGCGTCGACGGATCACCCGTGCGGGTCGATGCGGAGCAGCGGGCAATCGTCAAGGAGTACGTCGACTCCTGGTACGTCACCCATGTGGCACTGGATTCCGGACGGACGTCGACCTGGAGCACCGGCCGCGGAACGGCCCTGCTCGTCGAGAATATGCTCGCCGAATCTGCGCAGCCGGTACCGGTCTCGGTGGTTCTCGACGGCGAATACGGCATCGAGGGTGCGAGCGTGACCGTTCCTGCGCTGCTCGGCGGGCACGGGGTGCGTGAGATCGTCGAGTGGGACCTGTCCGCCGCCGAACTCGACGGGCTCCGGACCGGCGCCGAAACCGTCCGGGCAGCCGCGGAGAGCATCGAGCTCAGCCGAGTGTGACGGGGTCGCCCCGATCAGCGCCTGCCGTCCTGGCGAAGGCTGCGGGAGACGACGGCGGCGGCCACCCGGACACCCTGGGCGAGGCCGGCCAGGTTCGGGTGGACGGCCGGCACGACGACGGAGATCGCGGCGACGACGCTGCCGTCCTTGCCGAAGACCGGCGCGGCCGCCGAGGCATTGCCCTCGGTCATCTCGTTGCGCGAGATGACGAATCCTGTGGTGCGGATGTCGGAGAGGACCTTGCGCAACACATCCGGGTCGGTGATGGTGCCCGATGCCATCTTCGGCAGTTCATCGGACAGCACCGCTTCCCGCAACGTCGGCGTACCGAAGGCCAGCAACACCTTTCCTGGTCCGGTCGCGTGCAGTGGCAGTCGGTAGCCCACCTGTGACGAGACGGCGGCGCCCCTACGGGACTGGGGTGCGAGTCGCTCGACGTAGAGCGCACGACTGCCGTCGAGGACGACCAGATGCACTACTTCGTGCGTTGTCTCGAAGAGGTCTTCCAGTACCGGGAGTGCGACGTCGCGCAGCTGGCGCTCCTTCGGGGCGAGGGCACCGAGCTGCCACAGTCGGGTTCCGACGGTGTAGGTGCCGCGCCCGGTCCGGTCCAGGCCGCCCCACTTGACGAGTTCAGCGAGGTATCGATGCGCGGTGGCCGGCGGGATCTTCGTCTCGTCGACGATCTGGCCCAAGGTCTGCTCGGGTCGGTCTTCGCTGAATGACTCGAGAATGGACAGCGCTCTTGCCAATGAACTTATGGACTGGCTCATCGATCGGTCCTTCGCCTCGTAACGGGCCAAACGTACGTCTTCCACATGGTGAGAGGAAGCATTGCCCACATGTTGACCATGATCGACAGTGACTCACAACACTTTGATCCCGTTACCGGTGTTGGGTCACGGAGGCTGAGGAACGAAACGGAGAAACGATGACAAGCACAGAAAAGCTCCGCCAGACCACGCGGCTACTGGCCCATCCGGTGTGGGAGTCCCGCATCTTCATGGGGGAGTGGGTGCGCGGCAGCGCTGCCGACCACGCAGTGGTCGAACCCGCGACGGGGCGGCAGCTGTCAACGGTCGGAATGGCAACCGGTGCTGACGTTGCGCGTGCCGCCGAGCGAGCCGCGCGTGCTCAGGTCGACTGGGCCGCCCGGCCCTTCACCGAACGGGCCGAGGTTCTGCGCCGCGCCGGCATGCTGTTCGAGCAGTACGCCGACGAGATCGACGAGTGGGTCATCCGCGAGTCCGGCAGCGTCGCGGCCAAGGCCCGCATCGAAACACATACGGCCGCCGAGGAATGCCACAACGCCGCCGCACTCGCCGGCCACCCCTTCGGTGAGGTGTTGCGCTCGGAGCAGTCACGGCTGAGCTTCTCGCGCCGTATCCCGGTGGGCACCGTCGGCGTCATCGCACCCTTCAACTTCCCGATCATCCTGTCCATCCGCGCCGTGGCACCGGCGTTGGCGCTCGGCAACGCCGTCATCCTCAAACCGGATCCGCGCACCGCGGTCTGCGGCGGCATGGTGCTCGCCCGCGTCTTCGAAGAAGCGGGGCTCCCTGCGGGACTGCTCAGCGTGTTGCCGGGCGGAGCCGAGGCCGGCGAAGCCGTTGTCGTCCACCCCACGGTGCGGGTCATCGCATTCACTGGGTCGACCCGCGCGGGACGCGTCGTCGGTGAACTCGCCGGTAGACACCTCAAGCGCGCGCACCTCGAACTCGGAGGCAACAACGCGCTGATCGTGCTTGCCGACGCCGACCTCGAAAAGGCCGTATCTGCAGGAGCTTTCGGCTCGTTCCTGCATCAGGGCCAGATCTGCATGGCGGCGGGCCGCCACCTCGTACACGAGAGCGTCGCCGCTGAGTACGCTGCGCTGCTCGCCGAGCACGCCGACCGTTTGCCTGTCGGTGATCCCAACACCGGCGACGTCGCCCTTGGCCCCATCATCGACGCCAAACAGCGGGATCACATTCACGCGTTGGTCTCCAAGAGCGTGGAGGCCGGCGCCACGCTGGCCGCCGGCGGCCGTTATGACGACTTGTTCTACCGGCCCACCGTGTTGGCGCAGACACCGGTGACGGCCGCCGCCTTTCAAGACGAGGTGTTCGGCCCCGTTGCCCCGGTTGCGTCGTTCGGCTCGATCGACGAAGCCGTCGCGATTGCCAACAGCTCCGACTATGGGCTGTCGCTGAGCATCCTGACCGCCGACGCCATGAAGGGCCTCGAAATCGCAGAGCGCATCCCCGCCGGGCTGGTGCACGTCAATGACCAGACCGTGGGAGACGAGGCAGTAGCACCATTCGGAGGGGTCGGGTCGTCCGGCAACGGTGGGCGGGTCGGAGGCATCGGCGCGAACCTGGACGCGTTCACCGAAACCCAATGGGTCACTGCGCAGAGCACGATCCCCGTGTTCCCGTTCTGACCGTCGAGCGGAGGGTGGGGTAGGGCGCTGTTCTCGAGGTAAGTTCAATTGGCTCGAGCGGGGTTCTCGCGCAGTGCATCCCCTACGGATTGGATGCAGGATCGAGCAGTGGCACGTCGAGGCAATCGGCGAGCTCAGCACGGCTGATGCCGTAGATGTCGCGGACGGTCACACCTTCGGCGGTGATGTCGAACACCGCCAGATCGGTGTAGACACGGGACACGCATCCCAGACCGGTCAGCGGATAGGTGCACGACGGAACGAGTTTCGGCGAGCCGTCCTTGGCGAAAAGCGTCATCATCACGAACACCTGCTTGGCGCCGATGGCCAAGTCCATGGCACCGCCGACCGCGGGGATGGCTTCGGGAGAATTGGTATGCCAGTTGGCCAGATCGCCGTTGGCCGACACTTGAAACGCACCCAGCACGCAGACGTCGAGGTGGCCGCCACGCATCATGGCGAACGAATCGGCGTGGTGGAAGTAGGCGGCTCCGGGAAGCTCGGTGACCGGGATCTTGCCCGCGTTGGTCAGGTCGGGGTCGATCTGATCGCCAGCAGCTGCGGGTCCCATGTTCAGCATGCCGTTTTCGGTGTGCAGCACGATCCCGCTGCCGGCGGGGAGGTGGTCAGCGACGGTGGTGGGTTGACCGATCCCGAGGTTGACGTACGAACCGGCGGGTATATCGCGTGCGACAAGGGCGGCCATCTGTTCTTTTGTCAGCGCGCTCATACCGCCACCACCTTGTCGACGAAAATGCTGGGGGTGACCACGGCTTCAGGGTCGAGGGCACCTGTGGCGACCACCTCGCTGACTTGAACGATGGTCGTGGCGGCTGCCGTTGCCATCACGGGCCCGAAGTTGCGAGCGGTCTTGCGATACACCAGATTGCCCATCCGGTCGGACTTGTATGCGCCGATGAGTGCGACGTCACCGGCCAAAGGGTATTCCAAAATGTAACTCCGGCCGTCGATCACACGCTCTTCTTTGCCTTCGGCCAACGGGGTTCCCACCGCAGTCGGGCAGTAGAACGCGCCGATGCCGGCGCCGGCGGCACGCATCCGTTCGGCCAGGGTGCCCTGCGGCACGACCTCGAGCTGGATGTCGCCGGCGTGGTAAAGGCCATCGAACACCCAGGAATCGGACTGCCGGGGGAACGAGCAGATCACCTTGCGGACACGTCTGGCGGCCAACAGTGCAGCCAGGCCGGTATCACCGTTACCGGCATTGTTGGATACGACGGTGAGATCCGTTGCGCCGTTGCCGATCAGCGCGTCGATGAGCGCAACGGGCATGCCGGCCATTCCGAAACCGCCGATCAGCACGGTGCTGCCGTCTTCGATGTCGGCCACCGCGTCGACGGTGGTGTCACAGATGATCGCCATCAGGCCACCGCCTCGAACACCGCGGCCAAGCCCTGACCGCCGCCGATGCACATGGTTTCCAGCACCGTCCGTGCACCACGGCGCCGCGCCTCAAACGCGGCGGTGGCCAGAACTCGGGCACCGGTCGCGCCGATCGGGTGCCCCAGTGAGATCCCGGACCCATTCGGATTCAACCGGTCATCGAGGGCGTCGACCTTCCACTCAGCCAGTACTGCCAGCACCTGCGCGGCGAAGGCCTCGTTGACTTCGATCAGGTCGATGTCGTCGAGTGTCAGTCGAGCACGCTTCAGCGCTGCGGCGGTCGCAGAGACGGGACCGATGCCCATGATCTCCGGTCCGCAGCCCGTGACGGCCCATGAGCGCAGCTTCAACAGTGGTGTCAATTCGAGCCTTTGGGCGTGGCTGGCGGTGGTCACGACACACATCGCCGCGCCGTCGTTCTGGCCCGAGGCGTTACCGGCGGTGACCGTCGACTCGGCATCGACCTTGACTCGGATCGGTCGCAACTCGGCCAACTTCTCGACAGTGAGGTCGGGGCGCGGATGCTCATCTCGATCGACGAGCACGCCGGGTTCACCGCGCTTACCCGGGACGGTGACGGGCACCAGTTCGTCCTCGAAGCGGCCATCCTCGTAGGCGGCGAGCGCACGTTGGTGCGACCGAAGCGACAACTGGTCCTGATCGTCGCGGGAGATACCGTACTCACGCCGCAGATTCTCCGCGGTCTCGATCATGCCACCTTCGATGAAATACGAAGTGCCCCCAGCAGTTTCGCGAGAACGGTCCAATCGATCCAGCAGCGCGATGCCACCTTGCCGGACACCGGTTCGCAAACCGAGGGCGTAGTGCTCGACATTCGACATCGATTCGGCCCCGCCGGCAATGACCACATCGGCCGCCCCGGTGGCGACCTGTCCAGCCGCGTACAGGATGGCCTGCAAGCCGGAGCCGCACCGCCGATCGATCTGCAAACCAGGCACCCCTGTACCGAGACCAGCATCGAGAGCGGCGATGCGCCCGATCGCCGGCGCCTCGCCATTGGCGTAGCCGTTACCGAGAACGACGTCGTCGATGTCGCCCCCGCGAAGGCCGGTGCGCTCGATCAAGGCCCGCAGCGCCGCGGTGGCCAGGTCGGTGGCGGACAGCGCCGCCAGGGCGCCGCCCATCCGACCGACCGGAGTGCGGACGGGACTGCAGATCACCACATCGGTCATGCCTCGACGATAGGACGCACCGACGATACTCTGAAATACTTAAATCAGCAGAATTGATAGGTGGAAAATCTTAATGGAGCTGCGGCACCTGCGCTACTTCCGATCCGTCGCCGAAGAACTCCACTTCGGCCGCGCTGCGCAGCGACTGCACATCGCCCAACCTCCACTGTCCCAACAGATCCGTCAGCTCGAACGCGAGTTGGGTGTCGCCCTGCTGACCCGCTCCACTCGCAGTGTCGAGCTGACCCCCGCCGGCCAGGCGTACCTGGACCGCGCCATCGCGATCCTGGCCGCGGTGGACGATGCCGCCGACGTAGCCCGCCGCGTTGCAGAGGGCACCACCGGACGGCTCACGATCGGGTGTGTCGGCTCGGCCACCTATTCAGTGCTGCCGCAGCTCGTCCGCGCGCTACGTGAACTGCTTCCCGATGTCGACGTCCGCGTGCGCGGTGAGATGCTCGCCCCGGCGCAGCTGACGGCGCTGGCGGCGGGGCAGATCGACCTTGCGCTGCTACGCCCTCCGGTGGTCGATCCCGGACTGTGCACCGAGATCGTCCGCCGCGACTCGCTATTGGTGGCGCTGCCCGAGGGGCATCGTCTGAGCCGGCGAAAGGGGTTGGCGATCGGCGATCTGCGCGAGGAGGAGTTCGTCGCTCACGTCGGTGGTGGTCGGTCAGTCATGGGTACCGTCGTGACGAGCCTGTGCGCCGAGGCCGGCTTCACTCCTCTGGTGCGTCACGAAGTGCAGGAGACCTCGACCCTGGTGACGCTCGTGGCCGCCGGTCTCGGAGTAGCGATCGTGCCTGCACCGACAGCTGCCTTGGACGTCGCCGGCGTCGCGTATCGGCCGCTGCGGCCGCGCGCCCTCGGCGTCGATCTGGTGGCTGCCTGGTCCGCCTCGGCACACGACCAGCTAATTCGGAGGGCCACCGCGACGCTTTGTGACATTGCGTCGGAAGGCGCGACGTCCAGGCCGTAACCGATATGTCGTACTGAGCCAAACCATCGGTGATCGAATCTGGTGGCCCAACACGATTCGCCGCGATCCCCATCGCCACACTCGAGAGTCCGTCATGACAGGTTCTCGGACACTGCGACTCGCTGCAGTGAGGCGTTGTCGAAGATCAAAGTGAAAGCGGGAGCCTACGAGAGACTATTCGGCGCGCGTTCCGTTGGCTGTTCCGCGACCGGTGTGTAAATGCGTGCTCCGGAGTGCCTTCTTGTCGACCTTGCCCAGCGCCGTACGCGGCAGGACGTCGGTCACCAGCAACTGCTTGGGTGTGTGCAACGAGCCCTTGACGTCACGAACATGGCTGATGAGCGTGGCCGGGTCGGAGACGGCGCCGGGTCGCAGGACGACGGCGGCCACCACGATTTCACCCCAGTGGTCGTCGGGGACGCCGAAGACGGCGGCTTCGGCGACATCTGGGTGAGACGCCAGTGCGTCCTCCACCTCGCGGGGATACACGTTGAATCCGCCGCTGATGATCATGTCTTTCTTGCGATCGACGACGCGCAGGTATCCGCGGCCGTCCACGGTCGCCATGTCGCCGGTCAGTATCCAACCGTCGCGTGTGGGTTCCGGTTCCTGCTGCTTGAAGTAGGACTCCATTGCGGCCGGGCCGCGGACCGCCAGTTCACCAGCCGCGCCCCGCGCAACCTCGTTGCCGAGGTCGTCGAGGATGCGTACCTCGGTGGTCGTGGTCGGAACACCGCAGGAGCCTGCCAGCGTCGGGTCTTGGTGATCGCTGCGGGAGAGATAGCTGATGGGGTGGTATTCGGTCTGCCCGTACAGCTGGGCGAACACGGGGCCCAGGCGACGGTGCCCCTCGGCGAGGCGCGAGGGTGGCATCGGCGCGGCGCCGTAGAGCAAAACCTCCAACGCGGACGTATCGGTGTGACCCAACATCGGATGGTCGAGCAGCGCGTAGATCATCGTCGGTACGAGCAGCGTGATGCTGATTCGTTCGGCGGCGATGGCGCCCAGAACGGCAGCGGGATCGAACCCGTGGTGAAGGTGGACCGTGCCGCCTCGCGCCAGGACCGGCAGAATCATCGACCCGCCCACGTGACTGTTGGGGGCGACGGCGAGATAGCGTGGAGATTCGGGTATCTCGAAGTCTGCCAGTATCGCTGCGGCTGAGGCCACCAACGGTGCGTGGCGTCGCAGCACACCTTTCGGCCGACCAGTCGTGCCCCCGGTGTAGTTGATGATCGCGACGTCGCCGGCGTCGGCGCAGTCGTGTGGTGCCCGCGGTCCGACGCCGGCGGCAGCCTCGGACAGACCGACGCCGTAGTCCGCAGCGCCGAAAGAGAATGCAGCATCCAGGTCACGACCACGTCGACCGAAGTTCTGCTCGTCGACGATGACGGCATCGGCCTCGCTGTGCTCGATCTGAAAGCGCTGGTCCTCGATGGATGCCAATGGATGTAGCCACGTCACCGTCATTCCGCCGGCCTGCACGGCGACGGACGCGCACCAGGACTCCATGCGGTTGGCGCTCAGAATTGCCACGCACGAGCCTCTTTGGAGGCCGTGTTCGCTCAGAACGGCTTGGTAGCGGCCGATGAGTTCGGCCGCCGCGGCATACGTGGTGTGCTTACCCGAAGGATCGACGAATGCACTGCGTTGCGGATGTCGGGCGAGCGCGCGCAGGGCCGACCCGCCCACCGTCGGTGAGGTCGTCAGGGATCGCGTGGCCGTCGTCACTTCGCCTCGAATTCCAGCGCGAGTTGATCGATGAGATCCGATACGTCGCTTGTCCGTTCGATGGCCGAGACGGTGTGCCCGGCGCTGAAGATGTCCTGCCATCGCCTGGGTCCGCCATGGTCGGTCTTGCCCCCGTACAGTTCTGTCGCGTTCGCCGCCGTGATCTGCTCGTTCAACTGCGCCGGGTCCAGACCGGCGGCGCGGATCGCCGGACGTAACATGCTGCACGGCAGTCCCGTGAACGCACTCGTCAGCATGACATCGTCGATCGTGGACGTCACCAGCATGTCGCGGTACTCCTGCGAGGCCCGGCTCTCCGTGGTCGCGATGAAGCGGGTTCCCATGTATCCCAAGTCGCAGCCCAAGGAGATCGCTGCCCGCAGGGCGTGCCCGTCGCTCATGCCGCCGGCCAACACCACTGTCCCGTCGAAGAATTCGCGGACTGCACGGACGAACGCGAATGGGTTCATCCACCCGGTCTGGCCGCCTGCGCCTGCAGTCAGTAGGACAAGGCCGTCGACCCCGGCGGCGACGGCCTTGCGCGCGTGGTCCAGCGTCGCGACGTCGGCGAGAACGAGTGCCCCGATGTCGTGGAGCGGTTGCACCACGGGCGCGGGGGAGCCCACGCTCGTGATCACGATCTCCGCGCGGTGCTCGATCAGACACGCCACGTGGTCGGCGAGCGCCGGTTGTCTGATGATGAGGTTCGCGCCGTAGGGCGTGGTGATGCCTGCAGTGGACATCATGGTCAACCATTCGTCGAGTTGCTCGACACTTCGAGCGTTGGCAGTGGGAAATGCGCCGATGACGCCCGCGCGGCAGGCGGCGATGACCAACTCCGGGCCGGAAATTCTCAGCATCGGCGCCGCGATCAACGGTAAGCGCAACCGGGATGCCAGTGCTCCGGCCAGGGCCATCATCGGGCTCCCATTCGTCCAAACAGGCAACCAGGTGCCACCTGTTTTCTAATTCATATTAAATCGCGAGGCCGGGCGAATCAATACCTTCCGCCTGGCAGGCGGTGTCTCCCGCGTTGCCCCCACGGGTCAGTGACCCTGCGCCGCCTTGACCAGCGCGAGGATTCCGCCCTCGGCGAAGCGCAGGAGAGCCTGGTGGCGCTCTTCGATGTCGCTGGTGTGCAGGCGCCCGTCGGTCAGGCTGTCGAGGCGGAGGTTGTTGGAGTAGGTGTGCATGGTGGCGGCGACCATATGTAGGTAGGCATCGTGGATGGCGGCCTCATCGGCGGACGGGAAGATGGCGTGAAGGCGGGTGATGAAGTCAAAGGCGATGGCGTTGTAGTCCTCGGCGATCAAGCGCTTGATGGGGTGGCCGGAGTTGGCCAGTTGCGCGATGAACCGAAAGTAGTTGTCCCACAGTGGGTCGCCAGCTCGTTGGTGCATCGGTTCGGTGAACGCGTCGATCAGTGCACGCAGCCGCCGTGCCTGGCTGCCGCGGCTGGGCACAGCTGCGAGGCGGGTTCGGCGGTCATCGTTGAGCGGCTGTATACGGCGCAGCAGGACTGCCCGGAACAGCGCTTCCTTACCTCCGAATCGTTCGCTGACTGCCGCGAGGCGCGTGCCCGCGTGATCGGTGATGTCGCGCACGCTGACGCCGAAATAGCCGCGGTCGGCGAAAAGTTCCTCGGCACTGTCGAGTAACCGGTTCTGGAGGTCCTCCCGGTTGGCCGCCCGCGAGGCGCGGTGGGTCCGGTCGGCTGCCGGAAGGCCGGTCATGACTCGATGATGGCGTGTTCGATGCAACCGATGCCGTCGATGGCGAGTTCCAGCGTGTCCCCCGGGTGCAGCCAACGCCCGGTTTCCATGCCGCTGCCGCCGGGAAGGGTGCCGGTGGCGAAAAGTTCACCCGGATAGAGATGTTCGGAGTGGGAGGCGTGCGCGAGGACGTCGCCCACACTGTGTTGCATACCGGCGCTGGACACTGTCGACACGACAGAACCGTTGATCGAGACCGTTCCACGAAGAGCATCGATGCGAGGAAGAATCTCGTCGGCGGTGACGGCAACCTCCGAGAGTGAACTGGCGAAGTGTTTGGCCTTCTGGGGGCCGAATCCGCTGTCCATCTCGGTGCGCTGAACGTCGCGAGCGCTCCAGTCGTTGAGCACGACGAACGACCCGATCGCGTCGAGCGCCTCGGCCGGAGTGGCGTTGAACAGGCCCCGCGCCAGCACGAACCCGATCTCCAGCTCGTAATCCAGGGCGTGACTGTATGCGGGCGTGGCAATCGGCGTCCCCGACGGAACGAATGTCAACGCGTTGGACACGTAGTACATGGGCTGGGAGTAGAAGAGGGGCTTAGGTTTCAGCAACGGAAACGTGCGCCGTGTGATGGTCTCGACCGTCTCGACGAGCCGGTACTGGCGCGGGTGGAATCGCCGGACCAAACCGCGGCTGGCGTCGAGCACGTGCTGCTCGTAGAGCATGAAGTCCCGAAACGACACCGGCTGAAACGGCAGGAGCGCGGTGCTGTGGCGAAGCTGTTCGTCGGCGCGGGCCACCTCCCACTCGTGGTCGAAGATTCGCCCGCCCAGGGGTGTTCGGTCGTCGGTGGGCTGCCAGGGGTCATCATCGACTCGAGCCTGCAGCTCCACGCCATGGGTGACGCGCACACGTCTGAGCTTCATCGACCAACAATCCTCCCGCGAGCACCGGAACAGTCGTTCCACATTATCGCAAACCAATGCTAGTCTCGGAACAGTCGTTCCGGAATGTTGGGGAGTCAAGCGTGCAGGAAGTTGCCGACGACGTGTTCTGCAACGAGCCGTGACACCGTCCCCAGCGCTACGAACTGAAAGGAACCCCGATGGCCGAGGCCCGTCTGCCGCAGAAATTCTTCGTGACGGCGTGTGCGTTCACCCGTAGCACGAATGTGGCTGCCCGCTTCGTCGGCGCCGCGCCATTCCTTCCGGCGCTGTTCGTGCTGCGCTACGCCAACATGGGTGGACTCGACCATGCCTCGTTCGCCCGGCAGATCAGAGACGCCCGCTCATTCCGCGACGACCGCTGGTGCCGTCACTGGAACGCCATCGCCGAGGCGCATGCCCGGCGAGCCGCTGACTTCCTGCGGGAGTTGGCCGGGGGCGACTCTGCCGTGCCTGACCTCACCGACCCGAACCTTGCCGCCGCCGAGCACTCCGACGGACTTGCGGCGTGGATCGCCCCCGCCGCGGAACTGTTCGCCGATCACGGGCCGCAGGCCGACCCGCGCACGATCGTCGAACTCGTGGAGGAACACGTGCCGAGCGGCGATCGCGAACGCATCACCCTGGCATTCAGAGTGATCGACGCATGGGTGAAGGCGATCACCTATTACCAGGTCAGCGCCTTTCCAGGTCACGACCCTCAACGGATGCAGGCATATCGGCGCTCACGGAACCTCTTCGACATCCTGGTCGCGGCAATGCTTCCCGCGCTCGGCCTGACGGTCGAGAAGGTCGAGATCCCGGTCGTCGGCACTGACTCCGCCCATGGCTACCTCATCCTGCCGCCGGGCCCTGGACCGCATGCGGTGGTGCTGACCACCAACGGGCTGGAGGGCACGGTCCAAGAGTTGGCGATCCCTCAATTGCGTTACCGCGAATCCGGCATGGCGATGTTCCTGATGGAGATGCCCGGCAGCTATGCCTACACCGACTCGATGGGGCCGCAATCAGAAGCGATCTATCACCACGTCATCGAGCACCTCGCTTCCGACACCCGGCTCGACGCCGACCGGATCGCGATGGTCGGGGTCAGCTTCGGCGGTTACTGGACTGCGCGCATGGCCGCCACGAGCGATCGGCTGGCGTGCGCGATAGCGTGCGGAGCGCCGACACACCGCTCCTTCCATGGGGGCGCGCTCGGCACACCTCAGATCATCCTGCACGCTCTGGCCAACACCGTTGGTGCGGCTCATCCCATCGACCTGATCAGCAGGCTACGAGCGCTGTCCATCCGGGATCGCTACTCAGACATCACCATTCCGCTGTTGGTGATCAACGGGGACCATGACACCCTGTTGGATACCCAGGACAGCCGTGACCTCGCCGCGGCCGCCGGCAACGCCACCCTGCTGCTCTATCCCGACGACGACCATTGCGCGATGGGCCATTACCGCCAATGGCTGGATCACTCCCAGCTCTGGCTGCTCGAGCACCTGGCGGTCACTGATGCAGGTTCCACTGCCCGACGTCGCGGGCCATCACGTCGTTGACGTCCACACGCATGCCGCCGACCAGCGGGCCCGGGTTCGACGCTGTGTCGACGATGCGTTGGTAGAGCACCGCTTGCGGATGGATGCGATTGCCGGACCACGCCTTGGTCTGCCAGGCCCACCGATAGCCAGGAACGCTGGACGCCCCGACGACGCCATCGGCAATCGCCCACTGGCACGCATCGATGCCGCCGTAGATACCGGTGCGCTGCACCCCCAGGACTGAGTTGATCCCGCGAAACCAGGGCAGGGCAACGGTGTTCCAGGTGTCGCGGCTGATGTCTTCGTCGATCGTGAAGAAGATCGGCGCGCTGCGGCCGCCTCCGGCGGCGGTGTGCAGTCCCCAGCCGGTCTTGGCGTCGGCGACGCCGCCGGCGAACCCGCGGGTGAAGTCCGATGGTGCAGTGCCGCCGGGCTTTCCGTACTGATAGTTACTGACGATGACGAGCCCCTGCGCATTCAGCGAGCGCGCGTAGGGCAGCGTGATCGGCTTGGCGCCGAAGTTCGATCCGGGCCGCGACAGGGACACGTAGTTGACGACGCCGGCATGGCCGGCCGCTCGAATCGCATCGGCCGGGATCTGTGCGGCGGCGAAATCGATCAGCGTGGGCGCGGCCGCCGACGCCGTGGGCGCACCGGCGCCCAGGGCGGCGACGCCCAGGCCGGCGGATGCTGCAGCGGCGAAGCGCAGCGCGTCGCGGCGCGACACCGCTCGGGTGCGCCGGACGTCAGGCAGATCGGGCACCGCGTGATGGTAACCGTGTGACTCCTGATCACCGAGTTGCCACGCGGGACGGGAGCGACTCAGCCTCCGACAGGCACCGGGGCGGTGTCGTCGTCCCGTGCCGGCGCCGCCGGTGGCAGGAAATGGTTGTCCCCGCGCGGGTAGACCACCTGCGGCCACCAGAACCAGCGACCCAACAGCGTCGCGATCGACGGCATCAGGAACGACCGGACCACCAGCGTGTCGACCAACAGGCCGATCGCGATCGTCGATCCCATCTGCGCCAACACAGTCAGGCTGCTGCCCAGCATCGCTGCCATCGTCGCAGCGAACACAAGGCCCGCCGAGGTGACGACCCCACCGGTGCCGGCCATCGACCGGATGATGCCGGTCTTCAGGCCGGCGTGGATCTCCTCGCGGAAGCGGTGCACCAGCAGGAGGTTGTAGTCCGCGCCGACGGCCAGCAGGATGATGACCGACATCAGCATGACCAGCCAGTGCATCTGGATGCCGAGCAGATCCTGCCAGATCAGCACGGAGATGCCGAACGACGCGGCGATCGAACTGGCCGCGGTGCCCACGATCGTGGCCGCCGCCACCACGCTACGGGTCAGGATCAGCATGATCATGAAGATCAGCGTCAGCGCAGAGACCACGGCGATCAGAAGGTCGTACTTCGCCCCGTCGGACATGTCCTTGTAGGTGGCTGCGGTCCCGCCGATGAGGATCTTCGCGTTTGACAGTGAGGTCATCTTGATCGCGTTCTGCGCGGCTTCACGTTCGGCATCCACGCGCGAGATGCCCTCCACCGTCGCAGGATCGCTCTGGTGGGTGATGAACAGTCGGGCCGACTTCCCGTCGGGAGACATGAACATCTTCAGGCCACGCTGGAAGTCGGGATTGCTGAACGCTTCCGGCGGCAGGAAGAACAGGTCGTCGTTCTTGGCGGTGTCGAACGCCGCGCCCATCGCGAGCGCGGTGTCGTTCATCGCGCCCATCTGGTCGAGCAGCGCCTTCTGCGAGTTGTAGGACGCCCACGTCATCGCCAACGTCTGCTTCGACGTCGCGATGGTTTGGGGCAGCAGCGCCGTCAGCTGGGGAGCCAGGTCGGCGAGTTGATCGGTGTTGCCTTGCACCTCACCTTGTGCGTCGGTCAGCTGGTCGATCCCGTCGAGTGAGTCGAACAGCGACCTGATGGCTGCGCACATCGGGATGTCGTAGCAGTGCGGTTCCCAGTATAAGTAGTTGCGCATGGGCCGGAACTGGTCGTCGAAATCCGCGATGTGGTCACGGAGCTGCTCGGTGATCTGCAACAACTCCTTGGATTTCTGCGCCGAATCCTGGGTGATCTGAGTCTGTTTGAGTGAGAGCTGATATTGCTTCTCCATGATGTCGATGTTGGCCTGGGTGGCCTCTGCCATCTTCTTCATGTTGTCCAACTGCGCGCGCTGGAACGGCAGGTTTTGGTTCTGTACCTGACCGGACACACTGGTCTGGAACGGAATCGAGCTGTGCTGGATCGGGATGCCCAGCGGCCGGGTGATGCTCTGCACCATCGCGATACCCCTGGCCTGCATCACGTTGCGGCCGATCGCGTTCAACACGAGCATGTCGCCGGGATTGCGCATGTCGTGGTCGGCTTCGACCATGATGATGTCCGGATTCATCCGGGCCGGGGTGAAATGCCGGTCGGCAGCCGCGTAGCCGATGTTCGCCTGGGCGTTGTCGGGCAAGTAGTAGCGGTCGTTGTATGCCGGTTTGTAGCCGGGTATCGCGACGAGCCCGATGAGCACGATGAACGCGCTCGCCACCAGGATCGGACCGGGCCAGCGCACGACCGCGGTACCGACCCGACGCCAGAAGCGGCTGCGCGCATCGCCTTTCGATTCGAACAGGCCGATCTTGCTGCCGAGGAACAGCACCGCGGGGCCCAATGTGACGGCCGAGGCCACGACGACGACCATCCCGATCGCTACCGGCTCACCCATGGTGGAGAAGTACGGGAGCCGCGCGAACGACAGGCAGTAGGTGGCGCCGGCGATCGTCAACCCGGAGCCGATGATCACCGGGGTCACTGAACGGAAGGTGGTGTGGTAGGCCGTTTCCCGGTCTTCACCGGCACTACGCGCCTCGCGGTAGCGACCGAACAGGAAAATGCCGTAGTCGGTGGCAGCGGCGATGGCGAGCATCGTGAGGATGTTGCCTGCGAACGTGGTCAGGCCGAAGGAGCCGTTGTCGGCAAGCACTGCGACGACGCCGCGCGCGGTCAGTAGGCCGATCGCGGTGAGGAACAGCTGGATCAGGGTCGTGACGAGCGACCGGAAAACCACCAGCAGCATGAAGAAGATCGCGAGCAACGTGAAGGCGGTGATTTGGCCGAGGCTCGCGTTGCCGATGACGTGCATGTCGTCGGTGAGTGCCGCGGGTCCGGTGACGTAGGCCTGCACGCCCTGTGGGGCCGGCGTGTTGGCGATGGCTTCTCGTACGTGCTGGACACCGGTGTTGGACAGCGTCTGGCCCTGCTCGCCGGCCAGGTTCAGCATCACGTAGGCGGCTTTGCCGTCGGAGCTCTGGGCGCCGGCGGCGGTCAGGGTGTCGCCCCAGAAGTCCTGGATGTGCTGGATGTGCTCGGGGTCTTGGCGGAGCTTCTTGACGATCTCGTCGTAGTACTGGTGGGCATCTGGTCCCAGTGGCTGCTGACCCTCGACGATCACCATGACGGTGCTGTTGGAATCGAACTCCTTGAAGTTCGCTCCCATCTCTTTCATCGCCTGAACCGAGGGTGCGTCGTTGGGGGTCATCGGCGCCGAGTGCTCTTCGCCCACCACCTCGAGCTGGGGGGCAATGACGTTCACCAGGACTGCGATGGCGATCCACGCCAGGATGACCGGTACGGACATGATGCGCAGAACGTGGGCCACGGGGTGTCCCTTGGTGTGCTTCTCCGGACGGTGCGCGAACCGCTTGCCGTGTGTGATCACGCGGATTTCACCAAGCAGTAGGTCTGGGCGTCGACACCGTCGGCCCGGCGTTCGTCGAGGACTGTCCCGTTGACGGTGACGCGGCAGCCGATCGAGTCCGCGTCAGCCCGCGCCATCAGATTCGCGCTGACCGACGGGAGCGTCGTCGACAGCGAGACGGTCCAGGGCAGCGTCGCGGTGAGCGTGTGCACGTTGGCGTCGGGATCGAAGTAGCTGATCTCTGCGGTCGACCCTGGCGCGCCAAACACCTCGTACACCATCACTTTCGGGTTGAACTGCACGATTTCTATTCCTGCGCCCGCGTTGGCGTTGAGGTCTGTGGACGCGAACTGGCGGTGCAGTCGCGAAACGACCAGACCGGACACGGACAGCACCACGATCAACACGAGCGGGATCCACATCTTCTTCAGTCCTCTCCGCAGGAGTCTCATGTCAGTCCCTGTTCGTCGGCGGTATCCAGGCAGAGGGTGTCGGCGGTGGCGGCCAGCGACTGGAGGACGGGAAGCGCGACACGGGCGGCGAGCGTCAATGCGTCGCGCTCCTCGTCGCTGATCGCCGCGAGCAGCTTCGCGAGGCGCTCGCGCCGTGCGGCGGCGCGGGCGTTCATCAGCGCGATCCCGTCCTCCGTGACGCCGATCAAGGTGGCCCGCCCGTCGCCGGGATCGGCGACCTTGGCCACCAGGCCGCGCCGCTCGAGCCGCTGGATCAGCTGCGTCATCGACGGCTGGCTGACGCCCTCTTTGGCGGCGAGCGTGGTCAGCCGGGTGGGACCTTCACGGTGCAGCCGGTTCATCACGAAGCCGGCCGACGCGGTCATGTCGGCGCGGTCGCTGAGGTGTCGGACGAGGAGATCGGCAGCATGGTCGACGAGGGAACCGATGCTGTCGACAGCGGGAGCGGCGCGGTCGGGCACTGGGTATATATATCACTACGGTTATGTAGTTGCGAGATCTAGGTGGGAGGCAGGACCGTGAACTTCGCTTAGCGAAAGCTTTGCATAGCCCGGATGATGTAACTCCAGTTATGTCGGCGCGTCAGATTGCGGCGCCGGGGTTGAGGATGCCGTGCGGATCCAGTGCCGTCTTGATCCGCCGATTGAGGTCCATCACCTCGGGTCCGAGCTGACCCGCCAGCCACGGTCGCTTGAGTCGGCCCACGCCGTGCTCGCCGGTGATCGTGCCGCCCAGGGAGACGGCGAGGTCCATGATCTCGCCGAATGCCTGCTGGGCGCGCTGCTCCATCGCCGCATCCGTGGGATCGAAGACGATCAGCGGGTGGGTGTTGCCGTCGCCGGCATGCGCGATCACCGAGATCATCAGGTCGTGATTGGCGGCGATCTTCTCCACGCCGCCGACCAGATCGGCCAGAGCGGGCAGCGGTACGCCGACGTCTTCGAGCAGCAGTGACCCCCGGGCTTCCACCGCGGGGATCGCGAACCGCCTGGCGGCGACGAAGGCTTCGCCCTCCTCGGGATCGGAAGTCGAAAACACCTCCGTGGCACCGTGTTCGGTGAACACCTCGGCCATGTACTCGGCGTCGCGGGCGCCGGCAGGTCCGCGATCATCGCTCGCCGCGACCATCATCGCGGCGGCGTTGCGGTCCAGGCCCATGCGCAGTTTGTCTTCCACCGCGTTGATCGCCACGGCATCCATGAACTCGAGCATGGACGGCCGGATCTTGCCGGTGATCGTGACGACGGCTCGCGCCGCCGCCTCGACCGAATCGAAGGACGCCACCACGGTGCAGGCGCCCTGCTGGGCGGGCAGCAGTTTCAACGTCACCTCGGTGACCACACCGAGGGTGCCTTCGCTTCCGACGAACAGCTTCGTCAACGACAGTCCTGCAACGTCTTTCAATCGGGGACCGCCGAGTCGCACAGCGGTCCCGTCGGCCAGCACCACCTGCATTCCGAGCACGTAGTCGGTCGTCACGCCGTACTTGACGCAGCACAGACCACCCGCGTTGGTGGCGATGTTCCCGCCGATGCTGCAGATCTCGTAGGACGACGGGTCGGGTGGGTACCAGAGCCCGTACTCGGCGACGGCCTTCTTGACCTCGGCATTGAGAAGTCCGGGTTGGACGACGGCGGTACGGGTCACCGGATCGATCGAGATGTCCCGCATCTTCTCGGTGGACAACACGATGCCGCCGTCGAGAGCTGTTGCGCCGCCCGACAATCCGGTGCCCATGCCGCGGGGGACCACGGCGATCCGGTGCGCACTGGCCCAGCGCAGCACGGTCTGCACCTCGTCGGTACGCAGCGGCCGCACCACGGCCATCGGCGTGCCCGCAATCGGATCGGCGGCGCGGTCCTGCCGATACGACGCCACGATGTCGGGATCGGTGACGACGGTGCCCTCGGGCAGCGCTGCGGTCAGTTCGTCGAGCACGTCAGAAGCCACGTGCTCGATGCTACGAGCTTTGTTCGGCGTGCGGCCCGGGATCGAGCTCCCGTAATGGGCGCAAGAACACGGTGGCCACGCCGAGCACGAGCATCGGCAACGACAACGCCAAGAACGTGGCGTGCAACCCGGCCGAATCGGCCAGCGGCCCGGCGACGATCAACCCGAGCGGGCCCGCGGCGTAGGCCAGCGACCCCATCACGCCCACCACGCGGCCCCGCAGGTGCGGCGGCGCCTGGGTCTGCATGACGTAGTTGTAGATCGGGGCGATCGGGCCGTAGACGAAGCCCACGACCGCGCACAAGACCAGGATCAGCGGCAGCGGCGGCAGGAACGCGATGATCGTCATCGCCACCCCCAGCGTCAGCACCGCGGTCATCATCACGGTGCGGCGCCGGGTGAACCGGGACAGCACCGCGTAGCCCAGGGCGCCGACCAGTCCGCCGATGCTGAGAGCCATCAGCACCCAGCCCAGCTGGGCGGGCTCGTCGCGGTCGGTGAAGTACTTGGGGAACAGCACGCTTTCCATCGGCATGTAGAGGCCCGTCGCTGCCAGGTCGACGAACGCCAACGTGCGCAGTACCCGGTGGCGCCACACGAAGCGAAGCCCCTCGACGATGCCGGCCCACACCGACCCGTCGCGGGTCGACGGATCGGGCGTCCCCGCGCCCTCGAGGCGCAGCACCGCGATCGCGACGATCGAGAGCATGAAGGCTCCGGCGGTCACCCACATCGTGTTGATCCCGCCCAACGTGGCGATGAGCAGACCGCCGATGCCCGGCCCGACGATGTAGGCCAGGTTGAAGGCCGCCTCGTAGAACGAGTTGGCGTGGTCCAGAGTCCAGCCGGCCCGCTGGGCGGCCTCGGGCAGCATGGTCTCGCGTGCGGTCATCCCGGCCGGGTCGAAAAATGCGCCGAGAGCGGCCAATCCGGCCAGCACCGCGACGTTGACGGCTTGCGCCCCGAACAGCAGGGCCAGTACCGGGACCGTCGCGACCGACAGGGCCGACAGCGCATCGGAGATCATCGACACGCGCCGGCGGCCCAGGAAGTCGACGGCGGCACCGGCGATCAGCGTCGCGGCCAGAAGCGGTAGCGTCCCGGCCATCGCGACCACCGAGGCGTCGAGCGCCGATCCGGTGTGCTGCAGGACCAGCCACGGAAACGCGACCATCGAGATGCCGTTCCCGGCGCCCGCCATCAACGCGGCGAACAGGATCAGTAGCAGGGGGCCGCGCCGGCTCATCGCCGCACGGTAGCAAGCTCCCGGTCGATCACCACGTCGCCGCGACGTTGGCGGCGATCTGCTGAGCGATCTTGACCGCGGTGTCGGCCGGATCGGCGCTGCAGGTGTTGACGTCGACGATCACGTTGTTGGCCTGGGCCAGCGCCCGTCCGCACCCCCAGCCCGGTGCCGCGGCCTCGTTCAGGGTGGACACCGTGCTCAGGACGTGGTCGGCGGCTCGGATCTCGCCGACGGTCCACTCGGTTCCGCTCTGGGTGTGCGTGTACTGGTGGCAGGCGGACCACTGCTGGACCGAAGCGTCGAAGAACGCGGTGGCCTTCTCGAGGTAGGGGAACAGCACCACGGCCTGCTTGGAGTAGTGCTTGAACGCGTCGCCGTCATTGAGGCTCTGGTCCCGCTCGGCGGTGAAGCCGCTGGCCGAGTAGACGGCCGCCTCCGCGGCACCGTCGAGGGCGAGGCATTCCGGTGGCGCCATGATCGAGCTGTTGTCCGACATCGCCGATTGCGCTTCGGTGACCGTCATCGGGGGCGACGCCATCGCCTGGGCCACCTGTTCGGGGGTCAGCAGGAGCTTGGGGAGTTCGCGCTCGGTCAACGGCCGGGGGATCATCGTTCTGGGTGCGGGCGACTCGGCGTTGCTGACGGTCGCGCCGCACCCCGTCACCAGAACGCAGATACCGATGACGGCCGCGTGTGCTCGTCGCATGTTTCTCCCCACCTCGCTCGGGTTCCCAGGCGATCCATGGTGAGCCGTACTGCCCGGAACGCGGGTGAGGTAAACGGTGTTTCGTGGTAACGATGAACCGTGCTTTCTGGTAACGAACAGGTCGAGCGGTGAGTTTGCCGCACCCCCGCACGGGTGGTCTGTTCGCTTCGCCGGTGCCCCCGGGTACGGGATGGCCGGGGGACCCGGCCACGAAGCGCACCCCGGCCGCGGATTCACCGGCCGAGGTCGTCGCGCTCGCATCCGCCGCCACGACGGTCGGTCAGCTCGACGCCGAGGTGTCGGTGTGCCGGGCGTGCCCGCGTCTGGTGGCGTGGCGCGAAGAGGTCGCCGTGGTCAAGCGGAAGTCCTACATCGATCAGCCCTACTGGGGGAGGCCCGCACCCGGGTTCGGCTCCGAGAAGCCGGGCATTCTCGTCGTCGGGCTCGCGCCCGCGGCCAACGGCGCCAACCGCACGGGACGGGTGTTCACCGGCGACCGGTCGGGCGACTTCCTGTTCGGGTCTCTGTACCGGACCGGGCTGGCCAGCCAGCCGACTGCGGTCGACAGTGGAGACGGATTGTCGCTCAACGGTATTCGAGTTGCAGCTGCGGTTCGGTGTGCGCCGCCCGGCAACGCGCCCACCCCGGCCGAACGCACCACCTGCGCGCCGTGGCTGGACGCCGAGTGGCGCCTGATCAGCCCCCACGTGCGCGTGGTCGTCGCACTGGGCGGGATCGCCTGGCAGGCGGCGCTTGCGCTCATCCGGCGCATCGGCGGCACCGTCGGCACGCCCGCCCCCAAGTTCGGGCACGGCGCGGCCGCGCCGCTGGACACGCCGACGGGAGAGGTCATGCTGCTGGGCTGCTATCACCCCAGCCAGCAGAACACCTTCACCGGCCGGCTGACCCCGGCGATGATGGACGACATCTTCGCCCGCGCCCGCGCGACTTCGGCGTGATTCTCGTCGCTGACCGACGTGTGGTGTCTCGGGACATCGCTGACATTTGTGTCGCGGGACATCGCTGACACTCATGATGGCGGTTTGGGTTCGCGGGTGCGGTAGGTACGGGCGGTTTTATCGGCCTGTTGGTAGCGGCGTGTGGG
>NZ_QJUA01000041.1 GCF_003254575.1 Mycobacterium kyogaense | reverse complement strand
GGCCTGCCCCTGCCGGGACCCACCGGGTGCTACCCCTACCGTGAGCCGTTGCCGGCGCCGCCGCCGGGCGGCGGGCCGCCCGGCGGCGGCGCCGGCAACGGCTCACGGTAGGGGTAGCACCCGGTGGGTCCCGGCAGGGGCAGGCCGGGCGGTCCGCAGCCCTGGTCACCGGGGTTACCGGTGATGGCGTCCGGGATGGTCAGGCGCGGTTCGCCACCCTGGCCGGTGCGCGGGTAGGGCATCGGCAGCGCCGGCGTGCCCGGCTGGCCGACCTGCGGATCGGTGCGCTCCGACGGCAGCAGCACGTTGGGGTCCAGACCCAGATCGGAGAATGCGGCGTCGACGAACGGTTGCACGAACTGACCCGGCAACAGGTTCGCCACATAGGTTTTGAAGAACGGGCCCGAGGACACCGACTCACCCAGCGACATCGAGTACTGCTGCAGCAGGTGCAGCGATTTCTGCAGGCGCTCCTTGCGATTGTCGATCATCGTCAGCACACCGTTGAGCTTGTCCAGCGACGGCCGCAGGATCGCGCGATTGTCGTTGATGAAGCCGAGCAGCTGCTCGCTCAATGTGGAGATGCTGCCGGAGATCTGATCCAGCGCGGCGCTCTGGGTGCGCAGCTCGGCCAGCAGCGCGTTGCTGTTGTTGACCAGGCCCACGATCTGATCGCTGCGCTCGGCCAGCACCGTCGTCGCCTTGTCCGCGTTGCCGAGCAGGTTGCGTAACTGGGCATCCCGCTCGTCGAGGGTCTGGGAGAACCGGGCAACGCCATCGACGGCGATGCGCAGCTGCGGCGGGGTGTCGGCGAACGTGGCGGACAGTACTCGCAGGGACTCGGACAGTTGGTCGGTGTTCAGGCCGCTGATGGTCGACGCCAGATCGCCCAGTGCGTCGGGCAGTTGGTACGGAGACGTGGTGCGCTCCAACGGAATCAGGCCGTCGAGCTGGCCGTCGCCGCGGGAGGTTATCTCGAGCAGCTTGGTGCCGAGGAGTCCCTTGGTCTTGATCGCCGCCTCGGTGCGGTCCCCGAGCCGGATTTCCTTGTCGACCGTGAACGCGACGCGTGCGCGCGACTGATCGAGGTCGATCGACGTGACGGTGCCGACCTTGAAGCCCGACACGAGCACGTCCTGACCGGTGGTCAACCCGCCGGCGTCGGCGAACAACGCCGAGTATTCATTGCCGTGGAAGAACGGCAACTTGGAGTAGTTGAGCGAGCCGAGGACCACGCCGATCGTCACCAGCAGCCCGACCGAGCCGACGATCAACTGATTGCGTTCACTGAACGATTTCACCTCGGCGCACACCTCCCCGTGGACTGACCGGCCACCTTCACGTACACGGGTTGGCCGCCCTTGCCGTTGAGCTTGAGCACGATGTCGCAGAGGTAGAAGCTGAAGAAATCGCCGTAGATCCCCTGACGTGCCAGCGCCTGGTAGGCGTCGGGAAGCGTGTTGAGCAGGTTGTCGAAGTACTCGTGATCGGCCACCACGATGCCTGCAGCACGGTCGGTTTCGCGCACCGTCTTGGTGAACGGTTCCCGCGACTGCGCCAGCAGGTCGGCGATGCTCGATGCCGCCGCATTGGTGTAGGCCAGTCCGGTGCTGATGTCCTGCCTGCGATCTTTGAGTGTCTCCACCAGTCCGGACAGCCCGTCGACCGCCTTGGCGAACTGGTCGCTCTGGTCACCCAGCGACCCGAGCACCACGTCGAGGTTCGTGACCACCTGCCCGATCAGCTGATCCCGGTCGGCCAGGGTGCTGGTGAGCGCGGCGGTCTGGCCCAGGAACGAGTTGATAGTCCCACCCTGCCCTTGCAGGGCCGAGATCAGTTGCCCTGACAGCGCATTCACCTGTTCAGGATCGAGCGCCCGGAACAGCGGCCGGAAGCCACCGATCAGAGCATCGAGGTCCAGGGCCGGCGCCGTGCGAGCCATCGGGATCGTGTCGCCCGGCTTCAGCGTCGCGGTGCTGCCGGCGCCTTCCTGCAGCGCGAGGAAGCGGCCACCGATCAGGTCGTCGTAGCGGATCACCGCGCGGCTGCCCTCGGTGAGCACCACCGAGTCGTCGGCGGTGAATTCCACGATCGCCGTTGTATCCGGTTCGATGGCAACCTTGTCGACGCGTCCGACCTCCACGCCGGCGACCCGGACGAAATCGCCCTCCTCGAGTCCGCTCACGTTGATGAACTCGGCGCGGTAGGTGTGCGTCTTCTCCCCGAATCGCATCTGGCCGAACACCGCGAACAGCCCGAAGACACCCAGCAGGCAGACGGTCAGGAACACGGCGAGACGCCACGCGTCGTGCCTGATCCTGGTCGTCAGCCCTGCCATGGCGGGACACCTCTCCGTGCGTTCTCGATGGTGGTCATGGTGACGGGGCAGCCTCACGCGGCAGCGGAACCGGCGGCAACGGAGTGGGTTGCATCTGTGCCGGATTCGCGACGATGAACGGTTCGGACCCGGGTGTGGGGCCCGGCTCCCGCGGTGCGCCCGGCGGTGGGGCCGGCGGCAATCCGGGCCACAGGGGGCTGCCGTCGGGGGCGTACAGATCCGCCCCATAGGCGGGGGCACCCGGATACGGGATGGGCCCGATGGCCGGTCCGCCGAACAGGTTGCGGATGCTCGGCGGTTCGGGCACCGCGCGGGTGGTAGGCAGGTAGTTGGCCCAGGCCGGGAACCCGATACCGGGGTTGGGCCGCCAGTCGATCCCGGTGCCGAACCCGGTGTTGGTCACCAGGTTTCGCACCGGCCAGTTCTTGGCGACGTCAGGTAGCGAGCCGCAGGAGGGTTTGCCGCCGGGACCGCCCTTGGCGCCGATGATCGGCAGATTGTCCGGGTAGTGGTAGGGATCGTCGCCCAGAGACAGGCCGACGTCGAGAATGAGGCTGCGGCCGTTCCCACCCGGCGCCTCGTACCCGCCGGTGTCCAGCAGCGTCTTGGCGCCCGTGAGCAGGCAGGTGTACTCCGGGCTGTACTTGAAGAGCAGGTCGGTGGTGGGCCGCAGCACGTTGATGGCCTTGATCAGGTTGGCCTGGTTGGGGGCCAGCAGGCTGATGCCGCTGTTGGACAGGCCGATCGTGGACATCAGCAGCGTGTCGAGCGCCGTGGCGCGGTTGGCGATCGTCGTGCTGGTGGTGCTGAGCGCGTCGAGCGTGGTGACGATGTCACCCGCTGCAGCGCTGTAGGTGTCGTTGAACTGCCGCAGCGTGCGCCAGTCCTGCGCAATTGTCTCGTTGCGCGGATTGAGTTGCAGGAGAACCTGATTCACGGCGGTGGTGGCTTCACCGATCTGCGGGCCCAGGCCACGCACCCCGTCGGCGAGTGCGGACAACGTGCTGTTGAGCTTCGCCACGTCGACCCGGTCGATGATGGCGACCACGTTCTGGAACACGGTGTTGGCCTCGACGGTGACGTTGCGCGACTGGATCACCTGACCGGCCCGCAACGTGCCCTGCGGGTCACTCGGATAGATCAGGTCGACGTATTTGGCACCGAACACCGTCGTGGCCCGGATCTGAGCCTCGACGTTGCCGGGGATGAAGCCGATCTTGTCCTTGTCGATCTCGAGCTTCAGCGCCACCGGCTCGCTGCCGCCCTCGATCGCCGAGACGCGGCCGACCTGCACGCCACGCAGCTTGACCTTCGAGTTCGTCTCCATCACCAGACCCGCCCGGTCGGAGGTCAGCGTGACCGTCTCGTGGGAGGTGAAGGTGCCGAAGAACAACGAATACGTCAGCCACAGGATGACAGCCATCACCACGAGCAGGATCAGCGTGTACCACGCCGGATGCAGGCCTTCGTCGTGTGTGTCCATGTCAACCCGCCAAGTTGAAGTTGCCGGACTGGCCGTAGACGGCGAGGGAGAGCAGAACCAGCACCGATGCCGAGACGATCAGCGACGTCCGCACCGCCCGCCCGACGGCCTCGCCCACACCGGCCGGGCCGCCGCGCGCGGTGTAGCCGTAGTAGGTGTGGACGAGCATGATGATCACCGACAGCACGATGCACTGTCCGAATGACCACATCAGGTCGGTCGGGTTGAGGAACGTCTTGAAGTAGTGGTCGTAGACGCCGGTGGACTGGCCGTAGATCACCGTGGTGCCGAAGCGCGCCGCCCAGAACGCCATCAGCACGCCCACGCAGTAGAGCGGGATCACGACGAACAGACCGGCGATCACCCTGCTGGACGCCAGGAACGCGATGCTGCGGATGCCCATCACCTCGAGTGCGTCAATCTCCTCGTTGATGCGCATCGCGCCGAGTTGGGCGGTGGCGCCGGCGCCGATGGTCGCCGACAGCGCGATCGCGGTGGTGGCCGGCGCAATCAGCCGGACGTTGAAGTAGGCCGAGACGAAACCCGTCAACGCCTCGACACCGATGGTGGAGAAGTCGCTGTAGCCCTGCACCGCCACCAGTGCGCCGGTGGTGACCGTGAGGAACCCGACGATCGCCACGGTGCCGCCGATGACGATGAGTGCTCCTGCGCCCAGACCCATTTGGGCGATGATGCGAATCAGCTCGACGCTGTAGTGGGTGAAGACGTAGCCCACCGAGCGCAACGTGCGGCCGTAGAACTTGGTCTGCGTACCGATGTCGTTCCACGGTCCGGCCACGCTGCGGAACCGGGCCTTGAGCCACGGGAACTGGGAATGAGGCCGCGAGACGGTCATGCGGTGATCTTGATCGCCACAGCCGTCGCAACGATGTTGATCGCGAACAGCGCCATGAAGGTGAACACGACGGTCTCGTTGACCGCGTTGCCGACCCCGGCCGGGCCGCCACGTACGGAAATGCCTTTGTAGCAGGCGATCAGGCCGGCCGAGAGCCCGAACAGCGCCGCCTTGGCCAACGCGATGATCACGTCGGTGGTGCCGATGAGCAGCGTCAGCCCCGCCGCGAACGCGCCCGGTGAGACGTGCTGGATGTAGACGACGAAGAAGTACGCACCCGAGAGGCCAACGAGGATCACCGTCGCCGACAGCGCCAGCGACACCACCGTGGCGGCCAGCACCCGGGGAACCACCAGTGCCTGAATGGGATTGATGCCCATCACCCGCAGCGCGTCGAGTTCCTCACGGATCGTGCGGGCCCCCAGGTCGGCGCACATCGCGGTGGCGCCGGCGCCGGCGACCACCAGAACGGTGACGATCGGCCCGATCTGGCGCACCGTGCCGAGTGCCGCACCGGTTCCGGAGAAGTCCGCCGCGCCGATCTCGGTCAGCAGGATGGTCGTGATGAACGTCAGCAGAACGGTATAGGGAATCGTCAACAGCAGGGTGGGCAGGATCGACACACGCGCGACAAACCATGACTGGGCGATGAACTCGCGCCACGCGAACGGTGGCTGGAACAGCGCCACGAACGTGTCGAGGGCCATCGAGAAGAACCCGCCGAAGGCACGTACGGGTTTGCTGATGACGTCGGAAGCGACCATTCAACCGGTCCTTCCTCGCAAGCAGTTCACCGCCAAAGCCTCCGACCGACCAACCCCCGGTGTGTGGGGTGACGGTACATCTGTGAGGACGCTGGCAGACCGTATATCACCAAAATGTGGTGCGGCAACACGAGTCGCAATCGCCGGTCACGCTCACTCGCGAGCCACCGCGCCGACGGCGCGCAGCGCGAAGTCGAGCAACCGGGACTCGGCCTGTTTGACCGCCTGCACGTCGTCAGGCAGGACGGTGTACAGGAACCGGCTCACCAACGCGCTGATCGCGGCGGCGTCGTACTCGGGATCGGTGAGCGGGAACGCACCGACGGCGCGCCCGCGGCGGAGGATCTCGGCAAGTGAGCTCTCTCTACTGTCGTGCGCATACATCCGCGACTCCCGATATCCGGCCGCGGCCCGGACCTCCTCGGAGTCGATCACCGCCATCTTCATCCGCCGGTGCGGGTCGACCACGAGATCGAAGACCTCGCCGATCCAGGCTGCCAACTGGTGGACGGGGCTGCCGATTTCGGCAGCGGCCACCCGATCCACCCGCGCCGCGAGCTCGTCCGCGGCCTGCTGCATCAGGGCCAGGAAGAGATCGTCCTTGGAACGGAAGTGGCGGTAGAACGCGCGACTGGAGACACCGGCGGTGCGCAGGATCGTCGACATGGTGACCGGCTCCCGGTGGGCATCGGACAGGCAACGGTAGGCGGCCTCGATGATGCGCCGCCGTTCGTCGTCGGAACCGGCCACAATTTGCACAACCGAAAATAATAGATCGACTGTGGTCTACCGGGACCCGGGATCGGCGGATCCGATGCGCTGGGTAGCCTCAGGGCTTCGGGGACCGGTGAGAGGACGCGGTGGACCATGACCAGCAGCGATGCGACGATTGCGACCTTCACCGGCGCGGACGGCCTGCAGTTGGTCGCCGACGAATGGAACCGGCCCTCGGCCGCCGACAACGGTGACCCCGCTCGCCCGTCTGTGCTGATGCTCCACGGTGGTGGCCAGAACCGCTGGTCGTGGAAGAAGACCGGGCAGGTGTTGGCCTCCCGCGGGCTGCACGTGGTGGCCCTGGACAGCCGCGGCCACGGCGACAGCGACCGCTCCCCCGACGCCCGGTACAGCATCGACGCGCTGTCGGCCGATGCAGAGCGCGTTCTCGACCAGATCGGCCGCCCGACAGTCGTGATCGGCGCCAGCATGGGCGGGCTCACCGGCATCCAGGTGGCGCGCAACGCCGGCCCGCACAAGGTCACCCGGCTGGTGCTCGTCGACGTGGTGCCGCGGTACGAGAAGGACGGCAGCGCGCGCATCCGCGACTTCATGTTCAGCCATGTCCACGGGTTCGATTCCCTCGACGACGCCGCCGACGCGGTCGCCGCCTACTTGCCGCACCGCGCCCGGCCACAGAACCCCGAGGGACTGAAGAAGAACCTTCGGCACCGCAACGGACGCTGGTACTGGCACTGGGATCCGGCGTTTCTCACCGCGCCCCATGACGATCCGTTCCTGCGGGTCGAGCAACTCGAACAGGCGGCCGTCGAACTGACCATCCCGATCCTGCTGATCCGCGGGAAGCTGTCCGACGTGGTCAGCGAGGAGGCCGTCGCCGACTTCCTGAACAAGGTGCCGGGTACTGAGTTCGTCGAGCTCACCGGCGCGGGACACACGGCTGCGGGCGACGACAACGACGCCTTCTCCGACGCCGTCGTGTCGTTCGTGCTGCGGCCCTGACTCACACGCGCAGCGGCACACCCGCCACCTGGTCGGCGGTCAGGATCTCGAACATCGCTGCTGCACTGGTCAATTCGGTACGCGCGACGGCGAAGCCGGCCACCTGGAGTCTGCAGGTCGCCAACGCTGAGTTGTAGCAGTACTTCTCGGCGCCGCCGGTGTCGGTGTAGGTCAAGCCGATCACGTCGTCGGTTGCGGCGACGATCTCGCCTTCGATGGTCTGCTCCCCCACCCGTGCGCCGAAGCTCCAGGTGAACGGCTCGTATCGGCCATGCGTCTGCAGACTGCCGAGAACGCTGCGCACCGCGAATTCGACGCCGGCGTGGCGCAGCACGACGAGCGTGACCGCGGGCAACAGCACCGGCCCCACCGCGGCGCGCGCCGTGACGATCTCGAGCGTGGTGTCGGGCGCATCGTCGAACTCGCACACCTGCCCGTAGGCGTAGGCAGCGGTGTGCCGGCTGCCCCAGTTGTGGTTGACGCTGCCCACCCATCCGTCGACGTCGACCGTCAGACCGTCGATCTGGAGGCGGCCGTCCATCTCCGCCCGCGGATGCCGCACGAGCGTCTTCGCCGGTGGGAACCGGGCCTGGTAGGCCCGATCGGAGAGCATGCGCACCGCGGGCTCCCCACCCGGACTAATCGTCAGATCCCAGCGCGCGCGGCCGGCGATGTCGCCGACGGCGGCCGTGTCGGTCAGGCTGCTGGGACCGATCTGGGCGGTCCAGGGCACGTCCTCGAAGGCCGCGGAGTCGATCGGGAACGACTCTCGCAGCGCCCGGTGCCCGGTGGGATCGAAGGCCATCACCCACACATCCGCGCTCGCCGCGCCGGTCGAGGACCGCAACAATGTCTCGCGCAACCAGATCGCGCGGGTGCCGTCCCTGCTGTTGGCACGCAGCCAGCGACTCTCGTAACAGGGGGCCTGTGGACAACTCACGCCTCCAGCATCCAATACTGGACCGGTGACCGGGATGCAGATCGTCGCGCTGGCCCTGGCCGTCGTCGCGATCGGCGAGGCAGCCGCGATCGGATTGCTGTGGCGACGGGTGCGGGCCGCGGAAGCGGAGGCAGACGAGCTGCGGAACCGCCTCGACACTCGACAGCTGCTGGTGTCGGGTGGCACGAGGGCCGTCAAAACGGTGTGGCAGACGGCGAACATCCTGCGCAGGGACGGGCTGGGCGCGGCGGTGCGTTCCTCGATCGAGGATCTCGCGGACTGGGCCGAGGTGGAACGGCCCGATCTCGCCCGGCTGTCCCGCAACGGCCGGCTCGCGATCATGTTCTCCGACATCGAGGAGTCGACCGCACTCAACGAGCGCATCGGCGATCGCGCGTTCGTGCGGTTGATCGCCAGACATGACCGGGCCGTGCGCCGGTTCGTCGAGCGTCACGACGGTCACGTCGTGAAGAGCCAGGGCGACGGGTTCATGGTCGCTTTCGCCCGTCCCGAACAGGCGGTACGTTGCGGCCTGGACATCCAGCACTCACTGTCCAAGCGCCGCAACAGCATTCGGGTGCGGATCGGCATCCACACGGGAAAGTCGGTGCTGCGCGGCGACGACGTCTTCGGCCGCAACGTGGCGCTGGCCGCGCGGGTCGCGGCGCAGGCCGACGGCGGTCAGATCCTGGTCAGTGCGGCCGTGCGCGATGCGATCGACGACCGCGACGAGTGCGAGGATCTGGTTGTCGAACGACACTGCGACACCGAGTTGAAGGGCTTCTCCGGCACGCACACGCTCTACGCCGTCACCGCGTGACGTCGGAGCCGTGCGCCTGGGCGTGGCGCTGATGCAGGCGAGCGCGAATATCCTCCGGAGTGTAAGAGTTTCGCCGCCGCTGATCACGTGCGACCAGCACTCCGCCGGCGACCACGCCGGCCGCACCGGCCAGTCCGACCCACTTCCAGATTCCCCGCATGCCGGTCAGTCTGCCTAAGCTGCGGGCATGAAGCCAAGCACGGTGTCCCTGGAACGCGCGCTGAAGGAAACGCGCACCGGCGACATCTGGTTGTTCCGCGGCCACTCCGGCCCGGACCGCGCGATCCAGTCCATGACCAACAGTCCGGTCAACCATGTCGGGATGACCGTCGCGCTGGAGGATCTGCCACCACTGATCTGGCACGCGGAGCTCGGCGACAAGCTCCTCGACCTGTGGACCGGAACCCACCATCGCGGTGTGCAGCTCAACGATCTGCGGGCAGCGGTACACCGCTGGGCGGACGCCTACGGCCAGCGCTGCTGGCTGCGCCAGCTCACACCGCACGCCGACGGTGAGCAGGAGGACCGCATGCTCACCGTGATCGCACGCATGGACGGCACCCCGTTTCCCTCCACAGCACGCCTCACCGGGCGCTGGCTACGCGGACGGATTCCCACCGTCAGCGACTTCACGCGCGGAATCCCATTGGTGCACAAAGCTGTTCGCCGAGCTGCCGACAAGCGCAAGATCGAGCGGACACAGATGGGCCTGGAAACCGCCTACTGCGCGGAGACCGTGGCGATCACCTACGAGGAGATGGGCCTGCTCGTCACCGAGAAGAACGCGAACTGGTTCGATCCGGGATCGTTCTGGAGTGGTGATGACCTGCCGCTGGCCGACGGCTATCGACTGGGCGCCGAGATCGCGGTTTCGCCCTGAATCACCGTGTGAAACGCCGGTGCGGCTACCGGCTTTCGTCCACCGGCGATGCTTTGCTGTCCTCAAGACACTGCGAGACGAGGAAGCGTCAGGCATGACCGTCACCGACCACGCCCCAGCCCCCGACGCTCACGATGAGCCGCGCTCACGCGGTCCGGCGTTGTCCATCGTCGTCGCCTCACTCGGCACGCTGGTGATCATCGTCGCGCTGCTCGCCTCCCGCGGTCCAGCCGAACAGCAGGTGCACTCCGTTCCGGCGCAGCCGAACACGGTGTCCGCCTGGGTGGCGGCGCCTGCGAAGCCCTCGCCTCCGCCGCGCCCCGCCCCGGTGGAACCGGCCGCGCCGGTGAGCATGCCGATGGACTCCCGCGGGTTCGTCGACTCGGCGGCACGGTGCGACACCGATCAGCGCGCCGTCGCCGTGGCCCGCACCGAACACTCGGCCGTCGCGGTGTGCCGCGACGCGGAGGGATACACCTACCGGGGCGTGCGACTGCGCGACGGCGCCTCACTGCGCCTCGACGATGTCCGGCTGATTCCGGCCGGATTCGAAGCGCATAACGACACCACCACCTACCGGCTGACGAGCACCGAACTCGTCGTCATCGCGGGTGAGACGCTGCAGAGCCGGGACCGCGTGATCGAATACCGGGCCGGCTGAACCAGTTTCGACATGCCCACGGTCACCGCTCTGCACCATCTCGGGCTGAACGCGCCCTCGGGCATCATCGCCGCAGCAGGCGACGTGTGGTTCACCAACATCGGCGACGATCGGATAGGGCGCGTCCGGAACGGGCAGATCGAACTCTTCGGCGCCGAGCCCGGCGTCATTCGCTTCCCCGCCAACATCTTTCCGGCGGCCGACGGTCGGGTGTGGTGCACAAGCCTCGGCTCCGACGCGTTGGTGGCCATCGATCCGGACAGCGCCGATCCGGCCTCGACGATCACCTCCTACCCGTTGCCCGCCGGCAGTCGCCCGGTGGCACTCAAGGCCGCCCCCGATGGTCGGCTGTGGTTCTCGCTGCGCGGCGCCGACGCGATCGGCTCGATCGATCCGTGCGCCGCAGATCCCGTGGCGTCGCTGCAGCTGATCACAGACGACGGCATCGCCGCGCCGGCCGCTCTGTTCGTGACCGGCGCCGGCCGGCCCTGGTGGGTGAACGCGGCATCGATCGGCAGCGTCGACCCGCTCACCGGACACGTGAGGACCATCGGATCGCTTCCGGCGACTCCGCGCGCATGGACTCGCAGCGATGACGGCACGCTGTGGCTGACCCCACGCGAACCTCCCGGCCTGCTGGCCTTCGACCCCGAGCGCCCCACCCACACCCTCCGCCTCATCACCCACCCCGACCTGGTCGAACCCGACGGGATCTGCACCGGCGCGGACGGCCGTCTGTGGTTGGTCGACTCCGCCACCGACCGCATCGCAATCGTCGTACCGGACCACGCGTCAAACCGCGACGCGTGGACGTTCGTCGACTCCCCGGACGTACGCGGACCATTCGACATCAAACCCGGCCCGGACCCTCACGTGATGTGGTTCACAAACAAAGCGGGAAACAGCCTTGGCCTGCTCGACGCTGAAACCTGACCGCACGTCCGACCCCGCCGCGGCCACACGCCGGTTTACTCGCCGAATTCTGTGGCTACGCTGAGAAAGCGGATCGGGGGGTCGTTGCGTTGTCTACAGCGACTCTGAGGAGGGTTTCATGCAGATCAAGAGAATCGCCGCCGGCGCTGTGGCGGCGATAGCACTCAGTTCAGCCGCATTCGGCACCGGCGCAGGTGTTGCGCAGGCGAAACCGGGTCACGGCCACGACGACATCTGGCTGCCGGGCGACCCGCCCGGCCACAACCCGTTCGGGCCGCCCGGACTGGTGGCCAAGGGCCCGGGCCCGCTGGCCGGCCCGCCCGGACACTGGGGTGACCCGGTGCGTCTGGGCCTGCCTCCGGTGTGGCGGCCCGCCAACTGGATCGACCTCGGTATCCGGGACCCCCAGCCGCTGGTGTGGAATCCCGGTTCCAACTCCTGGGGCATCTGGTGGAACGGGCTGTTCATCGGCTACGTGGGCTGATGTATCAGGTGTAGCCCGCCTGTGACCTGACTGCGACCGCGGTCGGGAAAGCTGACACTGTGGCCGCCATCGTCGTGTTCTCGATGATGGCGGCCACAGGTCTGTTCGGCTTCTACCTGGGCCGCCGTTCCGCGTCACAGTCGAAGAGCTGGCGCCAGCGCACCCGTCGGCCCGTGCTCGCCCGTCAGGCGGTCGGCCTTCTCGCCCTTGTCGCCGTCAGCCAACTACAGCGCAGCGCGCAGCAGCGCCTCACGTCGCGTCGCGGCTGAATCGTTTTCCCACCCTCGGGTAGCTTTCCGGATATGCCGCTTCGCTACGTCGACCCGCACCGCAGGCGGGGCCGCTCCTATCAGCGTGGGGTGCGCTTCGGCCGCTCGCCGGTCGGTCAGTTCTTCGCACGCCACGTCGCGCGGCGCACCGACCCGTATCTGTTCCGGCTCACCGGCGGCCGGGTCAACATGGGGCCGATCATCAACGCCCCGCTGGTCTCGACCGGCGCGAAATCCGGGCAGCGGCGCCAGACACAGTTGACGTACTTCCACGACGGCTCCGACGTCATCCTCGTCGCCTCGAACTACGGGAAGCGGCGGCATCCGTCGTGGTACTTCAATCTGACCGCACAGCCCGAGTGCGAGTTCGGCGGCGAGCCGTTCACCGCCTCGGAGGTCACCGACCCCGACGAATACGCCCGACTCTTCGCGCTGGCCGAGCAGGTGTACGCGGGCTACGACGACTACCGGGAGAAGACCGCGGACACCGGTCGTCAGATTCCGATCATGAGGCTGACACCGCGCTGATGCGTTCTCAGACGCCGAACTTGGCGCGCGCCTGCTCGGACACCGGTGTGAACAGATTCACCAGGTTGCCGTCCGGATCCCGGAACAGTAGCGCGCGATTGCCCCACGGCATGGTGGTCGGCTCGGTGACGACATCGTCCAATTGTTCTCGCAGACGGGCGAATTCGGCGTCGACGTCGGCGACCAGGAACTCGATGATCGCGCTACGGTTGGCCGCGGGGATTGCGGACCCGGCGCCGAAAAGCGGAACGGTCTTGTCACTGCCGATCGCGAGCGTGCCGACCGATGTCGGGATCTCGGCGAACAGTTCGTTACCCCACACCGCTGAGGCCTTGGCGACCATCTCGTAGAACGACACGAGCCGCGGCACGTCGGCGGTGATGAGGCGGACGGATACGAGCTTCATGCCGGCCGACGCTAGACCGGGGCACCGACATCCCGCGGGCGCCCACCGTGGCCCTGTGTACGCAATCAGGCGCCCAAGCGTGCACAGCCCCCACGCTCGACGGCCAGCCGCTCAAGCGGAACTCCGCCACTCCTCGAGTTGTCAGCACCGCTGGGGCGGGCCTTCGTTCATCGACCGCCGCGTCTCGGCTACTTCGCGCCTTATTTCGGCCTGGTCCCGTCTCTCCCCTGCTAAGGAACGGATTTCCCGGTCCGTGATGCGTTGCAAGCGATCGCGCTCACGCTGCTCGTTGGCACCTTCGCGCTCGTCCGCGATCCGCTCGCGCTCATCCGCAACTTGCTGGCGGTCGTCGGCGATCGTGTCACGTTCATCGGCGATCCGGTCGCGTTCGTCAGAAACCCGTTCGCGCCGCGACTGTTCGGTTTCGCGCCGTGTGAGGCTGCGTTCGCGCTCGTCCATCGCAGCGCTGCACCGATCGGAGTCATCCCCGACGTCGGCATCTTCGTCACCGATCATCGACCAAACCTAGCGCGGCCTGGTGCGCTGCGGAATCAGCGAGCGGCGGCGACTACACGTTGAAGCGGAACTCCACCACGTCGCCGTCTGCCATCACGTAGTCCTTGCCTTCCATGCGGACCTTGCCTGCGGCCTTCGCCGCGGCCATCGAGCCCGCGGCCACCAGATCGTCGAACGACACGATCTCGGCCTTGATGAAGCCCTTCTCGAAGTCCGAGTGGATCACCCCGGCCGCCTTCGGCGCGGTGTCGCCCTGGTGAATCGTCCACGCGCGCGCCTCTTTCGGGCCCGCGGTCAGATACGTCTGCAGCTTCAACGTGTGAAAACCGGCCCGCGCCAACGCATCCAGGCCGCGCTCGGTCTGACCGATCGATTCCAGCAGCTCGGCTGCGGACTCCTCGTCGAGCTCCTGCAGTTCGGCCTCGATCTTGGCGTCCAGGAACACCGCGTCCGCCGGCGCCACCATCTCGCGCAACTCGGCGACCCGCGCGGCATCGGTGAGCACCGACTCGTCGGCGTTGAACACGTACAGGAACGGTTTCGAGGTCATCAGATTCAGCTCGCGCAGCAGCGTCACGTCAACACCTGCCGCGAACAGGGTCGTGCCGCCGTTGAGCACCTCCTGCGCGGCGAGCGCCGCCTCCTGCACCGGCCGGCGATCCTTGTGGGTGCGCGCTTCCTTCTCCAGCCGCGGCAGCGCACGCTCCAGCGTCTGCATGTCAGCCAGGATCAACTCGGTCTCGATGATCTCGATGTCGGACTTCGGATCGACCCGGCCGTCGACGTGCACGACGTCGTCGTCGGCGAAGACGCGCACCACCTGGCAGATCGCATCGCTTTCCCGGATGTTGGCCAGGAACTTGTTGCCCAGGCCGGCACCCTCGGACGCGCCCTTGACGATGCCCGCGATGTCGACGAACGTCACCGGCGCCGGCACGGTCTTCTCCGAGCCGAACATCTCGGCCAGCTTGTCCAGCCGCGGATCCGGGAGCGCCACCACACCCTCGTTCGGTTCGATCGTCGCGAACGGGTAGTTGGCGGCCAACACGTCGTTGCGTGTCAGCGCGTTGAACAAGGTCGACTTGCCCACGTTCGGCAGTCCGACGATTCCCAGATTCAGGCCCACGGAGTCCACAGTCTGCCAGATGTCGGCCAGCCGCCATCGCCACACAGGCGTCCGCTGGCGGCATGCGGCCACCTCAGCCGGTACGGTCGACGTGTGTCAGGACAGCGTGCGCGCTCGGCGGTGCCAGCCGAACTCCGCTCCGCGCACCCCGGTATCGCGGGAGTGCCCTGGTGGGGCGCCATTCTGATCGCCGTCGCCGCCAGCACGGCGGGCTTCGCCATCGACGCCAGCGGCGGCGGAGGCGCGTTGACATCCGTGTTCTCTGTGCTCTACGTCATGGGCTGTCTCACCGCGGTCCTCGCCGTTCGGCGCAGCGGGTTGTTCACCGCCGTCATCCAGCCACCGCTGCTGCTGTTCGTCACGGTGCCCGGCGCGTACTTCCTGATGCACAGCAGTGAGGTCAAAGGCATCAAGGACCTGCTGATCAACTGTGGGTATCCGCTGATCGAGCGCTTCCCCCTGATGTTCTTCACCTCTGCGGCCGTGCTCGTCGTCGGCATCGCGCGCCGCTACCTCGGCGCCTCTCCGGCGGGCCACAGCAGCCCGGTGTCGGCGAAGCTGTCGAGCTTCGTCACCGGCGGCGGCAAGGCCGACCCGGCCGACCCGGCCGAGAAGAAGACCAAGCCGCCGCGCCGGCGCCACACCGCGGGCCGTCGCGCCGAGGCCGCGGGCCCTGGCGACAAGGCCACCGCGCGGTCGCGTACCGAACGGCCCACCAAGCGCGCCGCACCCTCACGGTCGCGGCATGCCCGGCCGCCGGATCCCACCGAGATCATCGAACCGGTCGTCGATCTCGATCGGCCGCGCCGCCGCCGACCCCGCCCGGACGACGCACCTGCGTCCGAGCCGAGGCGCCGCCCCCGGCCATCGGGGCAACGTGCGTCGGCGCGGGAGTCGTCGTCGACGCGAGAGTCCCGCATCCCGCCCAGCGAGCGCCTAAGCGGCTACGAACGCCCCGCGCGCCGACCCCGTTACGACGAGTACGAGCCGCGCGAGAGCAGCACCCACCACCCGATTTCACGGGTGCGGTACCGCGGCGGCGATGACGCGGACGACCAGGACTACCGGCCGCGCCGGCGGCCCTCGCGCGACGTCGACGCCGACCGCTGGGAATACGACATCTAGCTCCGCAGGAACCGGCCGGCGGCATCCACCGCCGGCGTGGAACTGTCGGCGTCACCGACGAACACCGCCAGCGCCAGGTCGTCGTGGATGCCGACGAACCAGCCGTGCGCGCGCTGCACCCCGTCGGGTCCCACGTACTCGGCGGTCCCCGTCTTGCCGAGCATGCCGGGGATGTCCTGCAGTTGGGTGGCAGTGCCCCCGGACACGGTCTCGGCCATCATCGCCTTGATCTGCTCGTCGACCCCGGCGGGCAGGGGCGCCGGGGTGCGGTCCGCGGTGGCCGGCTGCCCGGCGACGATCGCCGGCATGGGTACCGATCCGTGGGCCAGCGTCGCGGCGACCAGCGCCATCCCGAACGGCGACGCGGTGACCTTGCCCTGCCCGATGCCCTCCTCGACGCGCAGTGCCGACGTGTCGGCGACCGGCACCGACCCCGTCACGGTGGTCATCCCCGGCGCGGTGAAATCGACGCCCAGGCCCAGCTGAGCCGCGGCCTTCGTCAGTCCGTCGGGCGGCAGGTTGACTGCGAGCCGCCCCATCGTGGTGTTGCAGGATTTCGCGAACGCCGTGTGCAGCGGCACCTCCCCGAGGTCGAATTCGTCGTCGTTGGGGATCTGCCTGCCCTCGATGTTCTCGGTGCCGGGGCAGCCGAGGACGGTGTCCGCGCTCACCTGGCCGGCCTGCAGTGCGGCCGACACGGTGACGGTCTTGAAGGTGGACCCCGGCGGATAGAGACCGGTCAGCGCCAGTGGCCCCTGCGCATCGGCGGGAGCGTTCTGTGCGACCGCGAGCAGATTGCCCGTCGACGGCTGGATCGCCACCAGAGCGGCCGGTGTCGGCAGCGGCGCCAGCGCGCCCTCGGCGGCACGCTGCATCCCGATGTCCAGCGTGGCGGCGATGTCACCGACAGGTTTGGCGTCCTGCCCGCCGACGCGCTGCGCGCCCGCCGCGGTCTGGGCGGTCACGGCCCAGCCGTCCGCGGCGTCCGTGCGCTGCTGCCACAGGTCCGACAGCCCGGACAATGTGGGTGAGGTCAGCGCACGGTCGGTCGCGAGCAGCCGGGTCTGCGGCCGCAGCGTGACGTTCGGCAGCGCCGTCAGCGCAGCCTCGATGGGTGCCAGGTCCTCGTCGCGCAACGTGACCGCGGTGACGGGCTTGCCGCCGGCCAACTCACCGGCCAGCGACTCCTGGGTGATCGTGGGTGCGATCGGATTGAGCAGTGCCGCAACGGCATTGACGTCCGCGCCGGGCGCGAGGTCGACAAGCGTGACGACGTGCTGGGTGAGCAGTTCGGCGCCGGTGCGGTCGAGGACGCGAGCGGCGGGTTGCGGGACGAGGGTGCTGAACGACAGCGGCCCTTTGTCCAGACCCGGCGCGACCGTCGTGGCATCCCACTGGATCTTCCAGTCGTCGCCGGCGCTCACGGCCCGGCCGTCGGCGCTGTAGCTCCACTCGATCTGCTTCTGCGGCCCGAACTTCCACGTCGTGTCGAGCCCGAAGGTGCCCGCGCCGTTGTCCTCTGCTGTCGAGGTGACACCGACATGGACGTCTTTACCCAGGCTCGCGAACAATGCGTCCAGCGTCTTGCCCGCCGCGGCCTGGTCGGTCGTCAGCGCGGCCGCCGCGGCCGCATCGCCGCGGCTGAGGGCGTCGGCGAACGCGGAGACGGTGTCCCGCAATCGGTCTTCGGCGTTACTGCAGCCCGCCACGACGAGCAGGAGAACGAGCAGGACAGCCGACGATCGCTTCAGCACACCCACAGGGGCCGAAGGTACCCGCTAGGTGCGTGCCGGCCGGATCTCCCGCGGCAGAGCGAACACGAGTGTCTCGTTGGCGGTGGTCACCGGCTGCACGGTCCCGAAACCGTGTTCGGCCAACCGGTCGAGGACACCGCGGACGAGGATCTCGGGCACCGAGGCGCCCGAGGTCACCCCGACCGTCGTCACATCGGCCAGCCAGGCGGGGTCGATGTCGTCGGCGTAGTCGACGAGGTGCGCCGCCGAGGCGCCGGCACCCAATGCCACCTCGACCAGCCGCACCGAGTTCGACGAATTGCGGGAGCCCACGACGATGACCAGCTGGCATTCCGGCGCCATCGCCTTGACCGCCACCTGACGGTTCTGGGTGGCGTAGCAGATGTCGTCACTGGGCGGGTCCTGCAGCGTCGGGAACTTCTCCCGCAGCCGTCGCACGGTCTCCATGGTCTCGTCGACCGACAGCGTCGTCTGGGACAGCCAGACCACCTTGTCGGGGTCGCGGACCGTGACGTTGTCGACGGCGTCGGGATTGTCGACCACCTGGACGTGGTCGGGCGCCTCCCCCGCGGTGCCGACGACTTCCTCGTGGCCTTCGTGGCCGACGAGCAAGATGTCGTAGTCGTCGCGGGCGAACCGCTTGGCCTCGTTGTGCACCTTGGTGACCAGCGGGCACGTGGCGTCGATGGTCTGCAGCTTCCGGGCCTTGGCTTCTTCGTGCACCGTGGGCGCGACGCCGTGCGCGGAGAACACGACGATGGCCCCCTCGGGCACCTCGTCGGTCTGTTCGACGAACACCGCGCCGGCCTGGGCCAGCGTGTCGACGACGTAGCGGTTGTGCACGATCTCGTGGCGGACGTAGACCGGCGCGCCATGCTTCTCCAGAGCACGTTCGACGGTCTCCACCGCGCGGTCCACGCCGGCGCAGTAGCCGCGCGGCTCGGCCAGCAGGACCCGCTTACCCGCGTCGTGCGCGAGACCCGTACCCAGCGCGGATCGGCTGGCGCCTGGAATCCCCATGTTGACAGTCGGCGGCATGAGTCCAGGGTACTGATCGGTCCCCTGCCTCGCCCAGCCGTAGGCTGTCGCCATGGCAACTGCACCGTACGGGGTCCGTCTGCTGGTGGGTGCAGCGGTGACCGCGATCGAGGAAACCCGCAAGCTCCCGCAGACGATCCTGATGTACCCGATGACCGTCGTGAGTCAGATCGCCCAGATGGTCATGAAGGTGCAGCAGGACGTCGCGGTCCTGGTCATCAAGGGCGACGAGACGCTCGACACGATGTTTCCGCCCAAGGACGAGCAGCCGGAATGGGCGACGTTCGACGAGGACCTGGGCGCCGCCGAGCAGTCCGGCGCCGATGTCGTGACGTTGCCGGTGCGCGACGGGGAACGGCTCACCGAGGGCCGCTTCGCGCTGTTCAGCGAGGAGCCCGAGACGCCGAACACCACCTCGACACCCGCCTCGTCGGCCTCATCGACGTCGTCAACCGATGCGCCGGAGATCGTCACCGAGATCGATTACCAGAACCTGACGCTGGCCCAGCTGCGCGCGCGTCTGACATCGCTGCGGATCTCCGATCTGGAGGCGCTGCTCTCCTATGAGGAGACGACGAAGGCACGCGCCCCGTTCCAGACCCTGCTGGCCAACAGGATCACGCGCGCGTCGGCGAAGTGACCAGTCCGGGGCAGTCGCCGGAGAACCCCTTTCCCGTTCGCGGCGTCGCGATCCGCGTCGCCGGGTGGATCGACAAGCTGGGCGCGGTCTGGGTCGAGGGACAGATCGCGCAGTTGACACTGCGGCCCAACTCGAACACCGCGTTCATCACGTTGCGGGATCCCGCCGCGGACATGTCGCTGTCGCTGACGTGCCCCCGGGACCTGGTCACCAACGCGCCGGTGAAGATGACCGACGGCACGCAGGTGATCGTCTACGGCAAACCGAATTTCTACACCGGCCGCGGCACGTTCTCGCTGCGCGTCAGCGAGATCCGAGCCGTCGGCATCGGCGAGCTGCTGGCCCGCATCGATCGCCTGCGCCGCCTGCTCGAGGCCGAGGGCCTGTTCGACGCCCGGCTGAAACGGCCGATCCCGTTCCTGCCGGGCACGATCGGTTTGATCACCGGAAGGGCGTCGGCGGCCGAGCACGACATCATGGCCGTCGCTTCGGCGCGCTGGCCCGCGGTGCGCTTCGACGTGCGCAACACGGTGGTGCAGGGTCCCAACGCCGTACCCCAGATCGTGGAGGCGCTGCGCGCGCTCGACGCACACCCCGAGGTCGACGTCATCGTGCTGGCCCGCGGGGGTGGCAGCGTCGAGGACCTGCTGCCGTTCTCTGACGAGACGCTGTGCCGTGAGATCGCGAAATGCACGACGCCGGTGGTGAGCGCCATCGGTCACGAGCCCGACAATCCGCTCTGCGATCTGGTGGCCGATCTTCGGGCCGCGACGCCCACGGACGCGGCCAAGCGCATCGTGCCTGATACGACGGCCGAGTTGGCGCTGGTGGCCGACCTGCGCAGGCGCAGCGGACGGGCGCTGAGGAACTGGGTCAACCGGGAGCAGCACACGCTGACCCAGCTGCGCAGCCGGCCGGTGCTGGCCCGCCCGCTGGAGGCGATCGCTGCCCGGGCCGACGAGATCCACCGGGCGCGACGGGCAGGACGCCGCGACATCGCCCGGCTGCTCGACGTGGAATCCGATCGGATCGGTCACCTGTCGGCGCGGTTGAGCACACTGGGACCCGCAGCGACGCTCGCGCGGGGTTATGCCGTCGTCCAGGTGGTGCCGGCCGGCGGTGAGCCGCAGGTGCTGCAGTCGGTGGTCGATGCGCCGGCGGGGGTGCGCCTGCGCGTGCGGGTGTCCGACGGCGCGGTGACGGCGATCAGCGAGGGCCAGGCGGAGGAGCGGTGATGATGAAGCCCATTAGCAAGCTCGGCTACGAAGAGGCTCGCGACGAACTCATCGAGGTCGTGCAGCAACTCGAGCACGGCGGCCTCGATCTCGATGCGTCGCTGAAACTGTGGGAACGCGGCGAAGCACTGGCAAAATGTTGCGAAGAGCACTTAGCTGGTGCCCGTAAGAGGGTGGCCGACGCCTTGGCCGCCGGCGACGATTCCGACGACTGATCGCGGGCCTGCCGCCCGGCTTATGCTGGAAAATTGGAACACGTTTCAGTTAGTCTGCCCCCATGGGTGATGCATCGCTGACGACCGAACTCGGCCGGGTCCTCGTCACCGGCGGCTCCGGCTTCGTGGGAGCCAACCTCGTGACCGAACTCCTCGACCGCGGACTGCACGTGCGCAGCTTCGACCGGGTGGCCTCACCCCTGGCCGCCCACCCGCAGCTGGAGGTCCTCGAAGGCGACATCACCAGCACCGCTGACGTCGCCCGCGCGGTCGAGGGCATCGACACCGTGTTCCACACCGCAGCGATCATCGATCTGACCGGTGGCGGGTCGGTGAGCGAGGAATTCCGGCAGCGCAGCTTCGCGGTCAACGTCACCGGCACACAGAACCTGGTGCGCGCCGCGCAGCACGCCGGCACCAAGCGGTTCGTCTACACAGCGTCCAACAGCGTCGTGATGGGCGGACAGCGCATCTCCGGCGGCGACGAGACCCTGCCCTACACCGAACGCTTCAACGACCTCTACACCGAGACCAAGGTGGCGGCCGAGAAGTTCGTGCTGGCCGCCAACGGGGAGCACGGGATGCTCACGTGCTCGATCCGGCCGAGCGGCATCTGGGGCCGGGGTGACCAGACCATGTTCCGCCGTGTCTTCGAGAGCGTGCTCGCCGGCCACGTCAAGGTGTTGGTCGGGAGCAAGAACGTCAAGCTGGACAACTCCTACGTCGCCAACCTGGTGCACGGCTTCATCCTGGCGGCCGAGCACCTGGTGCCCGGCGGCACCGCCCCCGGTCAGGCGTACTTCATCAACGACGGCGAGCCGATCAACATGTTCGAGTTCTCCCGCCCGGTCGTGGAGGCCTGCGGTCAACCGTATCCACGGCTGCGGGTACCCGGCCGGCTGGTGTGGCTGGCGATGACGCTGTGGCAGTTCCTGCACTTCCGCTTCGGGGCGCCCAAGCCGCTACTGGAACCCCTTGCCGTGGAACGGCTTTACCTCGACAACTACTTCTCGATCGCCAAGGCGGCGCGCGATCTCGGTTACCAGCCGCTGTTCACCACCGAGCAGGCGATCGAGCAGTGCCTGCCCTACTACGTCGAGTTGTTCGAACGGATGAAGGCCGCCTCCGGTGAGCCGCTGGTGCACGCCGCCGCACCGGCGCCTCCCGAAGGCTGAGTTTCCGCCCAAACGGCTGACTTGGCGCGGTCGCCGTCCTACGCTGGCCCCAAGGTGCGGGACTGCGAGGGGGGCACCATGCCGGACGGAAAACCGAACATTCTCGTCATCTGGGGCGACGACATCGGGATCACCAACCTGAGCTGCTACAGCGACGGCATCATGGGGTACCGCACCCCGAACATCGATCGAATAGCCAACGAGGGCATGCGATTCACCGATTCCTACGGTGAGCAAAGCTGCACCGCGGGGCGAGCAGCCTTCATCAGTGGGCAAAGCGTGTACCGCACCGGCATGAGCAAGGTCGGCATCCCCGGCGCCGACATCGGCTGGGCGGCCGAAGATCCGACGATCGCGGAACTGCTCAAGCCGCTGGGTTATGCCACCGGCCAGTTCGGCAAGAACCATTTCGGCGACCTCAACAAATATCTGCCGACCGTGCACGGCTTCGACGAATTCTTCGGCAATCTCTATCACCTCAACGCCGAAGAGGAACCGGAGAACTTCGACTATCCGCACGAAGACCGCTATCCGCGGCTCTATCGGCTGGCCAAACCGCGTGGGGTCCTCAAATGCGCGGCGACAGAGGACGTTTCCAGCGAACCCGACGATCCCAGGTACGGTCCGGTGGGCAAACAAACCATCGAGGACACCGGACCGCTGACCGCCAAGCGCATGGAGACCATCGACGACGACATCGCCGCGGCCTCTGTCGACTACATCCGCCGCCAGCACGATGCGGGGAATCCGTTCTTCGTCTGGTGCAACTTCACCCACATGCATCTCTACACCCACACCAAGCCCGAGAGCCGCGGCCAAGCCGGCCTGTGGCAGTCCGAGTACCACGACACGATGATCGATCACGACCGCAACGTCGGTACGGTGCTCGACGTTCTCGACGAGCTCGGCATCGCCGAGGACACGATCGTCGTGTACTCGACCGACAACGGTCCCCACCGCAACACGTGGCCGGACGCGGGCACCACACCGTTTCGCAGCGAGAAGGACACCAACTGGGAAGGGGCGTTCCGGGTTCCGGAAATGATTCGGTGGCCAGGCAAGATCGCCGCCGGCGCGGTCTCCAACGAGATCATCCAGCACCACGATTGGCTTCCCACCCTGCTGGCCGCCGCCGGCGACCCTGGCATCAGCGAGAAGCTGAAGGCCGGCCACACCGTCGGAGACAAAGAGTTCAAGGTCCACATCGACGGTTACAACCTGCTGCCCTACCTGACCGGGGAGGTCGAAGAGAGCCCGCGGCGGGGTTTCTTCTATTTCTCCGACGACGGCGACCTGGTCGCGATGCGCTTCGAGAATTGGAAGATCGTGTTCATGGAGCAGCGCTGCCAGGGCACGCTGCGCATCTGGGCGGAGCCGTTCACACCGTTGCGGGTGCCCAAGCTGTTCAACCTGCGGACCGACCCGTTCGAGTACGCCGACATCACCTCGAACACGTACTACGAGTGGTTGCTGCGCCACGACTTCTTCGTGTTCTACGCGACGGCCATGGCAACGAAGTTCCTCGAGACCTTCACCGAGTTCCGGCCCCGCCACGCGCCGGCGAGTTTCAGTGTGGACCAGGCGGTCGAGAAGCTGCACGAATTCCTGGCGAAGGACTAGATGCTCGAATCCTGGAACGACGGGTCCACGAAGTCCGAGATTCTCGCTTTCGTGGAGCGCGTCGTGCAGGAGGTGGCACCGGCCGAGCGCGTCGCCGTCTTCGACAACGACGGCACGCTGTGGTGTGAGAAGCCGGCCTACATCCAGCTGGACTTCCTCGTCCGCCGCCTCGCCGAGAAAGCCCGCGCGAATCCGTCGTTGGCCAGCCAGCAGCCGTATCTCGCAGCGAGCACGGCCGATCTCGCATGGTTCGGGCATGCGATCACCAGCCACTACCAGGGGGATGACACAGCGCTGAAAACCCTTGCTGCTGCGGTGATGTCGTTACACGAATTGATGACTGTGGAAGCTCACGCCGCGTTGGTGACCGCCTTCTTCGCCGAGGCGACGCACCCGACGCTGAGCCGGCCGTACCGCGACTGTGTGTACACACCGATGGTCGACCTGCTGCGCTACCTCGAGGCGCACGACTTCACCTGCTACATCGTCTCGGGCGGTGCCCGGGACTTCATGCGCCCCATCACTGGAACCATCTATGGCATACCCCCGGAGCGAGTCGTCGGGAGCGCACAAGGCCTGAACTTCTCGGGTCAGGACGGACACGGCAACCTGCTGATCCAGCCGACGTTGGATGTGTTCGATGACGGCCCCGAGAAACCCGTTCGCATCTGGAGCCGTATCGGCCGGCGGCCCATCCTGTCCGCGGGTAACTCGAACGGCGACGACGAGATGCTCATGTACTCGGGTCTGCCTGGTGGGCCGTCATTGCGCCTCGTTGTCCTTCACGACGATCCCGACCGCGAATTCGCCTACACCGCAGGCGCCGAACGTCTGCTCGATCACGCCGATCGGTTCGGCTGGACGACGGTGAGCATGAAGAACGACTGGGCGTGCGTCTTCGATGAGTGACGACCTGGTCCGGATCCCCGCGCAGACCACCGTCGTCGGGTCCGACGACCATTATCCGGAAGAGGCGCCGACCCATACCGTCTCCGTGCACGAGTTCGACATCCAGCGACATCCGGTCACCAATGCGCAATTCGCCGACTTCATCGCTGCGACAGGCTATGTCACCGTCGCCGAACGACCGCTCGACCCCGCGGACTTCCCCGGTGCGCCGCCGGCGAACCTGGTGCCGGGATCGCTGGTCTTCCAGCGCACCAGCGGTCCGGTCGACCTGCGTCACCTGAACCTGTGGTGGCGGTGGACCCCCGGCGCGTGCTGGGATCATCCCCGCGGCGCACGCTCGACGCTGCGCGGCCGCGAAGACCACCCCGTCGTCCACATCGCCTACGACGACGCCGACGCGTATGCACAGTGGGCGGGGCTACAGCTTCCGACAGAAGCCGAGTGGGAGGTCGCCGCCCGCGGCGGCCTCGCGCACACGCCATACACCTGGGGCGACAAACCGGAGGGGCCACGCCAACGGCTGGCCAACTACTGGCACGGAGAATTCCCGTATCTGCCCGACACCGGGTACGGCCAGACCACGCAGGTGGGCAGCTATCCCCCGAACGGCTACGGGCTCCATGACATGGCCGGCAACGTGTGGGAGTGGACGCTCGACTGGTACGGCGACAGCCGCGACAACCAACCCTGCTGCGCTGGCGACACCTACGACCCGCGCCAGCCTGGCACCCCCGTGCCACGCAAGGTCGTCAAGGGTGGCTCGTTTCTGTGTGCCGACAGTTACTGCAAACGCTATCGGCCCGCCGCACGCAGACCTCAGCAGGTCGATACGGGTATGAGCCACATCGGTTTTCGCTGTATCCGACGAGAAGGAGCACCATGACCAGACGTTCCGACCACGAATGCCGCTGCTCATGCAGCAGGTGCAAGGAAGGCAAACACTGCCACAACATCGCGGCCGGCTGCCGCGCATCGCACTGGTAACCGGCCCCAGGATCAGGCGGCGCTCTCGGCCGACTCCTTGATCGCCGCCAGCGTGGCCGGGATGCCGGTGCGGGCCGCCTCGCTGCGCTTGGCGATCTCCTCGTCCGCGGCGTCCCCGAAACGCTCACGGAAGCCTTCGAGCCCCGCGGGCAGGAACTCCCAGTGTTCGGTGAGCCGGCTGCCGTCGCCGTCGGGCTCGAAGGAGTATCCCCACCGCACCCAGCCGTTGTTGACTTCCCAGGCGAACTCGCGGCCCGGGTCGGCAGCCACCACCTTGCTGCGCGTCTCCCAGGTCCGCTCGGGGAGCACGTTGCGGCCGGTGAACCACGCCCCGACGCGCGGGCCGTCACCCTCATCCCACCAGCAGGCCTTGCAGATCGGGCTCCACTGACCCATGTTCGTCACATCGGACACCAGGGCGTAGAGCTGATCGGGCGGCACCGCCACCGAAATCGACTCGGATCTCTGCAATTCGGTCACGATGTCGAGTCTGCCAGCCGGGAATCCGTCAGCGCTATTGCCTTTTGATTGGCCAGGTGTGACGTTGTAACCCGCTTCCTGTCCTGCCCCGAAGGAGAGTTCACCATGACCGAGCGGGTCGCTGTGATCGTCGGTGGAGCTTCCGGCATCGGCTGGGCGACGGCGCAGGCGTTGGCCGCCGACGGGTGCTGTGTCGTCGTGGCCGACCGCGACCGGGACGCGGCCACCGAACGCGCCTCCGCGCTGGGCGCACCGCACTCCGCGGCATGGGTCGACGTCTCCGACGAACCGTCTGTGGAGCGCCTTTTCGACGACGTCGGAGCCCTCGACATCGCAGTCAACTGTGCGGGCTTCAGCACGCTCGGGCTGATCACCGAGATGCCGGCCGAGGATTTCCGCGCCGTGATCGACGTGTGCCTGGTCGGTGCGTTCATCGTGACCAAGCACGCTGGTCGGCACCTGCGCGCGGGCGGCTCGCTGGTGCAGATCAGCTCTCTCAACGGCCGCCAGGCCGCAGCGGGCATGAGCGCGTACTGCGCCGCCAAGGCGGGTCTGTCGATGTTGACCCAGGTGGCCGCGCTCGAGATGGGCCCGCGCGGCATTCGCGTCAACGCGGTGGCGCCGGGATTCGTGCACACGCCACTGACCGAACCCGCGGCCGCAGTGCCCGGCGTGGTCGAGGACTACCTCGACAACACCGCCCTCGGCCGGGCAGGCACCCCCGAGGACGTCGCCAATGCCGTTGTCTATCTGTGCGATTCGCGATCCTCCTGGTTGACTGGGGAGGTGCTCGACATCAACGGCGGAGCGCATCTGTTGCGCTACCCGGACCTGCTCGGTCATGTGATGCGGCTGATGGACCAGGCACCGTGAACGTCACCGGTACGGCAGGCTTCACGCTCACGCAGAAGCGCGCGCTGGCCGTCGCCACGGTGGCCGCACTCGGGTTCGGCGCGTATTTCCTGCGCACGTACCTCCTGCTCATCGCGGTGGCCGCAGTGCTGGCCTACCTGTTCAGCCCGCTGTACCACCGGCTACGGGCGCGGATGAACACCGGCCTGTCTGCGACGGCGACGCTGCTGGCTGCCGTCGCCACCGTGGTGATCCCCCTGTCCGGCGTGATCGTGCTGGCCGTGCTGCAGATTCGTCAGATGGTGACCAGCATCGGGCACTGGGCCGAGCAGACCGATTTCACCGCGCTGGCGCAGCGGCTGCTCGATTCTGCGAACGAGGTGCTCGCCCGGCTGCCGTTCGTGAACGTCACGCTGACCCAGGAGTCGGTGCGGGAGGCGGCCACCAGGGTCGGCCAGGGCGCAGGTCAGGTCGCGCTCGACTTCGCGCGCGACTCGGTGGGCAGCATCGCCGCGACGGTCACGGCACTCGTGATCTTCCTGTACGTGTTCCTCGCCATGCTCACCAACGGCGGCGCGGTGGCCGACCTGTTCCGCGACCTCAACCCGCTCGGACGGGAGGTGTCCGACATCTACCTGGCCAAGATCGGCGCGATGGTGTCCGCGACGGTCAAGGGCCAGTTCATCATCGCGGTGTGCCAGGGAGTCGCCGGCGCAGTCTCCATCTACGTGGCCGGGCTGCACGACGGGTTCTTCATGTTCCTGATCTTCCTGACCGCACTGTCGTTCATCCCGCTGGGCAGCGGCATCGTCACGATCCCGCTCGGTGTCGGCCTGGCGGTCTTCGGCAACGTCGCCGGCGGCGTGTTCATCGTGGTGTTCCACGTCCTGGTGACCACCAGCATCGACAACCTGCTGCGCCCGTTTCTCGTGCCGAAGAGCGCTCATCTGCACCCTGCGCTGATGCTGCTGGCGGTGTTCGCCGGGCTGAGGATGTTCGGCTTCTGGGGGATCGTGCTGGGGCCGGTGCTGATGATCGTGATCGTGACGACGATCAGCGTCTACCTCGCCGTCGACAAAGGCGCGCCGCTGGATTCGCTCACCAGCGATCCAACCGACGACGAGAAGAAGCCGCCGTGGTGGCAGCGGTTGCTGCCGGTCCGGGCGCTCAGGTCAGGCGGGTCTTGAGGAACTCCACCACGCGTTTGCGTGCCTCGTAGGCCGGGTGCCCGTCGACCTCGCGCACCTGATCGGTGAGCACCGAGTGCGCCATCCGACCGAAGCCGTCGGGGTTGCCCTTCTTGGAGTTGATCTCGATGCATTCGAAGGCGTCGCCGAGGCGGTTCTTCAGCGTGGCGAACCGCTCCCCCGGTGCCATCGCGTCCTCGCTGAACCGCAGGCCCATCACGCACAGGCCCTCGGTCCGGGCGCGCTGTTCGATCGTCGCCATCTCGGCTTCGGACACGCCGGGATCGCGTTTGTGCCTGAGCGTCAACGCAAGCGGCACCGACGGCTGGCTCATCACCGGGGCGAGGACGCTGTCGTCGACGGCGGCCGCGAGCGCGAAGCCACCGGTGAAGCACTGCCCGATCACGCCCACGCCCTTCCCGGGTGTCTTCTCGTTGAGGTCGCGGGCCAGCGCCCGCAGATAGTGCGCGACCGGCCGGTCGGCGTTCGTCGTCAGCGCCGCGAACTCCTTGGCCACGCACCCTTTCAGCAGCACGGGGACCGCGCCGGGGCGCAGCGCCGGCGCGCCGGGGGTGCCGAACAGCGATGGTGCGGCCACGGTGAACCCGTTGTCCACCAGGTGATTACCGAGAGCGAGCACACCGGGGTGCAGGCCGGGCATCTCGGGGATCAGCACGACGCCGGGCCCCTCGCCTTTGCGGTAGACGCCGTGGGTATAGCCGGCAGCGGTGAAGGGCTCGGAGACCCACCCCGACAGGTCTGCAACAGGAAAAGTCATCACGTCTCCATCGTTGAGTCAGGTGAGTCGATCAGTTGACAGTCAGCGGCTGCTGGGACTGCGTCGCAGCAGCCAGCGTACGGTACTCGTCGGTACCTGCAGCCCCTCGCAGCGCGAGTTGGGCAGGTCCCGACGGACCGCGCAGCTGGGCGGTCCACACCGGCTCGGCGGCCCGGCCGTCCTGCTCGCCACCCTGATAGACGACCCATCGGATGCCGTCGACGTCCTCGGTGCCCGTCGGCACCAGATCTGGCCCCAACGAGGCGATCAACTTGTCCTCGTCGGCGTTGCTCTGCGTCAGGCTCAGGTACATGCCGCTGGGTGCTAGGTAGCCGATGGTCGAGGCCACCGCACGCTCCTGCCGACCGGTCTGCGGATCGGTGCGGCCCCCCTCGATGCCCTTACGGCTCCCCGAATTGGCCCGCCAGTCGCGGGGCAGCTGCGGAACCCGGATCGGGATCTTCAACGCATCCGCGTCGGCCTGCAGCGAGGCACGGGCGTCGTAGGTGGGAGGCGGGCCCTCACCGGGGCCCGTCGGCGCGAACGAGCATCTGCCGAGCACGCCTGCCAGCACCACGCAGGCGATGATCAGCGGACCGATCGACCAGAACATGTCGCGGCCGTCCTGCAGGAGACGGGCCTTGGCGGGCTTGGCGACGGGTACCGCGTACCCGCTTGCGGGGCGCTCGGCGCCTTCACTGCCTGCGGGCTGACCGGGGTCGGGCGGCGTGGTCATGACTGCCAGTATCCCAGCTCCCGATCGGTGGCCCGCTAATGGGACAATCTCGCCCATGACGGAATCGAGGCGGGAAGCCCCCGACCGCAACCTGGCCCTGGAACTGGTGCGAGTCACCGAGGCGGGCGCGATGGCGGCGGGCCGCTGGGTGGGGCGCGGAGACAAAGAGGGCGGCGACGGCGCCGCGGTCGACGCGATGCGCGAGTTGGTCAACTCGGTGTCGATGCGCGGTGTGGTCGTCATCGGGGAGGGCGAGAAGGACAACGCCCCGATGCTCTACAACGGCGAAGAAGTGGGCAACGGCGACGGGCCTGAATGCGACTTCGCCGTCGACCCCGTCGACGGCACCACGCTGATGAGCAAGGGCATGCCCAACGCCATCTCCGTGCTCGCCGTGGCCGAGCGCGGGGCGATGTTCGATCCGTCAGCCGTGTTCTACATGAACAAGATCGCGGTGGGACCCGATGCTGTCGACGTCATCGACATCACCGCCCCCATCGGCGAGAACATCCGCCGCGTCGCGAAGGTCAAGAACTCCAGCGTCGCCGACCTCACCGTGTGCGTGCTCGACCGGCCGCGGCACGCCCAGCTGATCGAGGACGTCCGACAGGCAGGCGCTCGCATCCGGCTGATCTCCGACGGCGACGTCGCCGGCGCGATCTCCGCCTGCCGCCCGAACTCCGGCACCGATCTGCTGGCCGGTATCGGCGGCACCCCCGAGGGCATCATCACCGCCGCCGCGATCCGGTGCATGGGTGGCGCCATTCAGGCCGTGCTGGCACCCACCGACGACGCCGAGAGGCAGAAGGCCATCGACGCCGGCCACGACCTGGACCGCGTGTTGCACACCGAGGATCTGGTCTCCGGGGAGAACGTGTTCTTCTCCGCCACCGGCGTCACCGACGGCGACCTGCTGCGGGGCGTCCGCTACTCCGGCGGTGGCTGCACGACGCAGTCGATCGTCATGCGCTCCAAGTCCGGCACCGTGCGGATGATCGAGGCGTACCACCGCCTCGCCAAGCTCAACGAATACTCCGCGGTCGATTTCACCGGCGACAAGACCGCCGCATATCCCCTGCCCTGACCATCCCCACCCGAGACGAACAGGAAGCGAATGAGCGACAACGAGGTCGAATACCGCATCGAGCACGACACCATGGGCGAGGTCAAGGTGCCCAAGAACGCGCTGTGGCGGGCTCAGACCCAGCGTGCGGTGGAGAACTTCCCGATTTCGTTCCGGCCGTTGGAGCGCACCCAGATCCGTGCCCTCGGGCTGCTCAAAGGTGCCTGCGCACAGGTGAACAAGGACCTGGGCCTGCTGGCACCGGAGAAGGCCGACGCGATCATCGCCGCTGCTGCCGAGATCGCTGACGGAGCACACGACGACCAGTTCCCGATCGACGTGTTCCAGACCGGGTCGGGCACGAGCTCGAACATGAACACCAACGAGGTCATCGCCTCGATCGCAGCCGCGGCCGGTGTCACCGTGCATCCGAACGACGACGTCAACATGTCGCAGAGCTCCAACGACACCTTCCCCACCGCGACGCACATCGCGGCCACCGAAGCCGCTGTGCGCCATCTGATTCCGGCGCTCGAGGTGCTGCACGAGTCGCTGGAGAGCAAGGCTCGGCAATGGCGGACCACGGTCAAGTCGGGCCGCACCCACCTGATGGACGCCGTGCCGGTGACGCTGGGCCAGGAGTTCGGCGGGTACGCCCGGCAGATCCAGGCCGGCATCGAGCGAGTCAAGGCGACACTGCCCCGCCTCGGCGAGCTGGCGATCGGCGGCACCGCGGTCGGGACCGGCCTCAACGCCCCCGACGGGTTCGGCGCGAAGGTGGTCGACGTGCTCGTCGACCAGACCGGCATCGCCGAATTGCGTACGGCGGTCGACAGTTTCGAAGCGCAGGCGGCGCGCGACGGCCTGGTGGAGGCCTCGGGTGCGCTGAAGACCATCGCGGTGTCGCTGACCAAGATCGCCAACGACATCCGCTGGATGGGCTCGGGACCGCTGACCGGGCTCGGCGAACTGCAGCTGCCCGATCTGCAGCCGGGCAGCTCGATCATGCCGGGCAAGGTCAACCCCGTCCTCCCCGAGGCAGTCACGCAGGTGGCCGCACAGGTGATCGGCAACGACGCCGCCGTCACCGTCGGCGGGCTCTCGGGTGCTTTCGAGCTCAACGTCTACATCCCGATGATGGCGCGCAACGTGCTGGAGTCGTTCACGCTGCTGTCGAACGTGTCGAAGCTGTTCGCGGAGCGCTGCATCGACGGGCTGGTGGCCAACGACGAGCACCTGCGCGAGCTGGCCGAATCGTCGCCGTCGATCGTGACGCCGCTGAATTCGGCGATCGGCTACGAGGAGGCGGCCAAGGTCGCCAAGGAAGCGCTCAAGGAGCGCAAGACGATTCGGCAGACCGTCATCGATCGCGGCTTGATCGGCGACAAGCTCTCCGAAGAGGAACTGGACAAGCGCCTGGACGTGCTGAAGATGGCGAAAGTTCGCGACGGAGAGTAGGACTTTCTTCCGCGTGGGGCCCCCACGAAGTAGGGGACAGACGCGAACTCGAGCACTTTCACGGCGTGTCCGCTCGAGTTTGCGTCTGGTCGCGGGACCTACGCGCCGGACCTACGCGCCGTTGTTCGGACCGCCTGAGTTCTGGCCCGGGATGTCGGTGATCGGGAAGTTCGGCATCGGCGCGGGCGACGGCGTCGCCGGCAATGGCGGGATCTGACCGGCCGGCAGGTCGACGAGACCGTTGACGGGCGGCCCGTTGTCGCGGCTGCCGTACACCGTGCCCGGCTGGCGCGGTCCCAGCATGCGGCTCACCGTCACCAGGTGGTAGTCGTTGGCTTTCAGTACCGGAATGAACTGCTCCACCAGATCCACAGTCGAGGAGTAGGTGTCGTGCATCAGCACGACAGAGTTGGGCTTGACCTGGCTCATCAGCAGCGCCCTGGTCGCCGCGGTGTTGCTGTCGTTGGCCCAGTCGAACGGGATGACGTCCCAGTTGATGTCGGCCAAGCCCTGCCGGCCTGCCTCCGCGAGCACCGCGTCGTTGACCAACCCACCGGCGGTGCGCGACAACGAGGGCCGCACTCCGGTGGCAGCGACGATCGCGTCGACACCCTTGCTGAACTGCGCAGCGATGTCCTCCGGCGGAATCGTCGTCATGTTCGGATGTTCCCAGGTGTGGGTGCCGATCTCCATGCCGGCGTCGGCGATCCGCTTGGCGCCCGCGGGGTTGGCGGCCACCTTGTTGCCGATCAGAAAGAACGTGGCGTCCGCGTTGTTGGCGCGCAGGATCGACAGCAACCGGTCGGTGAACGGCGTCGGACCGTCGTCGAACGTCAGCGCGACGCACTTGACCTGAGCACAGTCCACGTCGTCGGCATTGGCGGGCCGCACGTGACCGGTGAGCCCACCGACGAGGAGGACGGCCACCGCCGCGGCCGTCCCGAGAACGGTCCGGCCATAACGCCAGGTCAAGCTGTCGGAACGCCTACGCACGTCGGGCAGCCTACCGTGCGAATCTGGCACGCCGCCCAGCGCGCGGCGTGCCAGATCACAGGGTCACGGCAGGGCGCCGGGGCTGATCTCCTCCAACATCTCGGTGACCAGCGCCGCGATCGGCGAGCGCTCGCTGCGCAGCAGCGTGATGTGGGCGAACAGCGGGTGCCCCTTGAGCTTCTCGATCACCGCGGCGACACCGTCGTGCCGGCCGACCCGCAGATTGTCCCGCTGCGCGACGTCATGGGTGAGCACCACCCGCGACCCGCTGCCCAGCCGCGACAGCACTGTGAGCAGCACGTTGCGCTCCAGCGACTGCGCTTCGTCGACGATCACGAACGAGTCGTGCAGCGACCGGCCGCGGATGTGGGTCAGCGGCAGCACCTCAAGCATGCCGCGCGAGAGCACCTCCTCGAGCACCGCGGGAGAGGCCAGCCCCTCGAGGGTGTCGAACACGGCCTGCGCCCACGGCCCCATCTTGTCGCTCTCGCTGCCGGGCAGATAGCCGAGATCCTGGCCGCCGACGGCGTACAGCGGCCGGAACACCACGACCTTGCGTTGCGTGCGCCGCTCGAGCACAGCTTCCAGACCGGCACACAGGGCCAGCGCGGACTTGCCGGTGCCGGCCTTGCCGCCGAGAGACACGATGCCGACGGACTCGTCGAGCAGCAGATCCAGAGCCACGCGTTGTTCGGCTGACCTTCCCCGGAGGCCGAACACCTCGCGGTCCCCACGGACCAATTGCACCCGCTTGTCCGGATTGACCCGGCCCAGCGCGTGAGAGTTGCTGCCCAGCAACCGAACTCCGGTGTGGCAGGGCAGATCCCGAGCCTCTTCGAGGTCGATCTCCCCGTCGGCGAACAAGCCGTCGACGTCGTCGGAGGTGACCTCCAACTCGGTCATCCCGGTCCAGCCGGACGTCACGACGTCCTGGGCGTGGTATTCGTCGGCCAGCAGGCCCACCGCGCCCGCCTTGACCCGCAGCGGGATGTCCTTGCTGACGAGGGTGACCTGTTTGCCCTCGGCGGCCAGGTTGGCGGCGACCGTCAGGATCCTGGTGTCGTTGCTCTCGGTGCGGAAGCCCGACGGGAGCACGGTCTGATCGCTGTGGTTGAGCTCGACATGCAGCGTTCCACCTTGTGCCCCAACGGGAACCGGCTGATCGAGCCGACCGTGTTCCAGACGCAGATCGTCGAACATCCGCAGCGCCTGGCGGGCGAACCAGCCGAGCTCGTGGTGATGGCGTTTGGCCTCGAGTTCGCTGATCACCACCAGCGGAACCACGACCTCGTGCTCGGCGAACCTCGTGATGGCCCAGGGATCGGATAGCAGGACGGAGGTGTCGAGAACGTAGGTCCGGATGGGAGAATCGGTCACGTAGCGCTCCTCGAGGCTGCGCGAGTTCGCGGAGCCCCGGCGCGAACATCTCGGTGGACGCGGGCGCGGCCGAAAGGACCGGGGCCGGTCCTTTCGTCGAAACGATTCGGACCGCCCGGACAGCAGAGCAATTCGCTAGCCATCGAAAACGACGCTACTCCCGCGCGGGCATCCGCGCCGCGCAGGCGCGCCGTGCCGAGGCGGCTGCCCCGTTACGAGCTGATGAACTCCGCGAGACGCGGCTCGCCGCTCACGCCCCATGCCGCGAGCGAGTCGGCGACGACCTGCTGCAATGCAGCCCGGTCGAAGATGCCTGCCTCGGCGACGGTGGCCACCTTGTCGGCATAGGCGTCGATGTCGCCGCCGACGACATCAAGGGCCGCGGCGCGCGTGGCGATCGCATCGACGGTCTCGTCACGCAGGGAGCTCAGGCAGTGGGCGACCAGGGCGGTGAAGAACTCGGTGTGGCGTTCCTCGTCGCGGGCGATCTTCTCCACCAGGCCGCGCAGCACCGGCTCGTCGGTCTCGGCGGCCAGGTTGCGGCAGAACACGGCGTGGGCGCGTTCCCACATCGCCATGAACGCCAGCGTCTCGATCTGGCTGTAGCTGTCGGCGCGGTAGCCCTTCATCACGTGCTCGACGCGCACGTCCTCGTTGGCCGACGGGTCGACCTCACGGGTGACGACGAGGTAATTGCGCAGCGCGACGGCGTGCAGGTGCTCCTCGGCGGTCCAGCGGCCGAGCCACCGGCCCCACTTGTCCTCGAGGATGAAGTGCTCGACCAGCTCGCGGTGGTAGCCGGCGAGGTTGTCCTTGGTGATCAGCAGGATCTCGACGGCGTCGGTGACCTTCTTGGGCAGCGTCACATCGGAAGCGTCCCAATCCCGGCCGCCGAGGAACGCGTAGTTCTCGCCCTGGTCGAAGGGCACATAGTCGTGAGCGAACCAGGCGTCCTCGGTGTCGAGGTGACGCCTCAGCTGCTCCTCGACGACGGGCTCGAGTTCGAGGGTCAGCGCGTTAGCGACAGGTTTCTGTGCCATGCAGTTACAGTAACCCAATTCTGTGGGGATCGAAAAATTCCCCGGCCGTGTCGCGGGCCTTCGTCTAGAGCGTCAGACCCGGGTAGAGCGGGTTGGCCTCGAGCAGCTCAGCCGCGGCGGAGCGCACCCGGTCCGCGGTTCCGTCGGCCAGCGTGTACTTGGCCTTGGACGGGCCGTTCGGCCCCGCGGCGGGCTGGGTGTTGGACAGCACCTCGACCACCAGCTCGGCCACCCGGTCGAACTCGTCGGCGCCGAATCCGCGCGTGGTCAGCGCGGGCGTGCCGAATCGGATACCGCTGGTGTACCAGGCGCCGTTGGGGTCCGCCGGGATCGCGTTGCGGTTGGTGACGATGCCGGAGTCCAACAGGGCCGACTCGGCCTGGCGGCCCGTCAGCCCGAACGACGTGACATCGAGCAGCACCAGGTGGTTGTCGGTGCCACCGGTGACGAGCGAGGCGTCCCGCTTGACGAAACCGTCGGCGAGCGATTGCGCGTTGTCGGCGACCGCCTGGGCGTAGGTGCGGAACTCCGGCTGGCGGGCCTCGGCGAGGGCGACGGCCTTGGCGGCCATCACGTGCGAGAGCGGGCCGCCGAGCACCATCGGGCAGCCCTTGTCGACCGCCGGCGCGTACTCCTCGGTAGCCAGCACCAGGCCGCCACGCGGGCCGCGCAACGACTTGTGCGTCGTCGTCGTCACCACGTGCGCGTGCGGCACGGGATCCTCGTCGCCGGTGAACACCTTGCCCGCCACCAGGCCGGCGAAGTGCGCCATGTCGACCATGAACGTCGCGCCCACCTCGTCGGCGATCTCGCGCATCTTGGCGAAGTTGACCCGGCGCGGGTACGCCGAGTAGCCGGCCACCAGGATCAGCGGCTTGAACTCGCGCACGGCCGCGGCGACGGCGTCGTAGTCGATGAACCCCGTCTCGGGGTTGGTGCCGTACTGGCGCTGGTGGAACATCTTGCCCGAGATGTTCGGCCGGAACCCGTGGGTGAGGTGCCCGCCGGTGTCCAGCGACATGCCCATCAGCTTCTGGTTGCCCAACTTGGCGCGCAGCGTCTCCCAGTCGGCTTCGGACAGATCGTTGATGTGCTTCGAACCGAGCTCGGCCAGGCCCGGGGTCTCGACCCGGGTAGCCAGGATCGCCCAATAGGCCACCAGGTTCGCGTCGATGCCCGAGTGCGGCTGCGCGTATGCGTACGACGCCCCGAACAGCTCGCGCGCGTGCTCGGCGGCGAGCGCCTCGACGGTGTCGACGTTCTGGCAGGCCGCGTAGAAGCGGTGCCCGACGGTGCCCTCGGCGTATTTGTCGGAGAACCAGGTGCCCATCGTCAACAGCACGGCGGGCGAGGCGTAGTTCTCGCTGGCGATCAGCTTCAGCGAATGCCGTTGGTCGTCGAGTTCTTTGCGGGTGGCCTCGGCGATACGCGGCTCCACGCTCTCGATCACCCGTAGCGCGGCGCGGTAGGCCTCGCTGGCGGTGTCGGCGTATTCGATGCCCTGACCTTTGGCGGAGGTGGCAGTCATGGTGTCGAGCCTAGTCGGCGACGAGCCCGCCCGGAAAACCCGGCGAGTGTGCGCCCTCATACGCCTGACCCGGCGAGTCGCGGATGAAACCGCACAACCGGCGGGGTCAGGCGGTCCGCAGCGATGACGGGATCAGCGGCTCGTCAAGCAGGGTGGTGAACCGCTGCGTCAGCGTGACGCCGTCGGGCCGGTCGTCGAGCCAGCGGCGCAGCAGCCGGTACCCCTCGACGTAGGTGCTGGTGTAGGCCCGCCACAGCGGCGACGACAGGAACCGCAGCATCTGGCGGGCGCGGTCGTCGTCGACGAGCAACCAGCGCTTGAGGAAGGCCACGACGTCGTCGACGTCGCGGTGCTCGTCGTGCAGCATCAGCGCCGCGTCCTGCCGGACGTCGGCCAGCGCGGCCGTCGCCTCCGAGATGGTCTCGGCCCGTGCGCCGTCGAACCGCAGGCCCAGATCGGCGTAGATCTCGGCGGCCCAACTCCCCCAGCCCGACCCGACGGCGGCGTAGAGCGCCAGATCGGCCAGGCCTTCGGCCATCAGGCACTGCGGGGTGTTGACCAGGAAGATCGTCTGCTCGGCCTGACCTTTGGCCTCGACGAGCCCGGCCTCTTTGCGGCAGTGCTCGGTGTGATGGCCCGGGTAGGACTCGTGGGCGACCAGCCGTGGCAGGTTCGCCATCTGCTGCTTGAGGTCGGCGTTGACGGCGACCGTGGACCGGTAGTCGCCGAGGTAGTAGTTGAAGCCCGACCACGGTTTGTCGCCCACCACCTCGTAGGTGATGGTCTCGCGCTCCGGCAGCGGGAACGCGGCGCGGACGTTGTCGCGCAGCGCGCTGGAGAACGCGTGGATGGCCTCCTCGAGCCGCGCCGGCGGGATCTCCTCGGCCGCGCGGTGGGCGGCGATTCGCTCGGCCAGCGGGCCGGTGCCGCCGAGTGCGTCGTCGAGCTTGACGTGCGCCTCGCGGTAGCGCTCGGGATCGCCCTTGCTGATGCGGACGTCGAAGTAGGCCTCGACCTCGTCGACGAACCCCACCTTCTCCCCGGCGAACGTGCGTGCCGCGCACTCGAGGGCCCGCAGGTGCGCGCCCACGAACGCGGCGCGATCGTCGTCGAGACCGGCGGGCAGTTCGCCGAGCAACCGGCGCGCATCACGCGCCAGGTCGGCGGGGTCGGGTGCGGGCTCGTCGGCCACCGCACGGCGCAGCGCGGGGTCACCGGTGAACGAGTCGACGTAGCCCTCCTCGATGCGATCGAAGCGCAACCCGAGCATCAGGTAGTCGCGCACCAGCGTGTCAGAACCAGTACCGGCGTCCATGGTCACCACGCTAACTGCAAGACTGTGCCCATGGCTCGGCTGAGCGAACCCAGCCCCTACGTGGAGTTCGACCGACGTCAGTGGCGGGCACTGCGGATGTCGACCCCGCTGAAGCTGACCGAGGACGAACTGGTCCGGCTACGGGGTCTCGGCGAGAAGATCGACCTGCTCGAGGTCGAAGAGGTCTATCTGCCGCTGGCGCGGTTGATCCACCTGCAGGTGGCGGCGCGGCAGGCGTTGTTCTCCACGACCGCCGACTTCCTCGGTGAGCCGCAGCAGAATCCGGACCGGCCGGTGCCGTTCGTCATCGGCGTGGCGGGCAGCGTGGCGGTCGGCAAGTCCACCACCGCGCGTGTGCTGCAGGCGCTGCTGGCCCGCTGGGAACATCACCCCCGCGTGGACCTGGTCACCACTGACGGCTTCCTCTATCCCAACGCCGAGTTGTCGCGTCGAAACCTGATGCACCGCAAGGGTTTTCCAGAGTCCTACGACCGCAGGGCCCTGATGCGCTTCGTCACCGCGGTCAAGTCGGGCGCCGACGCGGCGTGCGCCCCGGTGTACTCACATCTGCTCTACGACATCGTGCCCAGCGAGAAGCAGATCATCGCCCACCCGGACATCTTGATCCTGGAGGGTCTCAACGTTCTGCAGACCGGGCCGGCGCTGATGGTGTCGGACCTGTTCGACTTCTCGGTGTATGTCGACGCCCGCATCGAGGACATTGAGAACTGGTACATCTCGCGGTTCCTGTCGATGCGGGCCGGCGCGTTCGCCGACCCCGCCTCGCACTTCCACCACTACTCCACGCTGACCGACGAGCAGGCCGTGTTCGCCGCCCGCGACATCTGGAATTCGATCAACAGGCCCAACCTGATGGACAACATCCTGCCGACGCGTCCGCGCGCCACGTTGGTGCTGCGCAAGGACGCCGACCACTCCATCAACCGGCTGCGGCTGCGCAAGCTCTAGCCGCGAGCCCTGATGCGGCGCACACCCTGGAACTGCAGTTCGGCCATCACGAGCGTGTAGACGCCCGTGCCGAGGAACAGCGCCACACCGGTGGTGGTCAGCGGCCACACCCCGGCCAACACCACGATCACGGTGGCCACGGTGAACACCAGGTTGCCGGCGGCCAGCACCGCACCGGCGGTGCGAATGCGCGGCCGCGACGCGAACACCAGCACCGCGATGGCGAACACGACGAACGACGCACCCGTCACGTACTCGACGGTCGGTGTCGTGCCGGACACGCGGGCGACGGTGGGTGCGAGGATCAGCAGCTTTATTCCGGTCAGGCCGCTGCAGACGGCGTCGGCGCGCATAGCGAAGCGCAGCAGTGAGTCGCTCGCCGCGCCGAGGCGGGAGGAGACGGTGGCGGTCATGACGGGTTCCTTTCTCGATGGACGACCGGTACCGGAGCCGACGCCGTAACCTCTTCCGACGGCGACTCCGGTACCTGCCATGACGGTGCGCCGATGTCGGTGCCACATCGACACCGAACGCTGCCAACTACTGCCAGCCGCAGGTCAGCGCACGTCGACGAGGCTGCTCTTGAGGTCGGTGGCGATGACGCGCGCGGCCGCGTTCTGCCAGTTGTGCAACGAGCGCTGCGGCACCTCGGTGGCCAGCCACTGCCACGCCCGGCGGGCCACCGGGTCCAGGCCGGCGGCGGTCGCGTTCTGCGCGTAGGCACGGACGCCGACGACGTAGGGGAAGTACAGCGCGTTGTAGTGCCGCCACGCCTCGGTGGTGCCGAAGTCGTTGCCGTCGCGGGGTTTGAGACCGGCGATGCGCTCGGCCAGCAGGGCGCGCAGTTCGTTGGCGCGTTCCAGTGGTCGATCGGATGCCCCGCGCCGCATGAGGCGCTCGTCGATGATCGGCAGCGCAGTCAGCGGGCTCGCGACGAGCTTGGACAGGTCCGCGTAGTGCCCCAGTGCGCGACGCGTCACGCGTACGAACGTCTCGTCGTCCATGTCGTCGAGGGGGCTGGCCGCGCGGCGCGGCAGTGCCGCCTCGGTGCTGCGCAGCGCGGCGCGTTCGGCGCTCAGCGCGGGTGTCCGGGAGAACGCCAGCCGGTCCAGGAGGCCGGCCAGCGGGTCGGCCAGCACGTTGACCGTGATCGCGACCGCCAGGCTGGTGAACAGCAGTACGACCAGTGTGGCGCCCGGCCCCGAGACGGCCACCCCGAGCAACACCTGACCGCCGAACAGAACCGCCACCGCCGCGGTGCCCAGCGCCGATCGAAGCATGTCCTTGCGCAGTGCCTGGCCCTCGTCGAAGGCGTCGCCGAGTGCGACCGCGACGCCGAGCAGGACGACGTCGCACCCGGTCGAGGCGAGCGCGAGCCAGCTCGGAACCAGACCGAGCGGGATGACCAGGATCGCGTTGCCGAGCGCGAAGAAAAGCGTGGCGACGACGACGAAGCCGACGACGGGGCGGGGCTGGTGACGACGCAGGACCGCGGCCAGCAGCGCGCCCACGGCCGGGATGGAGACCGCGGCCAACAACACCCAGTGACCGAGGCGCAGCGGCCCCTCGACATCGCCGGCCATCGCGGCTCCGGTGGCGGCGACGACGGCCGCAGCGCCGACGAGAGCGGCTTCCCGGCCCCGGCCGCGCACGCAGTCCCGCGGGCGCGACATCTCCAGCAGGACGGCGAACCACGCCACCCCCGGCACGGCGACGAGATACACCTCGATCCGGCCGAGCGCGTCGACGCCGGCGCCCGTGCGGACCGCGTCGAGCGCCACCACGGCGGCGAAGCCGGTGAGGCCGACCGCGGCGAGCACCAGCACCGGTTTGCGCGGATCGCGGGCCAGCAGATAGAGGCCCAGCCACCAGCTCAGTGCGAACACCGCGGCGGACAGGCCGAGCATCACGGGCCCCTAGCGCCCGTAGCGGCGGTGCCGGGCGCTGTAATCGCGCAGAGCCCGCAGGAAGTCGACCCGCCGGAACTCGGGCCAGTACGCCTCGGTGAACCACATCTCGGAGTACGCGCTCTGCCACAGCAGGAACCCCGACAGGCGCTGCTCGCCGGAGGTCCGGATGACCAGGTCGGGGTCTGGTTGGCCGGAGGTGTAGAGGTTCTCCGAGATCGCCTCAGCGGTGACGGCTTCGATCAATCGGTCCCCGGTGGCGCCGTCGGCCATCGCCTTGCTCAACAGGGCACGGACCGCGTCGACGATCTCCTGCCGGCCGCCGTACCCGACGGCGACGTTGACGTGAAACCTCCCGCCGTTCGCGTCCGTCGACTGCACGGCCTCGCGCACCCGGCGGGCGGGTTCCTCGCCGATCAGAGCGAGATCTCCCACGGTGCGGACGGTCCACTGGTTGGCCGGCGCGCAGATCTCCTCGACGACATCGGTGATGATGTCGATCAGGGCCGCGAGTTCATCGGCGTCGCGCTGCAGGTTCTCGGTGGACAGCAGGTAGACCGTCGCCATCTCGATGCCGGCTTCGGCGCACCAGCGCAGCATCTCCGCGATCTTCTCCGCGCCCGCGCGATAGCCGTACGCGACGTCGTCGTGACCGAGTTCACGGGCCCACCGACGGTTGCCGTCGCACAGCACCGCGATGTGGCGTGGGAGCTCGGATTTCTGCCGGGCCAACCCCTGGCGCAGCCGCATCTCGTAGAGCCGGTAAGCCGGTTCCTTGAGCCGCGGCGGAATGAGGTCCACGATGATCCAGACTACTGTGGCCCGTGGATTGTCCACGCCAGTCAGCGGAGGTGAAATGCCGACATCTCTCGAGCCCTGGTACACCGCCGACACGCCGCGGGACCCCGAGGATCTACCCGAGGCGGTCGCCGAAGGCGTCGCCCAGTTCCTGGGCCGGCCGCGGCTGCGGGGGTGGATTCACGTCTACTCCGCGGTGATTGCCGTCATCTGCGGTGCCACGCTGGTCGCGGTGTCGTGGTCGATGAAGTCCACGCAGGCGGGTCTGGCGACGCTGGTCTACACGCTGACGATCGTGGCGATGTTCACCGTCAGCGGGACCTACCACCGGGTGACGTGGCAGTCGAAGACGGCGCGCACCTGGATGAAGCGCGCCGACCATTCGATGATCTTCGTGTTCATCGCCGGCAGCTACACGCCGTTCGCTGTGCTCGCACTGCCCGAGGACAGCGGTCGGGTGCTGCTCTGGATCGTGTGGGGCGGTGCGCTCGCCGGGGTGCTGCTGAAGATGTTCTGGCCGTCGGCGCCGCGATGGGTGGGAACGCCGCTCTACATCCTGCTGGGCTGGGTGGCGGCTTGGTTCATCGGTCCGATCATGCAAGGCGCCGGGGTGGCCGCGGTGGTGCTGCTGATCGTCGGTGGCGCGCTGTACAGCATCGGCGGTGTGCTCTACGCGTTGAAGTGGCCCAACCCGTGGCCGACGACCTTCGGTCATCACGAGTTCTTCCACGCCTGCACGGCGGTCGCGGCGATCTGCCACTACATCGCGATGTGGTTCGCCGTCTTCTCGGGCTGAACCCTTCCCCCAGAACGACAGCGCCCCTTACAGCGGGGTGATGTTCTCCTGGCTCCAGTAGGCCTTCATCGACGTGATCTTGCCGTCGCCGTCGAACACCATCACCTCGATCGGCTCGATCCGCATCGCACCGCCCACGGTGATCGCGAACGTGAACGCGGCCTCGTGCCCACCCGCACGGAATGTCAGCAGCTCGGTGGTGATGTCGTGATCACCTTCCATGCCCTTGTAGAACCCGGCGATGGCCTGCCGGCCGATGTGCACTTCCCCGCACCCGACCGGATCCTCCAGCGTGGCGTCCTCGGCGTAGAGCGCCGCGACATCCTCGGCCTTGCCGTTGGCGACCGTGTCGAGGTAGCGCTTGACGAAACCTTGCAGGACGTCGGGCTCGAAGCTCATGAGCCGCAACGCTACACGGACGGACCCAGCGCGGCGGCGAGATCGTCCGCTGTGCGGACGGGCAGATCGCACACCCGCCCGCGGCACACGTACGCGGCATCCTTGAGTCCGTCGATGCCGGCCACCCGCGGCCGGTCTCGCAGCAGTTCCGAACCGTCGGCCGGGCCGCCGACGACGATCGCGCCACCGGGCGCGAGCACGCGAGCGGTGGCCAGCAGATCCGACGTCGACGGGTCGTCGCACGACACCGCGATCTGGATCGGGCCGCGCACCGCGGCTTCGGCGATCGCCAGCCAGTGCCCGGCCGAACGGGGCGCGCCGGTGATCACCGGGGCGGCTGCTGCGAGCGTGGCGTCGAACGCATCGGCGTAGCGGGCCGCCCGGTCGGACGGGACGAGGTGCGCCGCCAGCATGAGCGCCTCTGCGAGCAACGACGCCCCGGACGGCGTGGCCCCGTCGAACGGATCAGCCGGCCGCACCAGCAGCTGCTCGGCATCGTCGGCGACGTCGTACCAGCGGCCCGCGTTGTCCGGATCCGCGAAGTGGTCCAGCGCCAGGTCGAGCACCTCGGTGGCTGACTCCAGCCACCGCTGCTCGCCGCTCACCTGGTGCAGCGTGAGCAGTCCGGTGGCCAGCGCCGCGTGGTCCTCGAGGATCGCCGTGCCGGGCCCGACGACGCCGCCCAGGCTGGTGCGGCGCAGTCGTCCGTCGCGCAGGTGCAGATCCAGCAGCGCGTCGGCGCACGCCGCGGCGGCGTCGATCAGCTCGGGCTCGGCCAGCGCGACGCCGGCTTCGCACAGTGCGGTGATCGTGAGGCCGTTCCATGCGGTGACGACCTTGTCGTCACGCTCCGGCTGTGGACGCTCGGCGCGCACCGCGCGCAGCGCGGCCCGCACGGCGGCGAACCGTTCGGCGTCGACGGGATCGGTACGCAGCTGCAGCACCGACGCGTCGCGCTCGAAGGTGCCGGCGTCGGTCACCCCGAAAACCCCTGCAGCCCAAGCAGCGTCGTCACCCGGCGCGTCGCGCAGCTGCGCCGGTGTCCACACGTACGTCGACCCCTCACGTCCGGCGGCATCGGCATCCAGCGACGAGACGAACAGGCCGTCGCGGCGCAGATCGTCGAGCAGGAATCTCGCCGTCTCCCGAGTCACTCTGAGCGGCAACGGATCACGAGAGCGTCGCGCCCAGTGCGCATACACGCGCAGCAGCAGGGCGTTGTCGTAGAGCATCTTCTCGAAGTGCGGCACCACCCAGGCCTCGTCCACGCTGTAGCGGGCGAATCCACCGGCCAGCTGGTCGTAGAGGCCGCCGCGCGCCATCGCCTCACCCGCGCGGACCGCTGCCTGCAGGGCCCCGTCCGCACCGGTGCGTTCGTGATGGCGCAGCAGTGCCTCCAGCAGAGCCGACGGCGGAAACTTCGGGGGTCCACCGAAACCGCCGTGCACCGCGTCCTCATCGGTGAGCACCGCATCGATCGCGCCGTCACACACCTCCGCGGTCACGGGTGCGCCCCCGGGCAGGCCGCCGACCACCGCCTGCAGTTCGCCCGCGATGTGCGCCGAGGCCTGCTCCACCTCGGCGCGGCGCTGATGCCACGTCTCGCTGACGGCCGAGAGTAGTTGCAGGAAGGTCGCTTTCGGGTAGTAGGTGCCGCAGAAGAACGGGCGGCCGTCGGGGGTCAGGAAGCACGTCATCGGCCAGCCGCCCTGCCCGGTCAGCGCCACCGTCGCGGCCATGTAGACCGCATCGAGGTCGGGCCGCTCCTCCCGATCCACCTTGATGCAGACGAACCCGGCGTTGGCCACCGCGGCCACCTCAGGATCGGCGAACGATTCGTGGGCCATCACATGGCACCAGTGGCACGCGGCGTAGCCGATGGACAGCAGGATGGGAACGTCGCGCGCGGCAGCCTCGGCCAGCGCCTCGGCGCTCCACTGCTGCCAGTGCACCGGGTTGTCGGCGTGCTGGCGCAGATAGGGGCTCAGGGCCGCCCCGAGGGTGTTACGTGCCGGCGTCGGGCTCACGGCGCGCCGCCGGATCCGCCGGGTTTCCGGCGGCCAGATCGGGATCGGCGTCGGGGGCGCCGGTGTCCTCGGCGTCGGTATCGGCGTCGGTGTCGAACGATGCCGGCACCTTCTTCAGATGCCGATTCATCGACCACACCAGTCCGAAGACCGCGATCAGCAGCACCACGATCACGATGAGGCCGAACGGGCTGGCCTTGCCGAAGTCGGGTCCGCTCTGCTGCGGCGGGTTCTGGGCCAGGATGTCGACGGCCAGAGCATGGAGGGACACGGCGGTCACCATGGATTCAGTTCCGCCCCTCGATACCGGTGAACAGATCGGTCTCGGGCAGCGACACCGGAACGCGGGACCGGGCGAGCTCGAACTCCTCGGTGGGCCACAGCCGCTGCTGCCACTCCATCGGGGTGGTGAAGAAGAAGCTCTTCGGGTCGATCTGGGTGGCGTGCGCGAGCAGCGCTTCGTCGCGCTGCTGGAAGTACTTCGCGCATTCGATGCGCGTGGTCACCCGGTTGGCGGACAGGTCGATCTCCGGATCCCAGCTTTCCAGCCACTTCGCGAAGGGACCCTCCTGGCCGTTCTTGGCGAACTCGTCTTGCAGCACCTGCATGCGCTGCCGCAGGAAGCCGTGGTTGTAGTAGAGCTTGTGGGCCGCCCACGGCGTGCCGGCGTCCGGGTAGAGCAGGTGGTCGGCGGCCGCCTCATACGCCGCGACCGACACCTTGTGGCACATGATGTGGTCGGGATGGGGATAGCCACCGTTCTCGTCGTAGGTAGTGATCACATGCGGCTTGAAGTCGCGGATCACCCGGACCAGGGCCTCGGTGGGTACCTCGAGCGGTTCCAGCGCGAAGCACCCTTCCGGCAGCGGCGGCAGCGGGTCGCCCTCGGGCAGGCCGGAGTCGACGAAGCCCAGCCAGTGATGCTCGACGCCGAGGATGGCAGCCGCCTTGGCCATCTCCTCGCGGCGGATCTCGGCCATCCGGCCGTGCACCTCGGGCAGGTCCATCGCCGGGTTCAGGATGTCGCCGCGCTCGCCGCCTGTCAGCGTCACCACCATCACCCGCACGCCCTCATCGACGTAGCGGGCCATCGTCGCCGCGCCCTTGCTTGACTCGTCGTCGGGGTGCGCGTGCACGGCCATCAACCGCAGTTCGCTCAACAGTTCCCTCTTAGCTGCTCACCTGGATGGACACTCACGGTCGAATTCAACACATCCGACACGTCCTATAGTTCCAGTCCTAGTACACCCATCCGAACGACGGGCATGCAAAACGTGATGACCGACAGTCCCCTCGACCGTCCTGCGTCGCGCTACGGCGCGCCACAGCGCAGCCGACGCACCCGCCGATGGGTCATCGTGGGCCTGTTCGCGGCGGTCGTGGTGCTCGGTGTGACGATCGCCGCGGTGGCGTACTCCCGGCTGGGATCGCCGGAGGTCAAGGGGGAACTGGGCGGATACCGCGTCGTCGACGACCGCACCGTGGAGGTGACGGCGAGCATCACCCGCGACGACCCTTCTGCGCCGGTGGTGTGCATCGTGCGGGCCCGGTCCTACGACGGTGACGAAGTGGGCCGCCGGGAGCTGCTGGTCGCGCCGTCGACGACCGAGATCGTCCAGATCCGGACGACGGTGACGACGTCTCGGCCGGCGGTTGTCGGCGACGTCTACGGGTGCGGTACCGACGTGCCGTCGTACCTGGTCGGCGGGTAGGGCGAGCAACAACGGATCGTCCCGCAACCAACCGCGGACTGCGAAAACATGAAAATCGGGTGGCCGCCCGGTGCTATCATGGCTGAGTACACGGTTCCTGCTGGGGCCGTGTATTGCTGCATTTGAGCGCCGTTACGACGATCACGACAGATGAGTTGCGACAACGGGCGGATGCGGCAATACACGCTGATACACGCTGGTTCCTCAGCACCGCCCCGGCACCGTGCCCGAGAACTTTTCACGCGAGAAGCGCTGAAAGCGACGACGACAGGAGCGCGCCGATATGACTGACACCCAGGTCACCTGGCTGACCGAAGAGGCGTTCGACCGGCTGAAGGCCGAACTCGACCAGCTGATCGCCAACCGCCCCGTCATCGCGGCCGAGATCAACGACCGCCGCGAAGAGGGCGACCTGCGCGAGAACGGCGGCTACCACGCCGCCCGTGAAGAGCAGGGCCAGCAGGAGGCCCGGATTCGCCAGCTGCAGGAGTTGCTCAACACCGCGAAGGTGGGCGAGGCACCCAAGCAGTCGGGCGTCGCGCTGCCCGGTTCGGTGGTCAAGGTCTACTACGACGACGACGAGAGCGACACCGAGACGTTCCTCATCGGAACCCGCCAGGAGGGCGTCACCGACGGCAAGCTCGAGGTGTACTCCCCGAACTCTCCGCTGGGCGGCGCGCTGCTCGACGCCAAGGTGGGCGACACGCGGACCTACACCGTGCCCAACGGCAACACCGTGAAGGTCACGCTGGTCTCCGCGGAGCCCTATCACGGCTGACCGGCGTGGCGCAGATCGCTGAAGAGCTGTTTCTGCTCCTGGTCGACAACGCATCCGGCCAACCCGGCCTCGATGACACGCGGCGCGCTCATGCGCTGGCGGCCGCCACCCTGCTCGATGTGGCGTACGCCTGCCGGGTGCGCCCTGCGGTGGACGGCGAGGCGGCACCGCCGGGAACTCTGGTGGCGCTCGCGGCTGCCGGCCCGGTCGATCCGTTGACCGCACCGGCGGTGGACTACATCGGCAGAGCCCCGCGACGGCCGGGCCAGGCGATCAAGGTCCTGGGTCGGTCGGCCGAACACCGGTTGGCCGAACACTTGGAGCGGACCGGCCAGATCCGTCGGGTCGCCGTGCGTACCAGCGCTCTGCGACGACGCACGAGTACCTCGCCGACCGACCGCCGCCGGGTGGGACCCGCCCGCGACGCGCTGCTGGCGGCGCTGTTCGAGCGACGGCCCCCCTCCGCCGCGACCGCGGCGATCATCACCGTGCTGCATGCCGCCGACGGCCTGGGGGCGCTGCTCAGCCTCAACGACCGCGGTTGGCGGTGGGTGCACGCCCGGGCCGGCGAGATCGCCGCCGGCAGTTGGCTGGACGAGTCGCCGACGGGGCTGGCCGAGGTCAACCTCGCCGTCACCGCGTCGGCGGTGCGGCAGGCGCTGGCAGAGCTGACCTAAGCGAGCGCCTGTTCGACGTCGCCGAGCAGGTCCGCCACGTCTTCGATACCGACCGACAGGCGAACCAGATCGTCGGGGACTTCGAGCTGCGAGCCCGCGGTCGAGGCGTGTGTCATCGCCCCGGGGTACTCGATCAGCGACTCCACGCCGCCGAGCGACTCGGCCAGGATGAAGATGTCGGTGCGCGCACAGAAGTCGCGTGCAGCCTGCGGGCCGCCCTTCAGCCGCACCGACACCATCCCACCGAACCCGCTCATCTGCCGGGCCGCGACGTCGTGGTGCGGGTGGTCTGCCAGCCCCGGGTAGAGGACGGTCTCCACCGCGGGATGTCCCGTGAGGAATTCGGCGATGGCTGCGCCGTTCTCGCTGTGGCGCTGCATCCGCAGCGGCAGCGTCTTGAGGCCGCGGATCGTCAGGTACGCGTCGAACGGGCCCGGTACCGCGCCGGCGCCGTTCTGCAGGAACGCGAAGGCGTCGTCGAGAGCCTCGTCGTTGGTCACCAGCACGCCGCCGACGACATCGGAGTGTCCGCCGATGTACTTGGTGGTCGAGTGCAGCACGATGTCGGCCCCGAGCAGCATGGGCTGCTGGAGTGCCGGTGAGGCGAAGGTGTTGTCCACCAACACTTTCGCGCCGCGTTCGGCGGCCAGCGACGCGATGCCGGCGATGTCGGCGATCGAGAGCAGCGGGTTGGTCGGCGTCTCGACCCAGATCAGCTTGGTGCGGTCGGTGACCGCTGCCCGCACCTTGTCGAGATCGCCGAGTGCCACCGCGGTGTAGCTGATCCCCCACTGCGTGAACACCTTGTCGATGAGCCGGAAGGTGCCGCCGTAGGCGTCGTCGGGGATGACGAGGTGATCTCCCGGCCGCAGGACCGCGCGCAGCGCGCAGTCGGTGGCGGCCATCCCCGAGCTGAACGCGCGAGCATGGGTTGCGGATTCGACTGCAGCCAAGGCGGATTCCAGGGCCGCTCGGGTCGGGTTGCCGGTACGGGCGTACTCGAAGCCGCCGCGCAGCCCGCCGACCCCGTCCTGGGCGAACGTCGAGCTGGCGTAGATCGGGGTGTTGACCACGCCGGTGGCCGGATCGGGCCGGTAGCCGGCGTGGATGGCCTTGGTCGCCGGTCCCAGTGCCCGGAAGTGCTCGGACGCGCTGCGCTGCTCACTCATGCTGCCACGGTAGCCCTGGGGACCGTCTCGCTGTCGACCCGGCACCGGGGCGCAGCGATCGGCGCCGGCGCATCCCAGCGCCGGCGCCGATTCCCTGGCTCAGTAGTGGTGCGTCGGCTGCTGCCCGTGCTGCCCCTGCGGGGTGGTGGGGAGGCACACCGTGGTCATGATCTTGTCGGCGAGCGTCTGACGCTTGCCGTCCCACAGCGGGAAGAGGTACCCGATGTAGCAGATGATCGTGTCCACGGTGTGGGCCAGTTGGCGGACCACGGACAACCCGAAACCGATGGGCTGGAAGGTCTTTTCGCTGACGACCTTGAACTTCATCACCGACTTGCCGATGCTGGAGCCCGTCGTGCCCTGCCGGTAACCGTAGTTCCAGATCACGTAGGCGAAGGTCAGCACCGACGCCAGGATGCTCACTGTCGCGCCGAGAGCCGACGGTTCCGACGTGCAGGCGTAGCCGCCGTTGATGTTCTCGCAGTTGTTGTCGCCGGTGAGGATCGCGATGCCCTGTCCGAGCCCGACCAGGATGAACACCGGGATGTAGTCGATGAACCAGGCGGCAACGCGAGTCAACCAGGAGGTGTAGGCCTCCTTGGGCAGGGCGGGCGCGGCCTGCGGGTAACCGCCCTGCTGCGGCGGCGGGAATCCGCCGGGCGGGTAATTGCCTTGCGGCGGAGGCGGATACCCTCCGGGCGGGGGCGGCGGCTGGTAGCCACCCTGGGGGGTCGGCTGGCCGCCGCCCCCGCCCGCGCGGCGGGTC
>NZ_QJUA01000040.1 GCF_003254575.1 Mycobacterium kyogaense | reverse complement strand
CCGTCCAACTTTTCACCCTCGCTACCAGCAAACCCACTAACGACGGCCAACCGGCCATCACCAAGCGCGCACGCTCACGTGAGGCAACGACCACCCCTACGCGCGCATCTTGACGTGAGGCAACAGGCCGACAGAACCTCCGCTCGAATTCAGCCGCCCCACACCGTCATCAGCGTCACGTAGCACGCCGTCCCGACGAGGATGCTCAGCAGCGCCCGACCGCGCCACAGCTGCAGACCCGTCGTCACCGCGACGGCCACCGCCAGCCACAAGAGCTGTAGCGCGGTGTCCCCCACAACCGTCTTCACCGAGTACAGCGCCAGCATGGCCATCACGCCCACCGGCATGTGCACGCTCAGGTAGCGCACCACGGCGCTGTCGCGCATCGGCGCCAGCACCGCGAACGGCAACGCGCGCAGCGCCCACGTCACTGCGGCGCTCACGCCGACGAGGAGCGCCATGTACCCGGTGTCAGGCATGCCGGGTCCGTCGCCGCAGCAGCAACATCGCGGTGAAGGCAGCGAATGCGCACACCAGCATCTGACCCGGCACCAGCAGCCACGCCCCGACGGCGCACAGCACCGCCAGCACCGCCGTCAGCGGATCGGGCCGCTGCCGGTACGCCTCGATGCCCAGCACGATGAACAGCGCGGTCAGCGCGAAGTCCAGGCCGACGAGCCGGTCGATCGGCAGCACCTCGCCCAGCACGCCGCCCAGAGCTGCACCGGTCACCCACAGCAGGTGAAACATCAACTGCATGAACAGGATCGGGCGGGTGGTCCACCCCTGCGCCTGCGGGCTGACCCCGACCGCATACGCCTCGTCGGACAGCGTGTACGTGCTGTAGAGCTTCGCCGCGACACCGCGCACCCGGTGCAGGGGGAACGACAGCGCGTAGAAGATGTGCCGCGAATTGACCACCAGCGTGGTCAGCGCGACGGTCGCGACCGGCGCGCCGCCCGCCACCAGTGCCACCATCAGGAATTCGAGCGACCCCGCGTAGATCACCCCGGCGAACACCGGCGCCCACCACCACGCCAACCCGGCGTGCACCACCAGGAAGCCCAGCGCCATGCCCAGCGGGATGAACGCCAGACCGAGCGGCGCGACCAACGTCAGCACCCGCCGCATCGCCGAACACCTCCTCCGACCCGTCTTCGAGACGCTAGCTTGTCATGCGTGGATGTCTTCGATGAATGGCGACGCGGCGGAACGACTTTCACCTGGGCATCGACCACGCCCGCCAACGCCGGCCGGCAGGTCGAGGTGTTCGCGCGCCGGGCCGGCACACCGGGTGCACCGGCGCTGATCTGCGTGCACGGCTTTCCGACGGCGAGCATCGACTTCCGCGCCCTCGCCGGGGAACTGTCCGAAGACGTCGAGATCTTCACGCTCGACTTCCCGGGTTACGGGCTCTCGGAGAAGCCATCGGCACCCTACGCCTATTCCCTCTACGACGACGCGCGACTACTGGTGCACGCGATCACCGAGGTGTGGGGGCTCGGCGACTACCGGATGATCACCCATGACCGAGGGAGCAGCATCGGCATGATCGCGCTGGCGATGCTCGCCGACACCGACGCCCCCATGCCGCAGGAGGTGTTCCTGACCAATGCCAACATTTTCCTGCCCCTGGCCAACCTGACCGCGTTCCAGGTGGCGCTGCTCGACGACGCGACCGGCCGTGCCACCGCGGCGGCGACGACACCGCAAATGCTCGCGGCCGGACTCGGCGCCACCACGTTCATGCCGCGTCGCGATCTGGCGGACCCTGAGATCGCCGCACTGGCCCAGTGTTTCGCCCACAACGATGGCATCGCGGTGCTCCCCGACACCATCCGATACCTGCACGAGCGCACCGCCGACGAAGAGAGCTGGCTCCAGCGCCTCTCCACGATCGACGTCGACACCACGCTGATCTGGGGCCTGCACGACAGTGTCGCGCCGCTGCGGGTGGCCACCCACGTCTGGCAGGCCCACCTGAGGTCGAAGCCGGGCCGCAACCGCTTCTGGGTGGTGCCCACCGCAGACCACTATGTGCAGTGCGACGCACCGGCGCAGCTCGCGCAGATCATCCGACTGACCTCGGCCGGGGACTCCATCGCCCTGCAGACGCTCGGCGACCGCCCCGACGGGGCGGTGCTCATCGACCAGTCAGACCACCGTTAGCGTTGCAGCACTGGAGATTCCGGCAGCATCGAATGCCTTGGCAATCGCCGCCTGCTGGGCGGCGGTCAGCCCGACCGACTGCGCCGCGCTCTGCACCGCGGCGCGTCCGTCGCTGAAAACCGACCCCGCACTCAGCCGGAACAGTGCGCGGTAGAAGACCTCGGCCCAGGTGTCGTTGGAGATTCCCGCAGTCGCCGGGTCGGTCATCATCAGATAGGCGGCATGGCTGAAGATCGTGCTGTTGACGTGTTCGCCGCCGTCGTCGAGGCTGCCTTGGTAACGAGTCGCGTAGGTGACTCGGTGGGGCCCGAGCGACGTGCTGATCGACGCCGGGTCCGCGAGATCGCGGATGGCGCCGAGGTCGGAGTCCTCACCGAGAAGCCAACGGTCACTTCCGGAATCGTTCTCGATCAGCGTCCCCATGATGTCAGCGAGCGCTTCGTTGAGCGCACCGGATTCACCGTAATCCAGCACCGAGACGGCACCCGTCGGGCCACCGACCACGTAGGTGACCACGGCGTGGGTGTACTCGTGGCCGATGACATCGACCGCCGCCTCGAGGTGACCGCCGTCGCCGAACGCGAACTGGCCGATGCTGGGATCCCAGAACGCGTTCTGATATCCGCCGTTCGGTCGGCCCGGGTTGTAGCGAATGCTCACCAGTACCGGCGCCCCGCTGCCGTCGAACGATGTCCGCCCCAGCACGTCGCGGTAGTAGTCGTAGACCTCCGCGATGTTGGCATGCGCGGACACCGCGTCGTTGCTCCATCCGAGCCACCCCCGCTTGACCACCGTGCCCGGCAGGAAACCACCCAGCAGGCCCAAGTACGGGAAAGACGTCTTGTAGGTCGTGATGTCGCGGCCGGCGTCGATCAACCGGGAGACCGTGGACCACGGCGACGTGCGAACGTCGATGATGATGGTCCGCCGCTGGCCGAGCCAGTCTTTGGCGACGTCTCTGGCCGAGACCGGGTCCGCCGTGGCACGCGCGACGACGACGTCGCCGACAGCAGCACCGTCCGCACCGATCAACACAGTGCTGCCCGGGCGGGAGAAGCGGATCCCCGGCACCGCGCCGACGACCTGCCAGGCCAGGATCGGCGCTGTCTTGTTGTCGGGGGCGTACACCACCAACTGCTGGTCGGCCATCCGCCGCAACCGCGGTGGCGCAGCGTCGGGCGTGACGTCGAACGAATCGGACAGCCCGCGGTAGTGGTTGACCAGTCCGGTCACCGCACCGGTCGCGTCGGTCACCAGGATGACGTCACTGCCGAGCACGGGCACACCGTCGATGGTCTCGGCGAAGCGATAGTAGGTTTCGGCGTCGTCCCCGCTTCCGGCGGTGGACACGGTGATGCCGCGCGCATCGGCGAACCCCTCACGGATGCCCAACGTCTGCGCGACACCGTTCATCACCGCCGCAGCATCGGCCACACCGGTCACTGCCCGATCGTCGAACCTGCCGTCGATGGTGCGCACCGGATCCGCGGCAGGGTCTTCGGCAGCGTCGCCCGCCGGCACGGCGATGGTCACCTCGGTGGGTCGGCGTCCACCCAGCAGCCCGTGCAGGTGGAAGGGATTGCCCGGCGCGTCGTCGACGGCAATCGTGAAACTGTCTGCCCGACCTGCCTTTCCGGCGGCCGGCGTGTAGACGAACCCGCCGTCGGCATCGATGGCCACCGACCCCCAGGCCGCACCCGAGCTGACGGTGTAGGTGAGGTCGGTGTCGTCACGGTCGGAGGCATTCAGGTTGCCGCGGACGGCACCGTCCTCCGTCGGCTCAGCCGTATCGGGATCTGCCGTCGGCCGCCGGTTGTGCAGGGTGTACCGGCGCTGCTGGGCCGCTTCTCGGCGCGCTTCGATCCGCGCGGCACGCCGCTCCCGCGGCGTCGCCGTGTTCGCACTGCGGGCGGTGGACTGCGTCGCTGTGGCGTCGGACCCGTCCGAGGGCGCGGCCGATGCGACGCCCGGCGCCATCAGCACACCGACACCGAATCCCAGGACCGCCACCCCGGTCCACACACCCGTGGGCGCTCGATGACAACTGACCACGGTGACCCCCTCGGCGACGGTGCTCGTGCCGGAACTTACCACCGACGCCCTCATATCTGACGGCACTGACCACAAGCCGACGCGCGCACTAGGCTGACACGGTGAGTCTTCTGCTCGGTCCGGTGCTGCGCCATGTCGGTGAGACGACCGCGACGGTCTGGGTGCAGACCGACGCGCCGGCCGAGGTGGAGGTGCTCGGTTGCCGGACCCCCACATTCGAGGTGCAGGGCTGCCACTACGCGCTCGTCCCGGTCAGCGGGCTGACCCCCGACACCGTCACTCCCTACGCTGTGCGTGTCGACGGTGCGACGTGCTGGCCGGAGCCGGATTCGTCGTTCCCACCCAGCGTCATCAGGACGCGAGGACCGGAGACCGCCGACCGGCTGCGGGTCATCTTCGGCTCGTGCCGCTACCCCAAGACCGGTGAGGAGAAGCTCGATCGCAAGCTCGGGCTCGACGCCCTGGACTGCTATTCGACCCGGCTCACCGACCTACCCGTGTCGGAATGGCCGGATGCCCTGCTCCTTCTCGGCGATCAGGTGTACGCCGACGAGTTGACCCCCGAGGCGCGCCGCAACCTGTCCGGCCGCCGCTCGGCGGGCAAGCGCTCGGCCAACCGCCGGCCGCCCGAAGAGGTGGTGTCGTTCTCCGAGTACGTCGGCCTCTACCGGCACACCTGGGGTGACCCCGAGATCCGCTGGATTCTCTCGACGCTGCCGACGGCGATGATCTTCGACGACCACGACATCCGCGACGACTGGAACACGTCGGCGACATGGCGCGCCGAGATCAACGCCCAGCCGTGGTGGCGGGACCGGATCCGCGCCGGGCTGGCCTCGTACTGGGTGTATCAGCATCTGGGCAATCTCAGCCCGACCGAGCTGGACAGCGACGACGACTACCAGAAGGTGCTCGCCGCCGACGGCGACTGCTGGCCGATGCTGGCCGAACTCGCCGACCGGGCCGACAGCGAGGTCGACGGCGACAAGGGCCTGCGGTTCAGCTTCCGGTGGGATCTGGGCCGCAGCCGGCTCGTCATGGTCGACTCCCGCAATGCCCGCATTCTCGACGGCGGGGAGCGAAAGATGTTGGGCGACCGCGAGTTCGCCTGGGTCGAGCAGCAAATCAGCGATCTGTCGGGCGTCGATCACCTGATCATCGGGTCGTCGTTGCCGTGGCTGTTGCCGCCGGCCCTCGGCGATGTGCAGATCGTCAACGAGATCGCCGCGGGCCGCCAGGGACTGCGTGGGCGACTCGGCGAGAAGATCAGGCAGGGCGCCGATCTCGAGCACTGGCCGGCGTTCTTCGCCTCGTTTGTTCGGCTGAGCACGATGATCGCCGACGCCGCACGCCCGCGCCCTGACGGCCCGGCGACCATCTCGGTGCTCTCCGGCGACGTGCACCACAGCTACGCCGCCCGCGCCGATTTCGGCGAGCCCAGCGGTGCGCAGGTGCACCAACTGGTCTGCTCGCCGGTGCACAACTACGTGCCCGCCTACGTCAAACCCGCGTTCAAGCTCGGCTGGTCGGCACCGGCGGCCCGCCTCGCGCGCCGCTGGGCGCGCAGGGCGGGTTCGCCGGAGCTGCCGGTGTCGTGGCGCAACCTCAGCGGGCCGCTGTTCGGCAACACGATCGCCTCGTTGATCGCCGTAGGCCGCGGGGCCGACGTGGTGTTCGAGCAACCCCGTGACGACGGCACCCTGGCCGAGGCGGCAACCATCGTGCTCAGTGCACTCAGTGCACCCCTTCCATCTGGCGGCTGATCCACGGCGAGATCACGAACACCACGACACCCGCCGCCACGGCCACCGCACCGAGGATGCCGAAGTACGCGGCCTCGTTGGACGTGTCGTAGTAGCCCGCGAGCACTCCGGACATCGCCGTACCCAGACCGACCGAGAAGAAGTACAGCGCCATCATCTGCGCGCGGAATGCCTCCGGCGCCAGCTTGGTGGTCACCGACAGGCCGATCGGCGACAGCAGCAGTTCGGAGACCGCGAACACGGCCATGATCGCCATCACCAGCAGCGCCGGGGTGCTGCGGCCGGTACCGCCGGCCAGCGGTACGAAGCACAGGAACGCCAGGCCCATGCCGACCACGCCGTAGGCGAATTTGCGCGGGGTGGTGGGCGCGCGGTTACCGAGGCGCGTCCACAGCAGCGCGAACAGCGGGGAGAGCAGGATGATCCACACCGGCTCGATCGAACCGATCCAGCTCGACGGCGCCGTCCAACCGAAGATCGACCAGTTCATGCGTTCGTCGGAGTACACGGCGAGGACCGTGAAGATCTGCTGGAACAGGGACCAGAACACCGCGTTCGCGACGAACAGCGGGATGAATGCCCGCACCCGGACCCGCTCCTCCCCGTCCACCTTCGGGCTGCGCAGCATGATCGCGAAGTAGGCCACGGATGCGACGACGATGACGCCGGTGGTCACCTGGGAGAGGTTGGCCAGGGTGACCAGCCGCAGCGCGATGGCCACGCCGATCACCACCACGGCACCGATCATGACGGCTGCGGTCTTGCCGACAGCGCTGCGCGGCAACGGGTTCGGGACCTCACGCCCGTGCCCGCCGAGGTTGCGACGGAACGCCACGTACTGCGCCAGACCGAGCGCCATGCCTATCGCGGCCGCCCCGAAGCCGTAGTGGAAGCCGACGTGGGTCTGCAGCAGCCCGGTGATCAGCGGCCCGATGAACGCGCCGAGGTTGATGCCCAGATAGAACAGCGTGAAGCCACCGTCGGCGCGCGCGTCGCCCTTGTCGTAGAGCGTGCCCAGCAGCGACGAGGCGTTCGCTTTCAGCGCGCCGGAGCCGAGGGCCACGCACACGAGGCCGACGCCGACTCCGGCCAGCCCCGGCAGGATCGCCAGGGCGATGTGGCCGATCATCACCACCACGCCGCCGTAGAACACGGTGCGCTCCATGCCGAGTACCCGGTCGGCGATCCATCCGCCCAGCACCGTCGACAGGTACACCAGACCGCCGTAGGCGCCGACGATTCCGGTGGCCGTGCTCTGCGGCAGGCCCAGCCCGCCGTCGGTGACCGAGTAGTACAGGTAGTAGGCCAGGATCGTGAGCATCCCGTAGAAGGAGAACCGTTCCCACAGCTCCACTCCGAACAGGTTGGTCAGCCCGATCGGGTGCCCGAAGAATGTCCGCGCACTGTTGTCTTCTCGGATTGTCATGGGACCACCCTTACACTCGGCTGCATGCCGGTACCCGAGACCCCGAAACGTGGCCAGGAATCGGTGTGGGACTACCCTCGCCCGCCCCGACTCGAAGACTTCGCCGGGTCCATCACTGTCGAACTGGGCGGGCAGGTGATCGCCTCCACCGAGCGCGCGTGGCGGGTGCTCGAGACCAGCCACCCCCCGACGTACTACCTCCCGGCGAGCAGTTTCGCCGACGGGGTGCTGCGGAAGGCCGAGGGCGCCTCGTGGTGCGAATGGAAAGGCCAGGCAAGCTATTTCGACCTGGTGACGCCGTCGGCGGTGGCTCCGCGTGCGGCGTGGACCTACCCGCGACCCACCCCGGGGTTCGCCGCCATCGCCGGCGCGGTGGCCGTGATGGCCGCGGCCGTGGATCGCTGCACCGTCAACGGTGAACAGGTCGTCCCACAACCCGGGGGGTTCTACGGCGGCTGGATCACCAGCTGGATCGCCGGCCCCTTCAAGGGTGTGCCCGGCTCGATGGGGTGGTGAGGGGCGGGCTCAGCAGCCAGTTCCTCAGCAGCCGAGGTCGATGACGGCTCCGGTGACGATGCTGTTGCCGGCGGCCAGCGAAATGCCCATCTGCTTGTAGAGCGCATTGACCGCGACCGGCGCCGGCTGTCCGCTGCCGAGAATCGCGCAGGCCATCGAGCCCGCGGTGAGCAACTGGTCGCGGGTCAGCGACGTGTACACCGGCTCCAGACCCTCGAGATAGCCGGCCGTGTCCGCCGTAGCGGGCGCTGCCAGCGTCATCATCGCCACCACCGAGGCGGCCACACCCAGACCCACGCGTGATCGGTTCACCTTGTCAGCCCCCTGTCGTCGAGCACATCCTATGCCGCGGGAAGTACCGCGCGGGGGGTCATTTGTCGGAGAGCCAGCCGTACTGCCGTCCGCAGTCGGCACAGTCGACATCGAGGAACCAGCGCGTGACGCGGTCGGAGCCGGCAGACCAGGTGGGCTGAGACGAGACGACCGGAGCGCTGTGACCGCATTTGCCGCACATCGCTTCGATCGGGACGTTCACCCGTCGAACGTAACCGCTGGTAACGCCGTTGACCAGCTTTTGACGAGCCTTCGACGAGCCTTCGAACTCAGCGCGGCGGATCACCGCGCCACGCAAAACTGTTGACATATTTGCCCATATCGAGTGCAAGCTGCACATTGGCTCCCGAGGGTTTGCCTGGCCCGAAATCCGGCCCGAACTGGTGGTACGGGCCGACCACTGAGGCGATCAGCGCGAGATCGTTTTTCACCGCGGCAAGAACCAGCACCCGCATGCGGGTGTAGCTGCTCGTGGAGCCCTGTGGGTAGTAGTCGATGGTCTCGCCGAAGCCGGGTTGGTACCCGACCATGGCGTTGGGGATCTCGTAGACGACACGTCCGTCGGGGACATGCTGCGCCTTCAGGTCGTCGACGATCTGACGGGCCGCCCTGCCCGCGGCGGGTTGGCTGGAGAGCCGCAGCGTGCCGCCCTCCCCACCGGTGAACTCGGCGACGACACCGTCGTCGCCGGTGGTGATGCGGTAGGACGAACCGGCCGCCGGATACGACACCGAGAAGGAGCCGTCCGGCGCGGTGAACCGCGGGTTGATCGCCACCGGGGTGCCGATCGGTGCGCGTCCGCAGTCGGGGGGACAGACGAAGCGCACCGGCGGCGTGGTCACCCGGGAGGAGATCACCGCGAGCACAGCGCCCACCAGAATCACCGGAATGAGCCACAGCAGCAACACCATTCGGTGCGAGGGCCGGCCCACCGCCGGGGCGTGTCCGCCACTGACGGAGTAGCCGGGGAAGAACGTCGTGGTGGTCAAGACTGTTCGCCGTCGGTGTCGATGCGCTGAGGCCGAGCACTGCGGCGCTGCGCGCGCGACGACCGCGAGGACGCACGGGCGGCGACTCCGCACACCGGGCAGAAGGCCATGTCGGGCACCACGTGGCCGCAGTGTTGGCAGACGACGGGTTCGTCGCCGACCGTCTCGTCGTGCGCCTCGTGCAGCAGCGCCAAGTGCAGGCTGATGCGCAGCAGGAACAGCGCCGCCGCGGCCACCACCGCGTACAGGGCCAGCATCAGCAACTGCCGCGAGCGGGAGATGTCGACCATTCCCAGCGCGATCGACAACGCGAGTACGGCGACCGCGAACGCCACCATCACGAATCGGACCACGCCGGGCCGTTGATCCTTCTTGCTCTCGGGGCGGGTGAACCACAGCGCGACGCCCACCAGACCACCGGTGGCCGCGGCGATCAGCGGTGCCGCGACGCCCCGGATGCCGGCCTCGACCAGATAGAACGTCAGTGGGGCGTCACTGACCAGGCCGGTGTCCAGCTGCGGCACCAGCCGCGTCATCATCGCCGCGGCGGTGAAACTCAGCGCACCGAGTGCACCGATCATGAACCCTTCCAGGGACTCCCGCGTCGGCGGACCCATCAGCCGAACCACGATCACGGGCACCAGCATCAGGATCGCGCCGGCGAGCGGAAGAGCGGCACCCTCCTGGATCATCTGCCCGCCACTCATGCCCACCCCGACGGCGGCACCGGAGGCCCGGTCGAACGCGACGCCGGCCACCAGGACGAACCCGACCCCGAGCAGCACGCCGAGCCCGATCGTCAGCGCGAGGATGCGCGCCGGCAGATCGCGCAGTGCGTCGGCCTCGCGCAGGTACACGAGGAACAGCGCGGGCAGCCCCAGCACGCCCACCGAGATCAAGGCCGCAGGCATCCGCAGCAGCGCGAAGGCCACCAGAGCGACCAGCATGACCCCCAACGCCACCCGGAACGCGCCGCGGTGGGGTAGGTGCGGGAACAGCGAACTCAGCAACGAGGGGGCCAGTACGTTCTCCCCCGGCGCGGCACCGAAGTTGCGGAAGCGCAACCAGTCCGGGCCCTCCCACTTGCGGGGCGTCAGATGACATCCGCAGAGGCCGCAGAATTCGCCGTCGGGCACGTCGATCCGACAGATCCGGCATTCGGTGGTCGGAAAAGGACTCTCGTCGCTCATGAGTTCTCCTGTTGCACATCCGCGACGTCGCGCACGAGGTTGTCGACCCGCGGGGTGCCGAGGCCGGTGACGAGGTCGTACCCGGGCGCGGCGTCGTCGACGGCGTTGCCGCCCAGCGTCACATCACGGAACGCCGGCAGCCGCGCCCCGGCGGCGATCCGATACAGCAATGGGTTGAGGTCTCCGAGCGGGCGCCCGCCGGTGGAGCGCAGATAGTCGTTCATCACTGCGGCCAGGCCCGCCCAAATGGGCGCAGCCTGCGAGGTGCCGCCGCCGATCGTCGGCTGGCCGTCGAGGATGAAGCTCACCCCGGTGAAAGGGTCAGCCACCGCGGACACATCGGGTGTCAGCCGCCTCCCGGTGGCGCGGCCCGACGGGACGGCACCCTGCACCCCGCGCTGCCACGGCGGCAGGTCGAACAGCTCCGAGACGCCGCCACTGGTGCCGAGCGACAGCGGCACGTCATACCAGGACTGCTCCCCCAACCAGGCGCCGGTCGCGGTGGTCGACAGCGTGGTGCCGCCGACGTTGACCATCTCGGGAAGAGAGGCAACGGAATTCAGCCCGATGCTGTCCTGCTCGGGCGCCGACGACCAGTCGTCACCACTCTTGCACTCCAGACCGGCGAGATCGCCGTTCGCCATGAACGCGGTGGTGCCGCGGCCCGCCGCCGCCACCAAAGCCGACTGTGCGGGCGCGAGATCTGTTGCGGTGAGCAGCTTGTCGCACCCCCAGCTGATCGAGAAACTCCAACTTGCGCCGGGGAACTGCTGATCGACATCGGCCATCAGCTGCCCGATTTTGACGTAGGCGCCGTCACCCTCCACGGTGGGCCGCGCGTTCACCACGATCGTGCGCGCGTCGGGGGCGATGGCGTGCACGACAGACAGATCCATGGTGGTCTCGGCGCTCGGTTCGTCGAACGCTTCGCCGAACACGGTCGGCGTGAAAGCCGGAAGGTCGTTGCTCGTGCTGAACGCGTCGAGGTCGGACTGCCGGAATCCACCGAAGGCGAAGATGGCGACGGTCTGACCCTTGCCGGTGTAGCCGTCGGCGACGAGCCGATCGGATTCGTAGGTGGTGCGCAGGGCCGCGGGGGTGAGCCCGAATTCGGGCACGTCCAGAGGCAGTTGCCGAGGCTGGTTGTCCCGGAAGGGGGTGTAGCCGAGGATGCGACCCACGGCCCCGACGTCCTCGGTCACCGCGTCCGGGACGGCAGGCTGGCGGCGGGAGGCATAGAAGACCGTGCCGTGGCGCTCGCGGTAGTCGTGCACGTCGACGCGGAACGCACGGGCAACGGCTTGGGCGCCGCCCTCGACGACCGCCCAGCGCTGCCCCGGTTGCCAATGCACCGAAAGCGCCTGGCTGTCGGCCCATTGGGTCAGGGCGGTGGGCGCGGCGGCATCGCGCAGCTCGACGACGAGTTGGGCGGAGCGGTCGTGCGAGGGACCGAGATCGACCGAGTGGGCCAGCAGGGCGGCGTACGGCCCGCCGATCAGCTGCCCCGGCCCACCGGCGGGCGTCGGCCGCATCGGGGCGACACTGGTGGTGAGGAGTACGAGGACCCCCACCACCAGTGCCGTAAAGCCCGCGACGCGGAATGCAGGCGCACGAACATCAGTGACGATGGCTCACCACTGTCACTGAGGCGCGCGGGGCGCCCCCGGGTTCCTGCCGTTGTCATTGGCGTTGGGCGGAATCGAGGTGAACGGGTTGCCACCGGCAGTGCGGGGCGCGTTCTCCGTCGGCGACGCCGGAGGCGGCGTAGCCGGGGTGGTGGCCGGCGGCGTCGTGGTCGTCGTCGTGGTCGTCGTCGTGGTGGTGGAGGTCTCCGGGGCGTTGCCCTCGTTGGAGCTACACCCCACAGCCAGCCACGTCATCGCCGAGAGGGCGACACCGCCGGCAACCAGCGAGAAGCGACTGGTCTTTGATCTCATACTTCGTTCCCATCTGTTCGTCGAGCCGCATGCCTTCCCAGATTCCTGGGTAGCGACTAGATCTTCACATTTTGCCGTCGTCTCGACCAGCGCAGGAGCGTTTTCCTGTGTAGCCGCTGTCAATCGGTCCGACGCGCGAGCCGGCCCCGGTGACAACCGCACGGTGCGTAGTGTCGGCGAAGCCGTGCAGCGTTACACCGGGCTGGTGCTGGCCATACTGGCTGCGTGGACACCGCGCTGCTGATCGTGACCCTGATCCTGTCGGCGGCGGTGATCACCCTCGGTGTGCTGCTCACCGTGTCGCGCCGCCAGCTCACGACCGCCCGAAAAGAGCTGCGACGTCAGCGCGAGCGCCTTCCCGGCGGGGCGCGCAGACGACGGCCAGGGGTGGCGCCCCTGGCGGTCAGGACCGTCGCGCACACCGTCAAGAGCGCCGACGCGCTGATCCGGCACGGCCTTGCCGGCACCGTGGGCACCGTGCGCAGCTCGGTCGACGACCTCGCGGCCTGGGCGCGGGTGGAACGGCCGGATCTGGCGCGCCTCACCTCCGACGGACGGGTCGTGCTGATGTTCTCCGACATCGAGGGGTCCACGGAGCGCAACGAGACGCTCGGAGACCAGGCCTGGGTGTCGCTGCTCGAGCGGCACAACCGACTCGTGGAGCGCAAAGTTGCCCAGCACCATGGCGTCGTGGTCAAGAACCAGGGGGACGGTTTCATGATCGCCTTCGCCGAGCCCGTCGACGCGATCCGGTGCGGTGTGGCGATCCAGCAGGCCCTGCAGTCCGATTCCGAGCGGTACGACGCCATTCGGGTACGGATCGGCATCCACGTCGGTACGTCGGTGCGCCGGGGCGACGATCTGTTCGGGCGCAACGTCGCGATGGCGGCGCGCATCGCAGATCTCGCAGCGGGAGGCGAGATCCTCGTCAGCGACGAGGTGCGGGAGTCGGCGGGCGGGGCCGACGGCATCGCGTTCGACGATCCCGTCGAGGTCGAACTCAAGGGGCTGCGCGGCACCCAGTCGGTGTCTTCGGTCAGCCTTGTGCCCTGACATCCCAGGTCCCCGTGGAACCCAGGTCGTAGTGCAACACTGTCACCGCGACGGAAGGATGCGTATGTCGTACTGGACGTTCAGAACACTCAGGGCAGTCGGTGTTGCCGCGATGGTGGGCCTGGTCGTGATGACGGGTTCACCACCCGCACTCGCCCAGCCGGTCGCCGGACAGGACCCGACGCCGTTCGTCGGGGTGGCACCGTTCGGTCCGCCGAAAGTGGCTCCGGTGAACGGTGCCACCGTCGGCGTCGGGCAGCCGATCATCATTGACTTCCCCGGCCTCGTCGACAATTCCGTCGCCGCCGAGAACGCCGTGCACGTCTCTTCGGTCCCGCCGGTACCCGGCAAGTTCTACTGGATGACACCGACCCAGCTGCGCTGGCGCCCACTGGATTTCTGGCCCGCGCACACCACGGTGACCGTCGACGCCGGCGGCGCGGTGTCCAGTTTTCAGACAGGTGACACCCTCATCGCCACCGCGGACGACACGACCCACCAGTTGACCGTCACCCGCAACGGGGTGGTGGAGAAGACCATTCCGATGTCGATGGGGATGGCCGCCGGTGGCCACCAGACACCGAATGGCACCTACTACGTGCAGGAGAAGATGCCGTCGGTGGTGATGGACTCCTCGACCTACGGCGTCCCGGTGGATTCGACGTACGGGTACAAGACCACGGTGGAGCTGGCCGTCCGCTTCGACGACAGCGGCGACTTCGTGCACAGCGCGCCGTGGTCGGTCGCCGATCAGGGCAAGCGCGACGTCAGCCACGGATGCATCAACATCAGCCCTGCCAACGCGCAGTGGTTCTACGACAACTTCGGCGCCGGGGACCCCATCGTCGTGAAGAACTCCGGCGGCGGCACCTATTCACGGCACGACGGCTCCAACGACTGGCAGCTGTAAGGCCGGCATGAACGTCGAAGCCATCCTGCAGACGATCCCACCGATCGCGGTCTACATCCTGGTGGGCGCGGTCATCGGCATCGAGAGTCTCGGCATCCCCCTGCCCGGCGAGATCGCGCTCGTCAGCGCGGCGCTGCTGTCGTCACGCCACAGCCTCGACATCAGCCCGATCGGTGTCGCGGGAGCGGCCGCGCTCGGCGCCATCATCGGCGACACGATCGGCTACTCGATCGGGCGGCGCTACGGGATGGGGTTGTTCGAACGGCTCGGTAAGCGTTTCCCGAAACACTTCGGCCCCGGGCATGTCGCACTGGCGAAGCAACTCTTCCAGCGGTGGGGCGTCTGGGCGGTGTTCTTCGGCCGGTTCATCGCGCTGCTGCGGATCTTCGCGGGGCCGCTCGCCGGTGCCATGCGGATGCGCTACCCGCGCTTCCTCGCCGCCAACGCCAGCGGCGCGATCGTGTGGGCCGGCGGCACGGTCGCCGTCATCTACTACGCGGGCATGGCGGCCGAGCGCTGGCTGTCCCGGTTCTCGTGGATCGCACTGGTCGCAGCGGTCCTGATCGGCATCGGCGCGACACTGCTGATGCGCGAACAGACTTCGCGTCTCATCGCCCAGCTGGAGGCCGAGAACGACTGGGAGACGCTGCGCCACCAGTAGCGTCGCCGCACGGATGTAACAGCTGTTACAGTCCCGAATGTGGCAATCAAGGACGTGCGGTGGCTCGTGCTGTTCGTGCGGCTCCCCTCAGAACCATCGCGGCATCGCGTGGCGGTGTGGCGCGAGTTGCGGCGGACCGGCGCCATGCCTTTGGGACAGGGGTCATGGGCGGTGCCCGAGGTCTCCGCGTTCACCGACGGAATCGACCGTGCCGTCGAGATGGCCGAACGCGGCGACGGTGAGGTCGTCGTGTTGTCGGCGGTGGCGCGCTCCGATCGTGATGACGAACGACTCGTCGCCCTTTTCACCGGGGAACGCGAGGAGGAATGGTCTGAGTTCATCGCGGACTGCGGCAAATTCGACGCCGAGATCGACCGCGAGATCGAACAGTCGAAGTTCACGATGGCCGAACTCGAAGAGGAAGAACAGAGCCTCGAACGGTTACGGCGCTGGCATCGCACGATCAAGTCGCGCGATATCTTCGGCGCCCCGTCCTCGGCGCACGCCGACCACATGCTGAAGCACTGCCAGGAGCGGCTGGCCGACTACACCGAGCGAGTCTTCGCCGCTCTGCACACCAACTGAAAACGCCCCGCACGTGAGGACCCCGGACCGTGAACACCCTTGATCGGCAACTGTTCCTGCACATCAACGATTTCGCCCGCTCCACTGGCTGGCTTCAGCCTGTGGTCAGCGCCTGGGCGACCTACGGCATCGCGGTCTTCGCGGTCCTGATGCTGCTGGGATGGTGGCGGGCACGCCGTCGCACCGATCCCGCCGTCATGGCCGCCGCACTGTGGGCACCCGTGGCCACCGTTCTCGCAGTGACCATCAATCAGCCCATCGCCGCCCTGGTCGCCGAACCCCGCCCCTACACGTCCCTGGCCGGCATCCTCGTTCTCGCACACCGCAGCACCGACCCGTCGTTTCCCAGCGACCACGCTGTCGCGGCGGGAGCCGCGACAGCGGCGCTCTTCGGCGTCGATCTGCTGCTCGGCTACCTCGCCGCGGTCGCCGCCGTGCTGATGGCGTTCGCCCGCGTCTACATCGCTGCGCACTACCCGGTCGACGTGCTTGCCGGACTCGGGTTGGGAATCTCCGTGGCGCTCGTCGGTTGGCTCATCGCCCGCCGCCCGCTCACCACAGCGGTTGAGCGGGTTGCCAATTCACGTCTGCACACCCTGACAATTGGACACAACGCCGTCGCCGCGAAGCGACGATGACAGAGCTCGAGCATCCACCTCACCGATACTGGCCGCTCTACGGCGCGGGCTTCGTCACCGCGTTCGGCGCGCATTCCATTGCCGCCAACCTGGGTACGTACGGACAGCAGCAGCACGTCAGCCTGCTCACGATCGGACTGCTGCTCGCCGTCTACGACGCCGCCGAAGTCGTCCTCAAGCCCGTCTTCGGCACGCTGGTCGATCGAGTCGGTCCACGGCCCGTTCTGCTCGGCGGTCTGATCGGATTCGCCTGCGCATCAGCGGCATTCGTCGCCGCTGGAGATCCCGGACTGCTCGGCGTCGCCCGCTTCGGGCAGGGGGCGGCCGCCGCGGCGTTCTCACCCGCGGCGTCCACACTGGTCGCCCGAATGCAGTCGCCGGGCGGTCACGCGCGACGCTTCGGAAGCTACGGAGCGTGGAAAGGGTTGGGCTACACCGTAGGGCCGCTCCTGGGCGGCGCGCTGGTGACCATCGGCGGGTACGGCACGCTGTTCGCCTCTCTGGGTGTGCTCGCCCTGGTCGTCGCGGCGTGGGTCGCATGGGTGGTGCCCCGGATGGAACCGTTGCCGCGCCGACGGTCGACCGTGGTCGACCTGGCGCGTCGCCTGACTCGACGCGCATTCGTCGTTCCCACAGTGATACTCGCCGCGTCGACCGCCGCATTGTCCATCGGCGTGGGCTTCTTCCCCATCCTCGCGGCGTCGGCCGGGGCCAACGCCCTGCTCAGCGGCGCTCTGGTATCGGCCCTGTCCGCCTGCGCGGCACTGTCACAACCGTGGGCGGGCCGCGCGCTGGACGCCCGCCGCATCACCTACCGAGCGGGCGCCCTGGCGGGATTGACGTTGTGCGCCTCGGGTTTCCTGGTGGCCGGGCTGCTCGCCGGACCGGCTGGACTGATCGTCGGCGCAATCGCCATCGGGCTGGGCGCCGGTGTGCTGACACCACTGGGTTTCGCGGCCCTGGCCGCCTCGGCGCCACCGGAACGACTCGGCGAGACGATGGGATCAGCGGAGGTCGGCCGCGAGCTCGGAGATGCCGGGGGCCCGATACTCGTCGGCGCGGTGGCCGCCGCCGCGACGCTCGGCATGGGATGCGTCGCAGCGGCGGCACTCATGGCCGCGGTGGCCGTTGTCTCGACGGGGGCCGTGCAGGCCGGCGATTCGCCTACTTCGGGGGCATCCTGATGCCACCGTCGACGCGGACGACCTCGGCGTTCATGTAGGAGTTGGTGAGCAGTTCGACCACCATCGACGCGAGCTCCTCGGGCTTGCCGAGGCGGTGCGGGTAGAGGACGGATTCGCCGAGCTTGGCCTTGAACGCCTCCGATTCGGGACCTTCGCCGTAGATCGGCGTGTCGATCAGGCCGGGTGCGACGGTGTTGACGCGAATCCCGACCGCGGCCAGATCGCGGGCCACCGGCAGGGTCAACCCGACGACACCACCCTTCGACGAGGAATAGGCCGCCTGGCCGATCTGGCCGTCGAACGCGGCGACGCTGGTCATGTTGACGATCGCGCCGCGCTCACCGGAGTCGGTGAGGTCCAGGCGGCTCATCGCCGTCGCCGCGAGCCGGATGCAGTCGAAGGTGCCGACCAGGTTGATCGCGAGCACCTTCTTGTAGGCGTCGAGATTGTGGGCCGAGGCGAACTCGCCGTCCTTGCCGATCGTCCTTTGCGCCCAACCGATTCCGGCCGAGTTGACCAGCGTCCGCAGCGGGCCGAGATCGACGGCGGTGTTCACCGCGTCTTCGATCTGGGAGGTGTCGGTGACGTCGACGCTGACGTACGCGCCACCGATCTCGTGGGCCAGTTCCTGCCCGCGTTCGGCCTGCAGGTCGGCGATGACGACCCGAGCACCTTTCGATGCGAGGAGGCGGGAGGTGGCGGCGCCGATGCCTGAGGCTCCGCCGGTGACAATTGCGCTGGTTCCGTTGACGTCCACAGCCGGAGTGTAGGACAGGGGTCATCGGCTACCGAGGGTGGAGCCGAAACACAGGGATTCGGCGGCCGATCGGGTCCACCTTCAGGCGATAGTCACTCCAACCGGCGTAGACCTGCTCGGCGAGTGCGTACATCCGTTCGTACTCGTCGGGGTCGGTTATCTCGTTCGCCAGAAAACTTTCATCGCCGAGTGTGCACTCAGGATGTGCCTTGAGGTTGTAGTACCACTGGGGGTGCTTGGGTCCACCATAGTTCGATGCGGTCACGATGGGGTTAGTGCCGTCGTGGAAATACGTGATCTGATGCTCCCGCGGCAATCCCGATTTCGCACCTGTTGTCATCAACGGGGCTGTGGACGGCCCGCCGAAGACGGCTGGATAACGCCCACCGGTCGCGTGGAACAACCAGGGGTCGATGCGTGGCCAAAGATGATGCGCAAGAAACTGTCCCGGCCCCGAACGGGCGAACGCCACCCAGGCGTCGTACCGGCGGGTGTGCTTCCTGTGCGGGTCCACGTAGCGCAGTGGCACACACCTCACCGTACTCCCAGGATCGTGCACGTCAATCCTGGTTTCGGGACAACCAACCGACCTCATCACCGATCTTCGTACGTACAGCGGAGGGGGCTCGAACCCGCGATTAACGGATCAGATGTGGCCGTTCTCGGTGTACGCAAACAGGCCGGGTACTTCCCAGCGGCACACAAGCTTTCCGGCTCCAAGGAACCTGGCCGAACCGAGGGATTCCGGCCGATTCTTGATCACTATGGGAGCCGGGGACGTCGATAAGGCCACACTGAGTATGCATTTCATAGGTCAATAGCCTATAATTCGCATACTGGAGGATGAATTATGGCAAGGCAGCACACCACGGCGGTCCCCGCCAGCCTCGCCGCGCGTCCTCTCCGAACTCTTCGCACCGGGCAAGCCGACGACACCTACGCGTACCCGGGTCCCGAAATCGCACGGCTCCACGAGCAGGGCCTCCTTCATCGCCTCGCACACGGTTACTACGTCGTCATCCCCCAAGAACTGTTGGAGCGCAGATGGATGCCCGATCTGGAAGCCGCCGCGGCCGGAATCGCCACCACGATCTACGGCCATGACGACATCGTCGTCATGGGACTCAGCGCCGCGCGTCTGTATGGCGCGATCCCCCGTGCGTTGGCAACCGCGATCGTGGCGGTACCGCGCCAACACCGCCCCATCGCGTTGACCGACCGCCCCGCCGTCGTGCGATTCGTCCAGCGCGACACGAGCGGCTTGGATGCCGAACGCATCCGCACAGAACTCGGGCCGGTGTTGGCGACCACGCCGGAACAGACGGTCCTCGACCTGGCACACCGCCCCACCCTCGGCCACAGCGAGGCTGATGTTCCGACCGCCGTCGCGGCCCTCTACCGACGCAGCGACAAGCAACGACTCGAAGATCTCGCCAGGGAACAGCGCCGCGTGGCCTCGCTGCGCCGGGCCGAAGAGTGGGCCGGGATCGACCGTGGATCCTGACGAACGTGATTCTGTCGCAGAACAATTCGGCGTCTCCACCGAGCAGGTAGAGCGCGACCACCTGATCTCCCACCTCCTCGCCTTCTTTAGTCGGACCTTCGGTGACCGAATCCACTTCATCGGCGGCACCGCCCTCGCCCGCACTCATCTACCGCACGGGCGCCTCAGCGAAGACATCGACCTGATCGCAGTCGGCAGCCGCAACGATGTCGCGCGGGAGCTTGATGCAGCGCTGCCCCGTGCCGTAGCGCGCACCCACGGCCGGCTCGCCGTCGAACCGACTCTGAGCGCCACACCAGACGTCACGGCAGTCGTATTACGTCCCGCGGAAGGACGACCCGTCCGGTTACAGCTGCTCTCGGCACGTGAGCGCACAGTGTGGCCGACGGAGCGTCGCACCGTGGTCCAGCGCTACGCCGACGCTCCCGCCGCAGAACTTCTCGTGCCCACACTGCCCGCGTTCGCCGCGTCGAAGACTGCAACGTGGGCGGACCGGCGCGCGCCACGCGATCTCTGGGACCTCTGGGCGCTGAGCCGACTCGATGCCATCGACGCGGGCGCGGCAGCCCTGTTCCGCCACCACGGACCAACCAACAAGAATCCCGCGTCACACATGTTCGCCCGTGCACCGTCGGACGCCCAGTGGCAGGCGCAGTTGGCCGGGCAGACGCGTCTGACCGTCTCCGCGACCGATGCCCTCACCATCGTCCGCGATGCTTGGCGACGGGCCACATGAACCCAGACGATCGACTCAGCGATCGCCTCCGACATCTGGACCGTAGGGCGGGCGGGGCTCGAACCCGCGACCAATGGATTATGAGAACTAGTCGGGCGAGCAATCGACCTGCCACGATACAGTTTCGTCTCACATATCGCCGCAGCTCATGGCAAGTTTTCGTCCGTCTTGGTTTGATCTGATTCGGCCTGACGCAAACGTCGTACGGGTTGATTTCACCCCCGCGTGCGGTGATGGTGCGGTGACGACTCCCGTTTGCCGGGCTGGCTGTCGGTCGGTCGCTCTAGCATGCGGCCATGTCCTCCGAAGTCTGGTCAGCAATGTCGCCCGAGGCGTGGTCCGCCACAGCCGCGTGGGTGACAGTCGTTATCGCCGTCGTGGCGGCAATCTTCGGCTTCTACCAAGTACGCGAAGCGCGCCGAACGCGCCAAGAGCAAGCGCAACCGAATGTCGTCATGTTTGTGGAGTCAACGCCGTCACATTTCCAGTTTTTCGACATCGTGCTGAGAAACTTCGGGACAACACCGGCTTACAACGTGACTGTTGACATCGCGCCGAAACCAACGCGTACGCCCGAATACGAAGGTGCCGAAATCGAACAGGTCGGCTTCCCCGACATGACGCAGATACTGGTGCCTGGGCAAGAGGTCCGCACCTACTGGGATTTTGCGGTCGATAGAGAAACCCATAATGAGAAGCTTCGCTCAGGACATGCCGCTGGCCAGATTGACGCGGCCGAGTTGGCCGCGAAAGCGCTTATCGCCCAGCACACCGCCACCGTCCAGTACGAAGACAGTCACGGTAAGACCTATCAGACACGTTCCACTCTTGATGCTGATTTTCTACGGGACACCATGAAGACAACCACCTACACGATCCACGATCTGACCAAACACGCTGAGAAGCAACAAGAAGCTTTGAAAGCGATAGCCCAGCAACTCGCAAATTTTGGCACTGAGCAGAGAGGTCTGTGGGTCTACTCCGAAGATGCGGCCACAGAGAGTCAACGCCGAGCGGATGAACGTCAAGCTAGACTGCACAGCCGAAAAACGTTGAATCAGAGAATACTTGAGTCGCAGAGGCGCTACTCAGGCCATCAGCCGGAAATCAAAGAATCTACCGATCCCGATAATGCGACTAACTCCACACCCGGTGGCAGAGACCCTAACTCGACTGACGACGGAACGGCAGAACCGTCGCCTTCGCAGGGATAGCCGGTGCTACCGGTTCGGGCAGTGCGTTAGCGACTCCGCCGTCAGCTTCGGGAATCCAGTCGCCGTAGGTGTCGAGGGTGAGCGTAAAAGTGCTGTGACCGAGCCACTTTGACACTTGCATGAAATGCACGCCTGCCGATAATTGCAGCGTTGCGAACGTGTGGCGCAAATCGTGCAGGCGAACACCCTCTATTTTTGGCGATGCGGGAACTTTAGAACCGTCAGCCAAAACCCGTTCCGGTTGGGCCGGTGTGCTCGCCGGTAGGTCAACTGCCGCCAGGGCGGGTTGGAGGACATTTTTGTAATAAGCACCCGGGTCAACTGGCTCGGAGAAATCAAGTTCGGCAACGGCTAGCCGACCCCGATGCCGCGATCCGCCCAGAACTCGGTTTGGCCATAACGGCGCGGCTGGCTCCGTCGATCGCAGATGAACGTTGTCAAGGTAGTCGCGCATACGTTGGGCGAGCCAACCCGGCAGCGGAACCACACGCTCGCTGCGGTCAGACTTCAACCCATCGGTAATCCAAGCCCCCTGAGCGCGTTTCTTCGCCCGCCGCACAGAGACGTGTGCGCGCAAACCTTCCGCCGAAGGGACAAACGCGAGATCACCAATTTCGAGACCTGCAATTTCTTCGGAACGTAAGCCGGTGTAGGCGACGAACAACGTCATCAGTTCGTAGACCGGATACCGCGTACCGACGCTGGCAGCAACAGCGGCGACTTGCTCGGAGGTAAGAGGGTGGTGACGTTTGTGCCGCCGCTTGTTTGAGCCGGAAGCAAAGTCCACGGCATCTATCGGATTGGCCGATATTGCACGGTGACGCAACGCGTAGAGGAACACATTGCGAGTGACCGACCAGTGGTGTTTGAGCGTCGATGGGCTCAGACCCCGACTGACGAGGCGCACCAAGAACTGCTCACAGTGCGCCGGGGTTATTGCACCAATTGCCATCGGCCCGAACTCGGGTAGGGCGTAGGTCGACAGCCGCTTCGCGTATCCGTCGACAGTCTCGCCACGCAGCTTGTCTCCGGTCGCCGCTTTGACTTTTTGCGAGTCGATCCACGCCCGCGCGTAGTGGCCGAACGGGAGATCGCCGGCTTTACGCTGATCCGCCATGCTCGCAGTACCGGTCACATGACGTGCTGCATTTATTTCGTCGCGGCGCGCTTCTGCGTCAGGGCGGCTGGCGTAGGTTTCGCGACGAAACCGTGTTGCCGATGGCCCATCAGGTCGATTGAGGTACTTCGGCTGCGGCAAGCCAAAATCGTCGCGGATCACCTCGCGCCATTCCACTGTGTATGTCTTGATTGGCCGTCCCCGGCTGTCACGACGTTTGGTCTCATGCGTACGGATATAGGCCACGATTCACTCCTCTTTTTCGGCAGGAACGCTCGTCGCCGGGTCTGCGGTCCGTAACGAGCCCCGCGAAAACGCCCACTTAAAAGCGTCCGCCAGGCTTCGCACATACTCGGTCTCTAGATCAGCGTTGTGTTTGCGTTTTATCCATGACGGATGCTTGGCGAAAAACAGGCACGGAACCACTTTGGAACGCACGTTGCGAGGTGTCGCGAAGGGCCAAGGTAATACTCGCGCGGTTGGATAGAAGAACGTGAGCACACGTTCGGCGTCCTCGCCCAATCCGATCACCAATCGCGGCTGGACTATTTGCAGCTCCCGGTACAAGTAGGGGGCGCAATTCACAATTTCGTGTAATTCGGACTTTCGATTACCGGGCGGATGGCAGTGAACGGCGTTAGTGACGAACATCTGCGATTTCGGGTGGTCAGCAGCCGAGAACGCCTGATTAAGCAGACTGCCGCTCCCCTCGAAAAACGGCTCTTGAGGCTCCATGCATTGATCGCACAAACTTTGGCCGACGATCGCCACGGGCGAATCGATGTCTCCCCATCCTGGTGCGGCTTGGGTCTTTCCCGGCACGTTAAGTTCAGCACAGCGCGTGCAAGATCTGATTTCGTCGTCCAGCCGTGCTTTGTCTTCGCGGCGGTTGCGCTGAGGCGTCGCTTCCATCATGTGGCTTCATTCCCCCGTTTCGGCCAGAACGCGGTAGACCGTCGCGCGGCTCACGCCCAAAGTTGACGCGATTGTGGTGACCGGCTCACCGGCAGTATGCATCCGGCGCGCTAAAGCCGCTTTCGAAGAATCGAGCGCTTTGGGTCTGCCGACGTTTTGGCCGCGTGCGCGGCGGGCCTCACGCGCAGCAGATCGGCGTTCGCGGCCCAGCTCCAATTCCAGTTCGGCTAGCGATGCCAGCACACCGGCCACCATGCGCCCGGTCGCGGTCGAGGTGTCGATACCCTCGCGCAAGCTGCGCAGCACAATCGCTCGCTCGCTCAGGTCTCGAATTGTGGCCATTACCTCGGCAGCGTTGCGGCCCAATCGGTCGATACCGACGACCACGATCGCATCACCGGGGCGGGCATAGTCGAGCAGCGCGGCCAGTCCGGGACGCTTCTCGCGTGATGAGGTACCCGAAAGCTTGTCGCGGTAAATCCGTTCTGCTGCAACACCTTCAGAGGTTAACGCGTCGATCTGCTGATCGAGGGACTGGTGTCCGGTCGACACGCGAGCGTAGCCGAGCTGAGTGCCAGTCGAAGTAGGAGCGCTCATGACACCAGTGTCTCATATTTCGCAGAACACGATATTACGGACAGTATGTTTTGAGTCAACTTCTGCAACATATCGATCTGGCCATTATGGCGTGTCACTGCGACTCCCCACCCGCGTCTCAGAACTAAAGATTTGCAACGCACGTTCACCTGTCCGACCGCCCTGGTGGCAACGCTCGCTGCGCGGGGTGGACCACAGCGTGCCCGTCAGCGTGCGAGTCGTCTCGGGCGCGCTGGGCGGCACTGTGACGCATCTGGGCGACCGTCTCGTTGGCGTCTTCGATGGTCATCGCCTGGTCGGTGTCCACTGGTGGCTGCCGCCCCACCAGCCGCGCCGCGTAGTCGATCGACACGTCATAGTCGGCCGTTGCTGCGTCGGTGTGCATCCACGGCGGGCGTTCGTCGCTCGTTGGTGTCATCGGATAGGCGTGCCCGCTGACATCGAAGACTTCGGCGTCGATCGGCTCTTTCGGGTCACCCGCGAGCAATTCCGCCAGGGCGGGTGGGGGTGCGTTGTCGTCATCGGGGATTCCGTTGGCGCGACGCCAATCAGCGCGAGTGGTGATTTCGAGACTATTGGTGATTCCGTCGAGAACCTGATCGATGGGTTTCGCTGAAACCTCAACTTCTACAGATTGTCTGGTTCCTACCCCTGCGCGGTCAAGTGCTTCGGTGATCGCCTTGAGTTTGACGTGTTCGGGAGTATTTTCGTCGGTGGCCATCTCGAGCAGCGCTCGCGCCATCCGATCAGCAGCCTCGGACAGTCGTTGTTGCGCTTTTCGTCGAGTCTGCGGGGCGCGCGCTCCGTGATGCCCGCACACACCCGCCGCACCAATCCATGCCGGTCGTTTGCACCTGTCACCGCTTCGGCTACTCCGCGCTTTGCATCGTCCGGTGTCGTTGCGAGCATCCCAGTAATCTTCGGAATACTTCTTCGGCTGTCGCGAAGGGTGATCATCTCCATGGGTTGATTCCGCTCCAATGTCATCTTCGCTCAGTTCGCTGTTTTCACCCGTTTCACTCATCGTCGTCTCCGTTCATTTCGTCGGCTTCATCGTTGTCGGCGTAGAGTTCAAAATCAGCGAAATCAATTGGGCCGCAGAGGTTCTGTTCGTCAGTAACTGCCCAAGCGAACCGCACTCGCCATCTGCCACCGACATAGGACAGCGGTATCGAATTCCACGCAAGTTCTGGTGCGAACTGCGTTCCGACCAGAAGCGCCAACCCGTGGGCGAAGCATTTTCCGGCGTCTGCGACGACATCGGTATTTCGACCATTGGCCACGGTCGGGGCTTGTTGCAAAAACTCCCGTATCGCATCAGCTACCGTCGCGCTCAGCGCCAGGCCGCGCCGATGCGCGCTACACATGCCGTGGTCTTCGATCGCGTTGGTGCACCGATACGCCCGACACTGCAATGAGCGCGGAAGCGACGCTTTCACCGACGAGGCATTACCGGTCTCGATTGTCATCGTCTCCCCTGAAAGGTGTTTGCTGACGGGCAGTTCCGCTGTGGTTCCCGCACTCGGGAACCGCAGCGGCATTTATGCAGGTAGAACGGTTCCCGATTTCCGGTTCCCCTTAAGGGTGGGAACCCGGGAACCGGGGCAGGTCGCTGGCGCTCCTGCCACCGGTAACCCCCACGGGCGCAGTTCCCGTTGGTTCCCGTGCTCGGGAACCGATCTACCAGCCAAAACACGTCTGTAGTTCCCACGGTTCCGGTTCGCGGGAACCGAAGAACGGCCAGTTTTCGGGTGCTCACCGCACACCACCGGGCATTGGCGCCACGATTTTGCCCGGACCCAACACCATCGCCTTGCCTTTACCGGTGGCTGGCGCGCGCTCGGCCAGCTCGCACCCGTCGATCAGACGCGTGATCGCTTTGAACACTGCGTCTCGACGTCCACCGATCGCGGCAAGCAGTGTGGAACGGGTCAGCGTCCACGGCGACTGTGTCACTTCGGCGATGATGCGCAATTCCACATCACGCGCGGGGTTGACCGCTGCCGCGGTGGGTGCAATCACCGACCAACGTGCACGAGCCCATGACACCACATCCGGATCGGGGTCACGGTCGAGGTGCCAGTCGATATGCCAACGACGGCCACCGCTGCGTCGCGTCGAAAACTCCACTTCGATCCGGTAATCATTGTTGGCCACGTCCGGTTCGGTGCGGTGACGCTGCAACGCCCAGGAGTCGGCCCACTGGCCCACACCGGCCATTGAAATGTGGTCAAGGTCGAACCCGTCGCCGCTGCCCTTTTTGAAGTGATCCCCGATGACCAGCGCGGCGTGGCTTTCGATGCCTTCGCGTAGTTTGGCCAACATCGGCCCGCGCGCATACAGATTCGATGCTTCAACGCTGGCGGGATGATAGGCATACAGCGGGTCAAGAATCACCAACTCCGGTTGCAGGCGGTCGAGGTGGCGTTTCACTCCGTCGATCAACTCAGAACTGGTCAGTTCATCGGTGTCGAATTCGGCAACAAACGGCAGACTGCCCAGATCATCGCTTGTGATGCCGTACTGGGCCGCGATGACCTGGTGACGATTGGCGAAACCGTCGCGGCCACCCTCACCGCACAGATACAGCACCGGAGCGCTACGCGTGACGGCGAACGTGCCCAGAAACGGCACACCAGCAGAAACCGCCAGCGCCATTGCCTGCAAATTCCACGTTTTGAACGTCTTTTTCTCACCGGCCAACACGCCGGCTGACCGTTGCGGCCAGACATCGCGAATCAGCCAGCGCATCGGCGTCAGTGGTGCGGCCAACTCGGCGGCGCTGACACCAACGAAACGCGTCCGCGCACTCGGAGAGCTCTGTTGGGCAGCGTCATCGCTTGCGAGTTGGTCGAGCCAGCCCCGCATGTCGTGTGCGGAATTCCTATCGTCGCGGTGATCGGTGCCGAACTCACGATGAGCGCGAGCGCGTAAATCAGCCATCATGGCCGGATCGCCGTCGGCGGGCACAACGGCTGTGATCGCCGCGTGAACCATTCGGGTGAAATCACCGCGTTGGGGGGTGTCGCCGGTTGCGCGATACGAGTCGATCCAGTCGGCGCGCAGATCCGGAAAAACCTCGGCCGAGATCAGCCCGGGTGCCACCTCACGCGCGGCCCAACCGAGAATCCCGACCATCGCGTCGTGACGGTTCTCGCCGTCTGCGACGCGTTCGGCGTATTTGTTGCGCAGGGCTTTTCGCCGCCACGACTCGGTTTCGGCGGTATGGCTTTCGCACCACGCTCTGACTCTTTCGACGCTGACCGGCCCACCCTCATCGCCAACACCACCCGCCTTGGCGGAAAGCACCGCCAGGGCGGTATGGCCGTCTGCGGGCAATTCGGGAACATCGCCGCTTTGCTGCCAGAGGTAACACCCTCCGATGCCCGCTTTGGGATGCGGCGACGGTTGGGCCAAGATGACCGCGTTACCGGTTCTGATATCACCGATCTCGGGGCCATCACTCAGGGCGAGTTTGACGTTTCGGAAAATCTCCGTGGTCGCGAAAACGTAGTGACCCTGTTCGTCGCGCCCTCCGCGCGATGACTGAAAGAGTCCTTTGCGCAGCCACGCGAATTCGTCAGGGATTGCGGCGATGTCAAGGTCGACGGCCACCAGACGCGACCGACCCAAGTGGATCGCGATGCCAGGCTCGTCGTCGCGGTCCCAGTAGGCCCCGATCAGTTCAGGGTCGCGGGTGCTCTGTTCGGGCCACCCCCTGCCCACCACCGACCCGGGGTGTTTCCCGCTGGCCACGGGCAGCACCCACAGACCGGCGTCCGCATACGCCAGGGCCGCGCGGTGGGCCGACAGCCCGCCGACGTCGGGCACATGGGGCGGGGTGCGATCGGCGGTGTCGGACATGATCAACCGCAGGTGATATCCGCCTCCGCGGGCGGGTGTGAATTCGACAGGAATGGCGCGATCGTGCTCGCTGCAATTTTCGGAAGAAGCTGCTATTGTCATTTTAGTTTCTTGGTTGGGAACTATTGGCGGGTCGATCGAGACGAGGTCGGCCCGCCATCTCTATGGTCATCAATTTACGGCACAGGCGGTGCACAATTGGTGACCGGCGCGGGTTATTCTGGTGAGGCTTATCAGCGGACGCGACCCGCGAGGGTCGAGCGCAACCCCCGAGTACGGCAGTCAACGGACTCGGGGGTTGTCTCGTCTCACTGCACGTAATGCCCTGCTTAGCAGTCGGTTTCAACCAGCACGGCGATGACACGAAGGAGTGGAGTTGTGTGTTACACCTAGTCCAGCACGTCATCGGGATCGACTATTTCGCCTTTTCCCAGCCCTTCGGACTTTCGATACTTTCTCGCGCATGAGCTGCACAGCGAAATACAGATAATGACGTCTAATCGCACAATCGGTAGAACTATTGCATGCGCCCAGTCTGTCCCGCTGCAGAATGGGGTACCCACCCGCACATCGCAGAAATTGTGGCTCTGCGCGTCACGGCAAAATGACCGTAACTCAGCCAGCGTGGCAACTGGTCGTCGCTCAAACGGCCAAGACGGCACGACGGCATAGACGCGCGTGTCAGGAGTCCCGACCGCGGGAAGATTCTCAGACTCCACCGTAAAACCCGTCATCGACCGGTTGGGGTCACGCGTCGAGTCGCCGAATGCGTCGGGCTTGCTGTAGGCCTCGAATGTCTCGTCTGCCACTCTGCGAAACCTGCGCATGATGCTGCGGCCGGAAAATCTGCCCAGACCGGTGAGACCGTCTGCGCCCAAATGGAACGCCCAGAATTTCTGGGGCACGTAGGCCGAAAAGTACGCGTCGACCAAATCGTGTGCCGCCGTGAGACTTGCTTCCTCTTGATCAGCAATCGGCGCAGCGTCGTCGCGGCCCGTCAGCGACGGAAACTCTGCGCGAAGCCACGCCTCATCATCGATGTCGAAATCGAGCTTTTCGCTGATCAGTCGATCGTTGAGCTTTTCGACCTGCCCGAAACGCTCGTTCATCTCGGTCACCCGCTGTTGCGCGAACGCTTCGACTTTGGCTCGCTGGTCGTCGGTCAACCTCGGATCGAAAGGGCTCAGGTGGCTCATGCGCTTTCCTCGGTGCGAAGACCCTCCATGAACCACCGCAGCAACGCGCGAGGCGAAAAGTACAAAGCGTTGGCGCGCCTGACATGGTCAACTTCGCGATGTGACACTGCGGCGAATAGAGCATTTTTAGAAATTTCGATATGTAAATCATTCTTGAAATAATCGACCGCACCGTCTATAGTTCTAACCGACGCAATTGGGGAATATTTCAATAATTCGTTTTCAACTTCTTCGGGTAGTTTGCGCACACGCGGCGCACGCGAAGAAACAGACACTTTCTCGCCCTCTCGGGTTTGGTTCTACGCCAGGCCCCGGCGTAGGTGGGGTTGTCCGTTTCCCTCTCAATACTATGGCCAATGGGGCGCGATTGTCCAGCACTGGAATTAACCCAATTAGAATGGCGCTAAGCCATTCCAATTCAGGGCCCGACGTATGCGCCTAGGCCAAAGAGAGGCGGACCCCTACAACACACTAGGCATGGGCCAGGACACAGCCGAACGTCGCCCGGGGGACACGCAAAGCCATTGCAGCGCAGCACTATTGAGAACACTTACAGCCGTACACTGGTAGCAACAGGAACGGCGTGCCCGCGCCGCCAACCGATAAAGTGAGACGACAATGAACGCAACTGCAGTGAAACCCGTTATTAGCAATTTTGATTATGCGAAGCTCCTGGATTCATTGCCCATTTTCGGCGGCACACAACCGACGCAAATGGGCATTGCAAGCACTGGCGATGTTCTCGTTAGTCGCACGGTTGATAATGTCGACCTCAATGAAATTTGGGAGTCCGTTGTCGCTGGCTTCGAAGAGTGGAATAGCCATCGGACGCAACTCTCCGATCTGCTGGCCTACCGAACAACGGTTCCCGGCGAAGCCGTTCCGCAGGGTATCTCGTCGCCCCCGATGGAACGATTGACGGAATACGGTGTACCGAACGCGGCCAATGTTCCCGCATCGGCCTACATCCTCGGATTTGAAATAAATGATTTCGGCCTTCGATCGGCGTTCACGTGGCAGGCACTCCGGCGGATGACCGCCGAGCAGGTGTACGCCCACATCAACACGGTCTTTCATTCCGACAATCGTCTGGTGACCGGAACGATCCTCAAACGACTCTTCGATCCGGCGCAAAAGTTCAACGACGAAGGGTTTGCGTGTAAGGGTCTTTTCAATCTCGACGGCCAGATCCCCGCGCCCTACCTCGGAAACACCTTTGGCGACAGCACGCACTACTGGAAATCCGGTGCAGCACAGATCGACTCGGGTGACATCGAAGACGCCATCAAGACAATCCGCGCTAAAGGCTATGGCGTGGACGCGTCGTCACAGTTGCTCATCTTGGCTAGCTCGATAGAAAGCGAAAACATCCAGTCGTGGCGTCAGGGCCTGGAGTCGCGCCCAAGCAGCGGCATCATCGCCAAACATTCATTCATTCCGTCGAAGAAGGCTCCCGCCTACCTACAGCCAGACAATATAATTGGTGAACCGGTCAGTGGCGACTTCCACGGAATCGAAGTCCTTGGCTCCTATGGCCCCGCGTGGCTCGTGGAGTCAGCGTTCATCCCAGCCGGTTACGTCGCCGTGGTGGCAACGTTCGGACCGAACAACGAACGCAACTGCATCGGTGTTCGCGAACACCCGATTGAGGTCTATCGCGGATTGCTCGCCGTACCGGGTCTCGGTCCGTACCCGATTACGGATTCCACCTACATTCGCACTTTCGGCACCGGGGTGCGTCAGCGCGGCGCAGCCGTAGCCATCCAAATCGGCACCGGCTCAACCTATGTCGCACCGACAATCGCAACCTAGGGGCAAAAGATATGAGTGCGACGATTCCGCAAAAATTGCTCGATGCGATGGCCGACGCAAAGCGTCAACCCCTGCGCGAAGACGCATCTGAGTACGGACCCGGATTCTCCCGTGACCGTACTGAGGTCGCGCCGCTCGCCGATCGATCTCACCGGCGCGCTGCGCAGTCGATTCGTGTTCCAGTGCCGATTACCTCAAATCGTCCGCACGCCGGACGTGCGCGACCGCATCTGGCGGACTGACCACCAGGGCGGTGCCGGTGACACCGCACCACGAAAGCGACGATCAGAGGTTTATCGACATGGCCACCAAAAAGCAGAAAACGGCGAGAGCCAAATTCACCAAACAGGCCCGCGCGAAGGGCAACACCAAAGTGGGCCGACGCGCAAAATCGCGCTCCGGCAAGAAACGCTGACAGGACGCTCACATGGCTAACCGTCGATACGTGCGCGACGCTCACGGACGGTTTGCACGTACTCCCAGCGGAGTGAATTCTGCTAAACCCCATCCGGCACGGGTGGCCGCGTTGCGCCGTCAACGGGCTCGCCGTGTCACCCGCTCGACGGTGAAGACCGCCGCCCTGGCGGGGACTGCGGTGGCCGTGGTGGTGGTCGTCAGCCAATCTCGACCGTCTTCACGGGTGCGGACTGCCCCGGCTCGCCGGCGCATTGAGCGCGCCCACGTTGCACGCGCACGCGCCGATCACGCCAAACTCGTTTCTCTGCGCGCGTCAGCGTTCCCCACATCGGTGATGAACGCGCCCGCGTTCAACGCGAACAACGCGCGCCGCGAAGCAGAAGCGCTCACCGCCGGTTACCGCAGCCAGGTCAAGGCCTCACGTCGGGTGCGCCGATAGAACAGCTCACTTATTCGATGGCCATGACGTAGCCAAGTTCGTCGCCGCTGTCGCGTTCGACCTTGGTCAAGAGCTCAATTTCTGTTGCGCGATCCCAGGCAACCTGGAAGTCACGGTCCAGGGTCGGCCACACGGATTGCAGCTCGTCCGAACTATTGAGGTACTCGAAGAAGTCACGTTTTGCGATTGGGCGGTAAGCGATTGATTCATTCCGCGCCTTGACGAACGCAAAAATCATTCTTGCGAGGTAAACACGATCAGTCCCAGCGACAAGATAAGGTTCGAACTTTGCGTCGAGGTCGAACGAGTTCGGCGGCAAATTTGGGATCTCACTAATGAATAAACGCTGGTCGTCTTCGGATACATATCGCATCTTTTTACTGTACCTGCGCTCCCGATCCACCGTTACCTAGGTCAGCATCCCTAGCTGATATTGCGCATAAATAGATCCAGCCTCGATGGCGGCAGTTGCAACGGTAGGCCAAACGAGCTGAAGTCCAATCTCGCGCCAGCGGTTTCGTAGGTCTTTCGATCTGGTCTTCTTCGACGCCGCCTCGACTAAAGTGGTGAGCGTGACGTTCGCCCGATACAGCTCAAAGTCACCGGATATGTTGTATTCGACAAGCGTCTGCTTCATGTGACCCAGAATCAGAGCAAAGTGAGATTGCAGAGCTTTCGGCAAGGTGTTGTCATCAACCAGCAGCGTCAAAATGCTATCAAAGGTTTCTGTCAGCGATTCGCGCTGTTCTGCCGTATAGCGAGGCACAATTGGTGCAATCTGCGGACATAATGTCTGAAGATGCGCCAAGGCGGTTGGTGAAAAGTTCGGTGTTCCTACGCTGGACCTGTTGTCCCAGGAATTCGCGTAATTGAGTACCATTTCCGTCCACTCGGGAATGGTGTTTTCGTATATCGAATAGTCGACGCCATTCGTTGTGGAAAGCACTCTCAACAGCTCGCGGATGGCGCTGATGTGCGCCATTGCGAGTTCGTGTCGCCGTAGGTTTTCGACCCTCTTGGCAGAATCCATCCCTCTATGACTCTTTATTGGTTTTTGTCCAGCACCATCCCACTGGTGGAACTGAGCTAACAGCAATTCGGCAGGATTGGCCACAAATGCACCATAGCCAGCGAGGCCGACACCCCTGGTCATGACACACGTTTGCTGGCTGGCAACCGGATCGCACGCGTGCGGCGAAAGTGCGGTGATGATCTTGAAATCTGATGCTTCAGCAAGGGGCAGACGTGAGCCATAAATGTCGCTGATCAGCACAAATACTGTGTGGGGCGGGTGGGGCTCGAACCCACGACCAATGGATTATGAGTCCACGGCTCTAACCGACTGAGCTACCGCCCCTCGCGCCGCACCATGGTCGCATACGCCGGGTCACGCGAAAACTGTCTGCCCCGCCTCGTCGACCTCGTAGCGCTCGGTGCCGTCGGTGACCCGCGGTGCGTCGGCGCCCAGCGCCACGGCTATCTTGTTGGCCGCGTTGCGCATCACGTCGAGCGTCAACTCGAACGCCTGCTTCTCCGAGAAGTGCTTCTGGATTCCGTGCACCACTGACTCGCCGATGTCCGACGGCGTCCAGATCAGCGCATCGACATAGCGCAGCGCCGCCTTGTGGGCCTTGGTCAGTTCCTCGGAGGACTCGAAGTCCTCGATCTGGCGATAGAGATCCTCCGAGCCGCCCTCGTCGAGCGCGTGGCTCTCCCGCAGCGACTTGCACAGCCGGCAGTTGTGGGCAGCCGCCCCGCGCAGCCGAACCACCTCCGTGGTCACCGGGTCGAGTTCACGCAACCGAGCCACCGCCGGGACGAACCCACCCAGCAGCTTCTCCACCGGATCGCGGTCGGCGTCCCAGGCCACCTCGGACACCACCCCGGGCTTACCGAGGCCGAGCGCGTCGCAGCCCGCCCAGACCCGGGGCACGAAGTCGGCGATGAACACCGCGACGACGACACGAAAAGCTTTGTCTCCGAACGCGTTCAGAAAGCACTGGCGCTGGTTGTCGCCGACTCCGGTGACGTCGGTGCTGAACTGCTCGGCGAAGGCCGCCAGCACCGCCTCTTCGTCCGAGCGGCCGTCGGTCAGATCGACCGGGATCGGCAACGGCGGCAGCGACAGCGCCCGCCCGCACGTCAGCCGGATCACGGTGTCGGCGCGGCTGTCCCCCGAGGACAGCGCGACGAGCTCGGCCAACCGTTCGGGCAGGGCGCGGTCGCTCACGCTGGTGAGCTTATTGCGCCTGACTGACCGAAGACATGTGAAAGTCCGGAATTCGCAGCGACGGCATCTGCGCCCGCGTGGCCCAGTCACCCCACTCGCGCGGCAGCGTGACCTCACTGACGCCGGCCTCGGTGGCCCGCCGCAGGAGGTCCAGCGGGCTCTCGTTGAACCTGAAGTTGTTCACCGCGGCGGTGACCTCACCGTCTTCGACCAGGTACACCCCGTCTCGGGTCAGCCCGGTCAGCAGCAGCACCGACGGGTCGACCTCGCGGATGTACCACAGCGTGGTGAGCAGCAAGCCGCGCTCGGTGGCGGCGATCATCTCCTGCAGGGAGCTCGTCCCGCCGGTCATCAGCAGGTTGTCCGCCCCCACCGCGACCGGCGCACCGAACTCCGCCGCGGTGGCGCGCGGGTAGGCCAGCGCGTTGATGATGCCGTCGTGCAACCAGTCGACCCGCTCGATCGCCATGCCGTTGTCGAACACTGACGCCCGCTCCGACGACGTCGCGACCGCCACATACGGCGCACATTCCAGTCCGGGCGCGTCCGGATCGGAGAACAGCGTCAGCGGGAGATCGGTCAGCTTCTCCCCCACGCGCGTGCCCCCACCGGGTGCCGACAGCGCCGAACGGCCCTCCTGCGCGCCTCGACCGCCCATCGTCCAGGCCAGGTAGATCATCAGATCCGCCACCGTCGACGGCGGCAGCAGAGTCTCATAGTGACCCGCGGGCAGGTCGACGGTGCGGTGCGCCCACGACAGGCGGGTGTCCAGCTCGGCCAGCAGCGCGTCGGTCGACACGTCCGCGAAATCGGGGGTACCGACGCCGGCCCATGCGCTCGCCCCGCCACGTTTGGCATTGATCTCGACGGAGCCGGTGGGCTGGGTGAAGCGACGCCGCACCCCGCCCGAGGTGGCCACGAACGTCGTCTCGACGACGTGGCGCGCATACCCGAACAGGGTGTCCTTGCCGCGGAATCCGCGGGCCAGGTCTGCCGCGACGCCGGCGAAGACGTCGGCGCCGGTGGCGGGGATGGGTGCTTCCCAGTCGGCCGGCACGTCGGTCGCGGGCAGTGCGGGGGCGTTGTCTCGAGCCGGGGGCGCGGCTGCGGCCGCCTGCTGCGAGGCCGCCACGAGTCCGGCGATGACCGACGGGTCCACGGCGCTGGAGCGCACCGAGCCGACGTGCGCGTTGTCGCCGCGGCGTACGACGGAGATCACCGTGGTGGTGCGGCCGGTGGATTCACCGTTGGTGGTCATCGTGTTGTTGGCCCACCGCAACGACGCGTCGACGCGGTCGGTCACGATGACGACGGTCTCGTCGGCACCACCGAGGCGGCTCGCTTCGGCCAGCGCGGTGTCCACCACCTGCTGTGCGCTGATCATCGGCCGGGTCTCCATTGGCCTCTTCGCTACGCTCATCGGCCGGCCTCGTCTCGGGTGTTGAGCACATTGATGCCCCGGAACAGCGCCGACGGACAGCCGTGGCTGACGGCCGCGACCTGACCGGGCTGGGCCTTGCCGCAATTGAACGCACCACCGAGACGCCACGTCGATTGTCCGCCAACGGCTTCCATCGCACCCCAGAAGTCCGTGGTGGTCGCCTGGTAGGCGACGTCACGCACCTGACCGTCGAGCTTCCCGTCGCGGATCCGGAAGAAACGTTGCCCGGTGAACTGGAAGTTGTAGCGCTGCATGTCGATCGACCAGCTCTTGTCGCCGACGATGTAGATCCCGTCCTCGACCCGCGCGATCAGGTCGTCGGTGCTGACGTCCTCTGCGGCCGGCTGCAGCGACACGTTGGCCATCCGCTGGATGGGCACGTGGTGCGCCGAATCGGCGTAGCTGCAGCCATTGGAGCGGCCCACTCCGAGCCGGGGTGCGAACACCCGGTCGAGCTGGTAGCCCACGAAGAGGCCGTCGCGCACCAGGTCCCAGCTCTGCGCGCGCACTCCTTCGTCGTCGAAACCGACCGTAGCCAAACCGAATTCGGTGGTCCGATCGGCGGTCACGGTCATCACCGGCGAACCGTAGACCATGCGGCCCAGCTTGTCCGGCGTCGCGAACGACGTGCCTGCGTACGCGGCTTCGTAACCGATGGCGCGGTCGTATTCGGTGGCGTGGCCGATCGATTCGTGGATGGTCAGCCACAGATTGGTCGGATCGATCACCAGATCGGTGGGGCCCGCGACCACGCTGGGGGCCTTCACCTTCTCGGCCAGGAACACCGGGAGCAGGGCGAGTTCCTCGGACCAGTTCCAGATGTCGTCGCCGGCAACGGCTTCCCAGCCGCGTGCGGTGGGCGGGGCGAGCGTGGACATGGTCTCGAACGAGCCGGCCGCGGTGTCGACGGCGACTGCCTCGACATTGGGCAGAATCCGCACCCGCTGCTGGGTGATCGCCGAGCCGAACGTGTCGGCGTAGAAGGTCTGCTCCTTGGCGGCGTGCAGCCACGCCGACACGTGATCCACGCCGTCGGAGGCGAGCAGCCGGCCCACATAGTCACCGAGCACGGCGATCTTCTCGTCGGTGGGCACCTCGAACGGGTCGATGCGGTAGTTCGACACCCAGGTCATGTCCTTGTACACGGGTTCGGGTGCGAGCTCGATGCGTTCGGCGTTGAGCGTGGCCAGCGTCGTCGCGACGCGGACGGCGCGGCGGGCGGTGTCCGCGGCCGCCTCCGGGCTCAGCTCGGCGTGTGAGGCGAACCCCCACGTGCCGTCGACGATCACCCGGACCGCCAGCCCGATCTCGCTGTCGACCACAGCGGTCTCCACATCGTGATCACGCAATGCGATGGTCTCGGTGGTGATGGCGTGGATGCGGAGATCGGCGTAGCTGGCTCCGGCCTGCACCGCTGCGGCCAGTGCCGCGTCAGCGAGTGTCTGCCGGGGCAGCGCCAGGAAATCGGCGTCGATGGTTCGGGGCGCGCTCACGCCCTTCACCGTAATGGGTCAGCTGCGGGCGCTACTGGTGGGAAGGACCGTCAGCTCGAGTGCCAGCGCGGCGCCGCACACGACGGCGACGATCGCGAAGGCCACCCAGTCGCGGCGGGCGGGCTTCGACGGCATAGCCGAGATCTGGCCCGCGCCACCGCGTGCGGTGATCGCATCGCCCATTTCGTCGGCGCGACGCAGCGCGACGGTGATGGCCGCGGCGAGCAGATCGATCAGTTCCGCCGCCCATCTCTTTCCCCGGCCACGACGGTGGGCGTCCACGTCCGGTGGGCGCAACCGGCGTGCCGCGTAGAGCACGCTGAATTCGTCGATCAACATCGGAAAGGCCCTCAGCGACAGCGCAAGTGCCACCGCCCAGTCGTCGACGGGAACACGCAGCGGTCGCAGCGGCCGGCCTAGCGCGGCGACGGCGGGGGCGATCTCGGCCACGTTGGTGGTCCAGGAGATCATCGCGCCGAGGCCGAGCAGGACGATCGACAGCGCGGTGATGCGCAGGAAGTTCAGCAGGCCACCGAAACCGATCTCCATCGAACCCACCGACAGCACCGGGCTACCGCCGGCGAACGTGGCCGTCAGCCCGCCCAGCGCCAGCAGGAACCACAGCCACCGCGGGACCGAGGGCAGTACCCCGCGCGGGATGCGGGCGAGCCTGGCCGACAGAAGGACCAGGACGGCAACCGCAGCGATCGGAAACCAGCCCGGATAGAACGTGAGCAGAACGCCGATCGCGCCGACGATGATGAGTTTCGCGCCGGCCCAGAGGTCGTGGATCACGGTGCGGCCCGGCACCGGTCGCAGCAGCACGACCTGACGCCGGGGGCGGGCGGCGCTCATGCCATTCCCCCCGCCGCGGTGGGCGCGGTCGCCAGTTGCCCGTCGCGCAGGTGCAGCGTGCGGGGACACAGGTTCTCCAGACCCGCGAAGTCGTGGGAGATCACCACGACCGTCAGCCGTCGCCGCCGGCGCAGATCTTCGAGGAGGCGCACCAGACCCTGGGCGGAGGCTGCATCGAGCCCGGCCAGCGGTTCGTCGAGGATCAGCGCGCGCGGGGACCGGGCCAGGAGCCCGGCGAGCACCACCCGCCGCATCTGGCCGCCGCTGAGCTGATCGATGCGCCGCGCGGCCAGCGTCGGGTCCAGACCCACGGTGTTGAGTGCCTCGCTCACCTTCCGCTGGTCGTACTTGGAGAACCCGGCCAGCGAGGCGATCTCCAGCGCGACGTGGCTGCGCATCAGTTGCAGTCGGGCCGCCTGGAAAGAGATCGCCACGGCGCCAACCTGTTCGGACACCGGCTTGCCGTCGAGCAGGCAGGCTCCGTCGCTCGGCACCGTCAGCCCGGCCATGATCCAGGCCAGGGTGGACTTGCCGGATCCGTTGAGCCCGTGGATCAGGACCCCGTCGCCCGCGTGCACCGCGAAGTCGATACCGGTCAACGCGGGCTTGGCCCAGGGCGTTCCGTCACCGTAGACATGGCTGACGCCGCGTAGCTCGAGCACCGGCGGGTCGGCCCGATGGTCTGCCTCGACCTCGGCGTCGGGGCGGGGTGCATGCACCTCCGCGGTCTCGACCATCTCGGGCCCGGAGACGTTGTCGGCGTTGGCGCCGTTGCCGGTCAACGCCACCGTGCGGTCGGCGGCCTCGGCTTCGTCGTTGTAATGGGTGATGTGCACCAGAGCAGTGCTGTGCGCACGGGTGAGCCCTGAGAGCACCGACATCAAGCCGTCGCGGCCCTGCTGGTCCACCATGCTGGTCACCTCGTCGGCGATCAGCAGCGCGGGCTCGCGGGCCAGCGCGGCCGCCACGGCCAACCGCTGGAGTTCGCCGCCGGACAGCCCGCCGGTGTCGCGTTCGCCGAAGCCGTCGAGGCCCACTTCGCCGAGCAGGCGGTCGACGTCGGTCGTCGCACCGGGAGGCAGACCCCACACCACGTCGTCGGCGACCCGGGTGCCGAGTACCTGACTCTCGGGGTGCTGCATCACGACCGCGGTGCCGCCGCGCTTGCCCAGTCCGACGCTTCCCGGCCGCTCGATGGTGCCCGCGCTGGGTTCGCGACCGGACAGCACGAGCATCAGCGTCGTCTTACCCGATCCGTTGGCCCCGGTAACGGCGACGTGCTCGCCGGGTTCGACGGCCATGGACACCGGCCCCAGCGCGTCGCGGTGGGTGGCGGGGTACCGGAACCGGACGTCGCGCAGCTGCAACGGGATGGGCCCGACGGGGCCGTTGTCCGCCGGGGTCTCGAGCTTGTGCACATCCGGTACGCCCATCAGCCGCGCCATCACTCGGGACAGTGCCCACCAGCCGACCAGGCTCACCCAGGTGATGGAGAACACACCCATGACGAAGAACAGCAGCGGCCAGTAGTGCAGCGCGGTGGCGAAATCGCGCTCGAGGCGCGCTGCGGCGTCCTCGAGTTGCGGGATCCGGCGCATGATCGCCGCGACCCCGGTGATGTTCGCGGTGACGGAGTCGAAGATGAGGGTGCGCAGCCGGCTCAGCACGGACAGGGCGCCGACGATGAACAGTCCGAACACGGCGCCTGCGACGAGCGAGGCGGCCACGACGGTGGGCGTGCCGCGCCCGCGCCGCTTCACGATGCCGGTGAGCCCGCCGATGTAGGCGCAGTTCACGACGGTCATGAAGCCGCCCATGCCGGCGATCAGGAAGGCCACAAGCCCGCCGGCGACCGTCGCGGTCAGCACGACCCGCAGGCGGTACCGGTAGGCCAGCAGCCCCATCGGCACGGTGCCGAGCAGTGACAGACCTGCCGCGAACGGGACGACCACTGCGATGATGGCGATGGCCGCGCACAGGGCCGCCATCACCGCGGCCTGCGCGAGCTCGACCGGTTGAAGAGAGCCCGACCGTCGCGGCGTGCGCTGCGGGGCGGCCGTGGTCATTTCACGATTCTGCCAGCCGGTGCCCCCTGGTGGAATGCATAGGGATTCTATGCAATCATGGAGGGATGTCCTCCACTCTCGGTTCCGACCTGCTCTCGGTGGTGGCACGGCTCAACCGGATGGCCAACCAGCGGGTTCGCATCCCCCTCCCGTTCGCCCAGGCGCGGCTGCTGTCCACGATCGACGATCGCGGCGAGGCCCGGATCTCCGACCTGGCCGCGCTCGATCACTGCTCGCAGCCCACGATGACGACGCAGGTGCGCCGTCTCGAAGACGCCGGCATGGTGACGCGAACCACAGACCCGCACGACGCGCGCGCCGTGCTGATCCGGATCACCGAGCACGGCAAGAAGACCATCCTCCAGGCGAGGGCCGATCGAGGCGCGGCCGTCGACCCCTATCTCGAACGGCTCAGCGAGGCCGACCGCGCCTGCCTGACCGAAGCGGTCGGCGTGCTGCGCCGTCTCATCGACGAGGCCACGTCCTCGGCGGTATCGCACTGACCGTGCACTGAACGTCTCACTGATCGAAAGGAGTGATTCGGCTGTGTCTGCCGATACACAGATGTGGCGTCAACCCAAGGCCGTCTGGGCCGTCGCGTTCGCGTCCGTCGTCGCGTTCATGGGGATCGGTCTCGTCGACCCGATCCTCAAGCCCATCGCCGACAACCTGAACGCCTCCCCGTCCCAGGTCTCCCTGCTGTTCACCAGCTACATGGCCGTGATGGGCGTCGCGATGCTGATCACCGGTGTGGTGTCCAGCCGGATCGGCCCCAAGCGCACGCTGCTGATCGGTTTGGTCATCATCATCGCCGGCGCGGGACTGGCCGGACTCTCCGACACCGTGATGGGCATCGTCGGCTGGCGGGCACTGTGGGGCTTGGGCAACGCGCTCTTCATCGCCACCGCACTGGCGACGATCGTCAGCTCGGCGCGCGGATCGGTGGCCCAGGCGATCATCCTGTACGAGGCGGCACTGGGTCTCGGCATCGCCGTCGGCCCGCTCGTGGGCGGCGTCCTCGGTGAGATCTCTTGGCGCGGACCGTTTTTCGGAGTCTCGGTGTTGATGGCCATCGCGCTGGTGGTGACCACCTTCCTGCTCCCCGCCACGCCGCCGGCAGCCCGGGCCACCACGCTGGCCGACCCCTTCCGGGCACTCGCACACCGCGGCCTGCTGGGCGTCGCCGTCACGGCACTGCTCTACAACTTCGGTTTCTTCACGCTGCTGGCGTTCACCCCGTTCCCCCTCGACATGGGCGCACAGGAGATCGGGCTGATCTTCTTCGGCTGGGGCCTGGCCCTGGCCTTCACCTCGGTGTTCGTCGCCCCCCGGCTGCAGCACCGCTTCGGCACCGTGCGCACGCTGGTGGTCAACCTGCTGTTGATGACCGTCACGCTGGCCGCGATGGCGGTGTGGACCGACCACAAGGCCGTCCTGGCTGCCTGCGTCGTCGTGGCGGGGCTGTGGATCGGCATCAACAACACGCTGATCACCGAGACCGTGATGAAGGCCGCCCCGGTGGAACGCGGAGTCGCGTCGGCCGCTTACAGCTTCATGCGGTTCTCCGGCGCCGCCGTCGCCCCGTGGCTCGCCGGCGTGCTCGGCGAGCAGGTGAGCGCGCACCTGCCGTTCTGGGTCGGCGCGGGAGCGGTCCTCCTGGGCGCGCTGGTGCTGACCGCATCGCGGCGGCATCTCACCCACATCGACGACGAGGAAACCGAGCTCGAGGAGCTGCGCGACGAGGCCCAGGCCGTCACCGTGGGCAACGAGAGCTGAGCGTTCAGGTCGCGGCGACGCCGATCAGGTGACCGACGAGGTAGGTCGCGCCGATCGCGACCGCGCCGAACGTCAGCTGCCGCGCCGAGCCGACGATCGGTGAGCGGCGGGTGATGCGGGCTGCTGCAGCTCCCGCCAGCAGCAGCCCCGCGCCGCCGAAAGCCAGGCCGGCCCACAGCGATTCGTAGCCGAGCAGATACGGGATCAGCGGGATGATCGCGCCGATCGCGAACATCACGAACGACGAGCCGGCCGCCAGCCACGGTGACGGCTTGTCCTGCGGGTCGACCCCGAGCTCCTGGATCAGATGGAAGTTGATCGCCTTGTGATCGTCCTGGTGGATTTCCTCCGACGCCTTGGCCGCCGTCTCGGCGGACATCCCGAGCGCCACGAGCTTGGCCACCAGCTCCGCCTGCTCCACCTCGGGTTGGCGCGCAAAGGATTTCCGCTCCACATGCACCTCGGAGTCGATCTGCTCGTTGGCCGTCGTGACCGACGTGTACTCGCCGAGCGCCATCGAGAAGCTGCCGGCCAGCAGCCCCGCCACGCCGCTGATCACGACGGTGTGCGCCGAGGCGCTCGCGGCCACACCGGCGATCAGCGCGGTGTTGCTCACCAGGCCGTCCATCGCTCCGAACGTGGCGGCGCGTAGCCACCCGCCGGTCACATCGGCGTGCCGATGATCCTCGACGTGCACTCCGGCCTGCTCCCCCGTTGACTCGGTCATGGCGACCATTGAACGCCGCGGCCCGGGCTCGAGTCACCGGAGGGTTCGGACCGGCTTCGGACGGGTTTGTGACATCACAGTTTGTCCGACGGTTTCGCGGGCTACCGTCGACATATGACCACCACTGCGGAGCATCTACGGAACTGCCTCGACGGCCGCTGGCGAGACACCAAGAACGCGTTGCGCAAGGAACTCAGCAACGACATCTTCCGACCGCACTACACCCCGAACACCGTCATCGCTCGCACCAAGGTCGCCGAGCAGATGCGGATCATGGCCGCTCGCGGCGCCGCCGAGGACGGCTTCAAGAAGGAGCACGGCGGAAACGGAGACGTCGGAGCCGCCGTCACACAGATCGAGATGCTCGCGATGAGCGATCTGTCGCTGATGGTCAAGGCGGGCGTGCAGTGGGGCCTGTTCGGCGGTGCGATCGAAAACCTCGGCACCGAGCGTCATCACGAGGCCTACGTCAAGAAGCTCATCGACCTCGAGGTGCTCGGCTGCTTCGCGATGACCGAGACGGGCCACGGCAGCGACGTCCAGTCCCTGGAGACGACCGCCACCTACGACCCGGCCACCGAAGAGTTCGTCATCGACTCCCCCACGCCATCCTCGCGCAAGGACTACATCGGCGGTGCGGCTCAAACCGCGCGATTCGCAACGGTTTTCGCACAGCTGATCACCCCGGACGGCGAAGGTCACGGCGTGCACTGCTTCGTCGTGCCCATTCGCGACGAGGCCGGTGACGACCTGCCCGGTGTCACGACGTCGGACTGCCACTACAAGGGCGGCCTGCCCGGTGTCGACAACGGCCGCATCCAGTTCGACAACGTGCGCATCCCCCGCGACAACCTGCTCAACAAGTACGCCGACGTCGCAGCGGACGGGACCTACAGCTCCCCGATCGAGAACCCGAACCGGCGCTTCTTCACCATGCTCGGCACCCTGATCCGCGGACGGGTCACCGTCGGCGGCAGCGCCGGCGCCGCCGGCCGCGTCGCACTGGACATCGCGACGCGCTACGCGCTGCAGCGTCGCCAGTTCTCCGACCCCGACGGCGGCGAGGTGCTTTTGATGGACTATCTCATCCACCAGCGGCGCCTGTTCCCGTTGATCGCCCGCTCGTATGCGCTGCAGTTCGCGCAGAACGAGCTGGTGGCCAAGTGCCATGAGCTGCAGACCGCCGACGACCCGGACCCAGAAGAGCAGCGCGAACTCGAATCCCGGGCCGCGGGCCTCAAGGCCGCCAACACCTGGCACGCGACCCGCGCCATTCAGGAGGCGCGCGAAGCATGCGGTGGCGCCGGCTATCTCGCCGAGAACCGCCTCATCGCGCTCAAGGCCGACACCGACGTGTTCACCACCTTCGAAGGTGACAACCACGTGTTGTTCCAGCTGGTGGCCAAGGAACTGCTGACCGCCTACGCCGACGACATCAAGGGCATGAGCCCGGTCGAGTGGGTCGGCTTCGCGGCCCGATTCGCCGGCGAGCGGGTGCTCAAACGCACTGCGGCACAGACGATCATGCAGACAGTCCTGGATTCCCGGCAGGACAACGAGGAAGAGGGCAGCCTCTTCAACCGCGGCACCCAGGCCAAGATGCTCGAGGACCGTGAGGAGTACATGACCTCATCGGTGGCGCGGCGGCTGCAGAGCAAGTCCAAGGAGATGAGCGCGTTCGAGGCGTTCAACTCCGTGCAGGACCACGTGCTTCACGTGGCGCAGGCCCACATCGACCGCATCGTGTTCGAAGCGTTCGTCGCCGGCATCGACTCCTGCCACGACCGGACCGCGCGCGAGATCCTCGGCCTGGTGTGCGACCTGTACGCACTGACCGTGATCGAAGAGGACAAGTCGTGGTTCGTCGAGCACCGCTACCTGTCCACCGAACGCGCCAAGGCCGTCACCCGCGCGATCAACGACCGCTGCAAGCGGCTTCGGCCCTACGCCGAACTGTTGGTCGACGGCTTCGGCATCCCCGAGCAGTTGCGGTACGCCGAGATGCTGCACCCCGAACACATCCCGGACGCCGACGAGCACACCCGTCAGGATGCGACCTCCGCAGGCGTGATCTGAGTCAGGGCCCGGGGATGGGGTCGAGAATCGTCAGCCGGCCCTCTTCGAGCGTGACGCGTGCTGTCCCCACTCCGGTGGGGCAGCACGCCGCATCGGCGCCCTGCCGCCACTGATACTGCACGCGGGCATCGTGATCGCCCTGTGCGACGACGCTGATGTAGGGCCGCGGCTCCGGTGTCGGGGAGCCGATGCCTTTGTCGCCATCGAAGAACAGCACCTGCTGCGGGCTGTCCGACGCGGCGCCGGAGCTGACCACCACCCAGTTCAGCCGGCAGTCCGCCGCGTGCCCGCGGGCGCTCTCGGTCCAGGACGCCTGCGGCAACATCGAGATCTCCGTGGCGACCGCTTGCGCGTCCGGGCCGGGGCCGCAGGCCTGAGTGCTCGTCGGCGCCGGGCTGGGCGGGCTCCACCCGCACGCGCTGAGCAGCGCTGTGCTCATCACCATGAGGACCGGCGAAAAACGCATGGGTTCAACAATAGGCAGGCCGCCTCAGCGGGCCTCGTAGCGCAACAGGACCGTGCCGCCCGGAAATGTCCGGTTCTCCAGCAGCCGCAGCGAGATCCATGACGGCAGGGTCGGGAAGAACGGCGTGCCGCCGCCCACGGCGACGGGTGCGACGACGATCCGGAACTCGTCGACCAGACCCGCCTGCACCACCGGCGCGGCCAGCGTCGCACCGGCGATCTCCATCTGACCGTCGGTGTCCGCCTTCAGCCTGCGGACCACCTCGACCGGGTCACCGCGTTCCAGGCGGGAATTCCAGTCGACGGATGCCAGGGTTCGGGAGAACACCACCTTGGGCATGTCCCGCCAGACACGGGCGAAGTCGACGATCAGCGGCTCCGCATCCGGGGCCTCGTCGGCAGTCGGCCAGTACGCGGACATCAGCTCGTAGAGCCGTCGTCCGTAGAACGACAACGCGGTCTCGCGTTCGAAGTCGTTCCAGTACTGGTGCAGCTCGTCGCTCGGGGTACTCCAGTTGATCGAGCCGTTCGCGTCGGCGATGTAGCCGTCCACCGAGACGGTGAAGCCGTAGATGAGTTTTCCCATGGATGTCAGACTGCCCCGCGCCGCACTCATCGCGGGCGCCCGGTGTGGAGAACTCTTGCTCCCCCGGCTGGACTCGAACCAGCAACCCTTCGGTTAACAGCCGAATGCTCTGCCAATTGAGCTACAGGGGATTGCACCTCCCGCAGACTGTGCGCCGCGGGCCAGAGAGCACTCTAGCCTACGGCGGGCCGCGGTTGCCAATGCGTTGCCGGCCGGGCGCGCACCCCTGTTCGTGAGGCAGGATGGACACGAGACGAGTGGCGCGGAATCGGTAGTGCGCCGCCTCGCGAGAGTGCTCTGGAGGAGTCCTGTGATCGGGTATGTCGCCGTTGCGGCCGTCGGCTACGTGTTGGGCACCAAGGCCGGACGGCAGCGATACGAACAGCTCGCCGGCACCTACCGTGCCGTCACGGGCAGCCCCGCCGCCCGCGCGGTGATCGACGCGGGACGGCGCAAGATAGCCGAACGGGTGTCACCCGATCCGGCGATGGTGGAAGTCACGCCGATCGACCCCGGCACCGAGGTGTACGGGCCTGGGCAGGTCGAGCGGCGGGCGGCAGGCGAGAAGCGCTAGCCGAAGTTGGAGTTGAACGACGTCCCGGGCAGCAGCGGCCCGGTGGTGATACCACCGTTGCCGAACGCGACGCCCGGCGTGCCGATCGCCGCGGGAGTGCCGTTCGAGTAGCCGAGGCAGTGGCCGTCTTCCTGATTGCCGAACCAGGCGAGACACTTCGGGCCGGCCTGCGCAGTGGCCTCGGGGCTGGTCAGCGATGCGTACATCGGGGCGGCGACAGCCGCGGCAGCGACGGCGCCGACGATCAGTCGCGCTGCGTGGGTGCGAATGGTGGGCACGGACATCACAGACAACTCGCCTTCTCCCCGACTGCTGACGCACACACCATAACCCGGCGCGCCCGATCATGCAGTCAGGTCGTTACCACTTGCCTGTTCGAGCAGGCTGCGCCGGTAGGCCTCCATCGCGACCAGGTCCCCGAACAGCGCGTGATACTCGTCGCCCTGCTCGACCGGCGACATCCGCTGCAGTTTCGATTTGACCTCGGCGATCTGGCGGCCGATCCACACTTCCTGCAGTCGAGCCAGCACGCTCCCGATGTAGCGGGGCAGCCGCTCGTCGTCGGCGTTGATCGCCTCCGCGCTGAGCTCGTTGACCAGGCTCGCCGCTGCCGGACTGGCTGCGTGTTCTCGGACCGCTTCGATCCACTGGGCCCCGCTCAGGCCACCCGCGGTGCCGCCCGCAGCCTCGATCGCAGCCCGTACCGCGGTGTACCCGGGATGGGTGAAACTCTCCGCGGCCAGCGAGTCGAACACCGGACCGGCCAGCGCCGGATACTGCAGCGCGGATTTGAGGGCCTCGCGCTGCGGCCACAGCGTCGGATCGGCCGGGTTGGGCCGGGTGGCGCCGTCGGCCGGACGCGACCGGGTGGTCTGATCGGGCATCTGATCGCGCCCCGTCTCGGACCTGGTCGCCCCACGGCGGCGCGACCGGTCCGGCATCCCCCGCTTGGCGGCTTCCTCGCGCACCCGGCCGAGCACCTGCGCCTCGTCGAGCCACCCCGTCCAGCCCGCCAACCGCCGCGCGTACTCGTCTCGCAGCGCGTAGTCCCGAATGCGGGCGACCAGCGGCACGCACCGGCGCAGGGCGTCGACCTGCGCCTGCGGATCGTTGTCGAGCACGTCCCCCGCCGGGATGAGGCTGCGGACCGCGAACTCGAACATCGGGATGCGCCGAGCCACCAGATCCCGCAGCGCCGCGTCGCCGGATTTCAACCGCAGATCGCAGGGGTCCATCCCGTCGGAAGCCACTGCTACAAAAGACTTCCCGGACACCTGCTGATCCCCGTCGAAGGCCTTCAGCGCGGCCGCCTGCCCCGCCGCGTCCCCGTCGAAGACGAAGATCAACTCGCCGCGATACCAGTTGTCGTCCATCATCAACCGGCGCAGCAGCCCCAGATGGCCGTCGCCGAAGGCCGTGCCGCACGACGCGACCGCGGTGGTCTCCCCCGCCAGATGCATGGCCATCACATCGGTGTAGCCCTCGACGACGACGGCGCGATGCGCCTTCGCGATGTCCCGCTTGGCCAGATCGAGCCCGAACAGCACCCCTGACTTCTTGTACAGCACGGTTTCGGGTGTGTTGACGTACTTGGCTTCCATCTGATCGTCGTCGAAGATCCGACGCGCCCCGAAGCCGATCACCTCCCCGCCGCTGGCGCGGATGGGCCACAGCAGCCGGCGGTGGAACCGGTCCATCGGGCCGCGGCGACCCTCCCGCGACAGACCCGCGGCCTCGAGCTCCTTGAACTCGAAGCCCTTGCGCAGCAGATGCTTGGTCAGCGTGTCCCAGCCCGACGGGGCGAAGCCACAGCCGAATTTGGCGGCGGCCTCGGCGTCGAAGTTGCGGTCGATCAGATACTGGCGGGCCGGTGCGGCTTCAGCGCTCTGCAGCGCCTCGGCGTAGAACTCCTGCGCGGCCGAGTTGGCGGCCAGCAGCCTGCTACGGCTCCCCCGGTCGCGTTGCACGTTGGTGGTCGACGCGCCGGTGTAGGTGACCGTGTAGCCGACCCGGTCGGCGAGCAGTTCGACGGCCTCGACGAAGCTGACATGCTCGATCTTCTGCAGGAACGCGTAGACGTCGCCACCCTCACCACAGCCGAAACAGTGGAAATGCCCGTGATTGGGGCGGACGTGGAACGACGGCGACTTCTCGTCGTGGAAGGGGCACAAGCCCTTGAGCGAATCGGCACCGGCGCGGCGCAACTGCACGTAGTCGCCGACGACGTCGTCGATGTTGACGCGCTCCCGGATGGCGGCGATGTCGCGATCGGGGATCCTGCCCCGTCCCCGCGTACCGTCGCCCGCCACGCGGTCAGTCTAGAGGGCGCGGGGTCCGGGCTTCGTGCACTCGTTCCAACCGTCCTTCGGTGTACGAGGCGATCTGGTCGACCACCACCCGCAGCCGCGCACCGTCGTCCTCGGCGGCGACGAACTCGGCGGCGAATTGCGGGTCGAGGCTGCCCGGGGCCTGCCCCCACAACGCCAGCGCGACCTCCTGGATCAGGATGCGCTGATCGGACTGGATCTGCAGATGCCGGTGGTCCGACATGATGAATTGAAGTGCAAGGGTCTTCAACAGCACCACTTCGGCGCGGACCAGGACAGGCACCTCGAGATCTGCGGAGAAGCGCTGCAGCGGACCAGGCCCCGCCGTCGCCGTCGTGGCGGTGACGGCCGCGTTCGCGAACCGGCCGACCAACTCGCTGGTCAGGGTCTTCAGCGCCACCGACGCGCCCAGAGTGCCGTCGAACTTGCCGACCGCCGCCACCACCGGGACCCGGGACAGCCGCTCGGCGGCGGCCATCAGGTCGTCCGGGGTCAGCGTCGGGAAGGACCCCGCGCCCACATGGGCCAGCGACGCGGCGGCATCGGGGTCGGCCAGCACACGCAGGTCGATGCGCCCGCTCATCACCCCGTCCTCGACGTCGTGCACCGAGTACGCGACATCGTCGGCCCAGTCCATCACCTGGGCCTCCAGGCAGGGCCGCTCGGCAGGCGCCCCGGCCCGCACCCACTCCGCGGCGGCCATGTCGTCGCCGTAGAAACCGAACTTGCGGCGCTCCCCGATCCGCGGCCACGGATACTTGGTGACCGCGTCGAGCGACGCGCGGGTCAGGTTGAGGCCGGCGCTGCGCCCCTGCGCGTCAAGGACTTTGGGCTCCAGCCGAGTCAGGATCCGGAAGTTCTGCGCGTTGCCCTCGAAACCCCCGAACGTCTTGGTGATCTCGTCGAGGGCGCGTTCGCCGTTGTGCCCGTACGGCGGATGACCGATGTCGTGGGCCAGCCCCGCGAGGTCGACCAGGTCGGGGTCACAGCCGAGTTCGATCGCCATCCCGCGGCCGATCTGCGCCACTTCCAGTGAGTGGGTCAGCCGGGTGCGCGGCGTCTCCCCCTCGCGGGGACCCACCACCTGGGTCTTGTCGGCCAGCCGGCGCAGCGCAGCGCAGTGCAGGACGCGAGCGCGATCCCGGGCGAAATCCGAGCGGTGCTCGGAGTCGGTTCCGGGCAGCGCGGCGCTCTTCGCGGGCTCGGCTACCCGCCGCTCCCGGTCCGCCGCGTCGTAGCGTTCTGTTCGGTTCACCGGGGCACAGTCTGCCAGCCCTGCGAGCACTAGATTGAGGGCATGCGCATTGCTCGTTCGCTCGGCCTGCTCGCCGTCCTGTGGATCGCGGCGGGCCTGCTGGCGCCGGCGGCGAGCGCCACCGCACCGCTGCGTCTGCCGACCTATCTGACCGATCAGGCCGGCGCGCTCGATCCCGCGCAGACGACGCAGGTGCAGAACGCCATCGACCGGCTCTACAATGATCGGCAGATCCGGCTGTGGGTGGTCTACGTCGACAACTTCTCGGGTCAGGACGCGCAGAGCTGGGCACAGGCCACCTACCGACAGAGTGATCTGGGAAGTTCCGACGCGATTCTTGCGGTGGCGACCGTAGACCGGGCCTACGCGCTGCTCGCCCCGACCGAGGCGGTAGGCAGCGTGGACGTCGACACGCTGCGCCGCAACGACGTGGAGCCGCTGCTGCGCAAACAGGACTGGGCCGGTGCTGCGGTGGCTGCCGCGAACGGGCTCGCCAACAGCGGCACCTCCGGCAGCAGCTGGCTGGGCCTGGTGATCGCTTTGGGCGTCATCGCGCTGGGCGTCGTGATCCTCGTGCTGTGGCAGCGCAGGCGGCGGGCGAAGCGTCGCGAGGCCGAGATCGCCGCCGCGCAGCGTGTCGACCCGTCCGATCCGGCGGCGCTCGCCGGTGTCTCGCTGGAGGCACTCGACGACCTGTCTCGCCGCATCGTGGTCGAGGTCGACAACGCCGTGCGCACCAGCGAGAGCGAATTGGCGCTCGCCGTGGAGGAATTCGGAGAGCAGGACACCGCCGCGTTCACGGCTGCGGTGGCCGCGGCCAAGACCACGCTGGCGCAGGCACTCAACGTGCGCCACATCCTCGACGACGCCATCCCCGAGACGCCCCAGCAGCAGCGCGATCTACTGACCCGCGTCGTCGTCGCCGCCGCCAAGGCCGACCGCGAACTCGAAGCCCAGCGCGAGGCGTTCGCACAGCTGCGCGATCTGGTGATCAACGCCCCCAGCCGGCTCGACACCCTCACCCAGCAGGTGGTCGACCTGACCGCGCGCATCGAGCCGGCGAACCAGACCCTGACCCGACTGAAAACCCAATTCGCCGAGAGCGCGCTGGTCTCGGTGGCCGACAACATCGACGAGGCACGACAGCGACTGACCTTCGCCGAACAGAACATCGACTCGGGGCGCGCCCTGGTCGCCCGGCCCGCGGACCGCCAGGGCGGGCTCGTCGATGCGATCCACGCCGCCGAGGCCGCACTGGGCCAGGCGCGCACACTGCTCGATGCGGTCGACAGCGCCGCCACCGACATCAACCGGGCGGTGGCGGGCCTGCCCGCCGCGATCGCCGATGCGCAGAACGGCATCACGGCTGCAGGAACCCAACTGGCGCAAGGCAACATCGCCGTCGCAACCCAACTCGGCGCCGCCCGCGACGCGGCGGTGGCGGCGGTGGCGCACGCGCAGGCCGATGGCGCCAGCGATCCCCTGGGTACGTTCACCCGGCTCACCCAGGCCGACGCCGAACTCGACCGGTTGCTCGCCGACGTCGCCGAGGAGCGGGAAACCATCGCGCGCTTGACCCGCACCTACGATCAGGCACTGTTCACGGCGCAGTCGCGGGTGCGGGCGGTGTCGGACTACATCGACACCCGGCGCGGCGTCATCGGCCCCGAAGCGCGCACCCGGTTGTCGGAGGCGGTGCGGCAACTGCAAGCGGCGCAGGACAAGCGAGCCGGCAACCTGAACGAGGCGATCGCGCATGCGAACGGGGCGGCGATGCTCGCCGCGCAGGCACAGCAGCTGGCGAACAACGACGTGCTGGCCGCGCAGCAGCATTTCAACGGGCCCTACGGCGGCGGTGGTAGCGGCGGCCAGATGGGCGCGGTGATCGGCGGCATCATCCTGGGCAACGTGCTCTCCGGTGCGATGCGCGGCGGCTTCGGCGGCGGAGGGTTCGGCGGCGGAGGGTTCGGCGGCGGTTTTGGCGGCGGAGGCT